>NZ_JACOOA010000005.1:0-376688 GCF_014287365.1 Eggerthella hominis
GCCCTCGCCCGCCCCCCGTCTCGGGGATGCGCGCTCGGGCCGGGTTTCCGTTCGCAAGAATCGTTTGCTTGGCTTGTTCTTCTTTCGCTACTCAGTATCCGGTTTTCAAGGTTCTGCGGCGCCCCTCCCGGGGCCCCGTCGCTTTCGGTTCCACCCGAAGCGCAAGGAGATATATTACGCGCCCGTCACCCCGCCGTCAAGAACTATTTTCCAGTTTCTCGAGAATTTTTTCCGCGGGCGTTTCACGCCGCAGAAAGGCGGCAGGTGCCGCTGAGCCGACGATGTCGTGACCGTCCTGTTTTCGCGGGGGCGGCGAACGCGTGCATATATTAGTATAGGGAGCGAACGAAAGGAGCATGCGCCATGCCGAACGAGCCCGACCTCGACCCGACCGTCACCATCCCCCTGCCGCCGTACGCCCTCGAGGCCCTCGACGCGCTCGAGGCGGCCGGCTTCGAATCGTGGGTGGTGGGCGGCTACGTGCGCGACGCGCTGCTCGACCGCCCTTCGGCCGACATCGACATCGCCACGCTGGCGCCATGGCAGGACGTGCAGCGGGTGTTCGAGGCGCGGGGCCATCGCACGCACGAGACGGGGACGGCGCACGGCACGCTCACGGTGATCGTGGACGAGCAGGCACTCGAGATCACGACGTTTCGCAGCGACGGCGCCTACGCCGACGCGCGCCACCCGAAGCAGGTGTCCTTCGTGCGCACCATCGCCGAGGATCTCGCACGGCGCGACTTCACCATGAACGCCCTGGCCTACCACCCCGCGCGCGGCCTGTTCGACCCCTACGGCGGCCACGCCGACCTCGAAGCGCGCGTAATCCGCGCCGTGGGCGACCCCGAGCGCCGCTTCTCGGAAGACGCCCTGCGCATGCTGCGCGCCTGCCGGTTCGCCGCGGAGCTGGGGTTCGCCATCGACCCAGCCACCTTCGAAGGCATGCTGGCGAACAAGGGGCTGCTCCCCCGCATCTCCACCGAGCGCATCACCCACGAGCTGCAGCGTCTGCTGCTGGGGGCGCACGCGGGAAGCGCGCTCGTCGCCACCGTCGACGTGCTGGCGGCCGTGCTGCCCGAGCTCGTGGCCATGAAGGGACTCGAGCAGCGCACGCCGTACCATATATACGACGTGCTCGAGCACACGGCGCACGTGGTGGACGGTGTCCCGCCCTACCCGCTCGCCCGCTGGGCCGCGCTGTTCCACGACATGGGCAAGCCGGCGGCGTTCTTCACCGACGAGGACGGCACGGGGCACTTCTACGGGCACGCCGCCATCAGCGTCATGCTGGCGCGCGGCGTCATGGAGCGCCTCGCGCTGTCGTCGGCCTTCATGACGCGCGTGCTCGTGCTGGTCGAACGCCACGACGACGTGATCGACCTCACGCCGAAGGCCGTGAAGCGCGCGTGCACGCGCCTCGGAGGCGACACCGACCTGTTCGCCGCGCTGTGCGACCTCAAGCGCGGGGATGCGCGCGGGCAGGCGCCGCAGTGCATCGGCCGCGTGGCCGACGCCGACGAGCTCGAACGCATCCTGGCCGACGTGCTGGCGGCCGACGAGGCGTTCTCGCTCGGGAAGCTGGCGCTCGACGGGCGCGACGTCATCGCGCTCGGCGTGCCGCAAGGCCCCCTCGTCGGACAGGTGCTGGCAGAAACGCTCGATGCTGTCATCGACGAGCGCATCGAGAACGAGCCCGACGCGCTGCGCGCCTTCGTCGAAGGATGGCGCGACGAGCATCTCGACCGCGCCGCTGGGTGACGGCCGCGCCACCGCACGGTGACGGCTTCCCGCCCGCGCAGCGCAGCGCGGGCTCGCTTCCTATACTGAGATGCGCGCACTACGACCACCTCAGGAAAGCGAGGCACCTCATGACCCCACCCTCCGCAACCGCCCAGGCGCAGCCGGAAGCCGCCGTCGAATCCCCCGACGAGCGCATGAGCATCACGATCTCCCACAACGGGCCGTATCTCGTGCACGGCGGCATCCCCCTGACCCAGGAGGTCATCACGCCCGTCGGCGGCCATCGCGAGTACCGCACGGCGCTCACCTTCCCGCTGCAGGAAACGTACGCGCTGTGCCGCTGCGGGCAGACGAGCACGCCGCCGTTCTGCGACGGCTCGCACGTGGCCGCGAACTTCCACGGCACGGAAACCGCCTCGCGCGCGTCGTTCGAGGAGCGCGCCGACATCTTCCCCGGCCCCGGCGTGACGCTGTACGACGACAACCGCTGCGCGTTCGCCCGGTTCTGCCATCGCGAGGACGGCGACGTATGGACGCTCACCGAGCTGTCGGGCGACGAGCGCCTGAAGCAAGAGGCCGTCAAGGAATCCACCGACTGCCCCGCCGGAAGGCTCGTGCACGTCGACTCGGAGACCGGCGCGATATACGAGCCGGAGTTCGAGCCCTCCATCGCCCTGCTCGAAGACCCGGAGGAAGGCGTGAGCGGGCCGTTGTACGTGCGCGGCGGCATCCCGCTCGTCGGCGTCGACGGCGTCGAGTACGAGCTGCGCAACCGCTATGCGCTCTGCCGCTGCGGCGCGTCGCGCAACAAGCCTTTCTGCGACGCCATGCACGTAACCGTGGGCTTCGAAGACGGTTTGGATGACGATAGCACCTGGTAAACTACGGAAACCAGCACGACGATCCGCCGCCCTCCCATCGAATCCGTCAACTTTTCCAGAAAAATTTGGCGATAAGGCTTGACGAAGCGGCGCGTACCCCGTAATATACCAACTCGCGCTTGCGACTGTTGCGAAAGCAGCAGGAGCACATCGGTTAGCCGATGGGGTGTCGTCTAATGGCAGGACAGCGGTTTCTGGTACCGTATGTGAGGGTTCGACTCCTTCCACCCCAGCCATTTTTGCGGTATACTGCACAGCGCACTATGTGGCTCCGTCGTCTAGCGGTTTAGGACGCCGCCCTCTCAAGGCGGAGGTCGCCGGTTCGAATCCGGTCGGAGCTACCAAGAAATGACAGGCCAGCGGATGTATCCGCTGGCCTTTTTCTTTGTGTTTCCTCCCTCTCCGCCAACGCCTTTCTCCCCTTCGCCCAGCACGCTGTCGTACAATGGCGGCGAACGAAGAGAAAAGGAACCCCATGGAGAACGAACAAGACCGCACATCCCGCATCCCGACAGCCGCCGCATCCGTCGAGCTGCCGTTCGGCGAGCCGCTCCTCATCTGCCCCGGCCTGTACCGCGTGCGCGTGCCGCTTCCCCACAACCCGCTGCAGGCGCTCAACTCCTACATCGTCCTGGGCGACGAGACGACCACGATCATCGACGTGGGCTTCAACCACCCCGCGTGCGAGGAGGCCCTCGACAAGGCGCTCGAAGCCCTCGGGCGCACCTGGGACAGCGTCGAGATCGTGCTGACGCACTCGCACCCCGACCACACGGGCAACCTCGACCGCATCTACCGCGACGGCATGCGCGTGTACGCGAACCTCCACTCGTTCAAGGAAGTGGAGAACCTCATGGAGATGCAGGCGAACGTGTTCGGCCCGCTGCTGCGGAAGGCGGCGACGCCCCAGCAAAGCGGGCTCGTGTTCCGCAAGGGCAAGCACCGGCTGCACGTGTCCGCCGAGCTGCTCCCGCTGACGTGCAAGCCCGACCTCATCTACCTGCACGAAGGCGACGTGCTGCGCGCCGGGGACTTCACGTTCGAGGTGATCGAGACGCCGGGGCACGACCCGTGGCACATCTGCCTGTACGAGCCCGACCGCAAGCTCATGATCATCGGCGACCACGTGCTGGAGCGCATCACGCCGTCGGTGTCGTCGTGGTTCCCCGCCTACAACGCCCTGGAGGAGTTCCTGGAAAGCCTCGGGAAGATGTACTCCTACGACGTCGACCTCGTGCTCCCCGCGCACGGGACCCCCTACACCGAGCTGCGCGACCGCGTCATGTTCCTCATCGCGCATCACGGCGAGCGCCTGCAGGAGCTCTACGACCTCGTGGCCGCCGGGCACGACGACATCGTGTCCATATCGTCGCACGCGAAGTGGCGCTACGAGAACTGGAACGAATGGCCGCTCGACCAGAAGTTCTTCTCGATGGGCGAGACGATGGCCCACCTCGTGCACCTCGTGTGCGAGGGCAAGATCAAGCAAACCATCTGCGGCGACGAGTACCGCTTCGAACTGCCGTAAGCCTGCATCCGCATCGGAAGGGAGCATCATGCGCATCGACCTGATCATCGAAAGCCGGAACGTGTTCACCGGCACCGACGGCACGGCCCGTCCCGCCGCCGTCGCCATCGCCGACGACCGCATCGCAGCCGTCGGGCCGCGCGAGGACGTGCGCGCCTTCGCGCGGGAGACGAACGCCGGCGGCCCCGCGCCTGAGGTGCGCGACTTCGGCGACGCGCTCGTGGTTCCCGGCTTCCACGATTCCCACCTGCACTTCTTCCACTCGGCCGTGTACGCCTCGCCGCTGGCCACCATGTTCCTCGGCGAGAACGAGGCCGACTGCGTCGCGCGCATGCAGGCGTTCGCCGAGCGGCGCCCGAGCGGCTGGCTGCTGGCGCAGGGATGGCGCGAGTACCGCTGGGACCCGCCCGTGCTGCCCTCGAAGCACTCGCTCGACGAGGCCTTCCCCACCCGCCCCGTGGCGCTGTACTCGGGCGACGCCCACACGCTGTGGCTCAACTCCGCGGCGCTGGCCGAGCTGGGACTCACGCGCGACAGCGTCCCGCCCGCGGGCGGATCGTACGACCGCGACGAAGCGGGCGAGCTGACCGGCATCGTGCGCGAAGCGGCCGCCATGGAGCTGATGCCGCAGATCATGGGATCGTTCACCGACGACGAGGTGGCATCCGCGTACCGCGGGTTCTTCGCCCGCCTGGCCGAGAACGGCGTGACGAGCGTGTGCGACATGTCGCTCATGGCGCATCCGGGGCTCGACTTCATCCGCGACGACGTGCATGCCGCCCTGCTCGAGCGCGGCGAGCTGACCGCGCGCGTGCACCTCTTCCCCACGCTGCTCGACGACATGTGCCGCTTCGAGACGATGCGCGCGCGGTACACGGGGCCGTACCTGCAAGCGCCCGGCTTCAAGCAGTTCTTCGACGGCGTGTCGAGCCAGCACACGGCCTGGGTGACCGAGCCCTACGCGAACGCGCGCGTCGAAGGCGACTGCGGCCGCCCCACGGTGGACGCCGCCGTCATGCGCTCCTACGTGCTGGCCGCCGCCGAGCAAGGCTATCCCGTGCGCATCCACACCATCGGCGACGCGGCCATCCACGCCGCGCTCGACATCTTCGAGGAGGCGCGCGCGAAGTTCGGGCCGCTGCCCGAGGGGCGCCGCAACTGCCTCGAACACCTCGAGAACTTCCTGCCCGAAGACCTCGACCGCCTCGCCGAGCTGCAGGTGGTGGCCGCCGTGCAGCCGCCGCACATGACGCTCGACCCGGGCGGCCCCGAGCGCGACCTCGGCCCCGAGCGCGTCCGCTTCATGTGGCCGTTCCGCACGCTGCTCGACCGCTCCACGGTGCTCGCGTTCGGAACGGACTCGCCCGTGGTGGACGTGAACTCGATGGACGTGCTGTACAGCGCCGTGAGCCGCCGGGATCCCGGCACCCACGAGCCCGCGGGCGGGTGGCTGCCCGACGAGCGCGTGCGTATGGCGGAGGCCCTGCGCGCCTACACGCAGGGCAGCGCCGCGGCGGCGGGCCGCCGGCGCGAGCTGGGCACGCTCGAGGTGGGCAAGCTGGCCGACCTCGCCGTGCTCGACCGCAACCTGCTGGCATGCGACGCCGACGACATCCAGAAGACGAAGGTGCTGGCCACGTTCATGGGCGGGACGTGCGTGTTCGAGCGCTAGGCGCGCAACCGCCCGATGCGGCGCGCATCAGGCGCCTCCCCCGTCCTCGCGCCGCTTCATCGCGGCCTTGTTGCGGTACATCGCCTCGTCGGCGCGCTTGAACACGCCGACGAAGGCGAGGTCCACCTGCTCTTCGTACACGGCGATGCCCCGCGCGATCGAAACCCTGCGCTCGGGATGGGCGTACCGGTTGCTCTCCTCCAGCTCGCGCTCGAATCCCTCGAGGAGATCGATGCAATGCTCCAAGTCCGCATGCTCGAGGATCACCGTGAACTCGTCTCCCCCGATGCGGTACACGGGGCTTCGCTTGAACACCTTGCAGATGACCCTGCAGGCGTCGATGATCAGCATATCGCCGAAATCGTGCCCGAACGTGTCGTTCACCTGCTTCAACCCGTTGATGTCGAACACGATGACCCCGAATTCCGGCTTCCCGGCCTTGATGGCCTCCTCGAGGCGCTTCACGGCATCCTGGTAGGCGGTCTTGTTCTTCACCCCGGTGAGGCCGTCGCGGTAGGCGAGCCCGTTGATGTAGTCGATGTAGGTGCGCAGATGGTTCACCGTCTGCTGGAAGCTCAGCGCCAGCGTGCCCACCTCGTCGTTCGTCCTGCTGGACAGCTCGACGGACAAATCGCCCTCCGCCACCTGCCGGGCGGCCACGTTGAGCTCCTTCAACGGCCTGACGATCCTGCGCGACAGCGCCACGGCGAGGACGACCGAGAGCGCCGCGTTCGCCGTCGTGAAGAAGACGATTTGCGCGATCAGGTTGTTCTTGGCCGCATCGATCTCCGCCGTCGGAGCCGTGATGGCGAGCCTCATCCCGTTGCTCAGGCTGCACAGCGCCATGCGCTTCTCGACGCCGCGCCAGGTATAGGGGAACAGGTACGACCCGTTCCCGCCACGCTGCAGCTCCTCGGCAACCGGAACGAGGCTTTCCTCCAGATCGCCCATGGGCGTGCCCTCCTGGAGCTCCCGATGGAAGATGACGTTCGCCTCACCGTCGGTGAGGAACGCGTAGCCGCTCTCGTACACGTGGGTGCTCGTCACCATGTCCTCGATGACGCTGAAATCCACGTCCATCCCCACGACGCCCACCGTCTCGCCGTCCGCGTAGAGGGGGATGACGTACGACAGCATCTCGACGCCGAGGTTCTTGTTGAAGTACGGGGCGAGCCAGATCGGCTTGCCGCTCTGCACCGGCAGGTAGTACCAGCCGACGTGCTCGAGATCGTCGGAGCCGTACCGAGACAGGTCGGTGGGCGCCTGCGGCTGGAAGCTCCCGTCCTGGGTCGCCCTGCTCCAGAACAGGCCCGCCGTCGGCCCTGCGAGATTCGGGTTGAAGCGCACGTACACCGCCAGGGAACCGTCGGTGCTGCGCCCGGCGTTTACGGCCACCGCCTGGATGCGCGCGGTGAGGTCCTCCACGTATGCGGGATCGGTCCGCAAGCGCGAGACGTCGTCCAGCTCGTCCGTCGCGTACAGGGCCAGCGTTTCGACCGATTGCTCGATGCGCGAGAGGATCGCGTCGATGCTCTCGGCCTTCTCCTCGCACATCAGGTTCATGATGCGGGAGGAATCGGCATCCACCACGCCGTTCGCGTTGAGGATGCCGGCACCGCCGATCACCGCGGCGCACAGGAGCGTGCAGCCCAGTATGAGCGCGATGAACTTCGTCTGAATTGATTTCGTAAGCTTCCTTCCGCACGATGCGTCCTCCCGCAATCGGGAAGGCACATCGTAGCGGAGCGAGCGCAAAGGAACCGCAAACCTACGAAAGCCGCTCCAGCTCCCCCAAGGTCAGCTCCGCCCAGCTGTACTGGGCCATGTACTGGCCCCGGTAGGAGCGCACGGCCGCACGCTCCCCCTCGAGGAACCGGTACAGGTCGCAGTCGACGAGCGCGCAGTCGATCGAGAAGCTGTTGCGCCGCTTGACCAGCACGTCTTCGGCGCCCGCGTCGCGCAGCGCGCGGGCCAGGTCGGAGACCACCGTGCGCGCGTAGCTGCGCACCGACGGGCCGTCCGGACGATCCTCCCACAGCGTCGCGCAAAGCTCGCCCGTGTTCACCGACGAGCCCCGACGGTCCACGAGGAACGCGAACAGCTCCTTGGTTTTCGCGTGCGAGAAGCGCACCGGCTCCCCGTTCGCGAACACGTCGAAATGGCCGAACGTCTGCACGCGCAGCACCGGATCGCACGGCAAGCCCCGCTCCCCGATGCCCTCCAGCTCGACCCGCACCTTCTCCACGGTCACCGGCTTGAGGACGTAGCCCCGCGCGTGCACGTTGAAGGCTTCCAGAGCGTAGTCGGAGTAGCCCGTCACGAACACGACCTTCGTGTCGGGAGCGTGCTCTCGCAGCGCCTTCGCCAGCTCGAGCCCCGTCATGTCGAACATCGCGATGTCGAGGAACGCCACGTCGGGACGCTCGCCGGCCGCAGCGGCGTCGAGCGCGTCGCGAGCGCTTCCGAACGAGCGCACCTCGCAGCCGGGCGCCGCTTCCCGAATGGTCCTTTCGAGCAGCGCGAGCACGATCGGCTCGTCATCGACCGCAAAGCATTTCATCCATCGCCCCGTTTCGGAATCGTCATCGCCACCGCCGTCCCGCCGCCGACGACGCTCGTCACCGCCACGCGTCCGCCGCACTGGCCTTCAAGCCGCAGGCGAACGTTGCCGATGCCCACATGCGCACGTCCATCATGGGGCACCGCGTCGGGATCGAACCCGAGCCCGTCGTCCTCCACCGTGATCACATACGCCGCGCCCTCCTCCCGCGTGCCGATGCGCACGGTTCCGCCCTCCCGCCGCCCCATCACGCCGTGGCGAACCGCGTTCTCCACGATAGGCTGGACGGTGAGCGGCGGCACGCGGAAATCGACGACGGGCGTATCCCACACGATGCGGAGCCTGTCGCCGAATCGCATGCGCTCGAGCTCGACGTAGCTGCGCACGTGCGAAAGCTCCTGCTCGAACGGGATGGTCCCCGCGTTCGTCAACGAGTTCAGATCGCCGCGCAAGAACTCGGAGAAGCAATCAACCGCGCGCTCCGCCCGTTTCGCATCCGTCTGGCACAGGCTCTTGATGACGGCGAGCGAGTTGAAGAGGAAGTGCGGCTGGATCTGGGACAGCATGAGGGATATCCTGCCCTGGGTGAGCTCCTGCTCGAGCTCGATCACCCGGCGCGCCTGCAGGAGCGCGGCCTCGATGTAGCGGATGGCGTGGACGAACTGGGAAACCAGTATCAGCGCGAGCCCGCAGAGCAGCAGGGCCTTCTCCTCGAAGAACTCGAACTGGTAATTCGCTATCTCCGCGCCCAGAAACCCGAGGAAGAGCAGGCCGGGCACCACGAGAAAGCCCATCGGGCCCCCGTGCGACGTCCGTATCGCGTACCCCACGTTCAGGGCCGCGACCACCGACGAGGCGCCCACGAGGACCATCAGCGGCGTTCGGAACGCGTAGGCGTCCGTGAGCCCCGCCGCCTGGGCGATCGCGTAGGCGAGCGAGAACAGGGCCACGACTGCCAGCAGCGCATCGTTCACGCGTCGCGGCCTGCCCTCCATGAAGGAGCCGAGGTAGAGCACGGCGAACACGAGCGAGGCGATCGCCGTGACGATCTCCAGGAACATGACCAGCACGCTGTTGCCGACGAGCAGCGTGCTGAACCGAGGGGTCAGCAGGAACATGACGCCGACGCTGACGGTGAAGCCCGCCAGAAAGAACACCGACGCATGAACCCCGATGCCGCGCATCGTCAGCATGAGGGACGCCGCCAGCAGCAGCATGCTGGCGAAGAGCATGAACAGGCTCGCCACGATGGGGAGCCAGTGCTCGAAGAACACCGATCGGGCCAGGGCGCCGCTGTCGCCCACCACCACGGTGTCGAAGAAGTCCCGGTAGGCCTGCAGGTAGTTGTTCGAATACGCATTCGACAGCTCGACGGTCCACACGTCGTCGCCCGACACGTCGCGCGGCACGACGAAGCGGCCCCAACCCGACCCCGACGAGAAGAACGTCGCGGGGTGGTCTTCGGGCGCGCCGAACGCGTAGACCTCGGATCCGTTGAGAAGAAACCGGACCTCGAGGTTCTCCACGAAGAAGAACAGCTGGTCGCCGGCACGCAACGGGGAGTCGAAACGCCCCTCGACCGCGATGGAGCCCACCGTGTTCGGGTTCGCGTCCAAGGCACCCTCGTCGCCCGACACGATCGAGAACCGGACCGGCTCGACCTGCGTCTCCTGCGCGTTGCCGAACGGGAGAACCTGCGCGAGCACCACGGCCGCGACCAGCGCGAAGCAGGCGACGAGCACGCCCGCCGCCACCCTTCCCCCGTATGCGCGAACAGCCTTATCGCGTCCCATGCGGCATGCCACCCCCTGCCCTCCCGCTTGCACCGGCGAACGACGCTCAGTCGCAGCGCTCCCACATATGGTCCAGGGGGCCGTTGCCCCGTCCCAGGTCGAGGCCCGAGGCGAGGGCGCCGTGGACGTAGTCCTTCGCGGCGCGCACCGCCGCCTCCATCGGCAGGCCCTGCGCGAGCCCGCAGGCGATGGCGGACGAGAGCGTGCAGCCCGTGCCGTGGGTGTTCTCGGTGTCGATGCGCGGGGCGCGCAGCCAGAAGGCCGGGGCGTCCGCGTCGGACACCAGTACGTCGTCGGCGCGCTCGACGCCGTGGCCGCCCTTCACGAGCGCGGCGCCCCGCACCCGCTCGGCCAGCTCGTCGGCGGCGCGCTCCATGGACGCGTCGTCGTTCACGGCGAACCCGCACAGCACCTCCGCCTCGGGCATGTTCGGTGTGACCACGTCCGCGAGCGGCAGCAGGCGCGCCTTCAGGGCCTCGACGGCGTCCTCGCTGATGAGGCGCGCGCCGCTCGTGGCCACCATGACGGGGTCGACCACGATGTTGGTCGCCCCGTGGCGCTCGAGCGCGTCGGCGATGGCCTCGATGATGGCGGCCGACGACACCATGCCCACCTTCACGGCGGCGGGGCGGATGTCCTCGAACACGGCATCGATCTGAGCCGTCACGAACGCAGGGTCGACGTCGAGCACGCCGGTCACGCCGAGGGTGTTCTGAGCCGTGAGGGCCGTGAGGGCCGTTTCGGCGAACAGGCGATGCGCGGCGATGGTCTTGATGTCGGCCTGGATTCCCGCGCCGCCGCTGGAATCCGATCCGGCGATGCTGAGCACTGCTTCCATGTCGTTGTCCTTTCCTCGGGCGGCGGCGCGGCTACGCGCCGAGCGCCGCCTGCACCGCCGCACGCAACCGGCGCGTTCGGGCTTCGATATCGTCGGCCGCGAAGATGGCCGACACCACGGCCGCCCCGTCGGCGCCCGTGCCCGCGAGCGCGGGGACAGTCTGCTCGTTCAGGCCGCCGATGGCCACCACGGGAACGTCGACCGCCGCGCAGATGGCGCGCAAGCCGTCCGTTCCCACGTCGGCGGCGTCCGGCTTCGTCGGCGTGCCGAACACGGCCCCCACGCCCAGGTAGTCGGCCCCGGCGGCCTGGGCGGCCAGCGCCCGCTCCACGGTCTGCACCGACACGCCCACGATGGCGTCCGGCCCGAGCTTCGCGCGTGCGTCGGCGCACGCGGCGTCGTCCTGGCCCACATGCACGCCGTCGGCGCCCGCTCGCGCCGCGGCCTCCACGTCGTCGTTCACGACGAACGGCACGCCCGCCGCGCGGGCGAGCGGGGCCAGCGCGCGGGCCCGCAGCACCACCTCGGCCTGGGGCGCGTCCTTCTCGCGCAGCTGCAGGAACGTCGCACCGCCCGCCAGCGCCTCCTCGACGCAGGCGGACAGCGTGCGCTCCCCCAGCCACGTGCGGTCGGTGACCGCGTACAGCGCCATCGCGCGGCGCAGGTTCTCCCGTGGGTACATCGGCTCTCCCTTCGCTTCCGCCGGCTACGCCAGCTGCTCCACCTTCGCGCCCGCTTCGAGCGCGGCGCCGTCGAGGTTGTACAGCGCGTCGAGCAGGTAAGTGCGGAACGACCCGTTGCCGTCGTAGCCGCTCATGCGGTTCTGGGCGACCTGGCCCGCCAGCCCCATGCCGGCGACGGCGGCGGCCATGGCGTCGAGCGTCGCGCCCGGGTTCGCCACCGCGAACGCCGTGCACACGCACGACAGCATGCAGCCGGCGCCCGTGATGCGGCCCATGAGGGGGCTGCCGTTGCGGACGGCGTAGGCGCGCTCGGCGTCGGCCACGATGTCGATGGCGCCCGTGATGGCCACCACCGCGCCCGTCTTCGCCGCGAAGGCGCGTGCGAATGCCGCGCCGGCCGCCAGGTTGTCCTCGCACACCGCATCGTCGGGGCACACGTCCACGCCGCGCGTGGCCGCCGACCCGCCGGCGAGCGCCTTCACCTCCGACATGTTGCCGCGGATGACGGACACGGCCAGCTTGTCCAGCAGGTCGCCCGCCGTGCGCGTGCGCAAGACCGATGCGCCCGCGCCCACCGGGTCGAGCACGATGGGGTGGCCCAGCTCGCTCGCGCGCTCGCCGGCCGCGAACATGCCCTGGATGGAGCGCTCGTTCAGCGTGCCGATGTTGAGCGTGAGGCCGCCGCAGATGGACGCGATGTCCTCCACGTCGGCGGGCTCGTCGCTCATGATAGGGCTCGCGCCGATGGCCAACAGCGCGTTCGCGCAGTCGTTCACCGTCACGTAGTTCGTGATGTTGTGCACGAGCGGCGCCGTCGCGCGCACGTTGTCGAGCGCGCGCTGCAAAGCGAACGGTTCCATAGGTTACTCCTTCCCGAGGTCGACCGTCAGGCCGTCCATGATGTTGTTCACCGTGCGCATGGCGCACATCTCGCCGCACATGGTGCAGGTGCCGTCGGTCGAGGGCGGGGCGCTCTCGAAGTAGCGGCGCGCCTTGACGGGGTCGAGCGCCTCGGCGAACATGCCCTCCCAGTCCACGCGGCGGCGCGCGTCGCTCATGCGGTTGTCGCGGTCGCGCGCGCCGGGCAGCCCGCGCGCGATGTCGGCCGCGTGCGCGGCGATCTTCGTGGCCACGAGGCCCTCGCGCACGTCGGCGGCGTCGGGCAGGCGCAGGTGCTCGGCCGGCGTGACGTAGCACAGGAAGTCGGCACCCGAAGCCGCAGCCACCGCGCCGCCGATGGCGGCCGTGATGTGGTCGTAGCCCGGCGCGATGTCGGTGACGAGCGGCCCCAGCACGTAGAAGGGGGCGTCGTGGCACAGGCGCTTCTCCAGCTTCATGTTGGCGGCGATCTCGTCGAGGGCCATGTGCCCCGGCCCTTCCACCATCACCTGCACGCCCGCATCCCATGCGCGCTTCGTGAGCTTGCCGATCTCGATGAGCTCGGCGATCTGCCCCGCGTCCGACGCGTCGTAGGTGGAGCCGGGCCGCATGGCGTCGCCCAGGCTGATGGTCACGTCGTGCTCGTGCAGGATGGCCAGCACCTCGTCGTAGAACTCGTAGAAGGGGTTCTCGTTGCCGGTGGCCTCCATCCACGCAAAGATGAGCGACCCGCCGCGGCTCACGATGTTCGTGAGGCGGCCCGTCTCGCGAAACGACTCGATGGTGCGCCGGTTCATGCCGGCGTGGATGGTGACGAAGTCCACGCCGTCCTCGGCGTGCGCGCGCACCACGTCGAGGAAGTCCTCCACCGTGATGGTTACGAGCGGCTTCTCCAGGTAGCCGATCGCATCGTACAGGGGCACGGTGCCGATCATCGCCGGCGACTTCTCGATGAGCGCGCTGCGGAACGCGTGCGTCTTGCCGGTGTTCGACAGATCCATGATGGCCTCGGCGCCCAGCTCCAGCGCCACGTCCACCTTCTTCCACTCCTCGGCCTCGTCGGCGACGTCGCCCGAGATGCCCAGGTTCACGTTCACCTTCGTGCGCAGGCCGCCGCCCACGCCCTCGGGCGACAGGCTCGCATGGTGGACGTTCGCGGGGATGGCGATGCGTCCCGCCGCCACGCCCTCGCGGACGAACTCAGGGTCGCGGCCTTCCTTCTCGGCCACGATGGCCATTTCGCGGGTGACCGTGCCCGCGCGCGCCGCATCGATCTGCGTCATAGAACTCCCTTCGTTGGCATTACCCATGTCAGGTTCCTCGGGTCGAAGCGTGATTCGGCGCTTCCTCTCAGCCTGCCCGGCCGCGATGCGGCTGCAAGCTCCCCGGTATGAAAAGGTACGAGGGCAGTATACCCGACGCGCGCGCGGATGCGGAGCGCAATCGGCGAGGGGCCGCGAGGGCGTGCGCGATGGAGGGGCGCGTGGAGCGGGCCGAGGAGCGGGCGCGTGGAGCGCGGTCGGGGGAGTCCGCGGCCGAGTTCCCGAGTTATGCACCCTCACGGCAGGCTTTTGGGAGGCTTCGGGCATGGCCTCCTCCGCGCATGTTTCCAAAAGAGCAGGTGGGAAGCGTGCAACATCTCACCCTTTCGCCGAAGACGTTCGCGAAAAGGTGCATAACTCGGGAACCGGACGTTTTTCGGGGCCCTTCCGTGCCAGAGGGGTGCATAACTCGGGAACACAGCCCGGCATCCTGCTGCCGGCGCCTTGCAGACGCACCCGCAGCGACCGCGCGTTACGCCAGCGGGTAGAACACGTACAGCGTGCCCTCCTCGACGGCTACCGTCGCCTCCTCGCCGGTCAGCTCGTTCGACAGGCCGCGCGAGGTGCGGTTCGACAGCGGCTCGTCGTCGATCGAGTACGCCAGGCCGCGCTCGATGACGCCGCGCGCCGTGTCGTTGGCCGAGAACACCGACACGGTGCCCTCGGCAAGCGGCGGCAGCTCGAACACGTCGGGGCCGGTGAGCAGGCGCACGGCGTAGGTGTCGGCGATGGCCGTCACGTACGCGTCGCGCTCCGAGAACTTCGCGAACAGCTGCAGGTTCGCCAACGTGTGGTCGAGCCGCCCTCCCAGCGCGCCGTAGACGATCAGCTCGTCGTGATCCCAGGCCAGCGCCTTCTCGATGGCCAGCTCCATGTCGCTCTTGTCCTTCTTGACGGGGTGACGCGACACGCGGCGGCACTTCGGCACGTAGCCGAGCGAGTCGAAGTCGCCCACGGCCATGTCGGGCACCGCGCCGATGGCCTCGAGATGGGCGAAGCCCGCGTCCACCGCGATGACGAAGTCGAACTCCCCGGCCGCCTGACGGGCCTGGAAATCCTCCGCATTGAAATCGACCGCTCCCACGAGCGCGCACGTCGTCATGAACGAACCTCCTTCGCGCAGGCCGCAAGGGCCTCGCCTTCAAGCCGGTGAACGATAAGCGCGTCGATGCGCGCGGCGCCGAGGCGCTCGTAGAACGCGAGGCCCGACGGGTTCGTGTCGCGGCAATGCCACGACAGCTTCCCGCAGCCCCGCTCCTCGGCGAGCGCGGCCAGACGGCGCACGAGCGCGCGTCCGACGCCGCCCGCGCGGTGCGCCTCGTCGACGAACAGGTCCTCGAGGTAGAGGTTGCGCAGCCCGTTCCACGTGGAGAACGTGGTGAAGAAGACCGCGCACCCCACCACCCCGTCGTCGGCGTGCACCGCCAGCAGCGCCTCGCCCGCCCCCTCGTCGAACATGGTGCGCGCGAGGTCCTCGGCCGTGGCGGTCACGTCGGCTTCGCGGCCCATGAACGCGGCGAGCCCGCGCGTGAGCCGCAGGATGTCCGGCGCGTCGTCGCGCGAGGCCATGCGGAAGGTGATGATGGTATCCATGCGATCCTGCGCTTTCTCGTGCCTGCAAGGTGTTCGGTTTGCTAGAATACCATACGCGAGCGGGCCAGACGATCGCGCACTTCGGTGTGAGGAAAGTCCGGGCTCCACAGGGCAAGATGCCAGCTAACGGCTGGGCGGGGCGACCCGACGGACAGTGCCACAGAAAAGAAGACTCCCCCGGCGCTTCGGCGGCGGGAGAAAAGCTGAAACGGTGCGGTAAGAGCGCACCAGCGCGTCGGCAACGGCGCGGCTTGGAAAACCCCATCTGGAGCAAGCGCAAATAGGAACGCGACACGGTTGCCCGCCGTACGTTCGGGTTGCGTGCTTGAGGCGTCTGGCGACAGGCGTTCGAGATAAATGGTCGTCCAACGACAGAACCCGGCTTACCGGCCCGCTCGCCTTGTTTTTCCCACGTCTTCCGTCACACTTCCGGCATACGGCCGTCTAACAAGGTGTACGAGGAACGCGCAGGCGCTCCTTCCCCGACGAAAGGCGGATACATGCAATCTGGAACTCCCGACCAACCCACGTTCGACCTGGTGGACAAGGCTATCGCCGGCGATAGCCAGGCGCTCGAAGAGCTGCTTGCCTCCACGAGCGGCCTCGTGTTCAACCTCGCGCTGAGGTTCTTGGGCACCGTGCACGACGCCGAGGACGCCACCCAGGAGATCGCGGTCAAGATCATGACCCGCCTCTCGACGTTCCGCAAGGAAAGCGCGTTTTCCACCTGGGTGTACCGCATCGCCGTGAACCACCTCAAGGACTGCCGCACGCACCAGTTCGCGCACGCTCCCTTCAGCTTCGAGATGTACGGGGCCGACATCGTCGACGAGCGCGCGCACGACGTGCCCGACCTGTCCGAGGGCGTGGATCGCGGCATGCTGGCCCGCGAGTTGAAGCTGTCGTGCACGAACGTGATGCTGCAGTGCCTCGACGCCGACAGCCGCTGCGCCTACGTGCTGGGCACCATGTTCAAGGTGGACAGCCGCACGGCGGCCGACGTGCTGGGCATCACGCCCGAGGCGTACCGCCAGCGCCTGTCGCGCGCCCGCAAGACCGTGGCCGAGTTCCTGGGCGCGTACTGCCAGCACGGCGGGTCCGAGACGTGCTCGTGCGCGCGCCGCGTGGACTTCGCCATCGCGACGCACCGGCTGGCGCCGAGCAACCTGGAATACCTCGAGCTCACCGAGGAGGAGCGCGCGCAGGACGCCTTCGTCGACGCGATGGACGAGCTGGACGGCTACGCCAGCCTGTTCGACCAGCTGCCGGCCTACCGCCCCACCCCGCGCGCGAAGCAGCTGCTGGAGGCCTGCATGGGCACGGCGAGCTTCGCCGCGGTGACGAACGCGGGCGAGGGGGCCGCCCATGTCTAGCGCGAACGCGTGCATGCTGGAGTTCTTGGCCGACCTGCGCGAAAACAACTCCCTCGACTGGATGCACGCCAACGAGAAGCGGAAGAAGCAGGCCCAGGCGGCCTTCCTGGCACTCGTGCAGGGCTGCATCGACGACCTCGCCGAAACGGAGCCGGGGCTGGCGGCCCTCGACCCCAAGAGCCTCGTGTTCCGCATCAACCGCGACACGCGGTTCAGCGACGACAAGTCGCCGTACAACCCCTCGTTTCGCGCGCACATCTCCCCTGCCGGGCGCGCGCCCGTCCCCGTGGGGTACTACCTCCACCTCGCGCCGGGCGGGTCGTTCGCCGGCGGCGGGCTGTTCGCGCCGCACTTCAAGGACGCCACGCGCCTGGTGCGCGACCGGATCGCGGCCGATCCGCAGGCGTTTCTCGCCCTCGTGGAAGCGCCCGCGTTCGCCGAGCGCTTCCAGTTCCTCGGCATGCCGCTCAAGAACGTGCCGAAGGGCTACGACCCGGAAAGCCCCGCCGCGGCGTACCTGAAGTGCAAGTGCTGGTCGATCGAGCAGCACCTCGACGATGCCACGGCAGCCGACGACGAGGCCTGCCGGCGCGCCCTGCGGAAAAGCTTCGAGGCCATGCGGGCGTTCAACGGCTACGTGAACGAGGCGCTGGCCGGCTTCGAGATGCCGGCGCGGTAGGACGCCCCACCGCGCCGCATGCAAGCGAGGTCCCGGTCATCCTAAGCGCAGGCGGCGAAGCCGCCGGAGTCGAAGGATGCCGGGGCTCGCCCAAGAAGACGCAACGGGAGGCCCTGCGCTCACGCGGGGAACAGCGTGTACGCCGTGCCCTCGGGAGCGGCGTGCGGGCGGATGCTCACGCCGAAGGCGCGCTCGATGGCGCCGGTCCCGAGCACGTCCGCCACCGTCCCGGCCGCGGTGGCGCGACCGCGCTCCATGACGAGCAGGCGGTCGGAGTAGCGCAGCGCCAGGTCGAGGTCGTGGATGACCATGACGATGGTCTTCTCCGCCTCCTTGTTCAGGCGGCGCACGAGCTCCATCGTCTCGTGGCAGGCGCGGATATCGAGGTAGGTGGTGGGCTCGTCGAGCACGATGAGGTCGGTGTCCTGCGCCAGCGTCATGGCGATGAACGCGCGCTGGCGCTCGCCGCCCGACAGCCGGCGCAGCTCGCAGCCGCGGAACCGCGCGATGCCGGCCAGCTCGAGCGCGCGCTCCACCTGCTCGCGATCCTCGCGCGAGAGCCTCCCCTGGCGCGCCTGGTACGGGTAGCGCCCGCACGCCACGAGCGCCTCCACCGTCATCGCCGGCGGGCGGCTGGCCTGGGCCAGCACGGCCACGCGCCGCGCGCGCTCCTTGGCTTTCAGCGAGAGGGTGGCCACGCCGCCGATGCGCACCTCCCCCGCCTGCGGGCGCAAGAGCCCGTCGACGAGCTTGATCATCGTGGACTTCCCGCAGCCGTTCGGCCCCACGACGCTCGTCACCGCGCCGTGGGGGAACGCGGCGCTCAGCCCTTCGATGAACGGCTCCTTGCCGTACGAGAACGACACGTCGCGCACCTCGATGGCCGCGGCGCGCCCTGCGTCGGCGCTAGTCAAGGGAACCCCTCCTGTTCTTCATGATGAGGTAGATGAAGAAGGGGCCGCCGAGGAACGCCATGAGGATGCCCACCGGCACCTCGTACGGCGCGAACAGCACGCGCGACAGCAGATCGCACACGACGACGAACGCCGCGCCCGCCACGGCCGACAGCGGCATCACCAAGCGGTTGTCGTGCCCGACGAAGAACCGCACGAGGTGCGGGATGATGAGCCCCACGAACCCGAGCAGCCCCGCGAAGCTCACGGCGGCGCCCGCCAGCACGGCGGCAAGGCCGAGCATGGCGAGGCGGCACGCGCCCACGTTCATGCCGAGCGCGTGCGCCGTGTCGTCGCCGAGCGCCATGATGTTGAGCTTGCCCGCGCAGAGCAGCGCTGCGGCCAGGCCTGCCACGATGTAGGCCGCCGGCCACAGCAGGTCGTCCATGAGCACGCCGGCCAGGCCTCCCACGAGGAACGCCGACGAGCCGACGTAGGCGTCGGGGTTCACGATGAGGATGGTGTTCATACCCGCGCCGAACACCGACGTGATGGCGATGCCGGCCAGCACCACGGTGAGCCTCGACGTGCTGGCGCCCAGCGAGATGCCGAAGATGATGAGCGCCGTGACGAGCGCCCCGAGGAACGCCGCGAGCGGCGGCAGCCACAGCGCGCTGGGGAACACGCTGGCCGCGATCAGCACGAACAGCCCGGCGCCCGAGTTGATGCCGATGATGTTGGGGCTGGCCAGCGGGTTGTCTAGAACGGCCTGGATGATGGCGCCCGCCACGGCCAGCGCCCCTCCCGCCAGCAGCGCCGCCAGCACGCGCGGCAGGCGCACGTTCACGAGGATGCTCTTCGCCGACGCGCTCACGTCGCCGCCGGTCGCCCAGGCGACGAGATCGCCCAGGCTCACCGACGACGAGCCCACGAGGAACGCCGCCGCCGTCACGCCCACGAGGACGGCGGCGGAGACGACGATGGCGAGCGGCGCGGCTTTCTCACGGTTGAACGAGGTCACCGGACGGCCTTCCGCCTACGCGTACAGGGCGTCGAACAGCACCTGGTAGCTCTCGTCCCAGCGCTCGTTCGGCTTGTACTGGAACAGGTGCGGGTCGAGCGCGACGTAGCGCCCGTTCTGCACCGCATCGAGGGTCGCCCAGGCGGGGTTCGCCGCCGTCTGGTCTTCGAGCGCCTTCATGGCCGCCGCGTCGTCGTTGCCCATGGGCACCACGAAGATGAAGTCGGGGTTCATCTCGATGATCGATTCCAGGCTGAAGTCCTTGAGCAGGCTGGGGTTCTCGTCGGCCAGGTTCTTCACGCCGAGGTCGGCCAGCATGGCGCCCGTCATCGTGGAGGACGCCTGCACGCGGGTGCCGCCCGAGTACGTGGTCAGCACGAGGGCCGTCGGCGCCTCGCCCGCGGGCACCTGGGCCGTGATCGCGCCGATGCTGTCCGCCGTGGCCTGCGCGTTCTGCTCGTACAGGTCGTCGCGGCCCGTGATGTCGCAGCAGGTGCGCAGCATGCGCTCGTAGTCCTCGAACGTCGTCACCTGGAAGCACGCCACCGGGATGTCCGACGCGGCGAGCGCCGCCTTGAGGTCGGCTTGGTTCGAGTCGCCGCCGCGGCCGCCCGACCCGCTCGTCATGATGACGAAGTCGGGTTCGAGCGCGATGATGGACTCGAGGTTCGGGCTGGCGAAGTCGCCCACCTTCTGCACGTTCGGGGATACGAGGTCGTAGCCGGACAGCGTGAACGCGTCGTCAGAGGCGCCCACGAGCGTGCCGCCCGCAAGCTCCCACATGCTGGCGAAGCTGCCCATGCACGCTACCACGCGCTGCGGGTTCTCCACGGTCACCTCGGCGCCCGTGTCGTCGGTGAACGTGACCGCGCCGGCCTGCGGAGCCTGCCCGGCCTCCGCCTGCGAGGCGCTCGCAGCGCCGCCCGTTTCGGGCTGGGAGGTCGAGCAGCCGGCGAGGATCATCGTCGCAGCGAGGGAAGCGGCGACGGCGGTGGGCACGATGCGTTGGGAGATGATGGTCATGGGAGCGTCCTTTCGATAGCGGTGGTCAGACGGCGCTTACGCGCGTACCAAGGCGTTGCCGTGCGCGCAGTAGTCGTCCTGGGCGAGGATGTCGCCTTCGTGGTAGTAGGCGGCGCGGGCGCGGCAGCCGCCGCAGCCTTGCGCGTAGTCGCACGTGCCGCACGAACCGGAATACGCCTGGGTGCGCAGCTTCTCGAACACGGGGCTCGTCTTCCAGATCTCGTCGAAGGGCTGTGCGCGCACGTCACCCGCCTCCTCGGTCATGTAGGCGCAGGGGCGCACGATACCCTCGCTGCCGATGACGCAGTACGTGAGGCCCGCCAGGCAGCCGCGCTCGAAGCGCGTGTCCACGCCGAGCTGCTTCGCCACGCGCGTGAACTGGGGCGCGCACGTGGGCTTCACGTCGATCGGCACCTCGGCGGCCTTGCGCATGATGTCGTTCAGCAGCTTCTCGTTCTCCAGCACCTCGAGCGACGTCTCCTGGATGAACTTGCCGCGGCCCACGGGGATGAGGAAGAACACGTAGTGGGCCATCGCGCCGATCTCGACGGCGAAGTCGGTGATGGCGCACACCTCGTCGCGGTTCCAATCCACCACGGTGGTGTGCAGCTGGAACGGCAGGCCGGCCTGCTTGCAGGCCTCGATGCCCGCCATCGTGAGATCGTAGGCGCGCTCGAGCCCGCGGAAGCGGTCGTGCTTGGCCGCGTCGAGGCTGTCCACCGAGATGCCCATGGCGCAGGCCCCGGCCTCCTTCAGCCGCAGCGCGACCTCGGGCGTGATGAGCGTGCCGTTCGAGCCGAACACGGGACGCAGCCCGGCGCGCGCGGCATGCGCCACGAGCTCGTAGATATCGGGGCGCATGAGCGGCTCGCCCCCCGAGAAGATCATCACCTTGAAGCCGGCGCAGGCGATCTCGTCGATCATCTTCTTGCCCTCGTCGGTCGAGAGCTCCCGGTCGGTGGCCTCCTCGGCGTCCTGGTAGCAGTGAACGCATTTGAGGTTGCACTTGTTCGTCGTCATCCACGACACGAGCATGGGCGTATCCTTTCTTCGGTGCGGCAGGCCTTGGTCGGCGGCGCTGCCGTGGTTGCTGAAGCCGAACGAGGGTATGACGTGCCGTGCGGGAGCCGCAAAGGGAGGGAGGAGAGATGAGGTTTGCGGCGCCCGCACGGCGCCGAGATCGCGGCTTAGTCGGCCGGATCGGGGTGGGAACGGTACGAGGCGACGATGGCCTCCAGGTGGTCGAACACCGCTTGGCGCAGCTCGTCGAACGATCCGTCGCCGCCCGCGTGCGGGGCGATGTTCTCCATGAGGATGAAGTTCTGCTCGGTGCGCGCCGTGTCCTGCTCCATGTCCAGGTCGAGGTAGCGTTTGGCCAGCTCGCGGTTGCGCTCGCTGTCCACGGGCTCGCCGGCGGGCATGAGGCGGATGGTATCGGCGATCAGCTCGTGCCACTTCGACACGGACTCGCCGCGCGCCACCTGCTCCTCGACGGCCTCCTCGGCGGCCGGCGCGTCGTCGCGGATGCAGGTGAGGCGCCAGAAGAACTGGCTCTCGCCCTGGCAGCGCTCGATGGTGTCTGCCATGGCTTCCCAGTTCACGGACGACTCGGCAAGCGATTCGTCGTGCAGGGAGCGCAGCGTGGTCATGCGCTTGAACAGCGATTGGAACTGCTCCTCGATGGCGTCCATCTGCTCGCCGGCCAGCTCCTGCAACGCGGCCGACTCCCGGTAAAGAGCTGCATCGGATTTGATCTGGGCCAGCGACAGCCCGAGGTACTTCAAGGTCAGAATGCGATACAGGTCTTTCACGTTGTCGTCGGTGTACAGACGCTGGTTCTGCGGGCCCTTCGCCGACGGCGACAGCAGGCCCTGCTGGTCGTAGTACTGGATGGTGCGCACCGTCACGCCGACGCGCCGCGCCAACTCGCCGATAGTCAGGTAGTTCCGATCGGTCATGGATGCTCCTCTGCGACCTCCGCGAACACGGCCGCCGCACGCTCGTCTCTCGTCTTGCCGCGCGCCCCCGCGCGCTCGAACTGCAACCGAGCATACGCGATGACGCTACGTCACCGTCAACGGTCTACAGAAGATAGCGACAAAAATCGGGGAAATCTCTACGCGCGGGAGGGCGATCGCGCGCGCCGGCACCCCCTCATGCGCGCAAAAAAACGCGCCCCCCGGGAGGGGGCGCGTTCGTCGTTGCCGAGCACGCGACGCTCGAGCCTGCGGCTGCGTTAGTCGATTTCCTCGAACTCGAAGGCATCGTCGGCATCGCCGAAGCCGGACAGGTCCTTCTCGACGCCCGAGGGCATCGGCGTGGCCGGGGCGGCCACCACGGCGCCCGTCGCCTGGGGCACGGAGTACGCGCCGGCGCCGTCGCGGTTGATGGGAGCCTGGGCCGGAGCCGTCACGCGGCCCGTGGCGCTGGCCTCCACCACGTCGATCGTGCGCGCATGGGCGCTGACCGGCGCGGGGGCGGATACCGAGCCGCCGATCTCGGCCAGCTTGCGCGTGGCGTCGCCGATGAAGTCGGTGAGCAGGTCCTTGTAGTCCTCGCGCACGTCCTCGCGGTCGTCCTCGAGCTTCTTGATGGCGTCGAGCACCTTCTGGCGCTCGGCCTCGGCCTTGTCGACAATGCGCGTGCCCTCGTCCTCGGCGTCCTTGATGGTGGCCGCGGCCTGGGCGTTCGCGTTCGCGATGATCTCGTCGGCAGAGCGCTGCGCGATGATGAGGGCCTGGGCGATGGCGTTGTCGTCGGCCTTCTTCGCCTCGAGCTGGCGCTCGAGGTCGGCGATGCGCTCGTCCTTCTCGGCCAGCGCGGCGTCGTCCACCACGACGGCGGGAGCCTCGACGCGAGCCGGCGTATCGAAGCCGTCGAACTTGCGGTCGTCCAGCTGGTTCTCGAGCTGGGAGATCTGGGCGTTCATGCCGTCGATCTCGTCGGCGACATGCTCGAGGAACACGTCGACTTCGTCGACGTCGTAGCCCTTCCGGTCGATCGAGAAGCTCTGGTTGTGTATCTCAGCCGAGGTGATAGCCATCTGTAGTCCCTTCGTCTTGTTCGCGTGCGAACATGATTCTACGCATTAAAACAAGTTTATCAGTAAACGTACTCCTAATTGTAATACAAGCAGCGCAATGATGGGCGTAACGTCCACCATACCTCCAAGCGGGGGTATCAGCTTCCTGAATAGGTTGAGGTACGGGTCGCACACTTTGCCCAGTACCCGGTTGATGTCCGCCAAGATGCCCCGATCCGTGGGAAACCACGACATGAGCACGTAGACGAACAGCACCATACTGTACGCGTCGGCAAGCGACACGATAAGGTATTTGATGCTCAACATGCGTTTTGCTCCTTAGAACGTCGGACGGCCGCGGCCGCGCCGGCGACAATCGAATGAGGAATCACAGCACGCCCTGCCCGCGCAGGCTCATGCGCTCGGCGTCGGTGAGCGCCGCTCCGCGCGAGATGGCGAACACCTTGTCGGCCACGCAGTCCACGCTGGCGTCGAGGGCGCTCGACACGCCGAACGAGAAGTCGAGGATGCGCTTCGACAGGTTGTCGGGCGTGTTGCGCAGCGCGAGCACCACGACGTCGCCCGCCTTGAGCGCCTTCGCGATGCGCTCCACCTCGCTGTAGCTGGCCGGCTTGAGCACGGTGACCGAGCGGGAGGGGTTGTGCTTCGCGGCGCCCGTGCCCGCGTAGGCGTCGAACGGGTCGAACGCGGTGGTCGTGGCCGTGGCGGTGGCCACGGTGGCGCCGGAGGCGGTGGTGGTCGTTTGCACGGAGCCGCCCGAGATGGGGGGCATCGAGCCCAGCGTGTCGTCAGACGTGGAGGTGAACAGCGAGTTCAGGCTCTCCGAGCGCTCGCGGTTCGCCGCGGCGGTCGCGCGCGCGATGGGCGTGTTCGCCGGCGCGGGCTGCGCCGCGTCCACCATGGTGCGGTCGCCGCGGTAGGAGCCGCTCGAAGCCGCGGTCACGCGGCGCGGCGGCAGCGGATCGCGGTTGAGGCTCTCGGGCACCTGGGTGTGCGCGCGCACGTCGTCGATGGACACGAGCTTCGGCGGCGTCACGGACGAGCCGCGCGCCGAAGAGCGCCCGTGCGAGGCGCGTGCGGGGCGCGACGTCACGGGTGCGTAGGGCTCGTAGCGCGAGCCGGGCGCGTCGTCGGCGGGGAAATCGTCCTCGTTGTAGTCGGGGCCGTACTCGCCGTACTCCTCGTTGTAGTCGTCGAATCCCTCGTCGTAGTAGCCGTCGTCGTACTGCTGGTTGGCGTCGGCGAAACCGAGTTTCGATTTGATTCCCTCGAGCATTCCGTGCTCCGATTTCTTGATCTTTGGCAGCTCCATACCGTTCACCTGCTTCGTTTCTTATCCGGCGGTCCAGCCGCCGCTGCGTTCAGCGTCATGGCCGCGCCGCGCTCTCACGCGCGCGCGATGCCCTCGAAAGCGTCGTCGAACAGGGCTCGCCCGATGCGCACTATGGTAGCGCCCTCGGCTATCGCCTCATGCCAGTCTTCGCTCATACCCATAGAAAGCTCATCGAATACCGCGGCTCGGTCGGCGTCGAGGCCGCGCCGCAGGTCGTCCCGCAAACGGGCCAGGTCCGCGAAGCACGCGCGGGCGCGCTGCGCGTCGCCCTGCGGCGCCATCGTCATGAGGCCACGCACGCGCACGTGCGGAAAGCCCGCGCAGTACGCCAGCATGTCGGCGACCTCGCTCGGCGCAAGGCCGCTCTTGCTCTCTTCGCCCGACACGTTCACCTCGAGCAGCACGTCCTGGACCTTGCCTGCAGCCGCGGCCGCGGCGTCGAACTTCGGCACGTGGCGCTGCTGGTGCAGCGAATGCACGAGCGTCGCGTCGCGCACGATGTCGGGGATGCGGCGCGATTGGATGTTGCCGATGAAATGCCAGGTCTGCTGAGGGAAACGCGCACGCTTCTCCTCGAGGGAGTCCGGGCGGTTCTCGCCGAAGTCGTGCGCGCCGGCGTCGATGGCCTCGGCCACCTCGTCGGGTCCCACCGTCTTCGACACCGCCACCACGACCACGTCGCGCGGATCGCGCCCGCACGCCTCGCAGCAGGCGGCCGCCTCGGCGATCGTGCGCTCGTAGCGCTCCTTGAATCCCATGTCGATCACCTCACCTTCCGAAACGCCACCGCGCCATGGCGGCCGCACGTGCCGCCCGAGGCGCGGTACGAGAAGTACTCGTCGCTCGAACACACCGTGCACGCCCCCGCGTCGGCCACGCGCGCGCGGTCGACGCCGGCCTCCTCGAGGCCGATCGTCAGCGCCTCGAGCAGGTCGACATGGCGCTCGTCGGGGATGCAGGAGGACCCGAAGCGGTCCTCGAAGCGCTTGCGCACGTCGGCGCCCGTCTCGAAGCAGGATGCGTGGATATGCGGGCCCACGTACACGTTGCAGCCGCCTGCGGCATCCGGCCCCAGCTCGGCGGCGTCGGCGCGCGCGAGCGCGCGGACGGCCTTCGCGGCCACGCCGTTCACCACGCCGCGCCATCCGGCGTGCGCCACCGCGAAGCGGCCCGTGGGCGACACGACGATCACGGGCACGCAGTCGGCGAAGCACAGCAGCGCCGCCACGTTCGCCACGTGCGCGACGAGAGCGTCCGCCCCGGCGCGCGCCGCATCGCGCGCGGCGGCCAGCGCCTCCGGCGACGCGTCGTCGAGCTCCACCACCTCGTCGCCGTGCACCTGGCTCGGCACCACGAGCGGCACGTCGGCCGCGTCGAGCGCCTCCAGCACGAGCGCGCGGTTGCGCTCGACGGCTTCGGCGTCGTCGCCCACATGGTTTCCCAGGTTGAGCGCGGCGTACGGGCCCTCGCTCACCCCGCCTTCGCGCCCGGTGAACGCGATGCGCACGCCCGTGCGCTCGTACAGGGCGTCGTCGGTGAGCGCAGGAAGACAACGCGCGCCGAATCGGCGCGCGGTCATCTTCGGGATGGGCAGTTGTCGGGTCGCGACCATCAAGCGACCGCTCCTTACCGCTGGCGCTTCAGGAAGTCGGGGATGTAGTCCTCGTCGGCGAAGCGGCCGTCGCGCGACGTCGTGGAGAACGTCACGGGAGGAGCGGAGGGCATCGGCTCGGGCGCCGTCGTGGAGGCGAACAGGTCCTTGCGCGAGAAGTCCATGGAGGACTGTTGCGAAGAACCCATCTTAAAACCCGTGGCGATCACCGTGATGCGCACCTGGTCCTGCATCGACTCGTCGATGATCTGGCCGTAGATGATGTTGGCGCTCTCGTCGGCGCAGGCTTCCACCGTGCGCGCGGCCGCGTCCACCTCGGTGAGCGTGAGGTCGGGGCCGCCGGCGATGGAGAATAGCACGCGCGACGCGCCCGCGATGGACGCCTCGAGCAGGTTGGAGTTCGTGGCTTGCTGCGCCGCGTCGAGGGCGCGGTTCTCGCCGGAGGACAGGCCGATGCCCATCATGGCGGTACCGGCGTCCTTCATGACGGTGCGGATGTCGGCGAAGTCGAGGTTGATGAGGCCCGGGATGGTGATGAGGTCCGTCACGCCCTGGATGCCCTGGCGCAGCGTGTCGTCGGCGATGCGGAACGCGTCGAGCATGCTCGTCTTCTTGTCGACGATCTCGAGCAGGCGGTCGTTCGGGATGACGATGAGCGTGTCGACCTTCTGAGACAGCAGATCGATGCCCTGATCGGCCTGGTTGCGGCGGGTGCGCCCCTCGAAGGAGAACGGCTTGGTGACGATGCCCACCGTCAGCGCGCCGATTTCCTCGCGGGCGATCTCCGCGATGATGGGCGCCGCGCCCGTGCCGGTTCCGCCGCCCTCGCCGGCCGTGACGAACACCATGTCCGCCTCGGCGAGAGCCTCGCGGATCTCCGCGCGGCTCTCTTCGGCCGCCTGGCAGCCCACTTCGGGGTTCGCGCCGGCGCCGAGGCCGCGCGTCAGCTCTTCGCCGATGTGGATCGTCTTGTCGGCATCCGACATGAGCAGAGCCTGCCGGTCCGTGTTGACGGCTATGAACTCGACTCCTCGCACGCCCGCTTCGACCATGCGGTTCACGGCATTCGTGCCGCCGCCACCGACGCCGACGACCTTGATGACCGCCAAATGCTCGGAACCTATCTTGTTTGGCATTGTATCCTCCACACCTGCTGCGTTTTCAAATGCTGCGTTTCCCTTCGTGGGCACAGTTCACGTGCGGTTATTGTACACGATGCGTAACCATTTGCAAATTACGCTGCGGTAATGAAATGCGTACATCCACAGATATAGCGAATGAATCGGGTAAGCGGAAAGGCCGGGAAGCCGTCGCCGCACGCGCGGGAAGCCGCCTTGGGCGCCTTCCCGCCGCTCGTCGTTGGCGGGCGACCGTTGGCGAAACGGACGGAACCGACCCTATACGCAAGCGTCTCGCCATTACAGGATCCACACCGCCCCGAAGGCCCAGTCCTTTTGAGACGTGCGCAAGGAGGCACCCGCGGCCACCTGGAGGGTGCCTAGAGCGCCCTCCAGGTGGGACGGTCCACCACGCGCACGTTGATGTAGGCGAGGCCGTCGGGATGCTCTTCCATGATCTCGAGGCAGACGCGCTCCTTGTCGCGGATGTTCTCCGCCGTGCCGAACACGATCTCCACGCCGCTTTCCAGCGTGAGCGTGGTGGACTCGGTCTCGGTGGCCGCGACCTTCTTCACCTGCCCCGCCAGCTCGGTGGTCATGCCGGCCACGATGTCCAGCGCGTTGCTCACGCTGGCGTCCGAGCAGTACGCGCCCACCTCGGGCCGCGTGCCGTAGGGCACGTCGGTGATATGCAGCACGGTGGCGGCGTCCTCGTACACCTTCGGGCTCGTCCGCTTGCCGGCCTCGGAGTTCTGATCGGGGATGGGCATGAGCCACATGCCGTCCGACGCGATGGCCCACGCCTGCGTCGACTCGGCGTTCTCGGTGGGCACGTCCACCACCGCCGCGATGGTGCGCTCGGTGACGGCCAGCTCGAGCGTGTTCGGGAACACGCGGTTCACCGACACGTCCTCCACCCAGGCGTCCTGGAGCAGCCGGTCGCGGATGCCGGCGGCGTCCACGCGCAGCAGCGTGGTGCCGGCGGGCACGCTGGCCAGCTCCGACATGTCGGTGGCCGTGAGGTGCTCCACGCCCGTGACCGAGACGTTCTCGATGGTGAACAGGCTGGAATAGTACACGGCGAAGCCGCCGACGACCACCGCGAGCACGCACGCCGCGATGATGCCGATGCGCACGAGGTAGCGCCGGTAGGTTTTCTGCGCCCGCGACGAGCGCTCGGCGCGGTCGAGGTCGCCCACGCGCACCGACGACAGCGACGGGCGGCCCTGGCTCGCGCGGCGCTGCGGCAGCTGGCCGCCGGGCATGGCGCGGTAGGTGCCGGGCGTCGACGAGCGCGGCGTGGAGCTGCGCGGCATGCCGCCGCGCGCGGACGAGCGCGGCGCGGCGCTCGCGGGCCGTGCGCTCCTGCCGGCCGAGCCGGAAGCGCGGCTGCTGCGGGAGGTCGCTTTACGCGAACCCGAGGAAGCGGACTTCCGGTTGTAATTCGATGCCATACGTCTCGTACACCTTTGCCTTGACCAGGTTGATCAGTTCTATCACGTCGCGCGCGGTGGCGTTGCCCGTGTTCACGATGAAGTTCGCATGCACGTCCGACACGCTTGCGCCGCCGATGGCCAGGCCCTTGAGCCCGGCTTCTTCTATGAGCGCGCCCACCTGGGCGCCCTCGGGGTTGCGGAACACGCTTCCGCACGACGGCAGCGACAGCGGTTGCGTCTTCTTGCGCCGCGCGTGCGAGGCCTCCATCTTACCGCGGATGAAGAACGGGTCGGCAGGCTCTACGGAAAGTTCGCATTCGACGATCACTTCGTCCTCGGCGAACGAGCTGGAACGGTAGCCCCACGCGATCCGGTCGCCGTCGCGGCGCACGAGCCCCGCTTCGGGCGACAGCGTGGTCACCGACACCACGCGCGAGCCAATCCACTCGTCGCGCGAGCCCGCGTTCATGCGCAGCGCGCCGCCCACGGTGCCCGGCGTGCCCACGGCGAACTCGAAGCCCGCCAACGAGCGGCGGAACGCCTCCTGCACCACCGACGACAGCGGCACGCCCGCTCCCACGCAGAAGCTGTGCGTGTCCTCGTCGTAGCGGCACGTGCGGAAATCGCGCCCGAGCGTGATGACGACGCCGGGGAATCCCTCGTCGGCGACGAGCAGGTTGCTGCCCCGGCCGATGGCCACCCACGGCACGCCGCCCGTCTCGCACACCGTGACGAGCCGTTTGAGCGCGCCGACGGAGGCCACCTGCACGTAGAAGCGCGCGGGCCCGCCGATGCGGTACATGGTGTGCCGGGCCATGGGCTCGGACGGGTACACGTCGCCCTCGAACGCGTCGTCGACGAGCAGCGCCTCGAGCGGCGAGGTATGGCGCGCGGTCATCGCCGCATCACGCCTGCTGTCGCGTCGCAGCCGATGCGGCGGCGGGCACGGCGGCACCCGTCTGCGAAAGCGCGTCGATGAGCTGCGGTCCGATGGCGGTCACGTCGCCGGCTCCCATGGTGATCAGCAGGTCGCCCTCGCCCAGCTTGCCGGCGAGGTACGGCACCACCTCGATGCGGCGCGGCACGTAGGCCGCCTCGGGATGGCCCGCATGGTCGAGCACCACGTTGAGGAACGTCTTGCCCGACACGCCGGGAACGGGCGCCTCGCCCGCCGGGTACACGTCCATGAACGTGACGGCGTCGGCCGCGTCGAACGCCCGGCCGAAGTCGTCCTTGAGCACCTCGGTGAACAGCGGTGCGCGGGAGTAGCGATGCGGCTGGAACAGCACGTGCACGTGCGCGAAGCCCAGATGCGACGCGGCCTCGATGGTGGCGGCGATCTCGGTGGGATGGTGCGCGTAGTCGTCGACCACGGTGACGCCGGCGGCCTCGCCCACGAGGTCGAAGCGGCGCTTCACGCCGGCGAAGTCGGCCAACGCGGCCGCGGCCTGGGCCGGGTCGTAGCCGAGCGCCCACAGAAGACCGATGACGCCGGCGGCGTTCAGCACGTTGTGGCGGCCCGGGTTCTGCTTGATGCGCGCCTGCACGACGCTCCCGTCGGGCAGCGCGAGCGCGAAGTCGCTGCCCACGCCGTTCGGCGCGTACGCGCTGATGCGCAGGTCGCACGCGTCGTTGAAGCCGTAGGTGAACAGGCGCTTGCCCGAGGCGCGGGCCACGCGCACGAGCTCCTTGTCCTCGCCGCAGGCCACGACGACGCCCCCGTCGTCGGGAACCGAGCCGATGAACGAGGCGAACTTCTCGTAGATCTCGTCGAGGTCGCGGTAGTGGTCGAGGTGGTCCGCCTCGATGTTCGTCACGAGCACGGCGCGCGGCGCCAGGTGCATGAACGACTTGTCGCTCTCGTCGGCCTCCACCACGTAGTGCGCGCCCGTGCCCGAGTGCGCGTTCGTGCCGTAGGCCCGCACGATGCCGCCGATGAGGAACGTCGGATCCTCCCCCATGCCGTCGAGCACGCTGGCCAGCATGGATGACGTGGTGGTCTTGCCGTGCGTGCCGGCCACCGCGAGCGTCTCGAGGCCCACGCCCAAATGCGCGAGCATCTGCGCGCGATGCCAGATGGTCAGGCCGCGCGCCTTGGCGGCGGCAAGCTCGGGGTTGTTGTCGAGGATGGCGGTGGACACGACGATCACGGGGTCGCCGGCGGGGATGTTCGCCGGGTCGTGGCCGATGTGCACGTCGATGCCCGCCTCGCGCAGCTGCTTGGTGTAGCGGCTCTCCTTGAGGTCGGTGCCGCTCACGCGCATGCCCTGGTCGAACGCGACGCGCGCGATGCCGCTCATGCCGACGCCGCCGACGCCGATGAAATGTACCTGATCGATGTGCATGGTGTCCATAGTGCGTCCTCGGTCTCTCTCCTGTACTGCGAACCGCTATTGTACCCTATCGCGCCCGCGCTCAGCGCTGCGCGCGGGCCGCTTCCATGACCGCGTCGGCCAGAAGCCCCGCCGCATCGCGCGTCTTCTGCGCGCGCGCCGCGGCGGCCATGCGCGCGCGGAGGCCTTCGTCCTCGATGAGCTCGCGCAGCTTCTGCGCGAACGCGGGCCCCTCCACGTCGGCGTCGGCCACGAGGTAGGCGGCCCCCGCCTCCACGCACGCCTGCGCGTTCGTGGTCTGGTGGTCTTCCGTGGCGAAGGGGAACGGCACGAGCAGCGCGGGCAACGCGCGGGCCGAGATCTCGGCGAGCGACGTGGCGCCGGCGCGCGACACGACGACGTCGGCCGCGGCCATGGCGTCGCCCATGTGGTCGGTGTAGCCTAGCAGCTGCCAGCGCGCCTCCTGCTCGGGCGCGAGCGCCAGCTGCGCGCGCACGGCGTCGAGCTCCTTGGGGCCCGTCACCTGCACGATGTGCAGGTCGTCGTAGGCCAGAAGCTCGTCCTTGAGCGCCGCGACGGCCCGGTTGAGGTGCCGCGCGCCCAGGCTGCCGCCCGTCACCAGCAGCATGCGCGCGTCCGCGGGCACGCCGAAGCGCGCGCGGCCCTGCTCGCGCGTGGCGGAGAACACGCTCGCGCGCACGGGGTTGCCGGTCACCCGGACGCGGCTCTTGTCGGGCAGCGCCTCGGCGGCGTGCTCGTAGGTGAGGCACACGGCGGTGGCCCGCTTCGCGAGGTACTTGTTCGCCATGCCCATGACCGAATTCTGCTCGTGCACCACCACGGGGATGCCGCGCTGCTCGGCGGCGCGCGCCACGGGAATGCACACGTAGCCGCCGAAGCCCACCACCACGTCGGGCTCGATATCGTCGAACCACCGGCGCGCGAGGCCCGTGCTCTTCTGGATGGTGAGCACGGCCTTCGGCAGCGTCAGCGGATGGTTGCGGTTGAAGCCCTGGGCCTCGAACGGCGTGAACGGGATGCCCGCCTCGCGCACGAGCCGCGCCTCCACGCCCGTGGGCGTGCCGGCGAAGCGCACCTCGCAGCCGCGCTCCTCGAGCACGTCCGCCAAGGCGAGCGCCGGGTTGATGTGGCCGGCGGTCCCGCCGCCGGAAAGAACGACCAGCATAGTGCTACCTCCTACCCCTGCTCGACGACGAGCGCTCGCCGCGCCTCGGCGGCGGGGCGTCGTTCGTCGCGCGCACGACGCGCAGGTCGGCGCGTCGGCGATCGTAGATGCTCGGCGCCTCGGCGCCGCGCGATACCGACAGGATGATGCCCACCATGATGAGCATGGCCACGAGCGACGAGCCGCCCGACGAGATGAACGGCAGCGGCTTGCCCACCACGGGGAACCAGCCGATGACCATGGCGATGTTGAGGAACGCCTGGAACGCGATCATGATGGTGCAGCCGCCCGCCACCATGGTGCCGAAGTTGTCGGGCGACGACTGCGCGATGCGGGTGCCCGCGTACAGGAACAGCAGGAACAGCGCGATGACCACCGCGGCGCCCACGAGCCCCAGCTCCTCGCCGATGATGGCGAAGATGAAGTCGGTGTCCGCCTGGGTGAGGTACAGGTACTTCTCGTGCGAGTTGCCGAGGCCGACCCCGAACAGGCCGCCGCCGGACAGCGCGTACAGCGAGTGGATGAGCTGGTAGCCCGTGCCGAAGCCGCCCTCGCCGTCGTTCCACGGGTTCATGAACACCATGAGGCGGTCGCGGCGGTACGACGAGCCGAAGATGCCCACGAGGCCGAGCGCCACCACCACGGCGATCACGATGAGCATCGTGCGCAGCGGCACCTCGCCCAGCCACATGACCGCGAGGATGCCCACGACGCAGATCATGGCCGTGCCCAGGTCGGACTGGGGACCCAAGATGATGAGCACCGGGGCCAGCACGAGCAGGCCCACGAGCGCGAAGAACACCCACACGGAGTACTGCCCCTCGCGGAAGTCCGAGAACAGCCGCGCCGCCACCAGCACGAGCGCGATCTTCGCGAACTCCGAAGCCTGGAGGCTGGCCGAGCCGATCATGAGCCAGCGGCGCGCGCCCCATTCCTCGTCGCCCACGCCCGCCACGGCCGTGACCACGAGCAGCGCGAACGCCACGGCCCAGATGGCCCACACCGCGTTGCTGCGCCACAGCGACACCGGCACGAGCTTCCAGATGATCGCCGCGATGACGACGCCCGCCACGGCGAACTTGATCTGGTTGAGGGTTTCGCCCATCGGATCGACCGCCTCGCTGCCGGCCTTCGCCAGGGTGATGACCGCCGAGGTGGAGTAGATCATCACGAAGCCGATGAGCATGAGGGCGAGCACCGACAGCAGAAGGATGATCCGCGGTCCCATGATGTGGGCGGGTGCGCCCTGCCTGTCGCGTTGGGTAGCCATGGCAGCCCGCTACGCGCCGAGCGCGGAGGCCGCGCCGGCCACGAGCGTCTTGAAGGCGCTGCCGCGCTCCTCGAACGAGCCGAACTCGTCGAAGGAGGCGCAGGCCGGGGACAGCAGCACGACGTCGCCCGCCGAGGCCTGCGCGAGGCCCGCGCCGAGCGCGTCGGCGAGATGCTCCGCGCGGGCCACGGCGAACCCCGCCGGAGCCTGCTCGCGCGCCGCTTCGAACGCCGCGGCAAAGCGCGGGCCCGCCGCGCCGAAGCACACGACGGCGCGCGCATGCGCGTGCGCGGCCGCGACGAGCGGCGCGAGGTCGGTGCCCTTGTCGTCGCCGCCCAGCAGCACGACGGGGCGCGTCTCGGGAAACGCGGCGAGGGCCTTGAGCGTCGCATCGACGTTCGTGGCCTTGGAATCATTGTAGCAGCGGACGCCGCCGACGGTGCCGCAGGGCTCGATGCGGTGCTCGAGCGGCTTGAACGAGCGCAGGTGCGCGGCCACGTCGCGGGCGTCCACGCCGAGCGCGAGCGCGGCGGCCGTCACGGCCAGCGCGTTCGAGGCGTTGTGCTCGCCCTTGATCTGCAATTCGGCGGCGCGCCCCGCAGTATATTCCGTCCCGCCCAGCGCCACGCGCAGCGTGCCGTCGGCGTCGAGGAACGCGGCGTTGTCGCTGCCGCACGCGGCGCGCATGTCGCCGCCGAGGCCCGCCGCCGTGCCCATCGGCACGTACGCGAAGCCGCGCTCGTCGGCGTCCAGGGCGCGCAGGCGGCGCACCTCGGCGCGCACGACGTCGTTCGTCGCGTCGAGCACCGCCACGGCCCCCGGCACGCCGTCCAGGTTCGCCAGCAGCTTGAGCTTCGCGTCGCGGTACGCCTCGAAGCTGCGATGCCAATGCAGGTGGTCGGGCGTGATGTTCAGCAGCACGGCCACGTTCGGCGCGAAGCGCGCCGTGGAGGCCAGCTGGTAGGACGACACCTCGGCCACGTAGACGTCCGTGCGCCCCGCGGCCACGGCCTCGATGCACGGGTCGCCGATGTTGCCCACGGCCGCGGCGGCGAGCCCCGCCCCCGCCAGCACGTGCGCGGCGAGCGCGCAGGCCGTCGTCTTGCCGTTCGTGCCCGTCACGGCCACCCAGCGGCTGTCCGCGGCGCTCTCGCGCCAGGCGAACTCCACCTCGCTGATCACCTCGGCCGACACGGCCGCGGCCGCCTCGTAGAACGCCGAGAACTGCGAGATGCCGGGGCTCGCGATGCACAGGTCGAACGACCCGCCCGCCGCGTCCGCCAGAACGCCCACGGCGTCGTCCTCGAACGCCACGAGCGCGCCGGCCGCGCGCGCCTCGGCCGCGAACTCCTCGGAGGCCGCGGTGCGCGCGCCGGCCGCGATGGCCAGCGCGTCCACGCGCTCGCCCACGAGCGGCAGCAGGTACGCCGTCGCGGCGCGCCCGCTCTTGCCCAGACCCAAAACGAGCACGCGCCCCAGATGGTGCGGCGCGTGCTTGCGATTCGCTATGAGCTCCCGCGACGCCATGGCTTACGCCACCGCCATGAGGGTCTCGGCGAAGTACAGCGAGAAGCCCGTCGCGGCCAGCACGCCGGAGATGATCCAGAAGCGCACGACCACCTTCGTCTCGCTCCAGCCCTTCTTCTCGAAGTGGTGGTGCAGAGGCGCCATGAGGAAGATGCGCTTCTTCGTCTTCTTGTAGTAGAACACCTGGATCATGACGGACAGGGCCTCGGCCACGAACAGGCCGCCGATGATGAGCGACACGAACTCGGTCTTCGTGAGCACGGCCAGGCAGCCCAGCGCCATGCCGAGCGCGAGCGACCCGGTGTCGCCCATGAAGATGTCGGCCGGGAACGAGTTGAACCACAGAAAGCCGATGCACGCGCCCGCGAGCGCCGCGGCGAAGATGGCGGGCTCCAGCAAATCGGAGCGGTACGCGATGGCCGCCATGACGATCATGACGATCATCACCGTGCCCGCCGCCAGGCCGTCGAGGCCGTCGGTGAGGTTCACGGCGTTGCACATGCCGACGAGCAGGATGTTCATGAACAGCAGGTACAGCCAGGGGATGGCGATGCCGTCGCCGAGGGGAACCACCGTCGTCAGGATGCCGAAGTCGAGCGTGACGACGAAGGGGATCTCCACGGTGGGCTCGATGCCCAGCCAGTTCACGGCCACGAGCACGAACGCGGTGGCGATGGCCACCTGCCCCACGATCTTCGCCTTCGGGGTGAGGCCGAGCGAGCGCTCCTTCACCACCTTCGATGCGTCGTCGATGAGGCCGAGCAGGCCCGTGAGCACGGTGGCCGCCAGAAGCACGAACGTCTCGGGCGTGGGCATGCCGATGAACAGCGCCGCCGCGATGACCGCGATCAGCATGATGACGCCGCCCATGGTGGGCGTGCCCTGCTTCACGAGGTGGCTCTCGGGGCCGTCGGCGCGCACCTGCTGGCCGATGTGGCTCGACTTGAGGAACTTGATCCACAGCGGCGTGAGCACCATGGTCACCACCATGGCGAACACGATGGCGAGGAATACGAGAAACGTCGGATATTGGTTGAATACCGTAAACATAGTTAATTGACCAGTCCTTCGACCACGCGTTCGAGACCCATGAAATGCGATGCCTTCACCAGCACGGCATCGCCGGGCTCGACGCAGGTGTCCAAATCGCCGAACACTTCAGAAAGCGAGCCCGCGCGCACGATGCGGTCGGGCTCCATGCCGGCGCGCTCTGCCGCGTCGGCGATGTGCAGGGACAGCTCGCCCACGCACACGAGCCGATCGAGCGGCAGCGTGGCGGCGAACGTGCCGATGCCCGCATGGCAGGCCGGCGCGTAGCTGCCCAGCTCCCCCATGTCGCCGAGCACGGCCACGTGCTTGCCCGGCACGTCGAGCGCGCAGAACGTCGCAAGCGACGCGCGCATCGAGTCGGGGTTCGCGTTGTAGGCGTCGTTCACCACGGTGAACCCGCCGCGCGCGCGCACCACTTCCTGGCGGCCGGCCTCGGGCTCGGCGTGCGCGAGCGCGTCGGCGCAGACGGCGAGCGGGATGCCGCAGGCGCGCCCGACGGCGGCCGCGGCGCATGCGTTCGACACGTTGTGCAGGCCGCGCAGCGTGAGCGCGCAGCGCGCCCCCTCCTCCGCGCCGTCGGCGCCGTCGAAGCCGACGGCGTGCAGCTCGAAGCGCGGACGGCCCTGCTCGTCGAGCTCCACCTGCTCGGCCCACACGGCGGGGCGCGCCGCGTCGGCGCCCGCGCGGCGCTCGGCCGCGGCGGCGGAACCGTCGAACAGCACGGTTTCCACGCGGCGCGCGTCGAGGCGCGCGTGCTCGCGCACGAAATCGGCGTAGTCGTCGTCGGCGTTCACGAACGCCCGTCCCGCGCCCTCCGGCAGCGCGCACAGAAGCTCGGCCTTGGCGCGCGCGATGTTCTCGCGGCTGCCCAGCAGCTCGATGTGGCTCTCGCCCACGTTCACCACGAGGCCCCAGTCGGGGCGCACGTAGTCGCACAGGTCGGCCAGCTGCCCCGCGCCGCGCATGCCCATCTCCACCACCACCGCCTGCGTGTCCTGCTCGGCGGCGAGCAGCGTCTTGGGAACGCCCAGCTCGTTGTTCTGGTTGCCGGCCGTAGCCACAACCGTTAGCGTGCTGGCCAGCACGTCGCGCACGAGGTTCTTCGTGGTGGTCTTGCCCGTCGAGCCCGTCAGCGCGATCACGCGTCCGTGCAGGTGCCCGCGCCACTCGGCCGCGATATCGGCCACGGCATGGGCCGTGTCGGGCACCTCGATGATGCACGCGCCCAGCTCGGTCGCCAGCACGCGCACAGCCTCGTCGAGCGGCTGCATGACGAGCGCGCAGACGGCGCCGCCGCGCAGGGCCGCGCCGATGAAGTCGTGGCCGTCCACGCGCTCGCCCGGCAGCGCGACGTACACGTCGCCCGCGCGCGCGTCGCGCGAATCCCAGGTGAGGCCGGTGACGAGCGCCCGCGCATCGAGCGGCTCGACCACGAACGCGCCCCCCGTGCATGCGGCTATCTGCTTCGCGTTCAAACGCATGGGCCGTCCTTACTCCGCGGCCGGCTCGGAGCCGAACGCGCACTCAAGCTCCTCGGCGGCCACGATGCGGTCGTCGAAGCTGAGCACCTGATCGCCCACCAGCTGGTAGTCCTCGTGGCCCTTGCCCGCGATAAGGATCGAGTCGCCCGCCTTCGCCTGCGCGATGGCCCGCGCGATGGCGGCGCGGCGGTCGGCCTCCACCTCGAAGCGGTCGGCGTCCGAGCCCATGCCGCTCACGATGTCCTCGATGATGGCCTGCGGGTCCTCGGTGCGCGGGTTGTCCGACGTCACCACGGCATGGTCGGCCGCCAGCGCGGCGCGGCCCATGATGGGGCGCTTGCTGGCGTCGCGATCGCCGCCGCAGCCGAACACGCAGATGGTGCGGCCAGGGGTGAGCGCCATGATGGACGCGAGCGCCTTCTCCAGCGCGTCGGGGGTATGGGCGTAGTCCACGAACACCGACACGCCGCCCGTGTTCGGCGCGCTCACGCGCTCCAGGCGGCCGGGGATCTGCGGCGCTTCCTCGAGCGCCTCGACGATGACGCCGGCCGGGAAGCCCAGCTGCAGGCCGATGCCGAACGCGCACATGATGTTCTCGACGTTGAACCTGCCCACGAGCGGGTAGTCGAACGTGTGGAGGCTTCCGCGCACGTCGAGCGTGACGGTGGTGTGCGTGGGCGCGTACTGCACGTCCACGGGATGGATCTGGGCGGACGGGTCGAAGCCCGTCGTGACCACGCTGTCCTCGGCCACCGAGCAGCGGCGCAGCAGCTCCTTGCCCCACTTGTCGTCGATGCAGATCACGCGCTTGGCCGGGTAGTCCTTCGAGAACAGGCGCGCCTTCGCCTCGAAGTAGGCCTCGAACGTGTGATGGTAGTCGAGGTGGTCCTGCGTCAGGTTGGAGAACGCCGTGACGGCGAACGCGGTGTCCCACGTGCGGTCGAGGTCGAGCGCGTGCGAGCTCACCTCCATGGCCACCACGTCGCAGCGTGCGTCGCGCATGCGCGCGAACAGCTGCTGCAGGTCGGGCGATTCCGGCGTGGTGTGGGCCGACTTCTCGGCCGCGTCGCCGATGCGGATGCCCACGGTGCCGATGACGCCCGTGCGCTTGCCCGCCACGCGCGCGATGTGCTCCACGAGGTAGGTGGTGGTGGTCTTGCCGTTCGTGCCCGTGATGCCCACGAGCGCGAGGTTCTGGGAAGGATGGTCGTAGAAGTTCGCCGCGGCGGCCGCCATGGCCTTGCGGGTGTCCTTCACCACGATCTCGGTGACGTCGGTGGCGTCGGCGAGGTAGACCTTGCGCTGCACCACGAGCACCTTCGCGCCGCGGTCGATGGCGTCCTGGGCGAACGAGTGCCCGTCCGAGGTCATGCCCACCACGCAGAAGAACGCGTCGCCGGGTTGCACCCGATCGCTGCGGTAGGCGATACCGCTCACCTCGTCGTCGGCGTTGCCGAGGATGGTGCAGTCGATACCTGCGAACAGTTCGGTACAGGTCTTGCCCATGGCTTCCTCACTCCGGGTAAATATTGAATCGGTCGATGGCTGTAGTCATTATATCCTTAAAAATCGGCGTGACCACACCGTCGGTGGGAACCTCGTTGGCACCCACAAAACAAACCAATTGGCTGGAAGAATCGGCCAGGAACCCGGTAAAGGCCAGGTTGTACACCCCTTTTCGATAGCCGCCGTTCTCCTCGTCGTAGATCTCCGCCGTGGACGTCTTGCCGGCCACGTTGAAGCCGTCGATGGCGGCGGCCTTGCCCGTGCCGTTGGTGACGACGGTCTTCAGCATGTCGGTCATCGTGGAGATGGCCTCCTTGTTCTCGATGACGTCGACGGTTTCGTACTCGGGCGTCTCGCCGCTCAGCGGCTTCGACAGCAGGAAGTGCGGGGTGCATTCCACGCCGTCGTTCACGAGCGCGCCGTAGAAGCGCGTGATCTGCAGCGGCGTGAGCGAGATGCCCTGGCCGAACGACACGTTGTAGGCCTGCACCTTGCTCCACTGGTCGAAGTCGAGCAGGTAGCCGATCTGCTCGCCGGGGTAGTCCACGCCCGTGAGCGAGTTCAGGTTGTACTTGAGGATATGGTCGTACAGCTCGCTGAAGCCCATCTTCTCGGACGCGAGCGAGATGCCGACGTTCGACGATTGGTCGAGGATGTCGCGCAGCGAGAACGTGGCGTCGCCGCGTTCGTGGGCGTCAGAGATGGTGTAGCCGTCGGCCGTGATGGTCGCCGGGCAGAACAGCTCGTCGTCGGGCGCCATCGTGTTCGTCTCGAGGATGGCCATCGTGGACACCGACTTGAAGATGGAGCCCGGCTCGAACAGGTCGGTCACGCACTTGAGGCGGGGCGCGTCGGCCTCCATCTCGGTGCGGTCCGCCGGGTTGAGCAGGGGCAGCGACGCCGCGGCATAGATCTCGCCCGTGCCGCCGTCCATCACGACGGCGCTGCCGCCGTTGGCCGTGATGCCCTTCTCGTCGGCCGTCAGGCGCTCCTCCACGTACTGCTGCAGCTCGATGTCGATGGATATGATGATGTCCTGGCCGTCCACGGCGGCCTGGGAATCGCGCGTGCCGCCCGGGATGGGCGTGCCGTCGGGGCTGCGCTCCTCGCGCGTGTAGCCCGCCTCGCCCGACAGGATGTCGTCGTAGTACAGCTCGAGGCCCGACACGCCCTGGTAGTACTCGCGGTTGAGATCCTGGTCCGTCTCCAGCGTGCAGACGCCGATCACCTGGCCGCCCACCTGGCCGTTCGGGTACTCGCGCTTCCACACCGTCTTGTAGCGGATGCCGAAGTCCATGCCCTCGCGCGACCCGCCCTCGTCCGAAAGCTCGCTCGTGCGCTCCTGCAGGCTCTCGCCCACCGCCACGTCGGCCTTCTCCTTGACCACCGCGTAGCGCGTGTTCGAGGCGGTGACGGCCTCGAGGTAGTCCGACTTCTGGCCGCCCAGCACGTCGACGAGCACCTGGGCCGTGGCATCCGCGTCGTCCACCTCGACCGGATCGATGTAGATGGTGGTGGATTCCACGGAGGTCGCCAGCACGACGCCGTTGCGGTCGTAGATGGTGCCGCGGCGCGGCTCGATCCAGTCGTAGCTCATGCGCGCGTTCTCGGCTTCCGAAGCCATGGCGGGTGCTGCGATCACCTGCAGGTACGCCAGGCGCAGCACGAACAGCGCCGCGATGGCGGCGAAGACGAGGATGGGCAGGAACACGCGGTTCGAGTTGGGGTTGAATGCCGCCGTCGCGGTCGAGCGGGCGGGCGTGCGCGCTTGTCGCCCGCCTCGTGCGGCGTGCGGCGGACGGGAAGGACGCGCGGACGAACGGGAGCTTCCGCGACCGCGAGCAGGGCGCTCGCCTCGCGGCGTGTGCGATCTATCGGACATGGGTTTTACGCCTCGGAGCCAGACGCTATGGCCACGCTCTTGGACAGGGACAGCGCGCCGGACTCGTCGGTTGCGACGACGTCCTTCTCAAGGTCGATGACGCCCGTGGTCTCGGGAGCCGCCATGCCCAGCTTGTTCGCCTGCTGCTTCACCTTCGTCGGGTTGGACAGCGTGCTCTGCGACACCTCGAGGGCGGCGCCCGACGAGCGGGCATCGCTGATCTGGCTCGTCAGCTCGCTCGACTGCATCGTCGTGGAGATCGTGGCGGACATGAGCCCGATGCGCGCGAACCCCACGATGGACACCACGAGCAGCACGACGGCGGCGACCTTCGCCAGGAACACGACGCTCGAGGGGAGCGTCGGGGTTTGGGTACGGGTGCCGCGGCCCGGAACGACGCTGATGCGCTCGCGCGGCGAACGCTCGGGTGCGCGCTCGGGATAGTACGAATACGCTGGTGCTGCGCCCATATCCGACCCCCTTTCTGTGTTTTGGCTGCGTGTAAAGGTCGTGTGCGGTGCGTATGTCGCCCGCCTCTGTCAGCGGGACGGTTGTCAGCGCTTCTGCGCGACGCGGAGCTTGGCGCTGCGCGCGCGAGGGTTGCGCTCGATTTCCTCTGCAGTCGGCAAAACCGGCTTGCGGGTGACGATGTCGAGTATCGGCTGCTTCCCGCACGCGCAGACCGGCAGGTCGGGCGGGCAGGTGCATCGGTTCGCGAACTTCGCGAACGTCTCCTTGACGATGCGATCCTCGAGCGAGTGGTAGCTGATCACCACGAGCCTGCCGCCGGGGTTGAGCCAGCGGATGGCCGCGTCGAGGCCGCTCCTCAGCACGTCGAGCTCGCCGTTCACCTCGATGCGCAGCGCTTGGAACGTGCGCTTTGCCGGGTGCCCCCCTGCTCGGCGGGCCGAGGCGGGGATGGCGGCTTTGATGACGTCGACCAGCTGCTCGCTCGTCTCGATGGGAGCGGTCTGCCGCGCGCGAACCGCGAAGTCCGCGATACGGCTGGCCCACTTCTCGTCCGAGTACGTACGGATGATCCGAGTGAGATCTGCTGCGTTGTAAGTGTTGATGATCTCTGCTGCGGTAAGGGTTTGTTTACCCGGATCCATCCGCATATCAAGAGGGCCGTTCTCCTTGAAGGAGAAGCCTCGAGACGGCGTGTCGATCTGCACCGAGGACACCCCGAGGTCGAACAGAACCGCGTCGACGCCGGGTACCTCCGTGCTGAGAAGTGCTTCGTCCATAGCTCCGAAGTTGCCGCGCACCAGTTCGAGGCGCGGGCGCACATCATCAGGCAGCGTCCCGAGTTTTCGACGGGCGGCGGCGAGCGCCACCTCGTCTTGATCGATGCCGATGAGCGTGCCCGTGCTCCCGATGAGCTTGGCCGCTTCGAAGGAATGCCCTGCACCGCCGAGTGTTGCGTCCACGAATGTGTGCTGTGGTTTGAGGTTCGAGTATTCGAGGCACTCGGCGAGCAGAACGGGTGTATGCCGATATTCGCTTGTCATATCGCTCACGCCTTACGATCAGTCGAACAACAGACCGAGATCGGTCTCGTCGTCCACCGCGTCGTAGCGCTTTGCGTCCCAGATTTCGAAGTAGCCCGTGTTGCCTACGACCACGACCTCCTTGTCGATCCCCGTGGCTTCGCGCTGCTCAGCCGAGATCATGATGCGGCCGGCTGCGTCGATGGACACATCGGCTGCACGCGACTTCAGCTTGCGGCGCAGGCGCACGTGGAGATCGTTGGTGCGGTCGAACTTCCCGAACTTGTCCTCGAACACGCCGGCCACCCATGCGTTGAACGCATCGGGCTCGAACACGTAGAGGCACTCGTCCTTCGGGTTGCGGGTTACCACCAAATCCGTCGAAAGCACCTTGCGGAACGTTGCGGGAAGAGACATGCGGCCTTTGGCGTCCACCTTATGGCGGTACGCGCTGTTGAGATCAACAACCTTGTTGTCCTCTTCCGCCATGCCTTCCTTTCCGCCGCCGTTCCACGGCCCTTTCGATGTTTGGAATTCTATCCCACTTCGCCCCACTTCGCAACAAAATATGCTCCTTGTCCCCCATTTTCCCCATTCTGAAACCCACCGTATTCTCTCCCGTCAAGTTGACCCCCTCCTTGCAGGAAATAGCCAGGCCCACATGTAGACCGCACGTGCAAAGCGGGGCACAAGATATAGATCGCTCCCCTGCGCGGTGGGATGATGTGGGGAGTTATGCGGAATCTGTGGCAGGGTCGATCCTCAACCCGAATTTCAATCCCCAAACCCCGGCGAGCGGCGGGACGCGCCGCGCGCGCCTCCCGCAGCGCTGCGGCAGGCGCCCCCGCAGCGCGCGGCGCGCCTCCCTCAGCGGGGCGCCCCTTCCCGCAGCGCGCCGCGCCTCCCCGCTGCAGGGCGCGCCTCCCCGCAGCGCGCGGCGGGACGCGGAGTTCGGGATGTTTCACGTGAAACATTCGTTCGCGTGGAAACGTCACGGCCGGGACCGGAGCCGGGACCGCTGCGCCGGACTTCCGCCCCCTACTTCGCGCGGGGGTGGGCGTGGAGGTACTCTTCCCGGATGTGAGCGCGGTTGACGTGGGTGTAGATCTGGGTCGTCGAGATGTCGGAGTGGCCGAGGATCTCCTGGATGACGCGCAGGTCGGCGCCGCCGGTCAGCATGTGGGTGGCGAAGGAGTGGCGCAGCGTGTGCGGGTGGAGGTTCGCCACGCCGATGGTGCGGCCGGCCTCGGCGACGAGGGCGTGCACGCTCTGGCGCGTGAGCCGGCCGCCGCGCGCGTTGAGGAACACGGCCGGAGTGGACTTCGCGTACGAGCGGACGAGCTCGGGGCGCCCGCGCTCGAGGTAGTCGCGCAGCGCGCGCAGGGCGGCGCCCGAGATGGGGGCGATGCGCTCCTTGTTCCCCTTGCCCACGATGTGCAGGTAGCCGTCCTCGAGCACGGCGTCGCCCAAGTCGAGCCCCGTGCACTCGCTCACGCGCAGCCCGCAGCCGTACAGCACCTCGAGGATGGTCTGGTTGCGCAGGGCCAAAGGCCCGCTGCCCAACGGCTTCGACAGCATCTCGTTCACCTGAGCCACCGACAGCACGTCGGGCAGGCGGTCGGGCGCTTTGGGAAGCTGGATGGTGTCGGCCGGGTTGCGGCGCGCGTAGCCCTCGCGCACGAGGAAGCGGTGGAAGCCCTTGAGCACCGACACGTGGCGGTCCACCGTCGAGGCCGCGTACGCGCGGTCGAAGAGGTCGGACTCGTAGGCCACGATGACCTCGCGATCGACGTCGTCCACTGATTCGATCCCGCGCTTCTTGAGGAACAGCGCGTAGTCCTTGAGGTCGGCGGCGTACGCGGACACGGTCAGCGGGGAGCTACCCCTCTCGACGCGCAGATATGCCAGGTACTCTCGATACAGCTCGTCCATCCGCCACCCTCGTCGTCGCACCGCCATGGAGCACCGAACGGATGTTTCACGTGAAACATCCGGGGCTCCTCCGCCGAACCACCTGCATGATATAGTTCACAGGATAGCACGCCTTCGGCCTTCCTCACCCGCTCACCCGCGACGGTCGGCGGCCGCGTTCACGAAACCGCAGAACAGCGGATGCGGGCGCGTGGGACGGCTCTTGAACTCGGGATGGCCCTGGCTGGCAACGAACCACGGGTGGCCGGGCAGCTCCACCATCTCGACGAGCCGCCCGTCGGGCGACGTGCCCGACACCGCGAGCCCCGCCTCGACGAGGCGCTCGCGAAACGCGTTGTTCACCTCATAACGATGACGATGCCGCTCATATATAACGGCTTCACCGTAGACCTCGAACGCCCGGGTGCCCGGCGTCACCTTGCACGGGTACGCCCCCAGGCGCATGGTGCCGCCCTTGTCCTCCACGTCCTGCTGCTCGGGCATGAGGTCGACGACGGGATAGGCGGCCTCGGCGTCGAACTCGGCGGACGTGGCGCCGGGCATGCCGGCCGCGTCGCGCGCGAACATGCATACGGCGGCCTGCAGCCCCAGGCAGATGCCCAGGTAGGGAACGCCCCGCTCGCGCGCGTAGCGGGCGGCGGCGATCTTGCCCTCGAACGCGCGCTGGCCGAAGCCGCCCGGCACGAGGATGCCGTCCATGCCGCCCAGCACCTCGTCCGCGTTGCCGTCCGACAGCTCCTCGCCATCCACGAGGTGCACGTTCACGCGACGGCCGCGGCGCACGCCCGCGTGCCCGAGCGCCTCGATGACCGACAGGTACGCGTCGGGCAGGCTCACGTACTTCCCCACCACGGCGACGTCCACCTCCCCCTCGCAGCCGTCCGCCGCGGCGAGGAACGAGCGCAGGGGCGCGAGGTCGATCGCGCGCCGCTCGAGGCCGAAGCGGTCGAGCACCATCTCGTCGAAGCGCTGCTCGTGCAGGCCGAGCGGCACCTCGTAGATGGACGGTGCGTCGGTGCAGGCCAGCACCTCGTCGGGCCGTACGTCGCAGAACAGCGCGATCTTCTCGCGCACCGCGGCCTCTATCTCGTGGTCCGAACGGCACACGATGAAGTCGGGCTGCACGCCGATGGAACGCAGCTCCTTCACCGAATGCTGCGTGGGCTTCGTCTTCACCTCGTGGGCGGCGGCGATGTAGGGCACAAGCGTCACGTGCACGAACAGCACGTCGCCGTACGGCAGCTCCTTCTTGAACTGGCGCGCGGCCTCGATGAAGGGAAGCGACTCGATGTCGCCGACGGTGCCGCCGATCTCCGAGATGACGATGTCGGCGCCGGTCGTCTCGGCGATGCGGCGCAGGCGCGCCTTGATGGCCTCGGTGACGTGCGGGATGACCTGCACCGTGCCGCCCAGGTAGTCGCCGCGGCGCTCGCGCGCGATGAGGCTCTGGTAGACGGAGCCCTGCGTGAAGTTGGACTCGCGCGTGAGGTTCTCGTCGATGAAGCGCTCGTAATGCCCCAGGTCGAGATCGCCCTCGTGCCCGTCTTCGGTCACGAACACCTCGCCGTGCTGGAAGGGCGACATGGTGCCCGGGTCGACGTTGAGGTACGGGTCCATCTTCTGCATGGTCGCCTTGTACCCGCGCGCCTTGAGCAGGTGGCCGAGCGACGCGGCCGTGATGCCCTTCCCGAGCGATGAGACGACGCCGCCGGTGACGAAGATGTGCTTGGCCATGGTTCTCCTTTTCGCGCGATGCTCTTCCGGTGCGGGCAGGAGAAACGCCCGATGCACGCCGAGCGACCTTCCGTCCCAACGTCGTTTTATTGTACGAAAGCGCCCGGCGCGCGGCTGCGCCGATCGGGTGATTTCACCTGCTTGAAACATTAGGCGGCCGCAGGCGGCGCGCGACCCCCGCAGCGGGCGGGACGCGGGGCGGCGCGGCACGCGGGGCGGCGCGGCACGCGGGGCGGCGAGGGCCTACATCGCCGCCTTCATGCGCCGGGCGGCTTCCAGCAACCGGTCGTCGGGCGTGGTCAGCGAGATGCGGACGTAGCCTTCGCCGCCGGGGCCGTAACCGCTGCCGGGGGTCACGATCACGTGCGCCCGCTCCAGCAGCCTCGTCGCGAACGACGCGGACGTCTCGCCGGCGGGCACCTTCGCCCACACGTAAATGGTCGCCTTCGGCACGGCGCACTCCATCCCGATGGAGCGCAACGCGTCCACCACGAGGTTGCGCCGACGCTCGTAGAGCGCGCACAGCTCGGCCACGCAGTCCTGGCTGCCGGCAAGCGCGGCGACGGCCGCATCCTGCACGGCCGTGAACGGGCCCGAGTCCAGGTTGTTCTTCACCGTGCCCAGCGCGCCCACCGCCCGCTCGTTGCCGCAGGCGAAGGCGATGCGCCAGCCCGTCATGTTGTAGGACTTCGACAGGCTGAAGAACTCGATGCAGCACTCCCGCGCGCGCGGGCGCTCCAAGATGGAGGGCGCACGGTAGCCGTCGAAGCAGATGTCGCAGTAGGCGTTGTCGTGCGCGAGCAGCAGGTCGTGCTCGAGGCAGAACGCGATGGCGCGGTCGAAGTACTCCTCGGTGGCGCAGGCGCCCGTGGGGTTGTTCGGGTAGCCCAGGAACATGATCCTCGCGCGCGCCAGCACCTCGTCGGGCACCTGCGAGAAGTCGGCGAGGAACCCGTCCCCTTCGCGCATGGGCATGAAGTGGGCGTTCGCGCTGGCCAGCGTGGCGCCGCCCGCGTACACGGGATAGCCGATGGAGGGCGCCAGCACGTAGTCGCCCGGATCGAGGAAGGCGGTGCAAAGGTGCGCGATGCCCTCCTTGCTGCCGATGAGCGCGAGCACCTCGCGCTGCGGGTCGACCTCCACCCCGAAGCGGCGCTCCATCCACGACGCGCACGCCGCGCGGTAGGCGTCGGACCCGGCGTAGTCGGGGTACCGGTGGTTCTGCGGGTCGCGGACGGCCGCCTCCATCGCGTCCACGATGTGCGCGGGCGTGGGCAGGTCGGGGTCGCCGATGCCGAGCGAGATGACGTCGACGCCGCGCGCCCGCAGCGCATCGCGCTTCGCGTCGATCTGCGCGAACAGGTACGGGGCCATATGATCGAGGCGGGTCGCCGTCCTCATGCGACCACCGTCCTTCCCGCGAAGCTCTCCTCTGCGGGGCCGGTCATCCGAACGCGGCCGTCGTCGCCCCAGGCGATGTGCAGGACGCCGCCGCGCAGCTCCACGTCGTTCTCGCAGCCGGCGCGCCCGGTGAGCGACGCGGCCACCTGCACCGCGCACGCCCCCGTGCCGCAGGCCAGCGTCTCGCCGCAACCGCGCTCGTGCACGCGCATCGCGAGGCCCTGCGGGCCGACCGTGGCGAACTCGACGTTCGCCTTTTCCGGGAACAGCTCGTGCGCCTCGAAGAACGCGCCTACCCGGCCCACGTCGAACGTGGCGAGACGCTTGTCGGACGAGTCGGCGAACAGCTCGTCGGCGAGGGCGCCCCAGTCGTCGACGAAACACACGGCATGCGGGTTGCCCATCGACACGCACGTGAAGCGGAACGTCCCCCAGGGCGAGGCGAGCGGCGCGTCGCGCACGTACTCCTCACCCTGCGCGCTCACGGCGTTGGCGGCCGCGCGCACCGGCACCGCCGCCGGGTCGAGCGTCGGCGCGCCCATGTCCACCGTGGCGCGCACGAGCCTGCCGTCGCCGTCCGCCTCGAAGCCGATCGGCTTCGGCCCGGACAGCGTGCCGGCCACGAGCTCGCGCGCATCCGACGGCACGATCCCGCGATCCACGAGGTACTTCGCGAAGCAGCGCACGCCGTTGCCGCACATCTGCGCGAGCGTGCCGTCGGCGTTGAGGTAGTGCATGTAGGCCGCGCACGCAGGGTCGTCGGAGGGGCGCACGAGGATCACGCCGTCGGCCCCGACGCCGATATGGCGGTCGCACAGGCGCCGCACCTGCGCGCCCGTCAGCTCGATCGCACGCGCCCGATCGTCCACGACCACGAAGTCGTTGCCCAACCCGTGCAGTTTGGCGAATTCGAGTTCCATGAGCGCATCCCGTTCCTTTCCGGCGTTCTCCCGCCGCTTCCGCCATCGTCGCGATCATACCGCCCCGCGCGCCCGCAGGAGCCCTCCCGACGCGTGATTTAACAGGCCTGCAACGTCGATGCGGGGCGGGCCGCGCCGCGCGTGCCGACCCGAAACACAACCGAAACGCGGCGCGCATGCGGCGGAAACATTCGCGCGGTACCGTAGAGCCATCCAAGGGCCCCACGCGCAGGCAAGGGCGACGCGCCAACTCGGACCTCCATCCTTGCGCGCCCTTCGCACCTCCGAGCGCGCGGGGTCCTTGGTGCAGGTCAGACACCCGAGACGAGGAGTACGAGCCATGGAGCAGCGCGCCAGCCTGCGCGAGGGGAACGTCAGAATACCGTCGGGATGCGCCATCGCCGGCATCATGGACCGCAGCGGCGCGCGCCACGACGGCAGCGACATCCTCGCCTCGATCGCGCTCATGCACGATCGCAGCAACGGCCTGGGAGGCGGGTTCGCCGCCTACGGCATCTACCCGGAGTACCGAGAGCTGCACGCGTTCCATATTATGTACGAGGCGCGCGAATCCCGCGCGCGGACCGAGGCGTACCTCGACGAGCACTTCGTCGTGGAGAAGCAGGAGCGCATCCCCACCGAGCGCGTGCCGGGCATCGAGAACCCGCCCGACATCTGGCGCTACTTCCTCGCGCCGCCGCCGGCCCCGCCCGGAGCGGACGGCTTCGACGAGGCCGAGCACACCATGCGCCACGTCTTCCACATCAACGCTGCCGTTCCCGGTGCGTTCGTCGCCTCCTCCGGCAAGGACATGGGCGCGTTCAAGGGCGTGGGCTATCCCGAGGACATCGGCGCGTTCTACCGCATCGAGGACTACCGGGCGTGGCTGTGGACGGCGCACGGGCGCTTCCCCACGAACACGCCCGGCTGGTGGGGCGGCGCGCATCCGTTCACGCTGCTGAACTGGTCCGTCGTGCACAACGGCGAGATATCCAGCTACGACGCGAACCGCCGCTACGTCGAGCAGTTCGGCTACGACTGCGCCCTGCAGACCGACACCGAGGTCATCACGTACCTGTTCGACCTGCTCATCCGCCGCCACGGCTTCTCGCGGGAAACCGCGGCGCGCATCATGTGCGCGCCGGCCTGGGACGCCATCGACCGGATGGAGCCCGAGCGCGCCGCCTACGAGGAGGCGCTGCGCTGCGTGTACGCGAGCGCGCTGGTCAACGGCCCCATGTCGGTGATCCTCGGCTCGGACGAGGGGCTGCTCGCGCTCAACGACCGCCTGAAGCTGCGCGCGCTCATGGCGGGCGAGAAGGGCAGCATGGTCTACCTCGCCTCCGAGCAGGCGGCCATCGAGATCGTGTGCCCCGACGTGGAGAACGTGCGCTCGATCGAAGGCGGCGTGCCCTTCGTCGTGCGGCTCGACGACCGAAAGGAGGCGTGACGCCATGCTCGATTATCTGCTTCCACGCTATAAAGTGCTGCGCGACCCGGACCAATGCGTGCGCTGCGGCGTGTGCGAGCGGTCGTGCGCGAACGGGGTGCACCGCGCAGACGACGAGCGCGGCCGCCTGCGGGCCGACCACGCGCGCTGCGTGAACTGCCAACGCTGCGTGGTCACGTGCCCCGTCCAGGCGCTCGCCATAACCGCATGGCCCCAGGTGGGAAACGGCTCGAACAACTGGACGCTCTCCGCGATGCAGGACATCGCCAAACAGGCCCAGACGGGCGCGGTGCTGCTGTCGTCCATGGGCAACCCGCAGCCCTACCCCCTCTACTGGGACCGCCTGCTGCTCAACGCGAGCCAGGTGACGAACCCCTCCATCGACCCCTTGCGCGAGCCCATGGAGACGCGCGTGTTCCTGGGAAGCCGCCCTGAGGCGCTCGAGGTGGACGAGCGCTCGCACACCGTCCTGACGAAGATGCCGCCCCAGATCAAGCTCGACGTGCCCCTCATGTTCTCGGCGATGAGCTTCGGCTCCGTCTCGCTGAACGCCCAGATGTCGCTCGCCATGGCCGCGCAGGAGCTGGGCACGTGCTTCAACACGGGCGAAGGCGGCCTGCATCGCGACCTCGAGCGCTTCGGCGCGCACGCCGTCGTGCAGGTGGCCTCGGGGCGCTTCGGGGTGGACGTGCGCTACCTCAACGTCGGCGCGATGATCGAGATCAAGATCGGCCAGGGCGCCAAGCCCGGCATCGGCGGGCACCTGCCGGGCGAGAAGATCGACGAGGAGGTGTCGCGCACCCGCATGATCCCGCAGGGCACCGACGCCATCTCGCCGGCGCCCCACCACGACATCTATTCTATCGAGGACCTGCGCCAGCTCGTCTTCTCGCTCAAGGAGGCAACCCGCTACGCCAAGCCCGTGGCCGTGAAGATCGCCGCCGTGCACAACGTGGCGGCCATCGCGTCGGGCATCGCCCGCGCCGGCGCTGACGTCATCGTGATCGACGGCTTCCGCGGCGGCACGGGCGCGGCCCCGACGCGCATCCGCGACAACGTGGGCATCCCCATCGAGCTGGCGCTGGCGGCGGTGGACCAGCGGCTGCGCGACGAGGGCATCCGCTCGCGGGTGAGTCTCGTGGCCGGCGGGTCCATCCGCTCCTCGGCCGACGTGGTGCGCGCCGTGGCGCTGGGAGCCGACGCGGTGTACTGCGCCTCGGCGGCCCTCATCGCGCTCGGGTGCCACCAGTGCCAGGACTGCGCCAGCGGCACGTGCAACTGGGGCATCGCCACGCAGCGGCCCGAGCTGACGAAGCGGCTGGACCCCGAGGAGGGCGCGCGGCGCGTGGTGAACCTCGTGCGCGCGTGGAACCGCGAGATACAGGAGATGATGGGCGGCATGGGCATCAACGCCATCGACAGCCTGCGCGGCAACCGCCTCATGCTGCGCGGCATCGGCCTCACCGATCGCGAGCTGGACATCCTCGGCGTGAAGCACGCGGGGGCGTGACGGCGATGGCGACGGAAGGAGCGCGCATGGGAGGAACGGCGATGGAAGCGCAAACGGCGCGGATGGCCGCGGGCGCGGCGGAGCCCGCGGAGACGGTGACGCTGGGCACCGGGCATTTCACCGAGGCGAACGAGCTGGTGCGCGCGGCCCTCGAGCGCGCCGACGCCGTGGAGGTGCGCGAGGCGTTCGCCCAGCGCTACCTGGGCTGCGCGCTGCCGCGGGGCAAGCGGCTGGCCATCCACGGCGTGCCGGGCAACGACATGGCCTGCTACCTGGACGGCGGGGACGTCGAGGTGTTCGGCAACGCCCAGGACCAGATCGGCAACACGATGAACGACGGCCGCATCGTCGTCCACGGGCGCTGCGGCGACGCGGCGGGCTACGGCATGCGGGGCGGGCGCATCTTCGTGCGCGACGGCTGCGGCTGGCGCGTGGGCATCCACATGAAGCAGTTCGAGGGGAAGCGGCCCGCCATCGTCGTCGGCGGCGATGCGGGCAGCTTCCTCGGCGAGTACCTGGCCGGCGGCGTCATCGCGCTGCTCGGCTGCCCCGGGCCCTACCTGGCCACGGGCATGCACGGCGGCATCATCTACCTCCGGCTCCCCATCGCGCCGGAAGACGTGCAGCCCGGCCTCGTGCAGGAGCCCGTCGACGAGGCCGACCGCGCGCTGCTGGCCGACCTGCTGGGCGAATACAACCGCCGCTTCGCGCGCGAGCTCGGCCGCGAGGTGGACGCGACCGGCCGCAGCTTCGTCCGCATCCGCCCCCTCACCTCGCGTCCCTACGCCGCTCTGTACAGCTGATGGTTTGGGGCGGGTTCGCCCGGTATCGTGGTATGCTATCGCATTAGTGCTAGAGCAAAACGGTTCGAAGAAGAAGAGGGATTCCATGCGCACTGGATTCGACAACGACAAGTACATCGCGCTCCAAGCAGAGCATATCCGCAACCGCATCGACCAGTTCGGCGGCAAGCTCTACCTGGAATTCGGCGGAAAGCTGTTCGACGACTACCACGCCGCGCGCGTGCTGCCCGGCTTCGAGCCCGACTCCAAGATCCGCATGCTCAAGAGCCTCGTGGACGACGTCGAGGTGATCATCGCCATCAACGCCAACGACATCGAGAAGAGCAAGGTGCGCGGCGATCTGGGCATCACCTACGACGAGGACGTGCTGCGCCTCATGGACATCTTCCGCTCCATGGGCTTCGCCACGAGCGGCGTGGTGATCACGCACTACGCGAACCAGCCTTCGGCCGGCGCGTTCCGCCGCCGCCTCGAGAGCCTCGGCATCAAGAGCTACCTGCACTACCCCATCGCCGGCTACCCCTACGACATCGACCACATCGTCAGCGACGAGGGCTACGGCAAGAACGAGTACGTGGAAACGACGCGCCCCCTCGTGGTGGTGACGGCGCCCGGCCCCGGATCGGGCAAGATGGCTACCTGCCTGTCGCAGCTGTACCACGAGCACGAGCGCGGCATCGCCGCCGGCTACGCGAAGTACGAGACGTTCCCCGTGTGGAACCTGCCGCTCAAGCACCCCGTGAACATCGCCTACGAGGCGGCCACGGTCGACCTCGACGACGCGAACACCATCGATCCCTTCCACCTCGAAGCCTACGGAAAGACCACCGTCAACTACAACCGCGACGTGGAGATATTCCCTGTGCTCAAGGCCATGATGGAGCGCATCTCGGGCACGAGCCCGTACCAGTCGCCCACCGACATGGGCGTGAACATGGCCGGCAACGCCATCGTCGACGACGACGCCGTGCGCGATGCCGCCAAGATGGAGATCGTGCGCCGCTACTTCCAGACCGCGGTGGAGGTGAAGCGCCTCGGCGTGGGCCAGGAGCGCATGGAGCGCCTCGAGCTGCTCATGAACCAGGCCGGCGTGAACGCGAGCCTGTCGCCCGCGCGCTCGGCGGCGCTGCTGAAGGAGGAGACCACCGGCGGCCCGGCCGGCGCGATGGTGCTGCCCGACGGCACCGTGGTGACGGGCAAGACGTCCACGCTGCTGGGCGCCGCGTCGTCGCTGCTGATGAACGCGCTCAAGGGCGTGGCCGGCGTGGACGACGACATCGACGTGATCAGCGACGAGGCCATCACGCCCATCTGCCGCCTGAAGACCGACCAGCTGCACAGCCGCAACCCGCGCCTGCACTCCGACGAGACGCTCATCGCGCTGTCCATCAGCTCCGCCACCGACCCGCTGGCGGCCAAGCTCATCGACCACGTGAACGACCTACGCGGATGCGACGCGTTCTTCAGCGTGATCCTGTCGGCCACCGACGAGAAGCTCTACCGCACGCTCGGCATCAACGTCTGCTGCGAGCCGAAGTACGAGCAGCACCGGTACTACCACAAGTAAAGGCGATGCCGCCGGTTTTATGAGAGCAGCCTTGTCGCAAGGCGGCTCTCTACCATGCCCGCGTCCAAGGTGGCCGAGTCCTTGAGTTATGCACCCCGTTGACACGTCCGTGCGCCATCCAAAGACGAACTTGAGCGCAGCAGGTTTGCATAAGACCTGATGACACGTCGTCGGATTGCGCCAATAGGTCGAAACGCCCTCACCGCAGGGTGCATAACTCGCGGACTCGTCATTTTTAAGGGGTTTTCGATGCCAACAGGGTGCAAAACTCAAGGACTTCGCACGCGACAAACGTCGGATCGTTATGCTGCGGCGACGATCCAGATCATCGAGCCGTAGGCGAATCCCTCGTCGCCCGCGTCCACCGCGGCGCCCACCAGCTGCTTCATACCGTAGTCGGTGAACGTGCCGTGCCAGACGAGCATCGTGCTCTCGTCGCCCGCCGCGAGGATCACCGGCCGGTCGAACGTCACTTCCAGGCCCAGCGGCGTGAAGCGCGCGTCCTCCACGAACGTCGTGGAGCCGCTTTCCGTGGTGAGCGACCACGAGCCGCCCGGCAGGTCCTGGCTCGCGCGCTTGAGGCGTGCGCCGATGATGGCGACGCTGCGCTCCGAGCGGTTCGCCGCCGCGACGGGGATGAGGGCGGTGTTGTCGCCTTCGGCGTTCAGCATCATGGCCACCGACGAGGGGACGGTGATGTTGACCTGGGCTTCCTCTTGGGGTGCGGGTGCAGGTTCGGGTTCCGGCTCGGGGGCCGCGTCGGGAGCGGGCGTCTCTTCGGCGGGCGCGTTCGCCAGCTCGTCGGCACGTTCGTCCGCCGGCTGCTCCGCAGGTTCGTCTGCGGGAGCATCGGGGTCTTTCGTGGCGTTGGGATCCTCGGCGTTCTCGGCGTCTTCGGGCGTTTCGGATTCGACGGGGTCCTGCGGCTCCTCGGCCGCCGGCGGCTCCGGCGCATCGGGATTCACGAGCTCGCGCCCGTCGAGCTCCCACGCATACGCCAGCACGTTCTCGTCCGCGCCGCGATACACCGTGGTCAGCAGCGTTTCGGCCGGATCCTCGAACCCGAAGCACGCCTCGGTGACCGCCTCGTCGGCGAACGCGAATTCGTCGGGAAGCTCGACGAGTTTCGGACAATCGTAGAACGCGCGCGTCATATCCTCGACGTCGGCGGGCACGTTCGCGACCTCGCGCAAGTTCGAGCATCCCTCGAACCAATGCGCCAAGCTCGACGCTTCCACCTTGTCGGCGAAGATCACGCGCTCGATGTCGTCGGCCACGCCTGCCACCAGCCAGGGGACGTCCTCGACGTCGTCGAACGCGACCGTCTCCCCCGCCCCGTCGACCACGAACGTCCCGTCGGCCCACAGCTCCGCCACCACCGACGATGCCTCGTCCGCGCCGATGGCCCACGCGTTCTCGTACTCGGGCTCGGGAGCGACGGGGGTCTCCGGGACGGTCGGCTCGGGCTGGGAGTCGGGCTGAGGTTGAGGCTCGGGCTTGGCGGCAGGCTCGCTCGGCGCAGGGGTCTCGACGACCACGTTGTCGACGTCGCCAGCCGGCGCCTCGGCCTCCTCAGCCGCAAACGAAACCGGCACCGGCCACAGCAACCCGAACACCAGCAGCAAACAAAGCGCGAAAGCCGCACCCGTAAGGGGTGCGGCTTTCCGCGATGCGATGCTATGTGATGTCGGCTTCGTCATAATAGCGTGGAAGCCACATTCCTTCCTCTACAAGAAAGATATTAGGCCGTCGCGCCAAACTCAACAGTCCAAACGATATCGTAGATATTGATTTCGCCCGTTGCGGAAGGATTCTTAATCTTGCCAGCAAACGTCACAGGGAGCTTTCCGGCGTCATCGTCAGTAGAGCCTGTAGCGGCAGCAATGTTCCAATCCGATGAAGCCACGAAAGAACCCTTCAAATCTAGCACTGAAGCGGCTTTGCCATTCGGCGTAACCTCAGTCCATGCCTGGTTATTACCCGACGCGGCATCGAAAGCGGTCTTGGCTACCAAAACACCCTCTTTGTCAGTCACCGAAACGGCGGAGACATGAACGGGAGCAAGCTGGCTTTTATTCAATAAAGCAGCGTTGTTTGCATATGTAAGCGTACCGTCGCTTTCGACGGAGGCAGTCAGCTCAGTGGGAACCGTCACCGACAACTGCGTATCCACTGTAGCTTTCACCGTCGTAGTACCGTTACCATCCGCATCAACGTCTCCCGCCGCTGCGAACGCCGGCACGGCGCACATTCCGGCCAGCATCGTTGCTGCGCATACACCTACGACGCTCTTTTTCAAATTCGTCATCTTACTCATGGTCTTTCCCTTTCTAACGTGCCCTTACGTTACCGGATATGCTCAACCTATCTTCTTCGTTGAAGGCCACTTAGCCTTCCACGTTCAAAACAATTTCAGCGGCCGCTTGGCCGGTTTGCTTGTGCGTCTCGCGGTCGTAGCCGGTGAACGTGGCAACGGCGGCGTATTCGCCAGGATCGAGATCCTTCGTGAGTTTGATCGTTTGAATATGCTGATCGGGCGCGATGGCGGCGGATTCGTACACCGTCTCGCCCGAGTCTTTCAACGTGATGACGACCTTCTGGTCCATCGGGTTCGCGGCGATGTTCTCGATGCGCGCCTCGCCCTCGGACGAGCCGTCGGCGAACGTGATGGACGCCGCGATGGAGATGTTCATCATGCCCTTGGCGACTTCCTCGTTGAGCGCCGCCTGGATCTCTTCCTTCGACTTGCCCTCGAACTGGCCTTGCGCGGCGTTCGAGTCGTACCAATCCTCTAGCGCGGGCTGCTGCGTCAGCACGACGCCCGCCACCACCGCGGCGGACACGGCGACGACGGCCACGAGGCCGGCGAACACGTGCTTGGACATGCCGAGGATCTTGCCGGTTTTCTTGGCAACTTCGGCTGCGGCGTTTGAAGCGGATGACGTGGTTTTGGAAGCCCCGGTATCGGTTGCGGTCGAAGCAGACACCGGATCAGAAGGTATGTCGGAACCCTGCCCCTGCACGGCACCATCGGCGGCGTTTTCGCTGCCCGTCTGATGCTGGGAGGTGTTCGGTTCGACATCGTCTACTGGAAGGCTCTGCGTGCTCGTCGTCTCTTGCTCGCTCATACGTACTGTACCCCTTTTACGGAAGCCCCCGTGTTATAAACATGGGAACTTAGTTAGCTAAGATACGCCACGGGAGATGGCAAGTCAATGGCGTTGGAAGGAATATTTGGAGCCGCTTCAATTTTTTTCAATCGATGATAGTTTCACCCATATGATCAGGCAGTATCCATTATCCTCTGACGAGGTATTGAATACCAGGAAGGGATCGGGTCAGCCTTGCACGCCCATCGCCTCGACGAGCTCGTCCTTCCCCGCCACGCCCGTTTTGCGGTACAGGTTCCGAATATGCGTCTTCACCGTATCGCCCGACACGTACAGCTCGCGCGCGATCTCGGAGCGCGTGCGCCCCTCCAGCAGCAAGGCCAGAACCTCCTCCTCGCGCCGCGTCAGATCGAACGTCCGCGCCGCCCGCGCACACCGGGCCTCGACGGAGTCCTCCCCCTCCCGATACCGATCGACGAGCGCACGCAGCTCCTCGATCCTCTGCCGCTCGACGTCCTCTTCTCGACCCCATGTTTTGTTCAGGAACGAGCCCACGGCTATTGAGCATCCGCATAGAATGACCGCGAACACGGCGGATGCGGCATTGCCGTACGCCTCGCTGAAAGCTAGGCACCCCACGACCGCTCCGGCGAAAACGACGACCCGATAAAACGCGAGCAGCAGATCCGCCCTGGACGGCTCGTTAAAGTATGCGGCATGGGCTACGGCGTAGCATCCGGCGCAAAACGTCACACTCACACTTACGAGAATCATCGTCGTTGCTATGATATCCGCCATGCCGATTTCCCTTCGCATCCCGCGCGCCTTCTTGCTTCCCCACTGCAACTCACGATAGCATGCAACCCAGATCAGCGCAGGGGTGAAATAAATCACCGTTGCGGCAACGCGGCGGACGATGATAGGTTCGGCTCGAATCGAATCGGCCATCGCCGCCGATCGTCGCCAACTTGAGGAGGCTGTCATGAAGAACACGCGAAGCGTTCGCATCACCATTGGAACCGTCTGCCTGATCGCCATCGCGCTCGTCATGGGTTGGTTCGTGGGACGCTATATCCCGGGGACGCCGCACGAGCCCGAGCCCCGCATCGGCGACGGGCTCTATTCCGAGACCGGGTACGCCGCAAGCGAGATCGTAGACCTCGCGCCCGGCTCCACGCTGAAAGCCCACGGCATCACGCAGGGAATAGCCTACAACGGCAGGCCGGAAGAGATAGAGCGGGCAATACCGTCTGAGATAGAAGAAGCCTGGAAAGAGGCGGGCGAATGGGAATACGACGTTCCGGATTTCGACCTGTCCGTGAGCCAGATCAAGGTGATCTCGGCCAAGAGCTTCGCCGACTGGTATCCCGAGTACGCCGGAACCTACTACCCCGCCTACGAAAGCAGTAAGCTCGTCGCGGTGACCGTCTCAGTCGCCAACGTCTCGTCCGAAGCGATCAACCTGCAGCACGATTTCCCCATGCATAATTTCTCCCTATGGGGCGAGAACCTCGACTACATCGACGACAGCCTCGGCGCGGGCGCGCGCCTGGACGACGCGTACTACTTCGCGAACGAGATATACAGGTCGGGACAAGACGCAGTCGAACCCGGCGAATCGGTCGAGATCATCCTGCCGTTCAAGGTCAACAAGAACGTCCTCAAGGACCAGAACGCGTTCGACGACCTCGACCCGTCCGACTTCTGCCTGCAACTCATCGACTACGACCCCGCCGTCGCCTACCGCTTGTGGCTGTGAACGTCTCCGACAACCAAGATTCGCCCCAAATACACGCCGGGAGGGCTCCAAGCGTGTGTTTGGGGCGAAAGTGTAACTTGGGAGGGCATCTTCGCGCATCGTTGAAATCGATTCATCGAGCATGAGACAATAGGCGACACGCCGTACGGAGGCGAAGGGTGGTGACTCGTATCATGGGCAGAACCAACGATGCCGAGCTTGCTCGCCTCTTCTCGCATGCCGAACGCGAGCAGATTTGTCTCGTCCCGTCCAGCCCCCGCATCAGGGAAAGCCTCAGGCGGCAGCTTGAACAGGAAAAAGCCGTCCGTCCGGCTCGGGGCATGTACGCGCGAAGCCCGTACTGGCACGCCCTTGCGAAGCCCCAGCAAGCGCTTCACGTGTTGCGCACCATGCAGAACCTTCATCCGCATTGGACGTTCTGCCGCGAGTCGGCCGCCATCGCATTCGGGCTGCCCGTAGCCTTCGAGAGCCTGCAAACCGTGCATGTCGCCACATCGAAGGCGAACCGAACCTCGTCTTCGGGAATCGTCGCATGGCACATCGTCGATAACGACCGCCCCGTCGTCGTGCAAGGCCTTCGAGTCACCTCGCTGACCCGAACCGTATTCGACTGCATGCGCACTGAGAACTTCGGGCAAGCTTTGGCCACCGCCGACGGAGCGCTGCGGCTCAGCGGAGAAAGGCCCAGCTCGTTCGTTTCCCGCTTCAAACGAATAGGCGGAAACCTCCCCGGGGCGAACAAGGCCGTCAGGACGATGCTATACGCCGACGCGCGCAGCGAAAGCGGCGGCGAGTCCATCGCCCGCGCGACGATGATACAGCAAGGTTTTGAGATTCCCCAGCTCCAGGTTGTCCTTCCCCGGCCCCTGGATCGCAGGCGAACCTTTCGCGTTGACTTTCTCTGGACGCGCCTCGACGGCAGCCACGTCATGGGCGAGTTCGATGGCATGCAGAAATACGAGGACGAATCGATGCGAGGCAACAGGACGTCGCTGCGCGTGCTCGCCGACGAGCAGCATCGCGAATCGCAGCTCACGTTGTACAACATGCCAATCGTGCGATTCTCGTACAAAGACGTGATGGACGCAGCCTCGTTCGCGCGTCTCCTCAAACGCTACGGCATTCCCCAAAGCAACGAAGTAGCCCGGACGGAACGCCGTCTTACGCGCTCTCGATCCTCGTCAGCTCAAATATTCGCCGTCGAAAACCTAAACGAATAGCGTCGCCGACCCTGCCGAACGCGCCCATTCGCCCCAAACACACGCTTGACGCTCTTCGAGCGTGTGTTTGGGGCGAATGGGCTCACAGGGCGCGAAGGCTTAGAAGAACACCTTCGCGGCGTGTTCGTAGAAGCCTTCGCGCTGGTAGCGCAGCAGCGTGGTGGGGGCGGTGCCGCGGGCGACGTAGACGCGCTTCACCGGCGCGTCGAACGTGAGCAGCTCGCCGTCGGCGAACAGGGTGGCCTCGCGGGGGTCGCGGTTGAGCGACAGGTCCATCTCCACCACGTCGTTGGCCGCCGTCACGATGGCGCGCGAGTGCAGCGTGTGCGGCGCCAGCGGCACGGCCACGAGGCCGTTGAAGCCGGGCGCCACGAGCGGCCCGCCCGCCGACAGCGCGTAGGCCGTCGAGCCGGTGGCCGTGGCCACCACCAGGCCGTCGCCGCGCATGTCGGCGATGTGGTCGCCCGAGATGCTTAAGCCGAAGTCGATGATGCGGCCGTTCGCGCCGCGCGTCACGGCCAGCTCGTTGAGCGCGAAGAACGTGCGCGCAGGATCGTCGAAGTCGGGCACGGCCGCATCGCTGTCGTCGTCCCACGGGTCGACCTCGCCCTCGCACACCACGTCGATGCGGAGGTTCGTGCGCTGCTCGGCCACCACGTCGCCGGCCAGCGCGGACGATACGATGGCGATCACGCCGTCGTCGCTCGAGTTCGCCAGGAAGCCCAACCGCCCGAAGTTGATGCCGAGGATGGGCACGCCCGACGTGCCGATCTGGCGCGCGGTGCGCAGGATGGTTCCGTCGCCGCCGAGCACCACCGTCATCTCGACGCCCGCAGCCAGCGCCGCGTTCACGCCGTCGTGGTCGCAGCGGCACGAGAGATCGGACGAATCGACCAGCGTATACTCGAGGCCCTGCGTCGCAAGGTACGTCGCGAGCAGCAGCGATGCGTCCACCGCTTGCGAGTTGGAATTATTGCGTACGATGAGGATGTGCATGAAGGTCTTCTTTCCGGGTTTGCTATGATGGGGCCATTATATCCGAAGCATGAGGAAGCGTCCGTCCATGTCCGACAAGCTCGCACGAGCTCAACACACGCGCGTTGCCGAACCGGCACCCGAGCAGCCCGCCGCTGCGCCTCTGCGTCCCCAGCGCACCCACGTGCGCGCGGCCGACCCGGGCTCCACGTCGGAAATCAAAGTGGGCGGCCGCCACGCCGGCCTCGACCGCACCGTCATCGCGGCGGCCGTGGCCCAGCAGGTCGTCCCCAAGCCGCAGCCACGGCTCGACCCCGCCAGCGCGAAGGCCCGCCTGCGCGCGGCCGCGCCGGGGGAAACCTCCGAGATCCACATCGGCGGCCGCCACGCCGGCCCCGATCGCACCACCCCGCCCCGCGACCCCTTCGAGCCTTCGACGCCCGACCCGCGCGAGCGCGAGCGCGCACGCGTCGCCCCGGCGATGCCCAGCTCGCGCGCCGAGCGCGCCGCGTTCCCCGGATCGACCTCGGAGCTGCCCATCATCAGCAAGCACGCCGGCACCGACCGCACGCTCGCCCGCGTCGAGCAGCCCGAGCCCGAGGATGCCACGTCCGCCGTCGGATCGTCGGCGGCGCTCATGAGCATATGCACCATGCTCTCGCGCATCACCGGCTTCGCCCGCACCTGGGTCATGGCCTTCGCGCTGGGATCCACCCTGCTGTCGAGCTCCTACCAGGTGGCGAACAACCTGCCGAACCAGCTGTACGAACTGGTGGTGGGCGGCATGCTGGTCACGGCATTCCTTCCGGTATATATGTCGGTGAAGAAGAAGCTCGGGCGCGACGCCTCCAACCGCTACGCGTCGAACCTGCTCACCATCGTGGTGCTGTTCCTCGGCGTGGTGTCGGCGCTGTGCATGGCCTTCCCCAGCGTGGCCATCTACACGCAAAGCTTCTACTCCGACCAGAACGAGATGGCCCAGTCGGTGTTCTTCTTCCAGTTCTTCGCGATACAGATCGTGATGTACGGCGCCACCGCTATCGTATCGGGCCTGCTCAACGCCAATCGCGACTACCTCTGGTCGTCCATCGCGCCCGTGGCGAACAACGTCATCGTCATCACGACCTTCGTGCTGTACGCCGTCGTGGCGCCGCAGAACCAGGAGCTCGCGCTGTACATCATCGCGTTCGGCAACCCGCTGGGCGTGTTCGTGCAGCTGGCCATCCAGCTGCCGGCGCTCAAGAAGAACGGCATCCGCGTGCGCCCGCGCATCGACCTGCGCGATCCTTCGCTGCGCGAGACGGTGGCCATCGGCGTGCCGGCCGTGTTCGTCATGCTGTGCTCGCTCATCGTGGTGTCGGTGCAAAACGCGGCATCGTACGGCTTCGCCGACAACGGCCCGTCCATCCTGCTGTACGCGCGCCAGTGGTTCACGCTCCCCTACGCGTTCTTGGCGGTGCCCATCACCACCGCCATGTTCACCGAGCTTGCCGACATGCAGGCCGAAGGCGACATGGAGGGCGTGAAGCGCGGTATCGTCGGGGGCACGAACCAGATCCTGTTCTTCATGATCCCCTTCGCGCTGTACCTCATGGTGTTCTCGTTGCCGCTGGTCACCCTGTACCACGCGGGAGCCTTCACGATGGAGAACGTCTCCTCCATCGCCACGTACATGTCCGTGCTCGCGTTCGCGCTGCCGGTGTACGGCATCAACACGTACCTGCAGAAGATATTCTCGAGCCTGAGGAAGATGGGCGTCTTCGCCGTGTTCAACTTCGTGGCCGGCGCGGCCCAGATCGCGCTCACGATGTTCGGCGCGGCGAACGTGGAGCGCTTCCCCATCGAGATCATCGCGGTGGCCGAGGTGCTGTTCTACGTGGTGGCCGACGTGTGCCTGTTCATCTACCTGCGGCGCCACCTGGGGCCGTTCGGTTTGCGCTCGGTGGTGAAGGCGTGCCTGGGCGGCCTCGTGTTCGGCGGCCTGGGAGCGGCGGCGGGCGGCGGCGTGCTGTTCGCGCTGCAAACGTATCTGGCTCCGCTGTCGGGCTCCATTCCGCAGGCGCTCGCCTACGTGCTGGTCGGCGGCATCGTGGCGCTCGTGGTGACGTTCGGCCTGTCCATCAAGCTGCACGTGCCCGAGGCGGCCTTCGTCAGCTCCATCGCGAGCAAGGTGAAGGGCAAGCTGGGACGCGGGTAGCGCCAGCGCCTGCCGCAAAGCGGGCGCGAGCAAGCACGCAAGCGAGCACAGGGGAGGTGCCGTGGAGCTGCATCAGTTGAGATACATGTCGGCGGTGGCGCATTGCGGAAGCGTGGCGAAGGCTTCCGAGGAGCTGTTCGTCTCCAAGCAGGCCGTTTCCAAGGCGATCCGCGCGCTCGAGCACGAGGCGGGCTTCGAGCTGTTCGACCGCGGCGAGCGCATGCACCCCACCGACGAGGGCCTGCAGTTCCTCGCGCACGCCGACGCGGTGCTGCGCGAGCTCGACGAGATCGACCGGTTCGTCCAAGAGCGCAAGACGGGCGACGTGGCCCCGGAATCGCTCGCCATCGCGTTCAAGTCGTTCCCGCTCGACTACCTGTTCTTCAACGACGGGCACGAGGCGGTGGCGCTCGTCAACGAGTTCGCCGCCCGCACGCCCGGCTGCGCCGTCTCGACGTTCAAGATGTCCGACACCGCCATCCTGAACGCCCTCGAGGAGGAGGCCATCGACCTCGGCTTCGTCCACGGCGCGTACAAGCGCCCGGGCATCAAGCTGCTCGCCCTCGGCCCCGTGGAAACGCGGGCGATCACGCTGCGCGGCAACCCGCTGTGCGAGCGCGCGCCCCTCGCGATAGCCGACCTCGAAGGGGTCCCCATCAGGAGCCCCTTCGATTTCGACCTGTTCACCACCGGCTTCGTGGCGGCCTGCCACGCCCGCGGCTTCAACCCGCTGTTCCGCGAGGTGCCGCTCAACGACGACGCCATCGACGCGTTCTGCAGCGGCGGCGGGGTGCACCTGCAACCCTACGACCCCTGCATGGAGGAGGCCTACCCGCAGTCGGTCTTCATGCCGTTCCACCCGGGCGAGCGGATCGACCTCCCCCTGTGCCTCGCCTACCGCGAGACGCTCGCGAAGCCGTTGGCGCTCAAGCTGGTCAGCTTCATCCGCAACGGCATGCGGCGCTAGGCGTCCAGCAGCGACTTCGCCGCGATCCACCCGGTGATCCAGCTCGTGCCCACGCCGCCGAACACCGTCGAATTCCAGAAGCAGCCATAGTTCGCCTCGCCCGACAGGCCGCCGGCCGTGGTCGCGTTCGCGTACAGGCCGTCGATGAGCGTGCCGTCCTCGCGCATGACCTGCAGGTGCTCGTCGGTGCGCAGGCCGCACATGGTCTTCGCCATCTGGCTGCCCACGATGGCGCCGTAGAACGGCGGATCCTGCACGGGATGCAGCCACGTCGGATCGTACGGGGTGGACATCTCCTCGTCGACGCCCTTCGCGCACAGCTCGTTGTACTCCTTCACGGCGCGCACCAGCACGTCGCGGTCGAGCAGCAGCATATCGGCCAGCTCCTCGATGGTGTCGGCCTTCTTCACGGCGCCGCGCTCCACCGCCTCGTCCACCTCGGCGAGCCAATCAGCCGACACGAGGCCCTTCGTGTCCACGAGCGTGCTGGCGTCGGTGATGGGGATGCGGTTGCGGTCGGTGCCCTCGTCGGTGAGCACGTTCTTCTCGAACACGGTGGTCGGGAAGTTGGAGTCGCAGATGGAGTACACGTGGTGCCCCACGGCCGACATCCACGCGGCGCAGTTGCTGAGGTCGCCCATCTGCCCGCCCGGGTTCGCGAACAGCTCCTGCGTGGCCGCGAAGTACGGCTGGCGGTTGCCGCGCTTGTCGATGATGAGCCACGGGTTGTGGAACAGCTGGCGCTCGCCGTGCCAGAAGTAGTGCCAGAACTGGCCGTCGCCGCCCGCCGTCTCCTCGTCGATGGCGCCCTCCCAGCAGCTCCAGGAGTCGAAGCCGGAGAAGTCAGCGCCCATGCCGAGGCCCATGCGGAACGCCTCGCCCGTGTGCGACGGCATGGGGCCGCCCTGCACGGTGCCCTCGTAGGCGCTCGGCAGGTAGGCGCGGATGAGGTCGCGGTTCATGCCGAAGCCGCCGGCGCACAGGATGACGCCCTTCGACGCCTTGACGTAGCGCTCCGCGCCGTCCGTCCCCTTCGCGACGATGCCCACCACGCGGTCGCCGTCGGCGACGAGCTTCTCGCACTTCGTGGACAGGCGGATGTCGGCGCCCGCCGCCAGCGCGACGGCCTCCAGGGCGTTCGTGGGGTTGTTCATGCCCAGCACGACGCTCTGCTTGCCGCTATGGACGTCGGCATCGTGCCAGATGGGGCCGAAGCACTCCATGTTCATGCCGTCCTGCTCCATGATCCAGTCGCACGCCGCGCCCGACATGAGCAGCTGGTTCATGAGGAACTTCTCGTCGATGGAGTACGCGTTTTGCTCCTCGTACATGCGGGTGAACGCCTTGGCGTCGGGCGGGAACGTGGGCACGCCGAACTCGAGCGCGTTCTGGTCCTTCGAGCCGCCGAACACGTTGGCGAAGGTGCAGGCGTGACGGCTCGCACCGCCCACCTGGCCCTCCTTCTCGATGCCGATGACCTTGAGCCCCTGCTGCGCGAGGAACGCCGTGGCCACGATACCGCCGCCGCCCACGCCGACGATGACCACGTCGGCCTCGTCGTCCCACGCCGCCGGCGGCTCGACCGGCAGGATGGGCGCCGCGTCGGGCAGGTTGGCGTCGTGCACGCGCTCGACGAGGCGCGCGGTCACCTCGTCGGCAGGCGCGGCGGCATCGGCCGCCTGCGCCTTCTTGGACGATGCCGGCGCGGCGGCGCATCCCGTCAGCGCCATCCCGCCCAGCGCGGCGACGCTGGCGGCCAGGCCGCCCTTGACGAACGCCCTGCGCGAGAAGCCGCCGTTCGCGTTGTTCGATTCCCCATGATTCGTTGATGTAGACGTATCCACGTGATCCCTCCGGTCACTCGAATGTATGCGATGCCCAAGCCGCACAAGGCCCGGCATCTTCGCTTGATGCCCCTCGAGGTGATGCTTCGTTCAACACGTGTTTCAACGCTGTCAGCGTACCACGCCCCGCACGCAGCCCCCGTCATGCATGCATTGACGCCGCAGCAACTTCTCGTTGTCGGGGAGGGACGCAAAACGACCGCCCGAGGGCGGTCGTCGACAGGGCGAAATGCGCGCAATACGCGCGAAGAGGCCTTACGCCACCTTCGTCTTCGGCTTCAGCTGCTCACTCGACTTCCCGAAGAACACCTCGTACCAGCACAGGAAGCAGTAGATGTTCCAGATGCGCATCATCTTGAGCTTGCCGCGCCCCTCCACCGTGGAGAAGTCGGCCGACTTGTGGTCGTCGAGCATCTGCACGAGGTAGTCCACGTTGAAGAACTCGTGCGCGGCGTCGCTCGTGAACGCCTCCTTGATGCGGTCGTAGTACAGATCGGTCTGCAGCCACACGGTCAAAGGCGTGATGAACGGCTGCTTCGGCATGTTCGCCACCTTCTTCTGGAAGCCCAGCTTGGATGCGGCCACGCGCAGCGCGTACTTCGCGTGGTCGTCGTCCACGCGGCAGGCCGTGGGCAGCTGCAGCGCTACGTCGAGCACCTTCTTGTCGAGGAACGGCACGCGCAGCTCGAGCGATTGCGACATGGACATCTTGTCGGCTTTCAGGCAGATGTCGAACGGCATGTAGCTGACCATGTCCACGTACTGCGTCTGCGTGATGATGTCGAGGTCCTGCTTGGCCGCCTCGTCGAAGTGCGGCTTGCACCACTCCCAGGGCTTGCACGGACCCGCGTAGTCCTTCAGCACGTTGGGGATCTCGTCCCACATGTAGTTCATGCTCGCGCGCTGGTACGACTTCTCGGGACCGCCCGAACCGCGCATGGCGAAACGGCGCCCGTGGAACGGCGGCAGCTTTTCGGCCACGGCGCCCGCGGCGGCGCGCAGGGGGCGCGGCACCTTGAAGTACTTGTCGAATTCGAACTGGTCGTGGTAGATCCAGTAGCCGCCGAACAGCTCGTCGGCGCCCTCGCCCGACTGCACCACCTTCACCTGCTCGCGCGCCAGCTTGCTGACGAAGAACAGCGGGATGGCGCTCGGCGCGCCGAGGGGCTCGTCCATGTGGTACTGCTCGGTGGGCACGATGTCGAGAAATTCCTCGGCGCTCACCTGCGTCTGGAAGTTCGGCAGCTGCGCCCACTCGGCGAACGCCGTGGCATCGTCCAGCTCGTTCAGCTTGATGTCGAAGTCGGGTAGCGCGTCGATCTCGGCCAGCTTGTCCTCGCAGCCGATGTCGTAGCCCACCGAGAACGTCTTGATGTCGGGGGCGTGCTGCCCCATGCAGTACGCGGCCAGCGAGCTGTCGATGCCGCCCGACAGGAAGCTGCCGATCTCCACGTCGGCGATCTCGTGCGCCGCCACCGACTCGTCGAACACGCGGTTGATCTCGTCGGCCCACTCGTCGAGGCCCTTCGATTCGTCGATCTTGTACGTGATGCGGTAGAAGCACTCGATGTTCAACGCGCCGTCCTCGAACACCATGAAGTGGCCGGGCAGCAGCTTGTGGACGTCCTTGAACATGGTCTGCGAGTCGTTCATGTACTCGAAGCACAGGTACTGCGGCAGCATCTCGCGGTTGAGCTCCTTGGCGAACGCCGGATGCGCCAGAAACGCCTTGATCTCGCTGCCGTAGATGAGGCGGTTGCCGTCGTGCTGGTAGTAGAACGGCTTGATGCCGAACAGGTCGCGCGCGCACACGAGGCGCTTCTTCGGCGCATCCCAGATGGCGATGGCGAACATGCCGCGCAGCTTCTCGAACACGTCGGTGCCCCACGCCTCGTAGCCGTGGACGATGGTCTCGGTGTCGCCGTTCGTGACGAAGGCGTAGCCGAGCGCCTCGAGCTCGGCGCGGAGCTCCTGGAAGTTGTAGATCTCGCCGTTGAACGTGACGGTCACGGTGCCGTCGGCGTTCTGCATGGGCTGGCGGGAGCCTTCGAGGTCGATGATGGACAGGCGGCGAAATCCCATCGCGATGTCGTCGTCCACGAAGAAGCCCTCGTCATCGGGCCCGCGGTGGGCGATGCGATCGGCCATGTCCTTGACGACCGCCTTGTTCGTTTCCCGGTCGAAATCGACCGCAGTGAATCCCACGAATCCGCACATGTGGCTGGTTCTCCTCCTGAGCGCGTGCCCGCACGATCACGCGGCACGAATACGTTCACATCTTCCGGTATGATACGCCACGCTCCCTCTAATCCCAAGATTCACAAGGGAAAACCGCAGACGGACTCAGCCGAATTACACAACCAAACGCGTCGGCGGCAGCGAAATTCCCGCATCCTAACCAATTCTTTCGTTTTGCGTGCAATTTCGCCGCCCGAACGAGCTCCCAGCCCTCGCCACACCATGGAGGAGCTGCATCGTCCCAGGTCAGCGATTCCCGACTCAGCCATCGACGCTCGAGACGCACTCGAAAAGCACGCGAAACGCAAAAATTGGTTACTTCGCGCCGATTCCCGTGTCCGAAGGGCTTCCCGAGCGAACTCGCGAAGCGGCAGAAGCGCATCTGTGGGCTCTTTTCATGAAGCGCGCACGGGGCGGGCGGGCTGTGGGATAATGACCTGATCACCGTATCTGAAGGAGATTTCGATCATGCCCGCTTCACCCCGCATCGCCTCTTCCGCCGACGTCGCCCGCCGCTTGCAGCCGGTCGTCGTGGGCGGCGACATCCTGGCCTACAGCTACGTGCGCGAGCTGCACCGCGCCTATCGAATAGAGCGCACCATCGTGCTGGCCACGCAGGATATCAAGATGCTGTCGTCGAGCCGTTTCACCGACTACCGCCTGGAACCGCTCATCCACGACCCGGAAGGCCTCTACGACGCGCTCGAGCGCACAGCCGCCCAGGTGCGCGCCGACGACCCCGACCGCGTGCTGCTCGTGCTCGGCTGCGACGACTGCCACGCGCGCATGCTCTCGTCGGGGAAGCAGCGCCTCGAAGCGGCCGGGTACACGGTCCCCTACATCGACTTCGACCTGCTCGACGACATCACGCAGAAGCGCCGCTTCTACGAGCTGTGCGAGCAGCTGGACATCCCCTTCCCGCGCACGTGGTACTTCGATTGCGGCCCGGACGGCCCCGAGAACCTGCCCGTGCAGGACTTCCCCTACCCGCTCATCGCGAAGCCGTCGAACTCCGCGCAGTTCCAGGACGCCACCATCGCCCGCAAGCGCAAGATCTACGAGATCGACAGCGCCGAGGAGCTGGCGCAGGTGTGGCGCGACATCCGCGCGTCGGACTACGACAACGAGCTGGTGCTGCAGGACTTCATCCCCGGCGGCGACGACGCCATCCGCACGCTCACGACGTTCTCGGACGCCTCGGGCGACGTGCGCGTGGTGTCGGGCGGCGTGGTGTGCCTGCAGGATCACGACCCCACCGCGCTGGGCAACCCGCTGTGCATCATGGGCGAGCGCGAGGAGGAGATCATCGCGTGCGCCAAGCGCTTCCTCAAAGAAGTGGGCTACCGCGGCTTCGCGAACTTCGACATCAAGCTGGACGAGCGCGACGGGGCGTTCCGCTTCTTCGAGGTGAACACGCGCTGCGGCCGCAACACGTACTACCTGAGCCTGGGCGGCGTGAACTTCGTCGAGCTCATCGTGCGCGAGTTCCTGCTGGGCGAGGCCATCGACTACCGCGAAGCGTACGATCCGTTCGTGTACAGCTGCGTGCCGCGCTACGTGCTCGACCGCAGCATGGAGAACCGCGCCCGCCTGCAGCAGGCCCTCGAGACGCTGCGCCGCACCCCCGAGCCCTACCCGCTGCACTACGCGCCCGACTCGCTCGTCCACAACTTCTGGGCGAAGGCCATGCACGTGAACCAGATCCCCAAGTTCAAGCGCTTCTACTGGGACACCGACGGCAAGCAGCTGAAGTAACGCGCAAGGCAACGCAGGCGCGGGAAGGAAGGAGCCGGGTGAAGGCTTGGGAATGGGCGGTCTGGCTGGCGCTGTGCATCGCGCCGTTCGCCGTGGCGGCGGCGGCGCTCGGGTCGCTGCCCGATACCACAGCGATGCACGTCGGCATCGACGGCACGATCGACCGTTACGGCTCCAAGTACGACCTGCTGCCCATAGCAGGCCTCCTCGCCCTTCCCAACCTCGCCTTGGCGCTCGTCTCCTGGAAGGCGGAGGCGCTCTTCGCCAGGGGGCTCGTTCACGGCATCGACAGCCCCCGCAACCTCCGAACCCTCTTCCTGGTGCTCGGCATGATCGAAACCGTCATCTACGTCGGCATCGTGCTCTCGTTCGGCCGCGGCGCGCTCTCGGGCTGACGCCTTACACCGGCCGCCGATGCCCCTCTTCGGTGGTGAGCACCACGGGGCCGTCCTCGGTGATGGCCACCGTCTTCTCGAAGTGCGCCGACGGCTGGCCGTCGCGCGTGCACACGAGCCACCCGTCGGACATCTGGCGCGTCTTGTACGTGCCCAGGTTGATCATCGGCTCGATGGCCAGCACCATGCCCGCTTCCAGCTTCACGCCGGTGTGCTTGCGGCCGAAGTTCGGCACGTTGGGGTCCTCGTGCATGTCGCGGCCGATGCCGTGTCCCACGTACTCGCGCACCACGCCGTAGCCGGCGGCTTCGGCGATACTCTGCACGGCATGGCCGATGTCGCCCAGGCGGTTGCCCGGACGGGCGGCGTCGAGACCGGCCCACATGCACTGCTCGGTCACCTCGAGCAGGCGCTTCTTCTCGGGCGAGACCTTCCCCACCGCGTACGTCCAGGCGTTGTCGCCCACCCACCCGTCCACGATGGCGCCGGTGTCGATGGAGATGATGTCGCCCTCGCGCAGCACCACGCCGCGCGAGGGGATGCCGTGGACGATCTGCTCGTTCACCGACGCGCAGATGGAGCCGGGGAACCCGCCGTAGCCCTTGAACGCGGGGATGCCGCCCTCCGCGCGGATGAGCGCCTCGGCCAGCTCGTCCAGCTCGAGCGTGGACACGCCGGGCCGCACCTGCGCCCCCACCTCACGCAGCACCTTGGCCGACACGCGACCCGCTTCCTTCATGGCCTCGATCTCGGCCGGAGACTTCCTGATGATCATTCGCGTTCGCACCTTGCCTTATACGCTTTCGTTTGCCGCCGCCCAGTATAGCACTGCCCCGTCGGCTTCCGCAGCCGTTACAGCCCCTTCACGCCCCCGAAACGCCCGCAGGGCGGCCGGAAAGCCGTACGGGCAGTCCTTGCTAGCATGGAGCGGCACGGATCGCCAACCGACGAACAGGAGGCTCTATGAACCCGTTTGACTTGAAACCGTCCAAGCCCCTCGAGGACATGATGCTCGACTGGAAGGACCTCTCGCCCCGCCCGTACAAGAAGCTCGACACCGATCCCTACACGAAGGCCCGGATCATCCTCATGAACGGCATCGAGGTGGAAGCCGTGATGTTCGGCCACAACTTCAACCGCAATTGCGAGGACAACGACCTGCGCCGCGAGCTCGCGCTGCTGCGCCGCATCGAAGCCGGCCAGCAGAAGCACGTGAACTGGCTGTCGCCCTCCGACGAGACGCCGCTCGAGACGACCATCGGCTACGAGCAGCTGGCCGTGGACCTCACGGCATGGCTCGCCATGCACGAGCCCGACGCGTATGCGAAGTCGTGCATGGACTTCGCCCTGCTCGAGGACTTCGACCACCTGTACCGCTACGCGAACCTGCTCAAGATGGACGAGGATCTGCCGGCGCACAAGCTCGTGCGCGACACCATCGAGATCACGCCCGGCCGCCCCACCATCGCGCACCATCGCCATCCGTTCGACTCGGTGCGCGCGCCGCGCAACGCCAAGACGGCCGACATCCGCACGACGCTCGGCGCGCTCATCCTCACCGCCGGCGAGCAGCAGACCATGAACTTCTACATGAACCTGGGCAACACGCAGCCCGAAGGGGTCGCGCGCGACCTCTACCTGGAAATCGGCATGGTGGAGGAAGAGCACGTCACGCACTACGGCGCGCTGCTCGACCCGTCGGCCACCTGGCTGCAGAACCTGCTGCTGCGCGAGTACATGGAAGCGTATCTGTACTACTCGTTCTACGAGACCGAGGTCGACCCGTACGTGAAGAAGATCTGGGAGCGCCACTTCGAGCAGGAGGTCGCGCACCTGCACAAGGCCGCCGAGCTTCTATACAAGCACGAGGACGAGGAGTGGCAGGCGCTCATCCCCGACGGCGAGTTCCCCGAGCTGCTCGACCTCCATCCCACGAAGGACTACGTGCGCGAGGTGCTCGACGAGCAGGTGACGCTCACCGCGCAGGGCGAGGAGTTCGTCGAGGTCGACGACCTGCCGAGCGACTACCGCTTCTTCGGATGGAACGACCGCGTGAACGGACGGGTGCAGGACGTGCCCAGCCACCGCGTCGTCCGCGAGGAGCAGAAGCAGCACGGCGAGGACTACCGCGTGGAGGACGGGCAAAGCCCCGTGCGCGCGCTGCGCAACCGCAAGGAGGACAACACGAAGCTCGGCCGCGTGCAGAACGCCGAGCACGATTCCAAGCGCGCCCCCGCGCGCGAGAAGCTGGAGGAGCGCGAAGCGGTGCTGGCGTAAGCGGCCCGCCCCTTCCCTTCCCGGCTCGTCCCAGCTCGTCCCGCAACGAAAAGCGCCCGCGGAATCACTCCGCGGGCGCTTCGCCGTCCCCTTCCGACCCCGGTTGGCCGGGTTGCTTGCCGCCCGGCTCCTTGAGGCGCCCTGCGTCTTTGAGCGCCCGGCGCAGGATGAACTCCACCTGGGCGTTCACGCTGCGCAGATCGTCGGCGGCCCACCGTTCGATGCCGGCCCACACGTCCGAGTCGATGCGCAAGGGATACTGTTTTCGCTTCGCCATAGCTTGCCACCGCGCCTGCGGCCCGGGCAGCATGCGCCCGAGCCGCGGCGTTCCTTCCTACTGGTACAGCGTACCCGTGTTCAGCACGGGCTGTGCGTCGGATTCGCCGCACAGCACCACCATGAGGTTCGACACCATGGCGGCCTTGCGCTCGTCGTCCAAGTCTACCACGTTCTTCGCCGACAGCTCGGCCAGGGCCATGTCCACCATGCTCACCGCGCCCTGCACGATCTTCTCGCGCGCGGCGATGACGGCCTCGGCCTGCTGGCGGCGGAGCATCGCCTGGGCGATCTCCGGCGCGTACGCCAGGTGCGTGAGGCGCGCGTCGTCGATGATCACGCCGGCCTTCTCGAGCCGCACAGCCAGCTCCTCCTTGAGCGCCTCGGACACCTCTTCGATGTTGCTGCGCAGCGTGATCTCGCCCTCGGGCTCGCCGGGCATCTGGTCGTAGGCGTACGTCGTGGCCACGTGGCGCAGCGCCGTCTCGCTCTGCGTGTGCACGTAGGTGTTGTAGTCGTCCACGTCGAACAGCGCCTTCGCCGTGTTCTCGATGCGCCACACGATGACGTCGGCGATCTCGATGGGGTTGCCGCACTTGTCGTTCACCTTGAGGTGCTCGCCGTTGTACGTGCGGGCGCGCAGCGAGACCTTCGTCGACTTCCCCACGGGCTTGCCCGTCTGCGGGTCGACGGTGGCCCCGGCGTTGCGCGAGTAGAACGGGTTGGCCCAGTGGAAGCCCTCGTCGCGCACGGTGCCCTTGTAGTCGCCGAACAGGATGAGCACGCGCGCCTGGTTCGGCTGGATGGTGAAGAAGCCCATCAGCATCAGGAGCGGCGCCACGCACACCGCGACGATGCCCACCACCAGCAGCACGACGCCGAGCGTCTGCGTCCCCGTCGTGATGGGCGCTTCGTCGGGCGGCAGCATGGTCGCTCCCACCACGATCAGCGCGATGCACAGGGCGGTGACGACGAGCATGAGCGCCAGCATCGGCCAGCCGCTCCTCGCGTGGACGGTCTTCTCGACGGACATGATGTTCCCTTTCTCTCTCAGGCTCTGCGCCCCATGCGCTCGCCCGTTCTGCCTCCGAAACGAGGTGATACGAATATGATATCACTTTGAGATCGAAAACGGAAGCCGTACTGCCGCGTTTGCAGCATCGTACGACCAGAATGTTTCACGTGAAACATTTGTTCGCCCATCAGGCAAAAGAAAAGGAGCCTTGCGGCTCCTTTTCCCAGCGTTTGCGATTGCGCTTATTCAGCGGCGGCATCCGTGTAGCCACGGACCACGGACGGGTCGACCGACACGCCGGGGCTCATCGTGGAGGACACCGTGATGGACTTCACGTACTTGCCCTTCGCGGCAGACGGCTTCATGCGGAGGATCTCGTCGTACACCGCGCCGTAGTTCTCGGCGAGCTGCTCGGCGGTGAAGCTCACCTTGCCGAGGATGACGTGCGCGATGCCGTAGCGGTCGGCACGGTACTCCACGCGGCCGCCCTTGAGCTCGTTGATGGCCTTCGCCACGTCGTTGGTGACGGTGCCCAGCTTCGGGTTCGGCATGAGACCGCGGGGGCCGAGGATCTTGCCCAGGCGGCCGACCTTGCCCATCTGGTCGGGGGTGGCGACGGCGGCGTCGAAGTTGAACTCGCCGGCCTGGATCTGCTGGGTCAGCTCGTCGGTGCCGACGATGTCGGCGCCCGCCTCTTCGGCGGCGCGAGCGGCTTCGCCCTCGGCGAACACGGCCACGCGGACGGTCTTGCCCGAGCCGTTCGGCAGGCTCACGGTGCCGCGGAGCTGCTGGTCGGCCTGGCGGGTGTCGATGCCCAGGCGGAAGTCCGCCTCGACCGTCTCGTCGAACTTCGCGAACGCGACGTCCTTCACGAGGGCGAGCGCCTCGAGGGGAGCGCGGGTGCCTTCGCCGATCTTCTCGACCGCGGCACGGTAGTTCTTGGACTGCTTCGTCATGATGCTTCCTTTCGTGGTGCGTAGCGAGCGCTCTCAGCGCTCTTCCACTGCTATCTCATCGAACAACGGCCGCCGTGACGGCGGCCGGTCATTCCGTATCGAACGGCTGGGGAGCTAGTCCTCCAGCGTCTTGCCCTGGAGCATGGCGGCAACCTTCTTGGAAGGCACGTACTTGATCTTCAGGTCGCGACCCTCGATGCGCACGCCCATGCTGCGAGCCGTGCCGGCGATGATCTCCATGGCGGCCTCGATGGTGTTGGCATTGAGGTCCGGCATCTTGATCTCGGCGATCTCGCGGAGCTGATCCTCCGTGAGCGTGCCGGCAACCTGCATGTGCGGGATGCCCGCACCGCTCTTGATGCCCAGCTTCTCCTTGATGAGGATGGCCGCCGGCGGGGTCTTGCACACGAACGTGAACGACTTGTCCTCGTACACCGTGATCTCGACCGGGATGATGGTGCCGGACTGGTCCTGCGTCTGGGCGTTGAACGCCTGGCAGAACTGCATGATGTTGACGCCCTGGGCGCCGAGGGCCGGGCCGACCGGAGGAGCCGGGTTCGCGGCACCCGCGGGGATTTGCAGCTTGATAAAGCCGGTTTGTTTCTTTTCAGCCATGAGAGCTTCCTTTCAGCTGATCACAATCGCAAAAACGCATTATTTCAAAATCTATCAACAAAGCGGCAGGGTCGAATGAGAAGCCCCGGTCCACGCGGGCACGCGACGCCGCTTGTGTTCGCACCTTTAAATCTTGGCCACCTGATCGAACGAGAGCTCGACCGGCGTCTCGCGGCCGAAGATGGAGACCATGACCTTCACCTTGCCGGCGTCGGGCGACACCTCGGACACCACGCCGTCGAACTCGGCGAGCGGACCCGAGACCACCTTCACCGACTGCCCCACTTCCAGGCTCGACGAAGTCTTCTTCGGAGCCTCGCGGCTCGTGCGCTTCATGATCTTGTTGTACTCGTCGCGCGTGAGCGGCGCGGGGTTGCCGTCGGCACCCACAAACCCGGTCACGCCCGGGGTGTTGCGAACCGCAGCCCAGCTGCGGTCGTCGAGCTCCATGCGGACGAGCACGTAGCCCGGGAACACCTTCTTCTCGCTCTCGACGCGACGGCCGCCCTCTTTGATCTCGGTGACCATCTCCGTCGGAATCTCGATGCCGAAGACGTTGTTCTCGAGGCCCATCGTCTCGATGCGCGTCTCGAGGTTCTTCTTGACCTTGTTCTCGTATCCTGAATACGTGTGCAGGACGTACCACTTCTTCGCCATGCGCCTAGACCCCCAAACCGGAAATAGCAATCAGCAACGGCGTGATGACGACGTTGTCGAGCACGGCGACGTATGCGCCGAAGAACACGAGCGCAACCACCACGACGACGCTCCAACGCAGGACGTCCTGCTTGGTCGGCCACGTGACGCGCTTGAGCTCCGTGCGCACGTCTTTCAAGAACCCGAAACGCCGCTTCTTAGCGGGCTTCTTCTCGGGAGCCTTCTCGACCTTCTTCTCCACGGCTTTGACGGGGGCCTTCGCCTGCTTGCCGCTTTCCGCAGCCGCGTCGCTCTTGTCGGCCTTCTTGAAAAACCGCTTCTTAGGCGCCTCGGTCGCAGCAGCATCGGCCTCGGCGTTCTTGTTCGCCTCGGCAGCGACCTCGGCCTCAAGCGCCTGCTCCTTGCGGGCTGCGCGTGCGGCAGATGCCTTCGCTCGCTGTGTCTTTGATTTCTTCGCCATGTGATTCCTTAACCGGGGATTCGTATCCGTGTAAACGCCAAACAAGCAGCCTGATCACAAGCTGCTCATCCAAGCAACCTGATGCAAGCTGCTCATATACTCGAGCTGGCAGGCCAGGAGGGACTCGAACCCCCAACATGCGGTTTTGGAGACCGCCGCTCTACCAATTGGAGCTACTGGCCTATGCTCGTGCAAACCTCTGATACGCTATCGGGTTTCTTTGTGCACCGTGTGGCACTGGCACCACTTGCAGTACTTCTTCAACTCGATACGATCAGGATTGTTCTGCTTGTTCTTCTTGGTCGTGTAGTTACGGCGCTTGCACTCCGTGCACGCCAAAGTGACCAACGTACGCATGAATTCTCCTTTATGCCTCAACTGAAACGAGCTTGGATCTCATACACATGAATTCTCATGAGCGGGGCCCGCTTGGAGCGGGCCCCGCCTGATTGCGATGAAGCGGTGTTACTTGATGATCTTCGTAACACGACCGGAGCCGACCGTGCGGCCACCCTCGCGGATAGCGAAGCGCAGGCCCTCTTCCATGGCGATCGGGTGAATGAGCTCGCCCTTGATCTCCACGTTGTCGCCCGGCATGACCATCTCGACGCCCTCGGGAAGGTGGGCAACGCCCGTCACGTCCGTCGTGCGGAAGTAGAACTGCGGACGGTAGCCGTCGAAGAACGGCGTGTGGCGGCCGCCCTCTTCCTTCGTCAGGATGTAAACCTGGCCCTCGAACTCGGTGTGCGGGGTCACGCTACCGGGCTTGCAGAGAACCTGGCCGCGAACGATGTCCTCGCGCTTGACGCCGCGGAGCAGGCAGCCGATGTTGTCGCCGGCCTGAGCCTCGTCGAGCAGCTTGCGGAACATTTCGATGCCGGTGCAGACCGTGTTGGCGGTCTCCTTGATGCCGATGATCTCCAGCGGGTCGTTGACGTGCAGCGTACCGCGCTCCACACGACCGGTGGCAACGGTGCCGCGGCCGGTGATGGTCATCGTGTCCTCGACAGCCATCAGGAACGGCTTGTCGACCATGCGCTCCGGCGTCGGGATGTAGGAGTCGACGGCGTCCATGAGCTCCCAGACCTTTTCCTGCCACTCTTTGTCGCCCTCGAGGGCCTTCAGAGCGGAACCGCGGATGATCGGGGTGTCGTCGCCGGGGAACTCGTAAGAGTCGAGCAGCTCGCGAACTTCCATCTCGACGAGCTCGAGGAGCTCTTCGTCGTCGACCATGTCGCACTTGTTCAGGAAGACCACGATGTAGGGAACGCCGACCTGACGGGCGAGCAGGATGTGCTCGCGGGTCTGGGCCATCGGGCCGTCGGTGGCGGCGATAACGAGGATGGCGCCGTCCATCTGAGCAGCACCCGTGATCATGTTCTTGACGTAGTCAGCGTGACCGGGGCAGTCAACGTGGGCGTAGTGGCGAGCATCCGTCTCGTACTCGATGTGAGCGATGGAGATCGTGATGCCGCGCTCGCGCTCTTCGGGGGCCTTGTCGATGTTCTCGAACGCCGTGAAGTCAGCGTGGGCGGAACCATGCGAGCCGTCGTTCTCGGACAGCGTCTTGGAAATGGCGGCCGTCAGGGTCGTCTTGCCGTGGTCGACGTGGCCGATGGTGCCGATGTTAACATGCGGCTTGGAACGCTCGAACTTAGCCTTAGCCATGTTTCATCCTCCTTATAAGATATTTTCGCGAAACGAAAACAAAATAACGACGCGTCCGACAAAGCGGACGCGAAATAATACAATGGTAGCGGTGACTGGATTTGAACCAGTGACGCCACGGGTATGAACCGTGTGCTCTAACCAACTGAGCTACACCGCCAGGTAGCAAAAAATGGAGCCTGCGATCGGACTTGAACCGACGACCTCTTCCTTACCAAGGAAGTGCTCTACCGACTGAGCTACACAGGCGAAAAATGGTGGGCGCGCTAGGATTCGAACCTAGGTAGGCATAGCCAACGGGTTTACAGCCCGTCCCCTTTAGCCACTCGGGCACACGCCCATAATTCGCTGCTTAATTCATGTGTATTTATCAAGCTGCCTGCCGCGCTTTTCGGCGAACCCGAACGCGCGAGCAGGAGAATAATACGCTAGGAACACCAGCGTGTCAACTGCCTACACGCCCCCGGGTGTGTCTCCATCATTCCTCCTTTTCTCGACCTCCCCGCCCAGCGAATCGCCGAGGGGTGCGGCCGCGAACGCCGGAAAAGCGCCGCGAGGATCACGCACGGGCGGGGTTCGCCGCGTCCAGGACGTCGCGCAGCGGGCGATACGCCTCCACCAGATCGTCGAGGCGCATGCGCGCGTTTGCCGGGCTGGTGGACGGAAGCCCCGTGTGCGCGACGCGGGGAAGCTGGGAAGCTCCGAAACGCTGGTAGAGCGCCGTCGCCTTCCCTCCCGTGGTGAACACGGCCTCGAGCGGCGCGACGGCGGCGATGCGGGCCAGGTCGTTCGGAACCGGGTCGGCGATGCTCGCGTCCGAGGCGCCGACGATGGTGCACGAGGCCAGCACGTCCCACAGCGCGATGCCGTGCGCGTGGAGGAAGGCGGTACGTCCCTCGATGCCGAGCGGCTCGAGTTCGCCGAACAGCGCGCCCAGCACCTTCCAGAACCGGTTTTGCGGATGACCGTAGTAGAAGCCGACCTCGCGGGACTTCGGCGAGGGCATCGTGCCCAGGACGAGCACGCGCGAACGCTCCGTATACAGTGGTTCGAGCGGATGGACGATGCGCGCTGCTTCCACGGACGCCCCTCCCCTACGCCCGGCTGGGAAGCTCGAGCGACGCCTCGGCCAGCACGTGCCCGCGGACGGCGCGGCGGAACTCGTTGAGGAAGTAGCCCTCGGGAAGGTCGAGCGTGCGATCGAGCGCGTACAGCGTGAGCGTGTAGTCGTGCGTTTTGTCGGGCGGGTACGGCCCGGCGTAGCGATGGACGATGCGCGGGTCGGTGCAGCTGCCCGCCAACGGCGACCAATCGCTGTTCGAGCCCTGCACGCAGGCGAGCTCGCCCGACGCGCTGGCGTTCTCGGGGATGAGCGCGACATCGGGCGCGATGTCGCACGCGAGCCAATGTATCCAGCAGAAGCCGCCCACGGGAACGGCGTCGTAGTCGAGGAGCGTGAGCGCGAGGGACCGCGCTCCTTCGGGCACGTCGGCGATCTCGATGGGAAACGAGCGGATGGGATGGCCGTCCAGCTGGTACGCCGCAGGGGCGTGCTTGCCGAAGCGGTCGGGCAGCAGCCCTTGCTCGAGTTCGACGGATATGCGCATGGTCGATCTCCTTTCGTGCGCGAGCCCAACGGTTCGTACCATAGTATAAAAGAAGGGAGGGCCGAAGCCCTCCCTTTGTCATCGTATGGAACCTTAGAACTGTAGGCAGTTCGTGAACTGCGCCCACGACAGCGGGTCGGTGTCGCGCACGTACGCGTTGAAGGTGGGGGCGTGCACATAGTGCGAGCCGCCCGAGCTCACCGCGATGCCGACGTGGCCGTAGCGCCACAGGACGTCGCCCGGTCGCGCCTCGGAAACCGAGCCGACGTAGCTCGCCGCCGAGTACTGCGCCTCGCTCTGGTGCGGCAGCGAGATGCCCACCTGGCGATACGCCCACGTGACCAGACCGGAGCAGTCGAACGAGTCGGGACCCTCGGCACCCCAGATGTAGGGGCAGCCGATGCGGCTCATGGCGTAGCCCACGACCGAGTCGTAGGAGCCGACCGGACGGCTCGGGTACACGACGGACCCGCCGCCACCGCCGCCGGAGGTGCCGCCACCGCCGCCGCCGGAAGAGCCGCTGCCGCCACCGGAGTTGCCGGTGTTCGCCGCGGCCTCCGCCTGACGCTGGCGCTCGGCCTCGGCGGCAGCTTCCGCCGCCGCTGCGGCAGCCGCTGCGGCCTGCTCCTGCTGGAGGAGCTCCTGGGCCTCGGCGTCGAGGGAGCTGACCAGCTCGGTGGCCTGATCGACCTTGGCCTGGACCTCGCTCTGGATCTGCTTGGCTTCTTCGGCCTTGGCCGAGGCGATCTGCTCCTGGCGGGAGTACTCGTCCTTGGCGGTCTGAAGCTCTTCGCGCAGGGTCTTCGTCTGGTCGACCATGTCGGCATCGTTCTCGTTCATTTTGTTGAGGAGATCCCAGTTCTGGGTGAACTCTTCGAACGAGGCGGCACCCAGGACGAAATCGACGAAGCTCGTAGATCCGTTGCGGTACATGTTGCGGGCACGCGTGCCCAGCTTGTCCTGCAAATCGCTGATCTGGCTGTTAGCGTCGTCGATTTTGGCCTGCTCGGCCTCCATCGCCGTCTGCGCGGCATCGCGCTCGTCGAGCGCGGCGTAATAGCTGATTTCGGCAGCCTCGAGATCGGTCTGCAAACCGATCAGCTGGTTGCGCACCGCATCGGCTTCGGCCTGCTTCTCAGCAGCGGTCTCGGCGAAGGCGGTCGTCGGAGCCATGACGGAGAGGGCACCGAGCGCAGCCGCGCCGGTGAGAAATGTTCGCCTGCTCAGTCCGATTGTATGCTCGCTCATGTATGAAATCCTCCTAGATTGAGCACGTAGTATGTATGGGCAAAAGCTGAACGCATAATACCACGTTCGCGCGGATGGTCAAAAAAGGTTGTGAACGCGTTTCATAACCCCAGTTCAAAGCCCCCACGTCGGGAAACGCCGCGGTGCCGAAGGCGTTTCCCGCCCGTAACGAAGCCACAAACAAGCCCGCCATCAGGCACGATAGGATAAACAAGGAGGCCACCAGGTGTTGTGGTGGCCTCCTCTAGATGTTGTAGAACCGTGGACGCGCCGTCTACTGCGCGCTTCTTTCGACGCCCGCTTCCCCCTCGTCCATGTAGTGATCGAACTCGCGCACGACCGCCTCGGACGGGGGCGCCGTGAGCAGCGACACCGCGACGATGGCGACGAGCGACAGGACGAACGCGGGCAGCAGCTCGTAGATGCCGAACACGCCGCCGAGGGGCTTGACGAGGTTGTGCCACACGAGCACGGCCGCCGTGCCGGTGAGCATGCCGGCCAGCGCGCCCTGCATGTTCGTGCGCCGCCAGTACAGCGTGCACAGCGTGAGGGGGCCGAACGAGGCGCCGAGGCCCGCCCAGGCGTAGGAAACCACCCCGAAGATGGACGAGTTCTCGTCGTAGGCCACGATGATGCCGAACAGGAACACCGCGACGAGCGTGAGGCGCGCCACGATCATGACCTGGCGATCGGTGGCGTCCTTCTTGATGACGCCGCGGAAGATGTTCTCGGCCACCGAGGAGCCGGCGATCAGCAGGTAGGACGACGACGAGCTCATCGACGCCGCGAAGATGCCCGACACCACGACGCCGCACATGAACGGCGGCAGGATCATCTGGGACAGCACGATGAACACGTTCTCGGCCTGCGCCTGCGTGGCGAAGTCGGTGGGGATGATGGCGCGCCCCACGAGCCCGATGCAGATGCCGCAGGCCAGCGACACGACGCACCACGTGACGGCGATGACGCGCGACTTCTTCACCTCGTCGGCCGAGCGGATGCCCATGAAGCGCACGAGCACCTGCGGCATGCCGAAGTAGCCGAGGCCCCAGGCCAGCATCGACGCGATGGTGATGAGCGGGTAGTCGGCCGCGTCGCCGAACAGCGGCACCCCGCCCTCGACGAGCTGCCGCCCCGCGTCGTCCACGAGGGGCACCGCTATCTGGGTGCCGCTCAGGAAGCCGGGGATGTTCTGCAGGAACGCGACGGTGTTGTCGACGCCGCCCGCCCACGCGACCGACCCCACGAACACGGTGGCCAGCGCGAAGAACATGAGCACGCCCTGCACGAAGTCGGTGGTGACCACCGACAGGTAGCCGCCCACGAGCGTGTACAGGAACACGATGATGGCGCCGAGCACCATCATCGTGGCGTAATCGAGGCCGAACAGCGTGGCGAACAGCTTGCCGCACGTGACGAAGCAGCTGCCCACGTACACGCAGAAGAACACCATGATGATGAGCGCGGCCACGGTGGACACGATGTTCTTCCGATCGTGGAAGCGCTTGCTGTAGAATTCCGGCAGCGTGATGGAATCGCCCGCCACCACGGAATACTTCCGCAAACGCTTCGCCACGAACTTCCAGTTGAGATACGTGCCGATGGCCAGCCCGATGGCGGTCCACATGGCGTCGGACGCGCCGGTGAAGTACGCCACGCCCGGCAGGCCCATGAGCAGCCAACCCGACATGTCGGACGCCTCGGCCGACAGCGCCGTGAGCCACGGCCCCACCCCGCGCCCGCCGAGGAAGTACTCGGCCGTCGACGAGTTCGAGCGCTTCGCGTACACGAACCCGATGGTCAGCACCGCGACGAAGTACAAAAGCATCGCGAACACGACCAGAAAATCGTTGGAAACCACGGGTGTTCCTCCCCTCTCCTCTGTGCAAAACCTCCGTTAGAAACGAGGGGATTATACGACAACCGAGAGGGGCGCAGCGCGACTACTTGGAGCGGGGGCGAGCCATCGTGCCCGCCCCCGCGTCTCATCCGTGTTTCATTTCTCGGCCTTTTCGGGATGGCCGTGGTCCTTCTGCCAACGGTCCCAGGTGGAATAGCAGATGGCGGCACGCTGGTCCTGGTCGGGAAACCTGTCCTTCTCGTAGCGGGTGATATGCTCCATGCAGCGCGAGATGTACGTTTCCTTCTTCTCGTTGGCGCGCGGATCGGGTATGGGCATGAGCGCCTCCTTTCGTCGGGAACCCGCATCGTAGCGCGCGGCGAGCCCGGCGCGGCGGGCGCGGCGGCGGCGTTGCGCGGCAGACACCGGGTCGTCGTTCGGCGAAAACGCTATCGACGGGCCATCCCCGTAACCTTATACTGGGGATCGTACACACGACCCACAATGGAAGGAAGCACGATGCCCACGTACGCGGAGATGGATCAGGCTCAGCTGACGGCGCTCAAGGAGGAGCTCGAACGCGAATACGGCGAGATCAAGGCGCGGGGCCTGGCGCTCAACATGGCGCGCGGCAAGCCCGCCAAGGCGCAGCTCGACCTCAGCATGCCGCTGCTCGAAACCGTGACCACGATGGAGGACTGCGTGGCCGCCGACGGCACCGACTGCCGCAACTACGGCGTGGGATTCGGCCTTCCCGAGGCCAAGGAGTTCATGGCCTCCATGCTGGACGACGAGGCCGACAACGTCATCGTGTTCGGCAACGCCAGCCTCAACATCATGTACGACGCCGTGGCGCGCTGCTGGATGTTCGGCACGCTGGGTTCGACGCCGTGGAGCAAGCTGGACACGGTGAAGTGGATCTGCCCCGCTCCGGGCTACGACCGCCACTTCGGCGTGACCGAGGAGTTCGGCATCGAGATGATCCCCGTGCCGATGACCGACGAAGGCCCCGACATGGACGAGGTTGAGCGCATCGCCGCCTCCGACGCCTCCGTGAAGGGCATCTGGTGCGTGCCGAAATACTCGAACCCCGGCGGCGTGACGTACTCCGACGAGACGGTGCGCCGCCTGGCCGCCATGGAGTGCGCCGCCGACGACTTCCGCATCTTCTGGGACAACGCGTACTGCGTGCACCACCTGTTCGACGAGGCGGCCGAGCAGGACCAGCTGCTCGACATCGCCGCGGCCTGCCGCGAAGCGGGCACCGAGGACCGCTGCTTCAAGTTCGCCTCCACCTCGAAGGTGACGTTCCCGGGCGCGGGCATCTCCGCCCTGGCCGCGAGCCCGGCCAACGTCGCCGAGATCAAGAAGCGCGTGGGCGTGCAGACCATCGGCCACGACAAGCTGAACCAGCTGCGCCACGTGCGCTTCCTGCGCGACGCCGAGGGCCTGGCGGCGCACATGCGCAAGCACGCCGCCATCCTGCGCCCGAAGTTCGAGCTGGTGAACGCGAAGCTCGAGGAAGGCCTCGACGAGGTGGGCGGCTGCTCGTGGAGCAACCCGCGCGGCGGCTACTTCGTGTCGTTCGACGCACCCGAGGGGTGCGCCAAGCGCATCGTGGGGCTGGCGAAGGAGGCGGGCGTCACGATGACGGGCGCCGGCGCCACCTACCCCTACAAGCAGGACCCGCACGACGCGAACATCCGCATCGCCCCCACGCTGCCGCCGCTCGAGGAGCTGGACGAGGCCATGGACGTGTTCACCGTCTGCGTGAAGCTGGCCTACGTGGAGAAGCTGCTCGGCTAGGTTGGAACGCGCGAGCAAGGAGCCGCCCTCGGGCGGCTCCTTTTGCGTTGTCAGGGCTGCACCGCCGCCTTGATGGCGGAGGCGTCGATCTTGCCGGTGGGCAGCTTCGGCAGCTCGTGGAAGAACACGATGCGGTCGGGCAGCTTGAACTTCGCGATGCGGCCCTCGGCCCAGCGGCGGAACGCCGTCGCGTCCATGGGCGTGCCGCGCTTGCACGTGAGGGCCACGACGATCTGCTGCCCGAGCTCCGAATGCGGCAGCGGGAACGCCGCGGCCTCGAGCACGGCGGGATGCGCGCTGTAGAGGTGCTCGAGCTCGGCGGCGTACACGTTGAAGCCGCCGCGGATGATCATGCCGTCGATGCGCCCGAGGATGCGCACGTAGCCCTCGTCGTCGATGGCGGCTGCGTCGCCCGTGCGCAGCCAGCCCCGAGCGTACCTCTCGGCGGTGCGCTCGGGGTCGCGCCAGTAGCGGCGCATCATGCAGGGGCTGCGCACGACGAGCTCGCCCTCGCCGCGCTCGCTCAGCGCCCCGTCGTCCCCGAGCAGACGCACCTCCACGCCAGGGAACGGGCGGCCCACCGTGGACGCCGTGTGCTCGAGGTCGTCCTCGACGGTGGTGCACGTGACGGCCACGGCCTCGGTGGAGCCGTAGCCCACCACCACCCGGCACCGCAGCCGCTCCCACACGTCCTCGACCAGCTCGCGCGCCACGGTGGCCGAGCCCACGAGGCCCGTGCGCACGCTGGACAGGTCCGCGGGATGCTTCTTGAGGTCGAGCAGCACGCGGCCGAACACCGTGGGCACGCCGTAGATCACCGACACCCGCTCGCGCTCGACGGTGCGCAGGAGGTCGTGGGGCTCGAACTTCTCCACGAGGACGGCCGTGGCGCCGAACATGACGGGCAGCACGATGCCCATGTTCACGCCGAACATGTGCGACAGCGGGATGGGCACGGCGAACACGTCGTCCGAGGTGCACTGCATGGCGCGGCCGTAGCTGCGCCATGAGAACAGCGAGCTTTCCTGCGACAGCACGACGCCCTTGGCCTGGCCGGTGGAGCCCGACGTGAACGCGATGACGAAGGGATCCTCGAGCGCGTCGACGGGCGCGGGCTCGCAGGGGCCGTCGCCGTCGGCCAGCAGGTCGTCGAAGGCCGTGCAGCCGGGCGCGTCGAAGCGCACGGTGACCACGCGGGCGCGGGGCGCGTGGGTGCGCGCCGCCTCGGCGAGGTCGGCGCGGGCGAGCACGACGAGCGCGGGATCGACGCGATCGAGCCTGAGCGCGAGGTCGGCCTCCTCCATCACCTCGTCGCAGAAGACGAGCACGGCTCCCAGCCGCGCGGCGGCGAAGAACACGACGGGCGCCTCGTGCCAGTTCGGCAGCATGACCGCCACGATGTCGCCCGTGCCGACGCCCGCCGCGCGCATGCCCCGCGCGCAGCGGTCCACGAGCGCGGCGAATTCGGCGTACGCGAGGCGCCGCTCGGCGTCGACGAACGCCAGGTGGTCGGGTCGGCGCCGCGCCCAGTAGGCGGGCGCCGTCTGCAGGTCGAGCCCCTCGAGGAAATGATCGCTTTCGCGCCACGCCATGAAGCCGCCCCCTCCTCGTCCGACCGCGCCGCGCCCGGCGCCTCCATGGATCGACCATACCGAACGGGCCCGAGGCGCGCCATCCGCAGATTGCGCGATGTGGGGAGCGGTCGATTCGCGCGCGAGCGCGAACGAGGGTCGCGAGCGAAGCGATGCGGCCCATGCGCCCGCAGGGCGCATGATGGGCGGGCAGGTGGGCGCAGCGAGTCAGCGAGGGCCGTTCGTCAGAACGGCGAGACGTAGAGGCGCATGCCGTCGGGGAGGCGGACGAGGCCCTCCTCCCGCAGCAGGTCGGCTGCCGGGGTTGCCAGCACGGATCGGTCGTTGAACGTCTCCACGACCACCTTCTTGCGGGCCCCCTCGGCGCCGGCGCGCTTGAGCGCGCGCTTCTCGTGCGCCACGAGCGCGCGCACGGCGTCGGCGAGCGCCTCGCCGTCGTGCGTGAACGACAGCAGCGAGCGCAACCCCGGCGCAGCGTACAGGACCGGCTCGCCCCCGCGCACGACGACGAGGCCGCCCGCGCGCCGCGTCGGGCGCGCGGGGCGTTCCGCCTGCGGTTCGGCATCGTCGCCGGCGACCGGCGGCCAGGGGATGCCCGCCCCGAACAGGCTGGCGGGATCGTCGGCGGCGAGCACCACCGTCTCGCGGCGCGCGGCCTCCTCGTCGCTCGCCTCGTACGTGCGCAGCACGTCGACGGTTTGGCGCGCGGCGAACTGCGCGGGGCCGAGGCCCTGCACGAACGCGCCGCGCAGCAGGTCGCCCGTGTCCTCCATCTGGCGCAGCACGGGGAACAGCGCGCCCAAGCCGCCGGGCACGCCCGACAGCTGCACCACGTCGCGCGAAAGCACGCCGTAGCGGTCGAGCATCGACTCGACGAGCGCGATGGCCCGCACCGTGTCGTTCTCGGACGACGGCATCGTGAGCGACCAGCGTCCCGTGAGCGCGGCGCCCACGGCGGCCTGGGCCGACGCGATGCCTCGCATCGTCGACGGGTCGGCCGGGCGCAGGCCCGACCGGCGGCTGCTCACGCGGCGCTTCGGCGCGCTGCGCGGCTTGGGCCCCGCGCCGCCCGCGGCGTCGAGGGCGGCGCGCACGGGGGCGAACGTGTCGTTCGTCACGCGGCCGTCCCACATGAGCTCGCGCATGGTCACGGCCACGGCGGCCTCGTCGACGAACTCGGGCGCGAGCCGACGCCGCACCGCGTCGACGATCTGGCGGAAGAACAGCCCACCGCCGAATCCGAGCGCGTCAACCACCGCCCCTTCGACGGTCGGAGGCGCGATCGACGAGGCCGCATCCGGAGCGTCGGAGGGCGCATCGGCCAGATCGGGCTGCACAGGCGCGAACGGCGAGTCGGTGGGATAGAAGGCGACGAGCCCCGCCCCTTCGCGCTCCCGTCCGCTGCGGCCGCGGCGCTCGGACGGAGGCCCCGCCGGGGCGCCCTCGTCGTCGCCCTCGCGGCGCGCTCCCGCCCACACGACGTCGCCCGAGGCCAGCAGCTCGTCGAGCATGCCCGGGCGCCAATCGCGCACGCGGCTGGGGAACACGTGCCCCTCCCACGCGCCGGCGGGCAGGAACACGCCTTCGAACTGGGCGATCACCTGGGCAACCCCGTCGATTCCCTCGTACCCCTCCTCGCCGAGCGGGCCGACGCCCTGGCAGTCGAGCAGGAAGCGCAGGTACGCGCCCTGGCTCACGGCCTGCACGGCGCGGCGCGCTTCCGCCAACGACAGCGAGCGCAGACGTCGGAACACGCCCGCCTCGACCCATGCGAGCGCGCGCCCGTCGTCGTCTTCGCCGAACCGGCCCTGCATGAGGCGGCCGGCCGACGCGAGGCGCGCGAGGCCGTCCTGCGCGACGGCGACACCGAGGCCGAAGCGCGCGGCCGCGGCCTCGGCGGAGAACGGGCCGTGCGTGCGCGCGTAGCGTGCGAGCAGCTCGTCGAGGGGATGGCGCGCGCCCTCCTCCTCTTCGGCCCCCGCGACCGCCACCGCTTCCGCCCACGGCGGGATTGCCGTTCCCAGCGCGTCGCGCAGGCGCGCGGCGTCGTCCGCCGCCGCCCAGCGTTCGACGCCGCCGACGACCGTCGGGAACGCGCGATGCGCGGCGTGCAGCTCCTCGAGCGCCGCGCGCGCGTCCTCCGAGGTCGCAGCCGCGGTCGCGGTCGCGCCCTCGGCCTCGATCCCGTCCATCGGTTCGAGCCGCTGCGCCACCTCCTCGACGGACAGCGGGCCCAGCACGCGCAAGAGGTCGGCCACGCCTTCGACGCCGCGCATGCGCCGGTCGGCGGCGAGGCGCTGCAAGCTGGCCTCCACGCCGGCGGTCACCTCCGCGTCGAGCACCTCGCCCAAGTCGGCGGAACCCAGCAGCTCGCCCAGCAGCGTGGGATCGAGCGACAGCAGCGAGGCGCGCTGCTCGGCGTGCGGCAGGTCGCCCGCGTAGAGATGCTCGCCCACGTACCCGAACAGCAGGGGCGCGGCGAACGGCGACGGCACGGACGTCTGCGCCTCCACCACGCGCACCGACCCCGCCTGCACGCGCTCCATCAGCTCGTGCAACGCGGGCATGTCGTAGACGTCCTGCAGGCACTCGCGCGCCGTCTCCGCAAGGATGGGGAACTCGTGCTCGCGCCGCGCGGCCTCCAGCAGCTGGCCGGCCTTGAGGCGCTGCTGCCACAGCGGGGCGCGCTTGCCCGGCGCGATGGGCGACATGAGCAGGGCGCGCGCAGCGCACTCGCGGAACCGCGCCGCGAACAGCGACGTGGAGTCCACGCGGTCGCGCACGATGCGGTCGAGCTCGTCGGGGTCGAACACGAACAGCTCCATCCCCGGCAGACGCGTCTCGGTCATGGGGATGCGCAGCACGATGCCGTCGTCGGCCGCCATGGCCTGCGCGTCGTAACCGTACATCTGGGCGATGCGGTCGGACACCGCCATCGCCCACGGCTCGTGCACGCGGCGCCCGTACGGCGAGTGCAGCAGCACGCGCCAATCGCCCTGCTCGTCCTCGCAGCGCTCCACCACGAGCGTCTTGTCGTCGGGAATCGTGCCCGTGGCCGCACGCTGCGAGCGGACGAGCTCCACGAGGTTGCGCTGCGCGTCGTCGTCGAGGCCGTCCGCAGCCAGGCGCTCGCGCACCGCGGAGGAGACGCCGAAGCCGCCGCCCTCGTCCGCCTCCGCGTCGTCGCCCTCGATGCCGCCGACGATCGCGCGCAAAAACGCGCCGCGCATGCGCCCCGTCTCGGCGGGCCGCCCCACCCCTTCGCCGTGCCAGAACGGCAGGCGCGCCGAGCGCCCGGGGGCGGGCTCCACGATCACGCGGTCGCGCGTGATCTCGCCGATGCGCCACGAGCTGGTGCCGAGCGTGATGATGTCGCCCACACGCGACTCGTACACCATCTCCTCGTCGAGCTCGCCCACGCGCCGCCGGCCTTCGTTGCCGTCGCCCTCGGGCAGCACCACCGAGAACATGCCGCGGTCGGGGATGGTGCCGGCCGACGTGACGGCCTGGCGCTGCGTGCCCGGGCGCGCTAACAACCGCCCATGCTCGCGATCCCACACGATACGCGGCGAGAACTCGGCCAGGTCGGCCGTCGCGTAGCGGCCCGCCAGCATGTTGAGCACCGCGTCGAACGCCCGCCGCGGCAGCTCGGCGTAGGGCGCCGCACGGCGCACGGTGTCGTACCAGTCGTCCGCCGCCAGCTCGTCCATGGCCACGGCGGCCACCGTCTGCTGCGCCAGCACGTCGAGCGCGTTCTTCACGAGCGCCGTCTGCTCGATGCGGCCCTCGTACATGCCCTCGGCCGCCACGGCCGCGTCGATGATCTCGGTGCGCGTGCGCGGGAAGATGGCTCCCGTCGAACGGCCGCCCACCTGGTGGTTCGCGCGGCCGATGCGCTGCAGGGCGCTGGCCACCGACGGCGGGGCGGCCACCTGCAGCACGAGGTCGATGGATCCCATGTCGATGCCCAGTTCCAGCGAGGACGTGGCCACCACGCACGGCAGCTCGCCCGCCTTCAGCTCGCGCTCCACCTGCAGCCGCTTCTCCTTCGACACCGAGCCGTGGTGCGCCTTCGCGACGATGGCCGGAGCGCCGCCGCTCAGCTCCGTCGTGGAGCCGAGGTCCGAGCGGATGGGCGCGGCCGGGGCGTCCTCGTCCGCGCTGCGCGCGATGCCCGTCCGCTTCGCGTACAGGTCGTTCAGCCGGGCGGTCAGCTTCTCGCACAGGCCGCGCGAGTTCACGAACACGATGGTGGTGCGGTGCGCCAGCACCTCGTCGAGGATCGTCGCTTCGATGTAGGGCCAGATGGACGACGTGCCCAGACGGCTGTCGGGGCTCGTCGTGCTCGCGGGCAGCGCGTGGTTAGCCATGGCGGCGCGCATCGCGCGGTCGGACTTCCAGGCGTCTTCCGCGGGCGCGCGGCGCGGCCCGCCTCCGTGGGCGCCTCCCCCGCGCTTCGCAGCATCGCCGCCGGTCAGGTCGCTTCCCCCGTACACCGGCACGGCCGTCATGTCGCGCACGGGCACCCGCACGCGCACGTCCATGTCGGGTCGGCCCTCCGAGGCGACCACGCGCACGGGATGCGGGCCGCCCAAGAAGCGCGCGATCTCGTCGCGCGGGCGCACGGTGGCCGACAGCCCGATGCGCTGCGCCGGCCGCTCCAGCAGGTCGTCGAGACGCTCGAGGCTGAGGGCCAGATGCGCGCCGCGCTTGCTGCCCGCCAGCGCGTGCACCTCGTCGACGATGACCGTCTCCACCGTACGCAGCGTTTCACGCGCCTGCGAGGTGAGCATGAGGTAGAGCGACTCGGGCGTGGTGATGAGGATGTCGGGCGGGTTGCGCTGCAGGCTGCGGCGCGCCTCGGGTGTCGTGTCGCCCGTGCGCATGCCCGTGCGTACCTCGGGTACGGCGGCGCCGTCGGCCGCGAGCCGCGCCGCGATGCCCGCGAGCGGCGCCTGCAGGTTGCGCTCCACATCCGCGCCGAGGGCCTTCAACGGCGAGATGTACAGCACCCGCACGCCCTTGCCCGGACGCTCCTTCTTCGGCAGCTGCGCGCTGCGCGCCTTCTCCCGCATGAGCTCGTCGATGGCGAACAGGAACGCCGCGAGCGTCTTGCCCGAGCCGGTGGGCGCGATGACGAGCGCGTTGTCGCCGCCCTCGATGACGTCCCAGGCCCGCTCCTGCAACGGCGTGGGAGCAGGGAAGGCGTCGAGGAACCAGCCGCGCACCTCGTCCGAGAATCGGTCGAGGGCATGAGGGGCGGAATCTCTTGCTTCGTCCATGGCGTGCGTCGGCTCCTTCGGAAACGGGGGCGGGACTCCATGGTAGCGCATGGACACGCCGCGCGCATCGGCAACGCGCACCTGACACCGGTCCGTACGCACGGCGGCCCGAAACGCCGTGCGCTTCGGGCCGCTGCGAAGCCGGCGCCGGGGAGGGGTTCGGCGCGGCGGGGTACGTTCTCGGCTAGGCGCTCGCGCCCAGGCCGTCGAGGGGTTCGTCGAGCTTGCCGAGGGCCGAGCGCACGGCCAGCACGCCGAAGGCGAACGCGCGGCCGAGCGAGCCGCCCGTGATGAACAGCGGGTAGTCGTCGCCGTAGTAGGAGCCCGATGCGTCGCCGCCGGCGTACAGGCCGGGGATGGGCTCGCCGGCCGTGTCGAGCACTTCCAGCTTCTCGTTCACCGTCAGACCGCCCACCGTGGCCAGCACGCCAGGCATGCGCTTGAGCGCGTAGAACGGCGGCTCCTTGATGGCGTTCCAGGACAGGTAGTCGCCGCGCACGCCCAGATCCTCGTCCACGCCCTTGTCCACCAGCTCGTTGTAGCGGGCCACCGTCTTGAGGAAGGCGTCCTTCTGGATGCCGCATGCGTCGGCCAGCTCCTCGAGCGTGTCGGCCTGCACGATGGCGCCGCGCTTGATGGCGTCGTCCCAATCGGCCTGCGGGTTGGTGGTGTGGCGGCTGTGGCTGTTCGGGTGCTGGTAGTCGTCCACCGAGGCATGCACGGCCCAGTTCGCGTCGGTGATCTGGAAGGCGGTCTGCTCGGGCTGGAGGCGCACCGAGGTGACGACGCTCTGGTAGCCCAGGTTCTCGTTCGCGAACCGCTCGCCTTTGAGGTTCACGCGCAGCCAGGGGATGCCGGAGTACGGCGCGTTGCCCTCGGGCATCCACGTGGGATCGAAGTGCATCATGATGCAGTGCGGCGCGCTGTCGATGGACGCGCCGGCCCACAGCGCCATCTTGAAGCCGTCGCCGGTGTTGCACGGCGCGCCGTGCATATTCTGCACGCCCTTGAGGATGGGCGTGTAGCACTCCACCATCTCCTCGTCGTCGGAGAGGTCGCCCGTGGCCATGACCACGCCCTTCGCTGCGTTCACCTGCACGTAGCTGCCGTCGGAGCGCTCGCCGATGACGCCGGTCACCCTCCCGCTCTCATCCTGCACGAGCTGCACGGCCGGCGTCTTGTACAGCACCTGCGCGCCCGCGGCCTCGGCCTTGCCGGCCATGTTCTCGAGCAGCTTCTTGAACTGGTCGTAGCGCGTGGACATGTCGTTGTTGATGTACCAGCCGAACGTGTGGCCGCTCTCCAGCAGCACGGGCTCCTGCTCGGGCGTCTGGTCGAGCAGGTAGTCCATCACCTCGCCGCTGCGCTCGAGGAACAGGCGCACGACGCGCGGGTTGTCGCGGCCGTTCGACAGTTCGGCGAACTGCGCGTAGATCTCACCCAGGTTGTAGGTCTGCCCCGCCTCGAGGAAGCGGCGCGACCCGAACGCGGCGGCGCTCCACCCGTTCGTCACCACCGTGCTCTCCTTCTGCAGCACGACGCACTTCGCGCCGCTCTGCGCCGCAGCCAACGCCGCCGGCGCGCCCGTCGCGCCGAAGCCCACCACGCAGACGTCGGTTTCGATCGTCTCGGCGATGTCGCCCGCGGGGATGGGCTCGGGCTTCGTCTCCCAGCTCCAGCGCGTCTTCGCGCTCGCAGCCTCGGCATCCTGTTTCGTCTGCGCATCCTGCGGCGCGCACCCCGCCATGCCCGCGATCGCCGCCGTGGCCGCCGTCGCCGCCGCAGCCGTCAGAAACCCCCTGCGCGTCAAGTCTTGCATGAAAACCGCCTCCCTTTCCCTGATCTTCTCGATGCTCGCTTGCTTGATCCGACGCTTTCCAGGCGCCGGAGGCCACCGTACGCCGCAGCGGGGGCCGCCGCATCATCCACCGCGCATCGCGGCAGGGGGAAGTTCGCGCCCGCGCTCTCCCCCACCTCGCTGAAAACAGGGGGATTTTGCCCAAGACCAGCATCGATGGCCGGCAAACCCCCTATAATCAACCTCGGGTCGGACGAGGGAGGGGAACCATGGATCGACCGAAGGGCAAGGCGCTCGGAATGCCGTTCTGCTTCACCGGCATGGGCATGTTCCGAGCATGGACGGAGACCGTCTACGCGAACGGCACCATCGATTTCCCGGCGCAGACCGCGACCGGGCTCGGCTACACCGTGTTCGACATCGTGGCCGCCATCACGCTCATCGCCATGGCGCTGCTCTCGCGGCGCATCGCGCCGCTGTACGGCAAGCGCTGGATGACGCCGCTCACGGGCTTCCTCATGATCGCGTCGGCCAGCCTCAACTTCTTCTCGCTGTACGCGCCCTCGTGCGCCGCGGCCGTCGGGTTGCCCGCCGTGCTGTTCGGCGGCGTGGGCATCGCCTTCATCATCCTGCTGTGGTCGGAGCTGTTCGGCTGCCTGAACCCGCTGCGCGTGGGGCTGTACTACTCGGGCGGCATCGTGGTGGGGTCGCTCATCCTGTGGCTGTTCAAGGGGCTGCTGGTGCCGTGGCTGTGGGTGTGCGCCTGCCTCGTGCCCGTCGCGTCGCTCGCCTGCCTGCAGCGCGCCTACCGCATGCTGCCCGACGACGAGCGGCCCCATGCCGCCTGGGGGTCGTTCTCGCTGCCGTGGAAGCCGATGGCGGTGGTGGGGCTGTACTCGTTCGCGTACGGGCTGTGCGAGTACGTGTTCAACGGCATGCTCGGCATCAACTCGGGGCTCGGGTGCGTGTTCGCGGCGGCGGTGGTGTACGTCGGCATCAGCGTGAAGCGCGGCGAGTTCCGCTTCTCGTCGGTGTGCAAGCTCGCATGCCCCCTGCTCATCCTCTCGCTCGTGCCGTTCCAAGCGTTCATCCCGTTCGGCAGCGAGTTCTCGAGCTTCTTCGCGCTGGGAAGCTACTCGCTGTGCCTCATCGTGATCATGGTCATCCTCAGCAACCTGACGTACCGCTACGGCATGAACGCGCTGTGGCTGTTCGGCATCGAGAGGGCCGTGCGCCTGCTGTCCGTGCAGGCCGGCATCTTCGCGCGCGGCATGTTCGACCACGCGACCCCCTCGCCCCTGCTCGACGTGGCCGCGGCGGGCATCGTGGCCGTGTCGGTGATCGCCGCGACGGCGTTTCTGCTGTCCGAGCGCCAGCTGTCGTCGCCGTGGGGCGCCGTGCTCAAGGGCGCGTTCAGCAACAGCGAGCTGGCCCAGGAGCGCAACCGCCTGGGAACGAAGTGCCACGAGCTGGCCGACCGGTTCGCGCTCACGCAGCGCGAGGAGGAGATCCTGCTGCTGCTCGCGCAGCGCAAGAAGCCGGCCGACATCGAACGCGAGCTGTTCGTGGCGAACAGCACCGTGAAGACCCACACCAAGCACATCTACCAGAAGCTCGACGTCCACTCCCGCAAAGAGCTGTTCGGCCTGCTGGGCATCGAGAACGCGGGTTAGCGCGCGGCGTCCTCGCGCGAAGGCTCGTCGCCGGGGCCGATCATGCCCTCGTCTCCCAGGCGGTACCCTTCGCGCCATACGGTTTGCAGGTAGCGGGGCTTCGAGGGATCGTCCTCGATCTTGCTGCGAATCTTGCGCACGAACACGGCGATGCTCGCCGACTCCGGCATGTACGACGGGCCCCACACGTTCTCGATGATGCTCTGGGCGGTGAACACCTCGCCGAGGTGGTTCGCGAGGAACGCGATGATCTGGAACTCCTTGGGCGTGAGGTTGACGTACGCGCCGTGCACGAGCACCTCGTTCTTCTTGAGGCGGATCTCCATGTCGCCCACGCGCACGATCGCGCGGCTGCGACGTCCCGCCTCGCCCGATTCGCTGATCGAGGCGCGGCGCAGCCCCGCCTCGATGCGCATGAGCAGCTCTTGGCCGTTGAAGGGCTTCGCCACGTAATCGTCGCAGCCGGCGGCGAACCCGATGCTCTTGTCCACGATGTCGCTCTTCGCCGACAGCATGATGATGGGCACCTTCGCATCGAGCTCGCGAATTTCCCGGCACAGATCGAACCCGTTGACCTCGGGCATCATGACGTCGAGGATGACGAGGTCGGGACGCTCGCGCCGGTACGTCTCGAGCACCGCTCCCCCGTCGAGCACCGCAAGGCAGGAGTGGCCCCGCCGCTCCACGATCTTGCGAACGGCATCGCACAGATCGCGTTCGTCATCGGCAATCAGTATCTTCATCGAACTCATCCTCCTCGACCACTTCGACGGGCAAGGTCACCGTGAACGTGCTGCCCACCCCCAACGCGCTTTCCACCCGCACGTCGCCGCCGAGCGCCTGCGCCGTCTTCTTCACCAGCGACAGCCCCAAACCGCTGCCCCGGTACTTGCGCGATATCGAAGCATCCGCTTGCACGAACCGATCGAAAATGCCGTCGAGGCGCTCCTGGGCGATGCCGATGCCGTCGTCGGACACCGAGAACACAACGCAGCTCTTCGCCGCGTCGAACGTCGTGTCGAACGACACGCGCCCCCCTTCCTCGGTGAACTTCACGGCGTTGCTCATGAGGTTGCCCAGTACCTTCTCGATCTGGGACCAGTCGCCCTTGATGAGCGGCACGTCGCCGTCGATGCGCGACACGATGGCGATCCGCTTGTTTTGAGCGATGGGATCGGCGACGTCCACCACCGATCGAACCACGTCCACCAGGTCGATCGTCTCATTCGCGATTTCGAGCGCGCCGGATTCGACCCGCACCATGTCCAGCACGTTGCTGACCATCTCCAACAAGGTCAGGCTGTGCGTTTTCACCTTCGCGATGCACTCACGACTCTCTTCGCTGTGCTCTTCCCCCGACGTTTCCCACAGATCCACGAACGCGAGGATGGCCGTCAGAGGCGTGCGCAGCTCGTGGCTCAGGATGGCGACGATGTTCGTGCGGTACTCGTTTTCCTCCTGCAGCTTCTTGTTCGTCTCGGCCAGCAGCTCGTTGGCTCGGGCGATCCGCTCCCGCTGCTCCTCGAGCATTTCGTTGGCCTCCCGATACTGCCTCGTCCGGGTATCCACCTTCTCCTCGAGCGTGGTGTACAGCGCATCGAGCTCGCCGGCCATGGCGCGCACGCCCTCGGCCAGGTCGTTCAGCTCGCGCGTGCGTCCCACGTCGTCGATATCCACCTTGAGGTTGCCGCGTCCCATGTCGACCATGGCATCCTCGAGATGGGCGATGGGCGCGGTCACGTTGTGCCTGAAGAACAGGACGCTGGCCCCGAAGGCGACGGAAAGGAACAACACGAAGAACAGCACCGTACGCCCCGTGTTGAGGTCGATGCCCGCTTGGTACAGCCCCGCGGGAGCCGTGATGCTGACCGCTCCGCCGATATCGCCGACCGCCAGCCCCTCTTTCTCGAACCCGGTCACGTCGAGCTCGCCCTTCGGACCGCCGTGGCAATCCATGCAGCTCTCGGTCAGGTAGATGGCGCCCACGTAGCGGAAGTTCTTGCCGCCCTGCCCGTCGTCGACGACGTCGTAGTATTCCTCTTGCCCTTCGGCGTAGAAGCTGTCGAGCGCCGCCTTCTCGAACGCATCGGGCTCGTCGAGCGCATTGCGGGGATCGTTGCGCGTGTAGCGCAACGTGTACTGGTAGTCGGTGCTCATGGAGAATATCTTGCCGACGCTCTTGCCCACAAGCGAGCAGTACAACCCCTTGAAGTTGTACGTCCCATCGCGATCGTAGTTGATGTTCGGCTGCTCGTAGTCGATGAAATCCCAGGTGGCTTGCACCGATTTCTCCAGCACGCGCGCTTCCGACAGCATCTGCTCCTCGATCTGGCGCGTCTGCTGCCCGTACGACCACGCGCTGTACGCCACCACCAGAACCGAAGCGATGCACGTCATGAGCACGACGTACTGCACGATCAGCGTGCGCCTCCCCCGAGACGCACGCGCTTCTTTTCGATTCATCCCCGCACCCCCTTGGCCCCTTCGCGGTTCGCGCACACCGAACGATACCCGCAACGCGATCGCGCTGCAAGCCGGGAGGGCGGCTTGCAGCGCGGAATGATCGGCGGACGCCCCCGGGCCGCTACAGCGTGATCGGCACGCCCAGCTCCTCGACGGCAACCGCGCGTGGGTTGATGAGCGTGTTGGGCCCCGTCTTCCCCTCGCCCATGGCGGGAAGCTCGGTAACCAGCTCGCTCCCGTAGCGGGCCTTGAGCTCCTCGATGTCGCCGAACGCGAGCGCACGGTACGGGCACGCCTCCACGCATGCCGGCTGATAGCCCTGCGCGCGCAGCTCGATGCATCCGTCGCACTTGTACGAGAGCCCGGATTTCTCGTCGATGCGCGGCACGCCGTACGGGCAGGCGTTCACGCACGAGGAGCAGCCGATGCACGCCTCGTGGTCGATGACCACCGTGCCGTCGTCCTCGTTCTTCGTGATGGCGCCCACCGGGCACACGTCCTTGCAGGCGGGCACCTGGCAGTGGTTGCAGGTGGCGGCGAAATGGTACATCTTCACGCTCGGGAACGCGCCCACCTGGTACGTACGCACTTCGCGCAGCACCGTTCCCACCTCGAGGCGGTTCTTGTCCTTGCACGCTACCTGGCAGGTCTTGCATCCGGCGCACCGGGTTTGGTCGTAGTAGAACCCCACTTGCTTCATGGCCATGCTGTTCCCCCTTTAGTCCAGCGACACGATGCGCTGAGGCAGCGTGCAATCGGCAGCGAGCGCCTCGCCGTCGTAACGCTCGAAATCGCAGTTGTAATTGTTGTACCCCGACGTGCCCATGCCGCTCGTCACCGTGCCGCACAGCACGTTGTCGGTGCCGGCGCGATCGATGCCGGCCTCCTCGTCGTAGTCGAGCCACGCGCCGTGAGGCAGGCCGACGCAGCCCGGCATGACGATCTCGGTTACCGAAGCCGTCCGCAGCGTGGCGCCGTGCGCATTGAACACCCGCACCGTATCGCCGTCCGACACGCCCTTCGCGGCGGCATCGGACGCGTTGAGGAACACGGGGTTGGGCCAGGCCTCGCGCAACCACGGAGCGTTGTCGAGCACGGGATGCGCGCGACGGAGGTAATGCGGGTTGTACACCACGAACGGGTACGCGCTCGGCTCCCCGCCGACGACGCCGTCGACGAAGGCGCCCTCGCGTCCTTCAGGCGCGGCTACGTAGTTCGGATACGGCTTGAACGTGCCGTCGGGGCTGTAGCCCATGCTGTTCAGCGTGTCCGCCTTGTACTGGCAGTAGATCTCGAACTTGCCGGAATCGCTGGGACGCGGGTTCGCTTCGGGATCTTCGATATAGTCCTGGTACCCGATGCGCACGTAGGCGTCGCCTTCGGCCCGCTTGATGGTGTAGCAGCCGTTCTTCAGGAACTCGTCCAAACCCACAACGCCCTCCTGCGGCGCGCCCTCGCACTCCCACGCGTCGATGTCTTCCTGCGTGATCGTGACGAGAACCTGGTCCTCGCCCGCCTGATCGACGAACGTGCAGCCGAGAATCTGGTTGAAGAACTGCTGCTTCTCGCTGATCGGCCACAGCTCCTTCGCGTCGAGGCCGAGCTTCTCGGCGAGCATCGTCCCGATCTCCTGATCGGTCTTCGCTTCGTACAGCGGTTCGGTGACCTGGGTGTACACGATCACCGTCTCGCGGCTGCGCTGGTGACCGGGGAACCCGCCCACGCGCTCCCATTCCGTGGTGATGGGCAGCACGATGTCAGCGTACTTCGCCTGCGCGTTGAAGAAGTGCGACGAGCAGGTGACGAAGTCCATCCTGCGGATCGCCTCGATGGCGGTCACCGACGAAGGCGTGTTCTGCACGCGCGCGGCGCCCTCGAGAGACAGGTACTTGACGTCGGCCTGCTTGATGTCCTGCGCGTTGAATTCGTTCGAATACGCTTTGCCCGTGCTGTTGAACGATCCGTCGAGCAGGCTCTGCCACAAGAGCGGCGCCGTGATGTACTCCTTGACGGGGTTGGCCATCGCCTTGACGCCCGTCTCGCCGTACGCGACCAGCGTGGGGCCGTGCGTGCCCGCGAACGTCTTGTAGGCGCCGCCCATCGCGTGGCCCGACTTTCCCATGTGGCCGCCCATGGCGCCCACCGTCATGAAAAGCTGCGGGACGTTATCGGCGCTGGTGCAGCGCGCAAGCGCGTAGTTGTGGAACAGCATGACCTTGTGGTCCTTGCCCACGGTTTCCGCGAACCACGCGATATCCTCCTCCGGGGCGCCGCAGATGGCGCTCGCCCACGCGGCGGTCTTCGGCTGGCCATCGTATTCGCCCAGCAGGTAGCCCTCGAAGTTTTCGTCGAGCGTTGCGTCCTCGGGCATATGGTCGGCATCGAATCCGACGCAGTACGTGTCGAGGAACTCCCGGTCGACCACGTCTTGCTGGAGCATCTCGTAGGCGACGCCCAGCAGAAACGCCGTGTCGGTTCCCGGGTAGATGGGTATCCAGCGAGCATCGAAGTACGCGGCCGTGGCGTTGTACGAAGGCCCGACGTACACGAACTTCACTCCCGCCTCGACAGCCTGGTTGAAGTTGTTCATGGTCGTGCCGCCCGACGACCATACGGAGTTGCCGCCGACGACGACGATGGTCTCGGCGTTCTTCAGATCGAACCGGTCGTTCGTCTCGCCCAGGTCGGTCGCCGGCAAACCCAGCTTCGATACGTTGAACGAATACGTGCCGCACGAGCTGGTATCCGTCACCTGGAGATAGCCGCCCAGCTTCACCAGCACCTGCTCGATGCCGGGGCCGCCGTTGCCCACCACCGCGCGCGGTCCGTAGGAGTCGTAGATGCGCCGTACCTCCTCGGCGATGTAGCCGATGGCCTCGTCCCAGCTGATGCGCTCCCACTCGTCCTTGCCGCGCAGCTCGCCGTGCGACGCCTCGCCGCCGCCCGGCTGCCAGCTTGCGCGCTTCATGGGGTACTTCAGGCGATCGGCCCCGAAGCACTGTTGCTGCTGGGAGCGGCCGCGCGGGCACCCGCGCTGCTGCAGCCATTCGAAGCTGTCCTCGTGCGATGTGTCGCTGCCCTGGCGCACGACCACGCCGTCCTTCATGAGCACGCGGTTGACGCAACGGCCGCCGCAATTGTGCCAGCAGGCTGCGGAAATCCAAACGCCCTCGCCTTCGGCGGACTCGGCCCCCTGCTCCGCCTGCTGTTGGCTGCCGGGCTGGCAGGCCACGAGCGACGACGATGCCGCAAGCGACGCGGCGAGGGCCGCGCTGCCGGCGACGAAGCCGCGACGACTGAGCACCTTGCCCGATACCTCTTGGATGAGGCTTCCCATAAGCTCCCCCTACTCCTCAATGCATGTCGATGATCGCACAGCGCGCCGGTTCGGCAGCTGCGAAACTCCGGGTTTTCGCCGGGGCTTGATCATCGGTTCCGACACGCTATAATATAGCCGCCAAAGGGGGCGCAAACAAGCATTTCCCCTGGTAAACGGGATAGTTTTTGAGTAATGAATCTTAACGCACGGTAAGGGAAACGGAGAGGAACCAGCCATGGAAGACCCTCGAGACGCAACCGAAGCGATCCTGCGCCAACGCACGCTCGCCCTCATGTTGTTCCGGCACGCATATGCCGAAGAGCCGGACGAGACGCTCCTGGAGCTGCTCGCGAGCGAGCCGGCCGTCGCGTCGATCGAAGCGTTCGCCGTCGACGGGCATCGCGAGCTTGATCGTCTTGCGCAGACGATGCGCTCCCTCTCGCACAACGACGACGCGGCGCAAACCCTCGCCGCCCTGCGCCGCGAATACACGACGCTGTTCATCGGGCCGGAAAAGATCGTCGCGCCCTTCTGGGAATCGGTGTACCTCGACCCGCGCGAGCTCCTCTTCCTCGAAAGCACGACCGACGTACGCAAGCGCTACGAAGCCGAAGGCTATCGCACCGACGCCGAAACGCGTGAAGCGGAGGACGGCATCGTGTACGAACTCGACTTCCTGGCGCACCTCGCCGATCGATCGCTCGAGGCCTTGCGCCGAGACGATCGACAGGAGTTCGGCCGCCTGGTCGAGGTGCAGCGCTCGTTCGAGAACGACCACCTGCTCACCTGGCTTCCGCCGTTCGCCGAGCGTGCGAAAGGCGCTCGCACGGACTACCTGTACCCGACGCTGTGCGCGGCCGTCGCCGCGTTCATCGCCGTCGACGCAGCCCTGCTCGAAGAGCTCGCGGGGACGCTCTCGGTAAACGACGCCTAGCGCAAACGCTCCAACGCAACTTCGCGCACGTGCGGGAGGCAGTTCTCGTCGGGCTCGAGAACGTTGAAGCTCACGCCAATCTCCGCCGAGGGTATCCGCTCCGCGACGAGCGGGGCCGATGCGAGCGGAAACGCGAGCGATCCGTCATCCTCGTCCGCAAGGCATCGTAGATCCGCCACGCGCGCCCGCACCGCCTCCGCATCGTCGCCGAACACCTTGGCGCACTTGAGGAAGTAATCCGCCTCGTCGAACGAAAGCCACGCGTGCGAGGCGGCAAAAGCGCTATCGAGCAGGAATGGCTTGTTTTGCTGATATATCTGCCCCGAAAGCTTGTTGTCGAGCGAGCAATAGTGCACGCCCATACCCAGGCCTTCGTCGGAAGCGAACCGCAGCAACTCGAGACACGCCGTCTCGCTGCCCGAAATAGGAAGACCGCCAGCGTACCAATAGTTGTAGGGAATCACATACGGATTGCGCCGCAGCTTGAACCCACGCGCCTCGAACGCTGAGGCATTGGAGAGCGGGAAGCAAAATTCAAGGAGGTTGATGCCGCGCACGCCCAGGCGATCGAGGTGTTTCAGCAGTTCCTTCATATCGTCGAGCGTATCGGGAATGATCGGCATCTCGACCATCACGTCCGGTATGCGATCGACCGCGGCCGCAATTCGACCGAACGTCGTCTCGCGATCCGACGCACCTTCCTCCGGCTTCACGCTGAAGCGAATCTCGTCGAGACCAGCGCAGCGCAGCTCGTCGAGCAGCCCGTCATGCAACAAGTCGCCGCTGGTGTATACGCGCACATGTACGCCCGGATACAGCTCTTTCGCGCAGCGCACGAACGCGAGCAGCGCCTCTGGATGGAGACACGGCTCGCCCCCTGTGACGGCAAGATGGCGGAAGCGAGCACCCGACGCATGAGCCGCCTTCAGTTCTGAGACGATATCCCGCTCGTGCGTTCGATAGTAGGCGTAATCTTCCTGATTCTCGTTGAAGCAGAAATAGCACCGTCGCGTACACTTGAGCGACACGAAGAACGTCGCCGTCTCTTCGCCCGTACGACAGGCGATGCAGGCCGGGGATATCCAGCCGCTCCACAGGCTCGCGCATCCGTTATCGCGATGCTGGCAAACCGCCCGAGCTCGATCAGAGCGCGGCTGCCCCTCGCCGCGCTCGAACGGCAACCCGAACGCCGCTACGGCCTCTTCGAAATCGACGCGCACCTCGTCGAAAGCCGCGCGATACTCGTCCAGGTTCAACATTCCTGTTCCATCGCATCGAGCTCCGCTAGGGCAGACTCCGCAAATCCCTCGTCAAGCGCGAGAAACGCGCGGAGCGCCGATGCGAAGCGACGGTAGGTGCCCGCCTCGTCCTTGTCGCACAATGCAGCATGGAAATCGGCAAGCCAGTTCAAAAGATGCGCCGTCACGAAGTCCCTTTGGGATGCAAGGATGCGCTTGACCTCGTCGTCCCGTCCAGCTTCGAATGCATCGAACGCACGAGAGCTGAGGTGAGCGAGGAAATCGAGCATCATGGATACGTGGTCTTCGGGAAAATGGCCGAACTCCATGGCAACGAAATCGTATTCGGCATACCGATGGCGAACATCGAGCGTGCTCTCCTGGAACAACATCGCTTCCTTGCCGATATAGGGAGACTCCCACGGATGCACGTACGATGCGCCGGGGACAAGGAACAGTTTCGCGAAATCCGACCTCATCGACTCAACGTATGCGCCGTCCGCGGCCTTGCTCGCAAACGACGAGAACAAGCGCACGACGTCCAACAACGCCTCCGAGCCGCAGGTATCCGCAAGATACTGCGCTGCGTCGATCGTCTCCTTCGAACCGAGAACGGAAAGCTCCTCTTTGCTCGGTTCCGCACCGAACGCAATATGAAAAATCCTATACAGGTACGCCCTGTTCGCAAGGCGCATTCCTAACGCCTCGATCGCCCGTTCTTCCATATCTCCTCCTCATCGCCCATCTCGTCGAGGGGCATTCCGTCACGCGAACAGTGTAGCTCATAGGCGAGGACGAACCTCGCAACAACACGGGCGGGACAAGGGCGTTCCAAACCCCGCCCGTGCGCTTCATACGTTTTTAACTTACCAGTTGACGTCGACAAAGCCCGTTTCGCTCGCCGCATCCTTGGCGTTGATCAGCAGGCTCGGCTTCGTGGTATCCGCTCCCGGAAGGATTGCGATCTCGCTGACGCAATCCGATCCATACGTTTTCGCCAGATCATCGTACTCTCCGAAATCGAGCGCTCGGTTCGGACACGCGGCAACGCAAGCCGGCTGCCCGCCTGCCTCGCGAATCAGATAGCAGCTGTCGCACTTGCCCGCCTTGCCATCCGGAAGAATCTGCGGGATGCCGTACGGGCATGCCTTCGTGCACGAACCGTCCCCCGAACATGCCTCCCGGTCGATGACGACGGCACCATCTTCACGCTTTTCGATAGCGCCCGTCGGACACACCGAAAAGCATGCCGGCGATTCGCAATGGTTGCAGCTTGCCGAATAGCTGTACGCGGTCACGTTCGGGAACGCGCCCACCGAGAACGTCTTTGCATGCCGGTATACGGTTCCGACATCCAAACGGTTCTTGTCCTTGCATGCCACCTGACACGCACGGCATCCTGTGCACCTCGTCATATCGAAGTAGAATCCAATAGCCATTAGTCAATCCCCCTCGCAGCCTAAGCGGAAACGATGCGTTGCGGCAAGTCGCAGTCCGGCTCGAGCGCATCGCCATCGTACTTCTCGAACGTGCAAATCTGATTGTTGTACCCGGAGACGCCCATACCGCCGTACTCGGCACCAATCAGATAGTTGTCGGAACCGGCGCGGTCGATGCCGGTCTTCTCATCGACGTCCACCCATGCACCATGGGGCACGCCGACGATACCCGGCATGAGGACGTCGAGCACCGCGGCCGTGCGCAGGCCCTTGCCCACCGGCGTGCTGATGAGAACCGTATCGCCATCCTTGACGCCCTTCTGTTCCGCATCCTGGCGATTGAGGAACACGGGGTTCGCCCACGTTTCGCGCAACCAGGGACAGTTGTCGAAAACCGTATGGGAGCGGCGCAAGTAGTGCGGATTGTACATCACATAAGGATAGTCGCCCTTTTCCCCATCGATCTTCCCATCCTTGAAGGTGGATTCGAACCCGACGCAGGGAACGACGTAGGTGGGGTACGGCTTGTACTGCTCGATGCCATCGTATTCGAAAGACGCCATGAGGTCGTAGCGCGCCTGGCAATAAATCTCGAGCTTTCCGCTTGCGCTTGAGAGGGGGTTGGCTTCGGGATCGGTCACGAAATCCTCGTAGCCGATGAACCCCTGTCCGTCATCGGGAGTGCGCTTGTACTGATATCCGCCGTTCGCCACGAAATCGGCAAGGGAGATAACGCCTTCTTGAGGTTCGCCCTCGACGCCCCACTCTTTTATGTCGGCATCGGTGATGGTCACCAACGGTTCCATCTCCCCGCTGTCGCCCATAATCGTGCTGCCTGCGATTTGCTCGAAGAACTGCTGGGTTTCCGACGTATCGAACGCCAGCTTCGGATCCATGCCCATGCCCTCGAGCAGCAAGATCCCGATCTCCTGATCCGTCTTCGCCTCGCCGAGCGGATCGGTCACCTTCGAATAGCAGTACACGAATTCGCGGTTGCACGTTGTCACGCTGCCGGGACGCTCCCATTCGGTGGTGACCGGAAGGATGATATCCGAATACAGAGCGTTCGTCGTCATGAATTGCGCGCGCGTCAGCACAAAGTCCACCGCACGATGCGCCTCGATGCCGGCCTTCTGATGAAGGGACGTCTGCAAGGTCGCATCCGTTACATGGAAGATGCCCTTGATGGGGCCGAGCGTGGTCGGAATGGGCTCGTGGAAACTGCCGTACGAGTTGGATACGTCGTAAAACTCCCCGCCGCCTGCCAGGATGATGTCGTACAACTGAGGTTGGCGAACGCCCGTCGAGCAGGGGTTCGTCGTCTTCGGCTTCTTGGCGTTGCCGGCAGAAACAAGGTTGGGGCCGTAGTTGCCGCAGTTGGCATGGTAGTTACCGCCGCAGGCATGGCCCGACTTGCCCATATGTCCGCCCATGGCGCCCAGCGCCATCAGCATCTGCGGGATCATCTCGGCGCCGTTGCAGCGCACCATGCCGTAGTTATGCAGAAGCATGGTCTTGTTGTTCTTGCCGAGAATGCGGGCGAATTCCGTGACCTGCTCCGGGGGAACGCCGCAGATGGGCTCGGCCCATGCGGGCGTCTTCGGCGTACCGTCGTACGTTCCAAGGACGTAGTCCTTCAAGTTCTCGTTCAGCTTCGCGTCTGCGGGCATGTGGTCCGCGTCGAAGCCAACGGTATACTTGTCGAGGAACTCCCAATCGACGATATCGCCTTCCTCCTCGTCGAGGCGCAGCATCTCATATGCGGTTGCGAGCATGAATGCCATGTCGGTGCCGTTGCGCACCGGAATCCAGTCGGCGTCGAGCATCTGGGCGGATGCGTTGTAGAGCGGATCGACGCTGACGAACTTGGTCCCCGCTTCCTTGGCTTGGATGAAGTAGTACGTCGGCGTGCCGGCCGCAGACCACGTCGGATTCGAGGAGTACATGATGATGTACTCGGCGTTCGGGAGGTCGAAACGATCGTTTGCCTTGCCGGTGTCGGTGGGCGGCAGGCCGATCATGTCGCAGCCCAGCGTATAGGTTCCGTGCGAAGTGGTGTCCCAACCGCGCACGCATCCGCACATCACGTTGATGGCGGCATCGGGCGATTTGCAGTAGAAGCCCGTCGGTCCGTACTCGTCACTGATGCGTTTGATTTCCTGACAGGAGAGCTCGATTGCCTCGTCCCAGCTGATACGTTCCCATTCGTCTTTGCCGCGCATCGAGCCATTCGCATTTTCACCGCCGCCAGGCTGCCACCCTTTGCGCTTCAGCGGATATAGGATGCGGTCTGCGCCGAAGCACTGTTGCTGCTGCGCTTTGCCGCGCACGCACCCACGCTGCTGAGGGTACTCCGGCGAATCCTCGTGCGAGTCATCGGTCTTCTGACGAACGACCGACCCCTCCTTGACCATGACCTTGTTCACGCAACGACCGCCGCAGTTGTGCCAGCAAGCGGCAGGCACCCACGTGCCTCCCTCTTCAGGATTCACCGCCGCCGCCGTGCTCTTGTCCTCTTTTACCTCGGTCGACGGAGCGCATCCGAAAGCGGAGAGCGCTGCGGCGGATGCCGCAACGGCCATGCTTCCTTTCATGAACTGTCGACGGCTCAGGTTTGTCGCGGGCATGCCAACGTCAAAAACGTCCATGTAATCCCCCTTTGATAGTACGGTTTCGTCCAATTCGTCCTTGCAATACGGAACGCTCCTTTCCGGCCCTTTGCCGTGAAAGGAATCCGCCTCGATCAAAAAAGCGAGCGCCTCACCTCCCTACTCGTCAGAGTTCCGTCCTTACACTCGTTCGGCGAACTTGTAGCCAACGCGCCAAACGGTGAGGAGGTATTTCGGTTGCGAGGGATTGTCCTCGATCTTCTCGCGAATCTTCCGCATGAATACCGTGATGCTGCTCTCGTCCACCTCGCTTTCGCTACCCCATATGTGCTCGTATATCTGACCGCGCGTGAAGACTTGGCCGGGGTTGGCGGCAAGGAGTGCGAGAATCTCGAACTCCTTAGCGGTGAGATCAACCTGCGCGCCTCGCAGGCGCACCTCGTATTGATTGAACAGGATCTCCAGATCGCCCGTCTTGTTGCTGCCTTCGCGGCTGACGGCTTTGGCGAATGCGAGATCGTCCCGATGCCTGCGAAGATGCGCCTCGATGCGCAGGAGCAGCTCATCCGAACTGAACGGCTTGACTACGTAGTCGTCGCCACCCGCTTTGAATCCGATGCTCTTGTCGACGATGTCGCCTTTTGCCGAGAGAAATATGATGGGGATGCGCCTGCCATCCTCGCGCATGGACCGGCACACGTCGAACCCGTTCATACCGGGCATCATCACATCGAGCAACAGCAGGTCCGGCCTCTCGGCTGCCAGCAACCTCAATCCCTGTTCCCCATCAAGCGCGGAGCAGAATTCGTAGCCCGCCTCCTCCACAATGCGACGAATGAGCACATGGAGGCTTTCATCGTCGTCGATGAGCATGACCTTCGCTTTCGGCACCATCATTCCCCCTTCGATTCAACCGGGATGCGCACGGTGAAAACGCTGCCGACATCCGGTTCGCTCTCCACTGAAATGGCTCCACCGTGCATATCGGTGTATTCCTTGGCCAACGCAAGCCCAAGCCCCGTTCCGTTGTACTTGCGGGACGGCGACGAGTCAGCTTGCACGAAACGATCGAAAATACGCTGTTGATCCGCCTTCGCAATGCCGATACCCGTGTCGGACACTTTGAGCCATATCTCGCCGCATTCGGGATGGTTGACGATGCGCAGCGACACCGACCCTCCCTCGGGCGTGAATTTGATCGCGTTGCCGCACAGGTTCTCCAGCACATGGCGGATCTTCTCGAAGTCCGCTCGTATCAGCGGAACATCCGGATCGATCTCGCACGAAAAGTCGATCTTGTCCTTGTCTGCGAGCGGCTGCACCACCGTACTCACCATGCCCACAACATCGCCCACGTCCACCACTTCGATGCTCAGATCCGTTTTCCCCGCATCGAGGCGACTCATCTCCAATATGTCGTTGATCATGAGCAGCAGCGCACGGCTGTTCGCTTCGATCTCGCGCCGGGTTTCGGCCTCGCGCTCATCATGCGGTTCGCAATCGCGATTGAGGAACTCTGCGAACGCAAGGATCGAAGTTAGCGGGGTGCGGAGCTCGTGGCTCATCATGGCGAGAAAGTCCGACTTGTATCGGTTGTCGTTGCGCAAGCGCTCGTTCGCCTGCTCAAGCTGAGCCCGCTGCTTCTCCAATACAGCATTGGCCTCTGCAAGCTGCGCCGTTCGATCTGCGACTTGCGTTTCAAGGTTGTTGTAGATTCCGGACAATTCGCCCGCCATCCTGTTGAACTCGGTCATCAGCGTGTTCATCTCGCGCGACGACTCCGACTGCGCCAAACGTACCTCCAGATCACCGGTCTGGATGCACTCGACGCCCGCTTGGATCTTCCCCAATGGTCGCGTCACGAGATAGGTGAGCGCCGCGTAGATGATGAGCAGGCAGACCACCAGCATGCCGCCGAAGAAAATCACGTCTTGGATAGTGGAAGCCTGCTCACTTTCCATGTACACGTCGAGCGGCATGACGATGCTGATGGCGCCTCCGACATCCCCGATCTCCCAACCTTCTTTGGCGTAGCCCGTCACATCGATCTCGCCAGCGGGCTCTCCGTGGCAATCAAGGCAGTTTTCCTCGATTCTCATCGGGGCCAGATAGCGGAACACCTCTTTGCCTTCGTATTGAGTGATGCCGTAATACTCCGCACCTTCCCCCCTGTTGAACGCGTCGAGGGCTGCAGACTCGAATTCGTCAGGCTGATCCGCCGAATTACGCGGATTGAAGTTGACGAAGCGCGTCGTATAGGTGGATTCGGACGTGAACAACGCACCGATGCTGCGCCCTACGATGGCGCAATGCAAACCCTGGTACACACCGTCGGCGGTGTACGAGATCTGCTCCAACCGATACTGGTTCGACGCCATGAACTCCCAGACGGCATCCATCTGCTGCGCGAGCACTTCGCCCTTCTCGCGCAGCTCGTTCTCCATTTGGGCGCGGTTGTTCACCGAGGTCCACCCGATGTTGGCAACAAGCGACACCGCGAGCAAGGCAACGATGAGCCCCGCGAATTTCGTCTTCAGCTTGATATTTCTCAAAACGCACCCTCTATCCTTTTCGCACGAGCACGCAACACCGACTCAGGGCCGCGTGGGGCTCTCCCCTTCTGACGCGAGCCGCAGCGAGCGAGGAGGGAGGGATGACGCCCGCCGCTGCGGCCCTGTCGAAACGTGGATTTCATTTCAAAGCACCACCTGGATCGGACCCGGTACCAAAGCCGCAGGTTTAGGGTCGATCGCAACCGAGGGATTCGTTTGCGATGCATCGGGAAGCACGACGATCTCGTCCACCGCCTCGGGATGCAGAGCGCGCAATTCCTCGATAGGCCCGAAGCTCAAAGCCCGCATCGGGCACGAGGCAACGCAAGCCGGATGCTCACCCGACGCCCTGAGCAGAATGCAGGCATCGCACTTATGCGCTTTCTGAAGCGACGCTATATACTGCGGAACCCCATAGGGACAAGCCTTCACGCAGTATTCGCAGCCGATGCATTTCTCGTCATCGTGCTGCACCGTGCCGTCCTTTTTATCGATATAAGTTGCAGCATTGGGACACACGGCGACGCATGCGGGATCGATGCAATGATTGCACGTCGCCGCGTAATGGTAGCCCGTCGCATCCGGGTACGTCCCCACCTCGTAATCGTTCACATGGCGAAACACCACGCCGATATCGAGATCGTTTTTATCCTTGCATGCGATCTGGCACGTCTTACAGCCGATACAGTTTCGTTGGTTGAAATAGAAGCCCTTGCGCACAACTTCGATACCATCCCGCGTCATCGTTGCGCTCCTTCCAAATCGACGACACGTTGCGGCTTCTCGCAATCGGGGACAAGCGGATCGCCTGCATGCTTTACGAAGTTGCAGGTATAGTTGTTGTACCCCGTCACCGCCATGCCGCTCACGATAGGACCGCAAAGGACGTTGTCGGCGCCGCCCACGTCATACTCCTCGTTCTCGTCGAGCTCGATCCATGAGCCATGCGGTATTCCCACCATACCGGGCATGATCGTCTCAAGCACGCTTGCCGTTCGAACGATTTTGCCGAATGCATTGTAGATGCACACGTCATCACCGCTGACGATGCCTTTCTCCTCAGCATCCACCCTGCTGATATACACGGGATTCGGCCATGCCTCGCGCAGCCACGCGACGTTGTCGAGCACGCTATGCGAACGACGGTAGTAATGGGGGTTGTACGCCAAGAACGGATACTCCCCCTTCGTCCCTTGCTCAAAATCGCTAAAGCACGTTTCATAGCCTTCGACCGCCGGATGATACGTTGGGTACGGTTTAAAGCAATCCGAAAAACCGAAACCCGCGATGACGTCGGCTTTCCATTGGCAATAGATTTCGAATTTCCCCGAAGCGCTTGGCAGCGGATGGCCGTCCGGATCTTCGACGAACGCCCGATACGCGATGAACCCGTAGCCATCGTCTTCCCGACGTTCCACCTGATAGCACCCGTCCGCTAGAAACTCCTCCAATTTTACGCGGCCCTCTTGCGACGAGCCCTCACATTGCCACGCTTTGAGATCGCCGTCCGTAACCGTAACGAGCGGCTCCCTATCTCCTTGCTCGTTCATGACCGTCGACCCGAGGATCTGATTCATGAATTGCTGTTTTTCCGAAAGCGGGTAGACGGCGTCCGGATCGAGGCCGAGCGCTTTTGCCAAACCGACTCCGATCTCCTGGTCCGTTTTTGCTTCGAACAGCGGCTCGGTCACCTGCGTATAAACAAAGAGCGCCTCCCTGTTTCCCGACGCAAAGCCGCCGACGCGCTCCCATTCGGTTGTGACCGGCAGCACGATGTCGGCATACTGCGCCTGCGTTGTGAAGAACTGGGCATTGCAGAACACGAAGTCAACCGAGCGGTGCGCCTCGATTCCCCGCATAAGGTCGGGGCTCGTTTGCAAGCGCGCCGACTGCTCGTAAAATATCGCACGGATATCGATGTCGCGATCCTCGCCCTCGGTGAATGCGTTCGCATAGAAATCGCCGATATAGCGATACCTTTTGTCGAGAATGCTCTTCCACAGAACCGGTCCCAGGATGCGATCGTCAACGTCGGTCTCAATAGGTTCAAGACCGCTTTTCCCTGCCACCACGAGCGCAGGCCCTCCGTTCGCCGCACCGGAATGATAGGTCGATCCGCACGCATGCCCGCTCTTTCCGAAATGACCGCCCATTGCCCCAAGCGTCATGAAAAGCTGAGGAACGTCTTCGGCATCATGGCATCGCGCGAAACTGAAGCTATGCAGCATCATCACCTTGTTGGTTTTTCCCAACAACTCGGCATACCAACGGATGTCGTCTACCGGCGTTCCGCATACGACGTTCGCCCATTCCGCCGTCTTCGGAACACCGTCGTACGAACCCATGAGATAGTCTTTGAAGTTTTCTTCGAGCCGAGCGTCGTCGGGCATATGTTGGGCATCGAAACCGACGGTATAGTCGTTCAGGAAATCCCAATCCACGACGTTCCCCCGTTCCCGATCGAGCATCACCATCTCGTATGCAACCCCAAGCATGAACGCCGTGTCGGTTCCGGCACGCACCTGAATCCAGCGCGCATCGAGCATCTGGGCCGTCGCGTTGTAGCTTGGCGAGATCATGACGAATCGCGTTCCGGCGTCGCGCGCTTGGATAAAGTGATAGCAGGGCGATCCGGGAGACGCCCATGCGGGATTGCATCCTTCGAACACGATCCAGTCGGCATGCTTCAAGTCGAAGCGATCGTTGGCAGAACCCGACGAGCTGTCCATCAGAGGCATGCCCAACTTTGTCGTATCGAGGCAGTACGTGCCCATTGACGTCGTGTCCGCGATGCCGCAGCAGCCGCCCATCGCCTCGAGCACTCGCATCGTCGTGCTCCCCCCGCGCGAAAGCACGCTCCGAGGACCGTGCTCCTCGTATACCTTCCGTAGCGCTTCCGCTGCGTACGAGAAAGCCTCGTCCCAGCTGATGCGCTCCCATTCGTCTTTGCCACGCAATTCGCCTCGCGGATCGTTCGGCTTCCAGTTCTTGCGTTTCATCGGGTATTTCAAGCGATCGGCCGCGAAACACTGCTTGCGTTGCGAATGGCCGCGAATGCAGCTGCGCTGTTGAGGATACGCGGGGCTGTCCTCATGGGAGTCGTCTGTTTTCTGCCGAACTACGATTCCGTCTTTTACGAGCGCTTTGTTCACGCAGCGTCCACCGCAGTTGTGCCAGCATGCAGCGCTCACCCATACGCCCTCGGAAGAGCTCCGATCCTCCTCTGACCCCTCTTTCGAAATCACCTTGTTCTCGCAGCCGACAAGGCTTCCTGCCGCGAGCGCGGCGGTTGCGGCAACGCTCGTCTCGATAAAGCCCCTCCGGCTCATCTTCAACGCAGCTCGCCTATCGTCCATGCAACTCGTCATTCCCTCTCCCCCTCATCGCATCCCCCAGGAGTAGCCTTTTCGAGTCTGCTACTAGAGTAAAAATCCCCCACGTTAATTGCCATGTTCCAAAAATGGAGACTTTCTTACCGGGATCTTTCCAAATTCTTAACGGGCGGGACGGCGCCCCCGCGCCGCGCCCCCTCTAGTGTAGGGCACTGCGCGCTGCGCGCCCCTGACGCTCGCGAGCTCGCGCGCATGCGCCCCTCGCGGCAGCGTACCTCGCACCCGCGACGTTCGTGGCAGATTCGGGGAGTTTTTCGTCGCGTTATCGCGTCCAAGCGCGGCTCCGCGCGACGCCGAGACTCCCCACCAGGCACGATGCGAGCCGCGCAGGGCGCATGCGCGCAAACGGACGCGCGCTGCGGGCGAAAATGACGAAAAACTCCCCGAATCTGCCACGAAAGGCACGCAGTCGGCAGCGCCCCTCCCCTGGCGCCCTCGTGCGCGAAAAAGCCCCCGGCGGATGCCGGGGGCTTTCAGCGTGCGGTGCTCTCAGGGGTTCGGCTTACGCCTCGGCGTAGACGTCCTTGAGCTTGAGCAGGTGCTCGTAGCGATCCATCGCAGCCTTCTTCATCTCGTCCTGGCAGTTCGCCATGCCGCCCTTGAGCTACAGGCGAAGCTCCCGATACTCCTCCTCGAGCGCCATCGGCTTCACGTCCACGAGCACGCTCGGGTCGGTTTCGGTCGAGGCGGGAAAGCACGCGATATCGGCAATCGCATCCGGATGCGCGGCCGCAAGCTCCTCGAACGGGCCGAACTCGAGGGCGCGCTGGGGACACGATGCGACGCACGTTGGCGCGCCGTCGGCTTCGCGCGTGTCTTTGCAGGCATAGCATTTGCCCACGATCTTGAGCTCCGGGAAGTAGCGTGGAACGCCGTAGGGGCAGCTGTTCACGCATTGCTGGCACCCGATGCATACGCCGTCGTCGTGCTGAACCGTGCCGTCCTCGTCGGACTTGTACATGGCACCCGTCGGGCACGCGCGCACGCAGGCGGGATTCTCGCAATGGTTGCAGGTTACCGACACATGATACCAGCTTGCGTCGGGATACGCGCCGACCTCGAACGTATGCACCTGGCGGTAGTTGATGCCGATCGGCAGGCCGTTGCGCTTCTTGCAGGCAACTTGGCAGGTCTTGCAACCCTTGCATTGAGCGCTGTTGAAATAAAATCCTACGCGTTTCATGTCGCTCCCCCTTACGCCTTCGCCTCGACCCGCAGCTGCCAGTCGCAGTCGGGTTCAAGCTCGGATGCCGTCCATTTTTCAAACGTGACCCAGATATTGTTGTGCCCGGAGATCCCCATGCCCGTCGGCTTGGCTCCCATGAGCGTACTGGCGCAGCCGCCCCGATCAATGCCTTCGTCGTCGAACTTCGGCCAGCCTCCGTTCGGCAAGCCGACGGCACCTTCGATAATCTGCCCGCTGACGGTTGCCTTGCGCAGTATTTTGCCGTAGGGGCTGCTCACCAGCACGGTGTCGCCATCGGCGATGCCCCGTGCCGCCGCATCGTTCGAATTGATCGTCAGCGGCAGTATCCACGCTTCGCGCAAGGTGGCGACATTTCCGAAGTCGGTGCAGGCGGTTCGAAGATAGTGCGGGCTGAAGCAGACGAAATCGTAGCCTTCGATGCGGGCGATGTCATGATAGGTGGGATAGGGCTTGAACTGCTCGCCATCGAAACTGATCATGTTGTACGCGTCGGCTTTTTCCTGGCAGTACAGCTCGAACTTTCCCGAAGAGGACGAGAGCGGATTCTTCTCCGGGTCTTTGATGAACTCCTCGTAGCCGATGTGGCAGAATGCATCGCCCGAGTGACGCTCGATTGAATAAATACCCTGTTCCTTGAGTTCAGCAAGGGTGATTTTTCCCTCCTGAGGCTTACCTTGCGCTCCCATTTCGTCGATGTCTTCTTGCGTGAGCGTAATCAGGGTTTCGTACTCCTTTTTGTCGTTCATCATGGCGGCCCCGGCAACCTTATTATAAAGAGCCTGTCCGGAACTCACCGGATACACCTTCGAGGGATCGTAGCCCAAACGCTCGAGAAGCTGCTCGTCAACCCATCGGTTCGACTTCGCCTCGTCCTCGGGATCGAGCACGTTCGTGAAGTATTGAATCGCTTCGCGATCCCCTTGCCCGCCAACCATCACATCGTCTTCTTGCAGGCGCCCCGTCGTCGGCAAAACCACATCGGCGTAGCAGCAATTCGCCTTGGCCATGTAGTCGCGCATGACGACGAAATCCACGCTTCGGTACGCTTCGATACCCTTCACCGTATTCGGCGCCGACCTCAGGCTGGAATCGTTCTTGCCCTCGATAAAATGAATATCGCAGGTGGCCTGCTCGATAGGCTTCCAGCTTCCATTCCAGCATATTCCAACGTTTTGGTAGCCTCCCTCGACCACCGCGTCGAAAATCTGATTACCGTTGACGTAATCTCCAGCATCCCAGCTTCCGGAAACGAACGATTTTTCCGGTGCGCAGAGCGGCTCGCAGCTCGATACGTCCCACGCATCCCCCGGGTCGCCAGCTTTGAATATCATAGTGCCGCCAACACCGCTCCGGTCGCAATAATAGACCCCGCACGCATTTCCCGGTTTACCGATATGGCCGCCGAGACATCCCACCGTGAGGAACAGCTGCGGCACCTCTTCCGCCCCCGAGCAGCGCCCTGCTGCATAGCCATGAGAGAGAATCGCGTTGGTCGTCTTCTTCACCGCGTTGGCAAAGTAGGTGATGTCCTCGGGCGGCGTCGCGCACACGGCACTCGCCCATTCAGGGGTTTTAGGAATGCCGTCGTAGTCGCCGCGCACGTAGCCCAACAGGTTCTCCTGCAGCTTCGCTTCCGCCGGCATGGACTCGTCATCGAATCCAACGCAGTAGGTGTGCAGGAAATCCCAATCGATCACGTCCCCTTGCTCGGCGTCCAGGCGCACCATCTCGTAGACCACCGCGAGCAGAAACGCCGTGTCGGTTCCCGGCAACAGGCGTATCCACTTGGCATCGTACAAGTTTGCGCTGGCATTTTTCTCAGGGCCGACGCAGATGAATTCTGCCCCGCGCTGCTTTGCCTGCCAAAACAGCCATCCCGCAAGCCCGTTTGCGCTCCAAGCAGGATTTTGCGCATACAGGACGATCAAGTCGGGGTTCTCAACCAGGTCGAAGCGATCATTAACCGAGCCCTCACCCAAAAAAGGCAGCCCGAGATCTCTCGACGCGCAGTCGTCCAGAAAGGGCATGCCGAGTTGGGACACGTCCGACAGATAGCTGCCGAAGGAAGCGGTATCCCACGTAGTCAAAAACCCTCCGCACGCATCGAGAACAGGACTGCGCTGGTGGTACAGATCCCAGTCTTTGTACACGGCACGCGGCCCATAGGTGGTGTACACCGCCCGCAGCTGATCGGCCACGATATCAAGCGCCTCATCCCAGCTGATACGCTCCCATTCGTCTGTTCCGCGCAATTCGCCGTGCGGGTTTTCCGGACTCCAGCTCTTGCGCTTCATGGGGTACTTCAAGCGGTCGGCTCCGAATTCCAGCTCGGTCATGCAGCGGCCGCGCAAGCACCCGCGGAACTGTGGACGCCCGAGGGTGTCTTCGTGCGTATCGTCGGTTTTCGTCCGCACGACGACGCCATCTTTCACCAGCGCTTTGTTCACGCAGGCGTTGCCGCACCCATGAAAGCAGGGAACGTTCTTCCATTCGCCATCGTTGAGGGTCGTCATGGTCTTGCCGCCCTCGAACGTTCCCTCGGGCGCAAACGCACCGATCCCCTCCGCCTCCTGCTTCGCTTTCGGTGCGCACCCCGACAGCGCACCGGCAGTTGCCAGCGCGGTCGCGACGGCCGCGCCTGCGGTTACGAAGCTCCTTCGGTCCATCGTTGTCTTGTTCGACATGCTGTCGGTCATCATCCGCTCCTTCTCGTCCCTTGCCCCTAACCGATAGCCCGAGTATAGGAACCAACGCGCGTCATAGACATTGACAGGGTGTGACAATTCCCTGACCAGATATTGCCAATTCATTACTCTCCTGGTCAGAGCACACGTTTGCACTTCATCAGACCAAACGATACCACACCCGAGCCTCCCGAGAATGCGCCGTGAAAATGCTATACTGGTAAGCCTCATACACCTGCAGAATGGGGATGCGGGATACATGAAATCGTCTGGTTCGCTTCGCGTGAAGTTTATCGTGCTCCTCGTATCGGTTATCGTGGCGATGCTGGGGGCAAACGTGCTGTGGCAGCAGCATTCCAGCAGCGAACGCATCGGGCAGGAGCTCACGGAGCAGGCACGGGCCATCTCGGCCAACATGGATGCCGTATGGTTCTTCATGACGGTGAACCAAGACCTCATCAACTACGATTCCCAAGGCAACTACGAGTTCAAGGGATTGCAGTGCTCCATCGCCGGCCGCTCGATCGGATCGCTGTTCTCGCGCGCCACCAACTACCAGACGAGTTACGTGGCCCTCTCCCCGCGCAACGACTTCGACGAGCCCGATGCGTTCGAGCGTGAGGCGCTCGAATCTTTCTCGAACGACCCGTCGCTCAGCGAATACTACCGCTTCGAGGAGTTCGACGAGGGTACGTACTTCCGTTATCTCAAACGCATGGACATGGAAACATCCTGTCTGCAATGCCACGGCGAACCAATCGGGGAAATCGATATTGCCGGCTATCCGAAAGAAGGGCTCAAAGAAGGCGACCTGTACGGTGCCATCTCCCTCGCCATCCCCGCGACCACGTATATCGAATCCGCGCAAACCAGCAGGGAGCAGAGCGTGCTGTTGAGCGCGCTTGCGGTGATCGCGTCCATTTCCATCATCTGGGTCGCCATCAACTCGTTGGTGACCAAGCCCATCGATCAGGTGAAACGAGGGATGGAAAGCTTCGAGAAAGGCGACTACGACACGCGCCTGAACCCCGACGGGCAATCGAAGGAGATTCAGGTTCTGACGCGCGGATTCAACACTATGGCCGATGAGCTCGAGCGATCGCACACGACGCTCGAGGAAACGGTCGACGCGCGAACCCAGCAGCTGAGCCAGGCGAACGAAGCGCTTGAAGCCCAGCGACGCGAACTGGCGAGCACGAACAATCGCCTCGCCGACGAGAACCAGTACAAGAGCGACTTCCTCGCCATGATGAGCCACGAGCTCAAAACCCCACTCGCGGCGTCGATGGCATTCTCCGGCATCCTCAAGGAGCGCCACCAGCTCTCGGCCGACGACGAGCGGCTCTGGTCGGAGCTCGAAACGAACAACCAAGCGCTGCTCGATATGATCGACAATATTCTCGTGATGGCCCGCCTTGAAGCGGGCAAGGAGGACCTGTGCCTCGAAGTGACCGACATGGTCGACGTCGTTGCGGGTCTGCAGCCCACCATCGACCCGCTCGCTCACAGAAAAGGCGTGCACGTCGAGTATTCCGTCGCCGACGACATTCCGCTGTTCGTCGGTGATGCGGAAAAGCTCCATCGCGTCGCGGAAAACCTTGCGGGCAATGCCGTGAAGTTCACGGCCGCTGGCGGATGCGTTCGCATCGCCTGTCGCTACGACGAGCACGGCATGTGCGTGGTTCTGAGCGTCAGCGATACCGGCGTCGGCATCGAGGCAGACGATCTGGAGCGCATCTTCGACAAGTTCACCCAGGCCGACAGCTCCATCAGCCGCTCGTACGGCGGCAGCGGCCTCGGACTCGCCATGTGCAAGGAGCTCGTCGAGCTGCACGGAGGCAGCATAGAAGTCGAAAGCGCACCGGGGATCGGCAGCACGTTCGCCGTGCGCATACCCGCCAACCTGCCACCAGAAGGAGCAGACTATGCATAAGATAATGCTCATCGACGACGACCCCAGCCTGCAGCTGGCGCTCGAATGCATCATCTGCGACGAAGGCTATGAATTCTGCTGCGCGTCGGATGGCCGAACCGGGCTGGACATGCTCGGCCGAGAGCACCCCGACCTGCTGCTGCTCGACGTCATGCTGCCGAAGATGAACGGCTACGACGTGTGCCGCGAGATGCGGGCGCAGGGGCGGCGCATTCCCATTCTGTTCCTCTCCTCAAAGGGCGACATCGTGGACAAGGGCATCGGGTTCAAAGCGGGAGGGGACGACTATCTGGTGAAGCCCTTCAACAACGAAGAGCTGCTCATGCGCATCGAGGCGCATCTCAATCGACATAAGTCAGACCTCGCGTTCGCACGAGCGAACGCTCGTGCAGGAACGAGCGTCATCGGCGATCTCGAGATCGATTTCAGCGGCTACGTCGTGCGCAAGCGCGGCGTGAAGCTCGATCTGACCGGCAAGGAGTTCGAGATACTCGCCCTCTTGGCGGGAAACCCCGGTCAGGCGTTCACGCGCGAGCACATATACGAGCACATCTGGGGCGAGGACAGTGCGGTCGATACCAATTCCATCACGGTGTTCATCCGCCGCATCAGGGAGAAGATCGAGGACAAAGCGAGCCAGCCAGCGTACGTGCTCACCGTGTGGGGCGTCGGCTACAAGTTTGCCGACCGCATCGACGGATAACGACCGCCCCTCCCCTGGCGCCCTCATGCGCGAAAAAGCCCCCGGCGGATGCCGGGGGCTTTCAGCGTGCGGTGCTCTCAGAGGTTCGGCTTACGCCTCGGCGTAGACGTCCTTGAGCTTGAGCAGGTGCTCGTAGCGATCCATCGCGGCCTTCTCGTTGCGCTCGAACAGCTCGCCGGCGCGCTCGGGGAACTCGCGGGTCAGACGGCTGTAGCGGGCCTCGTTCATGAGGAACTCCTGGTAGCCGCCCGACGGCTCCTTGGAGTCGAGGGTGAACTTCTTGCCCGCATCGGCGGCCGGGTTGAAGCGGAACAGGTTCCAGTAGCCGCAATCGACGGCCTTCTTCATCTCGTCCTGGCAGTTCGCCATGCCGCCCTTGATGGAGTGCATCTCGCACGGCGAGTAGCCGATGATGAGCGACGGTCCCGGATACGCCTCGGCCTCGGCGATGGCCTTGATGGTCTGGGCCGGCTTGGCGCCCATCGCAACCTGCGCGACGTACACGTAGCCGTACGCCATGGCGATCTCGGTGAGGCTCTTCTTCTTGATGTCCTTGCCGGCAGCGGCGAACTGGGCAACCTGGCCGATGTTGGTGGCCTTGGACGCCTGGCCGCCCGTGTTGGAGTACACCTCGGTGTCGAACACGAACACGTTGACGTTCTCGCCGGAAGCCAGCACGTGGTCGAGGCCGCCGTAGCCGATGTCGTAGGCCCAGCCGTCGCCGCCGAAGATCCAGACGGACTTCTTGGACAGGTATTCCTTGTCCTGGAGAATCTCGGGGGCCGCAGGGCACCCGTCGGCAACCGCGGCTTCAAGCCCCGGAATGAGCGCTTCGACGGCCTTGGCGTTGGCCTCGCTGTCCTCCGCGGTGTCCATGTACGCCGCGATAAGCTCCTTGAGGTCGGCCGGCGTCTTGTCGTTCTCGGCCATCTCCTCCAGCTTGGCGATCAGGCGATTGCGCACCGCCTCGTGGCCCAGCAGCATGCCCAGGCCGTGCTCGGCGTTGTCCTCGAACAGCGAGTTCGACCACGCCGGGCCGCGGCCCTCGGCGTTCACCGTGTACGGCGACGTGGCGGCCGGACCGCCCCAGATGGACGAGCAGCCGGTGGCGTTCGTGATGTACATGCGATCGCCGAACAGCTGGGTGACCAGCTTCGCGTACGCCGTCTCGGCGCAGCCGGCGCAGGCGCCGGAGAACTCCAGCAGCGGCTGCTTGAACTGGCTGCCCTTGACCGTGGCATCCTCGAGCGCGGGCTTCTCGGACACGTTGTCAACGCAGTAGTCGAACACGTCCTGCTGCGCCAGCTGGCTTTCCGTGGGCACCATCGTCAGCGAGTCGGAGGGGCACACGTTCACGCACACGCCGCAGCCCATGCAGTCGAGCGGGGACACGGCCAGCGTGTACTGCAGGCCGGCAGCGGCCTTGCCCCTCGCCGGCACCATGACGGTGGCGGCGGGAGCGGCGGCGGCTTCTTCCTCGGTGAGGGCGAACGGGCGGATGGTGGCATGCGGGCACACGAACGCGCACTGGTTGCACTGGATGCAGGAAGCGGCATCCCACGCGGGCACGCTCACGGCGACGCCGCGCTTCTCGTAGGCGGCCGCGCCCTGCTCGAACTGGCCGTCGGCGTGGTCGAGGAACGCGGACACCGGCAGGCGGTCGCCGTCCATGCGGCCGACCGGCTCCATGATGTCGCGCACCATCTTCACCACTTCGGAGCGGCCCTCGAGCACGGGAGCCTCGCCCTCGTCCACGGCGTTTGCCCAGCTTGCAGGCACTTCCACCTGCACGAACGCCGTAGCGCCCGCATCGATGGCGCGGTGGTTCATGTCGACGACGTCCTGGCCCTTCTTCAGGTAGGACTTCGTGGCGGCGTCCTTCATGTACTGGAGCGCCTCGTCCTGCGGGATCACGTTCGCCAGCGTGAAGAACGCCGACTGCAGGATGGTGTTCGTGCGCTTGCCCATGCCGATCTCGGCGGCGAGGTCGATGGCGTTGATGGTGTACAGCTTGATGTCGTTGTTGGCGATGTAGCGCTTCGCCTCGGCGTTGAGGTGGTGCTCAAGCTCCTCCGGCGTCCACTGGCAGTTGATCATGAACGCGCCGCCCGGCTTCACGTCGTTCACCATGCGGAAGCCCTTGGTGACGTAGGAGGGGTTGTGGCAGGCCACGAAGTCGGCCTTGTTCACGTAGTAGGTGCTGCGGATGGGCGAATCGCCGAAGCGCAGGTGGCTGATGGTCACGCCGCCCGTCTTCTTCGAGTCGTACTGGAAGTAGGCCTGCACGTACTTGTCGGTGTGGTCGCCGATGATCTTGATGGAGTTCTTGTTCGCGCCCACGGTGCCGTCGCCGCCGAGACCCCAGAACTTGCACTCGATGGTGCCCTCGGCCGCGGTGTTCGGGCTGTTCGGATCCTCGGGCAGCGACAGGTTCGTCACGTCGTCGACGATGCCGACGGTGAACTCGCGCGCCGGCGCGTCCTTCTCGAGCTCCTGGTAGATGGCGAACACCGAAGACGGCGGGGTGTCCTTCGACGCCAGGCCGTAGCGGCCGCCCACCACGGTGAGGTCGGCGCGGCCCTCGTGCGCGAGCGCGTTGATGACGTCCATGTACAGCGGCTCGCCGAGCGCGCCCGGCTCCTTCGTGCGGTCCATGACGGCGATCTTCTGCACGGTCGCGGGCAGCGCCGCCATGAACTTCTCGGACACGAACGGACGGTACAGGCGCACCTTCACGAGGCCCACCTTCTGACCCTGCGCGTTGAGGTAGTCGACGACTTCCTCAACCACGTCGCAGAACGAGCCCATGGCCACGATCACGCGGTCGGCGTCGGGGGCGCCGTAGTAGTTGAACAGCTCGTAGTTCGTTCCCAGCTTGGCGTTCACCTGGTGCATGTAGTCCTCGACCACCGCGGGCAGCGCATCGTACACGCCGTTGCACGCCTCGCGATGCTGGAAGAAGATGTCGCCGTTCTCATGGCTGCCGCGCATGGCCGGACGCTCGGGGTTCAGGGCGTGGTCGCGGAACTCGCTCACGGCCTCCATGTCGCACATGTCGGCGAGGTCCTCGTAATCCCACACGGCGATCTTCTGCACTTCGTGCGAGGTGCGGAAGCCGTCGAAGAAGTTGATGAAGGGGATGTGGCCCTTGATGGCGGACAGGTGCGCCACGGCGGACAGGTCCATGACCTCCTGCACGTTCGTCTCGGCGAGCATGGCGAAGCCCGTCTGGCGGCACGCCATGACGTCGGAGTGGTCGCCGAAGATGGACAGCGCCTGGGTGGCCAGCGTGCGCGCGCTCACGTGGAACACGCACGGCAGCTGCTCGGCGGCCATCTTGTACATGTTGGGGATCATGAGGAGCAGGCCCTGGGAGGCGGTGTAGGTGGTGGTCAGCGCGCCTGCGGCCAGCGAGCCGTGCACCGCGCCCGCGGCGCCGCCCTCGGACTGCATCTCGCACACCTTCACCGTGGTGCCGAAGATGTTCTTCTTCCCAGCGGCGGACCACTGGTCCACCAAGTCGGCCATCGGGCTCGACGGGGTGATCGGATAAATGCCCGCCACCTCGGTAAACGCATAGGAGACGTACGCGGCGGCGTTGTTGCCGTCCATGGATTTGAATTCTCTCGTCATATTCCTCTCCTTCGAAGGGGATGCTCGCCCGACCGAGCGCATCGGGGCCCCGACCTTCTCCTCTAGCTCAGTTTGCTTCGCCTGACAGAATACACGGCATTCATGATACCAGCCCGAAATCGCGTTGCGGCGCGACGAGGACGATGGGCGGCTCGCCGCGGTCGCCCACGTCGGCAAACGGCCACAAATGTAGGGAGAGCGTGAAGACGGGCCCCGCGCGCGGCGGCGGGAGGCTACGCGTCCTTGAGTTCCTTCCCCAGCTCCTCGGCGAGCACGGGCAGCAGCTCGGCGAAGGTTTCGTCGATCGTCTTTTTCTTGAGCTGGCACTCCCAGATCACGTGGACGGTCCAGCCGAGCTCCTCGAGCGCGGCGCGGCTGCGCTCGTCGCGCTCGACGTTGCGCTCGAACTTCACCACCCAGTACTCCACGTTGCGCTTCGGCATGCTGGGCTTGCACCGCGGGCACCGGTGCCAGAAGCACCCGTTCACGAACAGCGCCACCTTCTTGCCCGGCCATGCCACGTCGGGATGGCCGGGCACCTTCCACTGCAGCCGGTAGCCCGTCAGGCCCGCCGCGCGCAGGCGCTGGCGCACGAGCAACTCGGGCTTCGTGTTGCTGCGCTTGTTGCCCATCATCGACTTGCGCACGGCCTCGCTCGACGCGGGCGGCGGCAGCAGCTTGGCGGGCGCGGGCAGCGCCGGGCGCGCAAGGCGGTCCACCAATGCGGGAAACGGCCGGTTTTCAGTGCCGAGGAACACCGTTAGCCAACCGTTACTTTTATGTTGCTTACGAACCATCCCGCGCATGATACCACTGATTTTCCCAGGTAAACTATTCTCTCAGCGAAATAATCATCACAACATTGAGCTTACAGGTTCTTTATTTTCTCAGGGTTTTCCCCGATAATAGGCAGTGCTGTTGTGCGCGTGCGCAAGCACGCACGTACGTTCGGGGCCTCCTGCCCCGATACCGAAATGGAGGGAAACCAATGGAACAGCCTATGAAAGCGTCTTTGTCTCGCCGCACGTTCTTGGCAGGCAGCGCCGTTGCAGCCGCAGCGGCCGGTCTCAGCCTGGCAGGTTGCGGCGGTGGCGGCGACACGACGTCCACCCCGTCGACGGATGCGGGCACGACCGACACCGGCACGGCTGCCCAGGGCGGCACGCTGACCGGCGCGATGGCCTACACGAGCACGAACGTCAACCCGATCGGCAACAGCTCCGCGCTGATGCTGGCCGCCACGTGGCACGTGTTCGAGGGCCTGTACGACCTCGACCTGCACACCTACAAGACCTACAACGCGCTTGCCGCCGGCGAGCCCACGAAGGTCTCCGACACCGAGTACGAGGTCGCCCTGCGCGACGGCGCCAAGTTCTCCGACGGCACCGACGTGACGACCGCCGACGTGGTGAACGCGTTCGAGAAGAACATGGCCGACGCCACCTACGGCGCCTTCCTCGAGTTCATCGACACGGTGTCCGCGAAGGACGACAAGACCGTCTCCTTCACGCTCAAGTACCCCTTCGACAGCCTGCTCAAGGGCCGTCTGAGCGTGGTCAAGGTGTTCCCCGCGACGCTGACCGACGACGACCTGAAGACCAAGCCGATCGGTTCCGGCCCCTGGATGTACGACACCATCAACGGCGACGACGGCGGCGCCATCGAGTTCGTGCCCAACACGAACTACAACGGCAAGTACGCCGCGACCGCCGACAAGATGCACTGGGACATCCTGCTTGACAACACCTCCCGCACCACCGCGCTGCAGGAGGCCACGGTTCAGGTCATGGAGAACGTGCCCGACGCCAACGCCGACCAGCTTCAGGCCGCCGGCGCCTCCGTCGACTACATCCAGGGCTTCAACCAGCCGTTCTTCATGTTCAACACGCTGAAGGAGCCCTTCAACGACAAGCGCGTCCGCCAGGCGTTCTACTACGCCGTCGACGTGGACAAGCTGATCTCCAACGCCATGGCCGGCCATGCCGCCAAGGTCACGGGCTTCCTGCCGGAGAGCCACGAGAACTACCACAAGGCCTCCACGGTGTACACCTACGACCCCGAGAAGGCCAAGAGCCTGCTCGCCGAGGCCGGCGTCACCGATTTGAGCTTCGAGCTGATGACGAACAACAACTGGGTGAAGGATCTGGCCGCAGGCATCAAGAACAACCTGGACGACATCGGCCTGAACTGCACCATCAACGAGACGAAGGTCGACTGGGCGTCCCTGGCCGAGTCGGCTGACGTGCTGCCCTACGACGTCATGCTCACCCCGGGCGACCCGACCTGCTTCGGCAACGACCCCGACCTGCTGATGTCCTGGTGGTACGGCGACAACGTGTGGACCCAGGGCCGCAGCTGCTGGAAGAAGGCCGGCGACGGCAAGTTCGACGAGCTGCAGACGCTCATGCAGCAGGCGCGCGAGGCCACCGGCAACGAGCAGCAGGAGCTGTGGAACAAGTGCTTCGACCTGCTGGCCGAAGAGGTGCCGCTGTACCCGCTGTTCCACCGCGAGCTGGCCACGGGCTATCAGGAGACGCAGATCACCGGCTTCGAGCCCATCGCCACGACGGGCCTCGTGTTCCTCGGCGCCAGCGTGAAGGCGTAAGCGCACGCATCATCTGAGGTAAACGCAACGAGAGGGCTCGCTCCGCAAGGGGCGGGCCCTTGCTTTTGAGAAAGAGGGCCCATGCGATCCATTTCCATCCTCGGCGACTCCATCAGCACGTTCGACGGATGCATCCCGCCCGGCTACCGCGTGTTCTACGAAGGGGACCGCTGCGCGCAGACCGGCGTGCTGACGCCGGCCGACACCTGGTGGTCCCAGGTCGTCGCCCGCTTGGACGGGTGGCTGCTGGCGAACAGCGCCTTCTCGGGCAGCCTCGTGGAAGGGGCGGGCTTCCCCGCGGGGAGCAGCCAGGAGCGCATCGACGCGCTGGCCGCGCACGGCGTGCAGCCCGATGTCGTCATCGCATTCATGGGCATCAACGACTACGGCTGGGGCGGCGCGGCGGCGCAGGCCGCCGGCCGCGGCAACGCCCTGCCCGCAACGCTCGACCTTGACGCCATCGAACCGCACGCCCCCGGATGCGCCTCCCCCGACGCCGTCGCCGGATTCCGCGCCGCATACGACCTGCTGCTCAGCCGCCTCCGCGCCACGTACCCGCAGGCCGAGACGTGGTGCTGCACGCTCTGCCCCGGCCGCGTGGCGGGCGAGGAGCGCCCCACGTTCGCCTGGAACCTGCGCGGCGCGCCGTTTCGCGCCTACAACGAAGCCATCCGCGCGTCCGCGCGCGAGCACGGCTGCCGCGTGGCCGACCTCGAGGCGTTCGGCGTCGACTACGAAGCCGTGGACGGCACCCACCCCAACGCGCGCGGCATGCGCCAGCTGGCTGCGATGATCGCGTCGTGCATCGAAGGCGCCGAACCCGCTGCGCGCACGCTGCCCGCCGACCTCTTCGACGCCTCCCTGCGCTCCGAAGAGCTCTGCCCCGGCGTCGCGTGCGTCGGCTGCGAGCACGCCCGCAGCACGGGAAGCAGCTGGTTTCTCGTGTGCGATCAGGGGAAATCCTGATCTGGAGGAACGCTTGAACCGGCGGCGCAGGATATGGTTCAAGATCGCTCTTATTTCTCTGCATAATCTGCGCAGATCAGATAAAATACGATTGGTTGTCTACACGCTTACCGCGCCTGTGCGCGCGATGCAGGCAGCAGTTGTCAGTGCAAGCGGGCTCTCGGGCCCACGAAGCGAAAGGGGGATACGGTGAGCAACCTGCTACGATTAATCGGACGACGCCTCATAGCGCTGCCGATCATGATCTTCGGTGTCACCATCCTCGTCTTCTTCATCATGGCGCTCTCACCCATCGACCAGGCGTACTCGGTCCTTGGCGAGAACGCCACTGAAGCCCAAGCCGAGCAGTATCGCGAGGAGCACGGATTGAACGATCCGATTCTCGTGCAGTACGGTAACTTCATCGTCGGCCTGGTCCAGGGCGACCTCGGCACCTACGGCGCGAACAACGCCTCGGTGGCCGACCGCATCGGCGAGGCGCTGCCCGTCACCTTGCAGCTGACGTTCTTCGGCCTCATCATCGGCGTGGTGATCGCGGTGATCTTGGGCGTGATCTCGGCCCTGTACCGAGATCGATGGCCCGACCAGATCATCCGCGTGTTCTCCATCGCCTGCATCGCGACGCCCTCGTTCTGGCTGGCGGTGCTCATGATCCTGCTGTTCTCGTCGATGCTGCACCTGCTGCCCGCATCCGGCGCGCTGCCCTCCCTCACCTCCGATCCCGGCGGTTGGCTCGCCCGCATGGCCATGCCGGCCGTCGCGCTGGGCGTCCCCGTGGCAGGCCAGCTCACCCGCGTCATCCGCACGTCCATGGTCGAGGAGCTCGACAAGGACTACGTGCGCACGGCCCTCGGCGCCGGCATCCCGAAGCGCGTCGTGGTGGCCCGCAACGTGCTGCGCAACGCGCTGATCACCCCCGTGACGGTGCTCGGCCTGCGCATCGGCTACCTCATCGGCGGCGCCGTGGTCATCGAGGTCATCTTCAACCTCCCCGGCATGGGCATGGCCATCCTCTCGGGCATCCAGTCCAGCTACACGATGCTCGTGCAGGGCGTCGTGCTGGTGGTGGCCATCACCTTCATCATCATCAACATTATCGTGGATATGCTTTATATCCTGATCGATCCGCGAATCAGGACGGTGTAGCGACATGGTGAAACTTCGAGGAAACCTCACAGAGTCTATGGAATCGAACGCCGGCAACGTGCACTTCCGCCGGTGGAAGGCCATGAGCATCGGATCGCGCATCTCGCTGATCGTGCTCATCCTGATCGTCATGATCGCCGTGCTCGCCAACGTCCTGGCGCCGCACAACCCGCTGGAAATCTTCACCGCCCGCCAGGCGCCCGACGCCCAGTTCCTGTTCGGCACCGACGACAAGGGCCGCGACGTGCTGTCGCGCATGATGTACGGCGCGCGCTACTCGCTCATCATCGGCCTCGGGGCCACGGCCTTCGCGCTCGTGTGCGGCTCCATCATCGGCGCCATCGCCGCGGTGGCCCGCAAGTGGGTGTCGGAAGTCATCATGCGCATCCTGGACGTCATCATGTCCTTCCCCGGCATCGCGCTGGCCGCCACGTTCGTGCTCGTGTTCGGCAACTCGGTGCCCTCGCTCATCTTCGCGATCGGCTTCCTGTACATCCCGCAGATCGCCCGCATCGTGCGCGCCAACGTGGTGAGCGAGTACAACCAGGATTACGTGCGCGCCGTCGTCGTGTCCGGCGCCCGCGCCCCGTGGATTCTCGTGAAGCACGTCATCCGCAACTGCATCGCCCCGGTCATGGTGTTCACCATCGTGCTCGTGGCCGACGCCATCGTGTTCGAGGCCTCCCTGTCGTTCATCTCGGCCGGCATCCCCGAGCCGACGCCGACGTGGGGCAACATCCTCGCCGACGCGCGCGGCGGCGTGCTGGCGGGCCGCTGGTGGCAGGCGCTGTTCCCGGGCCTCGCCATCATGATCACCGTGCTGTGCCTCAACATCCTGTCCGAGGGCATCACCGACGCCATGGCCGCCGCGCCCAAGGCCCCGGTCAAGGCCGCCGACGACGCGCTGGCCGCCAACCGCGAGGCCGACAAGATGGTCGCCGACCCGACGCTGGCCTACGCCGCTCAGGCCGAGATGCTCGAGCAGCGCCTCTCCCAGCTGCAGGCCGTCGAGAAGACGCGCACCGACCGCTTCGAGGCGCGCACCGACGTGCCGCCCATCCTGGAAGTCAAGGACCTCTGCATCAAGTTCCCGCGCCACGGCGACGTGAACGTGGTCGACCACGTGAGCTTCGTGGTGCGCCCGCGCCAGACCATGGGCCTCGTGGGCGAGTCCGGCTGCGGCAAGTCCATCACCTCGCTCACCATCATGGGCCTGCTCGACCCGAAGGCCACCGTCACGGGCGAGGTGCTCTACGACGGGCAGAACCTGCTCGACATGAACCAGAAGCAGATGAACGCCCTGCGCGGCCGCGAGATCGCCATGATCTACCAGGACGCGCTGTCCTCGCTCAACCCGTCCATGCTCATCAAGGCGCAGATGAAGCAGCTCACGAAGCGCGGCGGCACCCGCACGGCCGAGGAGCTGCTGGAGCTCGTGGGCCTCGACCCGAAGCGCACGCTGGACTCCTACCCCCACGAGCTGTCGGGCGGCCAGCGCCAGCGCGTGCTCATCGCCATGGCGCTGACGCGCGACCCGAAGGTCATCATCGCCGACGAGCCCACCACGGCCCTCGACGTGACCGTGCAGAAGCAGGTCATCGACCTCTTGAACAAACTGCAGAAGGAGCTGGGCTTCGCGATGGTGTTCGTGAGCCACGACCTCGCGCTCGTCGCCGAGGTGGCCAACTCCATCACCGTCATGTACGCCGGCCAGGTGGTCGAGCAGGGTCCCGTGTCCGACATCCTGTGCCACCCCGTGCACGAGTACACGCGCGGCCTGCTGGGCTCGGTGCTGTCCATCGAAGCAGGCGGCACGCGCCTGCACCAGGTGCCCGGCAGCGTCCCCAGCCCCAAGGACTTCCCCGAGGGCGACCGCTTCACGCCGCGCTCGAGCCATCCCGACAAGGTCTCGCAGCTGCGTCCGGTGCTCAAGCGCGTCGCTGACACCGATCACTACTTCGCCGAGCTGCCCGACAGCGAGCTCAAGCGCCTCGGCATCAAACCGTACGTCCCAGGAGGTGCCATCATATGAGCGAGCAGGAACGCGTGAACGCGGGCGCCCAGCCCGCAGCGGAGGCGGGCGAGCCCACCCCCATCATCTTCCTCGACGACATCCGCGTGACGTTCAAGACGCGCACGGGCTCCATCCTGCATCCGAACAAGGTGCAGGCCGTGCGCGGCCTCACCCTCAAGCTCATGCCGGGTCAGACGCTCGGCATCGTGGGCGAGTCGGGCTGCGGCAAGTCCACCACGGCCAACGTGATGTGCGGCCTGCAGCAGCCCACGTCGGGCAAGGTGTACTTCAAGGGCCAGGACGTGACGAAGCGCACGGCCGCCGAACGCCGCCTCATCGGCCGCGTGATCTCGGTGGTGTTCCAGGACCCCGCCACGGCGCTGAACGCGCGCATGAGCGTGCACGACCAGCTCATGGACCCGCTCACCGTGCACAAGGTGGGCGACAAGAAGTCGCGCGAGCGCCGCGTGCTCGACCTCATCGAGATGGTGGGCCTGCCGAACTCCGTGCTCGACGCCCTGCCGGGCCAGCTGTCCGGCGGCCAGCGCCAGCGCGTGGCCATCGCCCGCGCCTTGTCGCTGGAGCCCGACGCCATCATCGCCGACGAGCCCACGAGCGCCCTCGACGTGTCGGTGCGTGCGCAGATCTTGAACCTGCTCATGGACCTCAAGCGCGACCTGGGCCTGTCCATGGTGTTCATCAGCCACGACATCCAGACGGTGCGCTACATCTCCGACCAGATCATCGTGATGAACGCCGGCGAGGCCGTGGAGCGCGGCGCGTCGAAGGACGTGTTCGAGCGTCCGCAGCACGACTACACGAAGCTGCTGCTGGGCGCCGCCCCGTCGCTGCTCCACCCCGACTTGGGCAAGTAGCGCCCCACCCGTTTTCATCGCGCCCCCGGTTCCTACACCGGGGGCGCTTTTTATGTGGTGACCTGCCTCATTCGTTGACGCTTGCGCTGAGGGAGTTTACCCTTTTACCGTTTACCGACGAACGAAGAGAGGCTTGTTTCCTATGACTGATTCACCGTTCCGCGGCGTCATTCCCCCGGTCGTCATTCCGTTGACCGAGAAGCGCCAGCTCGACCTCGAGGCGCTCGAGCGCTCCATCAACCGCATGATCGAGGCCGGCGTCGACGGTCTGTTCTTCCTGGGTTCCAGCGGCGAGGTGGCCTTCCTCACCGACGCGCAGCGCTACCACGTGCTGCAGGAGGCCGTCGCCATGGTGAACGGCCGCGTGCCGGTTCTCACGGGCATCATCGACATGGAGACCATGCGCGTGATCGACCAGGCCAAGCGCGCTGCGGGCTTCGGCGTGGACGCCCTCGTCGCCACCGCTCCGTTCTACGCGCTGGGCGGCCCCAAAGAGGTGGAGCGCCACTTCCGCGCCATCCGCGAGTACACCGACCTGCCGCTGTTCGCCTACGACCTGCCCGCCTGCGTGCACACGAAGCTCGATCCCACGATGCTCGTGCGCCTCGGCGAGGACGGCGTGCTGCAGGGCGTGAAGGACTCCTCGGGCGACGACGTGTCGTTCCGCTGGATGTGCCTGCAGAACGAGGACGCCGGCCACCCGCTGCAGCTGCTGACCGGCCACGAGGTGGTCGTCGACGGCGCGTACCTCGGCGGCGCCGACGGCTCGGTGCCGGGCCTCGCGAACATCGACCCGGCAAGCTACGTGGAGCAGTGGCGCGCGGCGCAGGCCGGCGACTGGGAGCGCGTGCGCCAGATCCAGAACCACCTCGCCCGCCTCATGTACGTCACGCGCGAAGTGAAGGCCACCGTGGGCTTCGGCGCCGGCGTGGGCGCGTTCAAGACGGCGCTGTGGCAGATGGGCGTGTTCAACACGAACCAGATGCGCGAGCCCGTGTGCGCGCTCGAGGGCGAGGACGTGGACCATATCGTCGAGGTGCTGAAGGGCGCGGGCCTGCTCGAGGCCGACGCTCAGACGCGTCAGTCCACCTGGTGCGCCTGCCCCACCGTCGGGCAGCCGAAGTAAGGAGGCTCCGTGACCGCTGACACCACCGCACAGCTGATCGAGGCGCGCGACTGGCTCCGCCAGGAGCTCGACGCCTGCGTCGCCTTCTGGCTCGAGCACGGCATGGACGAGGAAAACGGAGGCGTGTACACCTGCCTCGACCGCACCGGCCAGATCTACTCCACCGACAAGAGCGTGTGGATGCAGGGCCGCTGCGCTTGGACGTTCTCGCACCTGTGCCGCTTGTACGGCGAGAAGCCGGAATGGATGGTGGCCGCCAAGAGCTGCCTCGACTTCCTGGAAGACCACTGCATCAACCGCGAGGCAGGCGACCGCCTGTACTTCACGGTGACCGCCGAAGGGCGCCCGCTGCGTCAGAGGCGCTACTGCTTCTCCGAGGGCTTCTACGCCATCGCCAACGCCGAGTACTACGGCTTGACGGGCGAGGACGCGTACCTCGAACGGGCGCGCCGTGCGTACCGCATGATCTACGACCTCAACAACGGCCTGATCGAGGATCCGACGGGCCTCGGCCCCAAGACCATCCCCGAAACGCGGTCGGGCCGCGCGCTGGGCGACCCGATGATCTTCCTGAACATCATCGGCATCATGCGCCGCGTGGACCCCGCGAACACCGAGGAGTACAACCGCCACGCCAAGGAGTGCACCGACCGCATCGTGAACGAGCACTACCGTCCCGAGCTGGGCTGCACGCTGGAAAGCGTCAACCTCGACGGCGAGCCGGAGCTGTGGTACACCGCCGGGCGCGTGGTCAATCCCGGCCATGACATCGAGTGCAGCTGGTTCATGATGGACGAGGCGAACTTCCGCGGCGACGAGGAGCTGCACCGCAGCGCCGAGCAGATATTCCGCCTGGCCATCGAAGCCGGCTGGGACGAGGAGTACGGCGGACTGCTGTACTTCATCGATGCCAAAGGCCTGCCGACCGAGGCGTACGAGCACGACATGAAGCTGTGGTGGCCCCACAACGAGATCATGATCGCCGCGTCGAAGGCGTACCGCGACACCGGCGACGAGTACTACCTGGACTGGCTTTTGAAGACGATGGACTACTGCAAGCAGCATTTCGCCGACCCCGAGTACGGCGAATGGTACGGCTACCTGCGCCGCGACGGCCTGCCCACCATGCCGCCCACCAAGGGTTCCACGTTCAAAGGGCCCTTCCACGTCCCCCGCGCGCTGTCCATGACCGAGCGCGTGCTGACCGAGCTGATAGGAGACTAACGCCATGAACTACCTGGGTATCGATTACGACATCAAGAACGTTCCCGTCCTCGACGACGGGTTCATCCCCTTCGGCGTGTGGATGCGCGCCTACCTCGAGGACGCGCACACGCCCATCGCCGTGGCCGTCGAGCGCGAGGACGGGTTGATCTCCGTGCGCAAGAGCTTCATCCGCGGCGGCGAGTTCGCCGAGGCCGACCTGCGCTACGTGGAGCGCCTCGTGAAGTTCGAGCTGTGGAGCATCGGCGGCTTCCGCGTCTACCTCTGCGGCTGCGACGACATCGCGGCGAAGCTGGCGGCCGCCTATGCGCCCGACGGCGCGCGCGCGTTCGACTACGGCTTCGTGGGCGACGTGTACGAGAAGCCGCTCGAGGTCATCGCCTGCTCCGAGGCCGACTTCCCCGCCGCCAACGAGGCCGCCAAGAAGATCGGCGGCCACATGGAGGGCTGCCGCATCGGCTTCGACGCGGGCGGCTCGGATCGCAAGGTGTCGGCCGTCATCGACGGCGAATCGGTGTACTCCGAAGAGGTCGTGTGGTTCCCGAAAGTCACCGAAGATCCGGAGTACCACTTCAACGAGATCGTGACGGCGTTCAAGACCGCCGCATCCAAGATGCCGCGCGTCGACGCCATCGGCGTGTCGTCCGCCGGCACGTTCGTGGGCAACAGCCCCATGGTGGCCTCCCTGTTCATCAAGGTGCCGCGCGAGCGCCGCGACGAGGTCAAGAGCATCTACGACCGCGCCGGCAAGGAGATCGGCGACGTGCCCCTGGTGGTGGCCAACGACGGCGACGTCACCGCGCTCGCCGGCTTCATGAGCACGGGCTCGGGCGACATCCTCGGCATCGCCATGGGCACCTCCGAGGCCGTAGGCTACGTCAACGACGAGGGCAACGTGCTGGGCTGGATCAACGAGCTGGCGTTCGCGCCGGTCGATCTGTCGCCCGAGGCCATGCAGGACGAGTGGTCCGGCGACTTCGGCGTGGGCTGCAAGTACTTCAGCCAGGACGCGGTCATCAAGCTGGCGCCCGCCGCCGGCATCGAGCTCGACCCGACGCTCTCCCCCGCCGAGAAGCTCAAGGTGGTGCAGGGCCTGGCCGACGAGGGCCATGCCGGCGCGCTCGACATCTTCCGCTCCATCGGCGTGTACCTGGCGCACACGCTCGTGCTGTACAGCGCGTTCTACGAGATCAAGACGCTCTTGGTGCTGGGCCGCGTGGCTTCTGGCGTGGGCGGCGACCTCGTGATCAGCGAGTGCAACCGCGTGCTGGCCGAAGAGCATCCCGAGCTGGACGCGCAGATCAACGTCACGCTGCCCGACGAGATGATGCGCCGCGTGGGCCAGTCCGTGGCCGCCGCGAGCCTGCCGGCCGTGCTCTAAGCCGCAATCCGGCACAACGCTCCATCGACACGAGCCGCTGCGCGCCCCGCGCGGCGGCTCTTTTCGTTTTCCGTCCGCACGACGGCAACGCCGACAAAAGCCCCTGCGGAACCCGCGCCCCCTCCAACTCCTAGGAATACGGTATACTTCTATGCGAAGCTTGCCGCGCCGTGCAAGAGCCCGCAAACGAGGAGAGCGCTCGTGCAACCCCTGTTGTTGTATATCGAAGTGAACCTACTATGCGTGCTCATCCTGCTGTTGCTGGCCATCAAAGCGACCAAGAGCAACGAATCGCGCGACACGCAGACCTGGTTCGTTGCGGTGCTCTGCGCGGGCATCGCCGCCTTCTCGCTCGACATCGTTTGGACCTTCGTGATGACCGATGCGCTCGACGTGGGATTCCTCGGCAGCTTCCTCATCAACGCATCCTATTACTTCCTCGCCACCGTCGCCAGCTACTGCTGGTTCGTTTACTCCGAACGCGTGCAGCGCTCGCGCTTCGCCCGCACGCGCCGGGGTCTGCTGATCTGCGCGATTCCGCTGATGATCTCGTTCGCACTCATCGTGTCGTCCGCCGCGACCGGTTGGGTGCTGTCCATCGACGAGACCGGCGCCTACGAGCGGGGAGACGGGTACTACGTGCAGTTCGCCATCGTGTACGGCTACGGCGCGGTCACGGCCGTCCACGCGGTGCTCAACGCGTTCAAGAAGGAGAACTTCGCGCTGCGTTCCCAGTATCTGACGCTCACCTACTTCGCGATATTCCCCCTGCTGTTCATCAGCCTGCAGGCCGCCTTGCCCGGCGTGCCGCTCACCTGCGTCGGCATGACGTTCTCGCTGCTATGGGTGTACCTCAACATGCAGGAGCAGAACATCTCGCTCGACCCGCTCACGCAGCTCAACAACCGGACGCATCTGGCGAAGTACGTGGCCCAGAAGATGAGGCATCGCGACGCGGAGCGCACGCTTTGCCTGTTCATCATCGACGTCGACCGCTTCAAGCAGATCAACGACACCTACGGGCACGTGGAGGGAGACCGAGCGCTCCAACGCGTCGCCGACGCCATGCGGCGCCTCAGCGCGAAGGAGCCGGCTTTCCTCTCGCGCTACGGCGGAGACGAGTTCATCATCGTGAAAGACGCCCCGGGCACCTGCGACGCCGTCGCGGCGAGCGCGCTTCTCAACGCGGAGCTCGCCCAGCTCAACGAGGAGGCGGGGGCACCTTACGAGATGCGCGTCAGCGTCGGCGGCGCTCGCTACGAAAGCGGCATCCGCACGCTGCAGGATTTCATCCGCGCCGCAGACAGGGAGCTGTACGAGGCCAAGGCGAAGCGTTCGATGGAAGATCGCGCGCGCTAGCCCACGTGGGCGTCGGCGGTCACGCGCGCTTCGGGATCGTGGAGCACCGCGCGGTCGAGGTTGCCGGTGACGTGCGAGGCGGTGATGCCCGCCACCATGGAGTCGCTCACGTTGAGCGCGGTGCGGCCCATGTCGATGAGCGGCTCGACCGATGCGAGGACGGCCACCACCTCGATGGGCAGCCCCATCGTCCCCAGCACGATGAGCGAGGCGAACGTCGCGCCGCCGCCCACGCCGGCCACGCCGAACGAGCTGATGGCCACCACGACGATGAGCGGCACGAAGAACGTCGGCGACAGCACGTCGATGCCCACCGTGGGCGCCACGATGGTGGCGAGCATCGCCGGGTACACGCCCGCGCACCCGTTCTGGCCGATGGACATGCCGAAGCTGGCCGCGAGGTTCGCCGACGCGCCGTCCACGCCGAGGGCCCGATGCTGCGTCTCGATGTTGAGCGGCAGCGCGCCCGCGCTCGAACGCGACACGAACGCGAAGCTCAGCACGGGGAACGCCTTCTTGAAGTACGTCACCGGGTTCACGCGGTTCGCCAGCAGGATGAGGCAGTGCACGCCCAGCACCGCCAGCAGCGCGCCGTACGACACGAGCACGAACTTCCCCAGCCCGAGGATGGCGTGGTAGTCGCTCGTGGCCATCACCTTCGCGATGAGCGCGAGGATGCCGTAGGGCGTGAGCCCCAGCACCATGGCCACCACGCGCATGACGATGCCGTACAGGCTGTCGACGAGGCGCTTGAAGAAGTCGGCCTGCTCGCCGTCCTTGTCGCGCAGCTTGAGGTACGCAACCCCGAGGATGGCCGAGAAGATGACGACCGCGATGGTGGACGTGGAGCGCATGCCCGCGAGGTCGGCGAAGGGGTTCGTGGGGATGAACGAGAGGATCTCCTGCGGCAGCGTGAGGTCGCTCACCTGCCCTTGCTGGGAGGCGAGCGACGACAGCTCCGCGGCATCGGGCGTCGCGCCGTCGAGGAAGCCCGCGTTCGTGAGCCCCGTGAGCACCGTGGCGCCCCAGCCCACGATGGCGGCGATGGTCACCGTGCCCAGCAGCACGGCCAGCACCGCGGCGGCGATGCGCCCGAAGTGCTCGGTAACCTCCGCGCGCGTGAACGCGCCGAGGATGGCCACGAACACGAGCGGCATGACGAGCATCTTGAGCAGGCCGATGTAGCCCTGCCCCACGATGGATATCCAGTCGAGCGCCGTCGTGACGGCCTCGCCGTCGCGGCCGAGCAGCAGCTGGATTCCCAGGCCCAGCACGATGCCCAGGCCGAGGGCGGTGAACACCCGCACCGTGAAGCTCAGGCCCTTCGAGCGCATGATCTTGAGCACGACGAGCAGCGCGACGAATACCGCCAGGACGCCGACGGTCGGTAGCGCGACATCCATCGACATAGGCTTGCCTCTCCTTCTGCTTCAACGTAAAAGGAGAGTATAGGATGCAAGCGAACCCCGCCGCCCGAATGCCGCCAACGCGAAGGAAGAGCGTCACCGAACGGTAGGGTTCCGAGCTCCCCCGTGCGCCTTACCTATGCGCGGCGGGACAACCTGCGGAATGCGTGGGTTGCGCCCGCCGCGCAATCCACTCCTCCCGCAGAGTTCGCGGGCGCAAAGGAGAAGGGAGGCTCCTCGACGGGCAGGGGGTCGCTCCCCCCCCCTCGCCTACTTCAGCAGGTTGCCTCGCAGGATGACGTGCTTCACCTCGAGGTTCTCGTCGAGCACCACCGCATCGGCGATCTTGCCCTCCTCGATGGTGCCGCGATCGGCGTCGATGCCGATCGCGCGCGCCGGGTTCGCGGTGGCGGCCTTGACGGCGCTTGCCAGCGGGACGTCCGCCTCGCGCACCGCCCACTTCACGCACGAGGCCAGATCGGTGGCCGATCCGGCGATCGTCCCGTCCGCCAGCGTGGCCAGGTTGCCGCGCACGATGACGTTCTGACCGCCCAGGTCGTACTCCCCGTCCTCCAAACCGGTGGCGCGCATGGAGTCGCTGATGAGGATCATGCGGTCGTCACCGAACAGCTTGAACGCCATCCGCACCATGGCGGGGTGGATGTGGACGCCGTCGGCGATCAGCTCGGCGGTCACGTCGTCGCGCTCGAACGCGGCGGGGATGGGGCCCGGCTTGCGGTGATGCAGCGAGGGCATGGCGTTGTACGTATGCGTGAGCTGGCGCGCGCCGTGCTCGAACGCTTCGCGGGCGCAGTCGTAGTCGGCCGTGGTGTGCGCGATCGACACGCGCATCTCCCCCGCCATCTCGTCGATGAACGCGAGCGCGCCCTCTTCCTCCGGTGCGATGTCCACGAGCTTCACGAGGCCGCCCGCCGCCTGCTGCACCCGGCGCATCATGCCCGCATCGGGAACCTGCACGTACGCGGGGTTCTGCGCGCCGATCTTGTCGGGCGAGATGAACGGCCCCTCCATGTTGACGCCCACGAGCGCCGCCTCGTCCGCAGCCTCCTCGTGCGCGGCGGCGGTGCTCACGATGGCGATGAGCACGTCCTCGGGGTACGTCATCGTGGCGGGGCAGATGGCGGTCACGCCGCGGCTCGCCTCGTAGCGGGCGATAGCGGCGAGGCCCTCGTCGGTGCCGTCGCACAGATCGGCTCCCACGCAGCCGTGGAAGTGCACGTCGACGAACCCGGGGATCACGTAGCATCCCGCGGCATCGACGACTTCGCCGTCGGCCGGGGCCGCTTCCGCTCCTGCGAACCGGTCGCCGCGCACGGCCACGTCGCGCGTCTCGAAGCCCTCGCCGTTGAACACGCTTCCGTTCTTTATGAGCATACACGCTCCTTCCATGATTGCCTCACAGGCGCTGACGGCATCGCGCAGCGCGTTACTTGCACAGCGCGCCCGCCGCCGGATCGACGATGACGGTGGCGTCGGGGTGGAACTGCAGGATGGACGCCGGAACCTCGGGCGTCACGGGGCCGAAGAACGCCTGCTTCACGATCTCCGCCTTGTGGGAGCCCTCCACCACCACGAGCACGCTGCGCGCGGCCATGATGGTGCCGATGCCCATCGTGTACGCCTGGCGCGGCACGTCCTCGACGCGGTCGAACAAGCGGCTGTTCGCCTGGATGGTGCTCTCGGTGAGGTCGACGCAATGCGTGGCCTTCGGGAACGTGTCCTCGGGCTCGTTGAATCCGATGTGCCCGTTCGGCCCGAGGCCGAGCAGCTGCAGGTCGATGCCGCCCGCTTCCTCGATGGCCTGCTCGTAGGCCGCGCACACGGCCTCGGCGTCGGGGTTCGAGCCCTCGGGAACGTGCGTGCGCGCCTGGTCGATGTCCACGTGGTCGAACAGGTGCTTCTTCATGAAGTAGCGGTAGCTCTGATCGTGCTCGGGATCGAGGCCGCGGTACTCGTCCAGGTTGAACGTGGTGACGTCGGCGAAGCTGATCTTGCCCTGCGCGCAATCGTCAACGAGGCAGGCGTACAGGCCGATGGGCGTCGTGCCCGTGGCCAAGCCCAGCACGCACGCGGGATCGGCCTCGACGAACGATGCGATGCGGTCGGCCGCCCGGCGGCTCATATCCTCGGTGCTGTCGGCGATGATGAATTCCATAGAACCTCTCTTCTCTCGGATCGAACGGATGGAAATGCGCATGCGGATACGGATGCGATGCGAACGCGAACCTACGTCCAGAACTGCGCGGCTTCGATGATATTCCGATATGCCCAAGGGTACACGTCGGAGTACCAACCCGTTTCCGGCACGAAGCACAGCAGCGTGCTGTACAGCACCGAAACGGCCACGAGCACGAGCAGCACCTTCATGAGCAGGTTCTGCGCGGTGGAACCCGGTTTCAAGTTCTCGTTCACGATGAACACGAGCAGCACCACCGCCGCCAGGAACATGAAGCTGAAGTCGGCGAAGTACCGTTGCAGGATGCCGGCCATCTCCGCGTCGGCGAGCGCCACGATGACGCCGCCCAGCAGCAGCACGATGATGACGCCCGCGATGGTGCGGGTGGAGCGCTGGTTGATGCGCAGCTTGAGGATGCGACGCGCGAACGGCAGCACCCACAGCACCGGCAGGCACGCGAAGATGCCGCCGAAGGTGACTTCCTTGATGGTCTGCCCCATGTACGTGGTGTCGAACGGGGCCGGCTGCAGGTACGGGAACACGCCCGTCGCGCTCGGCGGCTGCAGGAAGTACGCGAACAGCGCCGGGGCCAGGCGGCCGACGTTCCAGCCGCGCTTCGTCATGTCGTTCACCGTGAGGTTGTAGTTCGCGCCAAAGTCCGTGAACGAGCCGAAGCGCGCGTGGTTGTACGCCATCAGCCCCGCGGCCACCACGAGGTAGGGCGCGATCAGGCAGCCAAACTCGCGCGCGCCGCGCGGCGTGAGCAGCCGGCGCTTCGTGATGTACGTGCGCCAGAACAGCGGGAAGGCCAGCAGCGACAGCACGAGCAGCTGCGGACGGCAGCCCGCCACGAGCGCCATGCACAGCGACCCCGCGAGGTACCACTTCTCGGGCCCCGCCGAGGCGCGCCCCTTCATCCAGAAGTACAGGCCCCACACCGAGAACGCCAGGCCCAGCGCGATGGGCAGCGAGTAGAACGTCGGGAACTTCAGAAGGTACAGCACGCCGCAGCACATGACGAGCGGTATCTGCAGCAGCAGGTACAGCCCCAGGCTCACCCGCTTGAAGTGGTAGCGCGCGAACCGGTCCAGCAGCGCCGAGCATCCCAGCACGAAGGCCACCACCGCGATGAGCACGCCGATGGCCGTGGGGAAGTTCGCGCCCGTGAGCAGGTAGAACGGCAGGTAGAACAGGATGACCGGCACCACGCCGAAGTACACGTAGTAGTGCCCCTCGTAGTACGCCACGTCGAAGAGGTAGGACTCCCCCGTCTCCTTCTGCATCTCGTCGCGCGCGCCCTTGTCGTAGGGGTCGTTGGAGTCCTGCAGCCACTGCGGCGGCTCCTCCTCCAGGTACAGCTGCCCGTGCGCCATGGCCTTCGCAAGCTCCGCGTACTGCTGCGCGTTGTCGCCGCCCACCTCGAACGTGTTGATGAGGCTCTTGCCGTCCCACGAGCCGCTGTTGTAGCTTTGCGTGGCGACGCCCACGAGGTTCGACCCCAGGAACATGAACGAGCTGAGCAGGCACACCTCGATGGCCACCGTGGCGATGATGGCGGCCTTCGACTTGCGCGGCTCGCTGACGATGCCGATGCGGTAGATGGCGGAGCGCGGGCGGAACGCGAACACGAGCGCCAGCAGCCCCACGCAGACGAAGAAGCGCGTCGTGTTGAAGTCGAACGGGTGGTGTGCGTTGATGCACACGTCGCTCAGCTTGATGGGATAGCTCACGTCGTCGCCGGTGATCTCGATGCGCAGGTTCTTCACGAGGCCCGTGGTGTTGAGGTTGATGTACTCGCTCTGGTCGCTGAACGTGGACACCCCCACCTCCGGCACGCCCACCGTGTACTCGGTGGAGTCGAAGTACGTGTGGTGCGCGTCGTCGGTGAACTGGATCTTCACCGTCAGCTCCTGCGCGGGCTGCAGGTAGTCGAAATTGAGCCAAACGTTGTGCACCTCGGTGTTGAGGTTCGAGAACTCCAGCACGTGGTTCACCGCGGTCACCTTGTACTGGTCGTCGGTGGTCTCCTGCAAGGTGAGCTTGTCGTTCAGCGAGATGGTGTTGTAGTTCGCCGACGTGAAATAGTTGATGTTGAACAGGAACGTCTCCAGCAGAAGCGAGATCGCCACGATGACGAGCGCGCTCTTGACGAAGTGGATCACCGCCGGGCGGTGCCTGCTCATGAAGCCGGTATAGGCATAGGCTATGTTCTGGCGTACGGTCGGCATAATGGTAAAGAATTATAGATGAAAAAAGGCGGAGGGGGCAGCTCAAGCCCCATCCGCCTTCAAGATTGCGTGCAAAAAGCCGCGCGCGGCGCGCCTTACAGGCCCAGCGCCTGCTTCACGTCGCCGTACACCACGTTCGGGTCGCGGTCGCCGTCGATGGAGACGAGCAGATCGCAGCCGCGGTAGTAGTCGATCAGCGGCGCCGTGGACTTCTCGTACACGTCGAGGCGGTTGCGCACCGTGGCCTCGTTGTCGTCGTCGCGCTGGTACATCTCGCCGCCGCACTTGGGGCACGTCTCGTCGGCTGCCGTGCCGATGTAGTTGCAGTCGCGGCACATGCGGCGCGAGGTGAGGCGCTTGACGATGACCTCGGGGTCCACGTCCACGAGCAGCGCCGCGTCGAGCGGGCGGCCCAGCTTGGACAGCTCGGCGTCGAGCGCGACCGCCTGGGCGGACGTGCGCGGGAAGCCGTCGAGGATGAAGCCCTTCTCGGTATCCGGATCCTGCAGACGCTCGGTGACGAGGCCGATGATGACGTCGTCGGGCACGAGATCGCCCGCGTCCATGTAGGACTTCGCCTTCTGGCCCAACGGCGTGCCGGCCTTCACGGCGGCGCGGAGCATGTCGCCCGTGGAGATATGCGGCGTACCGAACTCTTCGACCAGCTTGGCCGCCTGCGTGCCCTTACCGGCACCCGGCGCCCCCAACAACACGATATTCATGATGGTTCAATCCTTTCGACATACAATCGATGCGCCGTATTGTACCAAAGCCCCGCACCGGAAACTATCGCCGACCCAAAAACACGGAAGACCACCGGAAAACGGAGGGACCTCGACCAGAGGGGGCATTCTCCCTTCTGGCGCGCGATGCGGGCATCCCCGGGAGAATCTTGCGCCAAGAACGAAAGAGGAGGACCCGCAGGCCCTCCCCTTCTTGCACGCTTGTACGGTTCCCTACTTGAAGAAGCCGTCGTAGTTGTGCATCTTCAGCTGGCTTTCCACCTTGTTCATGGTGTCGAGGGCCACGCCGATCATGATGAGGATCGAGGTGCCGCCGAACGCCTGGATGAGCGTGTTGCCGGTGAAGTAGAAGATGATCGTCGGCACGACCGCGATGGCGGCGATGAAGATGCCGCCGGGCAGCGTGACGCGATGCAGCACGTTCTTGATGTACGTCACCGTCGCCGTGCCCGGGCGCACGCCGGGGATGAAGCCGCCCTGCTTGCGCAGGTTGTCGGCCGTCTCCTCCGGGTTGAACACCATGGAGGTGTAGAAGTACGCGAAGAACACGATGAGCACCACCGTGAGGATCCAGTTGACCCAGCCGGTGGAGATGGCGTCGGCCACCGCCGTCAGCCAGTCCACGTTGAACAGGGCCGCCAGCTGCGCCGGGAAGTAGATCAGGCAGCTCGCGAAGATGATCGGGATGACGCCCGCCGCATTCACCTTGAGGGGAATGTAGGTGGACTGGCCTCCCATCATCTTACGACCCTGCACGCGCTTGGCGTAGTTCACCGGGATGCGGCGCTGCGCGCGTTCCACGAAGATGATCGCGGGGATGCAGGCAAGCACCACGATCAGGGTCAGCACCGTGATGGCGATGCCCATGCCCGTGTCCGCCGTCAGGTTCATCGACGAGAAGATGGCGCTCGGCACGCGCGACACGATGCTCACGAAGATGATGAGCGACATGCCGTTGCCGATGCCGCGCTGCGTGATGAGCTCGCCCATCCACATGATGAACGCGGTGCCCGCCACGAGCGTGAACACGACGAGGACGTCGGTGAGAACCTCCGGCACGGCCGTCGAGAACACCACGCCGTACTGCGGCGACTTGAACAGCAGCAGGTAGCCCACGGCGTTGATCAGGCCGAGGCCCAGCGTCAGGTAGCGCGTGATCTGCGTGATCTTGCGACGACCCGTCTCGCCCTCCTTGGCCCAACGGCCGATGGCGGGAATCACGCCCTGCATCAGCTGCATGATGATCGACGCCGTGATGTAGGGCATGATGCCGAGCGAGAACACCGAGAAGTTCGACAGCGCGCCGCCCGTGAACAGGTCGAGCATGGTCATGGACACGCCCGAGTCCTGGAACGAGTTCGCGAACTCGTTGAACGGGATACCGGGCACCGGCACGTACGCGCCGAAACGATACAGCGCGAGGATGGCCAGGGTGAACAAGATCTTCTTGCGCAGCTCCGGTACCTTGAATGCATCGATGATCGAGCTTAGCAAGGCTCTTCGACCTTTCCTCCAGCTGCTTCGATTTTCGTCTTGGCCGAAGCAGACACCTTATCCACCTGCACGGTGAGGGCCTTCGTGATCTCGCCGTCGCCGAGCACCTTCACGAGCGCGTCCTCATGCTTGATGACGCCCTTGGCCTTGAGGCTCTCGCCGTTCACCACGTCGCCGGCCTCGAAGAGCTCCTCGAGACGCTTCACGTTGACGGGCAGGTACTCCACGTGGTTGATGTTCTTGAAGCCCGGGAGCTTGGGGAGACGACGAGCGAGCGGCGTCTGGCCACCCTCGAAGCCGGCACCCTTGCCGCCACCAGCGCGCGACTTCTGACCGTTCATGCCACGGCCGGCCGTCTTGCCGGTGCCGGACGCGGGACCGCGACCCACGCGCTTGCGGGGCTTGCGCGAACCTTCAGCCGGCTTGAGATCCTTGAGTTCCATGTTGTGATTCTCCTTCTTTTCGCTGTCCGGGACGCATCCCGGCGCTGGCAGCTCGCCGCCAGCAAACTTCCGTAAATCGACCATCGGCGCGCCGTTGCGGCACGCCGATGAATCATTATATCTTACTTGCTATAAAGCAAAAGCCTAGATTTCCTCGACCTTGACAAGGTGCTTCACCTTGAAGATCATGCCGCGGACGGACTCGTTGTCCACCTGGTCCACGGTGCGGTTGATCTTGCCGAGACCCAGGGCGCGCAGCGTCTTGCCCTGATCCTCCTTGTAGCCGATGGAGCTCTTCACCTGGGTGATGCGCAGCGTCTTCTTTGCGTCAGCCATTAGTTCTTCTCCTTCCAGCCGTAGATCTGAGCGACGGACAGACCGCGGCGCTCCGCGACCTGCTCGGGGCTCTCCATGCTCTTGAGGCCCTCGGCGGTGGCCTTGACCACGTTCATCACGTTGTCGGTGCCGAGCGACTTCGCGAAGCAGTCGGTCACGCCGGCGAGCTCCATGACCGCACGGGCCGCGCCGCCGGCGATAACGCCGGTACCGGGCGTAGCCGGCTTGATGAGCACGCGGCCGGCGCCGTACTCGCCGATGATCTCATGCGGCAGCGTCTTCTCGGCCGTCAGCGGCACGCTGAACATGTTCTTCTTCGCGTCCTCGACGCCCTTCTTGATGGCGATCGGCACTTCCTGGGACTTGCCCATGCCCACGCCGACGCGGCCGTTGCCGTCGCCGACCACCACGAGCGCGGTAAGCGCGAAGCGGCGGCCGCCCTTGACGACCTTGGACACGCGGTTGATGTAGACGACGCGTTCCTGAAGCTCGGGGACCGCGGCGTTGTCTTGTTTGTTACGAGCCATAGACCTTAACCCCTTCTAGAATTTCAAGCCTGCTTCGCGAGCAGCATCGGCCAAAGCCTTGATGCGCCCGTGATACAGGTTGCCGCCACGGTCGAACACGACTTCCGTGACACCGGATTCCTGCGCCTTCTTGCCCACGATCTCGCCGAGCGCGGCAGCGCCCTCGACGGTCGCGCCGTTCTTGCCCGTAGCCTTGAAGTCCGGGCCGAGCGTGGAAACGCCGCAGATCGTCTTTCCGGCGACGTCGTCGATCACCTGCACGTACAGGTTGGAGTTGCTGCGCGTGACGCACACGCGGGGACGGGCCGCCGTACCGGCGATCTTTCCGCGAACGCGACGATGGCGACGAGCCAGCGCAGCTTGCTTTTTCTGAAGCTTGTTCATGATAATCCCTTCGATCTCAATCGTTCGCGGCTACGCTTAGTCGCCCTTAGCGGCCTTGCCGAGCTTACGGCGCACGAGCTCGCCCTCGTAGCGGATGCCCTTGCCCTTGTACGGCTCAGGCTTGCGCCACTTGCGGATATTGGCGGCCACCTGGCCGACCTGCTCCTTGCTCGGGCCGGACACGATGATCTCGGTCTGGCTCGGGACTTCGAACGTGATGTTCTCGGGGGCTTCGATGGAAACCGGATGCGAGAAGCCGAGCTGCAGCTCCAGGTCCTTGCCCTTGAGCGCGGCACGGTAGCCGACGCCGACGAGCTGGAGCTTCTTGGTGAAGCCCGTGGACACGCCTTCCACCATGTTGGCGATGAGCGTGCGCACGAGGCCGTGGTAGGCCTTCGCCTCGCGGGTGTCGTCCGGACGCTCGACGATGACGTCGTCGCCCTCGCGCTTGATGATCATGATGGAGGGGAAGCTGCGCGTGAGCTCGCCCTTCGGGCCCTTCACCGTCACGGTGTTGCCGTCGATGGTCACATCGACGCCGGCAGGAACGGTGACGGGCTGTTTGCCGATACGAGACATATCAAACCTCCCTTTCCTACCAGATGTAGGCGATGACTTCGCCGCCAACGCCCTTTTTGCGGGCGTCGCGATCGGTCATCACGCCGTTGCTCGTCGAAATGATCGCCGTGCCGAGGCCGCCGAGCACGCGAGGCAGCTCGTCCTTGCCCGCGTAGATACGCAGGCCGGGCTTCGAGATGCGCTTGATGCCGCGGATCGTCTTGGCCTTCTTGTCGCCGTACTTCAACGTGATCTCGAGCGTAGCGCGCGGCTCGCCCTCGACGACGTCGTAGCCCTGGACATAGCCCTCTTCCTGCATGATGCGGGCTATCTCGACAAGTTTCTTGCTCGACGGCATGGAAACCGTCGGCTTGCCGGCAGAGTTAGCGTTACGCACGCGCGTAAGCATATCTGCAATGGGGTCGGTCATGGTCATAGTGATTTTCTCCTTTGGTCCGTGATGAGCCTAGCGGTTCGGTTCGTCGGCGCCCATAACGCCTCCGCCTGAACCGTGGCACACCCGAGCGTAGTCCGTCGTAGCGCCTACCACGACGCCTTGGTCACGCCGGGCAGTTCGCCTTTGTTGGCCAACTCGCGCAAGCAGATACGGCACAGGCCGAACTTGCGGTAGTAGGCGCGGGGACGTCCGCAGCGCGTGCAGCGGTTATGCTGACGCGTCGAGAACTTCGGCTCGCGCTTGGCCTTGGCGACCATCGATTTCTTAGCCATGCAAATCCTTCTTTCTTATATCCAGCCCGTCCGATCATCCGGACGGGCTCGAGTGCACTTGCAGCGCAGGCTGCCAGCGACAGCCTTGGGTGGGGTTTCGCGGCTGTTATTCCTTGTCCTTGAACGGGAAGCCCAGCGCATCGAGCAGTGCGAACGCGCTGTCGTTGTCCTGCGCGGACGTCACGAACGTGATGTCCATGCCGCGCGTGCGATCGATCTTGTCGTAGTCGATCTCCGAGAAGATGAGCTGCTCGGTCACGCCCATGGTGTAGTTGCCACGGCCGTCGAAGCTGGTCGGCGAGATGCCGCGGAAGTCACGCACGCGGGGAAGCGCGGTGGCCAGCAGGCGGTCGAGGAACTCCCACATGCGGTCGCCGCGGAGGGTGACCTTGCAGCCGATGGGCTGGCCTTCGCGCACGTGGAAACCGGCGATGGACTTCTTGGCACGCGTGACGCAGGGCTGCTGGCCCGTGATGATGCGCAGGTCGCCCATGGCGGCGTCGAGCAGCTTGTGGTCGGCCGCAGCGGCGCCCACGCCCATGTTGACGACGATCTTCTCAAGACGCGGAACCTTGTTCACGTTATCGAGGCCCAGTTCCTTCTCGAGCTTGGCCACGATCTCGTTGGTGTACTTTTCCTTCAAGCGAGGAGCAGTCATATGTCCTTAATCCTTTCGATGAATTAAACGCAGGATTTCCGACCCTGCGTCCCCAACCGGCCTTGTGGCCAGCGGGGGTCATTGCTCGAAGGGGCACGCCGCCGAAGCGCCGCGCCACCTTCGCAAACTAGGCGATGTCCTTGCCGCACTTCTTGCAGACGCGGACCTTCTTGCCGTTCTCGTCGCGCTTGTTGCTCACGCGCGTGGGCTGCTTGCAGCTCGGGCACACCAGCATCACGTTCGACACGTGGATGGGAGCCTCGACCGAAGAGATGCCGCCCTGCGGGTTCTGCTGCGTGGGACGCAGCGCCTTCTTGACGACGTTGACCTTCTCGACCACGACGCGTTCCTTCTGGGGAAGGGCATGCAGGACCACGCCCTCCTTGCCCTTGTCCTTGCCGGACAGGACCTTCACCTTATCGCCCTTTTTGATGTTCATGCTATTCATTGCGCAACACCTCCTTAGAGCGTTTCCGGTGCCAGGGACACGATCTTCATGTACTTCTTGTCGCGCAGCTCGCGGGCGACGGGCCCGAAGATACGCGTGCCGCGCGGCGCGCCGTTCGTGTCGATCAGGACGGCTGCGTTCTGATCGAACTTGATGTAGCTGCCGTCGGGACGACGAACTTCCTTCTTCACGCGCACGACCACGCAGCGGACGACATCGCCCTTCTTCACGTTGGTGTTCGGCGCGGCTTCTTTAACGCTGCAGATGATGACATCGCCCAGTCCCGCGTAGCGGCGCTTGGAGCCGCCCAGGACCTTGATGCACTGCACCTTGCGAGCGCCGGAGTTATCGGCCACTGCGAGCATGGTTTGCATCTGAATCATTGCTTCAACCTAACTTTCATCTCGATAGTCTCTCGCGATAAACGCGCGGGACTACTGGGCCTTCTCGACGATCTTGACGAGGCGCCAGCGCTTCATCTTCGACAGCGGACGCGTTTCCATGATCTGAACGGTGTCGCCGAGGCCGGCTTCGTTGTTCTCGTCATGGGCATGGAACTTCTTCGTCGTCGTCATCATCTTGCCATACACCGGATGCGGCTTGCGCTCCTTGACTTGCACGACGCAGGTCTTGTCGTTGACGGCGCTCACGACGACGCCCTGACGGACCTTGCGGGAGTTACGATCTTCGCTCATGGGTACTCTACCTTCCTGACGAGCTAAGCGCTCAGCTCGCGGGCGCGCATCTCGGTCTGAATACGCGCGATGTCCTTTTTGACCTGCTTCACGCGGGCGGTGTTGTCAAGCTGGCTCGTGGCCATCTGGAAGCGCAGGTTGAAAAGCTCCGCGCGCGCTTCCTTGAGTTTCGCCTGCAAATCGTCGGCAGACAGCTCACGGATCTCTGCTGCTTTCATTTATTCCTGCCCTTCCGTTTCACGAGAAACAATCTTGCACTTGATGGGCAACTTGTTGATGGCGAGACGGAGCGCTTCCTTAGCGGTCTCCTCGTCGACGCCACCGATCTCGAACATGATGCGGCCGGGCTTGACGACCGCGACCCACGCCTCGGGATTGCCCTTGCCGGAACCCATGCGGGTCTCGGCAGGCTTCTGCGTGATGGGCTTGTCCGGGAAGATCGTAATCCACACCTTACCGCCACGCTTCATGTAGCGGGTCATGGCGATACGGGCTGCCTCAATCTGACGGTTGGTGATCCATGCGGCTTCGAGCGCCTGGATGCCATATTCGCCGTGGTTCAACCGGGTGCCGCCTTTGGCCTTGCCCTTCATGGAACCACGCTGCACCTTGCGGTGCTTAACGCGCTTAGGTACGAGCATTTACTTTGCCCTCCTATCGTTACGATCGTTGCGACGGGGACGGCTGGGACGAGAGCTGCCCTCGAGCGCCGGCTGGGGAGCCTTCTGGCCGGGGAGCACTTCGCCGTGGTACACCCACACCTGCACGCCGATGGAGCCCATCGTCGTGGCAGCCGTGGCGAAACCGTAGTCGATCTTGGCGCGCAGCGTGTGCAGCGGCACGCGACCCTCGCGATACCACTCGCGACGGCTCATCTCGGCACCGCCGAGACGACCGGAGCACTGGATACGGATGCCCTTGGCACCGCTCTTGCGGGCGGACTGGACAGCCTTGCGCATGGCGCGACGGAAGGCGACGCGGCCCTCGAGCTGCTCGGCGACGGACTGCGCGATGAGCGCGGCGTCGAGCTCGGGGCGCTTGACCTCGACGACCTCGATGGACACGGGGCCGTTGGCGACCTTCTCGAGCTTCTTGCGCAGCGAGTCGATCTCGGCGCCCTTCTTGCCGATCACGACGCCCGGGCGGGCGGTGGTCACGATGATCTTGATCTTGTCGCCAGCGCGCTCGATCTCGACCTTGGAGACGGCGGCACGGGCGAGCTGCTTGTCCAAAAACTTCCTGATGGCCAAGTCGTTTGCCAGGTTCTTGGCATAGTCTTTGTCGGCATACCAGCGGCTACGCCATTCCTCGGTGATGCCGAGGCGGAACCCGGTGGGGCTTACTTTCTGACCCATGCGGCTTATGCCTCCTCTCGCGGTGCGACGATGATGGTGATATGGCTCGTGCGCTTGCGGATGCGCGAAGCGGAGCCCTTGGCGCGCGGACGGATGCGCTTGAGCGTGGGGCCTTCGTCGGCGAAGGCCGTCTTCACGACGAGCGTTTCCGGACGCACATGGTGCAGGTTCTCGGCGTTGGCCACAGCGGAGTTCAGCGTCTTGGCGACGACCTCGGCGATGGCGCGGTCGGAGAACTGCAGGATCTCGCGAGCGGCGGGCACGGACTTGCCACGAATCAGATCGATGACGATGCGCGCCTTGCGGGGCGAAACGCGGACGTAGCGTGCGATTGCTTTAGCTTCCATTGTTTTCACCCCTTCTTATCTCTTCTTGCCCTTGTCGGCGGAATGACCCTTGAACGTGCGGGTCGGGGCGAATTCGCCCAGCTTGTGGCCGACCATGGATTCCGTAACGTATACCGGCACGTGCTTGCGGCCATCGTGCACGGCGATGGTGTGACCCACCATTTCCGGGAAGATGGTGCTCGAGCGCGACCAGGTCTTCACGACGTTCTTCTCGCCCGCCGCATTCATCTTCTCGATACGATCAAGAAGGCGCGGTTCAACGAAAGGACCCTTCTTCAAACTTCTACTCACTATTACTCCTTAACGCTTTGCGCTACTTCTTGCGACGGCGGATGATCAAGCGGCTCGAAGCCTTCTTGGGATTGCGGGTGCGATGGCCCTTCGTGGGAACGCCCCACGGGGTGACCGGGTGACGACCAGCGGACTTGTTCTTGCCCTCGCCGCCGCCGTGCGGGTGGTCGACCGGGTTCATGACGGTACCGCGAACGCTGGGGCGGATGCCCTTCCAACGGTTGCGACCGGCCTTGCCGATCTTGATGTTGGAGTGCTCGGCGTTGCCGACCTCGCCCACCGTCGCGCGGCACGTGATGAGCACGCGGCGCATTTCGGAGGAAGGCATGCGCAGGATGGCGTAGTCGCCCTCCTTGCCCATGAGCTGGATGCTCGTGCCGGCGGAACGGGCGATAGCGGCGCCCTTGCCCGGCTGCAGCTCCACCGCGTGGATGAGCGTGCCGACGGGGATGTTGGCCAACGGCAGGGCGTTGCCCGGCTTGATGTCGGCCTCGACACCGCTCATGACGGTATCGCCCACGCGGAGGCCCTTCGGATGAAGGATGTAGCGCTTCTCGCCGTCAACGTAGTTGAGCAGGGCGATGCGGGCGCTGCGGTTCGGGTCGTACTCGATCGTCGCCACCTTCGCGGGGACGCCGTCCTTGTTGCGCTTGAAGTCGATGATGCGGTAACGGCGCTTGTTGCCACCGCCCTGGTGACGGGTGGTGATGCGGCCGTTGTTGTTGCGCCCTGCCTTGTTGGACAGCGGCGCAAGCAGCGACTTCTCCGGCTTCGACGTCGTGATCTCGGCAAAGTCCGAGACCGTCTGGAAGCGTCGGCCGGGGCTGGTCGGCTTGTACTGTTTGACTCCCATTGCTTTCCTTTCTGCGGATTCTCGCTCGCACGCCTCTCCGTACACCGAGAATCCTTCGTCTCTTCGTGGCTCCGATTGCCGCCGGTGTACCTCAGGGAGGCTGGGTACGTGCGACTCCGGTTGCCACGCGTCCGGGTGTATCCATCAAAGTCCAGACGCAACCGAGAATTATACGCAGAAAACGCCTTGTATTCAAGAAGCAATTTCACAGACACAACCTGCGCACAAGTGCTCCACGGGCGGGCGGGGCCCTCCCCGCTTCCCGGTTTCGTTCAAAACGCGCCTTCGCGCCCCCCGCCGCCGTCAATACCATGATACTATTGCTCATAGTTGATCGGATGCGCGGAAAGGATGCGTGATGCGCGACGAGATTCTCGTGAACGTCCTGCTTCCCGCCACGCGCGAAGCCTACGACCTCTGGGTGCCCTCCGCGCTGACCGTGCGCGAGGCGAGCCTGCTCATCGCCCGCGCGCTGGCCTCCCGCGCGCCCGCCCGGCCCGACGTCGTGCGCGGCAACGCGCTCATGTCCGAGGACACGGGCTCGCTCATCGACCCCAGCCGCGTCATCGGCGACATCGGCCTTCCCCACCGCGCCCGCCTCGTGCTCGTGTAACCGCCCGCGCAGCAGGCGATTCAACCGCGAAGACAACCTCTCCCCGTGTCGAATACGCGCGCTTGGAGCGCCCGAAGGTGGGGTACAATGAGCGCAGTGCGCTTGGGGCGCATCGGGGAAGTTGCGAGAAAGCGTGAACGGCGGACACTATGGCATGGAACGTCTCGGCGGAAATGATCGCCTTCATCATCGTGCTCATCATCTCGGTGTACTCGCGCAAAAGCCACGCGGTGCCGTCGCGCAAGAACCTGCTGTTCCGCCTCTGCCTCATCACCACGCTGGGCGCCATCGGCACCAACCTGGCCTCCACGCTCATGATCGCCTACGCGCCCGCGGAGCTGCTGCCCCTCACCTGGCTCGTGACGGCCGTCTACTTCGTGCTCACCCCGCTGCTGGGAACCGTGTACTTCTACTACGCCGTCGCCGTGGTCGGCGAGGCCAGCTCGGTGGGACGCTGGCAGATCGCCGTGAGCGCCGTCCCCTGCGTGCTGTACTTCCTCTGCGTCATCGCGAACTTCGCCACGAACTGCCTGTTCTGGTTCGACGATGCGGGCGGCTACCACCAGGGGCCGCTCATCCTGACCACGTACCTCGTGTTCTACTTCTACTGCATCGCGTGCTTCGCGCTCGTCGTGTTCACGCGCTCGCCCATCGACCCGGCCATCAAGCGCATCCTGGCCGTGTTCCCGCTCGTGGCCGTGGCCGTCATCGCCGTGCAGCAGGTGTTCCCCTCCTACTTGCTGTCGGGCTCGGCCGCGGCGTGCTCGCTGCTGATCATCTACCTGTACCTGCAGAACAAGCGCCTGTCGGTGGACCTGCTGACCGGCGCGCCGAACCGCCAGGAGTTCCTGTCCATGGTGGCGCTCATGCACGACAAGCAGCGGCCGTTCACCACGCTGCTCGTGTCGCTGTCCAACTTCAAGTTCATCAACGACAAGTTCGGGCACGACAACGGCGACCGCTTCCTGCGCGAGTTCGCGCAGTTCCTCGAGACGCTCGGGCCCACCGTGCGCCTGTACCGCTACAGCGGCGACCAGTTCGCGCTGCTCATGGACGAGGAGGAGGTGCAGGGCAACCCGGACCACGACGTGGACGCGGTGCTGGATGCGCTGCATGAGCGGCTGGAGCAGCCCTGGACCATCGGCGGCTACTCCTACACGATGACGGCCGCCATCGGCGTGGTGTCGTACCCCGCCATCGCCCACACCCCCGCCGACGTGGTGACCGCGCTCGAATACACCGCCGCGAAGGCGAAGCGGCTCGAATCGGGGTCGTCGTGCATCTGCACGCCCGCCATCATGGACGCCATCAACCGGCGCAGCACCATCGCCGACATCGTGCGCGAGGCGGTGGCCGACAACAGCCTGACCGTGCACTACCAGCCTATCTGGTCCGAGAAGGCGGGCGCGTTCGTCACCGCCGAGGCGCTGTGCCGCGTGTACGACGAGCAGCTGGGACCCATCCCGCCCGACGAGTTCATCCCCATCGCCGAGGAGACCGGCATCATCCCCGAGCTCACCTACGAGGTGCTCGATCGGGCGTGCGCGTTCGTGCGGGCCTACTGCGACGAGCATCCGGGCACCGCGTTCCGCGGCGTGTCGGTGAACCTCTCGTCGGTGCAGTTCGTGCAGAACGACCTGGCGGAAAGGGTGCTGGCCATCGTGGAGCGCCACGGCATCCCCGCGTCGTACCTGCGCATCGAGATCACCGAGAGCGCCATCATCGCGAACCCCGAGGCCGTGCGCACGTTCATGACCCGCATGAGCGAGGAGGGCGTGCGCTTCTACCTCGACGATTTCGGCACGGGCTATTCCAACCTGTCCACGGTTCTCAACCTGCCGTTCGACGTGGTGAAGATCGACAAGAGCATCCTGTGGTCGGCCACGGCCGGAAGCGACAACGCGGCGTTCCTGCCGTACCTCATCGCGTGCTTCTCGTCCATCGGCTCCGAGGCGCTGTCGGAGGGCGTGGAGACCGAGGAGCAGCGCGCCTACCTCAACCACTGCGGCTGCGACCTCATGCAGGGCTACCTGTTCTCGCGGCCGCTGCCGCCCGAGGATGCGGCGGCCGTCATCGCGGCGAGCGAGCGCTCCTAGAGACGCTTCGCTTCGCAATGACGAAGAAGAAGGGGGAACCGGCCGAAGCCGATTCCCCCTTCTCGTTTCTCGCTGCCTGCGGCGCTTACTGCTGCGGCGCCGGCTCCTTCGGGTCCTCCACGGTGACCGTGGCGTGGTCGAGCAGCCACTGGTTCGCCTTCATGCGCTCGGCGGCCTCGCGCAGGGCGAACCCGCGCCCGTTCTCCTGCATCTCGCGCTTCACGGCGTCCGGGTTCTGCGGGTTCATCGAGCGGCAGGCCGCGTCGATGTCCTCGTCGGCGAGCGTGAGCTTCTCGTGGCGGAACAGCGCGTCGAGCGCGTAGCCCTGAACGAGCATCTCGCGGGTCTGCATCATCATGAGCATGCCGAACTGCTGCTCGCCGCCCTGGCTCTGCACGAACTGCTCGAACGGGATGCCCTGCTGCTGCAGCTGGCCGCGCAGGTTGGACACGAGCGTCTTCTGCATGGCCTCGTACACCTCGTCCTGGATGCGCCCCTGGAAGCGCTTGGCAAGCTCGGAGGCGGCCACCTGCAGCTTGTACGCCTCGTACTGCGCGCGGCGGTCGGCCGTCAAGCGCTCGGCGATGCCGCCGCGCAGCGCGGCCGCGTCGCGGTACATGGGCAGGTTCTTCGCCACCCACTCGTCGTCGATGGCGGGGACGACCTTCTTCTGCATCTCCTTGACGGTGACGGTGCAGTCGATGGTGTCGCCCTTGGCATCGCCTTCGGCGCCCATGCCCGGCAGGTCGAACGAGAACGACTTCGTCTCGCCCACGTTCATGCCGATGAGGTGCTTCTCGAAGTCCTCGGGCATGAGGCCCATGCCGGTGAGGTACGTGCGTCCCTCGGTGGACAGGTTGTCCATCTTCTCGCCGTTCTGGGAGGCGTCGAGGGCCAGCAGGAAGCCGTCGCCGCTCTGCACCGGGTGCGGCTCGTCCGACACGAACTCGGCGTAGCTCTCGGCGATCTGGGCGATCTGGGCATCCACCTCGGCCTGCTCCACCTCGAACGGCGGCACGGTGATGGACACGGGCTCGTAGGACGTCAGCTCGTAGTCGGGCTTCGGCGCGACGCGCAGCTCGAACGAGAACGTCTGGCCGCGCTTGAGCGGGCCGTCGGCCTTCGGCTGAGCCGGGAACGCCGGCGTTATGTTGCGCTTGTCGATGGCGAACGGCACGAGGTACTCCACGGCCTGCTGCTGCACGACGGCGTCGAGGTCCTTGATGCCCAGCTGCTTCTCCACGGCCTGCTCGACGGACATGCCCGGCGTGGGCTGGATGCCCATCTGCTGGGCGAACCCGTACTGGGCCACCGTGAGGGCGTGGCTGACCTCGGCGGTGGATGCGACGGCTTCCAGCAGAATCTGGCCGTCGTCGAGCTTCTTTTCGGTTACCTTCATAAGGCGTCCCCTTCTAGTTTGATCGTCAAGCGCTCATTGTAGCGCATTACTCGTTGGACTTGAGGCTTTCCACCATGTCGATGCGGTGCAGCTTGCCGCGCATGGCCAGCATGACGAGCACGGTGAACAGCATGGTCAGCAGGAACGCCAGCAGGAAGCTTGCAGCGTGGATGTCGCGGCCGAACATGATCTGGTCCACCTCGGCCGTGACCACGACGAAGCTCTCCATCCACACGCCCAGCACGAGGCCGACCGCGCAGCCGATTGCCGCCAGCAGGAAGATCTCGCGGAAAATGTAGGCGTTCATCTCGCGCGGCGTGAAGCCGAGCACCTTGAGCGTGGCGATCTCGCGCATGCGCTCGGTGATGTTGATGTTCGTGAGGTTGTACAGCACGATGAACGCGAGCGCCGCCGCGGCCGTGACGAGCACCACCACGATCATGTTCACGCTCGACATCATGTCGCGGTACGCGTCGATCGTCTCGTCGTTGTACGCCACGGTCTTCACGCCGCCGATGGCCAGCAGGTCGCTCGACAGCTGCGCGCGCCGGTCGGGATCGGACGTGGTGATGGCCAGCACGGTGCGGTAGTCGGGCGCCTCGCCCATGAGCCGCTCGTAGAGCGCGGGGCCCATATAGGCGTAGTGGTACACGTAGTTCTCGACGATGCCCGTGACCGTTGCCTCGTAGGACGCGCTCGTCGCGTTGCCGAGGGCGTCCTGCTCGGTCAGCGCGACGGTGTCGCCCACGCGCACGCCCAGCTCGCCCGCCAGCTTCTCGGTGAGCACGAGGCCGTCGTCGGCCAGCTCCACCGGCTCGTGGCCCACCCGGGTGTCGAGGGCCACGTAGTCGTCGAACGACGCCGGATCCTCGGGCACGACGAGCTCCATGCGCTTGTCCTGCTCGTCCGGCCCGCTCGCCAGCATGTTCTGGCGCATGACCATCGTGTGCGCGGTGACGAGCGAGCCGTCGTCCAGCAGGTCGTCCACGCGCTGCCGCTCCTCGTCGGACAGGTCGTCCGCCAGCGTGACGGTGGCGTTGTACTTCGTGATCTCGCCGAACTGCTTGTCGATGATGTCGTTGATGGCGTTGGACAGCCCGAGGCCCGTCAGCAGCAGGGCCGTGCAGCCCGCGATGCCGATGACCGTCATGATGAAGCGCTTCTTGTAGCGGAACAGGTTGCGGAACGTCACCTTCCACGAGAACGAGAGGTGCCGCCACAGGGGCCCGATGCGCTCGAGCAGGATGCGCTTGCCGGCCTTCGGCGCGCGCGGCAGCATGAGCTGCGCGGGGCGCTCGCGCAGGGTGGCGGTGACAGCGGCCCAGGTGGCGAACAGCGTCACGCCGACGCCGAGACCGGCCGCGAGCCCGGCGAACCAGGGATCGATGGGCAGCGGCAGCGGCAGCTCGGGCACGAAGTAGATGATGCCGTAGGCCTTCATGATGACAGCGGGCAGCACCTGCGACAGCACGAGGATGCCCACGAGGCTGCCGGCGCCGCTGGCCACGGCCGCGTACGCGAGGTACTTGGACGCGATGCGCCCCCGGCGATAGCCGAGCGCCTTGAACGTGCCGATGAGCGCGCGCTCCTCCTCCACCATGCGCGTCATGGTGGTGAGGGCCACGAGGGCGGCCACGAGGAAGAAGATGAACGGGAACACGGCGGCGATGCTGTCCACGCGGTCGGCGTCCGCCTCGAAGCTGGCGGCGCCGTAGTTGGCCGTGCGGTCCATGACGAGCCACTCGGGGCTTTCCAGGTCGTCGATCTGCCGCTGGGCGTCGTCGAGCTGGCGCTCGGCGTCGGCCAGCTGCTCGTCGGCGTCGGCCTTCTGCCGCTCGTACTCGGCGAGGCCGCTGTCGTAGTCGGCGCGGCCCTGCTCGAGCTGGGCGCGGCCGTCCTGCAGCTGCGCGGCGGCGCTGTCGAGCTGCTGCTGGGCCGCGGCGATCTGGGAGTCGGCCTGCGAGCGCGCGGCGGCCAGCTCGGCGCGCGCCTGCTCGAGCTGCTGGGCGCTCGCGTCGAACTGCGCCTTGCCGGCATCGTAGGAAGCCTGCTGCTGGTCGAGGGTCGACCGAGCGTCGGCCAGCTGCTGGCGCGCGCCGTCGACCTGTTGCTGCGCGGCGGCAAGCTGCTGCTGGAGGGCCGCGATCTGCTGCTGGAGGGCCGCGATGGCCTCGGCGTTGGCCTCCGGATCCTCGTTGAGCTCGTCGAGCTGGGCCTGCATCTGAGACAGCTGCTGCCGGCCGGCGGCGATCTGCGCCTCGACGGGCGCGAGCTGCGCTTCGACCTGGGCCGCTTGCGCGTCGTAGGCGTCCCAGCCCTGCTGCAGCTGGGCGGCACCGTCCTCGAGCGCGGGGCGCTGCGCGTCGAGCTGGGCCTGGCCGTCGGCGATCTGCCGCTCGGCGTCGGCCAGCTGCGCCTCGGCGCTCGCCTTCTGGTTCGCCAGCTCGGCCGCGCCGCTGTCGTAGGACGCCTGGCCGTCGGCCAGCTGCTGCTCGCTCTGGGCGATCGTGGCGGCGGCCTCGTCGAGCTGGCGCTGCGCGTCGTCGAGCTGCGCCTGCGCGTCGGCCTTCTCGCGCTCGTAGTCGGCGCGCTTCTCATCGAGCTCCTTTTGGGCGTCGGCCTTCAACCCGTCGACGCGCGCCTGCTCGCGCTCGGGGGCGAGCGCCTCGATGCGGTCCATCACCTCGGCCACGCGCCGGTCGTACGCGTCGCTCGACGCGTGCTCGTCCGCCGCGCCGCGCACGGTGACGTACGCTTCGGTATAGGGGAGGTCGGCCGAGAAGTCGCTCTCGGGCACGTACATATACTGCTGGATGGAGCCCGAGCCCAGCGTGGTCTCGCCCATGCTCGACGACGTGGCGTAGTACGGCGCGTTCACGAAGCCCGTCACCGTGTACGTGCGCGTGACGAGGGTGTCGTCCACGTCCTGCGTGCCCTCGGTGATGGTCACCGTGTCGCCGATGGCGATGGCGTCGTTCTCCACGAGGTTGGACGACAGCACGCACTCCCCCGCCTTCTGGGGCCACGAGCCCCGCACGAGGAGGGGGCGGTTCAGATAGTCCGGATCGTCGGAGCGCGCGTGCACGCCGTCGGAGGTGTCGCTCGTGCGCGCCGCGTCGGGCAGCGAGTGGATGCGCGCGGCGTACTGCTCGGAGTCGATGGTGACCATGACGTCGGTCTCGCGCGCGGGCATGACGGCCTCGACGCCCTCGACGTGGCGCAGCGCCGCGATGTCGTCGTCGGTGAGGCCGAGGGTCGACAGCACGCGGATGTCCATGAGCGACGTGCCGTCGAAGTACTCGTCGGCCGCCAGCTTCATGTCGGGCGCGGTCATGCGCAGACCGGCGTAGAAGCCCGTACCCAGCGCGACGATGGCCGCGATGGCCAGGAAGCGCCCGAGCGAGTGGGTGATCGAACGCAGGGTTTCGGTGTTGAACGCGCTTTTCACTCTCGTGCCGCTACCACTCGATCGTCTCGGCCGACACGGGAGCCTCGTTCACCTCGACGCCGGCCACCCGGCCTTCGCGGATGTGGATCACCCGGTCGGCGATGGCGGTGAACGCCGAGTTGTGTGTGATGAGCACCACCGTCTTGCCCGTCTCGAAGCACGTGTCCTGCAGCAGCTTCAAGATGGCCTTGCCCGTGTGGTAGTCGAGCGCGCCGGTGGGTTCGTCGCACAGCAGCAGCTTGGGGTTCTTGGCGAGCGCGCGGGCGATGGCCACGCGCTGCTGCTCGCCGCCGGAGAGCTGCGCCGGGAAGTTGTCGAGGCGATGGCCCAGCCCCACCTGCTCGAGCACCGTGCCCGCGTCGAGCGGGTGCTTGCAGATCTGGCTGGCAAGCTCCACGTTCTCGAGCGCCGTGAGGTTCTGCACGAGGTTGTAGAACTGGAAGACGAACCCGATGTCGTAGCGGCGGTAGTACGTGAGCTCTTTCTCGGAGAAGGCGCTGATCTCGCGGTTGTCGAGCATGATGGTGCCCGACGAGCAGGCGTCCATGCCGCCCAGCATGTTGAGCAGCGTCGTCTTGCCCGCCCCCGAGGGGCCCACGACCACGACAAGCTCGCCGCGCTCGATGTCGAAGGTCATGCCGTCGACGGCGGCGACCTCCACCTCGCCCATGCGATACACCTTGCGCACGTCGCGAAACTCCACGAACGCCATGCCTGCCTTCTTCCATCAGCTCGAATACCCGTTTCCCCCACCATACACGAACCCATCCCCCAGCGCCAGCAACAACACGCCGCCGTCACGAACGCCGGCCCGTTGAACGCGCATGCACGACGAACGAGAACATATGGTTCGCGCGAACCATCCGGCGACCCGGCGGAACGGCTCGCTTGGGGAGGCGCCGGGTGCGGGGGGGGGCGATGCGCCGCACCACGCAGAAGCGCCCCCGCGAATGCAGGGGCGCTTGGGTGCACGATGTGCGGGTCGCTTAGGAAGCGAAGAGCTCGATGGTATCGCCCTCTTTGAGGGTGACCATGGCCTTCTTCCAGGCGCGGGTCTTACCGAGCTGGTAGCGCACGCGCTTCGGCTTCGGCTTCACGTTGAGCGTGTTGACCTTGACCACCGTCACGTTGAAGATGGCTTCGACGGCCTGGCGGATCTCAACCTTGTTGGCATCCTTGGCAACCTCGAAGGTGAAGGTGTTCTTCTCCATCTGGTCGTAGCTATGCTCCGTGATGACGGGGCGGATGATAACCTCGCGGGGGTCCTTCATTATGCAAGCACCTCCTCGATGCGCTTCAGGGCGTCGGCCGTGAACACGAGCGCCTTGTTGTCGATCAGCTCGTAGGTGTTCGCCTCGGCCACGGGCAGGATGTTCACCGTGGGGATGTTGCGGAACGACAGGTAGGCGTTCACGTCGTCGTCGGCGATGACGACGGTCGTGCGGCGGTCGAGGCCGAGGGCCTTGAGCGCAGCTACAGCCGCCTTCGTCGAGGGCTTCTCGAAGTTGAACGTGTCGACCACGTACAGCTCGCCGTCGGCCAGCTTCGCGGACAGCGCGGAGCGCATGGCCAGCTTGACCTCTTTGTTGTTCACGCGGAACGCGTAGGAACGCGGATGCGGGCCGAACACGGCGCCGCCGCCAGCCCACTGAGGGGCGCGGATGGTGCCCTGACGGGCACGGCCGGTGCCCTTCTGGCGCCACGGCTTCTTGCCGCCGCCGCGCACCTGGCCGCGCGTCAACGTGCTGTGCGTGCCCTGGCGCCAGGACGCACGCTGGGCGCGCACAACCTGGTGCATGACGGGCACGTTCGGCTCGATGCCGAACACGGAAGCGGTGAGGTCGGTGGTGCCGGCCTTCTTTCCGCTCGCGTCTTTGATCTCGATAGTCGTCATGATATACAAGCTCCTTATAGGTTACTTCAACTACGCCATGCGGACGCGAACGACGCCGTTCTTGCCGCCGGGGATGGCGCCCTTGACGAGGATGAGGTTCTGCTCCTCGTCGATGCGGACGACTTCCAGGTTCTTCACGGTCACGGTGTCGACGCCCATGTGGCCCGGGAGCTTGACTCCCTTGAACACGCGGGACGGCGTGGCGCACTGGCCGACCGAACCGGGGGCGCGGTGGAAGTGCGCACCGTGGCCGCCCGGGCCGCCGCGATGGCCGTAGCGCTTCATGACGCCAGCGAAGCCCTTACCCTTGGACGTGCCGGTCACGTCGACCTTCTTCGTCTCGGCGAACGCGGCGACCGTCTGCTCGTCGCCCACGTTGTACTCGCCGGCGTTCTCGACGCGCACCTCGCGCAGGTAGCGCGTGGGAGCAGCGCCCTGCTTGGCGAAGTGGCCGGCCATCGGCTTGTTGACCTTCTTCTCCTTGATGGCGCCGAAGCCCAGCTGCACGGCCTCGTAGCCGTCGCTGTCCTTCGTCTTGACCTGGCAGACCTTGTTCGGCTCAGCCTGGATCACCGTCACGGGGATGACGCGGTCGTCCTCGCTGAAGATCTGGGTCATGCCGATTTTCTTACCATAGATGGCGTTGATCATATCGCACATCCCCCTTTACAGCTTGATCTCGATGTCGACGCCGGCAGGGAGATCGAGGCGCATCAGGGAATCGACCGTGTTCGGGGTCGGCTCCAGGATGTCGATGAGACGCTTGTGCGTGCGCATCTCGAACTGCTCGCGCGAATCCTTGTCGACGTGCGGGCCCTTGACGACGCAGTACAGGTTGCGCTCCGTCGGCAGCGGAATGGGACCGGACACTTTGGCACCCGTCTTCTGCGCGGTATCGACGATGAGCTTCGTGGACTGGTCCACGATCTCATGATCGTACCCCTTCAAGCGGATGCGAATCTTTTGATTAGCCACTTACTTTACCTCCGTTATGCTCGCGCGCACGCCCTAGGCGTTGCCGCCGGCCTTGCTGATAATTTCCTCTGCCACGTTCTTCGGAACTGCCTCGTACGAATCGAACTGCATCGTGTACGAAGCGCGACCCTGCGTCGTGGAGCGCAGGTCGGTGGCATAGCCGAACATCTCGGACAGCGGAACCTTCGCCTTGATGGTCTTGGCGTTGCCGCGGTCGCCCATGCCCTGGATCTGGCCACGACGGCTGGACAGGTTGCCCATGACGTCGCCCATGTACTCCTCGGGCGTCTCGACCTCAACGGCCATCATCGGCTCGAGAATGACCGGAGCGGCCTTCTTGAGCGCGGCCTTGACCGCCATGGAACCGGCGACCTTGAACGCCGCCTCGGAGGAGTCGACGTCGTGGTAGGAACCGTCGACGAGCTCGACCTTGATGTCCACAACCGGGTAGCCTGCGAGCACGCCCGAGTTGATGGCTTCCTGGATGCCGCGGTCGATCGGGGTGATGTACTCCTTGGGGACGACGCCGCCCACGATCTTGTTCTCGAACTCGTAGCCCTTGCCGGCCTCCTGGGGAAGCAGGTTGATGACCGCGTGACCGTACTGGCCGCGACCGCCGGACTGGCGCACGAACTTGCCCTCGACGTTGTCGACTTCCTTCGTGGCCGTCTCGCGGTACGCAACCTGCGGCTTGCCCACGTTGGCCTCGACCTTGAACTCGCGCAGCAGGCGGTCGACGATGATCTCGAGGTGCAGCTCGCCCATGCCGGCGATGATCGTCTGGCCGGTCTCCTGGTTGGTGGACACGCGGAACGTCGGGTCCTCCTCGGCGAGCTTCTGCAGCGCGATGCCCATCTTGTCCTGCTCGGCCTTCGTCTTCGGCTCGACGGCGATGTCGATAACCGGCTCGGCGAATTCCATGGACTCGAGGATGATCGGGTGCTTCTCGTCGCACAGCGTGTCGCCGGTCGAGGTGTCCTTGAGGCCCACGACGGCGACGATGTCGCCCGCGGCGCAGCCGTCGATGTCGACGCGCTGGTTCGAGTGCATCTGCAGCAGACGGCCGATGCGCTCCTTCTTGTCCTTCGACGCGTTCTTCACGTAGGAACCCGAGTCGAGCTGGCCCGAGTACACGCGGAGGTAGGTGAGCTTGCCCACGAACGGGTCCGTCATGATCTTGAAGGCCAGGGCTGAGAACGGCGCCTTCACGTCGGAGGGACGCTCGTCTTCCTCGCCCGTGTCCGGGTTCGTGCCCTTGATGGCCGGCACGTCGATCGGGGACGGCATGTAGTCCACCACGGCGTCGAGCAGCTCCTGCACGCCCTTGTTCTTGTAGGACGAGCCCACGAACACGGGGTGGATCTGGCAGGCGATGGTGCCCTTGCGGATGGCGGCCTTCAGCTCGTCGACCGTCACCTCTTCCTCCATGAGGATCTTCTCCATGAGATCGTCGTCGCAGTCGGCGGCAGCCTCGAGCAGCTCCTGATGGCGCAGCTCGGCCTCCTCGGCGAACTCGGCCGGGATGGCGTCCATGGGCTCGGGGTAGGTCATACCCTTCTCGTCGGCCTTGAAGTCCCATGCGGTCATGGTGACGAGGTCGATGACGCCCCAGAAGTTGTCCTCGGCGCCCATGGGCATCTGCGCGGCGACGGCCGGCGCGCCCAGGCGATCCTTCATGGTGTCGATGGCGTGGAAGAAGTCGGCGCCCACGCGGTCGTACTTGTTGATGTAGGCGATGCGGGGCACGCCGTAACGGCTGGCCTGGCGCCACACCGTCTCGGACTGCGGCTGCACGCCGGCCACGGCGTCGAACACCGCGACCGCGCCGTCGAGCACGCGCAGGGAGCGCTCGACCTCGGCCGTGAAGTCCACGTGGCCCGGGGTGTCGATGATCTGGAAACGGTACTCTTTGCCGTCGTCCGCGCCACCGGGGTAGTTCCAGAAGCACGTCGTAGCGGCGGCGGTGATGGTCACGCCGCGCTCCTGCTCCTGCACCATCCAGTCCATCGTCGCGGCGCCGTCGTGCACCTCGCCGATCTTGTGGGTCTTGCCCGTGTAGTAGAGGATGCGCTCGGTCGTCGTCGTCTTGCCCGCGTCGATGTGGGCCATGATGCCGATGTTGCGCGTATCCTTCAGTTCCAGTTTAGCCATGAGTCGAGTCCTCCTTTAGAAGCGGTAGTGCGAGAACGCACGGTTCGACTCGGCCATCTTGTACAGGTCCTCGCGCTTCTTCACCGACGCGCCGGTGTTCTCGGCGGCGTCCATGATCTCGGCGGCAAGGCGCTCCTTCATCGTGTGCTCCTTGCGCTTGCGCGAGAAGTCGACGATCCAACGGATAGCAAGCGTGGTGGCACGACGGGAGTTGACCTCCATCGGCACCTGGTAGGTGGCGCCGCCGACACGCTTCGGCTTGACTTCGAGCGTGGGGCGGACGTTGTCCATGGCCTTCTTGAACACGGACAGCGGATCGCCGCCGGTCTTCTCCTCGACGATGGCGAAGGCGCCGTAGACGATGTTCTCGGCGGTGGCCTTCTTGCCGTCAAGCAGGATCTTGTTGATCAGCTGCGTGACGAGGCGGTTGTTGTACTGGGCGTCCGGCTGAACTTCTCGACGGACTGCTGCTGCACGACGCGGCATGTGTTCTCCTTCTGGGTCCTGCGCGCTTCGGAACGGCTTTCTCTCCGTTCATTAGACCGCCCGCCAGCCCCCTTTGGGCTTCGACGGTTGATGCGGCCCGCGCGTCTTAGCGGGTGTTACTTCGGGCGCTTGGCACCGTAGCGGCTGCGAGCCTGCTTGCGGTTGTCCACGGCGGCGCAGTCGAGCGCGGCGCGGATGACCTTGTAGCGCACACCGGGGAGGTCCTTCACGCGGCCGCCGCGCAGCAGCACCATGGAGTGCTCCTGGAGGTTGTGGCCGACGCCCGGGATGTAGGCGGTCACTTCCATGCCGTTGACGAGGCGCACGCGGCAGACCTTGCGAAGGGCCGAGTTCGGCTTCTTCGGCGTGGTCGTGAACACGCGGGTGCACACGCCGCGCTTCTGCGGGTTGCCCTTGAGGGCAGGCGTCTTGCTCTTGTCGACCGCCTGCTTGCGGCCCTTGCGGACCAACTGGTTAATGGTAGGCAAAGCTTCTCTCCTTTTACCTCTTGCTTGTCCGAACGCCTAGTACCGCTAGACGCCCGCTTGAACACCGTTTCCAAGTGCGTTCAGCTGGTACGCACACGAAAACTATCGCCTCCTGAGAGACGCGAAGGTGAACTCTACCATCGGCCATCAGGGTTGTCAAACGCCACGCATCCGGGAGTATCTACACCTCTTGACATCCGTATCCGCAGGTGAAATGCGGATACATGGCGAACCGTCGACGAAAAGTTCACCGTTTCTCAAAGAATCAAGAAGTTTTTTTGCCGAGCAGCGAGCGCGCTTGATCGTGGCGATGCAGTAATCCAGCCAAACGTTTGGCGAGCCCTCCCGCCCCGTTTCCGTGCAGTTCTCACCCAAATGGTGCGGTTTTGCGGCACCCGCGGCGGCGCAAGCTCGGAAGGCCGATGCCGCGTCCCGTTCGATCGCGCGCCAAAAAAGCGGGGATCAGAACGGATGTTTCACGTGAAACACGTTCACGGGGACGCGCTTCGATCAGTCTTCCTCGCATGCCTCGTCGGCGCGGGCAACGAGGTCGATCAACTCGGATTTGGCGTGGACGTCGAGCTTCTGGTAGATGTGGCGCCGATGGGTGATGGCCGTGCCCTCGGAGATGAACAGCTCTTCCTGCACCCTCCCCAATCCGTGGCCCTTCGCCAAGATGCGCAGCACGTCGGACTCCCGGCTGGTAAGCCCGTAGCACCGTGAAACGAGCGCCGCCTTCTCCTCCAGAAAGGAATCGCTCTCCGTCGTCGACCCCGTCGCCACCGCGGCTTTCCTGAATATCCGGACGAGCCCGCCCTTCGTCACCACGATGTTCGTCCCGAGAAGCCCGAGCACCATGGCGAGGATCGCCGTGATCTTGATGAAGTAGTTCGTCGTGGGACCGACCGCCTCGATCACGCCGGCGAGGCAATAGCCGACCGCCGCGCCGCCGCACAGCCCCCCGACCCCGACGGATGCCATGACGTATACCGGCGCGTGCAGCACGTCGGCCGCTTCGCGCAAGACGCCCGGCGCGATGGTGCAAAAGCACCACAGCGCCAACGTCGAGAAGCAGAGCGCGAACTTGACGGAGAAATCGGTTCCCGTGTCGAACGGGTAAAACGCGACGATCAGCGGAACGGCCACGAAGCGCAAGGCGAACAGGAAGTCCCACGACGAGCGCACGACGCGAACGAGGACGAGGAACACCACCGCGGCAAGCACGCCCGCGTACCCGTACGCCCACGTGAACGCACTCGCGCGGCCGTGCGGGGCGATGACGAACTGCATGATCATCATCGCGAACAGGAACCCGAAACAGCCCATCGCCGCCCCGACGCGCACATACGCGGAACCGACCCCCTTCTGAGGGGCCGGCGATTCGACGACGTCGCCCCGGCTGGCCGCAAGCACGAAGCAGAGCGCAGACGAGACGGCCAGCGCCATCGTCGCCCCCAGCAGAAGCGCGTTCGCCCCCACCGCCTGCGCGAAAGCGGCCAAGGAACAGCACCCCAGGACGACCGCGACGCTGCTGCCCGCCTGCGCGGGACCGGGAAGGCGGGCGATCGCCGAGCTCCACACGAGCGCCATAAGGCCGTTGCCCGCCCCCAGCAACGCTCCGGACAGGGAGAACAGGAACGCCACGCGATCGGGGGCCATGCCGTCGAGCAAATGCAGCAGCAGGGCGCCGATGCAGGAGAAAGCCGCGCCCGCCAGTACGCCGTACGTTCCCTTCGAGGGCTGGCTTCGCATGCGCAGAACCGCGAACAGGGCCGAGACGACGGCAAGGGACGCGAGATACGACAGCAGCAGCGGGGCAAGCTCGTCGACGGAGAACGCGGACGAGCGGTACTTGTCGGCGACGAGCCCGACGGCCGGCATCCACGCCTGAGCGCCGACCAGGCCGACAACGCACCACACCGGCATCCACGCCGTCGCGCGCCGGGCACCGCCCTCGCTCCCCGAGCCAACGGCGGATCCCTTGGCGACGCGGGCCGTGCCCGCGCGTTTCGCATTCCCCATGATCTCCCCTTTCGAGCCGCCGCAAGAGGCAACCGCTCGCATCCATCCCCCTTCAGTATAGCAACATTCGCTTGGGCGACCTGGGCAGATCATGGTTGCCGGCTTCGCGACGAGACACCCCTCATCAGGCGATTCATCCGAAATAGATGATAGCCGCTCCGGAAAATCATCCCAAGCAGCAACGCGGAGCATCGCTTTCGGATGATGCGAAGGCCCGGCTGCCGGTCGAAACTCTCGCCATCGCATTCAAGCACCGCGGCCACTGCGGAAGAAGTGGCAGTCATCATGCAAGGGGGCAAACATGCAACAACAAAACACGCTGAAGCGGGGCGTCGCGACCGTCGCGTCGATCGTCATCCTTGTTTCGGTGTGCCTCGCGGGCTGCGCACCGCAGGCTTCGACGGATCCATCGGAATCCTCAGGCGAAGCCGAAGCCGCAACTACCATCGCAACGGGCGACTTCGCCTTCTCGGCCGAGGCCGACTGCGCCGTCTGCCACACCGTGGAAGGCGACTCCTTCAGCGACAGCGCATGCGCGGCATCCAACCATGCGGCACTCACGTGCACCACGTGCCACAGCGATGTCGACGGTCTGGCCTCCGCGCACGACGGCGTCGCCTACGGAGACAAGGGGGCAAAACGCCTCAAGACGACCGACGTCGCAGAATCCACCTGCCAAGCCGAAGCCTGCCACGGCAGCTACGAGACGCTGGCCGAGAAGACCTCGTCGAGCACGCTGCTCACCGACAGCAACGGCACCGTCGTGAATCCGCACGACCTGCCCGAGAACGCAGACCACGAGACCGTCACCTGCGGCAGCTGCCACGACATGCACGCTTCCGACGACATCGCCGAAACGGCCCAGAAAGCCTGCATCAGCTGCCACCACATGGGCATCTACGAGTGCAACACCTGCCACGACTAACCGAAGGCGCCGCCCGATCACCCTTCGACCCCCTCCCTCATTCGGAGCGGCGATCGGGCGCGGCCGTTTTCTTTCGGTACCGTCCGCCGAGCACGAAGGCGGATGCAAGCGAACCGCTACAACAAGGAGGCATCATGCAAGAAGGAATCTCAAGGCGCAGCTTTCTCAAGGGATCGGCGCTCGCCGCAGCAGGCGCCGCGGGAGCTACGGCGCTTTCGGGCTGCACGGCGCAGGCCGAGGAGGCGACGCCCAGCTGGATGCCCGCGACCTGGGACTACGAGACGGACGTCCTGGTGATCGGGTACGGCGGAGCCGGGCTCTGGGCCGGCATCACGGCCTACGACGAAGGATCGCAGGTGCTGTTCCTCGAGAAGGCCCCGTTCCGCGGAGGCGGCTCGTCGTCCATCAACATGGGGCAGTGGACCGCGCCCCACGATGCCGACGCGGCAGCGCAGTTCGCGTTCGAGGCGTTCCACGGCCAGACGCCGATGGAGGTCTGCCAGGCATGGGCCGACGAAGCCGTGCAGAATCCCGATTACGCCGACGAGTACGGCCTCGAATACACGCTGGGCGAGACGCCGCGTGCCGAGTACGACATCTTCACCGGATACGAGGAGATGTACGTCGGTGCGGGAACGGGCTACGGCAAGGCGTTCTTCGAAGCCATGGACCAGCATCGTCAGGACCGCGGCATCGACGTGGTGTTCGACTGCCACGACGAGGAGCTCATCCAGAACCCCGAGACGAACGAGATCGTCGGATGCTACACGCTGATCGGCGACGACGCCGAGAAGAAGGCCGTGAAGGCCTCCAAAGGCGTCATCCTGTGCACCGGAGGGTTCGAGTTCAACGAAGAGCTGCAGGCCAAGTATCTGAAATGCTACCCGATGCGCGGATTCTACGGCTGGAAGTACAACGAGGGCGACGGCATCAAGATCGCCCAGAAGGTGGGCGCCGACCTCTGGCACATGCAGCAGGTGTGCGGCGGCGACGATGCCTGGTTCGACGACCCGGAAATCGTCCCCGGCGGCGTTTCGGTGTCCAGCCCCACGCCGAACTACATCAAGGTGAACCGGCTGGGTGAGCGCTGGGGCGAGAAGGACACGTCGAGCCCGCACGGCGGGTGGAAACCCTACGCCAACTTCAACGAGGAGATCTGCGACTTCGACCGCATCCCCTCCTGGTACGTCTTCGACCAGACGTCGTTCGAGGGCGGCAGCTGGGGCGGCATGGTCGGCGGCGCCGCGAAGGAGAACGGCGGCATGGGGATCGGCTACATGACCGAGGGCCTCGATCCCGAGCTGGGCGGATGGGAAGGCTGGTCGGCCGACAACGCATGGGAGCTCGAGCGCGGATGGATCACGCAGGGAGCAACGCTCGACGAGCTGGCCGCGAACCTCGCCAAGAGCAAGTGGGACGACAAGATGGACGCGGATAAGCTGAAGGCCTCCGTCGAGCGCTGGAACGAGCTGGTGGACAAGGGAGTCGACGAGGACTTCGGGCGCGAGGAGATGGGCAAGATCGAGACGGGCCCCTTCTACGCCATCCCCCTCTACCCCGGCATCTGCAACACCATCGGCGGCGCGCGCCGCAACGAGCACGCCAACGTCGTGGACCCGGACGGCGAGCCTATCCCGCGCCTGTACTCGGCGGGCTCGTTCGGCAACATGAACGGCCACACGTACGCGATCACCGGCGGCAACGGTTCGGAGAACTGGTGCGTCGGGCGCATCGCAGGACGCAGCGCCGCCGCGCTTTCGGCATGGGACGCCGCCGAGGGCAAGTAGGCACGGTCGAACGGCCCGGCAGCTTCGCGCCGCGTAGGCGGCAGCGATGCTGCCGGGCATCCGAGGAAAGGCAGCTCATGACCGCATACGAATTCTCCGTCCCCTTCAACGGGGACCCCGGGACGCTCGATGCGCTTCTGAAACTCCGAGGTCGCGATGGCAACGCGATCCGCGAGGTGTATCTGAACGCGCCGCAATCGGTGACCGGATCGGGACGCGTGGGGGCCGAAACGACGGAACGCGCGTTCGTCGAGACCGTCGAGCGCATCCACGACGGCGGCGTGCGAGCGGACATCACGATGAACTCGACGTGCGAAGGCGCGGAATGGTACGACCGGGAAACCGTGAGCCGGCAGGTGGGCTTCGTCCGGCACATGCACGAGGAGCGCGGCGTGGAGGCGGTGACGCTCGCGAACCCGTTTTTGATCGAGCGCGTGCGGGACGCGTGCCCCGCCATCGAGATCAGCGCCTCGGTGCTGGCCGACATCGACTGCTTTTCCCGTGCGGAAGCGTATGCTCGCGCCGGCGCGAGCACCGTGACGGTGGACACGAGCGCGAACAAGGACCTCAAGCTGCTGCGCCAGATGACCGATCGACTGGGCGTGGAGGTCAAGCTCATGGTGAACGAAGGGTGCCTGGACAAGTGCCCGTACCGGAAGTTCCACATGAACTATATCTCGCACAAATCGAGGGAGACGGCCTCGGAAGGTACGGCGTTCTCGTTCGCCTGCGGAGACATCATCCTGCGCGATCCGGGCCAGGTGTTCAAATCGAACTGGGTGCGCCCGGAAGACCTGGTACGCTACGAGAAGATCACCCGCTTCTTCAAGATCGTCGGGCGCGATATGCTGCCGAGCAAGGTCCTGCGCTGCACGCAAGCCTATCTCGACGAGTCTTACGAGGGCAACCTGTTCGACATCCTGTGCAGCAGCATCGGCTTCTACGGCATCGAGCACAGCGCGCACGTGGACAACAAGGCGCTCGACCGAACCTCCCACTTCAAGCGGACCTCGACGTGCAATCGGCGTTGCCACACGTGCACGTACTGCGACGATCTGGCCCGCGATCTGCTGGGATACGGCTGGGTTACCCGCGAGAACCTGGAAGACCTGGGGCGCTACGGAACCATCGCGGCCATCGAGGCGCGGTTCGGCGGGCGCTATCCCCGCTGCCCCGCGTTCGCCGAACGGCCGACCGAGACACCGACCGAGACAAGGAGGAACCATGACACGGCAGATCAGAACCTGGCACGAGCGTGAAGGGGCCGAGGGAGAGCCGCGATGCTGGGACGTGCGCATCAACGGCGCACCCGTTCCCGGAGGGTGCATCGTGCAAACGGACGACGGGGCGTTCGAGGTGCGCTACCCCCGTCTGGCGACCCGCACCGTCCCGACGCTCGAGGAGGCGAAGCGGCGCATCGAGTTGGCCCCGCCCATCACGAGACCCGGCATGGCGGTGGGCAAACTGCTCGACGATGCCGACGAGAACGATCTCATATCCCCCGACGAGGCGGGCGAGCTGCTGGGCTTGAGCCGCTTCCGCGTCAACGCCATGGTGGCCAACGGGGTGCTGGCCGGCACGCGCCAGGACGGACGCGTCCTCGTCAGCCGCGCGTCCGTCGAGGCGCGGCGCGCCCGCACGGCAACCGACGGCCCCACAGGACGCTTCGCCCGCGCATTCGTGGAGTATTGGGCTGACGAGCCCGACGGGACGCCCGTCATCCTGGAGGTGGACGTCGAAGACGCGCGCGAATACGAGGAGGCGAAGCGCTTCGTGCAGGCGGTCGTCGATGGCGAGGAACCGGGGCGCGTCGAGGTGCTCGACTACCGTCGGGCCATGGCGCGCTGCACGCGGGCGAAACGATCGGAGAACGGGCTTTCCGGGCCGATCCCGTTCAAATCGTTCGAGGCGGCGCGGGCGGGCGCGCTTCCGCAGGCTTAGACCCGGAAACGCGCGCCGCCCGCACCCCCCTACTCGACGCCTTCGGCTATGAGGGCCTCGACGAGGCGGGCGGTGCCCTCGAGGTCGGCGACGGCGATGTGCTCGTCGGCGGAGTGGAAGCTGGCCATGCCCACGCCCAGGGTGATGGGGCGCACGCCGCGGGCGGCCAGGACGTTCGCGTCCGAGCCGCCGCCGGAGCGGTGGAATCGCGGCTCGAGGCCGGCCGCGCGGGCGGCGCGGGCGATGGCCTGCACGAGCTCGTCCTCCTCGTCGAACAGCACGGCGTCGTAGCTCTTCGTCCACGCGACGTCCACCGTGCCGCCGAAGCGCGCCGCCGCGGCTTCGAGCGCCTCGGTCATGGCCGCCTTCTGGGCCTCGGCGCGCTCGGCGTACAGCGAGCGGCACTCCCCCGCCAGCGCGCAGGCGTCCGGCACGACGTTCGTCGCGCCGCCGCCCTCGATGAACCCGACGTTGGCCGTGGTGGCCTCGTCGAGGCGGCCGAGCGGCATGGCGGCGACGGCCGCGGCCGCCATCGCGATGGCCGAGACGCCTTCCTCGGGGCACACGCCCGCGTGCGCGGCGCGGCCCGCGAACGCGGCGTTGAGCGTCCAGTGGCACGGCGCGCCCGTGATGACGGTGCCGGGCGCGCCGTCGGCGTCGAGCACGTAGCAGGGCGCGCCCGCGGGCAGCAGGCCGTCGGCCAGCGCGCTCGAGCCCAGCAGGTGCTGCTCCTCGCAGGTGGTGAACAGCACGGTGACGTCGGGGCGCGGGGCGTCGGCCTCCAGCACCGAGCGCACGCCTTCGAGGATGGCCGCCACGCCGGCCTTGTCGTCGGCCGACAGGATGGTGTCGCCCGCCGAGCGCACGATGCCGTCGACGACCACGGGCTCGATGCCCGCGCACGGCTGCACGGTGTCCATATGCGCCGAGAACACCACGTGCCCCGCCCGCGTGCCCGGAAGATGCGCGACGAGGTTGCCGGTGTCGGAGCCCACGCGGGCGGCCGAGTCGTCGAAGCGCACCTCGAAGCCGAGGGAGCGCAGCTCGTCGGCGCAGCGGGCGGCCATCGCGGCCTCGTGGAACGACGGGCTTTCGATACGGACGAGTTCGCAGAACAGGTCGAGCAGACGATTCGCTTGCATGGATGGTCCTTCCTTCAGCCGCCAAGCAAAACGCTTGGCAACGACGATGCGTTCGGTTACCGAAAGCCATTATAATCAGCAGCAGCACCATACTCGCGAGAACCCCGGCAACGGGGCCACGCGATCCGTACCGCGAAATCGAGGGAGGTTCCGAGTGCAGGACATCATCAAATCCTGTCGAAGCTATCGCCGTTTCGACGAAAGCGACCGCATCGATCGCAAGCTGCTCGCCGCGTGGGTGGACGCCGCGCGGCTGGTGGCTTCAAGCGGCAACGCGCAACCGTTGCGCTACGCCATCGTCAGCGACGAGCGCGCCTGCGAGCGCGTGTTCTCGTGCTGCGCGTGGGCGAAGGCCCTGCCCGACTGGCCGGGGCCCGAGCCGGGCGAGCGGCCGAGCGCCTACATCGTGGTGTGCCGCGACAACGAGCGCACGCTGGCCGACACCTTCACCGCCTGGGACGAGGGCATCGCCGCGCAGACCGTCATGCTGCAGGCCGTCGAGGCCGGCTTCGGCGGCTGCATCGTCGCATCGTTCAAGAAGCGCAGCCTGACCGAGGCGCTGGGGATCGACGCGGAGCGCTTCCAGCCCGATCTCGTGCTGGCGCTGGGCAAGCCCGTCGAAGACGTGCGTATCGTCGATCTTCCGGCCGGCGGCGCCACCGAGTACTGGCGCGACGGGGCGGGCGTGCACTACGTGCCGAAGCGCGCCCTCTCCGACGTGCTGCTGTAGCGCGCACGCGGCCCGCGGCGCTTCGGCGTCGCGGGCCTTAAGCCTCGACGCGCTCGAACTCGATGCGGCGCTGCGCATCGAGACGGCGGTTGCGGAAGTACACGAACCAGTTGACGCCGATGCACGCGATGTTGAGCAGGTACACGGCCAGCACCCAGTTCACCGAGCCGGACACGAACTTCGCCGCGATGCCGGCCACGTAGCCCGCCGTGATGAGCGCGATGAACTGCCAGCTGGATCCGGCCGCCGTGCCCGCCTTGTAATTCTTGTACGCGTTGAGCGGCCACGACAATCCGAAACACACGAGCATCGCCGCTTCCAAGAGCTCTGCCACGAGCCTATCATCTCCTTTATCGTGCCGGGTCGCATCTCGACCGCCGGCCTCGCCGTACCGCAACGTCCACCACCCTACGCGCTCGTCCCTGCGTTGTCCAATATGAATTCATGTTTAAATGATATGATGAACCTTATGGATAAGGGTCCGGGCGGACGACGATCGGGAGGATCGCGGTGGAACTGCAGCAGCTCAGGTACTTCGACGAGGTGGCGCGCACCCAGCACGTGACGAACAGCGCGAAGAAGCTCAACGTGGCCCAGCCCGCGCTCACCCAGTCCATCCGCCGGCTCGAGCGCGAGCTGGGCGTGACGCTGTTCGAGCGCGTCGGGCGCAACGTGCGGCTGACCGCGTGCGGCGCGGCGCTCCAGAAGCGCATCGCGCCGCTGCTGGCCGCCCTCGACGAGCTGCCGGAGGAGCTGGCGGTGGTGGCCGGCCGCGAGCAGGCCGCCGTGCACCTCGCCATCGAGTCGGCCTCGGCCCTGGCGGTGGACGCCATCGCGGCGTACCGCGCCTCCCACCCCGACGCGCGCTTCGTGGTGGCGCAGGAAACCGCGGCGCGCCGCTGGGACCTGCGCATCCGCACCGTGCGCGCGGACGGCGCGGCCACGGCCGCCCGCCGCTTCACCGAGCGCATCGGCATCGCCGTGCCCGCCGAGCGCGCCGCGGGCGGGCCGCTCGCGCTGACCGATCTCGAGGGCGAGCCCTTCATCTGCCTCGCGGGCAGCCGCACGTTCCGCGCCGTGTGCGACGAGGCATGCGCGCAGGCGGGGTTCGCGCCGCGCGTGGCGTTCGAGAGCGACAGCCCCGCCGTGGTGAAGAACATGATCGGGCTGGGGCTGGGCGTGGGGTTCTGGCCCGAGCGCAGCTGGGGCAGCCTCGAGGACAGCAGCGCCACGCTGACGGCCATCGCCGACGCCCCGTTCGCGCGCACTATCGAGATCGAGCCGGCACACGGCCTTCTCAGCAAAGAAGCCGCGGCGTTCCACGGCTTCCTCGTCTCTCGGTTCGAAGCGCGCTGGCGCGAGCCCTCGCCCCTACGCGCCTAGGATGCGCGCCGCCACCTGCTTCTTGCGGCTGAGGACGCCGGGCATCCACGTGCCGCCCTCGCCCGTGCACTCGATGCCGAACACGCGGTTGACGATGCGGCGGTTGCCCTCGCACAAGAACTGGCTGCCCTCGGCCACGATGTCGGTGACGAGCAGCAGCACGAACTCGTAGCCGTGATCCTCCCGAAGGCGGCGCATGTGCGCGCGGATCTCGTCCTCGCGCTTCATGACGGCGGGCAGGTCCACCGTCTCGTGCTGCGCGATGAGCACGGTGGAGTCGCCGATCTGGAACTCCTTGGAGTCGGCCCCCACGAGCTTGGACACGGGCATGTCGTCCTCGCCGCCGCGGCACTTGAACACGGACAGGCCGAACTCGATGGGATCGACGCCCGCGATTCCGGCCAGGTACTCGACCTGCTCGCGATCGACGTAGGTGGCGGTAGGCGACTTGAGGATGACGGTGTCGGTCATGATGGCGGACAGCAGCACGCTCGCGATGGCGGGCGGCAGCTCCACGTCGTGACGGCGGAACTCCATCGCCACGATGGTGGCGGTTGAGCCCACCGGCAGGTTGAGGAACTTGATGGGGTTCGCCGTCATCACGTCGGCGATGCGATGATGGTCGACGATCTCGACGACTTCGGCCTCCTCGATGCCGTTGACCGCCTGGCGTATCTCGTTGTGGTCGACGAGCACCACCTTGCGCTTCGGGCGCACGGTCACGTCCGAGCGCGTGACGATGCCGATGGCGCGCCCCTCGTCGTCGAGCACGACGGCCTCGCGCAACGCGCTAGCCATGAGGTCCTCGACGGCCTCTTTCAACAGGCCGTCCTTGCTGAGCACGAGCACGTCGGTTTCCGTGATGTCCTCCACCCTCTGCCCCAGCGAGGCGATGAGGTCGCTCGCGACGGCCATCTCGTTCGAGCCGCCTTCCTCGAGCGCGTCGGTGGCGGTGATGTAGCGCTCGGCGATCATGCGCGTGGTGATGAGGCCGCGGTACGTGCCGTCGTCGTTCGTCACGACGAGCGCGCGCACGTTGTGCTGGCGCAGCAGGCGCCCCGCCTCGAGCAAGGTGGCGTCGTGGCCGATGGAGATGGGATCGGGCGTCATGACATCGGACACGCGCGCGTACACGTTGGCGATGATGTCGGGGGCGGGGATGCCGTTCCTCTCGAGGATCCAGGCGGTCTCCGGCGGCAGGGGGCCGAGGCGGACGGGACGGTAGACGCGGGACGCCTCTTCGGGATCCTGCGACCGGCGGGCAAGCTCGTTCTTCAGATACGCGTAGCCCACCGCTGCGCTGATCGCATCGTTGTCCGGGTTCTTATGACCCACGACGATGATCGGTGCCGACATTGCTGTACTCCTTATCCGAGGGCGCTCACGCGCGGCGCCCCGCTCACGTTGCAGTCATGCGGATGCTCGCTGCGCCCCCGATGCGGGGCCGCGCGGCTGCCGAGAACCCCCAGTATAGCGGGACGGGCGAAACGGGTGTCGCCCGATCAGCCGTTTCGGGCGCAAATGTCACGAAAGAGCCAAAAAGCGCCCGCACGCGACGGCCGCACCCGTCCGTGATACCATAGGCGCGCACGATCCGACCCCGACCGTGCGCAGGACCAGCGGAACCGGCAAAGCGAGGAGCGTCCATGAAAACACTCGGCCTCACCGACGTCATCGGCCCCATCATGGTGGGCCCTTCGAGCTCGCACACGGCGGGCGCGCTGCGCATCGCCTACATGGCGCGCCGGCTGTGCCTGGCCGAGCCGAAGACGGTGGAGTTCAGGCTGCTGGGGTCGTTCGCGCACACGCTCACCGGCCACGGCACCGACAAGGCCCTCGTGGCCGGCATGCTGGGGCTGGCCACCGACGACCTGCGCATCCGCGACTCCTTCGACCTTGCGCGCGAGGCGGGGCTCGCGTTCTCGTTCGTCACGCTGCCCGACGCGGAATACGACCATCCCAACACCATCGACGTCCGCATCGTGGACGCCGCGGGCAACGCGATGGACGTGCGCGGCGAGAGCATCGGCGGCGGCGCGGCCGTCATCCGCAAGATCGACGACATCGACGTGCGCATCACCGGCGAGAGCGCGAGCATCGTCGTGCGGCAGCGCGACGAGAAGGGCGTGCTGGCCCATATCGCGCAGAGCATCAGCGACGAGGGCGTGAACATCGCCACCACGCGCATGTACCGCGAGCGCAAGGGCGACACCGCCTACACCGTGCTGGAGACCGATCAGGCGGTGGGCGCGGAGGCGAAGGCGGCCATCGAGGACCATCCCGCCATCTACGACGTGCGCATCATCCCCGGCGACGCGCGCGCCGACGTCGAGCGCGTCGCCGTGCCCGACGTGGCCGCCGCGCTCCAACGGTTCGCCGACCTGGACTTCGGCAACGGCGCAGCGCTGCTAGCGTACTGCGAGGAGCACGGCGCGACGCTGTCGGAGGCGTTCCTCGCGCGCGAGGCGGCGCTGGCCGCGAGCCTCGGCTACGCCGACGGCGCGGCGGCGTACCTGCGCGAGGCGCTGGCCGTGATGAGGTGCGCCGCCCGACGCCCCATCGACGAGGCGCTGCCCTCGATGGGCGGCCTCATCGGTGGCGAGGCGCGCAAGCTGGCCGACCTGCACGAGCGCGGCGGCGAGCTGTGCGACGACCAGCTGTCGTGCGCCATCGCCTACGCGATGGCGGTGCTCGAGACGAACGCGTCGATGGGCCGCATCGTGGCCGCGCCCACGGCCGGCTCGGCGGGCGTGCTGCCCGGCGTGCTGCTGGCGCTGCAGCGCACGCGCGGCTACGGCGACGACGACCTCGCGCGCGGCCTGGCAGCCGCCGCTGCCATCGGCTACCTCATCACGCGCAACGCCACGGTGTCGGGGGCCGAAGGCGGCTGCCAGGCCGAGGTGGGCTCGGCGGCCGCGATGGCCGCCGCCGCGTCCGTCGAGCTCATGGGCGGCACGCCCGCGCAGTGCTTCGCCGCGGCCAGCAACGCGCTGACGAACATGATGGGCCTCGTGTGCGACCCCATCGCCGGCCTCGTGGAGGAGCCCTGCCAGAAGCGCAACGCCGCCGGAGCCGCCGTCGCGCTGGTCAGCGCGCAGATCGCGCTCGCGGGCATCGGCAACCTCGTCGACTTCGACCAGACGGTGGAGGCCATGCGCAAGGTGGGACGCTCGCTGCCCTTCGAGCTGCGCGAAAGCGCGCTCGGCGGCATCGCCGCCGCGCCGACGGCCTGCGCCTACTGCCCGGACTGCGCCTAGCGCGCCGCGAGCGCCGCGCCCCCACCGGCCGCGCCCCCACCCGCGTCGCCGTCGTCGTCGCCGTTCACGAGGTCGATGAGCTCGGAGCGCACGTGGATGCCGAGCTTCTGGTAGATGCTCTTGATGTGCGACTTCACCGTGTTCTCGGACACGAACAGCTTCTCCGAGATGCCGTGCACCGTGCGCCCCTGCGCCAGCAGCGCAAAGATCTCGGTCTCGCGCGCCGTGAGCTGATGGTCGCGCGCCAAGAGCGCGCATCGGTCGGCGAACCACTGCTCCTCATGGACCACCACCTGCGGCGCCGGGGCCGCCGCCTCATCGGGCCCCGGTCCCTTGTCCCTGAACAGGACGAGCGACAGCATGGACAGCAGGTACAGCGACACGAGGGCCGCCACGGTGAGCGTGAGGCTGTCCGCCGTGAAGCGCGACGCGTTGAAGAACCCCACGAGGATGCCCAGCAGCTGCGCTGCGTTCGTGCAGGCGAGCGCCGCCGAGAACACGAGCGCCGAGGGCAGGCGCGTGTCGCGCGCCATATCGGCCAGCATGCACCACAGGATGATGCTGGCCACCATCGAGCCCAGCTGCGCGAACGCGTTCACGATGCCGCCGGCGGCGTTCCACAGCAGCGGCAGCAGCAAGAACCCGGCGGCCGACAGCGGCAGCGCCATCTTGTACAGACGCCCGATGTTGAACGGCTTCTTCATGAACAGCGTCGGCAGCAACAGCAGCGCCACCACCACCGCCGACGTGACGATGGACGTCTGCTGCACGGTGGACAGCGGCAGCTCCTGCTGACCCGATATTTGCATCATGAGGCCGCTCATGAAGCAGAACACCGCCGTGCCGAACACGGGCCGCCACAGCTGCACTGCGGCGCTCTTCATCACGGGGCGCGAGTACTCGCTGTCGATGCGCGCGCGTATGTCGAGCGAGCGCTTCACGAACACCGACGAGACCACGAACACCACGGCCGTGGCCGGGATGATGACGCCGGACGGCAGGAACGTCATGCAGAAGTACACGACCAGGCTGAGCACGTTGCACACGAGCACGTACCGGTACACCGCGCGCAGCGTGAGCGTCTTGCAGAAGCGCGCCCACAGCAGCACCATCACCGCGTCGCCCGCGCCCAGGCACACGCCGCCGAACAGCAGCCACGGCAGGATGCGCGAGAAGTCCACGTCGTCGGAAAACTGCAGCGCCATGCCGCACACGAGGAAGCCGAACAGCGCGATGCCGCACGCCACGAGCACCGAGATCACCGTCTGCGGGCCCGACGAGCGCAGCGAGAAGAACGCGACGACCACGAACACGGCGATGCGCGCCACGAGCACGGTGGCGAGGAACAGCGTCTGGGACGAGGGGTCGAGCGCGTCGGCCGGCGCGAAGATGGTGAACGAATGGAAGGCGATGTAGGAGAACACGAGGTACAGCGCGTACCCGCTGAAGAACACCGCCTCTTTGGTTTTCACCGCGTCGAACGCCGTTCGCAAAGCACCCATGCACCCTCCACCTCGAGCGCGACCCTCCCCCGGTGTCGCTGAAGCCCGCCTCGTTCCCCAGTATACCCGGTCGCGCGATGCATCTTCCCGACCGTTTTGCCGCCATGGCGCATATCACCCGTTTCAGGTGGTGCAGACCTGCGGTTTTGCAAAAATCACCCGCTGGCGGAGGAAGCGCGCCCACCGCCGCGCGCGCTAGAGTGCCGACAGGCGAACGCCCCGGGAAGGCGTCGCCGAGCACTGGGAAAACCAACAGGAGGGAGCACTACCATGAAGACGAACACGAATCCCACGGGCATGTCGCGCCGCGCATTCCTCGGCCTGGGAGCCACCGCCGCCGTCGCCGCGGGCGCAGGGCTGGCGGGCTGCGCGCCCCAGGGCAAGGACGCCGATGCGGCAGGGGCGGGCGGCGGTGCCTCGACGAGCGCGGCCGCCATGCCGAACCCCACCGAGTACACCCCCGCCTTCCTCGCCAAGCCCGAAGCGCCTGCCGAGGTGGCCGAGGAGAAGGACTGCGACGTGCTGGTCATCGGCTTGGGGTTGGCGGGCGTGGCCGCCGCGCGCGCCGCGGCCGAAGCCGGCGCGAAAGTCATCGGCATCGAGAAGCAGCCCGACATCGGCGTGGTCAGCATGGCCGGCGCGTTCGGCGTGGTGGACTCGCAGATCCAGCTGGGCGCGGGCATCACGTGGGCGCCGAAGGGCGACATCGTGAACCAGCTCATGAAGGACATGTGCTACCGTCCCAACCCCGACTTCCTCAACTACTGGTACGACCACTCCGGCGAGGCGTTCGACTGGTTCGTGGAGGGTGCCGACTACGAGCTGATCCCCAAGACCGCCGACAACAAGCAAACTGACAAGCCGAACTTCCTGCGCCCCATCTTCTGGCCGCCGCTGGAGGGCTACGACTACAAGACCGAGTACTACCCGTTCTTCCACGGCACCATCAACCTCAACCCCAACATGCAATGGGGTTGCGAGAACTGCCGCGACAAGGCCAAGGCGGCCGGCGCCGAGCTCATCTTCTCCACGTTCGCCGAGCAGCTCATCACCGCCGACGACGGGTCCGTGGTCGGCGCGTACGTGCACGACAAGGACGGCAAGCAGTACACGAAGATCAACGCGAAGGCCGTGTGCCTGTGCACGGGCGACATCGGCGGCAACCCCGAGATGCGCCACTACTACGCCCCGCAGGCCGACGAGTTCGCCAGCTACTACGGGTCACTCGACGCGAACGGCGAGGTGGCGAACACGGGCGACGGCCACCGCATGGGCGTGTGGGCCGGCGGCCACATGGAGCTGGGACCCTTCGCCCCCATGACGCACCACATGGGCGGCGCGCTGGGCGTGGACGCGTTCCTCCAACTCAACATGGAGGGCAAGCGTTTCATGAACGAGGACATCCCCGGTCAGAACATCGCCGACCAGCTGTCGCGCCAGCCCGCCTCGAAGGACCCGGATCTGGCGCTCAAGGGCACGAAGTCGTGGCAGATCTTCGATGCCAACTGGAAGGACGAGCTGCTGGCGCAGGGCACGGGCCACGGCTTCGTGAACTACTACATCCCCGAAGACGAGAAGGACCGCTACGCCACCGTACTCGAGGGCTTCGCGCTGGGCTACACCACCGACGAGATGGTGGAGGGCGCCGTCACGCTCAAGGCCGACACCATCGAGGAGCTGGCCGAGGGCATGGGGCTGCCCGTGGAGAACGTGAAGGCGTCCATCGAGCGCTACAACGAGCTGGCCGCGAAGGGCGTGGACGAGGACTACGGGAAGCTGGGCACGCGCATGTTCCCCGTGGACACGCCGCCGTTCTACGCCTGCCGTTTCGACAGCGCCGGCATGCTCGTGCTCATGGGAGGCCTCGAGTGCGACACCGACCTGCATCCGCTCGACGACGCGGGCGAGCCCATCAAGGGCCTGTACGTGGCCGGCAACACCCAGGGCGGGCGCTACCTCGTAGAGTACCCCGTGACCGTGGGCGGCCACAGCCTGGCCTGCGCGCTCACGTTCGGCAAGCTGGCCGGCGAGAACGCCGCCGCCGGCGTGTAGAACCGTTCCGCGCCGCGCCCGCTTGCTACGGGCGCGGCGCGCGCTTCGGGTTAATCCAGCACGAGGTCGGGGAACGCTCCCAGGTCGATGGCCTGGATGGCGAGGCAGCCCGGGCCGCCCTGCGTGATGAACGCGGGGCCCAGCTCGAAGATGCCGCGGCGGCATCCCGGGAAGCGCTCGGCCAGCATCCGCGACGCCTCCTCGGCCTGCGAGGGGTTGTCGGCATGGCTGACGCTGAGGAAGAAGCCCTCGCCCACGCCGCGCGCTTCCAGATCGTCGGCGATGGCGTTGACGGCCTTCGCGAACGAGCGCGCCACCTTCATCTTCTCGAGGCGCGTGCCGTCGTCGGTCTGTTTCATGACGGGGAACGCCTTCACGAGGTGGGCGAACGTGGCCGCGAGCGGCGTGAGGCGCCCGCCGCGGCGCAGGTAGTCGAAATCCTCGGGGATGAGGTAGGAGTGCGCGGTGGCGATCTGGGCGTCCAGCGCCTCGAGGACGGCCGCCGCGTCGAGCCCCTGCCCGGCCAGCTGCACCGCCGTGCAGGCCAGCACCCGATGGGGCACGCACAGCGTGCGCGTGTTCACCACCTGCACGCGCTCGGGATGACGCGCCTGCTTGACCAGGCCGCACGCCACCTCGTAGGCGCCCGACAGGCCGTCGGCCATGGCGAGGTGGATCACCTCGTCGTCGGTATCGTAGGCCGCGAGCGTGAGCGCCGGCGGCGGCGACGCGCTTTGCGGCAACGCGCCCGCGCGCACCTTCGCCAGGAACTCCTCGGCCGAGATGTCCTCGTATTCGAGCCAGGTTTGGCCGTCGATGGCCACGACGAGCGGCAGCACGGTCATGCCGCGCCGCGCACCATCTTCCACGGAGAACATGACGGAAGAATCAGTGACGATCTTCATGGGAACCTCTTTCTCTCGCCAGCGGGACGAAGAGCGCGGGGTTGTGGATCGGTGGTGACCGCACGTCGTCGATGCGTTCATCATGCGGGATAGCGCAGCGCGTTGCAAGAGGTCGAACGAAAGTGGAACCGAAACCGCGAAGAAACGACGAAGCCCGCACCGTGTCCGATGCGGGCTTCGCGCTAGCCGATCTTGACGATGGGCGCGTAGTCCTTGAGGAGCTTCTTGGTTTGGCCGGTTTTGGAGAACTTCACGAACAGCGTGTCGCCGTCCACCTTCGTTACCTTGCCGCGGCCGAACGTCTTGTGGTCCACGGTGTCGCCGGCGGCGAACGTCATCTTCGCGGCCGCCTTCTTCTCGGCACCGGGGCGCACGCAGGAGCCGCTCACGCGCGCGGCGCGGTCGTCGGTGCGGTTCGTCGGGCCCGACGCGCTCGAGCGCCCGAACACGCGGCCGCCGCCCGCCTCGGTGCCGCTGCCGGCGATGCCCTTGCGGCTGCCGCGCTTCTCCCAGCCGGTGCCGCTGAAGCCAGCCGAGCCGAGGCCGGTGGTCTGGCGCAGCTCGGAGGGGATCTCCTGGACGAACCGGGAGATGGGGTTCGACGATGTCTGGCCGAAGATCTGGCGGGCGTAGGCGCAGGTGAGGAACAGCTTCTTGCGGGCGCGCGTGATGGCCACGTACGCGAGGCGCCGCTCCTCCTCGATGCCGGCCGCGTCGCCCACGCTGTTCATGTGGGGGAACAGCGTCTCCTCCATGCCGGCCACGAACACGCAGTCGAACTCGAGGCCCTTCGACGAGTGCACGGTCATCATGGTGACGGCATGGCCGTCCTCGGCCACCGTGTCGAGGTCGGTGCGCAGGCGCACCCACTCGATGAAGTCGGCCAGCGAGTCGCCGCGCAGGACGCGCACGGGCGAGTCCTCGGACGAACCGGCGAGCTCGTTCGCGCCCGCGAAGGCGTAGAACGACCCGGCCGGCGCATCCGCCGGTGCAGAGAACGCCGGGGCGGCCTCCTCGTCCGCGAGCTCCGCCCCGCCCGCCGTGGGCGCTTCGTACATCGCGTCCTCGTCCTCGTGGGTTTCGGTGAACTCGTCGACGACGCCGAGGAACTCCTGGATGTTCTCGATGCGGCCACGCGCCTCGTCGGTGTTCTCGGCCTGCAACGCGCCGATGAGGCCGCTCTTGTCGATGATCATCTCGATGACCTTGCGCAGGTCGCCGCCGTAGGTGCGCGCCTCGTTGATGAGGCCCACGAACTCGCCGATGGCCTGGCGCGCGGACGCGCGCAGCTCGGGGTCGACGATGGCCAGCTCGGCGCCTTCCATGAACGTCATGCCCATCTCGCGGGCGAACTGCTCGATGCGCTCGATGGTGGTCTTGCCGATGCCGCGGCGCGGCACGTTGATGACGCGCTTCGCCGCGATGTCGTCGGCCGGGTTCACCACGAGCGTGAGGTAGGCCATCACGTCGCGGATCTCGGCGCGGTCGAAGAAGCGCGTGCCGCCGACGATGCGGTACGGCACGCCGGCGCGCAGCAGCATGTCTTCGAGCATGCGGCTCTGCGCGTTCGTGCGGTAGAACACGGCCACCTGGTTGTACGACAGCCCCGCCGCGCGCTGCTTCTCGATCTCGCCGGCGATCCAGCGACCCTCGTCGCGCTCGTCGGCGGCCATGTACACCTGGATCTTGTCGCCGTCCTCGGCGCTCGTGAACAGCTTCTTCGCCTTGCGGTGCTGGTTGTTCGCGATGACGGCGTTCGCGGCCGCCAGCACGTTGCCCACGCTGCGGTAGTTCTGCTCGAGCTTCACCGTGTGGGCGCTCGGGTAGTCCTGCTCGAACTCGAGGATGTTGCGCAGGTCGGCGCCGCGCCACGAGTAGATGGACTGGTCGTCGTCGCCCACCACCATGATGTTCTTATGACCCTCGGCCAGCAGGCCCGTGATGGAGTACTGGGCGTGGTTCGTGTCCTGGTACTCGTCCACCATGATGTAGCGGAAGCGGCTCTGGTAGGCCGACCGCACGTCCTCGTGGTTCTTGAGCAGCAGGAAGGCGTACAGCAAGAGGTCGTCGAAGTCGAAGGCGTTCGCGGCCTTGAGGCGCTCCTGCAGGCGCGCGTACACGCGGGCGGCCACCTTCCCCACCGGGTCGTTGGCCTCCTTCTCGAAGGCGCTCGGCACGATGAGCTCGTTCTTCGCGGCGGAGATGCGGTTCATGAGGGCGTTCACGGGGAAGCGCTTCGGATCGATGTCGAACTCGGCCATGATCTCCTTGTACAGGCGCTTCTGGTCGTCGGTGTCGTAGATGGTGAAGTTGCGGGTGAAGCCCAGCTTCTCGGCGTCGGAGCGCAGCATGCGCACGCACATGCTGTGGAACGTCGACACCCACATGCCACGGCAACGGGGGCCCACCAGGCCGTTCAAGCGCTCGCGCATCTCGGCGGCCGCCTTGTTCGTGAACGTGATGGCGAGGATCTCCCACGGGGCCACGTCGTGGTTCTCGATGAGGTTCGCGATGCGGTACGTGAGCACGCGCGTCTTGCCCGAGCCGGCGCCCGCGAGCACGAGCAGCGGCCCGTCGATGGTGACGACCGCCTCGCGCTGCGGCCCGTTCAAGCTGTCGATATCGATTGACATATGAGCAGTCTCCTACGGATGGAGGTGAAAACAAGCTTCCGTATTCTACCGCGTTTCTCGACCGGCGACGGGCAAACGCGCGCAATCTGCGCAAGCGCGCGGACCGCTACGCGAGCGCCTCGGCCAGCTCGCCGGCGGGCGCATCCGGACGCCGGTCGGCGCCCAGCGCATCGCCCCACATGGACAGCTCCGCGCCGTGCTCCACGAGGTTCGAGCACTCGTTGCCGGCGCGCTCCAGGCACAGCAGCAGCTGGTTGTACACCGCCTTGTTCTCGGGCGCGCACAGCTGGCTGCCCACGCGGCGGAAGTGGGCCTTGCGCGCCCGGCTCTGCCGCTTGATGATCTGGCGGCGGCGCTCGTCGAGCACCCGCTCGGACGCGGCGTCCTGATCGCTCAGGAACCGCAGCACCGCATCGTACATGTCCGACACCATCGCGGCGCTCTCGGCCAGCTCCTCGCGCGCCTCGTCCGAGAACGGCTTCTTGGTCGAGAGGCGCTCACCGTACAGCGCGGCCGTCTCGCCGCAGCGCGAGCCGATGCGCCCCACCGCGTCCACGATGAACATGAGGTCGGATATCTCCGCGGCCTGCCGCTCGGACGTCGCGCCCGCGCTCAGCAGCTCCACCGCGTAGTTCGCCAGCTCCCCCTCAGCGGCCTCCACCTGCGCGCAATCGGCCTGGAGCGCCTTGAGCGCGGCGGCGTCCCGGTTCGCGATCGCCCCGGGCAGGGCGCCCAGCATGGCGCGCACCTTGTCGCAGTACGCTTGCAACTCCTCGCCGAACATCCTGATGGCGAACACCGGCTGGCCGAGGATCTTGTCGTCGAGGGTGACGAGGGCGGCGTGCGCCTCCCCGTCGGCCTTGCCCGGCACGAGGAACGTCACGATCCTCACCATCACCCCGATGAGCGGCAGCCACAGCAGGGTGCACACGACGTTGAACGTGGTGTGCGCGTTCGCGATCTGGCGCGCGATGACGTCGAGATCGGGGCCGGGCGTGAGGAACTGCACGAACTGCGCGATGAGGGGCACGAACCAGATGAACACGAGCGCGCCCGTGATGTTGAACACGCTGTGCGCCACGGCCGTGCGCTTCGCGTCGCGCGATTGCCCGATGCAGGCCAACAGCGCCGTGATGGTGGTGCCGATGTTGTCGCCCAGCAGGATGGGGATGGCGCCCTGGAGGCCCAGCACGCTGGTCACGCCGTCGGGGCCGGGCTGCGAGGCGAAGCTCTGCAGCACCGCGATGGTGGCGCTCGAGCTTTGCACGACGAGCGTCATCACGGTGCCCACCACCACGCCGAGCGCGGGGATGCCCTTCACCTGGTCGATGAGCCCCAGGAACACGTCGCTTTGCGCGAGCGGCTTCATGACCGCGCCCATCGTGTCGATGCCCACGAACAGCAGGCCGAACGCGAACACGGTCTGGCCGATGTTCTTGATGCGCTCGTCCTTCGCCACGAACCACACGATGAAGCCGACGAACACGATGAGCCAGATGTAGTCGCTGATCTTGAACGCCATGAGCTGCGCGGTCATCGTGGTGCCGATGTTCGCGCCGAAGATGACGGCGATGGCCTGGCGCAGCGTCATGAGGCGCGCGCTGACGAAGCCGATGGCCATGACCGTGGTGGCGCTCGAGCTTTGCAGCACGGCGGTGGCTACCGCGCCGGCCAGCACGCCCAGCACGGGATTCGAGGTGAGCAGGGACAGGATGGACTTCATCTTGGCGCCGGCGGCCTTCTGCAGGCCCTCGGACATCATGTTCATGCCGAACAGGAACACGGCCAGTCCGCCAGCCAGGCCGAACACGGTTTCCATCGGAGCGTTCACGCGGGACTCCCCTTCGCATCGTCGGTTGCAAGCGCTCAAGCACGTGAACCGAAAGGATACCGGGGAGTCGGTAAGACCCTGGTCAAGGGAAGGTAAAGTTCGGGTAAAGTTTTTACAAAAGGGGCGCGTCCGACGGTTTTCAGGCCGTCGGACGCGCTCGATTCTTTACACGATCTTCTTGCCGAAGACGGCGGCGATCTCGCGCAACTTGGCGACGAGCACCTCGAACTGGGCGGGCGTCAACTGCTGCGGGCCGTCGGACAGGGCCACGGGCGGGTTGGGGTGCACCTCGATCATGATGGAGTCGGCGCCGGCCGCCACGGCGGCGTAGGCGAGCGCCGGCACGAGGTCGCGCTGGCCGGCGGGGTGCGACACGTCGATGCACACGGGGCACAGCGACTGCTTGTGGATCACCGGGATGGCGGCGATGTCCAGCGTGAAGCGCGTGGCCGTCTCGAACGTGCGGATGCCGCGCTCGCACAGCACCACGTTGTCGTTGCCCTCGGCGGTGAGGTAGTCGGTGGCGGCCAGCCACTCGGCGATGGTGCCCGCGAAGCCGCGCTTGTACAGCACCATCTTATGCGACTCGGCGGTGACCTGGCCGATCTTCTTCAACAGGCTGAAGTTCTGGAAGTTGCGCGCGCCTACCTGCAGGCCGTCCACGTAGGAGTGGACCAGCTCGCAGTGCGCCGAGTCCATGACTTCGGTGAGCGTCTTGAGGCCGTACTTCTGACCCGCGTCGCGCATGATCTTGAGGGCTTCCTCGCCCAGGCCCTGGAACGAGTGCGGGTTCGTGCGGGGCTTGAACGCGCCGCCGCGAATCCACTGCAACCCGAGGCCCGCGACGCATTCCGCCACTTCGTCGAACTGCTCGACCGACTCGACGGAACAGGGGCCGGCGAAGATGGTGATCTCGTCGGTGCGGGTTCCCAAGTCGGGGATGGGGGCAATCTTCGCTTCGCTCATACGGACGGGGTCTCCTTCATGATCTTGAGAATGGCCGAGTAGATCTCGCGCAGGTTCTCGTTGTACAGGGGACCCTCGTTGTAGCTGCTCACCTTCGCGAAGATCTCCTCTTCGCGCTTGGCGTCGTACAGCCCAAGATGGGCTCCGGGCTTGAGACCGCGGATGACCAGCGAGTGGCCGGCGCGCTTGTTGAGCAGCGCGACGATCTGCTGGTCGATCTCGTCGATCTTGGCACGATGTTCTTGGATCTCCGCCAGGGAGCTGTTCTCTTCAGACATCGGCTTTTCCTCTCATGACTCTCAAATGCGGTAACGCTCGACCCGCGTCGCGGGCATCACGTGTGCCTGACATCATAGCAAAAGCGACGCGCTCCAACGACGCGCCGCCCGAATTTGCGAGGAAGTTCATGGGATATCGCGGGGACGAGAGCCCTCCGAGGCCCGAGACGCCTCCCCGAACGCACGCGGCGCGCCCGAAGGCGCGCCGCGAACCGTGCGATGCTCCGTGCAAGCGCGCCTTACGGCAGCATGCCCATGCTCTCGAAGACGAAGTAGCCCAGGACGAGCACGCCCACGACGATGCGGTACCAGCCGAACGCCGTGAAGTCGTTCTTCTTGATGTAGCCCATGAGGAACTTGATGGCCACCACCGACATGGCGAACGCCGTGACGATGCCCACCACGAGCACGAGCACCTCGGTGGACGTCATCGCGATGCCGGCCGCGAAGAACTTGAGGCACTTCACGAGGCCCCAGCCGAACATGATGGGGATGGCCAGGAAGAACGTGAACTCGGCCGCCGCGGTGCGCGAGCAGCCGGCCAGCATGCCGCCGATGATGGTGGCGCCGGAGCGGCTCGTGCCGGGGATGATGGCCAGCACCTGGAAGCAGCCGATCTTGAGCGCGGTCTTCCAGTCGATCTCGTCCACGTCGGTGATCTTGAACAGCGACGCCTCGGCCTCGTCGGCCGCGTCGCCGTACGCCACGCGCGCATGGCGGCCGCGCGGCGCCTCGAGGGCGGCCTCGGCCTCGCGCAGGCGGCGGCGGTTGCGGCGCTCGAGCACGATGAACACCACGCCGTACAGGATGAGCATGGCCGCCACGGTCACCTTGTTGTAGAAGTACTCGTTGACCAGGTCGTCGAACGCCAGGCCGATGATGGCGGCCGGGATGCAGCCGATGGCCACCATGCCCCACAGACGCCACGTGCTCTTCTTCTCGACGGCGTCCTTCTTCGGCGAGAACGGGTTGAGCTTGTGGAAGTACAGGATGAGCACGGCCATGATGGCGCCCAGCTGGATGACCACGAGGAACAGGGCGAGGAACTCGTCGGACACCTGCAGTTTCACGAACTCGTCCACGAGGATCATGTGGCCGGTCGAGGAGATGGGCAGCCATTCGGTGATGCCTTCCACGATGCCGATGAGGAAAGCCTTCAATGCTTCGATGATCATGCGTGCGTATCCTTGGTTGAGTCGATGCGGTTATCGTTTGCGCTGATGATGGTCTTGCAGCATGGCGATGGCCAGCAGCGCCACCGACAGGCACAGCCCCATGAGAACGAACTGGGGAAGCTCTTGCCCGAGCGCGATGGTGGCAAGGGAGACGAGCGCCACCACGAGCGCCGCCATCTTGCAGAGATAGGAGATGCGGTCGTTGAACGAGGCGTGCATCTGCTGGCGCTCTTCGTCCGACGGCGGCTCCCGACGCGGGCGCTTCGCCGCGGGCGCATCGTCGACCGCCGGGGCGGGCGCGGGCGCGTCCAGCTCCAGGTCGTCAAGCGCCTCTATGTCGTTTCGCGCGTTCTCCATGCCGCGAATTGTACACGAGGATGAGCGAGGAGCGAAGAGAAACCACAGGGGCAACATCGCGAGGAGGCCGAGATCGCTACGGCTCGCATCTTCCGCAGGGAGCGTACCCGCGCGCTTCGGCTTCCTCGCGCGTGCCGTCGAAGCCTTCCCGGTTGGCCGCCTTCATGTCGTCGACCGAAGGGCAATCGGGCCGATGGAAGCGCTTGGTGTTGACGTTGAGGATGTAGGCGTGCTGCGACGCGTCGAATCGGTCCGGAGGCGCGAGCGTTCCGTCCAGCCGGCTCTCCCCCGTCGCGTAGTCGATCTCGATGCCGGGCTGCGCGTTGTAGACGAAGACGTTCAAGCTGACGCCCGCCCCGTCGTCCTCCATCGATTCCGCCTCGAGATGGACGCCGCGCGCAACCAGATCGTCCCCCTCGAACACGGGGGTCGCGCGGTACAAAACGCGATTGCCCGTCCGATCGACGTAATCCGCAACCCGTCTCTCGAACGGCGCCATGCCCTGGGCGTTCATGAACCGCGTTCCCGTGACGAGGTTGCGCTCGTTGGCGTTCTCGCCGGCCAACCGGTACGCGATGAGGTGGCAGCGATTGAAGAGGTACGCCCCGTCGACGATGTCGTACCTGACGAGGTGCCAGCCGGACGGCTTCACGCCGCCGATGCTCCCGCGCTCTTCCGTCGGCATCGTTTCGGGACCGACGACCGCGAACGCCGTCCCGCATCGCCCGAGCCCGTCGAGCGGCGCATACGCCTCGAACGCCGCAAGCTGATGCTCGGCCTCGGAAAAGGAAGGCTCGTTGCCGTCGATCTCGACGAACGGATCGCCCGAGAACGCGGGGATGGCGTCCAGCGCGACGGCGTGCTCGGGAGGCGCTATCGGCGCCGGCGTCTCGCGCTCGCACGCGGGCAGCAACGCGCCGCACGCCAGCAGCAACCCGACAAGCAGCAGCCTCGCAAGACCTCGCACCATCGCACCCCCTTCAACCATAGGTTCAGTATACGGCATACGGAAAGAGATATACCTTAATTATTTTACTTATAGCTCCTTCATGCAAAGCCTGTGCAGCGCACTTCGCCAAGCCGCCAATCGCTTGCTTTTCGTGTAAGATGGCTAGCGAAAAACGAGAGCGATACGTTCATGCGAAGGAGCCACCCGTGTCCACCACCCCGTCCAGCCAGTTGGTCATCGTCGTCGATTTCGGAGCCCAGTACGGGCAGCTGATCGCCCGCCGCGTGCGCGATCAGCACGTGTACTCGGAGATCGTCCCGTGCGACATCACCGCCGAGGAAGTGCGCGCCCTCGCGCCGGCGGCCATCATCCTGTCGGGCGGACCGGCCAGCGTGTACGCCGAGGACGCGCCGTCCATCGACCCGGGCATCTTCGAGCTGGGCATCCCCGTGCTGGGCTTCTGCTACGGACAGCAGATCATGGCCGTCACGCTGGGCGGCACCGTGGGCCACACCGACGCCGGGGAATACGGGGCCGCCGCTTTGACGCGTTGCGACGAGGGTGCGTCCCTGCTGTACGGCGAGACGCCTGTCGAGCAGACGGTGTGGATGAGCCACCGCGACGCCGTGGCCGAGGTGCCCGCGGGCTTCGCGGTGACGGCTTCGACCGACACGTGTCCCGTGGCCTCGATGGAGTGCGCAGAGCGGCGTTTGTACGCGACGCAGTTCCACCCCGAGGTGCGTCACACGCCGCACGGCGACGAGCTGCTGAAGAACTTCCTGTTCGGCATCTGCGGCCTCGAGCCCTCCTGGACGATGGACTCCATCATCGACGACGCCGTCGAAGCCATCCGCGCGCAGGTGGGCAGCGACCGCGTGATCCTGGGCCTGTCGGGCGGCGTGGACTCCTCCGTGGTGGCCGCGCTGTGTGCGAAGGCCATCGGCAAGCAGCTGACCTGCGTGTTCATCAACCATGGCCTGCTGCGCAAGAACGAGCCCGAAGAGGTGGAGGACGTGTTCACGAAGCAGTTCGACGTGGACTTCGTGCACGTGCACGCCGAGGACCGCTACGCCGCGCTGCTGGCCGACGTCGTCGAGCCCGAGCAGAAGCGCCGCATCATCGGCTCGCAGTTCTGGAAGGAGTTCTTCGCCGTGGCGGAGGACCTCGCCGAGGGCGGGCGTCCGGTGAAGTACCTGGCCCAGGGCACCATCTACCCCGACATCATCGAGAGCGGCGCCCGCAAGACCGGCGGCAAGGCCTCCACGATCAAGAGCCACCACAACCTGATCCCGTTCCCCGACGGCGTGTCCTTCGACCTGATCGAGCCCCTGGATCACTTCTTCAAGGACGAGGTGCGCGCACTGGGCACGGCGCTCGGGCTGCCCGACCACATCGTGCATCGCCAGCCCTTCCCCGGCCCGGGCCTGGCCATCCGCATTATCGGCACGGTGACGCGCGAGAAGCTGGAGATTTTGAAGAACGCCGACGCCATCGTCCGCGAGGAGCTGGACGCCTACAACGCCCGCATCTTCGAGGAGACCGGCGACCGCAACGACGAGCGCAGCGTGTGGCAGTACTTCGCCGTGCTGCCCGACGTCAAGAGCGTCGGCGTCATGGGCGACGAGCGGACGTACGCCTACCCCATCATCCTGCGAGCCGTCGAGAGCTCCGACGCGATGACCGCCGACTGGGCGAAGCTGCCGTACGACGTGCTGGCGCGCGTGTCAGGTCGTATAGTCGCCGAAGTCCCAGGAGTCAACCGGGTAGCATACGACATCACCAGCAAGCCCCCTGCGACGATCGAGTGGGAATAAAAACGGTCGCGATCTTCGCAATACACAGCGCATTTAACCATTTTCAAGAAAGAGCCTTTAATGAAGAACTCCGCCAACAGACCGGAACACAACTTAGTTCGTCTGCCCCTACTCGAACAACTAGTTAGCTCAGGATGGAATCGAGACCAGATTATATGCCCGTCTTGCGACACGGAGGATAAAGAGTGGCGCGTCCCCCAAAATCCTTCGGAAGCAAGCAAACGAGAGGCTGGCAAATCTTTCAAAGGGTTTCCGTGCGACCTTGCGATATTCGACTCGCCAGAAAATGTCGGTCTGTGGGACCATGTCGATATTCTGATTGAAACCAAACAGCCGGACATTAGCGCAGGCATTTCTCAACTTGAAATTTATCTTGGGTTAGAGCCTCATGCTCGATTGGGTTTTTGGACCAACGGAACGGAATCTGCAAAAGTATATAAGCTCCCTGATGGAAGCTGGGATGTCGAAAAGAGCACTAATCCCCCCAGGCCAGCAGATAATATTATCAAAGCGACCAAAGATCCTTTGCGTTATTCGGATCTTCTCCGACCAAGCGCCGCAAAGCTTCGAGCTACCTTCGATGCTATTCTCGATGGAATTGCTGCAATGGACTCCCTTTCAACAAGACCGGAGCAAAGGCTCAATGAAATAGCTAATGTGCTTATGATAAAGCTTGACTCAGACACACAAGCGATGATGCATCCAACGGAGCCTGTGCCTTTTCAACTGCATGATGACCCCTGCGAAACCGCACGGCTAATTAACTCCTATTACAAAAGATACAGAAACGCTCATCCAACTCTTTTTACATCAGACGATAGCGACTGCGTGAGATTCGATGTCGATTCCATTCAGAGAATCGTACTTGAGCTTCAATTTTTGAATATGAAAGAGGCTGAACCGACAGCTTTGTCGATAGCTTTTCAGGTTTTCAGAACCGCTAATCTCAAAATTGGCGATGGGCAATATTTCACCCCTTGGAGGGTCATAGAAGCTGGGGTGTCGCTTTTAGGGATAACTTCCCACGATAAAATGATAGACCCCGCCTGTGGCACAGGAGGGTTTTTGGATTCGGCCTATTCGACAGTACTCGCCTCATGCCAAACTGATGCGCAAAAAGCAGAAGCGAGAACATGGGCGCATTACAATCTTTTTGGAGTAGATCGCGATGCAATAAACGTTAAATTGACTCGGTCGTTTATGGTTGGTATCGGTGATGGATCGACGAATGTCATAGTAGGGGACTCGATACGCAAAAATCGCTGGAAAGACAGCTATCCAAGACTTCTCGATATGATGGACGAAGGAGGATATACGGTCGTAGCGACAAACCCACCTTTCGGAGTTGGACTCAAGCTTTCCGCTTCAGACGCAAGAAAAAACGGGTACTCCATCTGCAGGCACACATCTGGCGGCGCGCCTGCCTCCGACTACAACGATACAGAGTTAGGCATCGTCTTTGTAGAACAATGTTGGAACCTTCTCGAAGAAGGAGGCCGACTTGGCATAGTGTTGCCTGAAACTTACTTCTTTTCTAAATCGTACGAATGGTTTAGAAAATGGGTAAACGAGCGTTTCATATTAAGGGGAGTCCTTAATATCCCTATGGAAGCTTTTCAGGGATTTTGCAGAGCAAAAACAAACTTTTACGTATTCGAAAAAGGAAGCTCCGATAAGCATTTGACTTCGATGCAAAAACCTAATTGGTTTAAAGAAGGTTTTGTCTGGGTTTCGAGCGCCCCCACAATAGGCATCAATAAAGACGGGGGTGATCTTTTTAAGATTAGCGATCGAGGCGAGAGAATCGACCAGATTGACGATGTCGTCTTGGAAGATGTTCAATCCATCAAAAATGGAGACCTTACTCTCTCTTCTCGTTATTTGAAGGCGGAACAGACACCGTACATCGGTGTCCCTCAATACTCAGATCGATCAAAAATTGATGATTTTCACAATTATCTTTCCAGCAAAATCCCTGATTTTACGTTTAAAACAATTGGCGAGTTAATTGAACAAGAATTAATAGTTGCCCGAGGAGGACACGGGAGTCCATCTGCAGACTTAAGAAACGGAAGCATTCCCTATATAAAAGTATCCGACCTTCGCGCAGGTCTGGTTAACATCAACCCAACCAACCTAGTGCCCAAAAACGTCGCAGAGAAATATTGGAAAGGCCCTTCGAGCGGATTGCAAGCATATAGCATTCTTACGCCTCTAAGGTGCTCAAAGAATATTGGCGAACCTTCTATGATACTGCCCGGACAAGAAGAAGTTGTTCTTACAAAAGAAATCCTGGTGCTTTCCGTAACCGATCAGGCGCCTTTTGACGCAAGTTATCTCACTTGGGCGATGGACTTGGACGTCGTGCTTGCCCAATGGCAGCGAATAGTGTTTATGCAGACAAATAGAGAAGACGCCGGGTCAAGATACCTCGAAATCGTCTTACCTTTTCCTTCGTCAAAAGAAAGAGCCGCTGAAGTTTCGAAACACTTTAATACCTATTATACAAGGCTCGCTCAATTGAGAGCGGATTTTGAGAAAGCGAGAAATAGCTGGCTGCATAACGCCCTCTAGGAAATAGATGAGAACGAGAGGAGCCGCATTGCGTCAAAATGCAAAAGATCAATACAAGGTGCATAAGTAACCATCGCTCTTTTAGTGCACGAACCATGCACAGTGGTACGACTCAGTATATCGAACAAGTACCCCTCCAAGTGGAAGCGCGGCAAATGCATGCTCGATTATGTTGTCAGTACTGGCATCGACGTCGGCACAATCCTCATCAGCGTCTTTTTGACCATACAAAGCGTTTCGCATATCTAACGCAATTGGATTAGCGCCATCGAACATCGGCTTACTATCCACTCTGATGAGACAATCTTTCACGTTCCACAGCACAATGATCGCGAACCGATTCCGTCTCATCGCATGAAAGGACGCCATGAACGAGAACACCGCTGACGCTGCAAGCGAACCCGCGCGCGACACGAGCAAGCCATCCAAGACCGCGGCCGAGTATGCTGAGACCTTCGACAAGGCCGTCGATGTTGCTGAGAGGGTGCTGCGCTTCGCGCCTTTGCCTGCCGGCGCCAAGCGCGTGGCGACCCGCGCTATGCCCACGGTGAGGACGGTGGCGAAAGTCGCGCCGAAGGTGGCGCCAGTGGCCGAGCCCTACGTGCGCAAAGCGGCCGCGAAGGCCAAGGAGGTGGCGCCCGACATCGCCCGCACGGCGAAGGCCGGGGCCAAGACCGTCGCCGCAGGAGCCCAGACCGGCGCGAAAGCCGCTGCGGCAGGCGCGAAGACGGCGGCCGAGCACGTGCGCGAGACGGCTCCCAAGCTGGGGCACGCGGTGTCCGACGGCGCGAAGACCGCCGCAACCCGCGTGCACGACGACGCTCCCAAGCTCGGCCATGCTGCCGCCGACAAGGCGTCGCGCATCGCGGGCAAGCTCAAGCGCAAAAACGACGGCAGCGGCAACCCGCCCCCTCCTTCATGATAGAATCCTCGGACAAGCATCGAACGACGAGACATCCTTGAACGGAGCATCATGATCAAAGAACTGGTAAAGGACGAGGCCATCCTCTCGCAGGCGTGCACCCCTGCCACGGCCGAGGACGCGCAGGTGGCGGACGACCTCGTGGAAACGTTGACGTCAATGGACGGCGCCGCTTGCTTGGCAGCGAACCAGATCGGCGCCACGACCTGCATCATCGCGTACTTGGACGACGACGATCAGCCGCACGTCATGTACAACCCGCGCCTGTTGCAGGCGCTCGGCGCGTTCAAGACGGTCGAGGGGTGCCTGTCGCTGGAGGCCGACTCCAAGGTGACGCGCTTCGACCGCGTCAAGGTCGGGTACGACGAGCTGGTCGACGGCGAGCTGAAGCCGCGTAAGAAGGACTTCACCGGCTGGACGGCGCAGATCATCCAGCACGGCATCGACCACTGCAAGGGCAAGCTGGTCTAGCCGCATGGACAAGAAACCGAACGCCGCCGAGCGCCCCTTGCCGCCCAAGCTCAACCGCGCCCTGCGCGGCGGCTTGGGCCCGAACAAGGCATCGGGCCACAAGGGCGGCATCAGCCGGCAGGGCTCCAAGCGGGGGTAGCGCGCGCCCGCGCAGCGCCCTCCTCGAGCGCGGCGATCAGCAAGGGCTTGTCGTACGGCAGCATCCCCACCAGTGGAAGCGGGTTCGTCTGCGAGCTCGCTTCCAGGTGCACGCGCAGCTGCAGCTCCTCGACCAGCACGCGCAGCTCGTCGATCCGCTCCGCCGCGCTCGCCGGCGCGAACTCTCCCGCTGCGGTGCGGCGAGCCAGCTCGCTTCCCGGCATCAGCTCGAGCGAGCTGATCTCCAGTATCCGCGGATTCAGCCGGTTGAGCACCTCGGCGGTCGTGCGCGCGTTGTGCCTCCCGCGCCCGCGACCGGCAAGCCCCGTCAGGTAGATCAGGTTGTACTCGATGCCCGCCGCGTCCAATCGCCGGCATTGCGCGAGCACGTCCGCGCGGCCGTACCCCTTCCCCGCCCGCTCGAGAACCTCGTCGTTCGCGCTCTCCATGCCGATCGTCAGGCCGTTCACGTGCAACGCGCGCAGCCTCCGCAGCTCCTCGTCCGACGTGCGAGCGATGTCGCGAACCGAAGCGAACATGGCGATGCTCTGGCACTTGATGAGGCGATCCCATACGGCCATCGCCCGCTCCTCAAGCTGCCGGAAGCTCATCTGGAAGGGACTCCCTCCCGTGAGCCACAAGCGGCGCGCATGGGGAACGAAGCGCTTGACCTCGTCGAGATCGCACTCGAAACGATCGAGCCGACCGACCGAGAACCGCTCCTCGCAAAACAGCGTGCAGAACGTGCAGCGGCCCCACGCGCATCCCGCGGTGGCCTCGACGATGGGCGTGTACCGCTCGTACGGCGGGCGCCACGTGCGTCCGGAGAACTCCATCACGCCCCCTCACAACGACCGGATGCTGCGGCGGTACCGTGACAGCGCGTCCTCGTCGAGCTGCGCGATGGCGCGGTCGAGACGCGCCACCATCGGCTCGCAGTCGCGCGGGAGCAGCCCTTCGACATGCACCGCGTCCGAGACGTGGGCCGTGGACAGCGCCGTCTCGCACCTCAGCTCGCCGACGAGCGTGCGGATCTCCCGCAGCAGCTCCCCCTCGCTCGCCATCTGGAACCGCCCCGCACGCACATCCTCGGCAAGGCGCGACGCGGGGAACAGCGTCATGGACAGGACGCCGATCCGAACCGGGCGCAGCCGGCTGAACACCTCCGCCGATGCCCGCGCCGCCTCCTCTCCCCGCCCTGCGCCCGCGATGCCGGCCAGATAGAAGAAGCTGTAGCGGATGCCCGCCGCGTCGAGCCGGCGACACTGCTCAAGCTCGTCGGCGGCGGTGTGCCCCTTGTCCATGAACGCGAGCGCCGGATCGAAACCGGTCTCCACGCCGATGGTCAGGTCATCCACACCGAGACGCGCCCACTGCTCGAGATCCTCGTCGGACTTGTGGCGCAGATCGCCGATGCGCACGAACCCGCCGATCGTCCTCACACCGGGGATGCGTGCGCGGATGCGCTCCAAGATGGGCGCAAGCCGTGCGTTCGCCACGCCGAACGGGTTCGCCCCCGTGATGAACACGCGACGAGCCCCGGGCGAGAACCGCGCCAGCTCGTCGATGTCGGCCTCCACCTCGTCGTCGGGCGACAGCGCGAACGGCACGTCGTACAGGTCGCAGAAGCGGCAGCGATGGTGCGTGCACCCCGCCGTCACCTGCAACAGCGCCGACCCCGCCTCGTACGGCGGGCGCCAGATCGAACGCGCAAAATGCATGATGGTCCTTCCTTTCCTCGTTGCTCGGCTGTACTATGCTCCTTGAGCTACGAAGAATGAAGTACTGTCATTTTATGGAGTAGGGACGAACACGGAGGATGCGCATGGCGCGACGGTCGGGCGATGAAGTGGAGCGCTGCCCCGCGGTATCAACGCTGCAACGGATGATCGGCGGCAAGTGGAAGATCGAGATCTTGTTCTACCTTGGCATGAAGGACGTCTCGCGCTTCGGCCAGCTGCGCCGCTGCATCGGGAGCATCTCGGAGTCGACGTTGTCGAAGCAGCTGCGCGAGCTGGCCGACGACGGTTTCATCGAGCGCATCGACTACGGGGAAGTTCCGCCGCGCGTCGAGTACCGGCTGACCGAACGCGGGCGCGCGTTCGTCCCCATCCTGGAAGAGATGAAGGCCTGGGCCGAGCGCGAACTGGAATGGTAGCGAAGCTCGAGGGAAAGGAGCCCCCTATGACGAACCGCACCGTGAAGCTTCCCGACGGGACGCTTGTACCTGCCATCGGGCAGGGCACGTGGTATATGGGCGACGACCTCGCCCGGCGCGCGAGCGAGATCGAGGCGCTGCGCACGGGGGTCGCGTGCGGCATGACGCTCATCGACACGGCCGAGATGTACGGCGAGGGGGCCGCCGAGCGGCTCGTGGGCGAGGCCATCGCCCCGCTCGACCGCGACGGGCTGTTCCTCGTGTCGAAGGTCTACCCGCACAACGCCGGGCGCGCGCACATCTTCGACAGCTGCCGCGCCTCGCTCGACCGGCTCGGGACGGGCGCGCTCGACCTCTACCTGCTCCATTGGCGCGGCGACGTGCCCCTCGCCGAGACGGTGGCCTGCATGGAAGAGCTGCGGGCCGAGGGGCTCATCCGCCGCTGGGGCGTGTCGAACTTCGACGTGGCCGACATGGAGGAGCTCATGAGCGTGCCGGGCGGCAACGCGTGCGCCGTCAACCAGGTGCTCTACCACCTGGGATCGCGCGGCATCGAGTTCGACCTCGCGCCCTGGCAGGCCGCGCGCGGCATCCCCCTCATGGCGTACTGCCCGCTCGCGCAGGCCGGTCGCCTCGCCCGCGCCCGCGGGCTGCTGCAGGATCCGTCCGTCGCCGAGGTGGCCGCACGCCACGATGCCACGCCCGCGCAGGTGCTGCTCGCGTTCGCCATCCGATCGGGCGACGTCGTCGCCATCCCCAAGGCCGCCGCGTCCGAACACGCCCGCGACAACGCCGCCGCGCTCGACCTGCGCCTCACTCGCGACGACCTCGCGCTGCTCGACCGCCGCTTCCCCGCGCCTGCGCGCAAGATGCCGCTCGACATGGAATAAGGAGGCCGCATGAGGACGTTCATCGCACTCGACCTGCCGCCGGATTTCGCCGACGACGCGGCCGCGCTCGCCCGCCGGCTGAGCGCGTCGATGGAGGGGCGCTTCCTGCCGCGCGACACCTACCACCTCACGCTCGCCTTCCTCGGCGACGTCGACGAGGCGCAGCTCGCCGCCGCGACCGACGCGCTGGAAGCCGCCTGCACCGGCGCGTCCCCCGTTCCGCTGCGCAGCGACGGCCTGGGGAAATTCGGTCGCGCAAGCGACGCGACCCTATGGCTGGGCATCGCCCCCGCGCCCGAGCTCGAGCAGCTGGCAGCGCGCCTTCGCGACGAGCTGCGCGACCGCGACGTGCCGTTCGACGCCAAGCCGTTCAAAGCGCACCTCACGCTCGCGCGCCGCGCCCGCATCCCGCACGTCGGCCTGCCCCATCTGGCGTTTCCCCAAGACGACGAAGCCGTCGACGTCACGCTGTACAAGAGCACGCTCGACCGCGCGGGCGCCATCTACCAGCCGCTGCGCACGGTGCGCCTCGGCACCGGTCGCGCCGGGGGCGAGGACGCCTAGCCTTCCTCCACCGCCCGGTCGTGGTTCACCACGCGGTAGAACAGGTCGCGGACCTCGTCGGGGTCGCCCGTCTGGCCGAGCACCCACATGGTCTTCGCCACGAGCGCCTCGGTGGTCATGTCGCCGCCCTTGAGGATGCCGCGGTGCCCCGCGTACGCGCGGCCGACCTCGTACACGCCCAGGTCGCAGCCCTCCTCGGGCACCTGCGTGGTCACGACGAGCGTGCGCCCGGAGTCCACCCAGCCGAAGATGGCGCGGCGGTAGTCGCCGTAGTCGGGGATGCCGCCGATACCGAACGTCTCGAGGATGACGGCGTCGTAGTCGCGCTTGAGCAGGTCGAAGATACTCGGGTCCATCTCGGGCGTCAGCTTGAGCACGAACACGCGCTCGTTCATCCGGTCGTACACGCGCGGCGCGCCGCCCCCGCCCGCGCACGTGACCGGCGCCCCGGCCCGCACCACGCGCCCGCCGCGCACGAGCGCGATCTCGGGGAAGTTCACGCTGGTGAACGCGTTGAAGCTCATCGTGCGCTGCTTGCGCGCCCGCGTGCCCGCGATCACCGCGCCGCCGAACACGACGGACACGTCGCACGAGCGGTCGTCGCAAGCGAACAGCAGGCTCTGGTACACGTTGAGCTTCGCGTCGGTGAAGGGGCTGGCCATGGGCTGCTGCGAGCCGGTCAGCACGATGGGCTTCGGGCTGCCCTGCACCAGGTAGGACAGCGCGGCGGCCGTGTAGGCCATCGTGTCGGTGCCGTGCAGCACCACGAACCCGTCGTAGGCGTCGTAGGCGCCCACGATCTCGTCGCGGATGCGCATCCAGTCGATGGGGCGCATGTTCGTGCTGTCGATGTTCATGGGCTGCACCACGTCGAAGTCGCACAACCCCTCGATCTCGGGGACGTAGCGCGCCAGCTCCTCGCCGCCGAGCGCCGGAGCCAGCCCGCGCCCGTCCTCCACCGACGCGATGGTCCCGCCCGTCGCCACCAGCAATATCTTCTTCATGTCGTCGCTTTCCTCCGCTCATCCGTTCCGGACACAGTGTAGCATTCGGAGCGCGCGCCCCGGCCCCCATCGCGCCCGCCTTGCGGTATCATGGGAAACCGCACGTAACGACCGAAGGTAAGAAGGGGCGAACATGGAGGAGAAAACCACCGAAACCGCCAAGAAGGGCAACGTCAAAGCGCTGCTGCCGATCGGGGTGTTCCTGGTATGCTACCTGGGGCTCGGCGTTCTGTTCGAGTACGGGATGGGCATTCCCATGGGGTTCTACAGCATCCCCGTCGTGGTGATCTTCCTCCTCGCGCTGCTCGTGGCGTGCTTCCAGAACCGCAAGCTCCCCTTCGACGACAAGCTCGTCATCATGGGCCGCGGCATGGGCGACAAGACCATCGTCACCATGGTACTCATCTTCATGGTGGCCGGCATCTTCGTGGGCACCGTGGGCCGCGACAGCGCTGAAAGCGTGGCCTACCTGCTGCTTTCCGTCGTCCCCGTGCAGTTCGCCGTGGCGGTGCTGTTCGTGGTCAGCTGCTTCGTGTCGCTGTCGATGGGCACCTCGGTGGGAACCATCACGCTCATCACGCCCATCGCCGTGGCGGTGTCGGCCGCGTCGGGCTTCGACCTGCCGCTGTGCGTGGCAAGCGTCATGGGCGGCGCCATGTTCGGCGACAACCTCTCGTTCATCTCCGACACCACCATCGCGGCCTGCCAGGGCCAAGGATGCCAGATGAAGGACAAGTTCCGCGAGAACTTCAAGATCGCCTTGCCGGCGGCATTGGTATCGCTCGCAGTCATCCTCGTGCTGTCGTTCGGCGCCGATCTCGGCGGCAGCGTCGTGCACGAGTACGACCTGGTCCAGCTCATCCCCTACCTCATCGTGCTCATCGGCGGCATCATCGGCGTGAACGTGTTCATCGTGCTGCTGCTGGGCATCCTGTCGGGCTCCATCATCATGGTGGCCACGGGCGCCACCGCCGCCACCGACCTGCTGGCCAACATGGGCTCGGGCGCCGCGGGCATGTTCGAGACGACGATGGTAGCGCTGCTCGTGTCGGCCATCTGCGCGCTCATCCGCGAGTACGGCGGCTTCGTCGCGCTGCTGAACGGCATCAAGAGCCTGTTCAAAAGCAAGAAGGGCGGCCAGCTGGGCATGGGCCTGCTCGTGGGCGCCATGGACATCGCCACCGCGAACAACACCGTGGCCATCGTCATCTCGAACCCCATCGCGGCCGACATGGCGAAGACGTACGGCATCTCGAAGCGCAAGACGGCGTCGCTGCTCGACACGTTCTCGTGCGTGTTCCAGGGCATCCTGCCCTACGGCGCGCAGATGCTCGTGGCCATCTCGGCCGCCGCCGAGCTGGGTTTCGCGGTGTCGGCGTTCCAGATCATCCCGTTTTTGTTCTACCCGTTCCTGCTGCTGATCAGCTCCCTCGTGTTCATATTCCTGGTGCCCGACAAGGCCGACAAGCAGAAGTGACGCCCGCGATCGTGCAGAAACCGCGAATCGTGCGCGCGTTTGGTTCCTTCGGACCGCTCGGAGCCGTATACTAAAACCTTTGTTGACACGGACGAGCAGCAGGCACGACGAAAGGCAAGCAATGGGCGGATTCTTTGGGGCGGCAGCACATCACGACGTGGTGCTGGACGTGTTCTTCGGCGTGGACTACCACTCCCACCTGGGAACGAAATGCGCGGGCATGATCTTCCACGACGCCGAGGAAGGCTGCTTCCAGCGCGAGATCCACTCGATCGAGAACACCCCGTTCCGCACGCGCTTCGAAGACGACCTGCAGGGCTTCCACGGCTGCAGCGGCATCGGCTGCATCAGCGACACCGATCCGCAACCGCTGCTCGTGCGCTCCCACCTGGGCACGTTCGGCATCACCACCGTGGGCGCCATCAACAACGCCGAAGAGTTGGTGGAAGCCAATTTCGCCAGCGGCGGACGGCAGTTCATGGCCATGAGCTCGGGCAAAGTGAACACCACGGAGCTGGTCGCCGCGCTCATCAACCAGAAGGACGACTTCGTTTCCGGCATCAAGCACGCGCAGGAATCCATCGACGGGTCGCTCACGCTGCTCATCATCACCCAGGACGGCCAGATCATCGCCGCGCGCGACCGGATGGGCCGCCTGCCCGTGCTCATCGGCAAGAGCGACGACGGCTTCTGCATCTCGTTCGAGTCGTTCGCGTACCACAAGCTGGGCTTCCGCGACGAGTACGAGCTGGGACCCGGCGAGATCGTGCTGGTGAACCCCGACGAGTACCGCACCATCTCCCCCGCCGGCGACAAGATGAAGATCTGCGCGTTTCTGTGGGTGTACTACGGCTACCCGAACTCGAACTACGAGGGCGTGAACGTCGAGGTCATGCGCTACCGCAACGGCGCCATCATGGCGCGCGACGAAGCGGGCGACGGCGGCATCCCCGAGCTGGACTACGTGGCCGGCGTGCCCGACTCGGGCGTGCCCCACGCCATCGGCTACTCGACCGAGTGCAAGACCCCCTTCGCGCGCCCGTTCATCAAGTACACGCCCACGTGGGCGCGCTCGTTCATGCCGAGCAACCAAGAGGTGCGCAACCGCGTGGCGAAGATGAAGCAAATCCACATCCCCGAGCTGATCAGCGACAAGAAGCTGCTGTTCGTGGACGACTCCATCGTGCGCGGCACGCAGCTGCACGAGACGGTGGACTTCCTGTACAAGTGCGGCGCCGAAGAAGTACACATGCGCTCGGCCTGCCCGCCCATCATGTTCAGCTGCAAGTACCTGAGCTTCTCCAGCAGCCGCTCCGATATGGAGCTGCTCTCGCGCCGCATGGTGCACCAGCTGGAAGGCGACGAGGGCGCGCAGCACCTCGACGAGTACGCCGACGGCTCCACCGAGCGCGGGAAGTGCATGCTGCGCTCCATCTGCGAGCAGATGGGCTTCGACTCGCTGGGCTACCAGTCGCTCGACGGCATGCTGGAAGCCATCGGCATCGATCCCGAGAAGGTGTGCACGTACTGCTGGACCGGTAAGGAGTAGCGCTCGCTCCACCTCGTGCGATCAGCCCGGCGGATAGTCCGTCGGGCTTTTTTACGCTCGCTTCGCTGTACCCTTAGTGGGACATGCGGACCCTCGGTCCTCCGGTATCCTGCACGGTACGAGAACAAAGCAAACGAAGGAGAACCCTATGAGCAGCGCAGCCCACGCCGAGCAGATCCGCGGAGCCCACGAGCGCACGGCCGAACCCGTGCAGGTCCGGGTCATCCCCGGCGGCCTGCTGAGCGAGAAGCCAGGCCCCCGTCATGCGAAGGCCCGCCGGCTCGACGGCATGCGCGGCGTCGGCTTCGAGCTCACCTCCGGGGAGCGCGTCGTCGCGGCGGCGTTCGGCACCCTGTTCGCCCTCGCCGCGCTGGCTGCGGCGATCCTGTGACGGCGGGCGCATGGTAGAATCGCAGGAAACATCCGCGATTCCGGAGAGGCGCACCGCGATGATTCGTCCTATCATGAGAAACGAGCTGGTCCTGCAACGCCCATCGGAGCCGGCTGCCGAGGCCGACCTGCCCATCGCGCAGGACCTGCTCGACACGCTGGAGGCTCACCGCCATTCCTGCGTGGGCATGGCCGCGAACATGATCGGCCAGCTCAAGCGCATCATCGCCTTCGACAACGACGGCTCCTACCTCGTCATGCTGAACCCCGAGATCGTGTCGCAGGCGGGCGCCTACCCCGCCGAGGAGGGCTGCCTGTCGCTTGCGGGCACACGAACCGCGACGCGCTACCGCACCGTCAAGGTGCGCTACCAGGACCTCGGCATGAAGCCGCGCACCGGAACGTTCACGGGATTCACCGCCCAGATCATCCAGCACGAGATCGACCACTGCAACGGCATTTTGATCTGACGAGAAAGGGCCGGCCGCATCGGATGCGATGCGGCCGGCCCTCGTAAGCGGGGTAGTACTCGCGAGACGCGCTACGCCTCCGTCTCCTTCGCGGCATTCGCGCCGGCGTTTCGGGCGGCGGTCGTGTAATGGCCGAGCGAGTTGTGCACGCGGCGCCAGCCGAGCGCGTCGCCCAACTCGCCCGCGGCGTACAGATGAGGGATCACCGGCTCGTCGTCGATGGAAGCGGCAGGCTCAAGCGGGTTGTCGATCGCCGCCCAGCCATCGATCACCTGCGACTTCGTGTTCACCCGCACGCCGTTGCGCTGGGTGTGGCGGATGAGGCTCGCCTTCGCGCCATAGAACGGCGGCGTCGCGATCTTGTTCAGGGGGCCGGGCTTGCCGAACGCCGAGTCCTCGCCCGCATCGGCATCGGCGTTGTACTGGTCGACGGTCGCCTTGAGGGCCGCCGCGTCGATGCCCATCTGCTTCGCCAAGTCGTCGATCGTGTCGGCGATGGCCAGGCATGCGGGATCGAACATGCTGCCCGTCTTCGGGTTGGGCTTGCTCATTTCGTCGATCGGCCACTTCAACTCCTCGGCCGTCGTCGAATCCGCCACCATCCACACGTTGCGCGGCTGCTCGAGCGACAAGTACGCCTCCATGAACGGCATCTCGGGATTCTCGGAGAGCGCCCCTCGGCCGGCAGGAATCTCGTCGGCAGCCGACGCCTCGTTGACGAAGCGCTCGCCCTTCCCGTTCACGATGATCGGCTTCTGGTACAGCTCCGGCTTGCGGGAGAGGCCCTTGCCTGCCGCGTAGTTCTCGTTCGTCGTCCAATCGACCGGGTCTTCGCCCCAACCCCAGTAGGAGCGCGCGCCGAAGAACAGGTACAGATACGACACGAACGACATGTCGGCGAACGCGGCGCCGATCTTCGATGCAGCGATATGGCCGTCGCCCGAGCTGTCGACGTACAGCAGGTTCTCGGCAGGCACGCCGCCGTCGCCGTAGGTGTCGGGCCCGACGATGCGCGGATCCCATCCGGCTGCCATATGGGCGTTGTCGGTCCACGTGCCCGTGCAGAGGATCACGCCCTTGGTCGCCTTGAAGTTCTTGGTCCCCTCGGGAGTTTCGACCTCCACGCCCACGACGGGGCCGTCGGCTTCGCGGTACACGCGCGTCATGCGATGCTCGAGCTTGATGGGCACTTCGAGCTCGCCCAGCTTCTTCTCCCACACCTGCGTCCAGCAGATGCCGCTGTTCGGCGTGCCCTTTCCGCCCTCGTACACGCCGGGGTTGACATCCGGAGCCAGACCGCGCTTGACATCGCCGCCCAGCACGCCTGCGGATATAGGCGCCCACACGATGCCGAGATCCTCCATCCACTTCACCGTATCGGCGCCCTTCTCGACGAGCATGCGCATGATCTCGGCGTTGCCGCGGTACTCGCAGCTGTACATCTCCGCTTCGAACCACGCCTCGTCGTCGTCCTTGACGCCGTCGCGCTGCTGCACGACGTTGTTGCCGCCCATCGTGCAGCTGCCGCCGGCGGTCATCCACAAGCCTCCCGCATGGTCGCCTTTTTCCAGGAGGACGACGCTCGCGCCCGCGTCGGCCGCCTCGATAGCGGCCGCCAGCCCTACGCCGCCGCCGACGACGATGACCTCGGCTTCCTCGTCCCATGCGCTGGGAATAGCGGACGACGTCGGGGCGGATGCGCCGCCCGCGGCCGACGCACCGTCCGAACAGCCGACAAGGCCCGCACCCGCAACTCCCGCAGCAGCAAGTGCCGCGCCCGCCAGAAACCCTCTCCTCGATACCGCATGTTCCATGACGCTCCCCTTTCCTTATGCAACAAGCAGGCCCTCTACCTGCCTATTGTTCCTCGTGACAGGTTCCGCACTCGAATACGTCCTCGTGATGGCATGCGATGCAGGTTTTCTTGGCAAGCTCGCCCGAAGCGCCGGCGACATGCATCTGGTGGCAATCGGAACAAGCGATGCCGTCGTGGTCCGGCGACGAAGGAAGCTCGTGCGGATTCGCCGTCGTGCCTTGCGAATCCACGAGCGCAGCGCTCTCTGCCGTTTCGACGGCAAGCGCCGCACGGTCCCCATGGCAGCTCGTGCACGTCGACTCGTCGATCGAAGTCGACTTCAGGCGCGCAGGGGCGGAAGATGCGGTCGTGGCCCCTTCGTGAGCGGTTGCCAGCCCCGCTTCGTCCGCATGGCATCCCGAGCACGGCACGCCTTGCTGTTCGTGCATCGCAGCCTGGCAGGATGCATCCTCCATGGACGCCGATTCCGCCGCATGGCACATCGCGCAATCCGCTTCTTGCGACCAGGAGAAATCGACGGCAGCGGGTTCGTCCTGACCGGTGCTGCCGCTTCCCGCCACGTCATTCGCTTGCGGCGCGCAACCGACGAGCACCGTAGCCGCCGCAACCGCCAAACCCAATACAAGGTGTCGCAAACGCGCATTCGTCTTCCCCATGAACCGCCCCTTTCGATTCCGCCCCTTGTTTCGCGCCTCTTTTTCGGACCCCTGCGGCAAGCTCGGAAGGGAGGGATGGGCTTGCCGCAGGGTCGCTGCAACGTCGGCGGTTCAAGTGCGAGATCGTCCGCGCTCCCTCGGCAACGGCAAACCCGCCAAATCGTCGATGCCGCACCCGAGGGTCAATGCGAGCGTATAGGCCGTCTCCAGATCCGGCGTGGCCTGTCCCGCCTCGTAGCGAGCGATCAAACCGGATGCAATGCCCGATTCGATGGCGAGGCCCTCAAGCGACAGCTTCGCCTCGACGCGTCTCGCCTCCAGGCGCTGTGAGAACGCCTTGTTGCTGTAGCCTGCCACCTCGTCCCTTTCCATCCGAACGTCTTGTTGCCAGGCAAACGACGAGGCCCGACGACAAGCGGATGTCCATACGCTCTCGGTAGGTGTAACGGATAGGTTACATACCTATTGTCGAGCATAATAGATAGCATATGTATCTATGTCAAGCGAAAACATCCAAGTAAATTGAACATTCGACACGTTCCTTGTATGATTTGCTCATTCGCCGATCGAAGGAAAGACATCATGGATCTCCAATTGATGCGGTTGAGGAAACTCGCCGGATACAAGAGCAGGGACGTTTTCGCAGATAAGATCGGCGTTAACAGGCACACCTACAAATCATGGGAAACCGGCACGACGAAGATGACCCTCGAGCAGGCGTACAACTGCGCGGTCGCGCTCAACTGCACCATCGACGAGATCGCGGGGCTCGTGCACGCGCCGGCGTCGGAGGACCCCCACCGTGCCGCTCTTGAGAGGTATTACGACGCGATGGACGACGAAGGGCATGCCGTTTTGGCGGAATCGGCGCGGCTCATGAGCAGGAATCGAGACGCCCGCCCCTGACCCCCTCCCCCCAGAAAAAAAGAAGGGCCCCGAGCGGACGATGGGAAATCGTACCCTCGGGGCCCTTTGCAACGCCTGTGCAGGCGCGCGATCCGCGCAGTTACAGCATTTCGGCGCGCAGGTCCTCGTCGCTCTTCGCGGAGAGGTAGGCCGGCGCGATGTCGAACAGCGTCTTGCAGCCCACGGCGCCCTCGCGGCTCAGACGATGCGCAGCGCGGGCGCAGGCCGCGAGCACGCTGCCGGTGAACTCGGGGTTCGAGTCCAGCTTGAGCGAGTACTCCACCACGTGGGTGTGCTCACCCTTCTCGCCGGTCGCGCCCGAGCGGATCACCGAACCGCCGTGCGGGATGCCGGCATGATCGCGGTCGAGCTCTTCCTGCGAGATGAACGTCACCGTGGTGTCGTAGTCGGCGAAGTAGTTCGGCATCTCGACGATGGCCTGCTCGATGGCGGCCAGATCGGCACCCTCCTCGGCCACGACGAAGCACTCGCGCGTGTGCTTCTGACGCGTGGTCAGCTGCGGGTTCTCGCCGTTGCGCACGGCCTCGAGCGCCGCCGGGACGGGCACCGTGTACTGGCGCGCGTCGGCCACGCCGTCGATGCGGCGGATGGCGTCGCTGTGGCCCTGCGAGACGCCGCGGCCCCAGAACGTGTAGTCGCGCCCGTCGGGCAGCACGCTGGAGGCGTACAGGCGCGCGATGGAGAACATGCCCGGATCCCAGCCGGCCGAGATGATGGCCACCTTGCCGCCCGCCTGCGCGGCGGCGTCCACCTGTGCGAAGTGGGCTGGGATGTTCGCATGCGTGTCGAACGAGTCCACGACGTTGAACAGGCTCGCGCACGCCGGCGTCTGCTCGGGCAGGTCGTTCGCGCTGCCGCCGCACAGGACGAGCACGTCGATGTCGTCTGCATGCGCCGCCAGGTCGTCGGCGGCGTACACCGCCACGTCCGCGGTGGCCGGCACCACCTTCGCCGGGTCGCGGCGCGTGAACAGCGCCACAAGCTCCAAGTCGTCGTTCTGCCTGCAGGCCAGCTCCACGCCGCGCCCGAGGTTGCCGTATCCGAATATGCCGACGCGCGTTTTCGTCATGTGCCGCTCCTCACCGTGATGTTCCGAAAAAGTATGGGTCAATGATGCACGGACACCGCCCGCATCGTCAACGCGCGCAGGTCAACTTCAACAAAGCCCCACGCCCTTGAAATCTTTTGGAAACGTGGCGGAAGGAACGCGTCGGGATGTCCCGAACCCGGATACTCATCGAAGTCCAGCTCGAGTATACTGAAACGGTAGTGTCCCCGACGAAAGAAGCTAGCATTGGCCGATCCTCGTGATTATGCGATCGTCAGTTTCGAGCAGTGTCTCCACGCGAGCTACATCGACTCGGGAAAAGAAACCGAACGATCGGACAGCCCTCTCAACCCACGCATCATAGCGAACGATCAAAGATCCGCCACCAACCTGCTTTCGGTCATCAAAACCCAGCTCAAATCGTGCGCAAGCTTCGACTTCTCCGTCGCCTTCATCTCGGATGGCGGTTTGCAAGCGCTCATCGAAGTGCTCAACGAGCTGCGTGACAATGGTATTCCCGGGCGCTTTCTCACCTCCACGTACCTGAATTTCAACAGTCCGGCAGCGCTGAGAAAACTCCTCGAGTTTCCGAATATCGAAACGCGCGTCTACCAGGGCAATATGCATGCAAAAGGCTACTTCTTCAACAAGGGGGAGCTGAGCACCGTCATCATCGGCAGCTCTAACTGCACGCAAACCGCCCTCACCTGCAATAAGGAATGGAACGTGCTCTTCCATTCGTACGCCAACGGAGAAATGCTCAAATCCGCGTGCAAAGAGTTCGAGAATCTCTGGAGCGATGCCGTCACGACGAACCTCACCGAAGCATGGATCGGCGAATACGAACGATACAACGCAAAGGAAGACGCTCCTAAGAGCACTCGCAGGAGCACGTTCAAAGCTGGACAAACGGTTCTTAGTGCCGACGGCGAATCGACCGTCGTTCCGAACAGCATGCAGCAGCATGCGCTCGAAGCGCTTGACGAGCTGCATGACCGCGAAGAACCGCGAGCGTTGTTGATATCCGCGACAGGGACCGGCAAGACCTACCTCTCAGCATTCGACGTTCTCGCAACCAAACCTCAACGCGTGTTGTTCGTCGCTCACCGAATGCGTATTCTCGATGCATCGAAAAAGAGCTTCGAAACGGTCCTCGGCGATCGCTACACCTATGAGACATACGGATCCGGCTCGGCCAAGCCAACCGCGCAATGCACATTCGCCATGGTTGAAACGCTTAAGAGGCACCTTGTCGAATTCGATCCTACCGAATTCGACTACATCATCATCGACGAGGCGCATCGCAGCGGTGCGGATGGCTACCGAGCCATCATGGATCACTTTACGCCTGCCTTTTTCCTCGGTATGACCGCAACTCCCGACAGAACCGATGGCTACGACGTGTACAGCCTGTTCAATCACGTTATAGCATATCGCATCACGCTGCAGGACGCACTTGAAAACGACATGCTGGCACCTTTCCATTACTTCGGGATCGCCGACTTGCTCATCGATGACGAAGTCGTCGATGATCCGCGGCTCTTCGCTATGCTCTGCTCCCAGGAGCGCGCGCGTCACATTGCCGAGAAAATCGAAGCATACTCCGTGGACAAGAAGAACCGAAGGGGGCTCATCTTCTGCAATAAGAACGAAGAGGCGGCTGCCCTGTCGAAAGAGCTCAATGCTTTGGGATACCGAACGATGGCGCTGAGCGGAAACGACTCGGACAAGGTTCGCGACGACGCCATCCTCCGGCTCGAGAACGGAGAAATCGAATACATATTCTCCGTGAACATTTTTAATGAGGGGATCGACATACCCTCCGTCAACCAGATCATCATGCTTCGCCGAACGGAATCGGCAATCGTGTTCATCCAACAACTCGGCCGCGGATTGAGAAAGGCCGAAGAAAAAGAGTACACGCTCGTCCTCGACTTCATCGGCAATTACCAGAAGAACTATTTCATCCCCATCGCATTATCGGGAGATCGCACGTACAACAAAGACAGTTTGCGAGCATTCGTAAAAGAGGGTTCGACCATCATACCCGGCTGTTCAACCATCAATTTCGATCGCGTATCCGAAACGCGCATTTTCCGCTCCATCGACGACGGCAGCTTCAACGGGGTCAAACTCATTCGCGAGGAATACGAGCATCTGAAACAAATGCTCGGTCGCATTCCCACCTTGTTCGATTTCGACGAGAACGAGTCGATCGACCCTCAACGCATATTCGCGAAGTTCGGCTCATACCATGCTTTTCTCGAGCGCTACGAGCCTCGATACGCTACCGTTTTCGATGACGCACAATGCATCGCGTTGAAATTCATTTCTCAGAAACTAGCGAATGGAAAGCGCATCGAAGAGCTTCTGCTCATGAAAGAGCTCATGAGCAATTCGGAGCTACCCACCAAACGCTTTTTCGAGGCCATCTTCGAGGCAACGGGGCGATCGACGAATCAACGAACCGTCGAATCCGCCTGCCGGGTGCTCTCCGGAAGCTTTTCGTCGTCCGGACAACCTCTTATTGCGTTCGACGGAGAACGATACCTGCTGAATGCGAAATTCGCCGCTTCGCTCAACCAGGAGGAGTTCAAGCGCCAGGTTCTCGAGGCAATCGATTTTGGCATCTCCAGAAACGCATCGCTATACGGCGAGCCGTATCGCGACACGAGCTTCGTTCTTAACGCCAAGTACACGTACGAAGACGTCTGCAGGCTGCTCAATTGGGAAAAGGATGTAAACGGCCAGATCATCAGCGGATATAAGTACGACGAAGGCACGAACACCTTTCCCGTTTTCATCAATTACGACAAAGACCCGAGCATTAGCGACACCATCCGATACGAAGACCGGTTCGTATCGGACCGCGAGCTCATAGCCATCTCGAAAGCACCGAGAACGCTTCAATCCCCCGAAATCAAACGCCTGCAAGCGTGGCCCGGAAACGGCATGCGCTCGTACCTGTTCGTTCGCAAGAACAAGGACGACAAAGACGGAGGCAAGGAGTTTTACTTCCTTGGGGAGATCGCCCCAAGTGGAACGTACCGCCTCTTCACTATGCCCAACACCACTAATTCGGCCGTCGAGATCACCTACCACCTCGACCAGCCGGTGCGAGCAGACCTATACGACTACCTCACAAGCGATTTGGACCAATAGCCCACTCGAAAGCGGCGAGCCACGTCTTATACGAGGTTCGCCGCTTTGATCGCTTCGACCACCTGGATGTCGGCCGGAAGCCATGCTACGGAATCGATGGTCTCGCCATCGAGCCAGCGCGCCGCATGATGTTCGGTGAGGACCATATGGTCCTCGACAAGCGAGCAGACGTAGCATCGCATGCTCAAGTGAAACTTCTCGTAATCATGTTCGGCGGTCGTAAGATACGATTCAACCTCGATGCGCGTTCGCAATTCCTCTTCAATCTCGCGAACGAGAGCCTCCTCAGGCGTTTCGTTCGGTTCGACTTTTCCGCCAGGAAACTCCCAACCTCCTTCAAGGTCGCCGTAACCACGCTGCGTAGCCAGAATCTTGCCATCTTTCTTGATGATGGCTGCAACAACCTGAATCGTTTTCACGATCGCACTCGCTTTCTCTTACGCCTTCTCCACCTTCACGGCGCACACCTTGTACTCGGGGGCTTTGGACACGCGGTCCAGCGCGGCTATGGTGAGCCAGTTGCTGTTGCCGTCTTGGAAGTGGAAGGGCATCCAGGTATGGCCGGGGTTCGTCTTCTCGGACACGTGCGCGGTGGACGCGATGGTACCGCGGCGCGACGAGACGCGCACGGGGTCGCCGTCGGCGATGCCGAGCGCTTCGGCGTCGCGCGTGTTGAGCTCGATGAACGAATGGTCAGCGATCTCGTTCACGCCGTCGGTCCGCGCGGTCATGGCGCAGGCGTTGTACTGGTACAGGATACGTCCCGTCATCATGACCAGCGGGTACTCCGCATCCGGCAGCTCGGCCGAGGGCTGGTAGTCGGGCGTGGAGAACGCGCCGAGGCCCTGGGCGAACTCGCCCATGTGCAGGATGGGCGTGCCGGGATGCTCCGCGTTCGGACAGGGCCATTGCAGGCCGCGCCCGCCCACCGCATCGCCGTCGAGGCGCGCGTGGCTCATGCCGCCGTACGTGGGCGTGACGGCCGCTATCTCGTCCATGACCTCGGCCGCCGTCAGGTGCGGCTGCGAATAGCCCATACGGTTCATGACCTCGATGAAGATGTCGGTGTCGAGGCGCGTATCGCCCGCAATGTCCACGGCCTTGCGCACGCGCTGCACGCGCCGCTCGGTGTTCGTGAACGTGCCCTCCTTCTCGGCGTAGCTGCGGCCGGGCAGGATGACGTCGGCGTACTTCGCCGTCTCGGTCATGAACAGGTCGTCCACCACGAAGAACTCGAGCGCCTCGAGCGCGCGGATCACATGGTGCGTGTCGGGATCGGTGCGCACGGGATCCTCGCCGAACAGGAACAGCCCCTTGACGCCGCCCTCCACCATGGCCGGGAAGCACTCGGTGGCCTTGAGGCCGCGCGCGCGGGGCAGCGTCGCGCCCCACGCCCTCTCGAAGCGACGCACCGCCTCGGGGTCGGCCACCTTCTGGTAGCCGGGCAGATCGTCGGGGCCGGCGCCCATGTCGCAGGCGCCCTGCACGTTGTTCTGTCCGCGCAGCGGGTTCACGCCGCCGCCGGGTTTCCCCAGGTTGCCGGCGATCATCGCGATGTTGGACAGCGCCATGACGCCGTCGGTGCCCGTCGAGTGCTCCGTCACGCCGAGGCAGTACACGATGGCGGCGGCGTTGGCCGTCGCGTACATCTTGGCCGCGGCCACGAGGTCGCGCCGGTCGATGCCGCAGATGTCCTCCACCCGCTCAGGGGTGTAGTCGCGCACGGTGGCCGCGAGGATCTCGAAGCCCTCGGTGCGCTCGTGCACGAACTCCTCGTCGTACAGGTCGTTCTGGATCAGGTAGTTCACGATGCCGTTCGCGAACGCGACGTTCGTTCCCGGCCGCAGCTTCAGATGGATGTCGGCATGCGCCGCCAGGCCGATGTCGCGCGGATCGACCACGATGAGGCGGCAGCCGCGCTCGACCGCCGCGCGGATCTGCATGCCGATGACGGGGTGCGCCTCCTCGGGGTTCGACCCCACGAGCATGATGACCTCCGCCTCGCGCGTGACGTCCTGGATGGAGTTCGTCATCGCGCCGGAACCGAGCATGGTCGCCAGACCGGCGACCGTGGGGGCGTGTCAAACACGCGCGCAACAGTCCACGTTGTTCGTTTGGAGGGCGGTGCGCGCCATCTTCTGGAACAGGTAGATGTCCTCGTTCGTCGAGCGCGAGCAGGCGAACGCCGCCAGCGACTCGCCGCCGTGGGCGTCGCGCAGCTCCGTGAAGCGCCGGGCCACGAGATCGAGCGCCTCGTCCCAGGTGGCGGGCTCGAACTCGCCCGTCTCGCGGTTCTTGACGAGCGGCGTGCGGATGCGGTCGGGCGCGTCGACGAAGTCGAAGCTGGCGGAGCGGCCCTTCACGCACAAGAGCCCCCGGTTCGAGGGTCCCGGCGCAGCCTCGGCGTCAACGATGGCGCCGCCCTTCACCACGAGGTCGAGCTGGCAGCCCACGCCGCAGTGCGGGCACGTGGTGCGCACGCGCTCGGTCTCCCACGAACGGTAGGCCGCGCGGCGCTTCTCGGTGAGCGCGCCCGTCGGGCACGCCTGCGCGCAGTTGCCGCACGATTCGCAGTCGGTGGCGCGCCAGCCCTCCCCGAACGGGGCCTCGATGAGCGTGCGCGTCCCGCGCTTGCCCGTGCGCAGCGTGTGGTTGCGCGCGGCGTCGTTGCACGCGCCCACGCAGCGCTGGCAGCGGATGCACAGGTTGGGGTCGTAGGAAAGGAAGGGGTTGTCGTCGAGCACCGGCTCGCGCTTCTGCGCCGTCTCGTAGGGCGACTCGAGCACCCCGTACTCGCGGCAGAGGGCCTGCAGCTCGCAGGCGCCGTTCTTGTCGCACGAGAAGCAGTAGTTCGTGGAATCGAGCCCGTGATCGGCGATGATGAGGTCGAGCGCGATGCGGCGGTACGCTTCGATGCGCGGCGAGCTCGTGTGCACCGCCATGCCGTCGCGCACGGGCGTGGCGCACGAGGGCACCGGCTGGTCGAGCCCCTCCACGTCCACGACGCACACGCGGCACGACGCGACGGCGCTGCGCTCGCGCAGGAAGCACAGCGTGGGGATGCGGATGCCGGCTTGCCGCGCGGCATCGAGGATGGTTGCGCCCTCGGCAACGTCGAGGGTGGTTCCGTCTATCGTGATGCTAGGCATACTGGTGCCTACCTCCTTCCAACACGCCGCACCCGAAGTGGTCGCAGCGCAGACAGCGTCCGCATTCCTGCACGACTTCCTCGCGGCTCATACCCGTCTCCACGCCTTCGAAATCGTGCTTGCGCTCGCGCGCGGGTCGCTCGGTGATTTCCACGCGCCCCTTGGGCGTGCGGTCGTTCGGGCTGGCCGGCGGCGCTTCGACGTCGCACGGCAGCGTGTGGTGGTAGCCCAGGAACTCGTCGATGTTGCGCGCGGCCACCTTCCCCGCCCCGATGGCGCGGATCACCGTCGAGGGACCGGTTTGGCAATCGCCGCCCACGAACACGTTGTCGTAGCCCTCGGCCGCGAGGCGCTCGTCGGCGTTGAAGCATCCCCAGGTGGTCTGCATGCCGAACTCCTCGAACGGGGCCGACACCACGTTCTGGCCCACGGCGATGAGGATGACGTCGGCCTCGATGCGGCGCGCCGGCTTGTCGGCCGCCACCGGCGCCGGTCGGCCGCCGCGCACCGGGCCGATCATCTGGGGCTGCGTGATGAGCGCCGTGCAGCGCCCCCGCTCGTCCGTCTCGATGGACGCCGGCGCTTCGAGCACGATCATCTCCACGCCTTCGGCGATGGCGCTTTCCACCTCGGCCGGAAGCGCCGTCATGTCGTCCTGGCGCCGGCGGTACACCACCGACACCTCGGACGCGCCCGCGCGTACCGACGTGCGCGCGCAGTCCATGGCCACGTTGCCGCCGCCCACCACGACCACGCGCTTGCCCGTGAAGTCGGGGTAGACGCCGTCGCCGATAGCGCCGAGCAGGTCGACGGCCGACATGACGCCTTCGGCATCCACGCCGTCGAGCGAGAGCGTCTTGCCCGTCTGGGCGCCGACGGCCACGTACACGGCATGGTAGGTGTCGGCGATCTCGGCCATCTCGTGCGCGCCGACGCCCTCGCCGCAGCGCGCCGTGATGGTGCCGGCGTTCAGGATGCCGCGGATGTCCTCGTCGAGGCGCTCGCGCGGGAAGCGGTAGGCGGGGATGCCGTAGCGCAGCATGCCGCCCAGCTGGGAGCGCTCCTCGAACACCGTCACGCGGTGCCCCATGAGCGCGAGGAAGTACGCGCAGGTGAGCCCGCTCGGGCCGCCGCCGATGACGGCCACGGTGCGCGCGGTGTCCACGCCGCGCTGCGGCGGCGCCACCTGGTCGGCCGGCATCTGGTCGACGGCGAACTTCTTGATGCCGCGGATGTTGAGCGGCGCGTCGATGAGCGTGCGGCGACACCGCGTTTCGCAGGGGTGCTCGCACACGAACGCGCACGCCGTGGGGAACGGGTTGTCCTTGCGCACCATGTTCACCGCGCCGGCGTAGTCGCCCGCCGCCGTGAGCGCGATGTAGCCGGGCACGTCCACGTGCGCCGGGCACATCGTCTCGCACGGCACCGTCTGGCCGACGCCCGCCTGGCAGGAACGCGCGTGCAGGTGGCTGGCGTACTCGTCGGCGAACGTCTCGAGGCCCTCGAGCACGAGGCGCGCGGCCTCGTAGCCGATGGCGCAATCGGACGTGTCGCGGATCATCTCGGCGAGCGCGCGCAGGTTCTCCAGCACGCCCTCGTCCGCGTCGCAGTCCACCACGCGCTGCAGCATCGTCGCAAGCTGCGGGATGCCGTCGCGGCACGGAACGCACTTGCCGCACGTCTGCGCGCCGCTCGCCTGCAGCATCGTCAGCTGCACGGCCAGCGGGCACATGCCCGGCGGGGTGGCCTCCACGCGCCGCCCGTATGCGCCCAGCTGCGCGGCGATGCGCGCGTCGTCGCGCGACCGGGGCGCTATCGATAGCTTGCTCAACGGTTCTCCGTCCACTCTATCCCGTAATCGAGGCCGCGCGCCCTGCGCGCCCCGTAGTCTCCGTGCGTCATTCTAACGCAACGAGGCGGCTCGCAACCCCCTGCCAACCAACCGGCGAAGAAGGCACACGGGATGGACGGACGCGCCGGCGTCCTCCGCGTGCGCGCTTCGCCTCGAGGACGAGGACCCGAATGCACGAATCGGGACGCGACCTTCGGACGCACGGTGGATGGAACCCGGATGCACGGTGGGGCTGGGCTATGTGCGGAAAAATCGGGTTTTTGGCAATCTTGGCGTTCTTCTCGGGGATTTCCATGCGCGAAACCCCAGGTCGCCGGTTTCCGTGGTGGCAAAACAGCAGGTTCGGATGGGCGCGGATTGCCAAAAACCCGATTTTTCATCACAAAGAGCCGCATGTGCACGCCATTTGCACGCATCAGCGACCGTGATCGCGAAAAACCGTGCGCATGTCCCACGCATGGGACACGTGGCGCCCACGCACACGATTAGGATAGGCGACATCGAAGCGAAAGAGGAGGAAGCATCATGCACGAACCGTCGCGCCATAGGGCGACCTATTGCATCGCAGGATTCCAGCACGGGGACGGCGCGCTCGTCCTCGGCGAGCCCAAGCCGGGAACGGAGCTGCGCGCGTTGCAGGTCGACGCGGAAGCCGACCCGTGGCGCCAGGGGCGCGCGGTACCGTACGCGGGGGACGCGCGATGAGCGCATCCGCCCCCGTCGACGCCGCAGCGGCGTTCGCCAGCCTGTACCAGCGATGGTTCGACGACGCGCGCGGCCTGGCCGCCGCCACCAGACGGCAGGCGTGCGGGGCGATCGGAGCGTACGTGGCCGACGTGCTCACCCTCTGGGACGAGCGCGCCCGCGCCTACCTGCCCGGCGCGCCCACCGTCCTCAGGCTGGAGACGTGCGACCTCGCCGCGTTCGTGATGCGGGAGCCGCACATCGCGCTGCATGTCGGCAGCGTGGAAACCGACGCGCCCGTGGCGGGGCTGCGCTGGAAGAGCCTGCGCCCCTGCTCGTACGCCATCGGGCGGCGGGTGAGCGACCTCGTGATGAGCACGGACGAGCACGGGCTGCTCGTGGAGCTCGAGGTCGTTCTCGACGACGGCGGACGGCTCGTCATCGGCGACGGCCGGCCTGCCTGCAAGCACGGCGCGGCCGCGATGCCGCGAGCGGTGTGAGGCGCGCGGGCAGCCGGGGCGCTGGCGCGGCGGCGCCTACTCGTACGCGGCGACGATGTCGGCGAGGTAGGCGCGGTACTCCTGCGCGAGCGATGCCGGCTTCTCGATGCGGATGCGCCCGCCGAACTGGGCCAGCCAGCCGAACAGCACGGGGCTCTTCATCACCGTCGCGTACACGCGCGCCCGGCCCTCCCCCGTCGGCATCGACTCCACGTCCTTGCCGAACCGGTCGATGACCGCGCCCATGACCTCCTCGTCCACCAGCAGCGTGGCCGCCACCGGCTCACCGCTGTACATGCCGAACGCCCGGCTTTCCAGCTCGCGCGCGTCGAACGTGGCGATGCGCTCGTTCTTGAGCGCCGGCTCGTCGAGCACCTCGATGCGGTCCATGCGGTCGACGCGGTAGTTCGCGAAGCCGTCGTGCTTCTCGTTGAACACCACCAGGTAGTAGTACCCCTCGGCGTACACGAGCTGCACGGGCGTCTCGACGTAGCGCTCGCCGCCCCGCTGCGGCGCCTTGCGCTTCGCCGCGTCGTACTTGAAGTAGGTGAACGATATCTTGCGTTTGCGCGCGATGGCCTCCTGGATGCGGTCGACGCTGCCGAACACCGACTCGTTCTGCATCTTGATGCGGCCCTCCACGTGCACGCGCTTGTCGAGCAGCGCCCGCTGCCGCCGCGAGGCCAGCTGCTTCACGCCTTCCACGAGCGCGTCGCTTTTGCGCTGCGTGAGGAAGCGCGAACTCTGGACCGCGTCCACCAGCAGCTGCAGCTCGGCGAACGCGAACGCGCGGTGCTCCACGGCGTATTCCACCGGCGCGCGCTGATAGGTGCGCACGTCCACGCCGAACTCGCGCAGCGCCTCGATGTCGCGGTAGATGGACTTGCGCTCCGCCGAGATGCCCAGCTCCTCCAGCTTCTCGAGGACCTGCGTCATCGTGAGGCCGCGCTCGGCGTCGGTCTCCTCCTCGAGCATCTGCATGAGGTACAGCAGCTTGAGCTTCTGACGGTTCGCGGACATGGCTCCTCCTCGCAACGGCCCGGCGCGGCGCATCTCGCGCGCATGCGATCAGTATAGGGCCCCTATCCCTCTTTCGGTACAGACAATCGATGAACGTCCTTGACGAGGCGGGCCGCGATCTCAAACACGCCGAGAGCGACGCCTCACCGCAGGCGACGGCCATCTCGATGCCGCCCAACTGCCGCACGGAACTTGCGTCCTCCACCGCCTGTTGAACCGTGGTCGAAAGCGTATCGGCAAACATTCCCGAAGATATAATCGTAGAAGTCTTTGGACATACCTAAGCCATGCGGTGCGTGAGCGCACCCTGCTGAAAAGGAGATTCGCGATGAGGGGAAGAGGATGGAAAGCGGCAACGCTGATAGCGGCGGCGGTGCTTGCGGGAACACTCGCAGGATGCAGCAGCCCTGATCAGAAGGAGGCCGACCCGCAGCCGCAACAACAGGCAGCGGAGAAGCAGGAAGCCTCGATCGAAGGCACGCTCGTGAGCTTCTCGGGCAAGGATCTGGTGATGGAGAGCAACGCGCAATCCTACACGTTCGACGTGTCGGAAGCCACCGTATCGGCCGCCAACATGGTTGCCGGCGACGAGATCGTGGTGCATTACGAAGGCGATCTGGGCGCCGACGGCACAAAGGGAGTCAACGTGACGCTGGTCGAGGACAAGGGAGCGGCGCCCACGCAGCAGCAGGAGCAGCAGGTGGTCGGCTCGCTGGTCGACATGAGCATGAACACCATCACCGTCAAGCAGAACGACGGAACCGAGATCACGTTCAACTCCAGCAACTGCGAACACGACTTCGTGAACGGCATGCGCGAAGGCAACTGGGTGGTAGTGACCTATCTCGGCACGATCGACGGTACCGACAGCTCCAGCGTCAAGGTGGTCAAGATAACCGACAACGACCCCAACACCGTCGAGCAGGCCAAGCAGCAGATGAACATCAAGGCCGTGGACGAAACGACGTACGCCACGGCAGGCGTGCATATACGCGCTTCGTATTCCACGGATTCCGAGGTTCTGGGGAACCTTGCCCAAGGCCAATCCATCCAGCGCACCGGCGTGTGCGACAACGGCTGGTCGCGCGTCAACTACAACGGCACCGATGCCTACATCTACGGCGATTACCTGACCACGCAGGCCCCGACCGCGAGCGCAGCGCCCGCCAAGACGAGCGGCGAACCGGCGGCCACGCCCCAAACGGAAGGCGGCGAGCCGGCCCCGGTAGTCACCCCCGTCCCCGCGCCTGAACCGGATCCGACGCCCGCACCCGAGCCCACCCAACAAACTGCAACGGGCACGGTCAAGGACGCATCCATGAACACGCTGACCGTGGAGATAGACGGCGTCGAGATCACGCTGAACGTGACGGATGCCCAGCACCATTACAAGAACGGCATCCAGACGGGGAACTCGGTCAGCATCACGTACACCGGCGAGCTCACGAGCGACCCCAGCACGGCAACGGTCGTCAGCGTGGAGGACGACGACGCGAACGCGGCGACGAACGCGGTGTACACAGGGGCGGTGACGGACGGCACCATGAACACCGTCACCATCGTCACCGATGACGGAGCAACGATGACGTTCGCGAAAGACAAGGCCACCGACACCACGGGAGGCCTGATCACGGGCACGCGCGTCGATATCACCGTCGACAGCGCCACCGCGAGCGACGATTCCACCGTCATCCCCGCGATCTCCATCGACCTCGCAGCCGCCTAGGGGCCCGTATCTTCGACCTACCCCACACGCAGGGGCGGCCCATGCCGGCCGGCCCTGCGCTTTCCCGTCAATCGCACGACGAGCATCGGCGGACCCCCTCCCCGCATGCGGCCTACCTTCCCCTCTTCGCCCGAACGATGCCTGGCACGCTCCGCGCGCCAGACGATCAGAATGGAACCCCTATCCCTCTTTCGGTACAGACAATCGATGAACGTCCTTGACGCGGGCAGCGGCATGCAGTAGGTTCTCAGTCGAACATGAAGCGTACGAGCCAACGGAAGGGTGCCTATGCAGCGCGTTGTCAATGATCGGAAAGTGGCCATCGTCGGATGCGGGTTCGTGGGCTCGGCCACGGCGTTCGCGCTCATGCAGAGCGAGCTGTTCACCGAGATGGTGCTCATCGACGTCGATCGCGACCGCGCCGAGGGCGAGGCGCTCGACATCGCGCACGGCATGCCCTTCGCCGGCCCCATGAACATCTACGCGGGCGACTACGACGACGCGGTGGACGCGGCCATCATCATCGTCACGGCCGGCGCGAACCAGCAGCCCGGCGAGACGCGCCTCGACCTCGTGCACAAGAACGTGGGCATCTTCAAGTCCATCATCCCCGAGATCGCGCGGCGCGACTACCAGGGCATATTGCTGGTGGTGTCGAACCCGGTGGACATCCTCACGCACGTGGCGCTCAAGCTGTCGGGCATGCCCGAGAACCGCGTCATCGGCTCGGGCACCGTGCTGGACACCGCGCGCTTCAAGTACATCCTCGGCGAGCACCTCGGCGTGGACCCGCGCAACGTCCACGCGCGCATCATCGGCGAGCACGGCGACAGCGAGATCGCAGCGTGGAGCACGGCGAACGTCTCGGGCATCCCCGTGAACGACTTCTGCGAGCTGCGCGGCCATTTCGACCACGACGAGTCCATGCAGCGCATCGCCGAGGACGTGAAGAACAGCGCCTACGAGATCATCGCGAAGAAGAGGGCCACCTACTACGGCATCGCCATGTCGGTGAAGCGCATCTGCGAGGCCATCGTGCGCGACGAGAAGCCCATCCTGCCCGTGTCGAACTTCCAGCATGGCGTGCACGACCTGCACGACGTGGTGCTGTCGATGCCGGCCGTGGTGGGCAAGGACGGCATCGAGTACCAGGTGCCCTGCCCGCTGTCGACCGACGAGCTGGCAAGGCTGCAAGCGTCGGCGAAGGCGCTGCAGGAGGTCATCAGCGGGTTGGATCTGGGGTAGCTCCTACCGCCACTTCGTCCTGAGCTCCCAGAACGCTACGGCGCTGGCGGCCGCCACGTTGAGGGAGTCCACCTCGTGGTCCATGGGGATCTTCACCGTGTAGTCGCAGGTGGCGATCGTTGCGGGGGCCAGGCCGTCGCCTTCGGTGCCCAGCACGAGCGCGAGGCGGTCGGCATCGCGCAGACGCCGGTCGTGCAGGCAGAGCGCGTCGTCGGACAGCGCGAGCGCGGCCGTCGCGAAGCCCAGCGAGCGCAGCAGCGGCACGCCCTCGGTCGCCCACGCGCGCTCGCCCCCGATGCGCGTCCACGGCACCTGGAACACCGTCCCCATCGACACGCGCGCGGCGCGGCGGTACAGCGGGTCGTGGCACGAGGGCGTGACCAGCACCGCGTCGATGCCGAGCGCCGCAGCCGAGCGGAACACGGCCCCGATGTTCGTGTAGTTCGTAATGTCCTCGAGCACGGCCACCCGGCGCGCGTTCGCCAGGAGGTCGGGCACGCTCGGCAGCGGGGGCCGCTCGAACGCGGCCAGCGCGCCGCGCGTGACCTCGTAACCGGTCAGGGCATGGAACTGCTCGCGCGTGGCCACGAGCACCGGGAAGGCGGGGTCGCCGTCCAGCAGCGAATCGACGAGCGGCATCGTCTGGTCGAGCCACTTCTCCTCCATGAACAGCGAGCGCATCCGCACGCCGGCGGCCAGCGCGCGCTCGATGACCTTGCGCGATTCGCCGATGAACAGGCCGTGCACGCTGTCGGGGCAGTCGCGCAGCTGCGCGTCGGTCATGCCCGAGTACGCCGCGAGCCGCGGGTCGTCGAGGCCGTCGAGATGGATGATCGGCATGTCGTTTTCCTTTCAGTCGGCGACCATCGTACCACCGCGCGCCGCGATGCTCTATACTCGACTGATCCGATCAGGCACGTCACGCGAAGGGGATCCCCATGGCCGCAACCGTCAAAACGCTTATCGAGAACAACGGCGAACTCTACTGGGGCACGCGTCACGCGAATCCGGGATACCACTACGGCGTGGCGCTGGACGTCGTGGAAAACGGGCTGGTCGCACGCGTCGTCTACGTGATGAGCGACCTCGATGACGAAGACGGGGTGCTCGTCACGCCCGACACGCTCATGTCGTGCTTCACCGTGGACGATCTCGCGGAGCACGGCATCATCCCCAGCGAGCTCATGGAAGACGATGCCGACGACGACGTCAAAGGCTGGTACTGTATCGAGGAGTCGTTCTTCGACAAGGACGCCGTGGAGGAGCTGCAGCGCAGCAACGACCAGCTCGGCGGTTACCTCGACATCGTCTTGGGCATCATGACCATCTCGCCCGACGAGATAGCCGCCGGCATGCCCTCGCTTGAAGAAACGTCGTTCTTCGACCTGCTCGACGAGCTGGAAGGCATCTCGGAGCATATCGACCAGGGCAACCTCAAAAAGCCCCTCCCCTTCACGTTCCGCCTGATAGGCGATGCCCTGCTGGGCTGGCAGTTCGCCGACGAGGACGACTGGCGCTAGACGGGGACGTTCCCGTCAGCGGCGTTCGAGGAACCTCATCCATGCGCCCAGCTCGGAGCGCGCCTGCACGCGGCCGCGCTCGTAGTTGCGCGCGAGCTTCTCCACGTCGCGCTCGGTGTTCTTGACGCCCTGGTCGTTCGCGTAGAACACGTAGGCGCGGCCCTCGGCTTCCAGCTGATCGAGCCGGTCGAGCTCGGCGTCGTAGCGGCGGCTCCACGTGTTGAGCGCCTCCCGCATGCGGGGCCGGCGCCAGAAGAACGCGTCGTAGAAGCGCTTGGGCTTGAGCGGCCGTCGGAAGCCGCGCGGGCGCGTGCATACCACGAAGAACCTCCGCAGCCCATCGTCCAGCGCGCGCGGCACCATGATGCCGCCGCCCCGGCCGATGCCGCCGTCGTACAGCGCGCGCCCGTCGATGACGGTGGGCGGCAGGACGATGGGATAGCTCGTCGAGGCGCGGACGCGCTCCATGAGCGCAGCCTCCGTGGGGAAATCGTCGCGCGTGAAGTACACGGTCTCGCCCGTGTCGCGATCGATGGCCTGCATGGTCGCGCGCGCCGGGTTCGCCTGGAAGGCGTCGAAGTCGAACGGCAGCGCGCAGCCCGAGCGGGCCCGCGCGTCCCCGTGCAGCGCAGCGCTGACGCCGTCGGTGTCCACGAACGGGGTCACCCACCAGCGAAACGACAGGCCGTCGAGGCAGGTGGTGAACGAGGCCTCGTTGCGACGCGCGTCGCGCGAGAGGTAGTCGATCGCGTTCGTCGCGCCCGCGGACAGCCCGTACACGTCGTCGAAGAACAGCCCGCGCTCCAACATGACGCTGATCGCGCCGGCCGAGTACGAGTTGCGCATCCCGCCGCCCTCGAACACGAGGGCCACATCGTGCACGGTGCTCGTCAACATGCCCTGCCGCCTCCTTCGCCGCCGCTGCCGCCTGCGTACCCGTCCACGATACGCGAGCGCGCCCCGCGCCGAGCGCAAGCGCGAGCAACCGTCACCATGCCGGTGGGAAGCCGTAGCGCGGGGCAAGCAAACGGCAGGATGGCGGCCGTCATTCCCCGCGCACGAGGTCGAGCAGCTCCTGCTTGTTATGCACGTCGAGCTTGCCGTAGATGCGGCGCGAGTGGGTACGCACCGTGTTCTCCGACAGGTACAGCGTCTCGGCGATGTAGGGGCGCGAACGGCCCTTGCACAGGTACTGCATAATCTCGATTTCGCGCGGCGAGAGCCCGCGCCGCTCCCCCACCGCGCGGCAGCGCTCGTCGATGCCGTCCCCCTCGCCGATGACGCGATGCCCGTCGCCGTTCAGATCGGATAGCAGCAGCTGCACGTCGGGCGAGCGCGACGGCAGGAAGAACGCCACCATCACCACGGTCACCACGAGCATGAACGAGGCGATGGCGGGGTTGAGCGACTCCAGCCCGAGGAACGACGCGGCGCTGCGCCCCAGCCAATCGGGAAGCGAGTACAGCAGCATGCCCGGGCAGAACACCATGAACGGCTTGAACACGCCATGATGCGCCACGTTCGCCAGCCCCAGCCACAAGAACATCTTCGCCACCACCACGGCCGCCCCCGTGAACGCCTGGATGAACTGCGCCATGCCGAACGCCACGAGCATGAACAGCGCGAGCGCCATGAGCACGTACGTGAAACGCCACACGACGGTGATGTCGAGACGGCGGCGGCGCCCGAACACCCACCAGCAGGTGAACGCGCAGAACGCGAAAAGAATAGCCTGCGACAGCAGCGTGTACACCGGCGTGGCAGCCGCGCCGAAGCTGTAGTGGCCGGTGCCGTGCTTCAAGGTCATGTTGAGGATGGACCAGATGAAGAAGAATACCGCCATCGCCATCACGATGCGGCCGAACGAGGGAAGCGACGCGCGCGAGAACCACTGCTCGGCAGGACGCTCGTCGCCCGCATCGCGCAGGCGAACCGCAAGCATCCCCGTCGACAGGAACGGCAGCGCCAACATGAGCGCCATCGTCGCCGTCTCCGGCAAGAACGTCGTCACGCACTTCGCGGCAGCCACGAGCGCGATGGCCAGCAGCAGCGCGCGCGTCACCTCGTCGGTGGACGAGCGCGCGTAGCACGACCCCCAGCGCACGACCATCCACGTCTGAGCCGCCGCGAACAGCAGCAGCCCGCACACATCCGAAAACGGCCTCCCCACGCCCGCCCCTCCGAGCAGCACGACGAGCGAGCACGCGTACACGCTGGCGAACGCCCAGTCGAGCGCCCGCGCCACGCGCGCAGGAACGGAAATGCGCCACAAGACGGCGCAGGCGAGAACGGTGACCAGCACCACGGCACCCGACTTGTTGAGCCACCAGTACGAGAACGAGGCGTCGTAGGTCAGCGCGCTCACCCAGTTGGAGCACGTGTACCACACGAAGAACCCCACCGCCATCGCCACGGTGCCCGCCCGCACTTCCCACCGGTTCCGCTTCTCTTCCATCTCCATCCCTCCCCGTGCCGCATTATCGCACGGAACGGAACCCGCGTCCCTCCCCAACCGGGTGCGAGGACAAGTTCGCCCGATTCGGGCGACACGCTCACCAGGCCTTTACTCCGATCCGGGTCTCATCGCAAACGCTCGCATCGTCGTACGCTGAACCGGCAGAGGCACCGGAATCAAGGAGGAGACATGGAAAAGAACGACGCGCTCTCGCGGCGCAGCTTCATCAAGGCAAGCGGCATGGCCGCATTGGGCGCGGCCGCGCTCGGACTGGCGGGGTGCGGCCCGAAGCCGGCGCAGAACGCCGCCAACGACGCCGCGACGTCCGTGGCCGACATCTCATGGGACGAGGAGTACGACGTCATCGTGGTGGGCGCGGGCGCAGCCGGCCTCGCCACGGCCGCCGCGCTGGCAACCGAAGGAGAAGGGCTGACCACGCTGCTGCTGGAGAAGGGGTCGACGCCCACCGGCAGCGGCAACTCGCCGGTGTGCAGCGGGTCGTTCCACATCACCGACGACCCGGACAACTTCGCCCTCTACGTGAAAGCCCTCGTGGAAGGCTTCACCAGCACGCCCGCGTCGATGTACGAGACGTACGCGCAGGGCGCGGCCGAGAACTGGGAATGGCTCACGGGGCTCGGCATGTTCGAGAGCGACGTCAAGGTGACGCCGCAGGCCGGCAAAGCCGAGTACTTCGAGATCGAGCATTCGGACGCGTTCTCGAAATGCCAGTTCAAAAGCGACAACGCCGACCGTCCGAAGCACATCAGCGTCTTTCTGAGCGAATTCCTCGACCAGCACGAAGACGCCGTGACGCGCCTGACCAACGCGCCGCTCACCGCGCTCGTGCAAGACCCCGAGACGAGGGCGGTGCTTGGCGGCGTGTACGAGAAGGGCGGCAAGAGCGTCTATGCGAAGGCGCGCCGCGGCGTGGTGATGACGTGCGGCGGCTTCGAGAACGACCCCGAGATGCTGCAGGACTACCTGTCGTTCGAGCGCATGCACGCCGCCGGCGCCACCATGAACACGGGCGACGGCCACCGCATCTGCGCGAAGCTCGGTGCCAGCATGTGGCATATGAACAGCTTCGCGGGCGCCTGGTCGAACGGCATCAGCATCGACGGCGAGAAGATGATGGCCTACCGCTCGCTGAAGAAGGCCCAGGGCATCGTCGTGGGCATCAACGGCCGCCGCTTCTACCAGGAATGGGAAGGCACGACGATGTTCGCTCCTGGCGAGGAGGGGCCGCTCGAGCTCCATTACGGCTGCCGCCACGGCCACCAGAACTTCGGCGGCGATTGGCGCTGCTTGCCGCTGCCTCCGAAGCAGTGGTTCGTCTTCGACTCCGAGGGCCTGAAGTACAGCGCGTACCTCGGCGCGAACTCCACGAGCAACACGTTGCAGAACCAGACCGATAAGTCCGAGAACGATCCGAGCATCGACCCCGTGGCCGACGGCTATGCGTACACCGCGGAGAGCATCGAGGAGCTGGCCGTGCAGATCGAGGTTCCCGTCGACGAGCTGGTGAACACGGTGAACCGGTGGAACGTTTCGTGCGACAACGGCGAGGACGAGCAGTTCCATCGCCCGGCAGACCAGCTGACGCCCGTGCGCACGCCTCCGTTCTACGCCATCGAATGCATCCCCGAGGTGCTCAACACCGACGGCGGCCCGCGCCGCAACGAGAAGGCTCAGATCATCGACGTGGACGGCGAGCCCATCCCCAACCTGTACTCGTCGGGCGAGTTCGGTTCCATCTGGGCTTCGAAGTACCAGGGCAGCGGCAATATCACCGAATGCATGGTGTTCGGCCGCATAGCCGCCCGCGAGCTCATCGCGAAGGAATAGAACCCTCCGAAACGCCCCGCGCCGCACGCCCCTCCCTCCCACGTGCGGGCTTTTAGAAGCCCGCACGTGTTTGCCTAGTCGGAAGCGGGCGATCTCGCAAACAGCCCTTCGCGCTTCGCCCCCACTGCGGAGCACCTACCGAGCAAAGTCCTCCAGGTATGCACCCCTTTGGCACGAAAATCAGCCGAAAACGTCTTGGTCGTCGAGTTATGCACCCTTAGCAGACAGTGCGCAAAGAGGCAAGGATACAGTCCTCCACGCTGAACAGGCACTACATGAAATGCATGTTCGAAAACCCGTGCCGTGCGCGCTATCTTGGCTGCCAGAGGGGTGCATAACTCAAGAACCTCTCCCAAACCTGTCGGATCTGGCCACGGACGGGCCACGCGAACGGGCAGGCGCTCGCACTCGAAGAGGCTGCTGGTTGACGAGGGGCCGCCTCAGGCGAAGTCGAGCAGCGCGCGGCTGGTTTGGGCTATGCGGGCGGCCAAGGCGTCGACGGGTGTGCGGCGCAGTTCGGCGAGGGTTTCGAGCAGGGCGGCCAAGCGGGCGGCCTCGGCGGCGGGATCGTAGGGCTCGCCGGCCTCGGACGGGGCGTCGGTTTCCAGCAGCAGGCGCTCGGCGGGGACGGCCTGCGCGTAGGCGCGGCCGCGCTTCGCGGCCAGCATGCGCGGGTTGACGGAGCAGAAGCACCCTGCGCGCAGGGCCCGCTGCAGCTCGTCGGACGTCCCCGAGAACCAGTGGAATATGCAGGCGTTGCCCGCCAGCGCCCCCGCGCGCTCGAGCACGTCGAGCACCTCGCCCGCCGCGCGCACCGCGTGGATCGACAGCACCTTCCCGCCGCCCGCGCACGCCCGCGCCACGCGCTCGAACGCCGCGACCTGGGCCTCGCGCGCAGCCGCACGATCGCCCGCGAAGTCGAGGCCGACCTCGCCGATGAAGCGCTCGTCCGCGGCCAGCCGCTCGAACAGCGCCACGTCCCGCTCGTCGCAGCTGCCGTCGGCGATCCACCAGGGATGCAGCCCCAGCCCCACGCGCACGGCATCGCAGGGCGCCAGCAGCTCAGCGGCGCGCGCGTAGCCCCGCGGCGTCACCGTCACCGAGAACGCCCCCATCCCGCGCGCGGCCAGCGCGCGCGCCGCCGCCTGCGCGTCGGGAGCGAAGTCCAGGTGGCAATGCATGTCGAACAGCGCCGGCCCGCTCATGCGCGCCCCTCGCCCTCGCCCGCGTCCGCGCCGTCGCGCTGCCCCACGCCCGCGAGCGTGCACAGCACCTCGCCGGCGATCATCTGACCCATGATGGGCGGCACGAACGAGGCGGTGCCCAGGTTCGACCGCTCGCGCCGCTCGGCGCCTTCGCGCACGGGCACGGCCACCGGCTGCTCGCACGAGTACAGCACGCGCAGCTGCCGGATGCCGCGCTTGCGCGCCTCCTTGCGCATGATGCGGCACAACGGGCAGTTCACCGTGTCGAACACGTCGGCGAACCGGAAGCAGTCGGGCCGCAGCTTGTTCGCCGCGCCCATGCTGCTGACGAGGCGCACGCCGTGCGCGTCGGCGTACTGCGCGACGGCCAGCTTCGCCGAGATCGTGTCGATGGCGTCCACCACGTAGTCCACGCGGTGGGCGTAGGCGCCCAGGAACGCCGGCACGTTCTCGGCCAGCACGAACTCGTCGAGCGCTTCCACCTGCGCGTCGGGGTTGATGTCGGCGATCATGCCGCGCGCGACGTCCACCTTCTTGCGGCCGATGGTGCTGCGAAACGCGATGGCCTGGCGGTTGATGTTGCTGGCCTGCACCACGTCGTGGTCCACCACGATGAGCCGGCCCACCCCGCCGCGGGCGAGCGCCTCGACGCAGTTCGAGCCCACGCCGCCCACGCCCAGCACCATGACGGTGGACTCCGCGAGGCGCGCGAGCCCGTCGCGCCCCATGATCAGTTCGAGTTTCGAGGTGGCGGTGTCGCCGGTTGCCGTCATGCGCGTCCTTTCTGTCGGCGACCATGGTAGCACGGCCGCGCGCGTGCGCCTACGCCGGGGCGCCGATCCCCAAACGCGCGAGGTCGGCGGCGAAGCGCTCGGCCGGCAGGCCGAGGCCCTCGAAGCCGGCCGCCCGGCACGCCATCCGTTCGTTGGCGAGGCGGCACAGCTCGAGCGGGAACGGCGCGCCCTCGTCGAGCGGAAGGGGCAGCGAGAGCGGCAGCAGCTTGTCCACGAGCACGTTGAGGAACGCGACGGGCCGCCGACCGTGCGTGCGCGTCACGTCCGTCGCGCCGCCGAAGAACAGGTACGCGTCGATCGCGCCCTCGTCGAACCCGCTGGCCGCAAGCGAGGCGCGCAGCGCCGCGAGCGCAACGCGCTCCCAATCGCGCCACTCCCCCGGCTGCATGCACGCGAACGCCGCGAACCGGTTGCTCGCGTTCGCCAACAGCAGCATGTCGCAGCCGCCGAGCGCCACGCGATGCGCCTCCCAGCAGAACAGCAGGTCGTCCACTTCGCCGTACGGCGGCCGCGGCAGGCGCAGGTGGCGCTGCAGGGGTATGGTGATGCCGAGCTCCACGCGCTACCCCGTCGCCTGCGCGGGACGCAGCCACGACTCCCACGCATCGGCCTCTCGCTGCGCCTGCGCGTACCCGCGCTCGTAGGCCGCCTGCAGCTTCGCGTAGCTCGTCTCCTTGTTCGACACGGGCATCTCCTCGGGATAGAACACGCACGCCGCGCCCTCGCGCTCGAGCCGCTCCACCTCGTCGCACAGCGCGTTGTAGGGGCGCCAGCGCTCGACGGTGCGCGTGGCCACCGCCGGATACGTCCGAAATGCGGTGCGGAACAGGGCCCGCACGGGCGCGGCGAGGGGCTTCTTGCGGTAGCCGCGCACCTGCGAGCGGATGATGAAGAACCGCTCGAAGCCGTCGCGTCGCGCCGCGTCGAGCAGGATGCCCCAGCTCTCGCCCATGCCGCCGTCGAGGTACGTGCGCCCGTCGATCGTCGTGGGCGGCATGAACAGCGGCATCGTGGAGCTCGCGCGCACGCGCAGCATCATGGCGCGCATCGTGGGCATGTCGGCTTTCGTCCACGCGGCCGTGGCGCCCGCCTCCGCGTCGAAGCCCTCGATGTGCACGTCGGCGGGATTGCGCCGGAACGTCTCCCAATCGAACGCCATCGTGTCGCCCGAGCCCGCGTGCTCCTCGGCGATGCCCTCGTACAGGTACGGGGCGTTGAAGTAGCCGGTGCCGCGCGCGAAGCTGCCGAGACCGCCGAAGCGCGGGTCCTTCACGAGATCGACGAACGACGCCTTCGTGCGCGCGATGTCGCGCGACACGTAGTTCACCGTGTGGCTGGAACCGGCGGAGATGCCGTAGACGCGGCCGAAGTTGAGCTGCCGCTCGAGCAGCGTGACCACCGCGCCCGCCGTGTAGCTGGCGCGCATGCCGCCGCCCTCGATGATGAGCGCGACGTCGGGGATGTTGACGGCGAGGGATTCCATACCGGCCAGTATACCCCTTGCCGCGCCGTTACGCCGCCGCGGCCCCTGCGGTCGCGGCCGTGGCCGGCTGGGCGGAGCCGAGGGTGCCGGACGCGCCGGAGCCCGTCGTCGATCCGGCCGTGCTTCCGGAGCCCGTCGAGCCGCTCGCGCTGCCCGAGCCGGAGCCGGAACCGCCGCTGGAGCCGTCGCTGCCCGTGTTGGGCGTCGCGCCGCCCGAGCCCGTATCGCCGCTGCCCGAGCCGCTGCCGCTGCCCGACGAGCCGTCGGAGCCCGTGGAGCCGCCCGAACCCGACGACCCCGTGTCCGAACCGGAGCCCGAGCCCGACGACGAACCGGACCCCGACGACCCCGACCCCGAGCTCGACCCGGAATCGGTTCCCGAGCCGGAGCCCGAGCCCGACGAGCCCTGATCGCCCGACGAGTCCTTGTTCTGGTCCTTCGAGGAGTCCTTGGACGCGTCGTCCTTCGTCCCGGACGAGGAGGAGCCCGACGAAGCGTCGGTGCCGGACGAAGCGGCCGGCGCATCGTCGACCGGCTGGCTGCGCGACGGCAGGATGGGGTCGGTCTTCGCGCCCACGCCCTGGCCGGCCGACACGAAGTCGACGACGAACGCCGACACCGCCACGGCCAGCAGCGCCGACACGATGGACACGATCACCACGCCGCGCTTGAACTTCTTCTTGCGCTGGCGCTCGGCGCGCGCCCGCCGCACGGCCGCGTCGCCGCTGAGCGAGGCGTCGTCCGCGCGCGGCGTGCGGGTGCGCGACGGGGCCGTCGGCAGCGCCGTCGTCTCGGCGGCGTCGAGCCGCGCGGTCGCCGCGGCGTGCGATGCCGCGTCCGCGCGCTCGCCCGCGCCCGTTCCGCCTTCCGCATCCGCGCCTTCGCCCGCGTCGTCCTTCGAGCCCTTCGCCCCCATCGCCGCCGTCTCGCCGGGATGCAGGTCGCGCAGCTTGTCGGCCGAGCGCTGCAGGAACTTCTTGTACAGCTGCGATGCCACGGCCGACACCACGGAGCCCACGCCCACGCCGATGACCGAGCCGTAGATGCCGATCTGGGAAGCCAGCAACATGGAGGTGACCGCGGCTAACGCACCGGCAGCCACCTGCGCCAACGACAGATCGTCGAAAAGGCCGCCCTTCTTGGTCCCCTCGTCGCTTGCCCGCTGCGCCATCGCACGTCCTCCTCGCGTCGTTCTCGCCGGCGCCCATCGCCGGTCTCTCCCTTCGAACATACCCGAGGAATATGAAGCCCGTACGTTCTCCACCCAAACGTTACCGTCAAGCCACAGAACCCTCGCAACGCCCCCCTCGCGCCCCGCCGCGCCAAGTTTCTGGACGCAAAACGGCACCCATGACAATTCCGAAGGGAGAAATCGTGCGGTGAACGAGCAGAGGGGTTTCGCCACCTGGGCTTTTGTGCGTCACCGAAGCGATACGGCAGTCGAATGCATCCCAAAATTGTCATGGGTGCCGTTTTGCGCCCAGATCGCCGGTGCCGCCGTCCGGGCGCCGCTCCCTACACCACCACGAGCAGCCCGAGCAGCACGACGGCGATGCCGCTCATGAGGTTCACGGCGTCGTTGGTCACCCAGGCGTAGCCGGACACGAGCGCGGCCTGCGCGCCGCACGGCGGCGTCTCCACGAGGTCGTCCTCGCCGTCGCCCGGGCACCGGTACTTCGCCTGCATGAGCACGCCCAGCAGGCTGTCCACGAGCGAGCCCACAATGCCGCACGCGACGATGAAGAAGAACGCGTCGGGCCCGGTGGGCAGCGCGTAGCCGAACGCGTGGAACAGCAGCATGGCCAGAAACGCCGAGGTCGCCGACCCGACGACGGTGGCCGCGAGCCCCAGCGGGCTCACGCCGCCCGACAGCCCGCGCTGCATCGGCTCGCGCGTGAGGATGTTCACGGGCGGCCGGCGGCTGTACACGCCCACCTCGGACGCCCACGTGTCGGCGGTGCTGGCCGCCAGCGCGCCCGACGCGAGGATGAGCAGCCACGGGTCGCCCAGCGCCGTGTAGGCCAGCGCGCACGCGAGGAACGGCACGCTGTTCGCCAGCACCTGCCGCAGCTTGCGCGGGCCGCCGTGCTTGCGCGACGCGGGAGCGCCGCCGTCGCGCTTCGCCGCGCGGCGCGCCATGAGCTTCGAGGCGATGTTCGAGCTGCCGAAGAACCACATGAGCAGCAACCACAGCGGCCAGCCGCCGATGGCGAACGCGAGCGTGCCCACCGCCACGGCGCCGAGGCCGCCCGGCACGGTGAGCAGCCGCAGCCGAAACGACGTGAGCGCCACCGCGCCGGACAGCAGCATTCCTACGAGCGCGGGCGTGTACGCCGCCGCGGGCAGGAACGCGACCGCGTACAGCGCCGACACGCCCAGCGGCACGAACAGGTTGTCGAGCCCGTCCACGGAGAACAACTCCAGCAGCGTGGCCGCCGCCGCCAACACGAGCGCGATGCCCGTGGCCATCGGCACGCCGGACGTCACCAGCACGGCGGCGCACGACGCGAAGCTCGCGAGGAACATCGTCGCGCTTCCCACGAAGGTCTTGCCCGGCGCGCCGGGCACACTCCGCTTCCCGAACCGCTTGCCGAACACGGCGGCGAACCCGTCGCCGAACGCCATGCAGAAGATGCCGAGCGCGCCCACGTACGGCGCGCCGATGCCGAACGAGAACAGCGCGAGCGCCGTCAGCGACACGGCGTAGTACACCGTGCCCGGCGTGTCCTCGCCGCCGTCGCGCTCCATGAACGTCAGCTTCTGCCGACGGTACGCGTACGCGTTCACGAGGACGAACGTGGCGGGCAGCACCGCCGCCCACACGGCCGAGGTGAAGAACCCCGCCGCGATGAGCCACCAGCCGCCCAGCGCGATGTGCACGAGCTTGCGGGTGGCCTCCGACGTGGCGCCGCGGCGCGCGGCCAGGCTGGAGGCGCCCAGCACCGCCAGCACGTACGCGAGCGAGACGCCCAGGCCGATCAGGTTCTCCATCATCGCCCTCCCTCCTCGAGCGCGCGCACGGCGTCGCCCACCAGCTGCGCCGCGGCGTCCTTCGGCACGGCGGCGCGGCGCTCGAAGCACTGGTAGCCGCCCGCGCGCACCTCGTCCAGGATGCCGCGGTACAGGTACAGCGACGACAGCGTGGGCAGCCGGCTGTCGCCGTCGAGCGCGAACACGTCGCGCTCCATGGGCCGGTACAGCTCCTCCGAGCGGCGCGCCACCGCCTCCCACGCGTCCCGGAACGACCCGTCCACCACGTGCGCGCGCAGGCGCTCCGGCCCGTACGACGCCGCTTCCAGCACGCGGGCGGGCAGGTAGACGCGCCCGTTGGCCAGGTCCTCGCCCACGTCGCGCAGGATGTTGGTCAGCTGCATGGCCACGCCGAGCGCCACCGCGCTGTCGCGCAGGCGATCGTCCACCGCAGAGCCGGCGTGCAGGATCGGCAGCAGCATGAGCCCCACCGAGCCCGCCACGAAGTAGCCGTACTCCTCCAGGTCGCCCATCGTCTCGGGCTGGCGGAACGCCAGGTCGCGGCGCTGCCCCTCCAGCATGTCGAAGAAGGGCGCCGCCTCCAGGTCGAACAGGGAGCACACGGCGTCGAGCGCGCGCCACAGCGGCGCGTCGGGCACGCGCCCCGCGAAGAAGCCCACGAGATCGTCGTTCACCTGCTCGAGCTTCGCCGCGCTGGCGTCGACGTCGACGCAATCGTCGGCCAGGCGGCAGAACGCGTACAGCGCGTACACGCTCTGGCGCTTCGGTTCGGGCAGCAGCGAGAACGCCCGGTAGAAGCTGTTGGAGTTCCGTTCGATCACGCTCTCGCACCAGGCGAAATCGTCGGCGCGGTCGGCGAACGCGCTAGGAGACGCGGTCATCGCGCATCAACTCCTCCACCGCCAGCTTCGCGCTCATCAGCACGATGGGCACGCCCGCGCCCGGATGGACGCTGCTGCCGCAGAAGTACAGGCAGTTGCAGTCGGCGGCCTTGTTGTGCGGCCGCCAGTAGTTGCTCTGAGCGAGCGTCGGCCGCAGGCCGAACGTCGCGCCGTCGTAGGCGTTGAAGCGCTCGGCGAAGTCGAGCGGCGTGTAGGCGCGCTCGAACACGATGTGGTCGCGCACGTCCTCGTACACCGTCTCGCGCTCCATGAGGTCGAGCACCTGGTCGCGATAGCGCGCCACCTCCGCGTCCGTCCAGCGCGGCGACGCGGGCGACAGCGGCGGCACCGGCACGAGCACGTACAGCGTCGAGCAGCCTTCGGGCGCGAGCGAATGGTCGAGCGACGAGGGCGCGTAGCAGTAGAACGACGGGTCGTCGGGGAAGCGCGCGTCGTCGAAGATGTCGTCGATGTTGCGCTCGAAATCGGAGGCGAACCTGATGGAGTGCACGGCGTCGGAAGGATAGCGCTTGTCCAGGCCGAGGTACAGGATGAAGCACGAGCAGGAGTACTCCATCTCCTCGATCTTCTGCGGCGTGTACTTGCCGCGCGCGTCGGCCTCGTCCACGAGCTGCGTGATGGCGTACGGGAAGTCGGCGTCGCACACGAGGTAGTCGGCGTAGTGCGTGGCGCCGCCCGCCTCCACGCCGCACGCGCACCCGTTCTCCACCACGATGCGCTCCACCGGCGTGGACATGCGCAGGTCGCCGCCCTGTTCGAGGAACAGCCGCCCCAGCGCCTGCGCCATCGTGTACATGCCGCCCTTCATGAACCACACGCCGTACACGAGCTCGATCATGGGGATGATCATGTACAGCGACGGCCCCTCGAACGGCGAGATGCCGATGTAGAGCGTCTGGAACGCGAGTGCCTTGCGCAGCCGGTCGTCGCGCACGTGGCGCGCCACCGACGAGTACGCGTCGCCGAGCGTGTGGAGGCGCACGCCGGCCACGAGGCTCTTCGGGTTGTAGAAGTCGGAGGGCTTGCGAAACGAGCGCTGCAGGAAGTTGTCCTTCGCGATGAGGTAGCGCTTGTACAGCAGCGCCAGGTACTCGAAGTAGCCCTGCGCGTCCTTCTCGCCGATGGCCTCGACGGTTGCGGTGATGGACGCGAGGTCGTTCGACAGGCGCATGCGGTCGCCGGGGCCGAAGGAGATGTCCATGAGCGGCTCGACCTTCTCCATGGGGATGTAGTCGTCCGCGTCGCGGCCGCACGCCTCGAACACCTCGCGGTACAGCTCGGGCATCATGACGATGGTCGGCCCCACGTCGAAGGTGAACCCGTCCTCGCGGATCTGGTTCATCTTGCCGCCCACGAGCGGCTCCTTCTCGAAGAGCGTCACCTCGTATCCGGCGTGCTGCAACCGCACAGCCGCCGCCAAGCCGGCCACGCCGGCGCCGATCACGATAACCCGTTTCATGCAACTCCTTCGGTGGAACCTCGATACGCTGTCCGGTCATTGTATGGCGCGCGCATCGCTTCCCCGGAGCGGAAAAGTCATCGTGATCTAACTCGTTAGGGCCTCGTCACACCCGCGTTAGATAGCGGGCACGGGCAGCGGGCCGGGCTCGCCGGCCAGGTCGGCGAGCGTGACGCCGTCCACGTAGCGCTCGATGACGCCGTCGAGGCCGGCCCAGAAGCGCACGGTGGTGCATTCCCCCGCGCGCGGGCAAGCCATGCCCTCCTCCAGGTCGAGGCACGCGACGGGAGCCGTGGTCCCCTCGACGGCGCGCAGCACGTCGCCGGCCTTGATGGCGGCGGCCTCCTGGGCCAGCGCGTAGCCGCCGCCCTTGCCGCGCACGCTGCGCAGCAGGCCCGCCTGCACGAGCGGGCGGGCGAGCTGCTCGAGGTACTTGAGCGAGATGTCCTCGCGCTCCGACACCTCGCGCAGGGCGACCTTGCCCTCCGCGCCGGCGCGCGCCACGCACACCATGAGCCGCAGCGCATAGCGCCCTTTCGTCGATACGAGCATCCGTCGTCCTTTCCGTTTTCGCTTCCGTTTCGCGTGCCGCGCGCATGAGCGCGCCCGCGCGACGGTCCCGCGTTCCTCCCTGCGGATGTTTCACGTGAAACATCCGTTCGTGCTGCGCCCAGCAGGCGGTCAACCTTCTCGCAACCGGCCATCCACGAGCGGCGGGCGCCCGGAAGGGGCAGCCGCCGAAGCGGTAGGGTTGCCCTGTTTCTTTGGCGCGACGAAAGCCGTGGGGCCAGCCCGTCCCGCATCGCGCCGATCGCGCGCCGCGCCCGTCGCGCCCGTCGCGAATCGGCGCGGAACACGCGCATCGGCTCGCAAACGCATTCCCGCGCCATAGAGACGGGAACCGCAAGCCACGCTTCGCGCCAAGGAGGCGGCTTCGACCGGTTTCCGTAAATTCTAGCAAACAAGTAGGATTAAGTCTTGACAATTTCTCGCTTGCCCTTATCTTAATCCTAGCAAAACTATATGATTAACGAAAGGCACAGCACATGACGACCACGACGCGCGATACGCTCCTCTCCGTCCGCGGGCTTTCCGCCTCGGCCGACGAAACCCCCATCCTGCACGGCATCGACCTCGACGTGGGCGCGGGCGAGACCCACGTCATCATGGGCCCGAACGGCGCGGGCAAGTCCACGCTCGGCCACGTCGTCATGGGCGACAACGCCTACACGGTGGACGGCGGCACGGTCGAGTTCGACGGCCAGGACATCACCGACCTCTCCCCCGACAAGCGCTCGCGCGCGGGGCTGTTCCTCAGCTTCCAGGCGCCCGTCGAGATCCCCGGCGTGCCGCTGTCCAGCTTCCTGCGCGCCACGATGGCCGGACGCGACGGCGAGCTCAAGGGCAAGCAGTTCAAGAAGCACGTGCGCGCGCTGGCCGACGAGCTGGACATGGACCCGTCGTATCTCGACCGCGAGCTGGGCGTGGGCTTCTCGGGCGGCGAGAAGAAGAAGCTCGAGATGCTGCAATTGCTGTTGCTGCGCCCCAAGCTGGCCATCCTCGACGAGACGGACTCGGGCCTCGACGTGGACGCGCTCGGCGTGGTGTCGCGCGGCATCGACGCGTACCGCCGCACCACCGGCGGCGCGCTCGTGGTGATCACCCACAACACGCGCATCCTCGAGCACCTCGACGTCGACCGCGTGCACGTCATGGTGCGCGGCCGCATGGCTGCCGAGGGCGACGCGTCGCTCATCGACGCCATCGACGAGCAGGGCTTCGAGCAATTCGAGCAGATCGAGCGCTAGGAGGCCCACATGCCAGCAGAAAACCGCACCTACGTCGAAGACGTCGACCGCACGCTGTACGACATCAGCGACGCGACCGACGCCTCCCGCTACCTCGACGCGGGCCTCACGCCCGACATCGTCCGCGAGATCTCGGCCAAGAAGGACGAGCCGTCCTGGATGCTCGACTTCCGCCTGAAGGCGCTCGACACCTACCAGCGCATGGAGGCGCCCGACTGGGGCCCCGGCCTCGAGGGCCTCGACATGGACCACATCGTGACGTACGTGCAGCCGAACGCCGAACAGGCGAGCGATTGGGACAGCCTCCCCGACGACGTGAAGAACACGTTCGACCGCCTGGGCATCCCCGAGGCCGAGCGCGCCTACCTGGCCGGCGTCGGCGCGCAGTACGACTCCGAGCTGGTGTACCACAACATGCAGAAAACGGCCGCCGACATGGGCATCGTCTACTCGGGTATCGAGGAGGCGCTGCGCGAGCCGAAGTGGGAGGCGCTCATCCGCGAGAAGTTCATGACGCTCATCCCGCCCACCGACCACAAGTTCGCCGCGCTGCACGGCGCGGTGTGGAGCGGCGGCTCGTTCGTCTACGTGCCGAAGGGCGTGCAGCTGGACTTCCCCCTGCAAAGCTACTTCCGCCTGAACGCGAAGGGCGCGGGGCAGTTCGAGCACACGCTGATCATCGTGGAGGACGACGCCAGCCTGCACTTCATCGAGGGCTGCTCGGCCCCGAAGTACAACGTGGCGAACCTGCACGCCGGCGCGGTGGAGCTGTTCGTGGGCAAGCGCGCCTCCCTGCGCTATTCCACGATCGAGAACTGGTCGAAGAACATGTACAACCTCAACACGAAGCGCGCCGTGGTGGAGGAAGGCGGCGCCGTCGAGTGGATCAGCGGGTCGTTCGGCAGCCACGTGGGCTACCTCTACCCCATGTCCATCCTCGCCGGGCGCAAGGCGACCAGCAGCTTCACCGGCATCACGTTCGCCGGCGCGGGCCAGAACCTCGACACCGGCTGCAAGGTGGTGCTGGCCGCGCCCGACACGTCGGCCACCGTGGAGACGAAGTCCATCTCGAAGGGCGGCGGCGTCTCGACGTTCCGCTCGTCCATCGTGGCCACCGAGAACGCTCGAGGCGCCGCAGCCAGCGTGTCGTGCCAGTCGCTCATGCTGGACGACCTCAGCCGCTCGGACACCATCCCGGCCATGGACATCCGCTGCAAGCACGTGGACATCGGCCACGAGGCCACCATCGGGCGCATCGGCGACGACAAGGTGTTCTACCTGATGAGCCGCGGCGTGTCGGAAGAGGAGGCGCGCACGATGATCGTGAACGGCTTCGCCGACCCCGTGTCGAAGGAGCTGCCGCTCGAGTACGCCGTGGAAATGAACAACCTGATCAAGCTTGAAATGGAAGGGGCCATCGGATAATGGGAACCCTCACGATAGAACACGCGAACGCGATGCCCGCCCCCACGTGGCACCGCCTGCACATGAACGATGCGGACATCGAGCTGCCCAGCGGACTTGCGTCCGCCCAGCAGGTTGAGGTGTCATGCGAGGAAGGGCTGCGAGGGGAAGCTGATGCGTTCGATCGCGCGCTCCGCTCCATGGCCGACCCCCTTCTCTTGGCCGCGCAGGGGCTCTCCCCCGTTGAACCCGCGAGCGTCCCGACATCGGCTGCGCACCAGGTTGACGACCAAGGAACCCTCCCTGCAGCCATGGAGGATGGGACGACAGCCATGGAGGATGGGGCTCTCTCCCTCTATCAGCAGCAGGCGCTTGAGAACCTTTACCTCGCCCCTTCCGACGTGTTCACCACGGGCATGGGGGACGAGGCGCGGGAGTACCTCGAGTTCGTGGCGGGCGAGCCTATCGTGCTCGCCACGCGCCCCGGCGAGCGCACCTGCGCCACGGTGCGCGTCGAGGGCGTGGACGGCGCGGCCAACGCGGCTGCCATCGACGTCGTGGCCGCTCCGGGCTCGTCGCTGTCGCTGGCCATCGCGCTCGACTCGCCCGCCCCGGGCACCGGCGTCGTGGGCACGCGGCTGCGCGTGTTCGCCGGCGCCGACGCGCACGTGGACGTCAGCTGCACGCAGACGCTCGACGACTCGTGGATCGCCCTCGACGACGCGGGCATCGTGGCCGACGAGCGCGCCCGCGTGCAGGTGCGCCACATCGTGCTGGGCGCGGGCCGCTCCTACACGGGGCTCGACGCCGACCTACGCGGCGACGACGCGCGCCTCGACATCGACACGCGCTACCTGGGGCACGGCGCCCAGCAGCGCGACTTCAACTACGTCGCCCACCAGCGCGGGCGCCGCACCGTCTGCAACCTCGACGCGAACGGCGTGCTGGCGGGCCGATCGAGCAAGACGCTGCGCGGCACCATCGAGCTCGTGCACGGCTGCAAGGGCTCCGTCGGCTCCGAGCAGGAGACGGTGCTTTTGGCCGACGAGCGCGTGGTGAACCGCACCGTGCCGGTCATCCTCTGCGACGAGGACGACGTGGCCGGCAACCACGGCGCCACCATCGGCCACGTACGCCCCGAGCAGCTGCTCTACCTGGCCAGCCGCGGCATCTCCCCCGACGACGCCGAGCGCCTGTTCATCACCGCCACGTATCAAGGAGCGGCCATCGACGCGCCCGACGAGCGCACCCGCGCCGCCGTCGCCCGCCTCGCCGCAACCCGCGGCATCGCGCTCGAGGAGGCCGTCGCATGAGCGCCCGCGCAACCGACCCCGCCAACATCGCCGCGAACCCCTACCAGCAGGACTTCCCCCTGCTGGCGGCCAACCCCGACCTCGCCTTCCTCGACAGCGCGGCCACGGCCCAGCGCCCCGCCGTCGCCCTCAACGCGCAGCGCGCCTTCTACGAGACCATGAACGCGAACGCGCTGCGCGGCCTCTACCGCCTGTCGGTGGAGGCCACCGAGGCCATCGAGGAGGCCCGCGCCCACGTCGCGCGGTTCATCGGGGCCGCCGACGCGCGCGAGATCGTGTTCTGCCGCAACGCGAGCGAGGCGCTCAACCTCGTGGCGCTCGCCTTCGCGCCCACCGTGCTCGAGCCGGGCGACGAGGTGTGCATCACCATCATGGAGCACCACTCGAACCTCATCCCCTGGCAGCAGGCGTGCCGCGCCGCGGGCGCGCGCCTCGTGTACCTCTTCCCCGACGAGGACGGCGTGATCTCGGAGGCGGAGCTCGACGCGAAGATCGGCCCGCGCACGAAGATCGTCGCCGCCGCCCAGGTGTCGAACGTCCTCGGCATCGAGAACCCTGTTCCGGCCATGGCCCGACGCGTGCACGCGCACGGGGGCTTCATGGTGGTGGACGGCGCGCAATCGGTGCCGCATATGCCCGTGAACGTGCAGGAGCTCGGCTGCGATTTCTTCGCGTTCTCGGCGCACAAGGCGCTCGGGCCCTTCGGCGTGGGCGTGCTGTGGGGCAAGCTCGACCTGCTGGAGGCCATGCCGCCCTTCCTCACGGGCGGCGAGATGATCTCGTCGGTCACGCAGGACGGGGCCGTATGGGCCCCGGTGCCCGAGAAGTTCGAGGCCGGCACGCAGGACGCCGCCGGCATCGTGGGCACCGCCGCCGCGCTCGGCTACCTCGAGGGCATCGGCTGGGACGCGCTGCAGGCGCGCGAGCAGGCGCTCGTGCGCGCCGCCATGGAGCGCATGGCGGCGCTGCCGTACATCGAGATCATCGGCCACCCCGACCCGGCGCAGCACCACGGGGCCATCAGCTTCAACGTGCGCGGCATCCACCCGCACGACGTGGCCAGCATCCTCGACGAGCACAACGTGGCCATCCGCGCGGGGCACCACTGCGCCCAGCCGCTGCTCGCCTGGCTGGGCGTGGAGTCGTGCTGCCGGGCGTCGCTCGCGTTCTACAACGACGAGGGCGACATCGACGCGCTCGTCGCCGGCTTGGATACCGTCTGGAGGACGTTCAATGGCTAGCATCTACACCGCGGCGCTCATGGAGCACAACGCGCACCCCGACTACAAGTACCAGATGGACGAGCCCACGTGCACGCACGACGGCGTGAACCCCAGCTGCGGCGACGAGCTGACGCTGGCGCTGCGCCTGAGGGGCGACGTGATCGAGGAAGCCGCCTTCACCGGCCACGGCTGCGCCGTGAGCCAGGCGGCCGCCGACATGATGGCCGACCTCGTCACCGGCGAGACGGTCGACGAGGCGCGCCGCCTGAGCGGCCTCTACCTCGACATGATCAAGGGCCGCCCGCTCACCGACGAGGAGCGCGCCGACCTCGACGAGGCCGCCGAGCTCGAGTCCATCGCCCGCATGCCCGCCCGCGTCAAGTGCGCCGAGCTCGCCTGGCGCACCCTGGAGAAGCTGCTCGAAAAGGAGACCTCCCGATCCGAATAGCCTCCCATTATCCGAGAATTGCTTTCCGGAAGACTATCGCTTTCAATTGCATCGAGCAGAGCTCGACGAAGCTTGGAGTGCCAATCTGACACTTTAAGCTTCGTCGAGGGTTACGGAGGTAGGCGCACGGCATCTTGCAACGCCTCGACGCGCCCTCCCCTGCACCGCCCGATGTCGCCCGAAGGGGCCGACCCCGGCACAGCGCATGATCCTGAAAATAGGATAACCCCTTCCTCCGCCATACCTATTAATCATAGTATTCGTATGATAATATAGACAATATGAAGGAGGATACTGGGGGAATCCGGACGCGGCCATCGCCTTGCATTCACCTTTCGACATGTCGTTCTGCACAGCACGTAGGGAATGGGGATCCCCTTACTCGAACGATCATGGGGAGGAGCAGCCACTGAATGATCTTTCTCGTTTTCACGCAGGAAACATCAACTCTGTGGAACAAGGGGGTATGAGACATGAGTCTGAATACCAGCACTGAAACCGCGTCCCAAGCGAGCTTTGGCCGACGGACGTTTCTCAAAGGGTCGGCGGCGGCTTTAGGGCTCGTCGCCCTGTCAGGAGCCGGATGCGCTCCGAAACCGGAGCTCGAGGAGGCTGTACAACCCGTAGAGCCTCCTGACGAGCGAATCTTTCAGGGGATCTGCCGAGGGAACTGCGGAGGCGGATGCTGCATGAACGTGCACGTCCGCGAGGGCAAAGTCGTGAAAACCTCGGTGAAGCCTCAGGAGAATCCCCTCGATACGCGCATCTGCCAGCGCGGGCTGACCCAAGCGCAAAGGATATACGCTCCCGAGCGTATCGAGTACCCCATGCGACGCGTGGAGGGCACCGCGCGCGGCGAGGAAGCATGGGAACGTCTCACCTGGGACGAAGCCATCGAATACATCTGCACGAAATGGAAGGGCTACCTCGCGGAGTACGGGCCCGCCAGCATCGGTCAAACCTTCGGGGCGGGCACGTACGCCTACAATTACTTCGTGTACTCGCGCCTGTTCAACCTGCTCGGCGGCACGACCTATCAGCAGGGCTACGATATGGGAGCGCTTGAGCAGGGCTGGCGCATGTACGGCATGGCCACCTACCTCATCGGCAATCATCCGCGCGACGTCCTCGATTCGAAATATATATTCACCTGGGGGGCCAACACCACCATCTCGCAGATGGCCCGCTGGCCCTACCTCCTCGAAGCGTTCAAGAACGGCGCCAAGCACATCGTCATCGATCCCAACTACACCGACGCGGCGGCGAAAGCGGACCTATGGGTGCCCATCAAACAGGGAACCGATGGCGCCTTGGCCATGTCGATGGTCAAAGTCGTCATCGACGAAGGCCTCCAAGACGACGAGGCCCTGATGAAGTACACCGTCGCACCCTATCTGGTCAAGAGAGGCACCAACAAGTTCCTCCGCATGAGCGATTTCGGGACGGAGCCCCAAGAAGGCCCCCTCAACCCCATGACAGGCCAACCGACCGTCATCGACCCCATCGTCGTCGTAGACGAAACCGGAAAGCAGGGCACGCTCGAGGAAATCGCCTCGCCGGCCATTCGCGGCAGCTTCACGCTTGACGGACACGAAGTTACCACCGCATTCGACATGCTCGTCGAGCGCATAGCCGAATGGACCCCGGAAAAGGCCGCGGAAACATGCGGCGTTCCGGCCGACACCATCCGCGAGCTTGCGCGGATGTACGCCGAGGGGCCGACCAACCTCAACGTCGGGTTCGGAAACGACCATTGGGGCAACGGCGCCAGCATCACGCATTGCCAGATGACGCTGCCGCTCGTCACCGGCCAATTCGGAAAGCCGGGTGCCGGCGTGGGCGGTGCCCAAGGCGGATCGAGCTCGGGCTGGGCGGCCGCCAACATGGCCGGCCTCCTCTATCCCGAAGGCGCAATCGGGGGGCTTTCGACGACGCTGCTCTACCTTCCCCAGATCATGGAGACGGGGACGTACGGCGACATGCCGTTCCCGGTCAAGAGCCTGTTCTGCTACTGCTCGAACCCCCTGGCGTGTCACACCGACCGCAACGCCCTCATCAAGGCGCTCGACAAGGTGGAGCTGTTCGTGTTCGTCGACACGATCATGAACGACACCGCTCGATACGCCGACATCATCCTACCGGCACCGCACTGGTTCGAATACGAGACGATCTCGACCACACCGGGCATGACGTGCGATTTCAACGAAAGGGCAATCGAGCCGCAGTTCGAATGCAAGGACGACGTCGAAATCGCGCGACTGCTGGGCATAGGCATGGGCCTGAAGGGGATGGACCTGACCACCGACGATTACCACAACATCCTCCTCGACAGCGACGGTGCCCGGGCATTGGGCCTGGATCTCGACACGGTGAAGGATAAGAAGCGCATCCAGGTCCTTCCCGAAACGTATCTGTACGGACGCGACGAGAACCCCTTCGTCACCTCGTCGGGCCGCGCCGAGTTCTTCCTCGAAGACGTGAAGCCCCGCTACGACTACGGTCAGCAGCTCGACACGGTTCTGCTGTCGCTCCCCTTCTACGAAGAACCCATCGAGGCCTATGAGAGCAATCCGCTGCGGGAAACCTATCCGCTGACGATCCTCACGCACCGCGACAAGTTCAAAGTCCACTCGACGTTCGCCCTGAGCCCCATCCTCACGGAGCTGCAGCCCGAACCGACGGTCGAGATAAACCCGGACGACGCCCAGGAACGCAACATCGTCGAAGGGGATTATGCGCGCGTATTCAACGATCGGGGAAGCGTCGTCATGAAAGCCCATCTCGATCCCAGCATGCGGCCCGGGCTCGTCTGGACCGAGCACACCTGGCTCCAAGAGCAGTACAAAGAGGGCCATTACTCCGAATTGACCTCGATAGCTACGCGCGATTATTACCCCACGAACCATCCGTTCGATACGCTGTGCCAAATCGAGAAGGCATAGGGAGGGAGGCATCATGACGCGATACGCAATGGCGATCGACCTTTCAAGCTGCATCGCATGCCACGCATGCAGCGTCGCCTGCAAGGTCAACAACAACCTCGCTCAAACCGTTTGGTGGAACAGGGTCGATACCGACGGCGGCGATTACATGGACACCGCACGGGGCACCTACCCCACCGACCTGCACCGTATGCACTACCCCGTCAACTGCCAGCATTGCAGTAAGCCGGCGTGCGTGGCCACGTGCCCCACGGGAGCGTCCTACCAGCGCGACGACGGCATCGTCGCCATCAAACAGGACGATTGCATCGGGTGCGGCACCTGCATAACCTCGTGTCCCTACGACGTGCGCACGCTCATCGAGGACGAGCCGGAATACGTCGTGGACTTCCCGCTCGGGGATTACGACGCGCCGCAGCACAAGGCGGGCACAGCCGAGAAGTGCACGTTCTGCACGAACCGCCTCGACCGCGGCGAAGTGCCGGCCTGCATGGAGCTGTGTCCGGGCCGCGCGCGGCATTGGGGCGATATGGACGACCCGAACAGCGATGTCGCCACGTTCCTCAAGGGCAAGGACTACGAGCGGCTGCTCGTAGAAGCCGGCACCGAGCCGAACGTCTACTACGTGACGGCCAAGAAAAGCTAGCACGATTTCCCTCCTTCCCGCCGCAGCCGAAGCGCGCCACGTTCGGCTGCGGCGCCCAAGGGGGCGTCCGAGGAGGCGTCATGAAAACGACCGACCAACCGATCTCCAGCGACCTCGTGCGGGAGACGGCGCTCGCCGACGGCTACGCGCTCGTCGCGTTGCTCCTGCAATTTCCCGATGCAAGCTGGTTCCCCCGTCTGAGCGACGAATCGCTCGAACGCGATGTCGAAGCGATCGCTCGCGAGCTCTCGCTCGATCGAGCGGCAACGAGCCGGGCGCGCGCCGAGCTCGCCGAGCTCGCTGCCAGCCTGACCGCAGGATCGTCATCGCTCGCCGACGCCCGCCGCGAGTACACGCGGCTGTTCAACCACCCCGACCACCCGGCGATCCCCTTGTTCGAAGGCGTTTTCCTCGACGAGGAGCGTGTGCGGGCGGGCAAGCCGAAAACCGGCGCGCGACTGTTCGTCAACCCCGCAGCCCTCGATGCCGAGCGATGCTATCGCCAAGCGGGGTTCAAGCGCAGCAGCGACGCCAACGTACCGGCCGACTGCATCTCCACCGAACTCGAGTTCGCAGCCCGCCTGCACGGCGAGCGCGCATGCGCCTTGCGCGACGGGGACGGGAAAGCGGAAGCGGCGGCTTCCGAGCGCCTCGCGGAATTCGAGCGCATCCACGCGACCAAATGGTTCGCCTGCTTCTTCGCGCGCTGCACAGAGGAAAGCGCCCACCCGCTGTACCGCGCCGTCGGACGCTTCGGAACCGCGCTCATCGCCCCCTAACGACAGGAGGTCGTCCATGGAACCCCTCATCGCACTCGCGGCAAGCGTCCTGTTCGCCTTGGCGTGCAGAAACGCCATCAAAGCCCGCCCGATCGTCTTCTACGCAGCCGCGGCCATCGTGGCGACCCTGTTCGCCTCGCATGCCTTCGGCAGTTTCGCGCCGATGCTCGACCGTGCCTTGCAGCCCTACGTGCAACGGTGCCTGCTCGCCTTCGGGATGTTCGCCGTAGTCATGTTCATCGGCGTCCTTCCGGACGATTCCAAGCCGCGACGCTACCTGACGCCCATCCGCGGGGAGCTGTCCATCATCGCCGCGATACTCGCCTGCGGCCACGTGGTCGGCTACGGAGCGTCCTACCTCCGCTACGTTCCCGGTAACCTGGGCGGCATGCCCGCCACCATGATCGCGTCGTTCGCAGTCTCGGCGATGCTCGTCGTCCTCCTGGCGCCGCTCACGCTCACGTCGTTCAAAAGCCTGCGGAAACGCATGGACGCGCAGCGATGGAAGCGCGTGCAGATGCTCGCCTATCCGTTCTTCTTCCTCATCTATCTCCATCTTCTGCTCATTCTCGCCCCTTCGGCTTCGGGAGCCGGACAGAAGGCGTTCGGCAGCATTGTCGTTTATACTGGCATCATCGGCTGCTACGCGATCCTGCGAGCGGCAAAGGCGATCTCGTCGCAACGACGGCTGGCTCGCAGCGATGCAGGTTGAGAGGAGGCGAAGCGGCGCCGGTGCTGGCGAACGACCTCATAACGTGGTACCTCTTCTTCGGGGGACTCGGGACGGGCCTCTACCTGGTTGCGTACGCTTGCGAACGCATCGCGTCTCATCGCCATGGCGCTTGGACGCCGTTCGCCCACGCTGTCTGGCTACCCTCGCTCGTCCTTACGGCAGCTGCTCTGACATTCGGCGCGCTCTGCCTGCTCAAGGATCTCGGTCGATCTTCCGATGCGTACCTTCTGTTCCTGAAGCCCACGCTGACGCCCATATCCATCGGCGCATTCTCGCTGATCGCCCTGGCCGTCCTCATCGTGGCATGCATCGCCATGGAGCTGCGCGGGAAGGGGTCTGACACGACGGCCTTCCGCGTCGTCAAGGCGCTTTCGGCCGCGACCGCCTTGATCGTGGCGCTGTACACCGGCATCCTCCTGGCAGGCATCGCCGCCGTGCCGCTCTGGTCGTCGCCCCTGCTGCCTGCGCTCTTCCTGCTTTCGGCCCTGTCGACCGGAATCGCGGCCGTCCTGATCGTCGCGTCGTTCGCCAGCAGCAAGATCGGATCTGCGCGAACGCAGCTCGCCGAACCGGATAGGGCCCTCATCGCCGCGGACTGCGCGGTCATCGTCGGAGAGATCGTCCTCTGCGGCATCATGGCGCTTGCGCTGCGAGATAACGCAGCGGCGCTCGTCTCGATGGAATCGCTCGCCATCGGGAGCTACGCCGGGCAATTCTGGCTGGGTTTCGCGGCGTGCGGCCTTATAATTCCCCTGAGCATCGAAGTCATCATGATCGCGCGATCTATCGCCTTGCGCGTAATCGTGTGTTGCACCGGCGCATCGGTGATCATCGGCGGGTTTTTCCTCCGCTACTGCCTTATGCAGGCGGGAACGCATCTTTCCCTATTTATGTTCGCCGGGCTGTAGCGCCACGGGAAACGGAGTGACCGAGTGGAAGTTTTCGAAATAGACGAGCGAAGCAGCATCCCTATTTGGCTCCAGCTGAAGAACCGGCTCGTGTACCTCATCTCGTCGGGCTACTATCGACCGGGCGACAAGTTGCCCACGGTACGCGACCTGGCCATCAAACTCAAAATCAACTACAACACCGTCAACAAGGTGTACCAGAGCCTTCTGCACGACGGCTACCTCATGGCGCACCGCGGGCGCGGCACGTTCGTGTGCGACATCGCGCAGCCCGACGCGCCCAAAGAAGACTCCCCCGCGGACAACGTCATCGATATCATGATCAAGCAATGCCTCGATCTCGGGGTTCCCATCGACGACATCCCCAACCAGGTTTCCAAACGCGTCGCGCGCCGTCGAGGCGCCGATGCACCCGTTCAGGAGGGTGAAGCATGACACGGAACAAAAACGCGAACGACGCCGCCGCGCGCGCACCTCAACAGCAAAGCGACCAGAGCTCGACCACCTCGCACAGCGGGTCGTTCGTGTTCTCAGCGTGCATGTTCATCGTCCCCACCGCCATCGGACTGGCGCTCACCTGGTCGAACACGAGCATCTGGACCATCGCGCTCTCCGCGCTCGCCGGCCTGGTCTGCTTCTTGTCCGTCCACATCGCCTTCGAATGGGAGAAGGCCGTCATCATGCGGCTCGGCAAGTTCAACCGCATCGCCGGACCGGGCATCTACTTCACCCTGCCCGTGATAGAGTCCGAAGCGGCCCGTATCGACCAGCGCATCCGAACCATCTCGTTCGACGCCGAGGAAACGCTGTCCTCCGACCTCGTGCCGGTCAACGTCGACACGGTGCTGTTCTGGGTGGTCTGGGACGTCGAACGCGCCTGCAAAGAAGTGCGCAACTACGAGTCGATCATATCCCTTGCCGCCCAAACGGCCATGCGGGACGTGATCGGGCAGATCTGCCTTTCCGAAATCGCCATGCGGCGCACGTACCTCGACGAAGAGCTCAAGCGCATCATCTCGGAGAAGGTCGACGACTGGGGCATCACCGTCGTCTCGGTCGAGATCAGGGACATCGTCATCCCGAAGGAGCTGCAGGCCGCCATGTCGCGCCAAGCCCAGGCCGAGCGCGAGCGCGACGCGCGCCTGATCCTCGCCGAAGTCGAGCGCGACATCTCCGAGATGTACGTCGATGCCGCGAACATCTACGGCAAGCCCGACAAGGCCCTGCAGCTGCGCACCATGAACCTCGTGTACGACAGCGTGAAGGAGAACGGCGGCATGGTGGTGGTGCCGAGCGCCTACAGCGAAGGGTTCAACGAAGCCGCCGCCGAAGCGGTCAAGGGAGTGCTGGAGTAGCGCCCCGCCCCTCCCCTACACCACCTGGTGCCTCCTGAAGGCTCTTGCGGCTAAGGGCACGCACACGACCAGCACGAGGGCGTAGATGCAAACGAGCAGGCCCACGAGATCCACCACGAACGGCCCCACCTCGTACGACACGAGCGCGTTGAACAGCACCTGGTCGACCAGGGCGTTGAGGGGGAACAGGTACAGCGCGTGCAGCAGCACGGCGTTGCCGCCGGAGGGAACCATGCCCGTGAGGAAGATGAGCGCCGCGCAGGCGACGAAGATGGCCAGCTGGGAGCGCAGCTTCGACGACAGCAGCAGCGTGAGCGCCGCGAACCCGAGCGTCATGAGGTAGGCGATTCCCACCGCCGTCCACGTCGCTTCGGCCATCGTGAGGTCGTACGGGATGCCCAGCGACAGCACCTGCACCGGCAGATCGCCGCCCTCGGCGCCGAAGAACGCGAGCGCCGCGCCCATGATGATGAGCGTCGCCAGCGCGAAGTAGGCCGTGGCGAACACGAGCGCCGCGATGATCTTCGCCGCCACGAGCTTCGAGCGGCCGTAACGCGACGAGAGCAGCACGGCGTCGGTGCGATCCTGGTACTCCCCCGCGAACACGGGCGTGAGCGCCACGCAGACGGCCACCATCGCGAACGCGAAGAACCCGAGGCACGCCAGCACGTCGCTCCATCCGCCCGCGTAGCCGTAGGCGAGCGGCTCGCCCACCGCATCCTGCTTCTCCGTCCAGTACGCGCGCTCGGCATCGGAGTACACCCAGGTGCCGCCCATGCCGTCGTCGAGCGTGCGCTGCAGCTTGTCGGCGATGGCCTCGTAGAACCCGTCGGCGGCGCCGTCGTCGAGCTGCGCGGCCACCTGGTACGGCTCGAGCGCGCCCTCCTTCCACGGCGAGAACAGGTAGGAGTAGTACGCGTCGTAGATCGCGCGGAACTCGTCCTCGTCGTACGCCTGGTTCATGAGCGTGTACGCCGCCTGGTCGCTGAGCCCGCTCACGTCGACGGGGTCCACTTTCGAGAACGCGAGCTCCTGGTAGGCGGCCACCTCGTCCTGCACGCGCTCGACCGTCAGCACGCCCTCGTGCGCGGCGGTCTTCTCCTTCTGGTACGCGATGGCAGCGGTGCCGCTCAGCACCTCGTCAGCACTGGAGGTCGTCTTCGTCTGCACGATGTTGAGCGTCATGATCCCGCACAGCATCACGAGGATGCCCGCGCAGGCGATGAGCGACGTGCGGCGCACGAGCAGCTTCTTGAGTTCGAATCTCACCAGATCAAGCATGGTGCCCTCCTCGGGAGTCGGACGCGACGGCCGCAGGGACCTCGTCGCGGAACACGTACAGGTACAGATCTTCCAGCGTGGGATCGAGCGCCCGCGCGCCGGCCACCGGCGCCTCGTCGGCCACGACGCGCGCCACCGCGTGCCCGTCCGCGGCGTAGTGGACGTTGCTCACGCAGCTCGTGGCCGCCAGCTCGTCGGCGCGCCGCGCGTCCACGTGGCACTCCCACACCTTGCCCGTCACCGCCGCGACGATGTCCGTCGGCGCGCCCTGCATGATGAAGGAGCCGGCGCGCATGACGAGGATCTCGTCGGCGATGTACTCGATGTCCGACACGATGTGCGTGGACAGGATGACGATCTTGTCCTGCGCGAAGCTGGCGATGAGGTTGCGGAACCGCACGCGCTCCTTCGGGTCGAGCCCGGCCGTGGGCTCGTCGAGCACGAGCACCGCCGGGTCGTTCAGCACGGCCTGCGCGATGCCCAAGCGCTGCTTCATGCCGCCCGAGAACGTGCGCACCTTCGTGCGCGCCACGTCGGCGAGCCCCACCGTTTCCAGCAGCTCGAGCGAGCGGCGGCGCGCCGCGCGGCGGTCGAGCCCCTTGAGCGCGGCCAGGTAGCACATGAAGTCGAGCGCCGTGAAGTCGGGGTAGTAGCCGAAATCCTGCGGGAGGTAGCCCAGGCAGGCGCGGTACTCGTCGCCGAGCACGCGCACGTCGCGGCCGTCGAAGCGGATCTCGCCGGACGTGGGGCGCAGCACGTCGCACACCATGCGCATGAGGGTGGTCTTGCCCGCGCCGTTCGCGCCCAAAAGGCCGTACACGCCGGGCTCGAGCCGCGCCGACACGCGGTCGACCGCGATCTTCGATCCGAACTGCTTGGTCAGGCGGTCTATCGTCAGGTCCATGCCATGCTCCTTGTCATCGTAGGGTCGTCGGGTAGGTCGGGGTCGCTGGGCTCATCGGATCCATCGGCTCATCGAGGCGTCGGGGCGGGCGCGAACACGTCGAGGCCGGCCGCGATGCTGCCGAGCCACGTGCGCACCTCGCGCACGGCCCAACCGAGCGAAGCCGCCGCCACGAGCGCCCACAGCCAGACCGACGCTTGGGCGTACGCGCCGGGCGCGAGGGAGTGCACCGCATACGCCCCCGCCATCACCAGCAGCGTCCACACGCAGGCCAGCAGCAGCGCCTGCGACGGCGGGCAGCGCCGCGCCGCGAGCAGCGCGCCCGCGCACGAGAGGAAGTAAGGGACGCACGCGTGCAGGAACGACGCGAAGGGATCGGCCCCCAGCGCGATCGGCGCCGCGAGCGCGATGGCGGTGACCGCCACCACGTCCGAGCATCCCAGCACGATGAGCCGCGCCAACGCGACCGCGCGGCAGTCGAAGCGGCAGGCGTACTCGAGCTCGGCCACGCGGTGCGTGGCGCTGGCCAGCAGGTCGGGCAGGCCCACGAGCACCGTCGCCGCCGCCAGCATGCCCGAGACGACCGAGAAGCCGCGCACCATGCCGCTCGACGGCAAGCAGACCGCCACCATCATCGCCACGAGCGCAAGCTGCGCCACCCACACGCGCGGATGGATGAAGCGCGCCTGGGCAGCCACGAACCCGGCGAACGTCGCCCTGCGGCCGCGCTCGCCCGCGCATGCGCCCGCCGCGGCTTCCGCGCCCATCCTTGCGCCCGCCGGCCGCCCCGACGCCACCGCCGCGCGCACGGCCGCAAGGGTCGCCGCCTTCGACGCCGCGTCCGGCGCGCCGCGCTCGGCGCGGTAGTGCGCCCGCAGCAACCGCTCCACGTCCCGCTTTCCCGTTCCGCTCATGCCTCGTTCCTTCCTTCCAAACCGCGCCGCAACTCCGCGAGCGCCCGATTGAGCCGCCGGTTCACCGCGAACCGCGACACGCCCAGCACGCTCGCGATCTCGCCCACCTTGAACCCCTGGTCGAAGCGCAGCTCCACCACCTCGCGCAGCTCGGGGTCGAGCGCTTCCACAAGCGCGCCCACCTCGCCGCCCGCAATCGCCACCGCCGGGTCCGCGTCGGGCGAGCCGTCGGGCAGGTCCGTATCGAGCGGCCCGACGGGCAGCCGGCGCACCCGCGCGGCGTCGATGCAGAGGTTGCGCGCGATGGTGAACAGGTACGCGAGCGGCTTGCCCTCGCCCGGCGAGCGCCCGCTGCGCACGAAACGCAGAAACGTCTCCTGCGCCACGTCCGGCGCGTCGTCGTAGGACGGCGCGTGCCGTCGGCAGTACGCCAGCACGTCGTCGTAATGCTCTTCGACCAAGCGATCGAACGCCTCGCCGTCTCGCAATCTGTTCTTCAAGCCCCGCTTCACCTCCTCTATCCTCTATAACGAATCCTACGGTCGATCCGTGCGGGCTCAGCTGAAAAAATTTCCGGACGCATTCGCCCGGATGCCCCTCGTGCTTCACCCAGTGAAGCGGTATACTTTCCCAACCCTACCACCTTCGAGAAAGGAATCCCCTGTGAAGACGCTTACCAAGATCAGCGACTTCGCGGGAAAGTACATGGCGATCATCGCACTCGCCGTCGCGATTATCGCCTTGGTCTTTCCCGGTCCCGTGTCCGCCGTCGTGAAGACCAGCTACGTGAACATCCTGCTGGGCGTCGTGATGTTCGGCATGGGCATGACCCTCAAGCTGGCCGACTTCAAGGTGGTGTTCACGAAGCCGAAAGCCGTCATCGTGGGCATCCTGGCGCAGTTCATCATCATGCCGGTGCTGGCGTTCCTGCTGACGATGGTGTTCCAGCTGCCGCCCGAGCTGGCCGTGGGCGTGATCCTCGTGGGCTCGTGCCCCGGCGGCACCAGCTCCAACGTCATGACGTACCTGGCGAAAGGCGACGTGGCGCTGTCAGTGGGCATGACCGCGTGCACCACCATCATGGCGCCCATCGTCACGCCGCTGCTCGTGCTGCTGTTCGCCGGCCAGACCGTGGACGTGAACGTGCTGGACATGTTCCTGTCCATCGTGCAGGTGGTGCTCGTGCCCATCGCGCTGGGCTTCCTCATCAACTACTTCTTCGAGAAGGCTGCCAGCGTCTGCGCCAACGTGCTGCCGCTCGTGTCGGTGGTGGGCATCTCGCTCATCATCATGGCCGTGGTGGCCGCCAACCAGGCGAAGCTGCTGACGGTGGGGCCGCTCATCATCGTGGTGGTCATGCTGCACAACGTGCTGGGCTACGCGCTGGGATACCTCACCGGACGCGCGCTGCGCCTGTCGAAGGCCCAGATGCGCACGCTGTCCATCGAGGTGGGCATGCAGAACTCCGGCCTGGCCACCTCGCTCGCCACGGTGCACTTCGCCAGCATGCCGCTGGCCGCGGTGCCCGGTGCCGTGTTCAGCGTGTGGCACAACATCTCCGGCGCGGTGTACGCGAACATCCTCGCCCGCTCGGCCGACAAGGACGCCGGCGAGGCAGACGAGGTTGAGCAGGCCGCCGCGTAACGGGCACGCGACGCGACGGCGCAACCGGTTCGAGAAGGCCGGAGCCCCTCGGGGTTCCGGCCTTTTTTCACGGCCCGAACCCCACGTCACAGAATCGTCGTTTGGAAGCGCGCCTCGCCTGGCGTACAATCATGAGCCAGTAAAAACGCAGTCGCAACGGAAAGGTTCTCAGCATGGCGGACACAGCAAGCAGCATCGAGCTCGGCTTCATCGGGTTCGGCAACATGGCCCAGGCGATGGCGCAGGGCCTCGTGAATTCGGGCGCGCTCTCGGGCGAGCACATCCACGCGTGCGCCGGGCACTTCGACAAGCTGCAGGCCACGGCCGAGAAGCTCGGCGTGCACGCGCATCGCGAGGCGGCCGAGGTGGTGGAAGCCAGCGACTTCGTCGTTCTCGCCGTGAAGCCCTACCTCATCGAGCAGGTGGTGGAACCGGTGCGCGAGACGCTTGCCGGCAAAGCCGTGATCTCGGTGGCCGCCGGGCGCGACTTCGCGTTCTACGAGGGCATCCTCGCCCCGAACAGCCACCACCTCAGCACCATCCCGAACACGCCCATCGCCGTGGGCGCGGGCGTGGTGGCCTGCGAGCAGCGCCATTCGCTCACCGACGAGCAGCTGCAGACGTTCGAGAACCTGTTCGGCCAGATCGCGCTCATCGAGTGGGTCGACGGCAAGCTGCTGTCCACGGCCAGCTCCATCGCCGGCTGCGGCCCCGCGTTCGCCGCGATGTTCCTGGAGGCCCTCGGCGACGCCGGCGTGAAGCACGGCCTGCCGCGGCAGACCGCCTACCGCCTCGCGGCGCAGATGATGATGGGCACGTCCAAGCTGTACCTGGAAACCGGCACGCACCCCGGCGCGATGAAGGACGCCGTCTGCTCGCCGGGCGGCACCACCATCAAGGGCGTGGCCGCGCTCGAGAAGGACGGCTTCCGCGGCACCGTGATCGACGCCATCGACGCCATCGAGGGCGAGTAGGTTCGCACGCGAAACCGCTTCGCATGCCGTCGCCGTCCGAAAGCGTCCGTTTCGGACGGCGACGGGCTCTCACGACGAAGGGCCCCGCGGCATGCCGCGGGGCCCTTCGCGTCGCGGCTTCCTAGAAGCCGAACATCGCCGTCGTCAGGTAGCGCTCGCCCGTGTCGGGGAGGATCACCACGATGGTTTTGCCCTTGTTCTCGGGGCGGCGCGCCAGCTCGGTGGCGGCGGCCACGGCCGCGCCCGACGAGATGCCCACGAGCAGGCCCTCCTTCGCCGCCAGCTCGCGACCTACCGCGAAGGCGTCCTCGTCGGCGACGGTGATCACCTCGTCGTACACTTCGGTGTTCAGCGTGTCGGGCACGAAGCCCGCGCCGATGCCCTGGATCTTGTGCGCGCCGGCGCGCCCCTCGGACAGCACCGGCGACGCCGCCGGCTCCACGGCCACCACGCGCACGTCCGGGTTCATGCGCTTCAGGTACGCGCCCGTGCCGCTCACCGTGCCGCCCGTGCCCACGCCCGCCACGAAGATGTCCACGTCGCCGCCGGTGGCCTCCCAGATCTCGGGGCCCGTGGTGGCCTCGTGGACGGCCGGGTTCGCCGGGTTCGTGAACTGCCCGACGATGAACGAGTTGGGGATCTCGGCCGCCAGCTCGTCGGCGCGCGCGATGGCGCCCTTCATGCCCTGCGCGCCGTCGGTCAGCACGAGCTCGGCGCCGTAGGCCTTCATGAGGTTGCGGCGCTCGATGGACATCGTCTCGGGCATGGTGATGATGAGGCGCATGCCGCGCGCGGCGGCGAGGGCGGCCAGGCCGATGCCGGTGTTGCCCGAGGTGGGCTCGATGAGCACCGTGTCGTCGTCGATCTTGCCGGCGGCCAGCGCGTCGTCGATCATCGCCTTCGCGATGCGGTCCTTGACGGAACCGGCCGGGTTGAACGACTCCACCTTGCCCACGATGGTGGCGTCCAGGTTGTTGTTCGCCTCGTAGTTCACGAGCTCTACGAGCGGCGTGTTGCCGATGAGCTCGGCAACGCTTGCATGTACGGTCATGATGCGCCTGCTTTCCCGTCTTCTCCGGTCGCGCCTGCCCGGCTGCGCCCGGTGCCCGCAGGGCGGGCTTCCTGTGTGTCGCGCTAAATCCTACTAGAACGCTATGCTTTAGTCAAGCGCTGACCGTCGACGTCGATTTCGAACCCTTCGGCGTCCAGCTGGGGCGCGCCCGCAGCCACCCGCCGCGCCACGAGGCGGCGCGCCGCGGGGATGGACGCCAGCAGCGCCGCGCCCATGACCACGCTCGCCACGATCACCATGATCCACACCGGCGCGAACGACAGGTACGCGTCGAACATCACGCCCGACACCACCGCACCCACCGCAGCGCCCAGCAGCTCGAACGCCGTGACGATGCCCGTGACCGTGCCGAGGTCCTTCTTGCCGTACTCCTTCACCACCATGATGGGCGGCGCCACCGTGCCCATGCAGGTGGCGAATCCGAAGAACAGGCAGGCCAGAATGGGGCCCCAGTCGGTGGTCGGGAACAGCAGCATGGTTCCGGCCAGCACCGACGTGATCGTGCCGAGGATCGTGCCCGCGCGCATGCCCCAGCGGTCGTAGATGGCGCCGAGCGCCACCTTCGCCACGATGACCACGGCCAGGTAGAACGACCACACGCTGCCGGCCCACAGGGTGGAGTGCCCGCCGGTGACCACCTCGGTGCCGCCCACCGTCACGCTCGTCATGTTCGCGATGGAGTTCGTGATGATGCACCCGTTCGTGATGCCCATGGCCACGAAGCCGATCACGAGCAGCCAGAACGCCGTGCTCGAGCGCAGCGTCTTCCAGCCGATCGACACGTTGACGGGCCGGTCGGGCGAGCGGTCGGCCTTCGTCTGCTCCACCTGGCCCGCGCCGTACGGCAGCAGGCCCTTGTCGCTGGGCCGGGTGCTGAACGTGGCCAGCACGAGCGGCAGCGCGGCCACGAGGCACACCACCGCCAGCAGCAGGAACGCCGAGCGCCAGCCGGACGCCTCGATCATCGCGCTCGTGGCCGGCGACAGCACGACGCCGCCGATGCCCGACCCCGACAGCGCGATGGACACCGCCAAGCCGCGCTTGAGCGTGAACCAGTTCGAGATGACCACCGACACCAAGAGGCGCGTGCCGGCCACCACCACCATGCCGGCCACCACGCACAGCGCGTACAGCTGCCACACCGCCGTGATGAACGAGAGCCCCACCAGCACGATCGAGCTGGTCAGCACCGTCACCGTGCCCAGCACGCGCGCCGAGCACTTGTCGGTGAGCCGCCCGATGACGAGCGACGCGAACACCGCCACCACCGTGGTGATGGACACGCCCGTGTTGAACTGCCCCACCGTCAGCCCCAGGTCGCGCACGATGTGCGTCTGGAACAGCGGGATGCAGTTCACGAACACCGTGTAGCAGGTGGCCATGATCAGCAGGCCGCCCGCGACGATCCACCATCCGTAGAAGAACTTCCCCTGCTTCGCCGCCTCGGCGGCCCCCTTCGTGTCGGCCACGATGCCTCACTTCCCCAATCGGTCGAGATGTCGGATGAATTCCGTGTAGAACCCGATGCCGCGCTTGAAGCTGTCCACGTCGAGGTTCTCGTCCTGGCCGTGCACGCGGTTGCGCTGGTCGCCCTTGAACAGGATGCCGGCGAAGCGGTACGTGCGCGGGCAGATGCGATGGAAGCGGCGCGCGTCGCTGCAGCTGGTCTGCACGTACGGCGCGATGCCGGCCGTGGGATACACGCTGCGGATGACGGCGCGCAGGTAGTCGAACGCGGGGTCGTCCGCAAACGGCGCGATGGGCGACGGCTCGCTCACCTCGGCCAGCTCGTAGGAGGTGCGCTCGTCGAAACGCTCCTTGATGCGCGCGAAGGCCGCGTCCACCGTCTCGCCAGGATCGACGCGCACGTTCACCGTCGCCTTCGCCCGCTTCGGGATGACGTTGTGCGCGGGGCTCCCCTCGAGCTGCGTCAGCGCGTACGTGGTGCGCACCATGGCCGCCGTCTCGGGGTCGCCCTGCATGATGCGGATGACCACGGGCCGGAACAGCCACAGGTTCGCGAACACGATGCGCAAGGCCCAGCTGCCGTGCGCCGCCAGCTCGCGCAGCATGGCCGCCACCGGAGCGGACAGCTTGGACGCCGGCGGGTTCTTCTGCAGGCCGTCGAGGCCCGACACGAGCTTCGCCGTGGCGTCCTCGAGCGAGGGCGTGGCGGCATGCCCGCCCTCGGCGCTCGTGGTGATGAACGCGTCGAAGATGCCCTTCTCGGCCACGCCCACGACGGCGAACTGGCCCTTCACGCCCAGCGGCGGGTTGTCGATGACCGCGCCGCCCTCGTCCAGCACCATGTACGGCACGCGCCCGATGCTTTTGAGGTGCTCCACCATGTGGGGCGCCGTGTCGCCGCCGTCCTCCTCGGTGTTCGACGAGAAGAAGTACACGTCGCGCGGAGGGACGTACCCCTCTTTCAGCAGATGCTCGGCGGATTCCATGAGGGCCGCCCAGATGCACTTCGTGTCCACCGCGCCGCGCGCGAAGATCCTGCCGTCCACGATGTCGGCGGCGAAGGGGTCGTGCGTCCACTCGGACGCGTCGGCCGGCACCACGTCATGGTGCGCCATGAGCACCACCGGCGCCAGCGCGCGGTCGGCACCCTTCCACAACAGCGAGATGCCATAGCCGTCGATCAGCTCCAGCTCCAGGCGCTCGAACACCGTCGGGTACAAACGGCGCAGCAGCGGGACGAACTCGTCGAAGGCGCTGCGGTCGGCGTCGGGGTTGTGCAGGTCCCACACGGTTTCGCAGCGCAGCAGCTCCTGGAAGCGCGCGACCGCGGCGTCGTCGCCCTCGATGCCGCTCGGGGGCAGGGGGTCGGGAACGGGCGTCGGTTTGAGCCGCGCCGCGTTCACCACCAGCACGATTGCAAGCAGCGCGACAAGCGCGACCACGACGGCAAGCACGATCATGAGGGCTCCTCCCCTTCGGCTGACATGGGGTTATTATAGCCCTTCCGCCTGATGGGGAGCGTCGAGAAGAAAAAGGGCACGAAGGCGTTGACCCTCACGCGACGTGAGGGGGTAGGATTGGCCTCCCCGATGAGAGGAGACGCCCATGTCCCACAAGAAACCTGCCGCCTCGCCGTCGCCTGCGCTGCCCGCCGTGCGCGCGCTGCGCACGGGCGACGCGTACGCGCGTATGATCGCCGCACCGCCCGCGAAGCGCGCCGACATCTACCGCCACGAGCTCATGGCGCCGTTCAAGGCGAAATGGGACTGCTACCGCGTGCCGCTGCGTTCCGCGCAGCCCGGCGGCTACGACGTGGTGATGGCCAGCGAGATGCTGGGCATCCTGCCGCCCGCGCGCGTGGACGAAAGCTGGGCCGACGCCGTCCGGCGCTTGGCCGACGACGACCTGTGGCGCGCGAGCCGGCAGGCCGTCGAGCGCGCGCTCGCCCGCTTCGTCGAGCGCGGCATCGAGCTGCGCGTGCAGGACTACCTGTTCTCCATCCTGCTGGGCGACCCCGACAACCCCGCGCTGGCCGCGAGCGACGGCTACTGCGGCGACGGCGGCATCCCCGGCTACGTGCTGGCGTGGCTCGTGCCCAGCGACGACACCGTGCGTCGGCTGCCCGCCGCGCTCGCGCACGAGACGAACCACAACGTGCGCTTCCAGTTCATCGCCTGGCGCGACGACATCACCCTCGGCGAGATGATGGTGAGCGAAGGGCTGGCCGAGAACTTCGCCGTCAGCCTGTACGGCGAGGAGAACGCCGGGCCCTGGGTGACGAAGACGGGTGCCGACGTGCTCGAGAGCACCGTCAAGCCCGCCATCCGCGCCGCGCTCGACGTGCAGGGCATGGCCGGGCTGTCGGCGTACCTCTACGGCGACGAGATCGCCGCGGCGCAGGGCTACCCGACGGTGGGCCTGCCCTACTGCGCCGGATACGCCTGCGGCTACGACCTGGTGCGCTGCTACCTGGACGCCACCGGCGCCGACATTGCCGAAGCCACGCTGCTGCCCGCCGAGGTCATCCTGCAAGAGGTGGAGGCGGCAGGGTTCTGGGGCTAGGCGCCCTCCCCCTCCGCTCGCTGCTCGGCCAGCAGCAGGTCGACCATGCGGCCGTAGCTGCGCATGCCGTCGGTCTGGTTGTTCGCCTTCAGGTACGTGTCGTTGGCGGCGTTGGAGACGTCTTGGACCGGGCCCTCGTACTTCGCCCAGTGCTCCGCGCGCTGGGCGAGGTCGCGCTGCACCGCCGCCGACAGCCCCGAGGCGATCGCGCTCGCCGCCTCCGGGTCGACCTTCCGCAGCGCCGAGATGGCGTTGTCGTACGCCAGCAGGTAGCCGCTGTAGCGCATCAGCGCATCGTCCGACTCCTTGCACGCCAGGTACGCGATGAAGTTCGCCTCGTCCTCGCGCATGAAGCCGCACTGGTGCGCCAGCTCGTGCGCCATGGCCCAGGGGATCGCGAACGACGGGTTGTCCACGTTGATGTTCGACTCCATCGTGAAGGGGAAGAACATGCCGCCGATGTTCGCGTACGACATCAGCTCGGAGGCGAGCACCGGCTTCGGCGGCGAGTACAGCGGCCGCTCCAGCACCGGGTACTGCTCGGCCAGCTTCCGCATGGCCTCCACCGACTCCTGCGCGTAGCGCTCGAACTGGCCCGGCTCGGCCTCGAACAGGTCCGCGTCGTCGCCCAGCAGCGCCCGAGTCTGCCCCAGCTCGCCGGCGAGCGAAGCAGTGAGCGCCACGAGCTCCTCCTGGCGCTGCGCCGGATCGGCGTCAGCCTCCTCCACGTCGTAGCCGGCGTGCTCGGTGAAGGTGTAGCGGTAGTAGTTCAGCCCGCACAAGGCCGTGAACAGGAAGTACACCACGCAGCAGATGGCCACCACCCCCATCGCGCCGCGGTAGGCCGCCATGAGGCGCGCGCCCTTGCTCACGACGATCTTGCGAATGCAGTAAACGACGTACCCCGCGCAGAACAGCAGGAACAGCGCCGTGACCCACTCGGCTACTGAGAACCCCACGAGCGACGGCAGAAAGCCCACGACGCTGGACAGCACGGGGTACACCGCCTGGCTGTACCATTCGGCCGCGTCGGGGTTCGCCCGCGCCACCATCGTCGCCGCAAGCGCGACGATGCCGAGCGGGATGAACAGCATCCGCTTGAGCAAGAACTTCCGTATGCCGCGCTTCGGTTCGTCGGTTTCCATAGGGTGACAGTATAACCTGTGCGGGCGAGCGCCCACGGAAACGTTTCGCCTTGATCTCAATCAAACAATAGCAACTAGCCAAATATGGCAGATTACTATAGAATAGCAGCGTAAAACAGACAAATATGGCATATAAAGAGGTGGATATGAAACTGACCGGCTACGAGAACAACACGGCGGTGCTTTCGGAGCTCGCACAGCGCATCCGCGACCAAAGGCTCGCGCTCGGGCTCACCCAAGCGGAGCTGGCGAAGAAAAGCGGCGTTTCCTCGCGCACGGTGGCGCGCCTCGAGTCGGGCGACGGCATCGCGCTCGACGGCTTTCTCGGCATCTTGCGATCGCTGGGAATCCTTCGCAATATCGACCTGCTGGTTCCCGAATACCGGATGGCGCCCACCGAGGCATTCGACGGGCGGCAGAAACGCAAGCGGGCCGCCTCCTCGAAAAGCGCGCAGCCGAACAAGGGTTGGACGTGGGGTGACGAACGATGATCGCGGCAAACGTTTCCCTGTGGGGCACCCGCATCGGAGCCGTCCAGCAAGAGGACGTCGACGACATCCCCGTTTTCAACTACGACCCCGATTTCACGCTGAGCGGCATCGAGCTCTCCCCGCTCGAGATGCCCCTGTCCGGCGCCCTCTACTCGTTTCCCACCCTCAACGGCGAGTCGTTCCACGGCTTGCCCGGCATGCTGGCCGATTCGCTGCCGGACAAATTCGGCAACGCCCTGCTGGACAGCTATCTGGCCCAACACGGCAGGGACTACCGGAGGCTCAGCGCCGTCGAGCGCTTGCTCTATACCGGCAAACGCGGAATGGGCGCCTTGGAGTACGAGCCTTCCTACGACCGGTTCGCCCGCAACGACGACGTCGACATCGACGCGTTGGTCGGCGTCGCGAACGACGTGCTGAACCGGCGCGAGGGAATGCGCGAGACCATGGACGCCAAGGGCCTCGCCCATTTGGTGAGCGTGGGAACGTCGGCCGGGGGCGCCCGCGCGAAAGCCGTGATCGCCTGGAACCGAACGACGAACGACGTTCGCTCGGGGCAGGTAGCAGCCGATCCTGGATACGAGCACTGGCTGATCAAGTTCGACGGCGTCGAGAAGAATAAGGACAAGGGAGATTCCTACGATCGACCTGCGTACACGCGCATAGAGTTCGCCTACTACACCATGGCGATCGCGGCGGGGCTCGAGATGAGCGCGTGCGAGCTGTTCGAGGAAAACGGGCGCCGGCATTTCATGACGAGGCGCTTCGATCGGACGGCAGACGGCGGCAAGCTGCATATGCAAACCCTCGGCGGCCTCGCCCATTTCGACTTCAACGCTCCGGCGGCGCACAGCTACGAGCAAGCCGCCAGCGTCATGCGACGCCTGAATCTCGGCCAGGACAGCCTCGAGCAGCTGTACCTCAGAATGACGTTCAACGTTCTGGCCAGGAACCAGGACGACCACGTGAAGAACCTGTCGTTTTTGATGGACAGGCGCGGAACATGGAGCCTTGCCCCGGCATACGACGTGACGTACGCGAACGATCCGGGCAACAAGTGGCTGTCCCGCCACCAGATGACCGTTGCAGGCAAGGCCGAGAACATAGGGCTGGACGACCTGCTCGCTGCGGCGAAGGCCATGGACATCCCGCGCATCCGCGCCTTGGAGCTGACCGAGCAGGTGAACGGGGCCGTCCGGGAATGGAGAACCTTCGCGCAGTCGGCCGACGTCCCCGAAGCGGCGTGCGAGGAAATCCAGCGAAACCTGCTGACGCTGTAACGAAACGCCCGGCAACCGCCCACGATGCCGCGCCAACGTGGGCGCAAAAGCGCTCCCATGACAATTTCGCGGCGCATGCGGCGCGCGCCGCAGCCTCGGCAGAGCCTGAAACCCCAGGTGGCGAAATTTCTCCCGGCTTCGCGCCGAGAACCAGACCGGCGAAAATTGTCATGGGAGCGCTTTTGCGCCCACAAGGAGCCGAGAGCCGTGCAGCGGCGCCAACCAACCAGGTCGTGCCAGCGCCGTCGACCGCGCCGCCCGCACCTGCGCCGCGCTCCCTACAAATCGTCCACCAGGGCGCTCGACTTCGCGTAGGCGGTGCTGCGCGCTTCGAAGAAGTCGGTCTTGATCATGTTCGCGTTCGAGAACTGGCTCACCCACGACATGCTTTCCGGCTCGCGCTCGTGGCCCTCGTACAGCGGCTCGAAGCCCAGCTGCGTGCAGCGCAGGTTGCCGAGGTACTGGATGTAGTCGGTCACCATCTGCTTGTTGAGGCCGGCCACGTCGTCGCCGATGGCGTAGTGGCCCCAGCGAATCTCCTGCTCGCAGCCCTCCTTGATCATGGCGCGGTACTCCTCCACCAGCTCGGGCGTGAACAGCGCGGGCTCCTCCTCCTTGAGCTCAAGCAGGATGTTGCGGAACAGCCACAGGTGCGTGTTCTCGTCGCGGTTAATGTAGCGGATCTCCTGCACCGACCCCGGCATGAGGTTGTTGCGCCCCAGGTTGTAGAAGAACATGAAGCCGCTGTAGAAGTACACGCCTTCCAGGATGTAGTTCGCCACCAGCACGCGCGCGAGCGCTTCGGGGCTCTTGTCGTCCTGGAACTGGTTGTACAGGTTGCCGATGAACTCGTTGCGCGCCAGCAGGTGCTCGTCTTCCTTCCACTGGTACAGCACGTCGTTGCGCTCCTGCGGCTCGCAGATGGTGTCCAACATGTAGCTGTAGCTCTGGCTGTGCACCGTTTCCTGGAACGTCTGGATGGCCAGGCACAGGTTCACCTCGTTGGCGGTGATGTACTCGCCCACGTTGGGCAGGTTCGCCGACTGCAGGCTGTCGAGGAAGATGAGGAACGACAGGATCTTGTCGTAGGCGCGCCGCTCGGGCGCGGGCAGCTTGCGGTAGTCCTTGATGTCCACGCCGAGGTTGATCTCCTCGGGTATCCAGAAGTTGTTCATGGCTTGGCGGTACCAGTCGCTCACCCACTCGTACTTCATGTTGTTGAAGTCGTTGAGGTTCGTCGTGTTGCCCCCGATCATCCGCCGGTCGAGCACATCGGTGTCGCCCAGCGGGTTGAACAGGGGCTTCTTCTTGAGTTGAGACATTGCAGGCTATCTCCTTCCATGCGCCCGCAGGGCGCATATCAACGCGCAGGTTGGCGTAGTCGGTCAGCGAGGGGCGCTCTTCGGGGACTTGCTTCGCGGCGCAGCCTGTCGACAGGTTCCGCCGGCCGGCAGGCCGACGGAACGCATTACGACGAGCACACTTCGCATTCTTCCACTTCCAGGCTCTTCGACCTCACGTAGTAGATGGTCTTCACGCCTTCCTCCCAGGCCAGCAGGTACAGATCGAGCACCCGGCGGAACGTGTACTCGTTCGTGATGTAGAGGTTCATGCTCTGCGCCTGGTCGATGTGGCGCTGGCGCACGCCGCACGCGCGCACCGACCACGCCTGGTCGATGAGGTGGGCGTTCTTGTAGTACCAGAACGTGTCCATCGACAGCTCGGGCGCCACGCGCGGCATGAGGCCGTTCTTCTTCTCCTCGAGGAAGTAGCGGTTCATGACGGGGTCGAGGCCCGCGGTGGTGCCGGCGATGATGCTCGTGGAGCTCGTGGGTGCCACGGCCAGCAGGTAGCCGTTGCGCAGGCCGTGCTCGGCCACGTCGCGCGCGAGGTCGGCCCAGCGCCCCTCCGTCAACCCGCGGTCGCGGAAGTAGTCGCCCGTCTGCCAGCCGCTTCCCTCGAAGTAGCCGTACGCGCCCTTCTCCCGCGCGATGGCGCAGCTGGCGCGCACCGCCGCGTAGTGCACGTCGCCGAACACGCGGTCGGCGAACGCAAGGTGCTCCTCGCTCTCCCACCGGATGCCGTGCTTCGCCAGCAGGTGGTGGTACCCGCTCACGCCCAGGCCGATGGGACGGTACTGGCGGTTGTTGATCTCGGCGTAGGGCACCGGGAAGAAGTTGAGGTCGATGACGTTGTCGAGCGCGCGCACCGCGCTTTCCGTCACCTGCGCCAGCTCCTGCGGGTCGTCCACGTCGATGTGGCCGAGCGAGAGGCTGGCCAGGTTGCACACCACGAACGCGCCCGGCTTCGTCACGGTGACCACCACCTGCTCGCCGTTTACGTCCTCGATGCGCTGCTCCAGCTGCTCGATGGCGCCCATGTTCTGCGCGATCTCGGTGCACAGGTTGCTGCAGTAGATGACGCCTCGGTGCTTGTTCGGATTCGCGCGGTTCACCGCGTCGCGGTTGAACGTGAACGGCGTGCCCGTCTCCACGGCGCTCTTGATGATGAGGCGGATGACGTCCTTGAGGGGGATGACGCGCTTCTTGATGCGCGCGTCGGCCACGCATTCGAGGTACTTGCGCGTCCATTCCTCGCCGAAGCAGTCCTCCAGCGCGTAGCCCTTCACCGTGGCGATCTCGTGCGGGCACATGAGGTACCAGTCGCCCTCGATGTTGTCGCGCGCCTGCTGCCAGAAGTAGTCGGGGTAGCACACGGCCGGGAACACGTCGTGCGCCTTCATGCGGTCGTCGCCGTTGTTCGTGCGAAGGGCGAGGAACTCGGGCAGGTCGCGGTGCCACGCGTCCAGGTACACCGCCACGGCGCCCTGGCGCATGCCCAGCTGGTCCACCGCCACGGCCGTGTCGTTGGCCAGGCGAATCCACCGGATGACGCCGCCGGCCGCGCCGTCGAAGCCGCGGATGGCGCTGCCGCTGGCGCGCACCTTGCCGAAGTACAGGCCCATGCCGCCGCCGTACTTGCTCACCTTCGCGAAGTTGTCGATGCTGCGGTAGATGCCGTCCAGGCTGTCGGGCACCGTGTCGATGAAGCACGACGACAGCTGGTGGAACGGCTTGCGCGCGTTCGACAGCGTGGGCGTGGCCATGGTCACCTTGAGCGTGGACAGCATGTCGTAGAAGCGGCGCACCCAGCCCATGCGCTCGTCCGCGCGCTCCTCCATGGCGAGGTGCAGCGCGATGCCGAGGAACATCTCCTGCGGCGACTCGAGCGGCGCGCCCTGATGCGTGCGGATGACGTAGCGGTCGAGCAGCAGCTGCAGGCCCGCGTAGGTGAACAGGTCGTTGCGGCCGAGGTCGATGAAGCCGGCCGCCTCGTCGAGCTCGGCGGGCGTGTAGCGCTGCAGGATGTAGTCGCCGTACAGGCCCTCCTCGGCGAGGAAGGCGACCTTCTGCGAGAAGGTGCCGATGCGCCGGGCCGCCAAGCGCTCGGCCAGGGCGCGGTCGAACTGCACCATCAGCAGGCGCGCGGCGATGATCTCCCAGCGCGGCGCCTCCTGCGTGGTCAGCTCCACCGCCGCCTTGACGAGCATGGCCAGCTTCTGGTCGTCGGTGGCGTCGGGCTTGGCGAACGACTGGAACTTCGCGCTCAGGTGCGCCAGCTCGTACTCCTCGCCGGGGAATTCCTTCTGCACCGCCGCCAGCACGCCCGGCAGCGCGGAGACGTCCGGCAGCTGGGCGCACAGGCGCTCGCGCGCCGCGCGCTTGCGGGCGCGGTCCTCGCGGTACAGGATGTAGCTTTTCAGCTCCTCGTAGTGGTTCGCCTCCATGAGCGCGCGCTCCACGAGGTCCTGCACGTCCTCCACCGCGATGGCGTCGCCTGCGGCCCGCGCCGCGTCGCCCATGGCGCGCTCGATGCCCGCGACGAGGCGGTCGGCCTCCTCGTCGTCCAGGCGGGTGCCCACGCTGGCGAACGCCGCGCCCATGGCGCGCTTGATCTTGTCGACGACGTAGGGCTCCGTCGTGCCGTTGCGCTTGGAAATCTGCATGATGGTATCGGTCCTTCGTTCTCCGGTTACGGTGCGTTGTGGGAGCGACCATGGTAGCACAATATGTTATCAAAATCGCAACATATTGGGGAACGAATGCGTAACAAGCACCACATCGGCGGAAACGAGGCAAACGGCGCATGCGGCCGGGAAGGCGGTCGAGGGGGCACGCGCGGCGCTGCGCGGGCGGGGCGACGCGCCCGCAACGTACAAGAACAAATGTTTCACGTGAAACATTCGGCGCGGCGGCGCGGCGATCCGAATCCGCCCCGCGCTTCACGTCCTCGCCCTCCCCTCCGTCTTCGAAGAGGGCGCAGATGGCAAGAACGTACCGGATTCGGCAGAAACAGCCCGACCCGCAAAAAAAAGGGGGGGGGGGTACTGGACGCACCCGACCAGGTTCGCATCGGGGGTCGCGCCGCAAACGCTCGCCCCCCCCCCCGAAACATTGCCAACGAACAAATGTTTCACGTGAAACATTCGGCAGGGGGCGAACGCGATTCGGGTTGGCCGGACATCACGCGCAGGGTACACCTTTCGGCCAGCCGCAAACGCACGGGGGCGCTGGGGTATAATCGCCTGCGTCTAGGGAGGAATCGCATGAAACTGCTGGAACGGGTGCACGGCACGACCGGCATCAAGATCATCATCGGCTCGGCGTTTTTCTGGGCTTGGCTCGACGCGCTGTTCATGAGCCTGTTCTTCGTCCGCCCCGAAGCCGAGGGCTTCATGGCGGAGCTCGCGGCCGTGGCCGTGTTCGGGCTGAGCCTGCCCTGGCTCGCCCTCGCGCTCGTCAAACCCGCGGCATGCAACAGCCTGCTCGCGCAGAAGCGCGTGCCGCTCGCGTTCGCCGCGCTGGGCACGGCGGGCTCGCTGCTGTTCCTGCTGGCCGGCATGAACCACAACTGGATCGCGCTCGCGGCCGGCGGCCTGTGCGCCGGCGCGTTCATGGCGACGTACCAGCTGGGATGGGGCGCCGCCTACTGCCACGACGGCGAGCGCAGCGCCACGCCCTACGTGGCCGGCGGGTTCGCCTGCGCCATCGTCATCGACACGCCGCTGCTGTTCATGATCCCCGAGGCCGCCGCCGTGTTCTCGGCGCTGCTGCCCCTCGTCTCCGGCGCGCTGTTCGTGGCCATCGCGCCCGAGCTGCGCACCTATCGCCGCACCACCCCGCTCGACCCGCGGCCGAAGCGCGGCCTGCGCTCGCGCTTGAAGGTGCACCTCGGCACGTCGATGATGCTGCTGTGCGCCGTAGCCCTCGTCATGACCGGCTTCGGCTACCTGCAGCACCTCGTGTCGTTCTCGCCCATCGCCAGCGGCGGGTACTCCAACGGCATCCTCGTGCAGGTGGCGCGCGGCATCACGGCCGTGCTCATCTTCGCCATCGTCGTGCTGGCCGAGCGCCGTGCCAGCACCGTGTACCGCGTGGGGCTGCTGGCCATGATCGCCGGCTTCATGCTGATGGCGTTCCTGTTCGGCACCGACCTGTTCTGGGTGTCGGGCGCCATCATCATCAGCGGCTACACGATCCTCGACCTGCTCATCTGGGTCGCGTTCTCCCAGATCTCCTACGCGCAATCGCGCGACCCGCTCAAAACCATCGCGCTCATGCGGCTGCTGGCCGTGCTGTGCTACGTGGTGGGCGCCGTCGTGGGCATCATGCTCGTGGGCAACGACGAGACGATGCACGGCAACGTGGCCGCCGAGACCACCGTGGTGGGCTACCTCGTGGTCATCGCCACCGTGCTGCTGCTCAGCAGCGAGGACATGTGGATGCTGTTCGGCCGCGCCCGCCCCGACCTCTCGGGCGACGAGCGCGCAACCCAGGAAGCGCGCCTCGACGCGTGGTTCGACGGCATCGGCCTCACCACGCGCGAGCGCGAGATCGGCGTGCTGCTGGCCTACGGGCGCACCCAGCCCTGGATCGCCGAGCGCCTCAGCATCTCCGAGAACACCGTGGGCACCCACGTGCGGCACATCTACCAGAAGGCGGGCGTGCACGATCGCCAGCAATTCATCGATTTCGTCTTCTCGCCTGATCAGACGCCGTCACCCGAATCACGTGAGCGGGCGGAATAAGTCACGGGAGACACCTGATATTGCAAAATAAGGCGAATCGCGCGTTGCGCGGGCGCGCCCCCAACCCGCACCCTGATCCCAGCGCAGCGCACAGCTGCGCAGCCCGCTCAGCGGGACCAAGGGATACGGACCCCCGAGGGGTCCTGAGGGAAGGGGTATCTGAATGGATATCAACCGCAGGAATTTCTTGAAGGGCGCGCTCGTCACCGGCGCTGCCGCCGCCGCGGCCGTCGCGCTGCCGGCATGCAGCCCCGCCGCGTCCTCCGACGCCGCAACCGGCAGCGCGGGCGCAGGCTCGTCGAAGGGCGACGCCGCGGCGAAGCACACGTGGGAAGTGGCGCCCGAGCCCATCTCCGACGTGGCCGAGACGCAGGACTACGACGTGGTCATCGTGGGCGCCGGCCTCGCGGGCATCAACGCCGCCGAAGCGGCCGCTCGCAACGGCGCCAAGACGGTGGTCATCGAGCGCAACACCACGTTCTCCGTGCGCGGCGTGGACGTGGGCCACCTCGGCAGCAAGTACCACAAGGCGAACGGCTTCGACCTCGACCCGCGCGTGGCGACCCGCTTCCTGCATCAAGCCTCGCATCAGACCACGAACTACGACCTCATCTACGTGTGGGCCTCGCGCTCCGGCGAGGTGTTCGACTACATCGAGGAGCTGGGCTCCAAGAACGGCGTGAGCATGGTGTCCGCGCTGTCCGGCACGGCGAAGTACGGCAACTGGTCCACGCTGTCCGACCACTGGCGCGTCTACCCCGACGCCGTGTCGTTCGTGCGCGGCGGCGAGAAGTACGACGCCCGCGACGACGGCCAGCCGGTCAACGTGACGCTGGGCGAACTCGTGTACAACTCCGCCGTCGACAACGGCGCCGAATTCGTGTTCGAGGCGCGCGCCGCGCAGCTCGTGGGCGACGCGGCAAGCGGCATCACCGGCGTCATCGCCACCACGAAGGACGGCAAGCACGTGCAGTACAACGCCAAGAAGGGCGTCATCCTGGCCACGGGCGACATCGGCGGCAACCAGGAGATGATCGACGCGTTCTGCCCCATCTCGAACCGCTCGGACTCCAACTGCTACGCGCCGGCCGGCTTCAACAACGGCGACGGCCTGACCATGGGCATGTGGGCCGGGGCCGCCCTGTCGAAGAGCGAAGCCGCGCCGATGATCCACCAGTTCACGCTGGACACGCTCGAGTTCAACCTCACGTCCTTCATCATGAGCTGGCTGGCCGTGAACGCCAACGGCGAGCGCTACGGCGCCGAGATGCCCTTCGAGCCCATGCTGACGAACGCCCGCATGAACACCCCGGGCAACGTGGCATGGTCCATCTTCGACGGCGACTACGAGACGTACCTCATGCAGCAGCAGCCCGAGCGCTTCGACCGCTTCACCGACGGCCTCGACGCCGTCATGGAGAAGTGGCTGGGCAACGGCAAGCTCATCAAGGCCGACACGCTGGACGACCTGGCCAAGCAGCTCGACATCCCGGCCGACACGTTCAAGGCCACCGTCGAGCGCTACAACAGCATGGCCGAGGCCGGAGAGGACATCGACTTCGACGTGCCCGCGCAGTGGCTCGCGCCCGTGAAGACCGCGCCGTTCTACGCCACGAAGAACGTGTGCTCCACGCTCACCATCCCGTTCGGCCTCCACGTGAACGCCGACTCGCAGGTGCTCACCGCCGAGGACGAGCCCATCGAGGGCCTGTTCGCCATCGGCAACGTGCAGGGCGACTTCTTCGGCAAGGACTACCCGGTGCACTGCCCCGGCGTCAGCCATGGCCGCTGCGTGACGTTCGGCCAGCTGGTCGGCGAAGCGTGCGCCAAGGACACGACCATCGGCGAGCTCGACTTCGCCTAACCGCGAGCGCACTGACGCACGGGGGCGGGACCCCTCCCTCTCCTGCCCCCTTATCCGACGCGGCCGCCTTCCGGGGCGGCCGCGGTCGTGTCGGAACGGGAACGTCCCGTGCACCTCCTTGCAATTCCCCGTCGCTCTGCTAGTATCGTCTGAGATCGGACTAAATGTGCGCACGACGGCGGAAGGAAGGCGATGGAGCGCATCGAACAGTGCCTCGACGACATGTACGAGGACTTCTTCCAGATGGATTACCTGTACGGCGAGTTCGCGAAGCGCTACGGCGAATCGTACCACTCGATGTCGATCCTCTACCTCCTCGGCGAGCATCCGGAGGGCATCAGCCAGAAGCAGCTGGCCGCCGTGCTGTACCTCCCCAAGCAGACCGTGGGCTCCATCATGGCCGGCCTCGAGCGGCGCGGGCTGGCCGAGCACCGCCAGGACGACGCCGACAGGCGCAGCAAGCTGCACGCCCTCACCGCCGAGGGCGCCCGGCACTGCAACGAGATGATGGACGCCCTGCGCGCCATCGAGATGCGCTGCGTCGAGGAGATCGGCGTCGAGGACATGACCCGCGCGCACGAGATCAGCACCCGCTACCTCGCCCTGTTCGGGCACGAGCTCGAATCGAACGAGCCCGCGCGCGCAGCGGACCGAAGCTAGAAACGCGCGCCGAGGTCGGGCTCGACGGCGTCCAACCGCAGGTCGAAGCGCAACCACGACGCGTCGCCCACCCGCTCGAACCGCGCGTCCAGCGTGCCGCCCATTCGGCTCGCCAACGACCGCGCGATGGCCAGGCCCAGCCCCGACGACGCGTCCGAGCGCGCCGCGTCCGCGGTGTAGAACGGCTCGAACAGCCGCTCCGCGTCGCCGGACGGCAGCGCGTCCACGTCGTTCGAAAACACGACGCGCACGCTGCCCGGCCCCTCGATCACCTCCACGTCGAAGGTCGTGCGCGCGTACTTGCCGGCGTTGTGCACGAGGTTCTCCACCACCCGCTCGAGCGCGTTCGCGTCGCCCTGCACGGTCACCGGCCGGTCGGGCGCGCTCAGGCGCACCTCCAGCCCGCGCTCCTCGAACAGGCGGTAGCGCCCCGCCACCGACTCGCGCAGCAGGCGCCCGACCTCCACCGCGCCCCGCTCGAAGGGCGCGTCCTCGCTGCGCGCCTGGGACAGCTCGTAGAACTGCGCCACGAGGCGCTGCAGCGCGTCGGCCTTGCGCCGCACCGTGGCCAGCGACGCGCGCGTCTCCGCGTCCACGCCGTCCTCGTCCACGAGGGCCAGGTACCCCAGGATCGCCGTCAGCGGCGTGCGCAGGTCGTGGCTGATGCACTCCACCTGCGTCTTCAGCTCCGCCTCATGGCGAGCGTAGGCCACCGCCTGCCGCCGGATGCCCTCGAGCGCGCGGTTCACCGTGCCCAGCAGCGCCTCCAGCTCGGCATCGGGCACCGGCAGCTTCACGATGCGGTTGTCCTCGAGGCGCTCCACGATCTCGGACAAGTCGCGGTTCACCTGCCGAAGCGAGCGCTTGAGCAGCAGGTAGCGCGCGCCGAAGTACGCCGCGCACGCGCTTGCAACCGCCGCCAGCACCCCGAGAACCACCGTCATGCCCGCACCTTTCCCCGCCCGGCCCCTACAGCTCGGCCCTGTTCGCGCGCCACAGCCCCGCGACGCCGAACACCACGATACCCGAGAACCCGGCGATCATGCACTTCGCCAACCCCGCGGGCGTATCCCACAGAAACTGCGCCAGGCCGCTCTGGTTGATGGCCACCTCGCTCGAGAAGAAGTTCGCGGGCAGCCAGCTTGCCAACCGGGCCACCGGCTCGACGCCCATCCCGATCACGCCCAACACTCCGGGGACGATGCTCACGATGGCCAGCCACACCAGAAACGCGGCGATGGTCTTCGGCAGCGTCGAGCACACCGCCACGCCCAGCACGATGCAGGCCACGGTGAACGGCAACGCCGCCGCCACGCCCTTGAGCAGGATGAACACGGCCTCGGTCGAGCCTTCCAGCAGCAGCACCGCGCTGCCGACGTACACGGCCAAAACCACGGCCATGACGCACAGCCCGAGCGCCGTCGCCACGAGGCACTTCCCCACGAACAGGTCGCGTCGCGAGCAGCCGTGCACGATGGCGTTCTTGAACGTGCCGTCCTTCCGGTCGTCGGCGAACAGCACCCATACCAGCAAGCCCGCCATGAAGAACAGCAACGTCAGCATCGAGATGAGGTTGCTCATCGAGAACCGCACGGTGGCGTAGGGGAAGTCGGGCGTGGTCGACATGACCCACAGCAGCACGTTCCCCGCCAGCACGATGGCGCACAGCGCGCCGGTGAACAGGTACAGCTCGCGACCGTGCACGATGCGGTACCACTCGCTTTTCACGTAGTTCAGCATCACGCGGCCCCCTTCTCCTTCAACTCGAAATAGTACTGCTCGAGCGACGTCCGACGGCGCTCCAGGCGCGACACGCCCATGCCCTGCTCGACGGCCAGGCGGCTGTACGCCTCCGCCTCCAGCTGCGGGTCGAAGATGCGCACGGTCCCGTCAGGAAGCACCTGGTAGCGCTCGTGATGCAGCTCGCGCTCCAGCAGCACGAGATAGCGCTCGGCGTCCGACACCGCGATGTCGATGCAGTCCGCGCAGCGGGCCTGCAGCTGCTCGGCGCTCACCTGCTCCATGAGCCTGCCCTGACGCAGGAAGGCGTACTCGGTGGCCAGTTGCTCCAGCTCGGGCAGGTTGTGGCTCGACAGCACCACGGTGATGCCCTTCTCACGGTTGAGCCGCTGCAGCAGCGCGCGGATCTCGGCGATGCCGCTGGGGTCGAGGCCGTTCACCGGCTCGTCGAGGATCAGCACCTCGGGCTCGCCCATCAGCGCCATGGCCAGCCCCAGCCGCTGCTTCATGCCCATCGACAGGTCCTTGCACCGGCGCGATTTCGCGTGCCCCAGCTCCACCGCGTCCAGCAGGCGCGCCACCGCGTCCTTGCCCGGCACGCCCTTCTGGATGCGGCAGCACTCGAGGTTCTTCTCGATGCTGAGCTGCGGGTAGAACCCGGGGCTCTCGATGATGCACCCGATGCGCGCCCGCTGCCGCTCCACCTCGCCGCGCTCGTGCGCGCCGAACAGCCGCATCTCCCCCTCGGTGGGGAACGCCAGGCCGCACAGCAGCTTGAACAGGGTGGACTTGCCCGCGCCGTTGTCGCCCACCAGCCCGAATATCTCTCCGCGACGCACGGAGATGCTCACGTCGTCGAGCGCCGCGAAGCCGCCGTAGCGCTTCGTCAGCCCCCTCGTTTCGATTACCGCGTCCATGATGCCCGTGCTCCCTTTCTCCCGTTTGCGTTTCGCTTCGGGGAGCACTCTACGATGCCGGCTGGAAATAAGTCCTCAAGAAAGAATAAGGAAAGCATAAAGATGCACCGTCGCCCCGTCACGCCAGCTTGAAGCCGATGCCCCACACGGTTTTGATGTAGTCGCCCTCGGCGCCCGCCGCCGCCAGCTTCTTGCGGATGTTGCTGACGTGCACGTTGATGGCGTTCTCCTCGCCGTAGTAGCCGCTCTTCCACACCAGCTCGTAGAGCAGTTCGCGCGAGAACACCTTGTCGGGGGCCTGCATGAGCACGTGCAGGATGTCGAACTCGTGCGCGGTCAGCGCCACCTCGGCGCCCCCGAGCGTCACGCGCCTGCACGCGACGTCCAGCCGCAGGTCGCGATGCGCGAGCACGTCGGCTGCGGCTGCGCCCGCGCCCGCGCTCGCGCCCGACCCGCCGGCCGCCGCGGCCCCGCCCGCGGCGCGGCGCAGCACCGCGTGCATCCGCGCGGCCACCTCGTCGGGGTCGAAGGGCTTCGTCACGTAGTCGTCCGCGCCCGCGGCCAGCATGCCCACCTTGTCGGCGGAGCCCGCCTTCGCCGACACCACGATCACCGGCACCGACGAGCCCAGCTCGCCCCTCAGGCGCGCCATGAGCTCGGAGCCCTCCATCCCCGGCAGCATCATGTCGAGCAGGATCAGGTCGAACGCCGCGCGCTCCATCCGCAGCAGCGCCTCGGTGCCCGAGTACGCCTGCACGGTGGCGAACCCCTCGCGCGCCGCGATCTTCGCGAGCAGCGCGTTGATGTCCGCGTCGTCCTCCACGATGAGAATGGTCTGCGCGCCCACAACGCCCCTTCCGAACCGATCGACGTGAAACCTTCGGGCCATGATACCGTGTAGCGCGGCGAAGCGCTATCATAGCCACGATCACACGAAAGGAGCACCCATGACGAACGCCGATCCCCGCACGGCGCAGCTGGCCGACCGCGAGGCGCTCGACCGACGCGCGCTCGAGCTGCACGGCATGAACTACAACTGCGCGCAGGCGGTGGCCTGCACGCTCGCGCCCGCCGTGCGCGCCGACGAGGACCAGTGCTTCCGCGCCGCCGAGGCGCTCGGCGCGGGCATGGGCGGGCTCACCGAAACCTGCGGGGCGCTCACGGGCGCCGCGATGATCATCGGCCTGGCGAACAGCAACGGCAAGGACGACCCCACGAGCAAGCAGGGCACCTACCGCATCATGCGCAAGCTGGTCGCCGACTTCCGCGCGCACAACGGCTCCACGCTGTGCCCCGAGCTCAAGGGGATCAAGACGAGGCAGCCTCTGCGCAGCTGCAACGATTGCATCCTCGACGCGCTGCACCTCGCCGCCGACGCGCTGGCCGCCGACGCGCCGCGCGCGAACGCGCGCTAGAGGCGCGCCAAGCGCTACTCGAAGGCCTCGCCCGCGAGCGCCTTCAAGCCGCTGGCGAGGGTGCCCTCGAGCGCCCGGTACTCGGGACGCTTGACTCCCTTTGCCGTGACCAGGCAAATCGCGATCGGCAAGCCGTCCTCGGGCCGCATGAGCCGCATCGTCGCGCCGGGCAGCATGCCGCCGAGCGCGGGAATGCCCACGGCCAGCACCAAGCCGAGGCGCTCGCGCAGGAACCGATCGATTTCCTGCGAGGTCATCGGCGAGCACGCGATGTCCACCCCGCGCTTGCGATACGTGGACACCACCACGTCGTTGAACAGCTCGAAGCCCTCGGAGGTCAGCACGGGATACGTCTTCAAGTCGTCGAGGCGCACCTCGTCGCGCGCCACGCAGGGATGGTTCTTCGCCATGAACACGCCGAGCGGCACGGCGCCCACGGGCACGCAGTCCACGGAGGGGTGCGACACCGCGCCCAGGGTGAGGAGCGCGTCGAACCTCCCCACGTGCAGCCCGTTCAGGCCCTTGCCGCTGGGAGCCAGCGACACCGTCACGCTCGCGTTGGTTATCCGCTGCGCCATCGCGGCGATGCGACGGCACGTCTGATCGAAGTTGTAGAACGGCGGCAGGCACAGCGCCATATGGAACACCTTGCTCTGAGATTCGAGCCCCCCCCCAGCACGTTGCGAACGCCTCCAGACGCTCGAACCCTTTGAGCACCGACGTCGCTTCCCGCAGAAACGCGTTGCCGAACGCCGTGGGGGCGATGCCGTGGCTCTTGCGCGAGAAGAGCGAGTACCCCAGCTCCCGCTCGAGGTCGCTCAGCGACTTCGAGATCGCCTGCACGCTGACGTACTCGTGTTTCGCCGCCGCGGTCAAGCTGCCATGGGCAACCGCGGAGGCGAAGTATCTGATCTGCTTGATGTTCAATAAACGCACTCTCGACTCTAGGGAACCTTGCACCGGTCTGACTTTATCGCATGCCGTTTTTCCCGGAAGCCAATCGCGTTTCATTCAATTATTTTTGTAATCACCTTTAGCCCGCCGACGGGCCGTTGAGCCCGATCACGTCCCCGTCGGTTCGCCTATCAGGTATCATAGGCGGAAACGTCACGCAGCATTCGTACGAGGAAGTGGTTCGCATGGTCGCCATCGCACAGCGCCGCACAACATCGAAGGTCCGTCCGGGGCTGCTCGCCCTGCTCGTCGCGCTGGCGGCGGCGCTCGCCGTCGTGCTGGGCTCCTGCTCCGCGCCGGCCCCGCAGGAAAGCGACGCGCAGCCGGCGCCGACCGAGCAGCTCGTCGTGAACGACACGCCGGAGCCGCCCGCGCCCGATCCCGAGTACATCCTCGTCATCGGCGACGACTCCTGGGAGCAGTACACGCCCGGCCACGCCGACCTCATGATGCTCATGCGCCTCGACTTCGAGCGCCACCAGATCACGCTCGTCTCCGTGCCGCGCGACACCGCCTACGTGTTCCCCGACGGCAACACCTCGAAGCTCAACCAGATGCTCACCATCGCCGGGCCCGAGGAACAGTGCGCCGCCGTGTCCGACGTCGTGGGCGTGGACGTGTCGCAGTACGTCGTCGTCGGGTTCGACGGGCTGCAGAGCATCGTCGAGCACTTCGGCGGCCTCGACCTGGACCTGCCCTACGGCTTGACGTACAACTTCTACACGAAGGACTACCCCGACGAGGTGTTCGACGCCGGCGAGCAGACGCTCACGCCGTGGAGGGCGATGGCGCTGTCCCGCGCGCGCACCGGCTACGGCGACACCGGCTACCAGCAGGAGATGATCCGCCAGGTGGTCGACCGCCAGATGATGACCGAGTTCATCGAGCTGGCGTACGCCGATCCGACGCAAACCGGCGCGCTGCTCACGCTGCTGCAGGGGTTCGTGACCACGAACGTGCCGCTCGACGACCAGCTGGCCTGGGCGGACGAGCTGGCTTCGGGCGACGAGATCACCGTGTACGGCACCACCGGCCCCTACTACGGCGACTTCATCGAGGAGCTCGGCGGCGTGTGGCTCGTGCCCGAGAGCCCCGAGGAGTGGAAGGCCCTCATGGACGCCGTCGACGCCGGCGAGGATCCGGCGCCCGCCGTCAGCGTCTGGAGCGCCGATACCGAGTCCCCCGAAGCCCCCGTCAGCACCACCACGGTGATCGACCTGCCGTAAGGCTTCTTCGCCCGCCCGCCGTTCGTCGAGCGGCGGGCGTCACCGCCCGGTCACCGCCCGAACAGCTGGTCGAGGGAGAACGCGAGGAGCGCGACGGCGTTTCGCTCCTGCGCCACCCGACCCTGCGACAGGTGGCGGTCGATGCCCTGGCGCGCCGAGCGGGCGATCTCGGCGAGGCCGTACGACACCCCCACGAGGTCGCCTCCCGTCAGCTCGAACTCGGAGGACGTCCCGGAAAGCCGGCCGAGGGCCCTCGGCTTCCCCGCGAGAAACAGGGTGCCCGCCGAACCGCACGCGAGCGCCCTGCCTATCAGGCCCCTGTTGTCTCGCCAACCGCTCAAAACAGACAGCCCGAGCGCCGACAAGCGCTCTGCGGAAGCGGGCGGCCGATCCTCCTGCCCGGAGGGGACGAGCGGACGGAGCAGCTCCACCGCGAGCGCCGTCTCGTTCTGCACGGCGGTTCTCATCCTGCAGATGCTCAGCGCATGGTCCATGAGCGTGACCAGCATGTCGTCGAACAGGTTGCCCGAGCAGATGGCGACGTCGAACCGCCGGCCCTTCCCGGCTTCGGCGAGGGCGGCGCGGGCGTTGCGGTAAGCCGGGCCGTCTTGGCTTGCCGACCCGCCCGAATCGACGCGCACGCTCCACGCCCCCACGCCCAGGCCGCCGCACAGCACGTCGAACCCCAGGATGAAGCCGAGCATGCGGTAGTACAGAAACGCCGTCAAGGGGTCGCGAAACAGCCCTTGTACCTCGTCGGCGCGGCCGAAGGCGACGTCCTTCTCGATGCCTGCCTCGAAGAGGGCGTTGAGATACGGGAGCGCGTCCGCGATGAGGAGCTGCAAAGCCTCGCGATCGCGATCGCCGCAGCTTCGCGCCGCGCGCACCTCGGCGACGAGCGCACAATAGTGATCCATAGCCGTTCCTTACCGATTGTCATCTGGAACAGCAACTATAGCAACAAAATACGTTGCTTACAATGGTTAGAATATGTTGCTATTTGAAATAGCAACATATTCTATTGCCTATCTGTACCGCACGGGACACGGCTGGACGAAGGCGCCCTCGCAGGCCATGCGGCGGGCGCAGCCGGGAGCCATGCCCTGGGCGACGAGGCACCGCTCGACGGTCTCCACGGACGCCGCGAGGGTGCGCGCCTCCTCGTCGCCTTGCGCGGTGAGCGCCAGACGATGGCCGCGGCCCTCCGTCACGAGCCCCATCGCCTCGAGCCGCTCGACGGCCTTCGTCACGCTCGGCCTGGAAACCTCCAGCCGGTCGGCCAGCTCCACGCGCCGCTCGACGCCGTCCCGGATGGCCAGCAGGTAGCGCGCGAGGGCCGGGGTCAACCCGCTCATTTCACCGCCCTCGCAAGGCACGCGTTCGAACCGGCCCGCTTCCACCCCACCTCGCCGAACCACGTCCCCAGGATATCGCGCAGCTCGCGCTCGGAGTATATGCGCACGTCGCCTTCGTTGTTGTACGGCATGAACGCGTTCATCACCGTGCGCGCCGGGGCCGGCAGCCAGCACTCCCCCACGACGAGCACGCCGCCCGGGCGCAGCACCCGCCACGCCTCGAACGCCGCGCGGCGCGGGTCGGGATAGTGGTGGAACGAGTCGTTGCAGTAGGCGACGTCGAACGTCTCGTCCGCGAAGGGGAGATGCTCGCTGTCCGCCTGGTGCAGCGCGGCGCGCCGCCCCAACCGCTGCCGCGCGCGGTCGAGCATGGCCGCGGACAGGTCGATCCCGTCCAGCTCGACGTCGGGAAGCGCCTCCAGCACCAGCTGGGCGAGCGCGCCGGTTCCGCATCCCACGTCCAGCACGCGCGCGGGCGCGGCGGCCGCCACCTCCTCCAGCACGTAGGGGTAGAGCCGGCGCGCGTGCTCCCCCTTCATGTCGTCGTCGTACGTCGGCGCCTGCGCGTCGAACGCCTGCCGGGAAACCTCCTTGGCGTCGCGCACGACGCCGTCTGTCGATTCGCTCATGCTTGCTCCTTTCCTCGTTCGTCTCGTTGCATTCCTGTGTCCTTCGCTTCATTAAACGCTGTTCAATCATCGGTTCGAAAAATGCCCCGGCGGGCCGGGGCGGGTGTGGCGGGATGGGGCGGCTAGTCCAGCGGCGCGGTCTGGGAATCGAGGAGCGCGTAGACGTAGCTCCGAACGAGCGCCAGCGCCTCGGGGTCGGGCGCGTTCGCGCTCGTCAGGATGTTCATCTGCCCGTGCGTGATGAAATCGACCAGCACCTCGGGCGACGCCACCGTCACGCCGCGCTTGCGCGCGTCGGCCTTGAGGGCGGCGACCATGTGCGGGCGGATGCGGTCGCACAGCTCGAAGCCGAGCTGGCGGTGGAATTCCCGATTGCCCTCCTCGTGGAAGAACTCGTGGTAGCGCAGGCTTCCCTCGTCGGCGACGGCGCTGAACAGCGCGTCGATCTTGTCGGTCAGCGAGATGCTCGCATCGTCGAGGATGCGGAGGTAGTCGCGGCAGCACTCCTCCGCGTACGCTTCGAGGGCGGCGGAGAACAGCTTCTGCTTGGAGTCGAAGTAGTGGTAGCACAGCCCCGGCGTGATGCCCGCCGCGTGCGAGATGTCGCGCATGGACACCGCCTCGTAGCCGCGCTCGACGAACAGCTCCATGGCCGTCTCGAGAATGTCCCGCTTCCGCTCCTCCGGATCCTTCACCGTTCGCACCACGTCGCGCCCTTCCGCCTCGCCGTCGTTCCTCGTCGATCATGCCACGCCATTGAACGATTGTCAATGAACAATGTTTAACGAAATCAGACCCGCCCTTCCAGCGCGGCAAAAAACGCGCAGCGGCGCAGCGGCGCGGCCGGCCGCCCTCTGCGTACGCCCTCTGCGTACGCCCTCCCCCGGCCGCCCTCCCCCGGCCGCCTCGCGCCCCTCGCGCCATCGCACCCCCAGCCCCCAGCGCCCTCCGCGCCCGCCGCGCCCCGGCCGCCCCGTGCCCCCTGCACCCTCCGCGCCCGCCGCGCCCCCTCGCGCTGAAGCGTTGCGCGGCTTCGAATGTTTCACGTGAAACATTCGTTCGTGTTCCGAAAGGTATTTCTTCCTTGCGCTGTCCGAGGGCGAGTGCTATAAAGTTTGATGCATCTAACTTATACCCATCCGCACAGGAGCGCCCATGAACCAGAGCACGAACGTCTCGCCTGCCCGGCCTTTTCTCACGGTAGACGGTTTGTACAAGCACTACGGAGAAGGCGAAGCCCGCGTGACGGTGCTCAAGGACATCGCCACCTCGATCGGGAAGGGCGAGGTGTGCGTGCTGCTGGGGCCGTCGGGCTCGGGCAAGTCGACGTTCCTCAACCTCGTGGGCGGGCTGGAGCCCGCCGACGCCGGCAGCATCCGCGTCGGCAGCTGCGAGCTCACGGGGCTCTCCGCCAAGGACCTCGGCGAGTACCGTCGCCGCGAGCTGGGCTTCGTGTTCCAGTTCTACAACCTCGTGCCCGACCTCACCGTGCGCGAGAACATCGAGGTGTGCCGCTACCTCAGCAAGAACCCCCTGCCGCTCGACGACCTGCTGCACTCGCTCGGCCTTTGGGAGCACCGCGACAAGTTCCCCCGCCAGGTGTCCGGCGGGCAGCAGCAGCGCTGCGCCATCGGCCGCGCGCTGGTGAAGAACCCCGGCCTGCTGCTGTGCGACGAGCCCACCGGCGCGCTGGACTACCAGACCTCGAAGGAGATCCTGGAGCTGATGGAGCAGGTCAACCGCGATTTCGGCTGCACCATCGTCATCGTCACGCACAACGACGCCATCAAGCACATGGCGCACCGCATCCTGCGCCTGCGCGACGGCTCGCTCGTGGAGGACGAGCGCAACGCCGCGCTCGTGCCCGCCCGCAACCTGGAATGGTAGGTGCGCCGTGCCTTCTCCCCTCGTCCGCCGCCTGCCCCGCGAGCTGAAGCACAACCTGGGCAAGTACCTGGGCATCTTCCTGCTCATGACCGTGTCCATCACGCTCGTCTCGGGCTTCTTGGTGGCGGCCAGCAGCATTGAGCGCATCATCGACGGCATGCGCGACGCCTACGTCGTCGAGGACGGCCGCTTCACCACCAGCTTCGAGGCGCCCGTCGAGGCCGTCGAGGCCGTGGAGGACCTCGGCGTCACCGTGCACGAGAACTTCAGCTACGACCTGGCGCTCGCCCAGGACGGCGGCGTGCAGGATGCCGTCGTGCGCATCCACCAGAACCGCACCGGCTTCAACGAGGCCGCCTACGTCGAGGGCCGCGCCCCACGCGGCGCGGACGAGATCGCGCTCGACCGCGTCTTCTGCGAGCACAACGGCATCGAGGTGGGCGACGAGGTGCAGGTGGACGGGCGGGCCTTCGCCGTGTCGGGCATCATGACGCTGCCCGACTACGCGGCGCTCTTCGAGAAGAACAGCGACTTCGTCATGAACACGCTCACGTTCAGCTCGGGCGTGGTGGACGCGCCTGCGTTCGACGGGCTGTCCGGCAGCGAGACGTTCACCTACTCGTTCGTCTGCGACGACCGCGGCCTGTCGCCCGCCGACCGCACCGACCTGGAAAGCGACCTGGTCGAGGCGCTCGGCGAGAACGGCGCCGTGCTCACCGACCTCGTGGACGCCGACGCGAACCAGGGCATCGTCTACCCCGGCGAGGACGTCGAGGGCGACCAGCTCATGTGGGAGGTGCTGCTGTTCCTCATCGTCATCATCATGGCGTTCGTGTTCGTGGTGCTGACCTCGGCCACCATCGACGAGGAAAGCGCCATCATCGGCACGCTGCTGGCCTCGGGCTACCGCAAGCGCGAGCTGATCGGCCACTACCTGGCGCTGCCGCTTTTCGTGGGGCTGGCGGCCGCCGTCGCGGGCAACGTGCTGGGCTACACGGCCCTCGCCGAGCCCATGAAGAACCTCTACTACAACAGCTACAGCCTGCCTCCCTACGAGGCGTTCTGGAACTGGCGCGTGTTCCTCCTGACCACGGTGCTGCCGTTCGCCCTGCTCATCGGCATCACGTTCGTCGGCCTGTGCCGGAAGCTGCGCTGCACGCCCCTGCAGTTCCTGCGCCGCGAGACGGCGCGCGCGGGCGTGCGCGGCGGCATGCGCCTCAACCAGCGCCTGGGCTTCGTCGCCCGCTTCCGGCTGCGCGTGTTCCTGCGCAACCTCTCGCACTTCGCCACGCTGTTCGTGGGGATAGCGTTCGCCAGCCTGTTGCTGCTGTTCGGCCTGTGCATGATGCCGACGATGGACCACTACGCCGATTCGCTGCGCGACAACCTGGCGGCGGAGCACCAGTACACGCTGAAGGCGCCGCTCGAGATCGACGCGAGCGCCGAGGAGCGCGAGGCCTTCGCCGCCGCGACGACGCTGGCCACCGCATCGCAAGCCGACCTCGAGGCCATGGACCCGACGGAGCTGGCGAAGCTGGCGCAGAAGGCCGCCGGCGTCGATGCCGACGCGAACCCCGTGAACACGCGGGAGAACGCCGACGCCGCCATCGCGCAGGCCGAGAAGTACGCGGCCGCCCAGCTGGAAACCGCCCGGCCCCTCGACAGCGGCGCCGAGACCGTCACCGTGTACGGCGTCCAGGAGGATTCGCGCTACTGGGACGACGTGGACGTAGGCGGCGGCAAGGTGGCCGTCGGACGCGGCTTGGCGGAGAAGTGCGGCATGGTCGTGGGAGAACCCGCCACGTTCGACGATGCGTACGCCGACACGTCCTACGACCTCGTGCCCACCTCGGTGGTGGGCGGCTCCACGGACACGGCCGTCTATATGTCGCTCGACGACTTCAACGAGCTGTTCGGCAACGACGCCGGCCACTTCAACGGCTACGCGTCCGACGAGGCGCTCGACCTCGACGAGCGGTACCTGGCCAGCGACCTCACGCCGGCCGACATGGACAAGATCGGCGCGCAGATGCGGGACTCCATGGGCGACATGGTGGGCATGCTGGTGGCGGCCGCCGTGCTCGTCTACCTCGTGCTCATGTACCTGCTGACCAAGACCGTCATCGACCGCAGCGCGCGGGCCATCTCGTACATGAAGGTGTTCGGCTACCGCGACGGCGAGATCAACAAGCTGTACCTGCACTCCATCACGGTGACGGTGATCGCGTCGCTGCTGGTGAGCCTGCCGCTCGTCATCGGCGGCATCACGGCCCTGCTCAAGGTGGTGTTCATGAAGTACAACGGCAGCATCGAGGTGTTCACGCCCGCCGACCGCCTGGTCGTGGTCGTGCTCATCGGCGTGGCCGTGTACGCCGTCGTCGCCTTCCTGCACACGAGGCGCATCAAGCGCGTGCCCCTGGCGCTGAAGGTGCAGGAGTAGCCGCGCCACGAACGGATGTTTCACGTGAAACACCCGTTCGCGCTCCCGGGAGGGTGCGCGCTCCCGGGGATGGGGTCATGCCGCGCGCGGTGCGCGGGAGGGCCGGTGAACGCGCCCGCCCTCCTCTCTTGGGTGAGCCTTGCGTAACGCTCTGCTTGCCGGGGCGCGCTTATGCTACGATGGGCTTCCGAGAAAGGACGGCATCGCATGCCCATCAACAAGGCGGTTCTCGCTGCATTCAAGGCAGCAACGCGGCTTCGGCCCGACATCAGGGAGTTCTACAAGGCGCAGCGCTTCGCCGAAGACGTCAGCGCCAAGCTCGTGCTGCCCAACCCCCGCTGCCGCATCGACGAGGCCACCGCCACGATGCCGGACGGCTTCGAGGTGCCGCTGCGCGTGTTCACCCCGCTCGACTTCGACTTCTCGCTCGCCGAGGGGCTCAAGGTGTGCGAGGATTCCCGCGGCACCATCCTGTTCTTCCACGGCGGCGGCTGGGTGAACGGCACGGTGGACTTCTACATCGACGCGTGCACCACCATGGCCATCCAGCTGGAGCGGCGCGTGGTGTCGGTGGACTACCGGCGCGCGCCCGAGCACCGCTTCCCCCAGGCGGCCGAAGACTGCTACGAAGTGGCGCGCCAGCTGTACGCGGGCACGCTGCTGGCCGACGTCGACCCCGAGCACGTGGTGCTGTTCGGCGACAGCGCGGGCGGCAACCTCGCGGCGGCGCTGTCGCTCATGGCGCGCGACCGCGGCGACTTCGAGCCGCGCACGCAGATGCTGCTGTACCCCGTCACGTACAACGACCACGACCCCTTCACGTCGTGGTTCGACTCGGTGCGCGAGAACGGCGAGGACTACCTGCTCACCTGGCGCGACATCGAGGGCTACATGGAGCTGTACCGCTCCTGCCCCGCCGACCTCGACAACCCCTACTTCGCCCCGCTGCTCGACCCCGACCTGTCGGGCCAGCCGCGCACGCTCGTCATCAGCGCCGAGTACTGCCCGCTGCGCGACGAGGGCGAGGCGTACGCCGGGCGCCTGGAGCTGGAGGGCGGCGAGGTGCAATGCTACCGCATGCTGGACGCCGTGCACGGTTACCTGCTGTACCCGTCGATCCTCAGCCTGGTCAAAGACACGTACCGCATCATCAAGCACTTCCTCGACGGCGAAGAGCTTGCGCAGGAGGGTGAACCCGCATGGCTCGGGATACTTGGTACCGACTAGACAACGTCGGCAAGTTCTACTCGTCCCAGGCGGGCAGCTCGGCTCAAACGGTGTTCCGCTACGCGGCCACCATGCGCGACGACGTGGATCCCGCGACGCTGCAGCGCGCGCTCGAGAGGACGGTGTCCGCCTTCCCCAACTTCAACGTGTGCCTGCGCAGCGGCATGTTCTGGCACTACCTGGAGCAGGCCGCCGAGCCGCCCGCCGTGCACCGCGAGAACCTCCCTTTGTGCTACGGCCTGCACGTCCACGCGAAGAGCGTGCTGTTCCGCGTCAGCTACCACGCCGCGCGCATCAACCTCGAGGTGTCGCACATCGTGTCGGACGGGCGCGGCTCCCTGAGCTTCTTCAAGGCGCTGCTGCACGCCTACATCGAGGAGCGCTACGGGGTGGAGGGCGTGTCGCCCGAGTACGACGGCTCCGACCACCAGAAGGCGGAGAACAGCTTCGACAAGTACTTCGAGCGCGACAAGGCCGCCCCCACGCGCGCGCCGAAGGTGTACCGCCTTTCCGGCTGGCGCGACAAGGCCGACCCCACGTTCTTCGAGTACCATCTGCCCGCGGGCCGCGTGCTCGACCTCGCGCACGACTGCGGCGTCAGCCTCACCGCGCTGCTGATCGCCGTCATCATGTGCTCCATCCGCGCCGAGATGCCGCGCCGCGAGCGGCAGCGGGCCATCCGCATGGACGTGCCCGTCGACCTGCGGCGCTTCTTCAAGTCCACCACCGTCAAGAACTTCTTCGGGCTGGCCTTCGTGTCCTACATCCCCGGCGACGAGGACGAGCCCGTCGAGGTCGTGGCGCGCCAGATCCACGACCAGCTTCGAGCCGCCACGCAGGCCGACGAGCTCAAGAGCCGCATGAACCGCATGATCAAGCTCGAGAAGAACCCGCTGCTGCGCCTGGCCCCGCTGTTCGTGAAGGACGCCATCCTGGAGCTGGCCGACCGCGTGGCCGCGCGCGACGTGACCACCACGATGTCGAACCTCGGCACCATCCGCATCGACGAGCGGCTGGCCCCCTACCTCCGCGACGTCAACATCCTCACGTCCACCACCGGCATGAACTTCATGGCGTGCTCGTTCGGCGACGACCTGAGCATCGGCATATCCACGGTGTACTCGAACCCCGACATCATCAAGAACTTCTGCCGGTTCTTCTCGGGGCGCGGCATCGAGGGCACGCTCAACCTCAACAAGACGAGCGAAGAGGTGGCCGAGGATCGCATCGAGACGAAGATCGAGGCGTCGATGAAGCGCCTGGGCGGGCAGGGTCCCGCGCGCGGCGAAGCGACGGACGCGAGGGAGGACGACGGCCGATGAAGCGATGCGAAAAATGCGGCGTGAGGTTCTCCGGCGACTTCGACCGGTGCCCGCTGTGCCAGTCCGAGCTCGAGGGCGACGCGTCGCCGTCGGTGTTCCCGCGCAACGAGGTGCGCAAGTCGGGCGCGCTGGCGCTGGCGGTGCTGGCGTTCGCCACCGGGGCATGCCTGCTGGTCATGCTGTTCCTCGGCAACCTGCTGGGCCTGCCGGGCGACATCGTGCTCACCGTGTGCCTCGGCCTCGTGGTGAACTACCTGTTCGTGCGCAACATCATCACGCACACGCCCGACTTTTTGCGCGTGGTGGTGCGCTACTTCCTCGTGCTGCTGGCCATCGCCGCCGTGTGGTTCCTCGTGTCGCGCAACCTCGTGGTGACGACGTTCGTCATCCCCGGCATCTGCCTTCTGGCGCTCGTGTTCGACGGCGTGCTGCTCGCGGTGTTCCGCGGCACCTTCGTGTCGGGCTACGCCAAGTACCTGCTGTTCGACGTGGCGCTGGGCCTCATCCCGCTCGCGCTGTCCGCGCTGGGGCTCACCACCTGGGACGTGCTGGCCAACGTGAGCGCCCTCGTCGCCAGCGTGTTCCTGCTGGGCCTCGTCGTGTTCACCCGCAAGCAGCTGGTGGCCGAGGTGCGTAAGCTGTTCTCGGCGTAGGGGAAAGGCGCCCCGGCCGCGGCGCGGTCGCGGCCGGCGCTATCGCCGCGCCACGTAGTAGCCGGCGCCGGCGACCGCGTCCCTGATCTCCTCGGCGTCCAGCGGCCGCTTCGACAGCACGTGCGCCGACCCCGCGTCCGCGTCGACGCGGGCCCAGGTGTCCCCGAGCGCGTTCAGGGCGTTCTCCACCGCGTTCGCGCAAGCGGGACACGTCATGCCGCCCACCTGCACGTCCTGGACGTACGGGTAGTGCGCCTCGTCCGTGTCGGCCACGCGCACGCGCTTCGACTTCGCGCCGCCGCCCCCGCCGCCCCCGCAGCAGTCCGATGTGCCGAAGAACACCCTGAACATGCGCCGACAGGCGAACACGGCGATGACGAGGATGAGGACCAGGACGATGGCGGTCGATGCGTTCATGGCAGCGTCCTTTCGCGACGGGCGGTCGGTGGCGGGCGGAGCGGCGGCGACGCGACCGAGAGGCGTCGCGCGGCAGCCCCGCCAATAGTTACATACAGCTAACTTAATTGTAACACCGAAGCCCGCTCGCGCAAGAGGTCTCCCGCGCCGCGCGCCCCTACCCCTCCAAGGGACCGGGGATGCAGATGCTCCTGCCGCCGATGCGCTCGACGTTCACCTCGATGCCGTAGAGCGCGCCCATGCTCTCGGGGGTGATCACCTCGCGCGCGGGTCCCGCGCACGTGATGCGGCCCTCCCCCATGACCGCCGTCGTGCCGCCCAGCTCAAGGGCGTGGTCGGGAAAGTGCGTGGTCATGATGACGCCCATGCCCTGGGCGCACAGCTGCTCCACCAGCTTGACGAAGCGGTACTGGTTGCCGAAATCGAGGTGCGCCGTCGGCTCGTCCAGCACGAGCACGTCGGGCTCCTGGGCCAGCGCCGAGGCGATCATCACCAGCTGGCGCTCGCCTCCCGATATCTGCGTGTACGGCTTGTCGCGCAGATGCGCGATGCCGAGGAAGTCCAGCTTCTCGAGCGCGCACGCCTCGTCCGCCGCGCCGGGCGTGGAGAACCGCCCGATGATGGACGTGCGCCCCATGGTCACCACGTCGATGACCGGGTACTCGAAGGCCGGCACGTGCGTTTGGGGGATGTAGGCCACGAGGCGCGCCAGGTCGCGCATCGCGTACGAGCCCACGGGCCTGCCGTCGATGCGCACCTCGCCGCCGGTGGGCTTGAACGCCCCGATGACGCACTGCAAAAGCGTGCTCTTCCCCGTCCCGTTCGATCCGAGGATGCACAGCGCCTCGGGCGATTCGTACGTCAGCGACAGGCCGTCGATCACCGAGCGCCCGCCGCCGTCGTAGGAGAACTTCAGGTTGTCGATGTCGAGACGCATTACCACGCAACCTTTCTCCGGTAGATGAAGTACAGGAACATGGGCACGCCGATGATGCCCGTGATCACCCCGATGGGTATCTCGAACGCGGAAACCGTGCGGCACAGGTCGTCGATGGCGATGAGGTAGCACATGCCCAGCGAGATGGAGGCCGGCAGCAACCGCCGGAAATCGGGCCCCACCAGCATGCGCGCCAGATGCGGCACCACGATGCCCACCCAGCCGATGATGCCCGAGATGCTCACCGTGAGCGCGGTCACCACCGAGCACGACGCGATGATGATGCCGCGGTCGCGCCCCACGTCGATGCCGAACGAGCGCGCCTCCGCGTCGCCCAGGCTCAGCACGTTCGCCTTCCAGCGGAACAGGAACAGCACGCCCATGAACACGAGGTACAGCGGCAGCACGGCCAAAAGGGCGTCGTAGCCCACACCCGACAGCGACCCCATGAGCCAGTAGACGATCTGCGGCAGCTTCTCGGTGGGGTCGGCCACGAACTTGAGCAGCGACACGAGCGACGAGAACAGCGACCCGATGAGCATGCCCGACAGGATGAGCGTCACCGTGGACGCGCGCCCGCGCGCCACGATGGCGAAGGCCAGCGCCACGGCCGCCAGGCCGAACGCGATGGCCCCCAGCTGCGTGCCGAAGCCCGACAGCCCCAGCACGATGGCCAGCGCCGCGCCGAATCCGGCGCCGTTCGACACGCCGAGGGTGTCGGGCGCGGCAAGCGGATTCTTGAACAGCCCTTGGAACAGGGCGCCCGTGGCCGACAGCCCCGCGCCCACCATGGCGGCGGCCAGCACGCGCGGCATGCGCACCTCCCACACGAGGTTCGCCGCCATCGCGTCCACGCCGGCGTCCTGCCCGGTGACCCGCGCGACGATGATCTGGCACACCTCGAGCGGGCTGATGGCATAGGCGCCCAGCGCGAGCGACCCCACCGCGAAGACGAGCGGCAGCGCGACGAGCACCGCCACCGTCACCGCGTCGAGGCCGCGCCGGGCCGTGGCCTTCGCGTCGCCCATCGCCTACACGGTGCCCGTGAACTCGACGCCGTAGAAGTCGCGGTAGAAGCGCTCCGCGTACTCGCGCACCGTGTCGGCGCTCACCTTCTCCGGGTAGAACTGGTTCGCCAGCCACAGCTCGCCCAGCGCGATGGAGTCGGTATCGGGGTTGCCCCACGGCTTCGTCCAATACGGGGCCAACAGCACCTTGCCGTTTTTCACCGCCTGGAGCTCTTGGTACTTCGCGTCGGCCGTGATGGTATCGTACACGTCCATGTAACGGTCCTGCACGATGATGACCTCGGGATCCCACGAAGCCAGCATCTCGAACGTGTAGGGCTTGTAGCCCTGGATGTCCTCGGCGGCCACGTTCACCGCGCCGGCGCGCAGAAGCTGGCAGCCCACGTACTTGTCGTTGCCGTAGGTCTGCTCCTTCGTGTTGGCCACGAACACGCGGATGCGGTCGGCGTCGTCCATCTGGCCGATGGCCTCGTCCACGATGGCGCGGCTCTCCAGGCACATCTTCCAGATGTCGCCGGCTTTCTGGTCGGCGCCGGTCAGGCGGCCCAGCGTGGAGATGGCCCACTGGCAGCCCTCCGTGTAAGCCGCATCGGCGTCGGCGAGGCGCGGGTTCTGCGCCTCGGCCTGCTTGCCCTCGCCGCGCAGCGACACCACGACCACGGGGATGCCCAGCTCGGACACCTGCTTCATCGCGTCGGGGTCGGCCTGCGACGCGGCGATCACCACGTCGGGCTTGAGCGCGGCGATGGCCTCGACGCTCCAATCGGTCAAGTCTCCCGGGGTGGGCAGGTCGTCGATGCCGGGGAACACGTCGCGCATGTACGCGCCCAGGTCGCCCTCCCAGTTCTTCTCGGTGCCCACCACCTTGTCCTGCATGCCCAGCTGGGCCAACATGTCGAGCGAGTGGTGCTGCATGACCACCATGCGCTGCACCGGCACGCTGACCGTCACCGTGGTGCCCGCCTGGTCCTCGAAGGTCCAATCCTCCTGCGATACGGGCTCGGTCGCCTTCGCCGCCCCTTCGGCGTCGCCGCCGTCGGCGACGGGTGCCTCGTCCTGCGGTGCGGACGAGCAGCCGGCGAGGCCGAAGGCCGCCACGCTGCCGATACCCACGAGCGTGCCCTTCAGAAATGTGCGGCGCGAGAACAATTCCATGGTCTTCCTGCTTTCGTTGCGAATTCCCTACCCTCTATACGTTCAGCCGGCTTTTCCCCGGTCGAGCGGCCCCTGCGCGCTACTTTCGCGCGCTGACGATGAACAGCGCGGCACGTTCCTGCGCGCTCGCCTGCGCGGAGAAGCGATCGGCGGCCTCGATGCCCAGCAGCCGCTCCGCGTCCTGGAAGCACCGCACCTCGGACGCGCCCAACTCGAGCAGCGTCGCCAGGTCCCACGCCGGCCGCTGCGCGCGCGTGACGGGCAGGTCGGCGGCGATGGCGTTGCGCTCGCGCAGCTGCGCGGCGCTCTGCGTGGGATGCACGGGCTCGTCCCCCGCTTCGACGGCCGCGTTGAAGGCCCGCCCGTAGTTCGCGTCGATGTTGACGAGCACGCCGCCCGGCCTGAGCGCTCGGAGGATGCCCGCGTAGGCGGCGGCCGCGTCGGGCAGCACCCACAGCACGTTGCGCGAGACGGCGAAGTCGAAGACGCCCTCGTCGAAATCGAGGCGCTGGACGTCGGCCTGCTGGAACGCGATGGACGTCGCGCCCGCCCGCGCGGCGTTGCGCGCCGCCTCGGCCAGCATGTCTTCGGAGAAGTCGACGGCCGTCACGTCGCATCCCAGCTCGGCCAGGATGAGCGACATGAAGCCCGAGCCGCACCCCGCGTCGAGCGCGCGCGGAGGCCGCCCCTCGATGCAGGGCATGAGGTCGCGCAGGAGCGCGCGGAAGGCGTCGCGCAGCGCCTCGTGGCGCGACGCGTCGTGCAGCGCCGAGTACTCCTCCGCCCGCTGTGACCAGTACGCGTGCGAGCGTTCGAGAAGCGCGGACTCCGGCACCGAACCGTCCATGGCCTTCCTTTCGCCTGTATCAAGAATATTTTCCCTATAAAATATTCTCGAAGAGTATAGCGTGGTGCAGACGAAGTCAACAGGAAGGTAACGAACGGACGGGATGCGCGCGGCATGCGGCGCTTCGAGGGCACGCGGAGAAGCGCTCGACCCCTTGCGGACCCGGGCGCTTCTCCGCGTGCGCAGCCGTCGCCGAGCGCAAAAAAGCGCCGCGACGGCATCCCCGTCGCAGCGCTCGCGATCGCATCTTTCGGCCGAGCGGCCGGCGACGCTCCTTACAGCTTGCCCACCAGGTCGATGCCCGGGTGCAGCACCTCGGCGCCCGGCACCCAGCCGGCGGGGCACACCGAGTCGCCGTGCTCGGCCACGAACTGGCTGGCCTGCACGCGGCGCAGCAGCTCGGCGGCGTTGCGGCCGATGTTGCCGGCGTTCACCTCGTAGCACACGATCTTGCCCTCGGGGTTCACCACGAAGCTGCCGCGCTCGGCCACGCCCTCCTCCTCGATGTAGACGTCGAAGATGTCAGCCAGCTTGTGCGTGGGGTCGGCCAGCATCGGGTACGGCAGCTTCTTGATGTTCTCGGACGCGTCGTGCCACGCCTTGTGCGCGAAATGCGTGTCGCACGACACCGCGTAGATCTCGCAGTTCGCTTCCTGGAACTTGTCGTACAGCGCGCCGAGGTCTTCCAGCTCGGTCGGGCACACGAACGTGAAGTCGGCCGGGTAGAAGAAGAACACGCCCCACTTTCCCAGCACGTCGTCCTTCGTCACCGTTTCGAAGTCGTCGTTGTGGAACGCCTGGACGGTGAAGTCGTCGATTTCCTTGTTGATCATGGACATAGTTGCTGCTCCTATCTGCGGTCTATCTTCGCCAAGTTGTTATCCAAAGCAAACTTTCTCATAAATGATACCTCGTAACCATCGTATTGTAGCGTCTCCGGACAATCTCCAAAAGCGGCGCGGCGTTTCGCGTTCGTCCGATGGAGGGTTTGTCATATTCCCGACAAATTTCCACCGCTCGGCGCGCGGCGATGGCATACTGTCCCAGCTCCGCGCGAAGCCCGCACGGCTGCGCCGCGCACGCCGCATCGCAGCGCCCCGCCCCTCCCCGTCCCGAAGGAACCGCCCGACCCATGAAGAAAAGCCTGCTCGCCCTCGCCACCGGATCGTTCGCGCTCGGATTCGCCGAGTTCGTGATGATGGGCATCCTCCCCGTCACGGCCTCCGGCCTGCACGTCAGCGTGCCGACGGCCGGCACCTTCATCTCCGCATACGCCCTCGGCGTGTGCGTGGGCACCCTGTTCCTCGTGTTCGGCCGACGCGTGCCGCCCAAGCGGCTGCTGCTCGCGTTCGTGGCGCTCGTGGCGCTCGGCAATGCCGCGGCCGCCCTCGCACCGAACGCCGAGGTGCTCGCGGCGGCGCGCTTCGTGTCCGGCCTGCCGCACGGCGCGTTCTTCGGCACCGCCACCATCGTGGCGCGCGAGCTGGCCGACCCCGGCCGCGAGGGTCAGGCCGTGTCCATCATGGTGCTGGGACAGACGGTGGCGAACATGGTGGGCGTGCCCGGCGGCACGCTGCTGGCCGGCCTCGTGTCGTGGCGCGCGGCGTTCGTGTTCGTCGCCGTGTGGGCGGTCGGCTCGTTTGCGCTCGTCGCGCGCCTCGTGCCCGCCGTGCGCCCCATCCCCGACGCGGGCCTGGCGGGCCAGTTCCGCTTCCTCAAGAAGCCGGGCCCCTGGCTGGTCATCGGCGCGGTGCTGCTGGGCAACACCGGCGTGTTCTGCTGGTGGAGCTACGTGTCGCCGTGGCTGACGGACGTCGGCGGCTTCCCGTCCGACGCGCTGCCGGCGCTGCTCGTGCTGGCGGGCTTCGGCATGGTGGTCGGCTCGCTCGTGGGCGGCCGGCTCACCGACCGCACGTCGCCCGGCAAGATGGCGGCGGCCGGCCAGGCCATCGGCTGCATCACGCTCGCGCTCATCTTCGCGTTCTCGGGCACGCCCGCCACGGCGGCCGGGCTCATGTTCCTGTGCGCCTTCGACATGTTCTTCGTATCGAGCCCGCAGCAGCTGCTCATGGTGAAGGTGGGGCGCGGCGGCGGCGAGATGATCGGGTCGGCGTGCGTGCAGGTGGCGTTCAACCTGGGCAACGCGTTCGGCGCCACCATCGGCCAAGCCGTGCTCAACGCCGGCGCGTCCTACGCCTCGCCGAGCCTGGCGGGCGTGCCCTTCTCGCTTGCGGCCGTCGCGCTGCTCGCGGTGTTCGCCGCCCGCTACGAGCGCCGCTACCGCGCAGCCGGCGCGCCGGACGGCATCGACGTGCACGACGCCCCGGAAACGCCGTCGTGCACGCAGCCCGCTTTTCGCCTAGAATGAGAACCCGAACGCAACGAGTCGCAAGCGAAGGGAGCGCCATGAGGCAATGCATGGACGCGGATAACCTGCACCGCAGGCTGAAGAAGATCGTCGGGCAGGTGCAGGCCATCGACCGCATGGTGGACGAGGACGTGCCCTGCGAGGACGTGCTCGCGCAGATCAACGCCGCGAAGTCGGCGCTGCACAAGTGCGGCCAGGTGGTGCTCGAGGGCCACATCCAGCACTGCGTGCGCGACGGCATCGAGCACGGCGACGCCGACAAGACCATCGAAAGCTTCACCAAAGCCGTCGAGCGCTTCTCCAACATGAGCTAGTCTTCCGCGCGACCGAGCGCCCGCCCCTTCCCCGGGGAGCAACGGAAGCGGGGCGCATGACCGCCGGATGGAGGGGAGCTCCCCGCTCCGGTTGGCACCGCGCGGGACCCTTCGGCACCGGCGCCCTGCGGACGCCTCCGCCCAGGACGACCGGGGGCTCGATCCCATTCTGCGGCCACGTGCTAAACAAGCCACCAGAACAAATGTTTCACGTGAAACATTCCAGGCGAGCGCTGCCCCCCCCCCGGCGCCCGGCAAGCAGCGCAACGCCGATTCGCCCTCCCCGCCCCTTCCTCCATGTTCAAAAGTTACCTCTGGATAATTCTTCGCTCGCGCAGTATTATACCTATACCCCCATAGGTACCAAAGTGCAACGGAGAACCACTCACGAAGGAGACGATGGCCATGCGCGCACCCTTGCTGGAACGACTCGAAGAACTGCTCGATCGAGGCGGCACGAAGAAGGACGTCGCGCTGCTGGCCGTGTCGGCCGTCGCGCTGGGATTCAGCTTCTTCGCGCCCGAGACGCTGCCCTTCAACCCGGCCTGGATCGCCATCGTGCTGTGCGGCGCGCCCATCATCCTGGGCGCCGTCATCGGGCTGGTGACGGAGTTCGACATCAAGGCCGACGTGCTCGTATCGCTCGCGCTCATCGCGGCGGTGGCCATCGGCGAGGACTTCGCCGCCGGCGAGGTAGCGCTCATCATGCAGCTGGGCGCGCTGCTGGAGGACCTGACGGTGGCGAAGGCCCGCGCCGGCATCGAGCGGCTCGTGCATCTGTCGCCCCGCACGGCGCGCATCGTGCGCGACGGTGCGGAAACCGTCGTCGCCGCCGAGGACGTGCAGGTGGGAGACGTGCTGCGCGTGCTGCCCGGCGAAACCGTGGCGGTGGACGGCACCGTCCTGGAAGGGCGCACCTCCATCGACGAGTCGGTGATGACCGGCGAATCGCTGCCGGTCGACAAGGCGCCGGGCGACGAGGTGAAGAGCGGGACGGTGAATCAGTTCGGGGCGTTCGACATGCGCGCCCAGCGCGTGGGCGAGGACAGCTCGCTCGCCCGCATGATCGAGCTCGTGCAGTCGGCCGACGCCGGCAAGGCCAAGATCGTGCGCCTCGCCGACCGATGGGCCACCTGGATCGTCGTCATCGCCCTGACCGCGGCGGCCGGCACGTGGCTCGTCACCGGCGAGATCATCCGCGCCGTCACCATCCTCGTGGTGTTCTGCCCCTGCGCGCTCGTGCTGGCCACGCCCACGGCCATCATGGCGGCCATCGGCAACGTGACGAAGCTCGGCGTGCTCGTGCGCGAAGGCGATGCGCTCGAGCGGCTGGCGAAGGTGCGCAAGGTGGCGTTCGACAAGACCGGCACCCTCACCTACGGCCGCCCCGAAGTGGTGGCCGTCGGGACGATCGAGGGTTCGAGGGTGGACGAAGAGCAGCTGTATTCCCTGGTCGCCAGTGCGGAAAGCATGAGCGAGCACCCCCTCGGCAAAGCCGTCGTGCGCGGGTGGGAGCAGCGCGCGGCCGCCGCGCCGGGCGAGGCCGCAACCGCGGAGGCCTCCGAAGCCGCGGACGCGGCCTCCGCCGCACTCGCGCTCGCCCGCCCGTCGTCGTTCGACATGGTTCCCGGCCGCGGCGTGCGCGCCTCGGTTGCCGGCCGCGACGTCGCCGCCGGCAACCGCGAGATGCTGGCCGAGCTGGGCGTCGACGGAGCCGACGCGCTGCAGGCGGCGGCCCTCCCGTTCGCCGAGCAGGGCTGCACGGTGGTGCTCGCCGCCCTCGACGGCCAGGCCGCCGGATTCATCGCGCTGGCCGACACCGTGCGTCCCACGGCCGAAGCCGCCGTGCGCGGCATCCGCACGCTGGGCGTCGAGCCGGTGCTGCTCACCGGCGACCATGCCCAGGCCGCGCGCCACATCGCCGCCCAGGCCGGCATCGTCGAGGTGGAGGCCGACTGCCTCCCCCAGAACAAGCTGGCCGCCGTCGAGCGCCTCGAGCGCGAAGGCGCGCCCGTGTGCATGGTGGGCGACGGCATCAACGACGCGCCCGCCCTCAAACGCGCCTCGGTGGGCATCGCCATGGGCGGCGCGGGCAGCGACATCGCCGTCGACGCCGCCGACATCGCGCTCGTGCGCGACGACATCGCCGCACTGCCCCACCTGCTGGCCATCTCGCAGCGCATGATGACCACCATCAAGCTGAACATGGGATTCTCGCTCGGGCTCAACTTCGTCGCCATCGCGCTGGCCATGACCGGCATCCTGAACCCCGTCGTGGGCGCGCTCGTGCACAACGCCGGCTCCGTCATCGTCATCGTGAACTCCGCGCTGCTGCTGAAGTGGAAGCACCGCGGCGGCTCCGCGGCGAGCGGCGACGCATCGCCCGCCTCGGCGCCCGGCGCGGCAACCGCCCTGCGCGACCTCGAGCCGGACGCGGAAGCGGCCTAACGCTCAGCCGAAGAACGCCTCGACGCGTCTCGCCACCTGCGCGTCGTCGAGGCGTCCCCACCAGGACGCGCGGCCCCCTTCCACGAACAGCACGTGGTCGCAGCACGCGGCCACCAGCTCGGGATCGTGCGTGATCACCAGGCTCGTCACGCCGCGCGCCGCGAGGCCGTGCAGGTTGTTCGCCGTATCCAGCATGTGCGCCCAATCCAGGCCGCTCGTGGGCTCGTCGAACACGCACACCTCGCGGCCGCTGGCCACGGCGCTGGCGATGGCCACGCGCTGCTTCTGGCCGCCGGACAGCGCCATCGGGTGCCGGTCGACGAGATCCGTCAAGCCGAGCCCGGCCAGAACGGCCTCGATCTCGGATTCGGCCGCCTCGCCGCGCAGCGGGCCCTCCGCCCGGTTGCGCAGCGACAGCGCCACCTCCTCGCGCACGCTCTCGGTGAACAGCTGGTGGTTCACATCCTGCATGACCAGGTAGCACAACCTTCGGCGTTGCGCGTTCGAGCACGCGCGCCCGTTCACGGACACCTCGCCGCGAGCGCGCTTCTCCAGACCGCACAGGCACCGCGCGAACGTCGACTTGCCCGCGCCGTTGTCGCCCAGCACGCCCACGATGGACCCGCGCGGAAACGAGAGCCCTTCCATGTCCACGTCCGGCGCGCCCGCCTTCTCGTAGCCGAAGCGCAGGGAACGCACCTCGAGCCCGGCCGGCTCGTCGTGCGCGGCCGACGCCCCGCCGCATCCTGCGGGGGCGCGCTCGAAGCGCACGGGCCGCACCGAGCGCAGCCCGGCGGCATGCAGCTCGCCCTCGGACAGCGCGGCCATCTCGGACGCCGTCTTCTCCCAGGCCACGCGTCCGTCCTCCACGAGCACGAACCGATCGGCCACGTCCAGCAGGTAGCCCAGGCGATGCTCAGCCACCACCACCGTGCGCCCCTCGGCCTTCCACTGCGCCACGATGGACGCCAGCATGCGGATGGAGGCCACGTCCAGGTTCGACGCCGGCTCGTCCAGAACGAGGAGCTGCGGGTCGTGGGCCGACACGCTCGCACAGGCGATCTTCTGCTTCTCGCCCCCGGAGAGCTTGAACAGGTTGCGGTCGAGCAGGTCCTCCAGCCCGAAACGCACGACGACGCCGGCCATCGCCGCGTCGATGAGCGTCGGGGCCCACCCCATGTTCTCGCACCCGAAGGCCAGCTCGCTCGTGGTGTCCACGTTGAAGAACTGGCTGCGCGGGTTCTGGAACACGCTGCCCACGACGGTTGCCAGGCGCGTGATGGGCTCGACGGACGGATCGACGCCCAGCACGTCCGCGCGCCCCCACAGATCGCCCTCGTAGAATTGCGGGATCAACCCGTTCAGCAGGCGCGTGACCGTGGTCTTGCCGCAGCCCGAGCGCCCGCACAACACCACCACCTCGCCCGCCGGAACCTCGAGCTCCAGGTCGTCGAGCGCATAACCCGCAGACGCACCCTTGTGCCGAAACGACACGTGCGTCGCCGAAACGGCCGCGGCCGATCCGTTCGCTACCATCCCATCAGCCCCTTCGCCGCCGTCGCCGCCGCGCACGCCAAGAACACGGTCGCCAGCGCCGCATCCGCCGCCCCGAACCCGATGCGGCAGCGGCTCGTCCGCACGGCCTCGCCGCCCAGGCCGCGCGTGACCGAGGCCGCCGACAGCTCGTCCCCTATCTTCACCATGCCCGCCACCAGCGGCACGAGCCGATACTCCACGAGGGCCACCGGCCCGCTCCGCCAACCCACGCCGCGCAGGCGCATGGCATCGCGGATGGAGCGGTATTCCTCCAGCACCGTGGGAAAGAACCGGAACACCACCGCGAACGGGATGATCACGCGCTGCGGCAGGCGCACCCGCTCCATCGCCGCCACGAACTCGCTCACCTTCGTCGTGGCGAACAGGTAGTAGGCGAACATGGTGCCCGGCATGAGCTGCAGCACGAGCGCCGACAGGAACCGCAGCGTCACGGCGGCGGCGCTCGTGGACCCGAGGGCGTCCAGCAGGCCGCGCTCGTTCATCTGCTCCAGCAGGGCCGCAGCCGCGAAGACCGCCGCGAACCCGATACCCGCCGCGCGACGCCCCGCCGCGATCAGCAGGGCCACCACGATGCCCGCCACGAGGAACTTGAGCACGAAGCCGGCCGCATCGAACCCCGAGCACAGGAGCGTCACGTTCGCGCACACGAGCATGAGCACCTTCGTGCGCGGGTCGAGCCGCAAGGCCCTGCGCGCCTCCGATGCGCGCGCAGGGCCCTCCGAAGCGACGAGCGCGACGGCCTTCATCACGCGATCCCCGCGCGCTCGAAGTGCTTCTTCAGCACCGCGCGGCCGACGAGCGCGCCCACGACGGCGCAGGCCACGATGCCGATCACCACCACAGCCAGCATGCCGCCCGAAAGCAGGCCCAGCATCTCGTTCACGTACGCGTCGCCCTGCGAGGAGCGGAACGGCTCGAAGTACGCCTGCCCCAAGATCCACATGGGCAGCATAGTGCCCACCACCCACAGGCTGAACGCAGCGTGCGCGGCCACGGCGCACCGGGTGCTCTTGTACGCCCCGGCGCGCAGGATCAAGTCGGCGATCAGCCCGAACACGATGCCGAAGCCCAGCCCGATGGGCCCGTAGCCCATCAGGAACGCCAGAAGGCCCAGCAGCGCCCCCATGATGGTGACCATGCCGAACGAACGCACCTTCGTGTAGAACAGCATCTGCGGGATGCCCGACACCAGCGCGAGCGGCAGCGGGAACAGAAACGCCATGACGGGCACGAACCCCAAGCACCCGCACGCGAAGAAGATGATGAAATAGATGACCGAGAACACCGCCACCGTCACGAGGTCGCGCACCCCGATGCCCGCTTTCTGCTCGATCTCGCGCTTCGCGCCCCGAGGTGCGCCCTTCGTCGTTTGAACCTGCGCCATACAAAACCTTCTTTCTCCGATGCTTCCAACAAGGGCAGGGCCCATCGCCCCGCCCGCCTTCCGACCCGTCCCGCCAGCTGGCTAGGCCGCGCCCACCTTCCAGCCGAGGGCTTTCTCGCGCATGCGCACGAAGTCCTCGTAGATGCCGCCTTCGGCCATGAGCTCGTCGTGCGTGCCGCGCTGCACGATGCGCCCGCCGTCGAGCACGAGGATCTGGTCGGCATGCCGCACGGTCTTCAACCGGTGCGCGATCATCACCACGGTCTTGCGCCGGGTCAGCTCCTCGATGGCGGCCTGCAGCTCGTCCTCGTTCTCCGGATCCACGTTCGCCGTGGCCTCGTCCAACAGCACGATGGGCGCGTCCTTCAGCAGCGCTCGCGCGATGGAGATGCGCTGCTTCTCGCCGCCCGACACCGTCGCCCCGCCCTCGCCCAGCATCGTGGCGTAGCCCTCCGGCAGCGCCTCGACGAAGTCGTGGCAGCGCGCGGCCCGCGCCGCGGCCACCACCTGCTCGTGCGTGGCATCGGGACGGCCGAACTTGATGTTGTTCTCAATGGTGTCGTTGAACAGGTAGACGTCCTGGAACACCATGGCGAAGTGCGCCATGAGCTCGTCGAGCTTCCAGTCGCGCACGTCCTCGCCGCCCAGCGACACCGTGCCCGCGTCCACGTCCCAGAAGCGGGCCATGAGGTTCACGAGCGTGGTCTTGCCCGACCCGGACGGCCCCACGATGGCGCAGCTGGTGCGCTCGGGGATGCTCAGCGACACGTCGTCGATCACCGTGCGCTCGCCGTAGGAGAAGCTGGCGTGCGCGAACTCTATCGCATGCCCCGGCGCGCTGCGCACCGTGCCGCGCTCGTCCATGTACGGCGCGGAATCGGCTTCCTCCACGCGATCGATGGACGCCTCCACCATGGGGAGCATGAACGACAGGGAGCCCGCCCCCTCCAGCTGCCCGTACACGAGGAAGCCGCCGATCACCATCAGCAGGCACACGAACAGCGACATCGTCCCGCCCAGGAAGAACACGATGGACGCCGCGATGGCCGCCACCGCGAACAGGCGCAGCACCACCTGCTGGGCGATGGTGTAGGGAATGCTCTTCTTCTCCAGCTTGAAGTTCTGACGCTCCGTCTCGTCGATGGTGTCCTCGATGGACGTGCCCGCGCGCCCCGACAAGCTGAACGCCTTGATTACGCTCATGCCCTGGATGTACTCGAGCACCGCGTCCACCAGCCTCATCTGGGCCGCCAGACGCTCGGGCGAGTACTTCCGCGACATGGCCAGCATGCGCGAGTTCACCAGCAGCATGGCAACCACGCCCGCCAGGAAGATGAGGCCGATCCTCCAATCGATGATCATGAAGCCGAGCGAGAACACGAGCGCATGCAGGACGCCCGCCAGGATGCGCACGACGATGGCGCCGGCCATGGACTCGAGGTCCTCCATGGTGGACGTGCAGATGGCGGTCAGGTTGCCCAGGCTGCGGTCGTTGAAGTATCCCATGGGCATGTACTTCATGCGCTCGCCGATGGAGATGCGCTTGTCGTCCAGCATGAGGTAGCACGCGCGCATCTCCAGCTTGTGGCTGAAGTAGTGCAGGACGGCCTGCAGCGCCACCGAAAGCGCCACCAACCCCAGCGCCGTCCACGCCACAGCGGGCGTCATCGTGCCGTCCACGAGGTGCAGCAGCACGAGGAACAGCGGAAAGAACTGGATGGCCTCGGCGATGCAGCGCAAGAACTCCAGCACGACGGACAGGTACCAGGCGCGCCGATGCTCGCCCGAGAATCGGAAGAACTTCTTGAATATCTTGATCATGCGACGTCCCTCACAGACTCGTGCGCGGCCCACATGCTCGCGTACAGCGGACAGGTTTCCAGCAAGTTCTCGTGCGTGTCGCAGGCCACCACGCGCCCGTCGTCCATCACGGCGATGGCGTCGGCATGCGTGACGGTGGAAAGCCGGTGCGCGATGACGACGAGCGTCTTGTTGCGCGCCAAGCGCGCCACGGCGTCCTGGACGACCGCCTCGTTCTCGGGGTCGGTGTACGCCGTGGCCTCGTCGAGGATGACGATGGGCGCGTCCTTCATCATGGCGCGCGCGATGGCGATGCGCTGGCGCTCGCCGCCCGACAGATGCCCGCCGGCACCGCCCACCACGGTCTGGTAGCCGTGCTCCAAAGCCGTGATGAACTCGTGGCAGCCGCTCGCCTTCGCGCAGGCTGTCACCTCCTCGTCGGTGGCGTCGGGACGCCCCATGCGGATGTTCTCCATCACCGTGTCGTCGAACAGGTAGTTGTCCTGGGCCACGTAGGCTATCGCGTCGGCCACCTGCGAAAGCGGCATGTCGCGCACATCGGAGCCGCCGATGCGCACGGCCCCGCCCGCAGCCTCCCACTGCGAGGCGATGAGCTTCGCGACGGTGGACTTGCCCGAACCCGACGGCCCCACGAGCGCGACCATGGATCCGGGGGCGATCGAAAGCGTCACGCCCTTGAGCACGGGCACGTCGCCGTAGGAGAACGTCACGTCGTCAAGCTCGATGCGCGAGCCTCGCACCGGGCACGGGCGCGTCGGACGGTTCATCTCGGGCTGGTCGAGCACCGTGCCGATCTCGCCCACGATGGTGGATATCTTGGCGATGTCGTCGGTGAACATGATGGCCGAGAACAAAGGCCCGATGATGCCCAACGACAGCACGATCACGGTGATGAACGTGGCAGCCGAGAGCGACCCGTCCATGAACAGGAAGCAGCCCACGGGCAACACGCCCAGCAGCACGCTGGGCCACACGCTCATCATGATGGCCGTCCACGGCAGCGTGGTGCGCGACCAGTCCATCATGAGCCCGGAGTTCGCCTTCACCGCGTCGGTGAACTTGGCGTAGGACGAGGCGCTGCGTCCGAACGCCTTGATCACCTCGATGCCGCCGATGTACTCCACGATGGTGGCGCCCATGTGGTTCTTCGCGGCCACCACGCGCCCGTACTTCTCGGCGTAGTCGCGCATCTCCACCGCATAGCACAGCATGCCGATGGGAATGGTGACGAGCGACGCCAGCCCCATGCGCCAATCCAGCGCGAAGATGACGGCGATGATGCCCAGCGGCACCAGCAGGTTCGCCGTCATCTCGGGCACCACGTGGGCCAGCGGCACCTCCAGCTGTTCGGCGCGCTCCACGAACGGCGCCTTCAGCTTGCCCGAGGGGGTTTCCAGCACGTAGCCCAGCGGCATGCGGTCGAGCTTGGCGGCCAGCGCGCGGCGCACTTCCGACAGCACGGCGAACGTGGCACGGTGCGAGGTGGTGGTGGAGGCGCCCGACAGGAACGCCTTCGCCACCTGCCCGGCCGCGGCGAGCGCGCACCAGCCCAGGTAGAATGCGAGGTCGGTGGTTCCGGCTATGAGCGCTGTGGCGATGTTGGCCACGGCGACGTAGGGCAGGAAGCCGCACGCCACGCCCGCCACGGCCAGCAGGATGGACTTGAGGTAGAGCCCCCGATGGGGCGCTGCCAGCGATCGCAAGCGCGCGAAGGGCTTCGTCGCGGCAGGTTCCGCGGACGCGGCGCGCGGGTTCGGGAGCGGGGCCTTCTCGGCGGGCACGGCAACCGCATCGGCTGCCGCGACCCCGCCTGCACTATCCGTCATGAGGACGTCTCCTTCTCTTCGAAGCAGGCCGGGCGCATGAAAAGAGCCGCACCGCAGGCTCCTTCCGGAAGTCCCTGCGGTGCGGCTCTGCGTCGAATGCGTCTGGCTCTGCGCGGGTCGTTCTATGTCGTTCTATGTCGTTGTACGCGCGTCCGATCGACGTGCCTCCCCCTCCGGCCGCCGATCCACCACCGTTTCGCGATGGCATTTCGGGCAGTACAGGGGGAACCGGACCAGGTGCGTGTCGGCACGCACCTTCGTCCTCGTCTTGGCGCCGCACACCGGGCAGCGAACCCAGCCTTCGGCGTCGACGAGACACCTCATGGCGCACCCCCGCGCGCTTCGACGAGGCGAGCGGCCACGTCCTGCACGGGCGCATCGGGCATTTGCGCGGCCAGGTCGACCAATGCCGCGAACTGCGGGTCGAAGATGGCCTGCCAGCCCGCGCGGAAGAACAGGCACAGGCGCTCGACGTAGGCCTTCGCCTCGTCGCGCCCCATGTCGTGCGCAACGGCCTCGAAGATGCCCGAGAAGCAGGCGCTCGATATCATGTGCATGAGCTCGGGCGTCAGCCGCCCCGCCGTCACGGCGTCGCTGCCGACGGCTTCGATGTAGCGGTAGGTCGTCGCGCTGTTCAACTCCACCACGCGGTGCATGAACTCGTCGTAGCGCTCGCCGCCGTTGGTCACGAGGATCTTGAACTCGGCCAAGTGGTCGTAGATGTAGTCCATCATGAGCCCTATGCCCTGGTCGGCATAGTCGTTCATCGTGGACTGCTGCACGTCAGCGGGCAGCTTGCCGAAGCCGTCGAACTCCTCGGTGAAGAACAGGCACAGCTCTTCGATCACCGGGTCGACCACGGCCGCATACAGCGCCTCCTTGTCGGCGTAGCGCACGTAGATGGCCCCTTTGCTCGACCCGGCACGCTCGGCGATGGCGCGCAGCGACGCGGCTTCGTAGCCCTTCTCCAGGAACTCCTCGCGCGCAGCCGCCAGCAACCGCTCGGTCACGCCCTCGATCCGCTTCACGCCTTCGCACCTCCTCGAGCTTCCACCTCGGGCGCCTCCTCGCAGGGCGCGCCCACCGCCATCAAAACCAACGGTCTCAAACCGACGGTTCGAATTATAGTGAGCACCTCTTCTTATGTCAACTGTGGCTAACTTATTTTCCCGGAGGCTTCGCACGACGCGTCGGGAGGGGGCGGATCGCACCGCGGCGACTCCGCGCCGAGCGGCGACGCATCGCCCGCCTCGGCGCCCGGCGCGGCAACCGCCCTGCGCGACCTCGAGCCGGACGCGGAAGCGGCCTAGCGCCCCGTCCCGCCTCTCCTGCGAATTTGCGCGATCTTTACCCGCGGTTGACGAGGGCCAAACGTTCCAAACGCAGAATACGGTGCGAAGAAAACCCGCTTTCGCCATCGGAGGAGATCGCTTTGGAGCTTACCTACAAGCTGCTGACGCCCGGCCCGCTCACCACCACGCGCTCGGTGAAGGAGCAGATGCTGTTCGACCACTGCACCTGGGACGACGACTACAAACGCATCACGCAGGACATCCGCGCCCACCTGCTGCGCCTCGCCCACGTCGCGCCCGAGCGCTACACGGCCGTGCTCATGCAGGGCAGCGGCACGTTCGGCAACGAATCCGTGCTGACGAGCGTGGTTGGCGACGACGAGCGCGTGCTCGTCTGCGCGAACGGCGCCTACGGCGACCGCCTCGCCGAGATCTGCCGCCAGGCGGGCGTGCCCGTCACCGTGTACGCCGAGCCCTACGACACCCCCGTCGACGCGCGGCGCGTCGCCGCGCACCTGGCCGCCGACCCCTCCATCACGCACGTGGCCATGGTGCACAGCGAAACGACGTCGGGCCTGGTCAACGACATCGAGGCCGCAGGCGCCGTGGCCAAGCGCGCAGGGGCGGCGTTCATCGTCGACGCCATGTCCAGCTTCGGCGGCATCGACATCCCCGTGGAGGACTGGGGCATCGACTTCATCGTGAGCAGCGCGAACAAGTGCATCCAGGGGGTGCCCGGCTTCTCCTTCGCCATCTGCCGTCGCGACCTGCTGGAAGGCAGCCGCGGCAAGGCGCGCAGCCTGTCGCTCGACCTGTACGCCCAGTGGCAGACCATGGAGCGCGACGGCGGGAAGTGGCGCTTCACCTCGCCCACCAACGCGGTGCTCGCCTTCGCCCAGGCCCTGCGCGAGCTGGAGGAGGAGGGCGGCGTGAGCGCGCGGGCGGCGCGGTACGCCGAGAACAACCGGCTGCTCATCGAGCGCATGCGCGCGCTGGGCTTCGAGCCCTACCTCACCGAGAACCAGGGGCCCATCATCACCACCTTCGCGCACCCGGCCGACGTGGCGTTCACCTTCCGCGAGATGTACGACTACGTCAAGGCGCGCGGGTACGTCATCTACCCGGGGAAACTCACGGACGGCGACACCTTCCGCATCGGCACCATCGGCGAGATCTACCCGGCGGACATCCTCAACGTGACGAGCATCCTCGGCGAGTTCGTCGCAACGAAGCGCAAGGAGGCGTAGCATGGTTGAAGCGGTCATCTTCGACTGGGCGGGCACGACGGTCGATTACGGGTGCTTCGCGCCCGTGCAGGCGTTCGCCGACGTGTTCGAGCACCACGGCGTGAAGCCCACGATGGAGGAAACGCGCGCGCCCATGGGCATGCTGAAAATCGACCACATCAGGGAGATGCTGCGCATGGAGCGCATCGCCTCCGCATGGGAGCGCGTGCACGGCAAGCGGCCCGACGAGGACGACGCGCAGGCCCTGTACGCCCTGTTCGAGGGCAAGCTGCTGTCCATCCTCCCCCGCTTCGCCGAGCCGAAGCCCCACGTGCTGGACACGGTGGCCGAGCTGCGCGCCGCGGGCGTGCGCATCGGCGCCACCACCGGCTACACCGACAAGATGATGGCCATCGTGGCGCCCGCCGCCCGCGAGCGCGGCTACGCGCCCGACTTCTCCATCACCCCCGACGCCACGCACGGCAAGGGCCGCCCGTGGCCCTACATGGTATTCCGCAACCTGGAGGCCCTCGGCGTGAGCTCGGTGCAGGCGGCCGCCAAGGTGGGCGACACCGCCTCGGACATGCGCGAGGGCAAGGCGGCGGGCGTGTTCACCATCGGCGTGATCGAGGGCAGCTCCGAGCTGGGGCTTGCGCAGGAGGAGTACGAGGCCCTGAGCCCGGCCGAGCGCGACCGGGCGCGCGACCGGGTGGAGGCCCGCTTCCGCGCAGCCGGGGCCGACGCCGTGGTGCGCACCCTGGCCGAGCTCCCGCAGTTGCTCAGGCAGGAGCGTTAGCGCAGGTCGCAGCCCCGCCCAGCTTCCAGCCGATCGCGCGCTCGCGCATGCCCACGAAATCGGCGTAGAGGCCTCCTTCGGCCATGAGCGCATCGTGCGTGCCGCGCTGCACGATGCGCCCGCCGTCGAGCACGACGATCTGGTCGGCGTCGCGCACGGTCTTCAGGCGATGCGCGATCATGATGACCGTCTTGCTGCGCGTCAGCTCGGCGATGGCGCGCTGCAGGTCGCGCTCGTTCTCCGGGTCGACGTTGGCGGTGGCCTCGTCGAGGATGACGATGGGCGCATCCTTCAGGATGGCGCGCGCGATGGAGAGGCGCTGGCGCTCGCCGCCCGACAGCGTGGCGCCGCCCTCTCCCAGGCGCGTGGCGTAGCCCTCGGGCAGCCCCTCCACGAACTCGTGGCAGCACGCGCGGCGCGCGGCCTCCACCACCTCTTCGTGCGTGGCGTCGGGCCGGCCGAACTTGATGTTGTTCTCGATGGTGTCCTCGAAGAGGTACACGCCCTGGAACACCATGGAGAAGTTGCCCAGCAGCTCGTCCACCTTCCAGTCGCGCACGTCGACGCCCCCCAGCGTGATGCGCCCGGCGTCAACGTCCCAGAACCGTGCGATGAGCTGCGTCAACGTGGTCTTCCCCGAGCCGCTCGGCCCCACGATGGCGCACGTGGTGCGCGCGGGGATGGCCAGCGACACGCGGTCGATCACCGTGCGGTTCTCGTAGCCGAACGACACGTCGCGCAGCTCGATGTCGAGGCCGTCGGCCCGCTCGACCCCGGCCCCCTCGTCCATGGCCGGCGTGGCGATCATGGCGTTCACCTTGTCCATGCAGATGTCGATCTGGCGCAGCAGGCTGGCGAACGTGCCGGACATCTCCAGCTTCCCGTACACCATGAACGACGCCACGATGGCCACGAGGCACACGCCCGCGTCCATGGTACCCGCGATCCAGCACCACACGCACACGAGGCACATGAGCACGCTCGACGTCTTGGTCAGCACGGTTTGCAGCACGGCGAAGCGGATGAACTTGAACTCGAACGACACGTTCATGCGCTCGCATTCGGCGATGGCGCCCGACAGCTTCCGCTCGGCGTCGCCCGTCATCGAGAACGCGCGCACCACGCCCATGCCCTGCACGTATTCCAGCACCGCACCCACGATGGCGCTCTGCGCGGCCATGCGCTGGCCTGACAACGCGTGCGCGCTCCGCTGCATCGCGCTGTTGATCAGCAGGAACAGCGCGATGGTCGCGATCACCACGGCGCCGAGCCGCCAATCGAAGACCAGCAGCATGAGCGCCATGAGCCCCGAGAACACGAACCCCGAGATGACGTTCGAGTACACCTGGCCCCCGGCGTTCTGCACGTCGTCCAGCGTGTTGGTCATCGTGCCCGAGATGGCGCCCAGGCTGTTCTCGTTGAAGTAGCCCATGGGAAGGTAGCGCATCCGGTCGCCGATCTGCAGGCGCTTCTCGCCCGTCATGGAGAAGTTCCCCTTGCAGAAGTTCTCGCTCTTGAAGTGCGAGGTGACGAAGCAGCCCGCGATGCTGCCCAGCATGATGGCGAGCGCCGTCCACATCGTGGCCTCGGAAAGCGTCCCGTCCGCCAGCGCGAACAGCACGACGGCGAACGCCATCATCTGCCACGCCTCGAAGAACGAGTTCAGCACCGACCACGCCATGCCGCGCTTGAGGTGTCCGGCGAAGCTGCCGCCGAACGCGAAGTACTTCTTGATGGTATCGAGCATGCGAGCCTCCTATGCCGCGTCTTTGGCGTCGATGTGGGCGCGGTACATGCCCGCGTACAGCGGGCAGCCGGCCATGAGCTCATCGTGCGTGCCCTGGGCCTCGATGCGCCCGTCGCGCACGACGACGATCTTGTCGGCATCGACGATGGTGGACAGGCGGTGCGCGATGACGACGAGCGTCTTGCCCGCCACCAGCTTGCCCACGGCCTGCTCGATGATCGCCTCGTTCTCGGGGTCGGTGTACGCCGTGGCCTCGTCGAGCATGACCACGGGCGCGTCCTTGAGCATGGCGCGCGCGATGGCGATGCGCTGGCGCTCGCCGCCCGAGAGGTGGCCGCCCGCGCCGCCCACCACCGTCCGGTAGCCGTGCTCGAGCGCCTCGATGAACTCGTGGCAGCCGCTCGCCTTCGCCACGGCCACCACCTCCTCGTCGGAAGCGCCCGGCCTGCCCATGCGGATGTTCTCCATCACCGTGTCGTCGAACAGGTAGTTGTCCTGCTCGACGTACGAGATGCAGCCCGCAAGCTGCTCGGCCGAGAGCTCGCCCACCGGCACGCCGCCGAGGCGCACCGTGCCGGCGTCCGCGTCCCAGAACCCGGCGATCAGGCGCGCGAGCGTCGACTTGCCCGATCCGGACGGCCCGACGAGCGCCGTCACCTGCCCCGGCTCGATGGCCAGGTCCACGCCGTGGACGACCTCCTCGCGCCCGTAGGAGAAGCGCACGCCCTCGAGCTCGATGCGCGTGCCACGCGGCTGCGCCGGGGCCTCGGCGCCGACCGACGCCGAGGCGCGGCGCTGCTCCGGCTCGTCGAGGATGGCGGTGATCTGCTCCACCACCGTGCCGATCTGCGCGAGCGAGTCGATGAAGCTCATGGCCGCGTACAGCGGCGGGAAGATGGACAGCGACAGCACGGCGACCATCACGAGCGTGGCCGGCTCGAGCGTGCCCTGCAGGATGAACAGGCATCCCACCGGCAGCACCGTCACCAGCGTGGCCGGCCAGATGGCCAGGCCCAGGTCCTGGAAGATCTGCACGTGGTGCATCCAGTCGATGAACGAGCGCGCGTAGCGGCCCACCGTCTCCGAGAACTTCTCGTAGGAGCTGGCCGACCGGCCGAACGCCTTGATCACCTCGATGCCGTTCACGTACTCGACCGCCGTGGTGCTCATGTCCTCGCCGGCCTGCACCGTTTTCGCGTACCACCGGTCGTAGTCCTTCATCATGCCCATGTAGGCCACGAACCCGATGGGCAGCGTGACGAGCGCCACGAGCGCCATGCGCCAGTCGAGCGCGAACATGAACGCCACCACGGCAACGGGCACCAGCAGGTTCGACGTCATCTCGGGCACCACGTGCGCCAGCGTCGTCTCGATGCTGTCCACCTTCTCCACCATGATGTTCTTGAGCTTGCCCGAAGGCGTGTCCAGCACGTAGCCCAGCGGCACGCGCGTGAGCTTGTCGGCGATGCGCCGGCGCACCTTGCTGATGGTGGAGAAGGTGGCCTTGTGCGACACGGCGGTCGAGGCGTGGTGGCACACGATGTAGCCGGCGTAGCCCGCCGCCGCCACGCCGCACCACATGAGGTAGAAGCCGAAGTCGCGCACCCCGCCCAGCACGCCCACGATCATCTGCCCCGCCGCCACGTACGGCACGATGCTGCCCGCCACGCCGATCACGGCCAGCAGCACCGACAGCGCGTAGCGGCCCCTGTTCTCCTCCGACCACGCCAGCAGCAGCGCCACCGGGTTCGGCTCCCGCTTCTCCGCGGACGCCGGGCCCCGCTCGGGCGCGCCGACGCAGGCATCGTCCGCAACAACCGCGTTTCCCGCATCCATACGCATTCCTTTCCGAAAGTTACCTCAGGCTTACATTCGGAAGTATAACACCGTTATATAACATTGTTACAACTTTTTCGCCCCGATGCGGATCGTGCGGGGACGGACGGGCGCGCGATGTCGCGATTCGGCGAGGATCGTAGCGGAAGGAAGGGCGAACGAGCACGCGTCCCGTTGCGCGAGCGCGTCCCGTTGCGCACGCGCGTCCCGTTGCGCGAGCGCGCATCCGCCGTCGCGAAGGGAACGGATGTTTCACGTGAAACATCGGGGCGAGCCGAGGATCACGACGGCTGGGGGCTCATGATCGTCTCGTAGCCGGCGTGGAAGAAGCGCTCGAAATCGGCGACGAACGCGTGGGCCGCCTCGCGCGACAGGCCCAGCAGCAGCGGCTCGAAGTAGCCGCGGAAGAACATACCGGCCAGGATGCGCGACATCTCGGGCGTGGGCTCGACGACCCCGATGCCGTGCTCGCGCATCTCGCGCACGTAGCGGGCGGTGCTCCGCACTTCAAGCTCGATGAAGCGGTCGAGGTAGCGCTCCCACGCGGTGCCGGCCGATCTCGCGAACACGAGGACGAACGCGTCGCGGTTGTCGTAGACGAAGTCGAGCAGATCGTGCATCATGCGCTCTTCGTAGACCCTCATCCGCTCGAACGTCTGGGCCTCGAGAGGCTGCTCGTAGAACCGGTCCTGGGCGCCCTCGTAGCGGGCGTACAGCTCGTCGGCGGCCGGGGCTACGACGGCGTCGAACAGGGCCTCCTTGCCGGAGAAGTACCCGTAGATGGCGCCCGTGGTCATATCGGCAGCCGCGGCTATCGAGCGCAGCGAAGCTCCGGCGAACCCCTTCTCCATGAACTCCGCGACGGCGCACGACATGAGGCGGCCGCGCGCATCGCGCCGCTCGCTTCCCGCCGTTTCGCCTGCAGGCGTCTTGTGGTTGCGCATGGTCCCCCGCCCGGTCTCGTCCGTCGTTGCAGCCATGATACCCCAAAGCGGCTGCGCGGCGCGACGGCGATGCTGGAAGCGCGGCCTATCGGCACGAGCGCGCTCACGCCTCCCAGCGCAGATGGCTCTCGCGCGTGGCGCAGACGAGCGACGCGCGCCCCGCCTGCTGCACGCGGCGGAAGAGCACCGGCTTCAGCCGCCCGCGCTCCACGAGACGATCGAGCACCCGCTCCAGGTCCGGGCCTGCGAGGCCGAACCGGTCGCGCAGCTCGGCGTAGGAATACGTCCGACCCTCTTCAAGCGACTTGTGCACGCCGACAACCATAGGTACCGCCTTCCATCTCCGATGACGACGCCCATGATACCACATTGTTAGCCATTGCTAACTTTAAAGGAATGAGCTCCTCAAGGTAACGCGAATCCTCTGCATCCCGCATCCCGCCTCCTCGCGACCCGACCTCGCCGCGCACTCCCTCCTCGACCCCCTCTCGCCCCCTCCTGCTCCGAACGGTCGGCTGCTCGGGCTTGCGACGGCTTTTCGGAGCTGCACAACCCCTATGCAATGCCGTATCATGCCAATGGTTCGCTTAGGTTAACTTTTACTCCGGAGATCGTGAGCCGGCGAACCGGACGCCGGGTCCGTGCAAGCGCACGTCCGCACGTCCCGTATCCCCATCTGCATCGACCCTCGACATCGGCCGGGCACGCACCTGCGCGCTTCGGCAAGAAAGGCTGGACCAACCATGAAGACGACCTCGTCCGGGGCCGCGTTGGGCTCCTCGCCCGCCTCCGCAGGCGGAAGGCTGAACGGCAAGGACTTCATCAACATCGGCATATTCACCGCCATCTACTTCGTCATCGTGTTCGCGGTGGCGTGCCTGGGCTTCATTCCCATCTTTATGGTGCTCATCTGCGGCATCATCCCACTCGTAGCGGGCATCCCCTACATGCTGTACCTCACCCGCGTGAAGAAGTTCGGCATGATCACCATCATGGGGCTGCTCGTGGGCATCATCATGTTCGTCACGGGCATGGGCTACTTCAGCATCGTCACCGGCTTGGTATGCGGCTTGATCGCCGACCTCATCGTGCGCGCTGGGGGCTACGCCAACGCGAAGATGAGCGTGTTGTCGCACGGCGTGTTCAGCTGCTGGATGATCGGCAACTTCCTGCCCATGCTGCTCACGGCCGACAGCTACTACGCCACCATGCGCGGGCAGTTCGGCGACGCCTACGTCAACGAGCTCATGGGCTACCTGCAGCCGTGGGCGTACCCGGCCATGTTGATCGCGTGCTTCGTCACCGGCATCGTCGGCGGGCTCATCGGCCTCAAGGTGCTGGGGAAGCACTTCAAGCGCGCGGGCATCGCGTAGGGCATGGCCGTGGAACTGCTGCAGACCGGGGCCGTGGAGCGCACCGTGCGCCTGGATCCTCGCACCAAGCTCGTGCTGCTCGTTTCAGTGTCGACCGCGCTGTTGGTAGGCGGGAGCGGCCCGGTCATGGACGCGGCGCGCGTGCTCATGCTGCTGGCTCCCTTCGCGCTGCTGGCCGTGTCGGGCCGCATCGGCGCGGCGGCGGGGCTGTTGGTCGCCTACGCGGCATCGTGGAGCCTCACCGCGCTCGCGGTGCCCCTGGTCGAAGGGCCGTTGAACTTCGCTATCGTGGCCTCGTGCATGATCGCCTCGCGCTTTCTGCCCACCATCGCCACGGCGTACTTCGTGTTCGCCACCACCACGGTGTCGGAGTTCATGGCCGCAGCCGAGCGCGTACATGCGCCGCAATGGCTGATCATCCCGCTGTCGGTGCTGTTCCGCTTCTTCCCCACCCTCGGCGAGGAGGCGCGCGCCGTGGGCTCCGCCATGCGCATGCGCAACCTGAGGCTGGGCAAGGCCGGTCCGGTATCGCTCGTGGAGTACCGCCTGGTGCCGCTCATCTCGTGCGCCGTGCAGATAGGCGAGGACCTGTCGGCCGCGTCGCTGACGCGCGGGCTGGGCGCGCCCGTCAGGCGGACGAACATCTGCGACATCGGCTTCGGCGCGGCGGACGTCGTCGTGTGGGCGGCGTGCGCCGTGTCGGTAGGGCTGCTCGTGGCGAGCAGCCTCGGTTGGATAGGGGCTTGAGATGGATGTCGAGGGAAACCGAAGCGCGGGCTCGACCAGCGAGCCCACACTCGTCATGGAAGACGTTTCGTTCTCCTACGCGAACGGGCGGGAGGGTGCCGGCGTGCGCCGCGTCGACCTGCAAGCGGCGTCCGGCGAGGTGGTGCTGCTGTGCGGCCCGTCGGGCTGCGGCAAGACCACGCTCACCCGCCTGGCCAACGGCCTCGCGCCCCACTACTACGAGGGCCGCGTGGAAGGACGAGTGCGCGTGGGCGGGCTGGACGTGGCCGACGCGCCGCTGCACGACACGGCGCGCCTCGTAGGCTCGGTGTTCCAGAACCCGAAGTCCCAGTTCTTCAACGTCGACGTGCGCGGCGAGCTGGCCTTCAGCTGCGAGAACCAGGGCATGGAGCGCGCCGAGATCGAACGGCGCATCGACGCCGCATCCACGGCGTTCGAGCTGGAGCCGCTCATGGGGCGGAGCCTTTTCGACCTGTCCGGCGGGCAGAAGCAGCGCATCGCCTGCGCCAGCGCCACCGCCGCCGGGCCACGGCTGGTGGTGCTGGACGAGCCGTCTTCGAACCTGGATTTCCCCTCGATGGCGCACCTGCGCGCCGCCGTCGAGCGCTGGAAGCGCGAGGGCTGCGCGGTGCTGGTGGCGGAGCACCGGCTGCACTACCTGGCCGACCTCGTCGACCGGGCCTACTACCTGCGCGATGGGGCGGTCGCGCGCCAGTGGAGCGGAACCGAGCTGCGCTCGCTCGACGACCGGGAGTTGGAAGAGCTCGGGCTGCGAACGCTGCGGCTCTCCGCGGCGTTCGTGCAGCCCCCGGCAGCGGCCGAGCCCGCAGAGCCTGCCGAAACGCTCGCGCTCGACGGCTTCTCTTTCTCCTACCGCCGCGGCGTGCGCTCGCGCTGCGCGCTCGACATCCCGCACGCGCAGCTGCCGCGACGCGCCGTCGTGGCCGTGATCGGCGCGAACGGCGCCGGCAAGTCCACGTTCGCCAACGCGCTGTGCGGCCTCAACCGCTGCAAGGGAACCCTCACCGTCGACGGACGCGCCCGCTCGCGCCGTGCGCGCGCAGGCAGCTGCTTCCAGGTGATGCAGGACGCGAACCATCAGCTATTCGCCGAGAGCGTGCTGGACGAGGTGCTGCTGAGCATGGCGAAGCCCGACGAGGAAGCAGCGCATCGCCTGTTGGCCGCGCTCGACCTCGACGAACGCGCGGCCGACCACCCGCTCTCGCTGTCGGGAGGGCAGAAGCAGCGGGCGTGCATCGCGTCCGCCCTGGCCAGCGAACGCGAGGTGATCGTATACGACGAGCCCACGAGCGGGCTCGACCTCCACCACATGAGGCAGGTCGCCCGGCTGATCCACGACGTGCGGCGTCGCGGGGCGGCGCAGCTCGTGATCACCCACGATCCCGAGTTCATCATGGCCTGCTGTTCGTGGGTGGTGCGCCTCGAGGACGGGGGTATCATGGAATCCTATCCGCTCGACGCGGCGGGAACGCGTCGGCTGAGCGGGTTCTTCATGCACGAAGGAGCTTTGGATGAAAAGCCTTGAGTACCTGGCCACGCGCAACGCCGGCCGCTTCGATATCGTCGAGAAGGACGGCCCGCGCACCGTGTTCCGGCTCGCGCTGGACAACGGAGCGTCCGGCATCGTAGAGGACTGGGAGCTGTTCGAGGGCGTGAATCTCACGTTCAACGACATCCCGCATGGCTCGCTGACCTGGAAGAGCAGCGAGCCTCGTTCGCTTCATATCGAATGGTGCCAGCAGGGCCGCGGCGAGATAGCCAGCGCCAACGGCAAAAGCTACTTCATCCACGAAAGAGAATGCGCGGTGCACGACCAGCGCATCACCAAGCGGCAGATGCGCTACCCCATGCCCCGTTACGTGGGGCTGACGCTCAGCATCGAGTACGAGACCGGCAGCTCCACGCTCAGGGCGCACGACGCGACGGGCGGCGTCGACTTCAACGCGCTGCGCGAGCGCTATGCTGGCGGGGACGGATGCCGCATCTTCCTGCCCGACGACACCCTGGCGTCCCTGCTGGCCTCGTTCTACCGCATCGACGATCGGGCGCGCATCGAGCGCATGCGCCTGAAGGCCCTCGAGCTGGTCGCGCTGCTCGACGCCACCGAGCGCCCCGTGTGGAAGACGTTTCCCTATTGCACCCACGATCATGCGCTCGCCCTCGAACGCGCGCTCGACCTGCTCGGCAGCAACCTGGACGAAGACCTCGCGCTCGAAGATGCGGCGCGCTGCGCGAACATGGGCCTCTCCACGTTCAAGCAGCGCTTCCTGCACGCCTATGGGCTGTCGCCCATGGCGTACCGCCGCCAATGCCGCGTCGAGGAAGGCGCGCGTCTGCTTGCGGGGAGCCGCGAGAGCGTCGCCAGCGTCGCGGCGCGCGTGGGCTACCGCAACCCCAGCAAGTTCGCCGCCGCCTTCGTCGAGCGCTTCGGCGCGACCCCCTCGGCCTGGCGCGCCCGCGGCTGACGTTCGGACGCCCGCCGCACCATGCAGGGCTGCGGCGGGCGGCTTAGCCCTTCCGGCCGAACAGCTCGTCGCAGATGGCTTCGATGACGGCGTCGACGGCGGCGTCGAGGGCCTCCGCGTGCATGAGGCTCCGGTCGAGCAGCATGAGCGCGATGCCCTTCTGGAGGTTCGCCACCACGCGCCAGTCCGCATCGGGACGCACGCCCTCGAGGCGCTCCATGATCCGGCCCATCGTGACGCGATCGACCTCGGGATCGAAGCTGTGCTCGTCGGGCCAACGCCGGGAGAGGTAGGCGAAATCCTCGGCGGTGGCGTAGCGGTAGATGTTGCGATCGCTGTACCACAGCGATCGCAGCCACGTGCGCATGGCGTCGCGGCCCAGGCGGCCGCCCTCCTGCTCGCACAGCTCTTCGAACAGGTCCATGACCGCGCGACGATTCGCCTTCACGATGGAGTACGCGAACTCCTCCTTCGAGGGGAAGAAGCTGTAGAACGTGCCTTTGGCGATGCCGACCCGGCTCGCCACGTCCTCCACGCGCAAGCTGCGGACGCCCTTCTCGACGATGAGGTCCCACCCGGCGTCGAACATGCGGCGGCGAAGCTCCTCGCGGTCGGCCTCGGTGAATATCGCGGGCATGGCCCCTCCTTTCGCGCAGGCGCGCCCTGCGACGCCCGGGCGCGCTTGGATCCTCCCCGTCATTCTACCGCGAACCGCATACGCGAACCGCACACAAAATGACCGCTGTTGATAATTTGGTCATTTTCTTCTTGCCGGAATAGTTATCCTACGCTAACATCTAAATGACCGAATTCTCAATTCCGGTCATTTTATCGGAGCGGACAAGCGGAAGCAGGAGGAAGGCCCATGGCGACGCCCGCGTGCAAACCAGCGCTCAGAACCGTGTTCTCAAGCGCCCAACGGGAGTTCTACGAATCGCTGGCGGCGGGAGGGGGCGCGCGGGCAAGCACGGGCGCCGCAGACGAGGGCGCGCCGCCGCCCGCCGCAGCGCCCGAGGGGTCGCAGGCCCCTGCGGCCGTCCCCTCCCCTGCCGCCCCCGCCGCGGGCCCAGCCGCACCCGGCGCCCGGCCTGCCGCCGAGCCCCCGGCCAAGAACGCCCGCCCCAAGCAGGGCCTCGCACGGCTCATGGAGCTTGCGGGCAGCCGGGCGCGCCCGCTCGCAGGCGCCTGCGCGCTGGCCGTGCTCTCGGCGGCGGCGCGGCTCGCGCCGTACTTCACCATCTACCTCATGGTGCGCGCCATCATCCTGAACTGGAACGACCTGGGTGCGCTCGACCTGCCCTTTCTCTGGGGCCTCGCGCTTGCCACGGTGGGCGCGGCCGTCCTGCACGGCGCAACGGGCTACCTCTCCATGATGCTCGCCCACCGGGCCGCCTTCGACGTGCTGTACGAAGTGCGCCTGCAGCTCATGGACAAGCTCGCCCGCATCCCGTCAGGCTATTTCAACCAGGTGCGCCAAGGGGAGATCAAGAAGGTGCTCAACGACGACGTGGAGAAGATCGAGGGGTTCATCGCCCACAACCTCTCCGACACGGTGTGCGCCGTCGCCCTGCCGCTGCTGACCATCGCCGCCCTCGCGTTCGTCGATTGGCGGCTGGCGTTGCTGCTGGTGGTTCCCATCGTCGTTTCGTTCCTCCTGCTGGGCAGCGCGCTGGGAAGCCCCGAGGGCACGGCATGCCAGCGGGCCATGGCGCAAAGCCGGGAGAAGCTCAACGGCACCACGGTCGAGTTCGTGCACGGCATGCCGGTGGTCAAGGTGTTCAACCGCAGCTTGGCCGCATTCGGGCGCTTCGAGGCGGACGCGCGCGAGTTCGTGGGCAACATCAAGTGGGCCACCTGGTTCAACGCCCGCGGCATGGGCAAGCTCTACGCCGCCGTGGGGACGCAGATGCTCCTGCTGCTGCCCGCTGTGCTCATCATCCTGCCCACGGCGACGTCCTACGCCGACTTCCTTTCGACGGCGTTGCTGTTCTTCCTGGTGGGAGGCGGCATGAAGGAGCCGGTCATGCAGATGATCACGCAGGCCCTCGGCGTGAACGGCATCAACGCTTCCGTCGCGCGCATCGACGAGGTGCTGGCCGAACCCGAGCTCTCGCAACCCGAGCACCCGGTCGAGCCCACGGCGTTCGATCTGGCGTTCGAGCACGTCACGTTCTCCTACGACGGGAAGAAGAACGCCGTGGAAGACGTCACCTTCCGCGTTCCCGCGGGCTCCGTCGTGGGCCTCGTGGGCCCGTCGGGCGGCGGGAAGTCCACCCTCGCGGCGCTCGGCCTGCGCTTCTTCGACCCGCAGGAGGGCCGCATCGCGCTCGGCGGCGTCGACTTGCGGGACATCGCGCCCGAGCGCCTGACCGAGCTGGCCTCCTCGGTGTTCCAGGATTCGTTCGTCCTCGACGACACCGTGGAGAACAACATCCTCATGGGCTCGTCCGCGCCGCACGAGCGCGTGGTCGCCGCCGCCGAAGCCGCCAGCATCGCCGACGTGATCGACGCGCTGCCCCAGGGGTACCGAACCGTGGTCGGCGCAGGCGGCACGCGGCTCTCAGGAGGCGAGGCCCAGCGCCTCGCCATCGCCCGCGCCATGCTGCGCGACACGCCCCTCATCATCCTCGACGAGGCCACGGCCTACGCCGATGCCGAGAACGAGGCGAAGATACAAGATGCGTTCGCCCAGTTGGCCGCCAGGAAAACCGTGCTGGTCATCGCCCACCGCATGAAAACCGTGCGCACCGCCGACCTCATCGTCGTCGTGGACGAGGGGCGCGTGGTCGGCACGGGCACGCACGACGACCTCATGGACGCCTGCCCGCTCTACCGCTCGATGGTGGACGCGGACGAGCGCAAGGACGCGTGGACGCTCACCGTCGGAAAGGAAGGCTGACATGGGACGCCTGAAAGAAAGCATCGACCGGCTCACCTTCGGCAACCCGCGACGCTGCGTGCGCTTCGTGCTGTGGCGCTTCCTCGACTCGCTCGTGACGTCCGTGCCGTCCGTGGTCATGGTGGTGGCCACCTGGCTGCTCGTGCAGCCGATCGTCCATCCGGGCGCCGCGCTCGACTTCGTCGCGCTGTGGGCCTGCGTCGCGGTGCTGGCGGCGCAGGTGCTGGCCTCCTACGCCACGTCGCACAAGGTCTACGTGCTGTCGTGCGCCGGCACGGCCGACGCCGTGCTCGACGCGCGGCTGGCCATGGGCGAGAAGCTGCGCCGGCTGCCGCTCGGGTTCTACCAGCGCCACGACGCGGGTGACATCGACAGCGTGCTGCTGCGCGATTACGAGACGGTGGAGAACTACGGCGCCGAGGTGCTGTCGCAAGCGGGCATGATCGCGGCGAAGACCACGCTGTCGGCCGTGGTGCTGGCCTTCTTCGACTGGCGCCTGGCCGTGGCCACCTTCGCGGTGGTGCCCTGCGCGCTGCCCTTCCTCTGGAAGGGGTTCAACGCGATGGCGCAGAGCAGCGGGCGCTTGACGAAAGCCTCCCAGGAATGCTCGTCGCGCACCATCGAGTACGTGGCAGGCATCCGCACGCTCAAAGCGTTCAACCTCGCAGGCACCCGCTTCGACTCGCTGCGCGCCAGCTTCGAAGAGCTGAGGAAGGCATCGCTCGGCAAGGAGGAGGCCAGCCGACCGGTGGGCGTGTTCGGTCGCGCGCTGCTGCTCGCCGGCGCCGGCGTGGTCATGCTGGCCGGATGCGCACTGCTCCAAGCGCAGGCGGTGCACCCGTTCGTGCTGCTCATGTTCCTGCTCTTGGCGCTCGGCATCTACGAGCCCATCGTGACCCTGTTCTACTTCCTGTCCGATTTCGGCAACGCGGACGCCGCGGGAAAGCGCATCGAGCGCCTGCTCGCCGAGCCCGAGCTTCCCGAGCCGCCCGCGGAGGCGCCGGCCGCGCCACACGGGCACGACATCGCGTTCGACGACGTGAGCTTCTCCTACGGCGGCGACGAACGCGCGCTGGAGCACGTGAGCCTGACCATCCCCGAGGGAGGCCTCACGGCGCTCGTGGGACCCTCGGGTTCGGGCAAGTCGACGGTGGCGAAGCTGGCCGCGCGCTTTTGGGACCCGCAAGCGGGGACGGTGACGCTCGGCGGGGCGGATCTCGCGCGCAGGGCCGCCGACGACGTGCTGGCCGGCACGAGCGTGGTGTTCCAGGACGTGTACCTGTTCCACGACACCGTGGCCGAGAACATCCGCATGGGCCGCGCCGACGCCACCGACGAGGACGTGCGCGAGGCGGCGCGCCTGGCCGCCTGCCTCGATTTCATCGAGGCGCTGCCCGACGGCTTCGACACCGTGGTGGGCGAAGGCGGCTGCACGCTGTCGGGCGGCGAGAAGCAGCGCATCTCCATCGCCCGTGCGCTGCTGAAGGACGCGCCGGTCGTGCTCCTGGACGAGGCCACCAGCTCGCTTGATCCCGCCAACGAGGTGGCCGTCCAGCAGGCGATCGCCGAGCTGGTGAAGCGCAAGACCGTGGTGGCCATCGCGCACCGCCTGCAATCCGTGCGCGATGCCGACAACATCGTGGTGCTCGACGGCGGCCGCGTGGAAAGCCAGGGAACCCACGACGAGCTGCTCGCACGCAGCCCCCTGTACGCCGCCCTCTGGGCGGAGCAGCAACGGGCCAACGGCTGGAAGATCAAGCCCGAGGCAAGCCCGCGACCCTAGACCCCCGCCGCCGCGCCGCGCGCGAAAGGCTCCACCGGCGCCCCCGGTGGAGCCGGCCCGGCCTACCGCGCCCGCGCGTCGGCCTCCTCCTCGACCTCGACCGCGCCCGCTTGCGCGCAGCCGTCGCAACCGTCGCATGACGCGCCGCAGCCCAGCACGGCGCCCGCCGCGCGCCGCTTGCGCGCCAGGCGCCGCGCCGCGAGCACCGCCAGCACGGCGACGGCCGCGCCCAACGCGAGCGTCAGCACCCCCGCCGGGCCCTCCTCCAGCGACAATCCCACGCCGCGCACCGCGAACGCCGCAACCCACGCCACGCCCAGCTGCCCGAACGCCATCCCGAGCGCCCATCGGCCGCCCAGCTCGCGCTTCACCGACGCGATGGCCGCGATGCAGGGCGTGTACAGCAGGCAGAACACCAGCAGGCCGAGCGCCGCGAGCGGCGTGATGGCCGCCACGAGCGTGGCCGTGCTGCCGAACAGCACCGACAGCGTGGACACGACGCTCTCCTTCGCCATGACGCCCGTGACGAGCGCCGTCGAGATGCGCCAGTCGTCGAAGCCGAGCGGCGCGAACACCGGAGCGATCCAGCCGGCCACCACGGCCAGCATGCTGTCCTGCGAGTCCGCCACCACGTTCAGCCCGAAGTCGAACGTCTGCAAGAACCAGATGACGATCGTGGCCAGGAAGATGATGGTGAACGCGCGCTCGAGGAAGTCCTTCGCCTTCTCCCACAGCATCTGCGCCACGTTGCGCGCGCTGGGCATGCGGTAGTTCGGCAGCTCCATGACGAACGGCACCGCCTCGCCCGAGAACATCGACGAGCGCATGAGCAGCGCCACGAGCACGCCCACCGCGATGCCGCCGAAGTACAGGCCCACCATCACCGCCGCCCCGTTCGCCGGGAAGAACGCCGCCGTGAAGAACGCGTAGATGGGCAGCTTGGCCGAGCAGCTCATGAACGGCGTCAGCAGGATGGTCATCTTGCGGTCGCGCTCGGACGGCAGCGTGCGGCTGGCCATGACCGCCGGCACCGTGCAGCCGAAGCCCACGAGCATGGGCACGATGCTGCGCCCCGACAGGCCGATGCGCCGCAGCAGCTTGTCCATGACGAACGCCACGCGCGCCATGTAGCCGGAATCCTCCAGCAGCGACAGGAAGAAGAACAGCGTGACGATGGTAGGCAGGAAGCTCAGCACGCTGCCCACGCCGTTGAACACGCCGTCGATGATGAGCGATTGCAGCACCTCGTTCACGTGCGCCGCCGCAAGCCCCGACGCCACCATGTCGGTGAGCGCCGTGATCCCGCCGTCGAGCAGCTCGGACAACCACGCCCCCACCACGTTGAACGTGAGCCAGAACACGAGCGCCATGATGGCGACGAACGCGGGGATGGCCGTGAAAGGGCCGGTCAGCAGCTTGTCGATGCGCGTGCTGCGCGCGTGCTCGCGACTCTCGGTCGGCTTCACCACCGTTTGCTCGCACACGCGGCCGATGAAGCTGAACCGCATGTCGGCGATGGCCGCCGCGCGGTCGAGGCCGCGTTCGGCCTCCATCTGGCAGATGATGTGCTCGAGCGCGTCCTTCTCGTTCTGGTCGAGGTCGAGCCGATCGAGCACCAGCTGGTCGCCTTCGGCCAGCTTGCTCGCGGCGAACCGCGGCGGGATGCCCGCGCGCTCGGCATGGTCCTCGATGAGCGCCATGATGCTGTGCAGGCAGCGATGGACGGCCCCGTCGTGCTCGTCGGGCGCGCAGAAGTCCTGGCGCACGGGCGGCTCCTGGAACCGCGCCACGTGCAGGGCGTGGTCCACCAGCTCGGCCGTGCCCTCGTTCTTGGACGCCGAGATGGGGATGACGGGGATGCCCAGCAGCTTCTCCATCTCGTTCACGTGGATGGTGCCGCCGTTTCCCTCCACCTCGTCCATCATGTTGAGCGCCAGCACCATGGGCATGCCCAGCTCCATGAGCTGCATCGTCAGGTACAGGTTGCGCTCGACGTTCGTGGCGTCCACGATGTTGATGATGCCGCGCGGCTGCTCGTCCAGCAGGAAACGGCGCGTGACCACCTCCTCGCTCGAGTACGGCGACATGGAGTAGATGCCCGGCAGGTCGGTGACGAGCGCCTCGGGATGGCCCTTGATGCAGCCGTCCTTGCGATCCACCGTCACGCCGGGAAAGTTGCCCACGTGCTGGTTCGAGCCGGTCAGCTGGTTGAACAGCGTGGTCTTGCCGCAGTTCTGGTTGCCCACGAGCGCGAAGGTGAGCGGCGTGCCCTCCGGCAGCGGGTTCTCGCCCGCCCGGTCGTGGAACTTGCCGCCCTCGCCCAGGCCCGGATGCGGGACGGGCTTGCCCGACGCGCGGCTCTCCCGCACGTCGGCGCCGTCGCGCACGTCGTCGATCTCGATGTTGCGCGCGTCGTCGCGCCGCAACGTCAGCTCGTAGCTGTGGATGCGCACCTCGATCGGGTCGCCCATGGGCGCGTGCTTCACCATGGTCACGTCGACCAGCGGGATGATGCCCATGTCCAGAAAATGCTGTCGAAGCGACCCCTCGCCGCCCACCGCGGCCACGGTTGCGGTTTTCCCGATAGGAAGATCGTTCAGAGTTGTCAACGCGTGTCTCCTCGCGTCGGCGGGACGACCCCCTCGTCCTGCCGGCTTGCTCGTCTTTTGTCCGCACCCATGGTACCGCGAAACCCCGCGCGAAGCACGGGAAAGTTGCCCATGGCGAACGCGGGCGCGCGCCGGCCGCGGCGCAACGCGAGACGCCCGCGTCGTGCGCAGGCGCAGCCGAATGTTTCACGTGAAACATTCGTTCGTATGAGGGGTGCGGGACAAAAGGAAAAGCGGAGGGAAAGGGGGGTTCCCTCCGCTTGCAAGCGCGACGGATAGCCAGACGAGAGGAGCTTCCGCCGCCGGGTCAGCAGACTGTTTCGAAGGCTTCGCGAGAATCGAACCGCTGTGGCATCGCCACCCGAGTTTCAGTTCCTTCGATCGCTTCGCTTTCGATGAAAGTTATATTAGGCTAACAACTCATCGTGCGCAATATAAGTTAACCTAGGCATACAATTTCTTCACAATCAGCGGGAAGGGGCCCTCCCCCTACGACAAGGGCCCGCGTCCTTGCGGACGCGGGCCCCCGGTCGCACCGGCGCCGTCGAACACGGCGGAGCCGGCGCGACGTGCGGCGTGCGGCGCAGCCGCGCGCGTGCGAGCGCCTACTCGGACCAGTCGTGGATGACGGCCTCGATGTTGTTGCCCTCGGGATCGTACACGAACGCGGCGTAGTAACCCGGATGGTAGTCGCGCGGGCCGGGTGCGCCGTTGTCCGTGCCGCCGGCGGCCAGCGCCGCCTCGTAGAACGCGGCCACCGCGGCGGCATCGGCCGCGCGCAGCGCGAGGTGCGTCGGGACGGCCTCGGCGCCCTCGGGCAGCGGGGCCACCCACACGTCGCCGGGCTCGCCCTCCACCAGCAGCTGCATGCCGCCGGGGTATTCGATGCCCTTCACGTACCCCAGCGGGGCAAGCGCGGCCTCGTAGAACGCCTTGGCCTGCTCGACGTCCTTCACCTTGATGCTCGCATGGTCGATCATTGCGTGCTCCTTTCGTCAGCCGTTCTGCGTGCTCAACTCTTCGAGATTACCTTCCAACGGCAGCGGGCCGTCCATCTCCTCGTCTTCCGCGTCGCTCGCGCCGGCCACGTCCTCGTGCCCGGGGAGGATCATGTTCAACACGATGCCCACGATCGATCCCACGGCCAGGCCCGACAGCGAGATGGTGATCTCGCCCACCGGCACCACGATGGCGCCCGCCGTGCTGTACGCGATGCCCAGCGACAGCACGAGGATGAGCGCCGTGATCAGCACGTTGCGGCTCTTCATGAAGTCGACGTGATTCTCCACGAGGTTGCGGATGCCCACCGCCGAGATCATGCCGTACAGCACGAGCGACACGCCGCCGATGACGCAGGCCGGCATGGCCGCGATGACGGCCGCGAACTTCGGGCAGAACGAGAACGCGATGGCGAACAGCGCCGCCAGGCGGATGACGCGCGGGTCGAACACCTTCGTCAGCGCCAGAACGCCCGTGTTCTCGCCGTACGTCGTGTTCGCCGGCGCGCCGAACAGCGACGCGAGGATGGTGGCCAGGCCGTCGCCCAGCAGCGTGCGATGCAGGCCGGGCTCGGCGATGTAGTTGCGGTTGCAGGTGGAGCTGATGGCCGACACGTCGCCGATATGCTCGATCATCGTGGCGAACGCCAGCGGCATGATGGTGATGATGGCCGTGATGGCCAGACCCGCGTCGAACTGCGCACCGAAGATGGAGAACACCGTATCGTTCCAGGTGAACGGCATGCCGATCCACGCCGCCTCAGCAACGCCCGTGAAGTCCACGACACCTGCGGCGGACGCCACGACGTACGACCCCACCACGCCCAGCAAGATGGGGATGATCTTGATCATGCCCTTGCCCCAGATGTTCGCGATGACGATGATGGCGATGGCCACGAGCGCGATGGGCCAGTTCGTCGACGCGTTCGTGATGGCCGAGCTGGCCAGGATGAGGCCGATGGAGATCACGATGGGGCCGGTGACCACGGGCGGGAAGAAGCGCATGACGCGCGTGGGCCCGAACACCTTGAACAGCGCCGACAGCACGAGGTACAGCAGACCCGCGCACGCCACGCCCAGGCAAGCGTATGGCAGCAGGTCGGCCTCGCCGTTCGGCGCGATGGCCGCGTAGCCCGCGATGAACGCGAACGACGAGCCGAGGAACGCGGGCACCTTGCCCTTCGAGATGAAGTGGAACAGCAGCGTGCCCACGCCCGCGAACAGCAGCGTCGCGGAAACGGACAGGCCGGTCAGCGTCGGCACCAGGATGGTGGCGCCGAACATGGCGAACATGTGCTGCAGCCCGAACACCGCCATCTTCGGCTTGCCGAGCTTCCGTGCGTCGTAGATTGCCTCGGGACTGTCTTGAGCCCCCATCGTCGGCGTCGCTTTGCCCTCGCTCACGTGGTACCCCTTGTCTGTCGAGCCTTCGCCTACCGGCCGCCCGACCCAGGAGCACCCGGGCTGACCAGTAGTATTTTGCCACAACATGGGGCGCCGTGCAGCATCAATGCCGACGGGGCGCCTTACTTTTTCCGCGACGGCCGTCGGAAGCGCCAGCCCCCGAGCGCCCACCCTGGGGCTTCGTCGAGGACGGAGGTCGAGGCTTCGCACCAGCTTGGGGCTTCACGCCGGTTTTCGACTTCGCGCCAGCTTGGGGCTTCGCGCCGGCCCGAGGCTTCGCTCCGGCCCGGGGCTTCGCGCCAGCCTCGCCCTTGCCCTTGCCCCTGCCGCCGCCCTGCCCCTGGGGTCGCAGCAGGCACGTCGGCCCGAACCCCACCAGGTCCATGCGCCCGGCGCGGCGCAGCGCCTCCAGCACGAGCTCGCGGTTCTTCGGGTCGCGGTACTGGATGAGCGCGCGCTGCAGCGCCTTCTCGTGCGGGCTCTTCGGCACGTACACCGACTGCATGGTGCGCGGGTCCACGCCGGTGAAGTACATGGCCGTGGACATCGTGGAGGGCGTGGGATAGAAGTCCTGCACCTGCTCGGGCATGTAGCCGAGGTCGCGGCAGTACTCCGCCAGCTCGACGGCCTCGTCGAGCGTGGAACCGGGATGCGACGACATGAGGTACGGCACGAGGTACTGCTTCTTGTCCAGCTGCTCATTGACGCGCGTGAAGCGCTCGGAGAAGCGCTGGTACACGAGGTTGCGCGGCTTGCCCATCACCGACAGCACCGCGTCCGACACGTGCTCGGGCGCCACCCGCAGCTGGCCGCTCACGTGGTGGGCGCACAGCTCGCGGAGGAACGCGTCGCCGTGCTCCTCGTCGGCCAGCGCGAAGTCGAACCGGATGCCCGAGCGCACGAACACCTTCTTCACGCCCGGCAGCTTGCGCAGGCGGCGCAGCAGGCCCAGGTAGTCGCCGTGGTCGGCGTTCAGCTGCTTGCAGGGCTCGGGATACAGGCAGCGTTTGTTCGGGCACGCGCCCGCTTTCAGCTGCTTGGCGCACGCCGGGGCGCGGAAGTTCGCCGTCGGGCCGCCCACATCGTGGATGTAGCCCTTGAAGTCCGGCTCCCCGATGATGGCCTGAGCCTCCTCCACGAGCGAGTCGTGGCTGCGCACCTGCACGATGCGCCCCTGGTGGAACGTGAGCGCGCAGAACGAGCACTCGCCGAAGCAGCCGCGGTTGCTGGTCAGGCTGAACTTCACCTCGCTGATGGCCGGCACGCCCCCGGCCTGCTCGTACATCGGGTGGTACGTGCGCGCGTACGGCAGCCGGTACACGGCGTCCATCTCGCTTTCCGTGAGCGGCGCGGCCGGCGGGTTCTGCACGACGAACTCGTGGTCGGAATAGGGTTCCACGAGGCGCTTGCCGGTGAACGGGTCGCTGTTTCGGTACTGCACGGCGAAGCTGCGCGCGTAGTCCAGCTTGTCGGCCTGCAGGGCGGGAAACGACGGCAGCGTCTCGGCGTCGTACACATGCTCGAGCGAGGAGGCGCGGAACACCGTGCCGTCGATGAACGTGAGGTCCTCGATGGCGAGCCCCGCGTTCAGCGCGTCGGCGATCTCGATGACGGAGTGCTCGCCCATGCCGTACGACACGAGGTCGGCGCCGGAGTCCAGCAGGATGGAGCGCTTGAGCTTGTCCGACCAGTAGTCGTAGTGCGCGAGCCGCCGCAAGCTGGCCTCGATGCCGCCGAGGATGAGAGGGGTCTTCTTGTACGTGCGCCTGATCAGGTTGCCGTACACCACGGCCGCGTGGTTCGGGCGCTTGCCCGCCTCGCCGCCCGGGGAGTACGCATCGCTGCGGCGGCGCTTCTTCGCCACCGTGTAATGGTTCACCATCGAGTCCATGTTGCCGCTCGACACGAAGAACCCCAGCCGCGGCTCGCCGAACACGGCGATGCTCTGGGGGTCGTTCCAATCGGGCTGGGCGATGACGCCCACCTTGTAGCCGTTCGCCTCCAGCAGCCGGGTGATGATGGCCATGCCGAACGAGGGATGGTCGACGTACGCGTCTCCCGACACGAACGCGAAATCGACCCGATCCCAGCCGCGCTCCAGCATCTCCTCGCGCGTCACCGGCAGAAACGCCGTTTCCATGGCCCATCCTCCCATCTTGTTTGCGCTTCGAGTCTACCCTATACGCAAAGAACCACCGAGGCACAATGCCCCGGTGGTTCAAAATCGCACAACAACGAGAGGCTAGCCCTGCGCGGGCGGCTGCCCGGTGGGCGGCACGTGCGGCGGCTGCTGCACGGGCGGATAGCCCGCCGCGCCGGCAAGCTCGAAGGGCATGGGGTCGTCCTGGCCGCGCCATGCGGGCACGTCGAACTGGCGCGTCCAATAGCCCAGCGCGCGCACGATCATCATCTCGACGAACACGTACATGCCCGTGCTCAGGATGCCGCACAGCACCGCGAACACGAGGATGATGCCGCCCGTGGCGAACACGATGGCCCAGACGGCGGCGCCGGGATGCGACGACTGGATGTTCAGGTTGCCACCCGTCATCGCGAAGCCGATGAACAGCCCGATAAGCACGAGGACGAATATGAGGATGGACACGACGATGCCGATGACGACGGCCAGCACGATGGCCATGCCGAGGATGCGCAGCAGACCGCTGAAATCGTGGCGGATCATGGCCCAGACCTTGCCGAACTGGAAGCCGGCGCCCAGACGGCCGTACACGCTCATGCGCATGGAGCCCACCCACGAGAACAGCGTCGCGAAGAACGAAGCTGCGATGATGAGCAGGGAGAATATCATCGTGGACAGGCCGACGAACATGAACAGGCCGCCGTGCCCCCGTCCCGACCAGGCGGTGCCCATGCCGGTGATGGCGCCCCACACCGCTTCGAGGATCCACGGCGCCAGCATGCACACGAAGCCGATGACCATCGCGAAGAAGCCGCGGCTGTACAGCTTGCCGTCCTCGTTGCCGAAGATGCGCTTCGGCAGGGGTCCGTGCACGTTCCACGCGATGTCGCGCGCCCACCCGTACAGGTAGCCCAGCACGACGAGCCAGCCGAAGATGGGAATGAGGCTGAGCAGCGACAACAGCACGAGCTTGCCGAACCAGCCCGGGGAGTTCTTGATATCCTGCCAAGCGGCGTTGAAGTAACCGGTTTGCATAGTGACCTTCTTTTCCTTAGCGTTTGGCACCCACTATAAGCGCGCACCCCCGCCAGCGTCCGTTTCGTTGCCATTCCGTCAGTAAGGTGAAGCGCCTGCCTCAGCGGCGCGGAGCACCGTCCGGGGCCAGGGCGTTTCCGCGCCAAAGCTCGGACACCCAGACAGCGAGCGACCCCCAGAATCTGGGGGTCGCTCAGCGTCAAGCACGTTCGACGGTCGTCAGACCAGCGAACGGAAGTTACTTGATGGTGACGGCAGCGCCGGCTTCCTCGAGCTTGGCCTTGATCTCCTCGGCCTTCTCCTTGTTCACGCCCTCCTGGATCGGCTTCGGGGCGCCCTCGACCAGCTCCTTGGCCTCCTTCAGGCCCAGGCTCGTGATCTCACGGACAACCTTGATGACGGCGATCTTGTTGTCGCCGAAGCCCTCGAGCACGACGTCGAACTCGGTCTTCTCCTCGGCGGCAGCGCCACCCTCGGCAGGAGCGGCGGCGGCCACGGCCACGGGGGCGGCGGCGGAAACGCCAAAGGTCTCCTCGATGTCCTTCACCAGTTCGGACGCCTCGAGCAGGGACATCTCCTTGAGGGCCTCAATGATCTCTTCGCGAGTAACAGCCATGTTAGTTCCTTTCAAAGTGGTCGGATCTCATCCGACCGGTACGTTTCAGCTTTCGGTTAGGCAGCGCTCATCACGCTGCCAGCGCTGCGTTTAAGCAGCTTCTTTCTGGTCGGCCACAGCCTTCGTGACCTGAGCAAGACCGCTCGGCACGCCGTTGAGGGCAACAGCGAGGCCGCGAGCGACACCGGAAATGGCGCCGGCGATCTGAGCCAGGAGCTCTTCGCGAGACGGGAGAGAAGCGATGGCCTCCACCTGTGCGGCGGACACCTGCGCGCCTTCCATCAAGCCACCCTTGATCTCCAGGTTCTTGTTGGTCTTGGCGAACGTCTTCACGGCCTTGGCAGCCGCAGCCACATCGTCGCCGGCGAACACGAACGCGCTCGGACCCGCAAGCATATCGTCGAGCGTGGGCAGGTTCGACTCCTCCAGAGCGATGTGCATGAGCGTGTTCTTGTACACCTTCAAGCTCGCACCGGATTCGCGGATCGCCGTACGCAGCGCCTGGATGTCCTTCACCGTCAGACCGCAGTAGTCGACCACCCACACGGCGGAAACGCCGTCCAGGTCGCCTTTGATCTTCGTGAGCATCTCTTGATTCTTTGCGTTGGGCATGTAGTACACCTCCTTCTTCTCAAACTCGGGTTCCGCCCCTCGCGGGTGGGAATCGTCGCTTGAAAACAAGAAACGACCCCCCGCCGTCTCGTGACAGCAGGGGGTCGTCAAAGCGCGAAACTTATCAGAACCACCTCGGCGGGCCGCATTCCTGCGATTAAACCTCATCGGTACCAGCTGTCTTGGGCAGCGGAACAAACTAAACAACTCGCTTATTCTACCCTACCCAAAACGAATGTCAAGCGTTTTCCACGCGCCACGCCAACACCGTGACGCCGTCCTACGCGGCGTCTCCCTTGGCGTCGGCCGTCGCGTCGGCTTCCTTCGCGGTTTGCTCGGCAGCCTTCTCGCTCGTACCCGTCTTCGAGCTATCGAGGATCTCCTCGACGGGGTTCGTCGGCTCGGCTTCCACGTACGTGAACGAGATGGTGTCGCCTTCCTTGTACCCGACGATCTCGATGAGGCCGGGCAGCGCGAAGTCGTAGATGCCCTCGCCCTCGTCAAGCGTCACGTAGAAGTGCGAGTTGCCCTCCATCACCGCTTGCGCGATGGTGGAGATGGTGCCTTGCATCTCAAGCGATCCGGTGTCGACGCCCTCCTCGGTCAGCACGCCGTTCGTGGCGAGCAGCGCCTGATAGGCCTTCTGGCACTCGGCCACCGTGTTGCCCACGGCCACGTTCTGGTAGCGCTGGATGTCGAGCATGGCGAACTGCTTCACGAGGCCCGCGTCGTCCTTGAGCGCCATGAAGTACGTCGGCTGCCCCGACACGTTGATCAGCAGCGGGAATGTTGCCTGGTAGCGCAGGTTCTGCACCTGGCCCTCGGCCGACTGCATGGCCGAATCCTCGGTCGCGCCCGACACCGAGTAGAAGTGCGACTCGGCCGTGCGCTGGTTGATCAGCACGAAGCCCACGATGGAGTTGTCCGCGGTGGCCGAGGTGACGCCCGTGTACACCCACACGTCGTCGTCCTTGGCGATGTAGTTGTACCCCAAGTTGCCGTCGGTGCCCGGCGTGGTCTGCACGACGTTGCGCTGGCCCAGCACCGAGTTCAGCCAACCGTCCTTGTACTTGCCCGACCAGTTGTACTGCTCCAGCAGCAGGTCGGTGGGATAGGCGTGGTCCACCCACTGCGGCACGTCTTCGATGGCCAGGTCCTGCGTCTCGCCCGTGGTGGCGTCCACCATGACCACGCGGCTGATGGTGGTGCCGCCGAACAGGCCGATGGTACGCGACTGCACCGGGCAGATCCACCACGGGTGGCCGTCGTCATCGATCTCGAACGACTTCTGGTCGAACATGTAGAACGGGTAGCTCAGCTGCACGTGGCGGTCGATGTTGCGCGCGAGCGGCTCGGACTCCGAGTAGTAGATGGGGCTGTCGTCGAGCCGCACGATCTCGGCGTCCTGCGTCGTCATGTTCACGAGCGCGTACGCCGGGATGCCGCCGTCGCGGTTCGTGAACCACTTGAACAGGTCGGCGTACGCGAGCGGGCTCACGCGCACCGGGGCGTTCTGATAGTTGATCTGGCTGTACAGCGGCGAGATCTCGAACTGGCTGACGAAGTCGGGGATGGAGCCCATCTCGCGGTTGCCCAGCAGGATGGCCGAGCTGCGGTCGATGACCGGAATCTCGGAGTAGTTGACTTCCTTGATGTCGTCGGCGAACGTCTCCGTCTCCGTCTGCAGCACGTTGGCGTACTTCGCCGCGTTGCCCGGGAAGATCGACAGCGACGCCACGGCGCCGATGACGCCGATCACGGCCACGAGCACCGGCAGGTACGACGCCCACTTGAACGCCTTGGCCTTGCCCGCGTTCGGCTCCACCTTGCTCGTGCCGTTCTTGTAGCTGTACGACCGGCTCCAGAACAGCAGGAACAGCGGCAGCAGGATGAACACGGCCACGAACATCCACGTATCGGTCGAGTGGATGTTGATGGGCGGATGGAACCACCAGTAGGCCCCGAGGCCGACGAGGATGATGACGATGGCGGCCACGATGAGGGCGCGTTTGCCCCACGAGGCCATGCGGTCGGCGAACGGGATCTCCACGTTCACGTGCGGAGGCTGCGACCCTCCCCCGTTGCCCGAACGGCCCGCGCCTTCGGACGGCGCTTCATGGTCGGCGTCGAACCGCCCGTCCACGTTGACCCCTGACTGCTTGAGCGCTTCAATCAGCGCATCGAAACCGGATGTCTGTTTCACGGCATCCCTTCCCAAGTGTGCCTATAGTTAAAGTATCCAGTATACGACAAAGCGCCCGGTCGCTCATCGCGATCGGGCGCCGACGTTACCTCTTCTTTACAAAAGGTTGCGCAGAACGAACGGAAGGATGCCGCCGTGCTCGTAATAGCGGCCCTCCGTGGGCGTGTCCACGCGCACCGTGGCTTGGAACGCCACCGTCTCGCCGTCCGCGCGCTCGGCGGTCACGTCCACCACGCGCGGCTCGGGCAGCCCCTGCGAGAAATCGACGGGCGCCACCGTGAAACGCTCCGAGCCGTCCAGCCCCAGGCTCTCGGCGCTCTCGCCGTCCAGGAACTGCAGCGGCAGGATGCCCATGCCGATGAGGTTCGACCGGTGGATGCGCTCGAAGCTCTCGGCGAACGCCGCGCGGATGCCCAGCAGCGCCGGGCCCTTCGCCGCCCAGTCGCGCGAGGAGCCGCTGCCGTACATCTTGCCGGCCACCACCACAAGTGGCTCGCCCGCGTCCTCGTAGCCCATGGCCGCGTCGAACAGCGGCAGCACCTCGCCCGTGGCGAAATCGCGCGTCCAGCCGCCTCGTCTGCCCTCGGCCAGCTTGTTCTGCAGCTTCACGTTGGCGAAGGTGCCGCGCATCATCACCTCGTGATTGCCGCGGCGCGCGCCGTAGGTGTTGAAGTCGACCGGCGCCACGCCGCGCTCCTCGAGGTAGCGGGCCGCCGGCGAATCGGCCGCGATGGAACCCGCGGGCGAGATGTGGTCGGTGGTGATGAAGTCGCCCAGCAGCGCCAGCACACGGGCGGCCTCGATGGGCTCGGGTGCGGAGGGCTCGCGCTCCATGCCGTCGAAGTAGGGCGCACGGCGCACGTAGGTGGACGCGTCGTCCCACGTGAACGTGTCGCTCGGCTCGCTCCCCAGCGCCTGCCACGCCGCATCGCCGTCGTAGAGGCCGCGGGCGCCCTCCTCGTACAGGGCGCGGTCGACATGGCTCTCCACGAGCGCGGCGATCTCCTCGTCGCTCGGCCAGATGTCGGCCAGGCGCACCGGGGTGCCGTCGGCGCGCGTGCCCAGCGCGTCGTGCTCGAGGTCCACGTCCATCGTGCCCGCCAGCGCGTACGCGATGACCGTGGCCGGGGCGGCCAGGTAGTTCTGCGACACGTCGGGCGAGATGCGGCCCTCGAAGTTGCGGTTGCCCGACAGCACGCTGGCCAGCTCGATGCTCTCGGCCACCTCGTGCAGCTCGTCGCGGATGGGGCCCGAGTTGCCGATGCAGCTCATGCACCCGAAGCCGCAGGTGTAGAAGCCCAGCGCGCGCAGGCCGTCCAGCAGCCCGGCACGTTCGAGCAAGAGCTCAGTGGCCTTGCTGCCCGGCGCGAGCACGCACTTCACCCACGGTTGCGGCTTGAGGCCGGCTTCGGCCGCCTTCTTCGCGATGAGGCCCGCGGCCAGCATCATGGACGGGTCGGTGGCCGTCGTGCAGCTCGTCACCGCCGCGATGGCCAGCGCGCCGTGGGTCAGCTCGTGCGTCGCGCCGTCGAGGTCGACCGCCACGCGACGGTCGAGGTCGAGGCCGCGCTCGTCACACACAGCGCGGAAGCGCTCCTGCGCCTCGGCCAGCGGGATGCGGTCGTGCGGGCGCGAGGGGCCGGCGATCGAGCGCTCCACGGCGCCCAGGTCGAACTCGATGACCTCGGCGTACGTGCGCGCCGGGGCGTGCGGGTCGTTCCAGAAGCCCTGCGCCTTCGCGTAGGCCTCCACGAGCGCCACCTGCTCGTCGCTGCGGCCGGTGAGGCGCAGGTACGCGAGCGTCTGGTCGTCCACGGGGAACAGCGTGCAGGTACTGCCGTATTCGGGCGTCATGTTCGAGATGCACGTGCGCTGCGTGGCGCTCAAGGCGCCCAAGCCGGGGCCGAAGCACTCCACGAAGCTGCCCACCACGCCCTTGGCGCGCAGCATCTGGGCGAACGTCAGCGCCACGTCCATGGCCATGACGCCCTCGCCCAGCTCGCCGGTCAGGCGCACGCCCACCACCTTCGGCACGAGCGTCGTGATGGGCTGGCCGAGCGCGGCCGCCTCGGCCTCGATGCCGCCCACGCCCCAGCCCAGCACGCCGATGCCGTTGGCCGTGGGCGTGTGGCTGTCGGTGCCCACGAGCGTGTCGAAGTACGCCACCGTCTCGCCCGGCGCGCCCTCGGCGGTCATGGCCACGTGGGCGAACTGCTCGATGTTCAGCTGGTGGCAGATGCCCGCTCCGGGCGGTACGATGCGCACGTTCTCGAACGATTCCTGCGACCACTTCAGGAAGTCGTAGCGCTCCTTGTTGCGGGAGAACTCGAGCTCCATGTTCCGCTGCAGCGCGCCGGCGCAGCCGGCCACGTCGGCGATGACCGAGTGGTCGATCACGAGGTCGCACGGGATCTGCGGGTTGATCTTCGTCGGGTCGCCGCCCAGCTGGGCGCAGGCCTCGCGCATGACGGCGAAGTCCACGAACACGGGCACGCCCGTGAAGTCCTGGAACAGCACGCGCGCCGGCGAGAACTCGATCTCGCTGCCCACCGCGCCCGCGCGGCCGGCCTCGACGATGCGCGCGGCCAGCTCCTCGGCCGCCTGCGGGGTCTCGGCGTTGCGCAGCACGTTCTCCAGCAGCACCGTCAGCGCGTACGGCAGCTCCTCGGAGCCCGCGATGGCGGAAACCGGGTAGTAGATGTACGATGCGCCGTCAACCTCGAGCGTCGAAGCGAATCGGCTGTTCTCTTGCGTCATGGGTTCTCCTTACTCCAACGTTCCGATGGCCGCGATCAGGGCATCGGTGAATTCCGTACAGCTTGCCGCCGGCTGGTCGCAGCCGGTTGCCTTGCGAATGTCCCCCGTCAGGCACGCGCCCTCGGCGTACACCGCGCGCACCGCCCGGCGGATGCGCTCGGCCGCCTCGAGCTCGCCCAAGTGGTCGAGCATCATGGCCGCCGACAGCACCTGCGCCGTGGGGTTGGCCTTGTTCTGCCCCGCTATGTCGGGGGCCGAGCCGTGCACCGCCTCGAACACGGCGTACTCGTCGCCGATGTTCGCCCCCGGCGCGATGCCGAGGCCGCCCACGAGGCCCGCGGCCAGGTCGCTGGCGATGTCGCCGTACAGGTTCGGGAACACCACCACGTCGAACTGCGCGGGATCCGCCACCATGTTCATGCAGAACGCGTCGACGATGCGCTCGTCGAACGCGATCCCGCCCTCGCGCGCGGCCGCCACGTCGCGCGCCGCGCGCAGGAACAGGCCGTCGGTGTGCTTCATGATGTTGGCCTTGTGCACCGCGGTCACTCGGGCGCGCCCGTGCTTCTCGGCGTAGTCGAACGCGTAGCGCACGATGCGCTCGGAGGCCGCCGTCGAGATCGGCTTGATGGAGATGCCGGAATCGGGGCGGATGGTGCCGGCGCCCTCCTCCTCGCACAGCGCGATGAGCTTGCGCGCGGCTGCGGAGCCCGCCTCGAACTCGACGCCCGCGTACAGGTCTTCGGAGTTCTCGCGCACGATGACGAGGTCGACGTCGTCGTAGCGGCCGCCCGCCCCCGGGATGGACAGCACGGGGCGCAGGCACACGTACAGGTCGAGCGCCTTGCGCAGCGCCACGTTCACGCTGCGGAAGCCCGTGCCCACCGGCGTGGTGATGGGGCCCTTGATGGCCACCTTGTTCCGCTTGACGGCTTCGACGGTGGATGCGGGCAGCGGCGTGCCGTGCTCCTCCATGAGGTGCGCGCCCGCCTCGGCGACCTCCCACGCGATATCGGCGCCGCTCGCCTCCACGACCCGCCGCATGGCGGCCGTCGTCTCCGGGCCGATGCCGTCACCGGGTATGAGGGTCACGGTATGCGATGCCATGTTCTCTCCTTCTGCAATTGTTCAACCGGTACCCGCGCCCCACCCCTGCCGGGGCGACGGAAAACGGGCCGAAGGGCCCGTTGGAAATCGTGCGCGAACTACTTCTGCACGTTGTCGATGATCTGCTGCGCGCGGCGCTTGAGCGGCCCGCGGCCGTTGGACGCGTCGAACGCCATGCGCACGCCCAGCTCGTCCTTCACGGAGGGCGCCAGCTTGCCGGCCGAGAAGTCGATGACCGACACGAGCATGTCCTGGAATTCCAGGTCGCCGTGGTAGCACTGGATCGCCTCGTCGATGAGGGGCCACACCCGCTCCGAGCGGTTCTCGGTCGTGGCGCCCAGCTTGCAGAGGAAGCGCATGGCCGCCAGGCGCACCGGGCCGCTCTCCTCGTCGAACAGCGCCGTCTCGGCTCCGGGAACCGCCTTGTCGCACGTGCGGGAGTCGTGGTCGACCATCGTGGTCAGGATGTCGAGGCATTCCCAACGCGTCTGCGCCTCGGGGCGGTTGAGCGCGTCGATGACGGCGGTGCCGAACGGGATCATCAGGTCGGGGTGGTCCTTCGCGAAGAAGGACAGCGCCGCTGCGGCGTTCTGGCGCTCGCGTCGCGACGGGCCCGACAGCGCATCCACCAGCTGCTTGAACTTGCGCTCGTTGCCGAATGCCTCTTCGGCGATGTTTCTCGCTCCCTGCGTCTTTTCGCTCACCGCTCGCTCCTCGTCCTCATGTGGGAAAACAGATGCTATTCTCCTTTTCCATTATACCCTTCGCCCCCGAACCCCCCGATCGCAAGCGCAGAATTAACACGACCGCAACCGCGCACGGCGCAAGAGCAGCCGCCTCTCGTGTCGCGATCGACACGCATACGTCGCCGCGCAAGGGCGTAGCGTCGCGCATTCAAGACCGGGGTCACGAAAATCACCGCTGTGAAGGGATTTCGCCGCTTTCACGGCCCTATGCCGATCGTCCGTCCTCTGCTTGCGTACGCTTCCCGAACGTTTCCCCTGTTCACAAGATACCGCCCCGACGCTCATCGAACCACCGAGCTTCACAGCGGTGATTTTTGTGGCTCGCGACCCTTCTTCACTCGTATCGTGCCGGAAGCCCGAGCTGCCGTCGAAGCTTGAGCTTGCGCGCGTGATGATTGGCAACGCGAACCTGCGCGCGTTTCCCCAGGAGTCGGCGAATCGTACTCGCTATCGTGTCGGTCGCAGGAAGGCTGTCCAGCTCGTCGTTGGTGACGCCGATGACCGTCCAGCCCATGGCCGCAAGCGCATTCGCTCTGCGAGAATCGCTGATGCGGCTTGCTTCCCCTTCGTGGGATTCGCGACTTTGGTACTCCACGTCTAACTTCGCCTCCGGCCAGCACAGGTCGCATCGGAAGCAGGATTTCCCCGTGATCGCCCGGGCAGCCGGACTTGCTTTCACCTCGTAATTCATACGAGGTATGCCCAATCCGTATCCACCGTACATGAGAGGCAGGCCCAATACGAGCGCCTGCTTCGTCTCGCGGGGCGAAGCGGAGCCGTCGGCTGCGTATCGCAGCATCCGGATGACTTTGCGCGCTCCGTCGACCGACGAGTTGCGAGAGGCGAAATCACGCAACTCGCGGATAGAGGCAAGAGGGGGCGTCTGATAAGCGGAATCAACGCCCGTGCGCTCCGTCTGATACGTGCCGCACAATTCATATGCCAACTCCCGTACGGACATCTCGCTTTGCTCGCGAGACGCAACCTGCACAAGCGCAAGAGCGGGAACAGCCGCATACGCATTCCGAGACAATCGATAGAACGGCCTCCCTGCGAGGGGAGCCGAGCACACGTGCTCCTTGCAGCTTTCCGAGAATCGGCGATACGATCCCGTGCTCACCAGTACATGGGCAGGAGAATCGATACGGACCTGCGGGTACGCAGACCTTAATCGTTCGACGATTTCGGCAAGCTCTTCTTCGCTCGGCGCTTTGTCGGGAAGGCCGTTCATCCCGCCGCGCACGGCAACGCGATCATCGGAACCGATCGTTCGCGCAATCTGGAGCGCGCTTTGAAAACCGAAATAAACCTGTGAACCGCCCATGAGAGCAAGCCTCCTCGCACGCCCCTTTGCGGAGAGGATCTTGCAAGCGTGGTAGAGGAAACGAGGGGCATGGTTTCCGCGTTGGGCAGCTTCCGACAGCGAAGAGCGCCTGCACTGGCTCTTTGATGCGAGCATCATAGCACGCCCGGAGAAAGGCGAAGTCACAAAAATCACCGTTGTGAAGCGATTTCGGGGGCTTCGAGAGCGCGCGTCGATTACCCTCGCACGCTCCGCTGACGTTTTCCCAGTTCGCGAAGCACGGGGACGACCATCACCCGCGTAATGAGCTTCACAGCGGTGATTTCTGTGACTCGATGTGGCAACACGGCGAACGAACGCAAGAACGGCAGCTCGAAAGCTGCCGTTCTGAGGCGTTGCGCTATGTCCAGACGTGGCTATTCGGGCAGCTCGCTGGCTTTGTTGTCGCCGGACTGGAGCTTGCCGATGCCCTCGTCGTACTTCGTCTTGATATCCTGGATGCGCTGATCGTACGTGGAGTAGTCGAACGGCTGCTCCTCGGTGGCGCTGTCGATCTCCGTGTACAGGTCGATGTAGGAATTCAGCGCATCCTTGAGGTCGGCCGTGCCGTCGACGTATTCCTTCTGGATGTCCTTGAGGGCGTCGGGGACGTTGATGTTGTTCAGGTCGTCGATGGCCTTGAACGCGTTGTCGGCCTGCGTGCGCATGCCCACCACGTCGCCGCGCGACACCGCGTCGGTGAAGCTCTCGAGGCGCGTCTTCAGGTCCTCCATCGTCTGGTTGACCTGCGTCATGTACTGACGGTTCTCGGATTGCTGCTGCGTGGCAGCCGTATCCTGCTGCGCGCATCCGCCCAAGGCCGCCACCATCAAAACGCCCGCGAACATGGCGACGAGCACCTTGGCGAATCTCGTATGTTTCATGTCGTACCTGCTCTCTTGCATCGAATCATCGTTGAACTATCGTAGCGGTTCGCCCCGCCGCGCGCCGCGCATGCGGGGCGATCGTATCAGAACGGTTTCCGAGCCCACAAATCTAACTCGTCGATCCCCCGCCCGTCGTGCCGCCGGTGTCGGGCTTCGGATCCGGCGTGGGGGTCGGATCGGGATCGGGTTTCGGATCGGGCGTCGGCGTCGGATCGGGATCCGGAGTCGGCGTGGGGGTCGGATCGGGCGTGGGCTTGGTGCTGCCGCTGTCCGACGGCTTGTCCGTGTCCTTGGCGTCATCGGACTTGTTGTCCGCGCTATCATCTTTGTTCGTATTGTTGTTGCTGTTGTTGTTACTGTTGTTATTGCTCGACGAGCTCGAGTACCCGCCGATATGGTACGTCGAATCGGAGAAATTCTTGTACACCGGATCGGATGCCTGCGGGAACTCCTCCGTCGGCTGGCCGTCGAGCACCACGCTCATGAAGTTGCGGAACACATCGCCCGCGCCCGTGCTCGTCGGCAGCGTCACGACGTTGTCGACATCGCCGAACCATATAGCCGTAGCCATCTGCGGCGTGATACCGCAAAACGTGATGTCCTTGTAGTTCTCGCTCGTGCCCGTTTTGGCGGCCACCGTCTGGCCGTTCGGCAGCGCGGCTTCCGTACCCGTACCTTCGGAGGTGTTCACGACGCTCTTCATGACCTCGGTGGCAGCGTGAGCAACCTCAGGCGAGATAACCTGCGTCGCATGCGTCTTCGAAAGCTCGGTGTCGGGCGTGGTGTTGTCAACGATTACCTCGCCCTTCGAGTTCGTGATGGTCAAGATGGGCGTGGGGTCAACCTTGAGGCCGCCGTTCGCGATGGTCGCGTACGCCGTCGCCATGTCGAGCATCGTCACGTTCGACGCGCCCAGCGTGAGCGACGGGTTCGCACCCAGCGCCGAGGTAATGCCCATGTCCTTGGCAGTCTCGATGACCTTGTCGATGCCGAGCGACATCTCCAACCGCACGAAGCCCGTGTTCGACGACACCGCGAACGCGCGCTGAATGGAGCGGGTGCCGTAGTTGTAATTGTTGATATTCTCAAGCGCCGGGATGGTGGAGCCGTATTCGGTGTTGGGAATGGTAGCCGGAGACGAGCAGTCGATCATCGTCTGGGGGCTGATGCCCTCGTTCAGCGCGGCGATGAGCGTGAACACCTTGAACGAAGAACCGCAGGGGCGACCCGCCGTCGCAACGCCACGCTCACCGGTAGCCAAGTTCAGCTTGTTGTTCTCCCAGTCGTCGCCGCCGACCATCGCCTTGATGAAGCCGGTCTCGGGCTCGATAGCGACGAGCGCGCCTTGGATGGCAGGGTCGAGGCTCTCGCGCTTCTCCCTCACGGCGGCTTCCGCGGCTTCCTGGGTGCTCACGTCGAGCGTCGTCTGGATGGTGAGGCCGCCCTTGAAGATCTCGTCCTCGGAGTAGCGGTAGTCGCCGTCCTCGTCCATGAGCAGGTCGCGCACGTAGCTTGCGAAGTACGGGTACTGCTCCAGGCCGTCCACCGTCGTTTCGGTGGGGTTGAGCACGATCTCCTCGGCCTGGGCCGCATCGTGCTCCTCCTGCGTGATGTAGCCGTTCGACAGCATGCGGTCGAGCACGAGGTTGCGACGCGCGAGGCAGTTATCCTCATGGTCGATCGGGTTGTTGTACGTCGGCGACTGGGGGATGCCGATGAGCGTGGCCGCCTCGGCCAGCGTCAGCTCGCTCGCGTCCTTCGAGAAGTAGCGCTGCGACGCGGCCTGGATGCCGTAGGCGCCCGAGCCGTAGTTGATGGTGTTGAGGTACATGAGCAGGATCTCGTCCTTGGAGTACTGCTCCTCCATCTTGACGGACAGGTACATCTCGCGCACCTTGCGCTTGAACGAGATGTCGGTCATCTCGTCGGCGAGGATGGTGTTGCGCACGTACTGCTGCGTGATGGTGGACGCGCCCTCCTTGCCCGAGCCGGTGAGGTTGACGTACACCGCGCGGGCGATGCCGGCGAGGTCGAACCCGCCGTGCTCGTAGAAGCGCTCGTCCTCGGTGGCCACCGTGCCTTCCAGCACGTAGTCGCTGATCTCGTCGAGCTCGACCGGGTCGCGGTACTCCACCTGGAAGCGCGCGAGCTGCGTGCCGTCGCTCGCCAGAACGACGGACGGCAGCGACGAATTGAGTTGGGTGGCGTCGGATACGTCGTAGTCCTCGAGGTCGCCGATCCACGACGAACCAAGGGCGTAGATGCCCGAGCAGCCTGCGACGATCACGGCCAGAATAACCGTGAACACCATGAGAAAGCCGATGGACGGATGCTTTTTTTTGATCCCCGGCCGATTCTTTATCGAACGTGAAGCCACGTGTCACCTCCAAAAAAACTTCGCCCATTGTAACATCGGGTCGTTGCCACCCGTGAAAGAACATAAGTTTGTTGGAAAAAGGTCATAACGAGAAATGCCCGGTCGGAGGCTCAAAACTCCGTTGAAACGCACGGGGCGCGCACCCTTCGGCACGCGCCCCGCTCCCTCGTACGCTCCCCTCGCGCGCTCCCTGCGCGTCGCTCTACCCCTCGAGCGCCGCCACGTCGGCCGCGAGCGCTTCCTGCGCGAGCGCCAGCTGCACGCGCACCGCCGCATGGCCCGTGCCGCCCTCGGTGGTACGGGCGGCCACGATGCTCGCCACGTCGAGCGATGCGGTGATGTCCTCCTCGAACAGGTCGCTCTCGGCCTTGAAGTCGGCCAGCGTCAAATCGTCCAGGTCGCAGCCGCGTTGCTCGCACACGAGCACGAGGTGCCCCACCACCTCGTGGGCGCGCCTGAACGGCATCCCCTTCTTGGCCAGGTAGTCGGCCACGTCGGTGGCCGCCAGGTAGCCCTTCTTCGCCTGCGCCATCATGGCCTCGGGCACCACGCGCATCGTCTCGATCATGCCGGCCGCGCACACGAGGCAGTCCTCGAGCGTCTTGGCCGCGTCGATGGCGCCCTCCTTGTCCTCCTGGAGGTCCTTGTTGTACGCCAGCGGCAGCGCCTTCATGGTGACCAGCAGCGCCACGAGGTCGCCCACGACGCGGCCCGTCTTGCCGCGGATGAGCTCGGCGAAGTCGGGGTTCTTCTTCTGCGGCATGATGGACGATCCCGTGGAGAACGCGTCGGACAGCTCGATGAACGCGAACTCCGAGCTCGACCACAGCACGATCTCCTCGCACAGGCGCGACAGGTGCATGCACGACACGCTGCACGCGTACGACAGGTCGAGCAGGAAGTCGCGGTCGGACACGGCGTCGAGCGAGTTCGGGATGACGGTGGAGAAGCCGAGCTCCGCCGCCGTCATCTGCCGATCGAGCGGATACGTCGTGCCCGCGAGCGCCGCCGAGCCGAGCGGGCTCGCGTCGGCCGCCGTGCGCGCGGCAGCCAGGCGCTCGAAATCGCGCGTGAGCATCCACACGTAGGCCAGCATATGGTGCGAGAACAGCACCGGCTGGGCGTGCTGCATATGGGTGTAGCCGGGCAGGATGACGTCGAAGTGCGCCTCGGCCTGCGCGACGAGCGCGCTGCGCAGGGCCACGTTCGCCGCCATGAGGTCGCTGCAGCGCTGCTTGGCGAACAGGCGCGTGTCGGTAGCAACCTGGTCGTTGCGGCTGCGGCCCGTGTGCAGGCGCGCCCCCGCGTCGCCGATGTCGGCGATGAGCGCGCGCTCCACGGACATGTGGATGTCCTCGTCGTTGATGTCGAACGCGAAATCGCCCGCCTCGATGCGCGCTTTCACGCGATCGAGCCCGTCGACGATGGCCGCGGCGTCGGCGGGCTCGATGACGCCCGCCTTCGCCAGCATGCGCGCGTGCGCCTGCGACCCGGCGATATCCTGCGCGTACAGCGCCTGATCAACCGGCAGCGACGCCCCGAAGCGCTGGGTGAACTCGCTCACGTTCTCGGTGAATCTGCCCGACCACAAAGCCATGATATCCCCTTACGCCTTCTCGGGCGCGCCCTGCAGGGCCGCTTCCGCTTCTTCGATGAGGGAGGCCTGCGCCGCGACGGCCGCCTGGCCCACCGGCGTGACGTCCTCGTACTTGCCCCTCGTCAACGGGCCGACCTTCTTCTGCGCGTCGAACAGCTCGGCCGGCGCGCCCTCCTGCCGACGGTTCGAGGCCCACGTCTTCGCCGACAGCGTCTGCAGCTGGATGAAGCCCTTGGCCGCCGCATGGTCGAACGAGTCGTCCTTGTCGTAGGTGGCCAGCGCGTAGTCGTACAGCGAGTAGGCGCTCTTCCGGCCCACCACCGTGCAGGAGCCCTTGTAGAACTTGAGCTTCACCGTGCCGGCCAGGCAGCGCTGCGTGGAGGCGAGGAACGCGTCGAGGGCCTCCTTGAGCGGCGAGAACCACTGGCCGTTGTACACGCACTTCGCCCACTCCTGCTCCATGCCCAGCTTGAAGTGCAGCACCTCGCGCTCGAGCACGAGGTCCTCGAGCGCCTTGTGCGCCTGGATCAGCGACAGCGCGCCCGGCACCTCGTAGCACTCGCGGCTCTTCACGCCCACGAGCCGGTTCTCGATCATGTCGATGCGTCCGTAGCCGTGCTTGCCAGCGATCTCGTTGAGCGCGTAGATGATGCCGAGGAAGCTCTTCTGGTTGCCGTCGATGGCGTAGGGCAGGCCGCGCGCGAACTCGAGCTCCACGTACTGCGGCTCATCGGGCGCCTCGGTGGGGTCGGCCGTCATCGTGTAGATGTCCGAAGGCGGCTCCATCCAGGGGTCCTCGAGGATGCCGCACTCGATGGCCCGGCCCCACAGGTTGTCGTCGATGGAGTACGGCGACTTCTTCGTGGCCGGCACGTCGATGCCGTGCGCGATGGCCCAGTCGATCTCCTCGGGACGGGTGTGCAGGTCCCATTCGCGCACCGGGGCGATAATCTCGATGTCCGGATCGAGCATGAGGATGCTCGCCTCGAAGCGCACCTGGTCGTTGCCCTTGCCCGTGCAGCCGTGCGCGATGTACTTCGCGCCGAACTTGTGCGCGGCGTCCACGAGGTGCTTGGAGATCAGCGGCCGGGACAGCGCGGACACGAGCGGGTACTTGTTCTCGTACATGGCGTTGGCCGCCAGCGCCTTGGACAGGTAGTCCTGGGCGAACACGTCGCGCATGTCCACGACCAGGCACTCCACGGCGCCGGTTTTCAACGCCTTCTGTTTGATCTTCTCGAGGCCCTCGTGCTCCTGTCCCACGTCGCCGACCACGGCGATGACGTCGAGGTTCTTCTCTTCCTGAAGCCACTTGATGCACACGGACGTGTCCAGTCCGCCGGAATACGCCAGTACCGCTTTGTCCTTCTGCTGGGTTTGCTGAGTCTGCTGAGTCATGGTAGGGTCCTTCCCCGTGTTTGGTTGGTATGGGATGCCCGGTCATGATGCGGCTACGCGAACCTTATACGGCGCATGCCGCACAGGTTACCATCGTGCGCACCACGGCTTTTCGTGGTGGCGAACGTCGGAGCCGGGCGGCTCGGACGCTGCTGCTTGTACTAAGCGTGGGGGTGAGTGCAGGGAGAAAAGCATCCCTGCCAAGAAATATAGTCGACGACTAGCGTCGTCGCAGTCGGTCGATGGCGCGCTCAACTTCGACGGCAGCCTCAGGGCTCTCCGCCGCGATCATAATCGTGTTGTCGCCAGCCACCGTGCCCAATGCACCGCGCAGGCTGGCCTTATCGAGCGCAGCAGAGACGCCGGCAGCTCCGCCGGAGAACGTCTTCACTACGACCATATTGCCTGCCACGTGCACCTCTTCAACCAATTCGGAAACCATCCGTTGGAGCCGCATTTCCTCGGGGAGAACGTAATAGCCCTCGCGGGACTTCACCAGGCCCATGTCCATGATGTCGCGGGAGATCGTGGCTTGAGTGCACTCGTACCCAGCGGCTTGCAGCTGATTAGCGAGATCGCGCTGCGTCTTGACATTATGTTCGCGAATGATGTCGCGAATGATGTCGTGCCGTTGTTGACGTTTCCTCATGCCCTCGATACTCTCTGTTCCCGTCCGAGAACGATCACATACGGTTCCGATCACAAGCACCTTCGCGGGGTATGCAGAATTGCGCAAGACCCGGCGAAAATATGCATTAAATAGTACCTCATCGGTGGGCGTTCCGTCCCCAGAATTTCAAAAAGTGCAGAAAGATTTTCGGCGGAACGCCGCGCCGCGCGCTCGGCGTCGCCGTCAGGCTGCGGCCAGCAGCGCGCCGAGCTTCTCCACCAGCACGTCCACGTCCTCCGTCGAGCACACGAGCGGCGGCAGGAAGCGCAGCGTGCGCGGACCCGTGTAGTTGAGCAGCAGGCCCGCATCGAGGCCGGCCAGCACCACGTCGGGAGCGCTCGCGTCCTCGGCGAGGTCCACGGCCACCATGAGCCCGAGGCCGCGCACCTCTTCCACCCGCGGCAGCGTCGCCAGCTGTGCGCGCAGGTAGGCGCCCACGCGCTCGGCGTTCTCGGCGGCGTTCTCGGCGGCAAGCGCCTTCACGGTGGCCTCCGCCGCCGCGACGGCCAGACAGCTGCCGCCGAACGTGGAACCGTGGTCGCCGGCGTCGAACGAGGCGGCCACCTGGGCGCGCGCCGCGCACATGCCCATGGGGAAGCCCGAGGCGATGCCCTTGGCGATGGTCACCACGTCGGGCGTGACGCCGAAGTGCTGGAACCCGAAGGGGTACGTGCCGCAGCGGTACATGCCGCACTGGATCTCGTCGCACATGAACAGCGCGCCGCGCTCCGCGGTGAGGCGGCGCACCGCGGCCAGGAACTCGGGGGTGCACGGATGCACGCCGCTCTCGCCCTGCACGCATTCCACCATGACGGCGCAGACGGCGTCGCCCTGGCTGGCGAACAGCGCCTCGAGCGCCGCGACGTCGTTGAGGGGCGTGCGGACGAAGCCGTCGGGCAGAGGCTGGAACGCCTCCTGCTTGGCGGGCTGCGCCGTGGCGGCCAGCGTGGCCAGCGTGCGGCCGTGGAAGCTGGCGTCGAGCGTGACGATGACGCGCGGCGCGTTCAGCGAGGCGGCGTGCACGGCCTCCTCGTCGGCGCCGGCGGCCTCTGCCGCGGCCATCGCGCGCTTCTTGGCATGCAGGCGCGCCAGCTTGAAGGCGCACTCGTTCGCCTCGGCGCCCGAGTTGGAGAAGAAGCTCTGCCACGGCGTGCGCTCGTCGTCGGCGACGCGCTCGTTCAGCAGGTCGGACACGAGCTTCGCCACCTCGCCGCGGTGCTCGATGTAGTAGTAGTTGCTCACGTGGACGAGCGTGCGCGCCTGCTCCTCGAGGGCCGACGCGAGCGCCGGGTGGCAGTGGCCCAGGCTCACCGCGCCCACGCCCGAGACGAAGTCGAGGTACGTGCGCCCCTCCGCGTCCTCCACCTGCATGCCGCGCCCGCGCACGAGCTCCACCGGCTTGCGGGCGTACGTGCCCATGACGTAGGTGGATTCAAGCTGCCGTTCCTCGATGAAGCCCATGATCGTCCTTCTTTCGTTCCCTTAGTAGCCCTTGGTGTTCGGCGTGGTGCCCGCGGCGTGCTGGCGGTTCTCCAGCAGCTTGGAGGCGAAGTTGCCCAGCGGGTGCGTGTCGAACGCGCAGGACTCCTCCGTCGAGTGCATCGTGGTGCCCACGCCGGTGCTGGTCAGAAGCTCCAGCAGCAGCGAGTGCGGCGTGATGCCGTTGATGATGTGAGCGCGGAACACGCCCGAGTCCAGCGCGTGGATGCACGACTTCAGCTTCGGGATCATGCCGGTGGACACGATGTTGTTCTCCACCATGTACTGCGCCTCGAACAGCGTGAGATTCGAGATGAGCGAGTCCTTGTTCTCGAAGTTCTCGTACAGGCCGTCCACGTCGGTGAGGAACACCACCTTGTGCGCGCCGATGGCGGCCGCGATGTGGCCCGCCACCATGTCGGCGTTCACGTTGTAGAAGCCGCCGTCCTCGCCGAGCGCCACCGAGGCCACGACGGGGATGTAGTCGCCGGCCACGAGGTCGTCCAAAAGCGGGCTGTTGATGCGCGTGATGCGCCCCACGCGACCCAGGTCGGGGCTGGCCTGCTCGGCCACGATGACTCCTGCGTCGGCGCCGCTCACGCCCACGGCGAAGTTGCCGTGCTCGTTGAGCGCCTCGACGAGCTCCTGGTTCACCTTGCCCATGAGCACGGTGCGCACGAGGTCCATGGCCTCGGGCGTGGTGACGCGCTGGCCGTCCTTGAACTCCACGGGGAACTGCATGAGCTCCATGGCCTCGGTGATGGCCTTGCCGCCGCCGTGCACGATGACGGGGTTCACGCCGACGATCTTCAGCAGCACGATGTCGTTCATCACGTCGGCGCGCAGCTGCGCGTCCACCATGGCCGAGCCGCCGTACTTGATGACGACGGTTTTGCCGGTGATGTTCTTGATCCAGGGAAGCGCTTCGACGAGCACTTCCGCCGCTTTGTGCGATACGCCTTTCGGGCGCGTGTCCTTCGCGTACTTCATGAGCGATAGTCTCCGTTGATCGTGATGTATTCGTGCGTGAAATCGCACGTCCAAACCGTGGTTTCCGCCTCGCCTGCGCCGAGGTCGACGTCGATGACGATCTCGGGCTGCTCGAAACGGCGCAGCGCCTCGTCCTCGTCGAACGCTTGCGCGAGCCCGCCTCGGCACACGGGCAGGCCCATGATGTCGATGGACGCGTCTTCCTGCCTGAACGACGCTCCCGACTTGCCGATGGCCATGGCGATGCGGCCCCAGTTCGCGTCGTGGCCGCAGATGGCCGTCTTCACGAGCGGCGAGTTCGCCACGGCGCGGGCCGCGAGGTCGGCGTCCGCGTCGTTGGCGGCACCCGTCAGGTGCACGGTGACGAGGCGCGAGGCCCCTTCCCCGTCGGCCGCCATCATGCGGGCGAGCGTTTCGCAGACGCTCGTCAGCGCGGCCTCGAAGCGTGCGAAGGCCGGGCCGTCCGGGTCGAACGCGCCCGCGCCCGCCGGCGCCGCGTCGCCGCTGGCGAAGAGGAAGCAGGAATCGTTCGTGGACGTGTCGGAGTCCACCGTCACCTTGTTGAAGCTGCGGCCCACGGCACGCACGAGGGCCTCGTGCAGCGCGTTCGGAGCCACCGGCGCGTCGGTGGTGAGGACGGAGATCATCGTGGCCATGTTCGGCATGATCATGCCCGAGCCCTTGGCCATGCCGCCCACCGTGAACGTGCAGCCGTCGTAGCCCACGCCGTCGCCCGAGAACGTGGCGGCGGCCTCCTTCGGGCACGTGTCGGTGGTCATGATGGCCCGCGCCGCGTCGGCTCCGCCGGCGGCCGACAGCAGCGACACCGCCGCCGGCAGGCCGGTTCCGAACGGGGCCAGGGGCAGCTGCACGCCGATGACGCCCGTCGAGGCGACGAGCACCTCGGAGGCAGGGCAGCCCACCGCGTCGCCCGCGATGCGCGCCGTCTCGCGGGCGGCCTCGAGCCCCGGCTCGCCCGTGGCGGCGTTCGCGTTGCCCGAGTTCACCACCACGGCGCGCGCGGTGCCGTAGCCCACGCCTTCGAGATGCTCGCGCGACACGGTGACGGGCGCCGAGCAGAACACGTTCTGCGTGAACACGGCCGCGCACGCGCACGGCTCGTCGGCGACCACGAGCGCGAGGTCGCGGCGCTCGGGGTCCTTGCGGAAGCCCGCGTGCACGCCGGTCGCGCGGAACCCGCGCGCCGCCGTCACGCCGCCACAGGCGGGGTGCGGTTCGGCGATCTGTTGGTCGGTCATAACGGCTTCTTTCTCGTTGCGGACGGATGCGGCCCTTTACACCGGGACGGAGATCGGTTCGAGCCCGCGGGTCTGGGGCAGGCCCCGCACCGCGTTCGCGCATTGCACGGCCTGGCTGGCCGCGCCCTTGCCCAGGTTGTCGATCGCGCCCACGGCCACGAGCATGCGCGCCGTCGCGTTGACGGCGAGGCCCACGTGCGCGTAGTTCGTGCCCGCCACCGACGACGTCTTCGGCATGGTGCCGGACGGCAGCACGTGCACGAACGGGTCGTCCGCGTAGAACCGCCGGTACAGCTCGACGATCTCGCCCGCGTCGGCGGGGGCGTCGGGAGCGAGCGGCAGGTTCACGGTGGACAGCAGGCCGCGATTGAGCGGCGCGAGGTGCGGGGTGAACACGAGGCGGCCTTCGAGGCCGAGGATCTGCTCGATCTCGGGCGTGTGACGGTGCGTGGCCACGCCGTACGCCTCGAGGTTCTCGTCGGCGAAGCAGAAGTGCGTGCGCGTCGACGCCTTCTTGCCGGCGCCCGTGACGCCCGAGATGGCATCGACGACCACGACGGCGTCGGGCTGCACGAGCCCGGCGCGGACGGCCGGGGCCGCCGCGAGCGACGTGGCCGTGGGATAGCAGCCGGCGCAGGCGACGAGCACGCCCTCGCCCGCCGCGCAGGCGGCGGCGACGCGCTCGAGATCGTCGGGAAACAGCTCGGGCAGGCCGAAGGCGGCGCGTTCGAGCAGGTCGACGGCCGTGTGCGGCGTGGCGTACCAGCGCTCGTAGACGGCGGGGTCCTTCAGGCGGAAGTCGGCCGACAGGTCGACGACCGTCGCGCCGCGCGCGACGAGCTGCGGCGCCATCGCGAGCGCCGCGGTGTGCGGCACCGCGAGGAACACGAGGTCGCACGCGTCGAGCGCGGGGTCGTCGTGCGTGGTGAAGGTGAGGTCGGTGGCTCCCGTGAAGCCGGGGTACTCCGCGGCCACGGGCGTGCCCGCCAGCTCGTTGGAGGTGACCACCTTGAGGTCGAAGTCGGGATGGCGCAACGCGAGCCTGGTCAACTCGATGCCGGCGAAACCGGCCGCCCCAACGATGCCTGTCGTGATCGCCATGTCGATCCCCTTCGTACCCGTCGTCCGCTGCGCGGACGCGACGTTCAAGCCGTTGCGTCGCCTCCGATTTGTGCGTATGCACAAAATTGAGGCGTTTTGAATGCTGGTGACCATCCTATGAAAGATGCGCGCGTTTGACAAGATTCGAACGCAAATTGGCGGCCCGCTCGGGCGCATCGTCGCCCGAAAAACACGGAAACGGGCCCTGAGGCGCGTTTTCGGGGCGCCGATGCGCGCGGCAGAACGAGCGCGCGGCACCGTATCGCGCAGCAAGTCGAGGCGGGTTCGCCGGGCAGCGCGCAGGTGCCCGTCGGCCCTCCCCTACGCCTTGTTGGGGGTGTGGCAGTACGTGCAGACGGTTTTCTCCAGCACGTGCACGGCCTCTTCGTCGGTGAGGGTGAGCGCGGCCTCCAGCTCGTCGAGCTTCGCCGCCACCTCGTTGTAGCTGATCTCCTGGCCGGTGGAGATGAGGATGGAGTGGTTGTCGGTGGGCAGCGTGCTCTCCTCGTCCATGAGCAGCTCCTCGTACATCTTCTCGCCCTCGCGCAGGCCCGTGAACACGATCTTGATGTCGACGTCGGGCGTGAGGCCCTGCAGCTGGATGAGGCCCTTCGCCAAGTCGACGATCTTCACCGGCTCGCCCATGTCGAGGATGAATATCTCGCCGCCCTTCGCCATGCCGCCCGCCTGGATGACGAGGCGCGAAGCCTCGGGGATGGTCATGAAGAAGCGCTCGATCTCGGGATGGGTGACGGTGATGGGGCCGCCCGCGGCGATCTGGCGCTGGAACACGGGGATGACGCTGCCGTTCGAGCCCAGCACGTTGCCGAAGCGCACGGCCGAGAAGATGGTCTTCGACGTGCGCGCGTAGTACTGCATGACCATCTCGCCCATGCGCTTCGTGGCGCCCATGACGCTCGTGGGGTTCACGGCCTTGTCGGTGGAGATGAAGATGAAGCGCGCGGCCCCGTAGGCGTCGGCGGCGCGGACGGCGTTGAGCGTGCCGAACACGTTGTTGTGGAGCGCTTCGCGCGGGCACTGCTCCATGAGGGGCACGTGCTTGTGGGCGGCCGCGTGGAACACGGCGCCGGGCAGGTACTTCGCGAACACCTCGTTGATGCGCGCCTCGTCGCACACGTTGCCGATCTCGATGATCAGGTCGATGTCGTCGTACTCGGCCAGCAGCTCGTTGCGCAGCATGTAGGCATCGTTCTCGTACATGTCGAAGATGACGATGCGCGCGGGCGCCACCTTGCACAGCTGGCGGCACAGCTCGCTGCCGATGGAGCCGCCGCCGCCCGTGACCAGCACGGTCTCGCCGGCGATGTAGCCCGACACGGCGCGCGTGTTGAGGATGATCTCCTCGCGGCCCAGCAGGTCGGCCACGTCGACGTCGCGCAGGCGCACGTCGCCGATCTCGTCGAGCGACAGCTCGCGCACGTTGGGAAGGGTGCGCAGCTTGCAGTCGGTCTTCGTGCACTCGCCGTAGATGCGCTTGCGCTCCTCGGGCGTGGAGGACGGGATGGCCACGACGATCTGGTCGATGTTGTAGCGATCCACGAGCTCGACGATGTCGTTCGTGGTGCCGGCCACCTTCACGCCGTGGATGCGCGAGCCGCACTTCGTGGGATCGTCGTCGGTGGCCACGATGGGGATGCCCGGCATGAGCGGGTCCTTCGAGGCCATGCGGCCGATGGCCAGCGAGCCCGTCTCCCCCGCGCCCACCACGAGCGTGCGCGGGCGATCGCACGTGCGCTGCGTGGACGCCAGCACGCGCTTCTTCTGGCGCATGACGCGGAACACGAGGCGGATGCCGCCCATGAAGAATATGAGCATGAAGCACGAGACGAAGAACACGCGGATGGGAAGCCGCACGTCGATGATCCACAGGAACACGGCGCCCACCAGGGTGGACAGCACGACGGCCAGCACGATCTGGATGGCCTCGTCGACGCTGGCGTACTCCCAGAGGTTGTTGTACAGGTGGAACAGGCCGAGCACGGCCACGTTGATGAGCGCGAGGATGCCCAGCATGAAGTAGATCTCGTTGTTGACGAACACTTCACCCTCGACATCGGTGAGCAACGATGCAAGCCAGTAAGCGGCGTACGTCGCGACGATATCGAGCAGCAGCAGGATCGCTGTGCGTTTTGTGATGTGAGCGTCCAAACCGGGCCTCGTCTTCGAGTAGGGCAGCGAAACGATATGGATTTGCCGACATGCCGACATGCTCGGCGACCAAAGCGGTATTGTATACAAAGTAACGCACGATTGCATAGGACACGCAAAGTTCAGGAGCTTGCTACATGAATAAAACAGCCGCAACCGGGCAGTCGCAGCCCGCACGCGAGAGCAACATCAACGCCATCGTCAGCTACTTCGAAAGCGGCATCAAACCCTTCGGCGGCCCCGGCGAGCTGGGCATCGAGCTGGAGCAGATCGTCGTGCACGACGACCTGAGCCCCGTCTCCTACAGCGGCGAGCACGGCGTGGCGTGGGTGCTGCACCAGCTGGAGGCCGACTACCCGCGCACCACCACCGACGAGCACGGCGACCTTCTGGGCGTCGCCCGCCAAAGCGAGGCCGTCACCATCGAGCCCGCGGCGCAGATCGAGCTGTCCGCCGGCCCCTTCGCCGACCTCGCCACCGCGCGCGAGGCGTTCGACGGGTTCGCGCAGCGCCTCGCCTCCATCCTCGAGCCCGTGGGCGAGCGGGCGCTGCCGGTGGGCTACCACCCCACGGCCACGGCGCGCTCGCTCGAGCTCATCCCGAAGCGCCGCTACCAGTTCATGAACCTGTACCTGGGCGAGCGCGACACATACGGCCCCTGCATGATGCGCGGCAGCGCGTCGACGCAGGTGTCCATCGACTACACGAGCACGGCCGACTGCCTGCGCAAGCTGCGGCTGGCGTTCGCGCTCGTGCCGGTGTTGTCGCTGATCAGCGACAACACGCCCACCTTCGAGGGCAAGCCGCGCGAGCATCAGCTGGTGCGCACGGACATCTGGCAGCACGTGGACAACGACCGCTGCGGCCTCGTCCCCGACGTGCTGGATCCCGCGTTCGACCTGCGCCGCTACGCGGAGTACATCCTCGACACGGTGGCCATCCTCATCCCCTGCCACAAGGAGCAGTGGTGCTACTCCGACCGCACGTTCGGCGACATCTACGCCACGCGCACGATGACGCGCGCCGAGGTGGAGCATGCGGTGTCCATGTTCTTCACGGACGTGCGCCTGAAAACCTACATCGAGATCCGCCCGGCCGACGCCATGCCCATCCCCTACGTCATCGCCTACGCGGCGCTCATCAAGGGGCTGTTCTACGCGCCCGAGAGCCTCGACGCGCTCGACGAGCTGTTCGCCGACGTGCGGCGCGCCGACTACCTGGCCGCCCAGGGCGACCTCATGGCGCGCGGCTACGAGGCCGAGGTGTACGGCAAGCCCGCGGCCGCGCTGTGCGACCGCGTGATGGAGATCGCCCAGCGCGGGCTGGCGGACGACGAGCGGGAATTCCTGGAGCCGCTCGCCGACCTCGTCGCGCGGCGCGTGACGCTGGCCGACCTCGCGGAACGAGGCGAGCAGGCGTGAGCAACGAGAACCGCATGGTGAAGGTGGCCTACCGCGGCTACTTCGACGACGGCTCCACGTTCATCGAGCAGATCGAGCAGCCCATCGAGTACCCCTGCGTCGAAGGATGGATGCCGCCGGTGTTCATCGAGACGGTGCGGGACATGGCGGTGGGCGAGACGCGGTGCGCGCACGTGGGCGCGAACGAGGCGTGGGAGGAGCACACCGACGAACGCGTGATCAGGGTGGAGCGCGCGAAGATACCCGCCGACGTCAAGCTCGTGGTGGGCGAGCTGGTGAACCTCGAGCAGCCCGACGGGCAGACGTTCCCCGCGCGCCTCGTCGAGCTCGACGACGAGCTTGCCGTGTTCGACATGAACGACGAGGCAATCGCGAAGGCCCTCAACTTCGAGATCACGCTGCTCGACGTGTACGACCTGCCGGATCGCTAGACAAGCGCGAGCGCGCAGGAACGCGTCTCCGCTCCCCAAACGCGCCGCGCGCGCTGCGGCGCGTTTGGGGAGCGGAGACGCCCGGCGGTGCAAGCGGGCGGTACAGCAGGGGTTACGGACTTATGGCGACTTGGAGCAAGTTTGCTGCGCGAACCGGAAAGCCTGAGGCCCTCGGGTAGACTGTGGAGCATTGCATTCTCTCGAAAGGAGCTCTCATGAGCAACGAAGGCAAGAAGGTCAAGGTCCACTACACGGGCACGCTCGATGATGGCTCGAAGTTCGACTCCTCGGTCGACCGCGGCGAACCCATCGAGTTCACCTGCATGGCCGGCCAGATGATCCCCGGCTTCGATACGGCCGTGAAGGACATGGCCCAGGGCGACACCAAGACCGTGCACATCCCCGCCGCCGAAGCGTACGGCGAGCGCGATGAGGCCATGGTGCAGCAGGTTCCCGTCGACCAGATCCCGAACGGCGACCAGCTTCCCGTCGGCCAGACGGTGTACATGATGGGCCCAGGCGGCCAGCCCTTCCCCGTGTTCGTGCGCTCCATCGAGGACGGCATCGCCACCTTCGACATGAACCACGAGCTGGCGGGCAAGGACCTCAACTTCGAGATCACGCTCGTCGAGGTTGCCGACTAACCGCGACGCACCACCCGATATCCACGAGAAGAGGCGCCCGCGGGGCGCCTCTTCTCGTTCTCGCCCGCCGGACGCCTTCATCACGCGCGCCGGGGGCACGACGAGCGGACGGGCGACGGGGGACGGCGAGGTCAGCGCGATGCGGGAATGGCATCGCGCTCGATGAGCCCGCACAGCGCGCTGCTGGCCCTCTCGCCGTCGACGCCGAGCCGCTCGAGCCGCTTCGCGAGCTTGAGGCAATACGCCAGATCGTCGAGCGGGAGCGCGGCCAAAGCCGACACCGCCTGGTCGTTCAAGGTGTTCATCATGACAACCTCCTCCTTTCCTGATCGCATCCCCAGCATACCGGGATGCGGCGGCACGGGGTTTGGTCGCTCTTACAAACCGCATCGGGCCCCGTTGTAACATCCCACAACGACGAAGGGACGGCCGAGAGGACCGGGGAAGGATCGAGGAGGGGCAACCGTGGGTGGCCGGGGACGCCGTGTGGCGACCGCGGGGCGACCGCGGGGCGACCGTGGGCGACCGGGGACGGCCGTGGCAGCCGCGGAGCGGCCGTGGAGCGGCCGGGGGACGGAAGCCCTCAGCCCTTCCCCAGGCGCTCCGCCACGTCGAGCAGCCGCAACCAGAGCGCCCGCCGGCTCCGGTCGTTGAGCTGCGCGACGCACGCCGCCAGCCGATCGCGGTAGTCGAGCGCGAACCGGTCGGGCTCCGCGAGCCCGTACGCCCTCGCCTGCCACTGCCGCTCGTCGGCCGCCGAGCGCGGCGCGCCCGTCGACGACTCGCAGGCGGCGCCCCCGGCGGGCGCGCCTTCCTCCATCAGGCGGCGCGCCTTCTCCTCGGCCTGGCGCGCGCAGACGCGCTCGTACTCGAACCCGAGGTACGTCATCTCCCAGAACGCCGAGGCCAGCACGAGGTAGCGCTCCCGACAGCACCACGGGCCGCCGAGCCACACCCGGCAGGCGAGCGTGCGCTCCCAAGGGTCGAGCGTGTAGGCGCGCGGGCGGGGCCCCTCCCCCTCCCCGACCGGATCGGCGTCGGGCGCGCGCCCGCGTGCCACAGCATCGTCGCGCTCGACCGCCCGGCGCGCGCACGGCGCGTCGTCGAGCGCGACGAGCGCGGCGGACACGCACCGCTCGATCAACCCGCTGCGTGCATGCAGCACGAACGCCTCGTCCGGCAACAGCAGGGTTCCCCGGGCGCGCTTCTTGTCGAGCGGCAGGCCGCGCATCGTGGCGATCGTGGCCGACAGGCGCTTCTCCACCGCGCGTCGCCTCTTCGCGGGAAGCTCATCCCAATCGCCGGCACGCGCCGCATGCTCCTCGACGATCGCGCGGATGAGCAGCCGCTCGTCGCAGCAGCGCAGCAACGTTTGCAGCGGAGGGATCTGCTTGACGGTGAGCGCCTCGCGCTCCCAAGCGCTACCATCCGACATGGCCGACCTCCTCCAGAAGCGCGAACGCGTCGGCGCACGGCATGACCGCGGCGCAGCGCGCGGGGCGCTCGGGCACCGCCGCGGCTTCGACCTCGTCGTCGAGCAGCGGGACGCTGTCCGGAACCTCCTCCCCCGGCCATTCCGGTGCGACGACGCGGCACAGCGGCAGCGCCTCGATGAGCACGAGCGATGCGGGATAGGCGCACGACGATCGTTCTCCGAATGCAGGCATGGTACGACACCTCGTTCCCGTTCCAAGGGCGTGGGGAGGATGCTCGATCCTGCAAGCGTGGTACGGACGGCGTGGAACACCGCTGTCATCTATGGGCTGCCCGGCCTATGAGGAGGCATCGGCTTCAGCGCTTGCACTGGTTCTTTCGTTTGACAGCAGTATACCACATGATGCGAACATTTGTTTGTGATTTATTCGAATAATCCAAGCGCGTCGGTCAGCTCGTCGCGCGAGTGGATATCGAGCTTGCGGTAGATATGACGGATGTGGGTTTTGGCCGTGCCGTTCGCGATGAACAGCTCGCGCTCGATGGACCCGACGGTCTTGTGCTGCGCCAGCAACAGCAGCACCTCCTCCTCGCGCGGCGACAGCCCGTGCGTGCGTGCCAGCTCCTGGCACCGGTTCGCCAGCTCCTGCTTCTTCACGATGGCCCGGTCGCCCGCCGCGCCCTCCTCGCCCAGAAACGACACGCCCCACCGGCTGGACAGCTCCTTCTCCGAGAACAGGATCATCGTGGCCGCCACCACGAGGATGACCACGAGCCCGCTGACGACGGCCTGCGACCCGGCAAGCCCGAACACCGGCGCGCCCAGCAGCTGCTCGGCCTGCCGCCCGAACAGGGTGAACAGCGCGCGCACGCCGCGCTCGATGCCGAACAGCCACACGGCCGACATGCCGTAGCGATAGCACAGGTTCGCCATGATGAGCATGATGAGGATGGAGAACGCCGTGTACGAGGCGCTCGTGCAGAAATCGGACGCGGCCTGCCCCAGCACGCCCACGTTCGGCAGGATGAGGAACGCCGCCACCATGAGCGGCAGCGCGATGCGGTAGATCACGCCGAAGTCGAACTTGCCGCCGCGCGCGATGACGCCCGCGAACACGATGCCGGCAACCGCCAGCGTGCCGAACGCCGAGTGCGGCCCGAACGTCGACTGGTACATCGACGACTCCTTCAGCCCGTACGCGAACGCGTAGATGGCCATGAGCAGCACGATCTTCCACGGGAAGGAGAACTTGGACGGCTCGGGCTGCGGAAGCTCGTCCGGCGGCAGCGAGCGGAATCCCGCCGCGCAGGTGGTGAGCGACAGGAGGGGCAGCACGAGCACGATGGTTCCCAGCCACGGCAGCAGCAGCCCGCGGCAGCCGTAGATGATGAGCGCGGCCACGATCATGGACGCCGAATAGTACAGCGCCACGCGGAACGGGTTGAGGCAGCCGTACAGCTCCGACCACAGCAGGATGACGAGCGCGATGCCGAAGCCGCCCAGCAGCACCGCCGGCACGGCGAGTGCATCCGCCCATCCGGGAACCCAGATCGACGCGAACATGCCCAGCGTGGACGCCGTCAGCGACGCGCCCGCCACCACGTACACCGAACGCTTGCCGAACAGGGGGCCGAGGCGCTTCGCGCAGGCGGCGCAGACGAACATCGTGGCGATCATCACGAGGTCGAACGCGTCGTGGCCCGCGACGGCGGCCGCGGGGAACTCGACGAACGAGCCCACGAACACGATCTCGATCCACGCGCGGTACACGCCCAGCCCGAGGAAGAACAGCGGGATGGACGGCAGCCACGGCAGCAGCGGACCCGGCGGACGCACGCCCGTCGCATCGTCGAGCGCATCGCGATCCTCGGATGCGGCCTCTTCCTCTACCCTTCCGTCGTTCACCATAGCACCCCCAGCACGAAGCCGAAGCGCAGCCCGCGGCGCGCCCCTCCCCAGCGTTTCCGTGGCCCCATTGTAGCGAAACCGGCGCGCCCTGCCCAGCGCGCCCCGGGCGATATCGGGGTTAATCCCTCGCATAGTGCCTGATCATCGATGGGATGATGCCTAAGGATGATGAAAATAATCCCCGTTTCCCCGCCTGTGGACGAACGACAAGCGCGCATCGGCGGGCTATGGTGCGCATCGAGGGGTTCGCCACCGCCGGACGGGGCGAACGCGAAGGACCATCACGCTAGGAGGGCATCATGCACGAACACACCAACGGAATCAGCAGGCGCGATCTATTCAAGTTCGGAGGCCTCGCAGCCGCGGGCGTCGTCGGCGCCGGGGCGCTGGCATCCTGCGCGCCGCAGGGATCGGGCACCGCGGGATCGGCCAGCGCTGCGGGCACGACCGACGAGGCCACCACGGCCGCCGGCCACCTGCGCACCGGCATGCCGAGCTTCCTCGCCGCGCCCGAGGCCGTCGCCGACGGCGACATCAAGGAGACGAAGGACTACGACGTCGTGGTCATCGGCGCCGGCGCGTCGGGCGTGCCGGCCGCGCTGTCCGCCTTCGAGGCGGGCGCGAAGGTGGCGCTGCTGCAGAAGGAGTCCCAGGCCATCGCGCAGGGCAACTCGGGCAGCGGCATCGACCTGGCCACGAGCGACCCCGCCGACATCGCCAACCTCGTGTCGCAGCTCATCGCCGACAGCCAGCACCGCCCCAACCGCGAGCTCGTGGAGCTGTGGGCGCAGAACTCCGGCGAGGCCGTGAAGTGGGTCATCGAGAAGTCGCTCGAAGGCGGCGCGCAGGTGATCGACCAGGGCAACCAGCAGCATATGCCCCTCATCAACAAGCACGGCTACCAGATCAACTTCATCACCTCGTTCTTCGGGCCCAAGCCCTACAACACCGGAGACGGCATGCGCGCGCTGGCCGCCACCGCCGAGAAGGAGGGCGTGGAGATCTTCTACTCCACCCCCGCCGAGCAGCTCGTCACGGGCGACGGCGGCAAGGTGACCGGCGTCATCGCGAAGGGCAAGGACGGCTACGTGCGGTTCAACGCCTCGAAGGGCGTGATCGTGGCGTGCGGCGACTACCAGAACGACGAGGAGATGCTGCACTACTACCAGCCCGATATGACGAACTTCGAGCCCAAGCAGACGAACAAGACCGGCGACGGCCACAAGATGGTGGTGTGGGCCGGCGGCAAGATCGAGGACCTCGCGCACACGAAGATGCTCCACGACTTCGACGCGGGCCCGGCCTCCATGTGCGACATGCCGTTTTTGGCCGTGAAGATGAACGGCAAGCGCTTCGCCAGCGAGACGGTGGAGATGTCGCTCATGAACTGCTACCTGCGCAGCATTGAGGATTCCGGCCATTACTGCCAGGTGTTCGACAGCAACTATATGACCGCGGCGGCCGAGTGGCCCGGCAAGCTGGTGGACCCCGAGGCGCTCAAGGTGTACATGCCCGAGGAAGACGTCGAGCGCGAAGGCGTGTTCGAGGGCCAGATCAACACGTTCAAGGCCGACACGTTGGAAGAGCTGGCCGACAAGCTGGAAATCACCGACAAGGCCGCGTTCATCGAGAGCGTGAAGCGCTACAACGAGCTGGTCGCCGCCGGCAAGGACGAGGACTTCGGCAAGCCCGCGAACTACCTGATCCCCGTGGACACCCCGCCCTTCTACGGCATCCATCGCCACGTGCGCATGAGCGCCATCTGCTCGGGCGTGGACGTGAACGCGAACCACGAGTGCCTTACCCCGGAAGGCGAGGTCATCGAGAACCTGTACGCCATCGGCAACTGCTCGGGCAACTTCTACGGCGGCATCGACTACCCGCTGACCGTGTTCGGCCTGTCGCTGGGCCGCTGCTACACCGAGGGCTACGTCATCGGCCGCATGGTGGCTGAGAAGTAGCAGGCGCGAGGCCGCGAACAACCCGCGCGGGAGAGCCGACCCCTTCCCGGCTCTCCCGCAACTGCCGGCTACGAGTTACCAGCTGAGCAGCTCGTAGCCGTCTTCGGTGACCGCCACTTGGATCTCCCACTGCGCCGTGTCCGAGCGGTCGGCCGTGCGCACGGTCCATCCGTTTGGATCGCTCATGTCGATGGGCGCCTCGCCGGCGTTCACCATGGGCTCGATGGTGAACACGAGCCCCGGCACGAGCACCATGCCCGTGCCCGCCTCGGCCACATGGCTCACGAACGGATCCTCGTGGAAGTCGAACCCGATGCCGTGGCCGCCGAACTCGCGCACCACCGAGTAGCCCTGCGCCTTCGCGTACGCGTTCACGGCTGCGCCCACGTCGCCGAGCAGCCCCCAGGGCTTGACGGCGGCCAGGCCGGCCTCCATGGCCTTCTTCGTCTCGTCCACCAGGCGCTGCCGCTCGGGCGACACGTCTCCGATGCAGAACATGCGCGAGGAATCCGAATAGTAGCCGTCGAGGATAGTGGAGCAGTCCACGTTCACGATGTCGCCCTCGCGCAGCACGTCGTCTTCGGACGGGATGCCGTGGCACACCACCTCGTTGATGGACGTGCACACGCTTTTCGGATAGCCCTCGTAGTTGAGGTCGGCGGGGATGCCGCCGTGCTCCACCGTGTAGTCGTGCACCCAGCGGTCGACTTCCTCGGTGGTCGTGCCCGGCCCGATGCGCTCGGACACGTAGTCGAGCACGCCGATGTTGATGGCCGCGCTGCGCTTGATGCCCTCGAGGTCGGCGGCGCTTTTCAGCAGCGCGCGCTCGGGCAGCTCGAAGCCCTGCTCGTACAGGGCCTGCAGGCGCTCGTCGAAATCGAGGTGGCACTTCTTGTACTTCTTGCCGCTGCCGCACCAACATTCGTCGTTGCGACCCGGTTGTCCTTTGCCGTCGTACATAGCGTTGTCCTTTCGTTCGCGGGCTATTGTACCCCTGTTAGCCCCCGCGAACATCGTGAAAGCCCACCGGTGCGAGGGTTTCCGCAATCGAAACGCAGAACTCCCGACCTTGGGCGCAAAACGGCACTCCTGACAATCTCGGGGCGAGCAGGAGGTGGTTTGCCACGCTGGGGTCACAAGAAACCCCAGATGACGGGAGCTCGCTCGTTCTTTGGCCGCTCGATTTCACTCTTCGAATTGTCATGGGTGCCGATTTGCGCCCAAAACCGGAAGCGGGGGCATCCGCGCGCGCCGCGAAAGGCTACTTCGGCGACGCCTTCGCGCTCCCGCCGTGACGGCGCTTGAATCGGTGGTAGACGAGGACGCCCACCACCACGGCCACGGCGGTGACGCCGAACACGACGGCCGTGGCCCGCCAGTCGCCCGCAGCGGCGAACGAGGAGGCCAGCGTGATGGCCAGCACCGACGGCAGCCGCCCTGCCGTGGTGATCAGCACGAGGTGCACGGGATGCATGCCGGCGAACGCGGCGAGGTAGGCCATGAGGTCCTTCGGCAGGCCGGGGATGAAGAACGCCACGAGGATGGCGAGGTCGAACTTCTGCGCCTCGCGCATATGGGCCAGCTGGGTGCGGCGCTTCTCCGTGAGGATGAGCTCGAGCACCTTGTCGCCGCCGAAGCGCACGACCGCGATGATGGCGATGCAGCCCACCACGCTGGCGGCGAGGTAGACGAGCGCGCCCTTCCAGAAGCCGAACGCGTAGCCGGCGGCCAGCTCGAGCGGCTCGCTGGGGATGACGACCGTCACCTCCTGCACCACGATGAGGACGCCGAGCGCGACGGGCGCGAGCGGCCCCATGCGGTCCACCTGCTGCTGCACCCGGTGGCCGTCGAGCAGAAACCCCAGCACGTCGCGGCCGAACAGGAGCGCCAGCACCCCGACGATGCCCAAAAACACGAGCAGCGCCACCGCCACGGCCACGCGACGATCGCGCAGCCCTCTGTTCTCACCGTTCGCCATGCCGTCCCTTCCGTGCCGTTCGACACTGATTGTCGTACGGCGGCGGCGCGCGCGGGTGCGCATCCGTTAACGAACGGGTAACGGGATTGCGCTATACTGGGGAAACGGAACCGACGAGGAAAGGACGCCCCCATGCGCCAATCCAACCGATTGTTTCCCCTGTCTATCAGCCTCGCCCTCGCGTTCGCGCTCGGCATAGCAACGCTCGCCGGATGCACGCGTGCGGCAAGCGACAGCGAATCCGAAGCGCACGAACCGCTGGCCGTCGTCGACAAGGCCGCACCGACGCCGGATGCGACCGGCCCCCTTGCGTCCGAGACGACCTCCTACGGCGTGAACCCCGCCGACGTAGATTCGGCGTACCGCCTCACGCAGCTGCTCTCGCTCGATCCCAAGGACATTCCCGCCACCATGGAGGGTCTGGGATTTTCCTACGGCGCAGGCGTGCCCGTCGGCGCGTGGGAAAACGTGTCGGCCGAGGTGCCGCTCTCGCCTCCCGACTCGACGACGCGCATTCTGTTCAGCCTCAACGGCGGCGAGACTACAGCCGACCTCATGCGTGCGGGAAAAAGACCGCAAGCGATCACCATGAGCATCACCGCCCCCTATGCCGAATCGCCCGAGTCCGAAGCGGTCGGCGATGCGCTCCTGCAAGCTACGGGTTTGGGAGACGAGGTGTACCGCAATGAAACCGCCAACGAGAAGTTCGACCTGTCTTCGACCGTGCGAATCGGCGCATGCCCTGAGGGAAGCGCCGCGGCAATATGGCAACTTTCGACGTTCAACAACCGCAACGAGGTGTTCGAAGATACCACCTATTCCTTGACCGTGTTCACGGAGGAAGGCGCGTTTGCGTACGAAAGCGACGACATGGTAGAGGCGCGGGCGGCGTTGGGGATGTAGGCCGCTGGGCCGCGCCCGACGCGGGCCGGGGGATGCCGGGAGCCGCGTCGGGCACAGGGCGCGCGGGAGAGCCTACCCGCGCACTTCGGCGCCGGTGGCGCCGGACACCTTCTTGATCAGGCGCTCGTGCGCCTTGTCCACCTCTTCGCTCGTGAGCGTGCGGTCGGCGGCGCGGTACGTGAGCGCGTACGCCATGGACTTCTTACCAGCACCCACGCGCGCATCGTCGCGGTACACGTCGAACAGGCGCACGTCCTCCAGGAGCTTGCCGCCCGCCGAGGTCATGCACTGCAGCAGCTTCTCGTGCGTGACACCCTCGTCCACGACGAACGCCACATCCATCGACACGGCCGGGAACGTGGGCACGTCAACGTAGTCGCGCGCGGGACGGCTGGCCTTCGCGAGGGCGTCCACGTCCAGCTCGAACGCCACGATGGGCGCCGTCGCGTGATACGCGTCCACCGCCAGCGGGTGCAGCTCGCCCACCCAGCCGAGCTCCGTGCCGCCGGACAGCACCGCGGCCGCGCGGCCGGGCTGCAGGTGCGGCGCCTCGTCGGCCGCGAGCGCCTTGAAGCGCAGTTTCGGCAGCGCCAGCTCGCGCGCGAGGCTCTCCACCGCGCCCTTGCCGTCGAAGAAGTCGAACGCGGCGGGCGCGACGTTCCACCCGGTCTCGCCCATGGCGCCGGCCATGACGCCGGCGAGGCGGCGGCGCTCCTTCGGCTGCTTCTTGCCCTCGTGCGCGAAGAACACGGCGCCCGTCTCGTAGAGCTGCACGTTCTTCACGCCGCGGCTCTGATTGTAGGCGACGCTGCGCACGAGGCCCGGGACGATGCTCTGGCGCATGATGGACTGGTCGGCGTTCAGCGGGTTGATGAGCTCCACCGGCTGGCCCAGGCCCTCAGGGCTCATGCGCAGGCGATCGAGGTCGCCCGGCTCGGCGAACGAGTAGGTCATCGTCTCGTTGAGACCGCTCGCGCACATCGCGCGGTTGATGACGTCGGTCACGTGCTCGAGGTGCGAGCGCGTGCCGTAGCGGCCGCGGCCGCCCGGCAGCGTGGCCGGAATGCGATCCATGCCCCAGAGGCGCACCACTTCCTCGTACAGGTCGATCTCGCGCTCAAGGTCGGGGCGGAACGTCGGCGCCGTCACGGACAGCATGTCGGCGTCGTCGGTCTCGACCACCACGCAGCCCAGGCGGCTGAGGATGTCGACGACCTCCTCGCGCGGGATCTCGGCGCCCATCATGGCGCAGAAGCGCGGAACGCGGAACGTCAGATCGATGGGCTCGGTCTTCTCCAGCCACACGTCCACTATGCCGGGGCACACCGTGCCGCCCGACACCTCGGCGATGAGCGCGGCGGCCATGTCGGCGTTGAGGGCCACCGGGTTGTCGTCCACCCCGCGCTCGTAGCGCATGGACGCCTCGCTGATCAGGCCCAGGTTGCGGCTCGTGCGGCTCGTGTGCGCGCGGTCGAACGCGGCGGCCTCCAGCAGCACCGTGGTGGTGGCTTCGGTGACCTCGGTCTCGAGACCGCCCATGACGCCGGCCAGCGCCACGGCATGCTCTGGCGTGGCGATGACGGTCATGTCGGGCACGAGCTGGCGATCTTCGCCGTCGAGCGTGGTGAACCGCTCGCCCTCGGCCGCCGGGCGCACGATGATGTGCGCCTTGCCGTCCGCGCCCGACAACGTGTCGAAGTCGAACGCGTGGAGCGGCTGGCCCAGCAGGAACAGGATGTAGTTCGTCACGTCCACGATGTTGTTGATGGAACGCGCGCCCGCGGCGGCCACGCGCTCGGCCAGCCAGTCGGGGCTCGGGCCCACCTGCACGTTTTGGATGACGCGCGCCGTGTAGCGGCAGCAGCGGGACGCGTCGGCGATCTCGACGCTCACCTGGTCGGCCGCGGGGGTTGCGTCGGCGTCCTCCACGAGGTCGATCTGCGGGTACTTCACGTCGGTGCGGTACATCGCGCCCACCTCGCGCGCCATGCCCGCCATGCTCAGGCAGTCGGGGCGGTTCGGCGTGACCTCGAGGTCGAGCACCGTGTCGGACAGCTTGAGGTAGTCGGCGACGGGCATGCCCACGGGGGCGTCCTCGGGCAGGATCCAGATGCCCTCGTGATTGCTGCCCATGCCCAGCTCGCGCTGCGAGCAGCACATGCCGCAGCTCGTGACGCCGCGCAGCTTGGACTTCTTGATCTTGAAGTCGCCGGGCAGCACCGCGCCGACGGTGGCCACGGGCACCTTGATGCCGGCTGCGATGTTCGGCGCGCCGCACACGATCTGCGTCGGCTCGTCGGCGCCCACGTTCACCGAGACCACGTGCATGTGGTCGCTGTCGGGGTGCTGCTCGCACGTCTCCACGTAGCCCACGACCACGCCGTCGTACGCCTCGCCGGTCTTCTCCACCGCCTCGACGCCCGTGCCCGTCAAATCGAGCCGGTCGCAGAACGCCTTCGTGTCCGCCGGCACGTCCACGTATTCACTCAACCATTTCAGAGATACTTTCATACTGGTTTCTTTCTCTTGCTATCACCGGTAGTTCGCAACGTCAACGAAGATCGATCGCGGTACCCCGAATCACCGGGAGGGCGAGGACGAGGCGCTGGATGCGCGCGTCTTCGGCCTCGCCACGGAAGAGCGGGGCGCCGTCGAAGCCTAGAATTGCCTTAAGAAGCGCATGTCGCCTTCCACCAGCATGCGCAAATCGGGCACGTTGTACTTCAGGCAGGCGATGCGCTCCACCCCCATGCCGAACGCGAAGCCGGAGTACTTCTCGGGATCGATGCCCGACATCGACAGCACGTTCGGATCCACCATGCCGCAGCCGAGGATCTCAAGCCAGCCGGTGTTCTTGCAGAACCGGCAGCCCTCGCCGTGGCAGATGCCGCAGCTCACGTCCACCTCGGCCGACGGCTCCGTGAACGGGAAGTAGTGGGCGCGGAACCGCGTCTTGCGCTCCTCGCCGAACATCTGCTTGCACAGGTAGTCGAGCGTGCCCTTGAGGTCGCCGAACGTGATGCCCTCGTCCACGACGAGGCCTTCGATCTGCGTGAACTGGGGCAGGTGGGACGGGTCGGCCACGTCGCGGCGGTACACCTTGCCGGGCGCGATCACGTAGATGGGCAGCTCGTTGTCCTCCATCGCGTGCACCTGCACGCCGGAGGTCTGCGTGCGCAGCAGCACGTCGGACTCGCCGCGCACGGCCGCCTGCGCGCCGGAGAGGTCGCGCACGTAGAACGTGTCGGCCAGGCTGCGGCTGGGATGGTCGGCCGGGGCGTTGAGCGCCTCGAAGTTGTAGTAGTCCGTCTCCACCTCGGGACCCGTGGCCACCGTGTAGCCCAGGCCGAGGAATATCTCGGAGATCTCGTCGGTGATGCGGTTGATGAGGTGACGCGTGCCCACCTGCTGCGCGCGGCCCGGCAGCGTCACGTCCACGGCGGCCGCGTCGATGGCGGCGGCCAGCTCGGATGCCGCAAGCTCCTCCTTGCGGGCCGCGAGCGCGCCCTCCACGGCGGCGCGCACCTCGTTGCCCGCCTTGCCCACGGCGGCGCGCTCCTCCTTCGCGATCTGCCCCATCTGGCGCAGGTAGCCCGTCAGCGTGCCCGCCTTGCCCAGCACGCCGATGCGCACCTGCTCGAGCGCCGCGGTGTCGGCCGCCTGCGCGATCTGCGCGATGGTCTGCTCGCGCAGCGATGCCAGTTCTTCCACGATTGCCATAGTGCCGTCCCTTTCCGTCTCTCACCTCGCGCCGCCCGCCCGGCAGCGCAATAAAAAAGAGCCTTCTCGCGTCCTTGTTTCCGGGGATTGCTCCCCGATCCAAGGACGAGAGAAGGCTCTCGCGGTACCACCTCGGTTGACGGCTGCGCCTGCGCGCGGCCGCCCGCTCGTTCGCTCTGTGACGGGAGCACCCGGCGCATCCTACTTGGCGTCTCGCGGGGCGACGACGGGGTCGCGCCTCTGCGTCCGCGTTCAAACGCGCTGCTCGGAAGGGAATCGTCGCACTCGCCGCCCGGGTTCCTCGCAGCCTAGGGATACCCGTCTCTGATGGCGGCGCCGGTCGCGCGGCGCTGTCTTCGTCATCGCATGTAACGATGCAGTTTAGCACAAACGAGCGCGGCCGGCGCGAGATTCCACAAGGGGCGGCGAGACGCGATTACGTCCCGCCGCCGTTCCGTCCCCCCTAGCGCAGGTACTCGGCGTACGAGTAGCCCGTGGTGTCGCCGAACTTCACCTGGTACCAGTCGCCTTCCACGGCCAGCACGTTCACCGCGGTGCCCGCCGGGAACGACCCGATGATGGTCGCATCCGTGCTGGGCGCCGTGCGCACGTTGAGCGGCGCCGAGGTGGTCAGCTGGTTCATGGTGCTGGCGCCGGCGGTGTCCTCGGCGGTCGGCGTGTAGCCGCCCTGGCCGAAGCCGAGGTACTCGCCGTAGCAGTACCGGTCGACGCCGTCGATGCTCACGGTGAACCAGCCGTCGTGTTTCGCGACCACGTTCACGCCCTCGTCGACGGCCAACGAGCCCACGATGCGGCTGTCGGTGCTGGGCTGCTCGCGCACGTTGAGCGGCGCGGTGGCGTACATCGTGGTGGCCTTGCCGTCGCGGACGGTGCCGTCTTCCGAGCCCTCGAAGTTCAGGAACCGGTAGTAGCAGAAGCCCTCTTTGTCCTGGTACTTCACGTGGTACCAGCCGTCGGTGGTCATGCCGTACACCGGCACGGACGTACCCTCCGGCATCACGTCGATGACGCCGGCGTTGATGTTCGACGCGTCGCGCAGGTTGAGCGGCGCGGTGGTTGCCATGGTGGTCACCGCCTCGGACGCGAACGCGGTGGTGGCCAGTCCCGCGGTGAGCAGCAGGGCGGCCCCGAACCCGCCGAGCGCCGTCTTGCAAAGCCTCGTAGTCTCCATAGTTCCTCCTGCACGCTGTGATGATGGGAGCGTCGAACCCGTCGCGCGGGCCGACTCGGCCATACTAGCATCGGGAAGGAAGGAGGCATGACCTGGCAGCGTCATTCAAACGCCTGTTGAGGCTATAGGATGCGGTAGCTGACCGTCCGCAGGCCCCAGTCGAGGCACGACGAGAAGCCGAACGCCTTCCACACGCCGGGCTGCAAGTCGAGCGACCGGCTGCCGCCGCCCATATTGCCCGTGTCGTTGATGGTGGCGAGCACGGTTTGACCGTTGTAGGAGATTTCCACGGTGCGCCCAAGATACGAGCGGTAGCCGGGCCACGACACGGGAATGGCCACGCCCATGGAGTAGTCGTCGCAGACGGCGCCCGTCGCGGTGGTGCCCGGATTGGGCGTGTAGGGGTCGGTGGACCCGCCGTAGGCGGACGCTATGCCGGTGGACCAGCTGACGCCGGGATCGGGCGTCGGATCGGGCGAGGGCGCAGGGTCTTGCGCCGGGGGCGTCGGATTCGGATCGGGCTGAACCGGCGTGCCCGCATCGACCACGTCCTCGCGGCCGAGGGTGTTCGCGTTCTCGTCGATGACCGGCTCGGTGGCGCCGTCGGCCGCGGCCAGCTCCTCGGCCTTCTGCTTGAGCGCTTCCAGGCGCGCGGCCTGATCGCTCTGCGCGTTCGACAGCTTGGAGTTCGCCTCGGACAGCACGCTTTCGGCCTCCGCGCGCTTCGCCTCCAGCTCCTCGAGCTTCTTCTCCTGCTCGTCCTTCTGGAAGTTCAAGTCGTCGATGAGCTGCTCGTACTGGGCCGAGCGTTCCTTCTGCGCCTCCACCTCGTCGGCGTGGAACTGCATGACCGAGCCGAGGTAGGTGAGGTTACGTATGAGGTCGCTGAAGCTTTGCGCCTCGAGCACCATGGTCACGAGCGACTGCGACGAACCGCCGTTGAGGTACTCGTACGCCGCCGTCTTGCCGAGCGCCGTGCGGCCTTCGATGACCGCTTGCTGGGCGTCCTTGGCCTGAGCCGTGATCTCGTCGACGCGCGTCTGCAGCTCGTCCACGTCCTGCTTGAGAGCGTCGTAGTCGCCCGCGATGCTCTCCATGCGCGTCTCGGCGTCGTCGAGCGTTGCCTGCGCGTCGTCGACGGCCTTCTGCGCTTCCTCGGCCTCGTCGGCCCACGCGCGCGGAGCCGCCTGCCCGCCCAGGGCTCCGCCGCTCAGGCAGAGCGCAAGCGTCAGCATCGCCGCGAGTATCGCGCTCGGTGCGGGTGCGTGCCAGCGTGCAACGGATCTCATGCTGCGCCTCCTTCGAACAACAGACGATCGTGCGTCGCGCCCAACGCGGACGCGAGGTCGACGATCAGGTGCTCGTTATCGGTGAAGTATTCGTCGTCGTAATCGGCATCGGACATGATGACGAGGACGTAGGCGTCAGTATCGGCGATCACGAGGCCCGCGTCGTTGAGGGCGCCCATGTCGTACCAGAGCGTGTCTATTTCGTAGCCGGGCTTCGACAAAACGCGGTGCCGATCGCCCAGCGCCTCGCGCAGAAACGACCGGTCGGTCTGCTGCAGCACGTCGGAAAGCCATGCGGCGTTGCCCTCCCCCTCGGCCACGTACGCGCCGATGTTCAGCCACAGCTTCGCCAGGTCGCGCGGCGTGTAGGAGGGGTACCATTCGCCCTGCCACGCGGCGGCGTCCACGTCGGCCGCGGCGCACCACGCCTCGAAATCGCCCTGGTCGAAACGCTCGCGCAGCAACCCGTAGCCGGTGTTGTCCGAATGCACGATGGTGTTGCTCATGACGGTTTGCAGGTCGTAGCGGTCGATGTCGTCGGACGCCATGACGCCCGTGCCGTCGAGGATGACGTCCTCCACCACCTCATCGTCGAAGGAGGCCTTGCCGCCGTCCACCATGTCCTGCGCCGCGAAGGCCACGAACGGCGCCTTCACCGTGCTGGCCGAGAAGAACTGCTGGTCGGCGTTGTAGCCCACGCCTTCGCGCGTGGTGAGGTCGTACATGACGAAGCCCACGTTGAAGCCTGCATCGTGGAACGCGGCGATGGCGCTTTCCACGTCGGCGATCTCGTCGGAGGCCAGCGTGCGCGCGATGCCGGTGACCGAGCTGAACAGGTTCACGTCCTCGGTTCCGGATGCGGCGTCGAGCGCCGTGCGGGCGTCCTCGGCCACGACGCGCGGGTCGTCCTTCGCCTCGGCCTCGGCGTTCGCGGCCGCGTCGCCGTCGGTCTGCGCGGTGGCTTCGGGCAGCGCGGCGATGGCCTCGTCGGCGACGGCGATGGGGTCCTCGGCATGCACGGCGTTCGCCGCCATGGTGCCTACGCCGATGGCGAGCACTGCCGCAGCGCCCACGAGCACGCCCGCGACGAGGGCGGGCTGGCGCTTCAGCCGATGCTTGATCGTTTTGAGAACCTTTGCCACTACAGCCTTTCCGGCGAGTCCGCTTCACTGCCTTGCGCCCGTTCAGGGCGTGTCCGTCTGTGCAGTATTCCCTAACGAACGAAAGGATACAAGTCCGCAACAGCCAATCAACATAGGAGTGCCACGGGCTTTCCAAGGCGAGGAAGGTTACTCGTCGAAGCGCAGCTCGAGCTGCTTGCGGCGGCTTTGAGCGGTTTTGAAGCTCGTCCAGAACACGAGCAGGAAGAAGGGAATCCCCACGATGATCAGGAACACGCCGCCGAACGCCACCGACGACCACATGATCCCCTCCGCGCCCAGCACTTGAAATTCCGCCGCTATGCGGATGGCCGCGGCCAGCACGTCGACGCAGATGACGGAGACGATCGAAACGAGCACGTAGTACCCGGTTGGGAACTTCTCAGCTTCGGCGAACCGGTTATCGTCCGCGAATCCCTTACGGCACAGCAGCACTGCTCCGACGACCATCGTCAACAGCACCCATCCGAACAGGAACAGATCAGCCGTCGTGAGTTCCATGCGCCCCGTGCCGTTCGCCAGCACGTCGCGCATGTACATCGCCTGCTTGAGCGACCAATCGTAGTACATATACACGAGCACACCGAACGAAAGCATGACGAAGCCCACCTTGTAGATGCGGTTGCTTTCCGCTTCAACGCGCTCGTCCTGCGGGCCGACGTACGTCTTCCACCGCTGAGCCATTTTCACGATCACACACCTTCTTCCCAGAACGGGTCGTCGAAATTACCTTACTCGTCGTCGAGGTCTGCCTCGAGGCGCTTGCGACGGCGTTTCGCGACGGCGTACGAGGCCGCGAAGCATACGAGCGCCGCGACGAACACCTCCATGGCGAACACGCAGGCGATGACGATGTCGTCAAGCCAGTTCACGTCCTCGAGGCCCATGAGCTCGAACTCGGCGAGCGCGCGCATGAGCGTGGCGAACACGAGCACGATGACGGCGGCGCCGAACGACGCGCCCAGGCAGCGCTCGACGGGAAACAGCCCCTGTTCGTCGAGGTCGTCGAAAGCGAAGATTCCCTTGCGAACCAGCAGGAACCCCACGACGGCGAACACGAGCAGGAACCAGGAATTCAGGAACGGGCTGACCTCGGTCTCGAATCCCGGAGTCAGATCGTTCACGTACGCCACCTGCGAAAGCATGAAGCTGTGCCACACGTACAGCCCGTAGCCGGCGACGAACAGCCAGAAACCCGTCTTGTAGATGCGGTTCGACTCGGCGACGAGCCGCTCGTCGAGTTCTTGGCGCGGGCCGAAGAACCGCGCATGCAGACGCGCCCACATGGCTCACGCACCTTCTTCCCAGAACAGGTCGTCGAGGGTGCATCCCAACGCCTTGCAGATGGCGATGCACAGTTTGAGCGAGGGGTTGTAGCCGCCGGCTTCGATGAGGCCGATGGTTTGGCGCGTGGCCCCCACCGCCGCGGCCAGGTCGGCTTGGGACATGTCGGACGCCACCCGGGCGGCTTTCATGCGGAGGTTCTTGCCCGTCGCGCCGGATGCCGGCGGCGCGACCGCGCCCGAGCGCGATGCGGTGCCGGCCATGCGCCCGATGGTACCGGACGTCGCCCACGATGCTGCGTTCATCTCGGCCGTCCTTTCAGCGAGTTCGTGCGTTCTTTCGTGCAACTATACGGTTCGTTTGACATAATGTCAAATATATATTGCATTTCGCACGATCGAAGCGGCTTCATGGGTGCGGCCCGCAGGCGATCTATCGCGAAGCGCGCTCCGAAGTCACAAAAATCACCGCTGTGAAGCTCAACGCTCAGGCGCTCGCCATCGGAGCATCATGCGACCTGGGAAAACGCCAGCGAGATGCACGACGGTTGCGGCCGAATGCCCGGCGCAAGCCCTTAATGAGGCCGAAATCGCTTCACAGCGGTGATTTTTGTGACTTCGCACGTCGGTCGCGCGCCCTGCGAGCCCCCCCCGCCGTAGAGCGGCGAGGACGCGCTCGTGGTAGTATGTGGCTGCGCAACCGCTTCCCCCGCTCCCGGCACGAAAGGATCGACCGATGGCCCTCCCCTCACGCGCGACCTGCGCGGCCTGCGCGACCGTCCGCTTGGCGACGCGCGATGACGCGGAAGGCATGCGCGCGGTGTACGCGCCGTACGTCGAGACGCCCGTCACCTTCGACGTCGCCGTGCCCTCCCCCGACGAGTTCGCCGCCCGCATGGCAGACGTGATGCCCGCCTACCCGTGCCTCGTCCTCGAGCGCGCCGGGCGCATCGTCGGGTTCGCGTACGCCCATGCCCAGGCGGGGCGCGCGGCGTACCGTTGGAACGCGGAGCTGTCGGTGTACCTGGAGCAGGGCGCGACCGGCGCCGGCTGGGGGCGCGCGCTGTACGACGCGCTGCTGAAGCTGGTGCGCAAGCAGGGCATCCTGAGCGCGTACGGCCTGGTGACCGTGCCGAACGAGGCGAGCGAGCACCTGCACGAGGCCTTCGGGTTCGAACGGTCCTGGGTGCAGCCGCACGCCGGCTGGAAGGGCGGCTCGTGGCACGACGTGGCGTGGTACGTGAAAGCGCTCGCGCCCTTCGACGACCGCCCGCGCGACCCGATGCCGTTCGACGAATGCGCCCGCATGCACGAGGGTTTCGTGCGGCGGGTCCTGGCCGACGCGAACGCCGCGGTCGCCGCGCCGAGCCGGCGCGCGTAGGAGCCAGCCATGCAGCCCCAGCGCCTGTTCGAGATCGTCTACCTGCTGATGGACCGCGGTTCCTCCACCACGGCCGAGCTGGCGGCCAAGCTGGAGGTGTCCGAGCGCACGGTGCGCCGCGACGTGGACGCGCTGTCGGCGGCGGGCGTGCCCGTGTACATGACGCGCGGCAAGGGCGGCGGCGTGCACCTCATGGACGGCTACGTGCTGGACCGCTCGGTGCTCAGCGAGCGCGAGCAGAGCGACATCATGGCCGCGCTCTCGGCGCTCAACCGTACCGGAGCTGCGGACGAGGCGAGCGACGAGACGGCCGCGCGCCTCGGGCGGCTGTTCCAGCGCGAGAACGTCGATTGGCTCGACATGGACTTCTCGTTCTGGGGCGCACCGCCGAACTACCGCGCCGCGTTCGACACCATCCGCAACGCCACCATCGGACGGCACCCGCTGTCGTTCGCGTACTTCGACGCCGCGGGCAACCGCACCGAGCGCACGGTGGAGCCCGCGCAGCTCGTGTTCAAGGAATCGTCATGGTACCTGCGCGCCTGGTGCCGCGAGCGCGCGGCGTGGCGCACGTTCAAGCTGTTCCGCATCGACTGGGAGACGCTCAGCATCGCGCCCGAGACGTTTCAGGCGCGCCCGATGCCCGCGTTCGACGAGCGGGGCCACATGACGGGCAACGATCGGCTGGTCATGCGCTTCGCGCCCGAAGCGGAAACGCGCGTGCGCGAGGAGTTCGCGCCCGAGACGATCACGCGCGAGGCCGACGGCAGCTGGCGCGTCGACCTCGTCTGCGACATCAACGAACGCACGCGCTACTACCTGCTGTCGTTCGGCCCGTTGCTCGAGGTGCTCGAGCCCGTCGACGTGCGCGCCTGGCTGCACGAGCAGGCGCGCCGAGTGACGGAGACGTACGAGCGAGCATGACGCCCTGCCATCCCGAGCATGCTTTTCGTCGGGCTCGCGCCAGGGAGCGAACGGGTGCTTCGCATGAAACGCCCGAACCGGAAGACAGCTTCAAGGAGCGGCGGAATAGAAAAATCGAGGAACCCGGCGTTTCTGCTAAAAAAATCAACTTGTGAACGATTTTTAGACGTTGCGAAAATCGCGACCAGGGATTTCTCTTTTTGCGGTACCCAAGAGGAGCAAAATTTCGTTCACAAGTTGATTTTTTTAGCAGAAACACGATCCAACGCCGATTTTCGAAAGAAGCGAGGGCAAAATCCAGCAAGGGACGCAGCCCCTGCCATCATGAACGAGGCGCGTCAGGCGTAAAGTCGAAGGACGGTTTTTCGCATCATCGCAATCTCCCATCGGAGGGGAGGCGTCCGCACGATCCGGGCACCTCCCCACTCGCCTAATGCGAGTTTTCGGCAGGCTTGAGCGGCAGGTACTTCAACCCGAGCAGCAGGAGCAGCGCGCCCAGGCCGATCACGCCGAGCGCCACGCCGAACTCGAGCGGCGTCGGGAAGTACACCATGCCCTGGTAGGCGCTCGCCATGGTGCCGGAGGCGTCCGTCACGGTGTACTGCGTCATGGGGCCGGCGTAGT
>NZ_JACOOA010000006.1:0-270573 GCF_014287365.1 Eggerthella hominis
TTCATGCACTGCCTGCCGGCCACCCGCGGCGAGGAGGTGACCGACGAGGTCATGGACCATCCCGAGCGCTCGCTTTGCTGGGTGGAGGCCGAGAACCGCAAGCACTCCATCCGCGCGATCCTGGCCTACCTCTGCCCCAAGGTGAAGGAGGACGCCGCCGTCGCCGACGCGGCCGAGGCCCGCATGAACGCGGTGCTGGGGAAGATCGGCAAGTAGGTTCCGGATGTCCCCCAGGGGACGGCTCCCCTGGGGGACATCCGCTACGCCAACATGGAACCCACTCTGTAAAGGGGATGGTCTGATGGCCAAGAAAAAGAAATTCCGCATGATCGACGCGATCCTCACGGTGATCTGCGTCGTGTTCGTCGCCGAAGCGGCCGCGCCTGCCGCCGCCATCGGCAACTCCCAGTTCTTCTGGTGGATCTTCCTCATCATCGCGTTCCTCATGCCGTACGGCCTCATCGTGTGCGAGCTGGGAACCACGTACGCCGACGACGAGGGCGGCATCGCCGACTGGGTGCGCCGCGCGTTCGGCGACAAGTGGGGCAGCCGCGTGAGCTGGTACTACTGGATCAACTTCCCGCTGTGGATGGCGTCGCTCGCCTTCCTGTTCCCCGAGACCATCGCGCTGATGACCGGTTTCGAGCTCGATCTGATCCCGACGCTCGCCATCGAGCTGGCCTTCGTGTGGATCGTCGTGTTCATGAGCTTCTCGAAGGTGTCCGATTCCGGCTGGATCCTCAACCTGTCCGCCGTGCTGAAGGTGCTCATCGCGGTGTCGGTGGGCGGCCTCGGCATCTACTACGCCGTGACGAACGGCTTCGCCAGCGACATGTCGCCGGCCACGTTCCTGCCGTCGATGGACGCGAGCAGCCTGACGTATTTGTCCATCATCCTGTTCAACTTCATGGGCTTCGAGGCCATCGCCGTGTTCGCCAACGACATGGAGAACCCGAAGAAGCAGATTCCCACGGCCATCATCGCCGGCGGCATCGCCATCGCGGCCATCTACCTGTTCAGCTCGTTCGGCATCGGCGCGGCCATCCCGTCCAACGAGGTGTCGCTCGACTCGGGCATCATGGACGCCGTGGCCATCATGGCCGGCAACGGCAGCCTGCTGTTCATCGCCATCGGCGTCGTCTTCTTGGTCACGCTGTTCGGCAACATGATCAGCTGGTCGTTCGGCGTGAACTACGTGGCGGCCCACGCGGCCGACAAGAAGAACATGCCCGGCGTGTTCGCGCGGCTCAACAAGAAGGGCGTGCCCACCGGCGCGGCGCTCGTGAACGGCGTCATCGCGAGCGCGCTCGTGCTCGTGTCGCCCATCATGTCGGCCGTCGGCCTGGACGGGTTCTTCTGGATCTTCTTCTCGATGAACATCGTGTTCCTGCTGATCTGCTACATGCCGATGTTCCCGGCGTTCCTCAAGCTGCGCTCGGTGGACCCCGATCGTACGCGCATCTTCCGCATGCCCGGCGGCAAGGCCGCCGCGACGGTGGCGTGCTGGGTACCCGTCGTGCTGCTCATCCTGTCGATGATCGCCACCATCGTGCCGCTCAACGGCTCGGAGGAGGAGCTCTCGAAGATCCCCATGCTGGTCGGCGTGCTGGCGTTCGCGGTGATCGGCGAGATCGTGCGCGTGGTGTCGGCTCGCAAGCGCACGGAGGAGTACCGCGGCATGGCCCTCGACGGCGACCCCGAGGAGTGGGACGCGGCGCACGGCTCCCTCGACCCGGCAGTGGAAGCGGGGCTGGAGGAAGCGGCCGAGCGCGACTTGGAATTCGAGCGCGGGTAGCAACCCTCCCATGACGCGGGGATCGGCGTGCGGTTCGCGAGACGCTTCCGCGCCGATGCGCGAAGCGCGCGACCGGCGCGCGACCGGCGCGGCGAGAGACGCACGAGCCCGTGCGCTTTCGCCGCGCCATGGCGGGTGGCGGCGGACGCCGCCTACTCCTCCTCGGTCAGCTCGCCTTTGATGAGGCTGCGGGCCACGCAGATGGCGGCTCCGGCGGTGGCGGCGACGCCGGCGACGATGCCACCGAAGGCGACGGGGTCGCCCGTTTGAGCCAGCTTCTTCGCCTGCGGCGTCGTCGAGGACGTCACCACCTCGGGCGCGAAGGCATCGGGAGCAGGGGAGGGCTCCGGCGCAGGATCGGGCGTCGGCTCGGGTTCGGGATCGGGCTCCGGCGTCGGGTCGGGCGTCGGCTCCGGGTCGGGCGAGGGATCGGGCTCCGGATCGGGGTCGGGCTTCGCGACGGCGGCGGCCACGGCCAGCTCGAACGCGGGCCGCTGCGCGTAGCCGGCGGCGTACGTCACCGTGTGCGCGCCTTCGACGGCGGGCGTGAAGCGGTAGGCGGCGACCCCCTCGGCCTCCGTCCTGACGACGTCCACCGCCGCCCCGTCGGGACCGACGACCGACGGGATGCCCTGCAGCTCCCGCCCGTTCGCGTCGGCGAACGGCAGCGGGGGGATGGCGTAGACCTCGCCTGCGGTGGCCGTCCCGATGGCGTCGGCGCTCGGGGGCGCGACCGGCGCCGCAACGGGCGCCGCCGCCACGTACAGCTCGGCGGCCTGCGTCGCCGTCGCCACGCCGGGCGTCAGCTTCGCGAACGCCACCTTGCCGGTCATGGGCTTCTCCATCTCGCCGTCCGAGTTGACGTCGGCGCCCACGAACCAGCGCGTGGCGGCGGCGGTGGGGGCGGGGATCGACCCCGTGTTCTCCAGCGTCGAGACGAGCTCGCCGTTCAGGTAGTAGCTCATGACGGCACCGTCGTAGGTGGCCAGCACGTGCGTCCAGGCGTTCAGCGGCACGGTGGCCTCGGTGCAGCGGTAGCCCGATCCCGTGTTGACGTAGTGCTGCAGCTGGGGCGCGTAGTAGCTGAGGTCCTGGCCGGCGCCTTGCGCGCTGGAGAACAGGTCGAAGTAGCCGCTCGGCGGGTTCGCCGTGAACTGGAACAGCACCTCGATCGTCTCGGCCTGCGCGATGGCCGCGTAGTCATCGGCGGTGAAGTCGTATCCTACGGCCGACGACCCGTCGAACACGGCCACGGGCACGCCGAACGTGTCGCTCTCGTAGGTCAGCGCGCCGGTGGGCACGGCGTGGTGCGGCGTCGGCGCGGCATCCGCGTGGCCGCCTGTGGAGAAATCCACGGACAGCAGCGGGTCGCCCAGGGCCGGCGTGATCCGGGCCGCCGTGCGGAACGCCGCCTCGCCGACGAGCGTTTCCTTCCCGAACGGGTTCGCGGCGAACACGCGCAGCACGTACGCCGTGTCCTCGGCCAGCGCCGCGCCGAACAGCGGACGCTCGAACACCTCGGCGCGGTTCGCCTCGGCCTTGTAGTAGTCGGACATGAAGCGCGCGTCGTAGACCGGCGCGTCGGGCGACCCTTCCTCGCTCACCTCCGCCCGGTACGCGATGACGATGTCGTCCTCGAGCCCCGAGGGGTCGGGCACCACCCGGGAAGCCGTCACGCTGAAGGACGCGCCGCTCGCCGTGACGGACTCCTCGGGTACCGTCACCGCGGCGCCGTCCTGCACGAGGGGCGGCTTGCTGCGCGCGGCCATGCCGGCGTGCGTGTAGCGGAACCCGGCCGCGCCCTTCGACGGCTCGATGACCCACGGCGCTCCGAGGGCGCATCCGCTGCGGAAGTCCAGGCGGTGCACCGACACGGCGTGCGTCGCCGGATCGATTTCCACGAGCTCGCACTGGTTCGCGTCCCAGCCGGCGTTCGGGTGGCCGCCCGTGCTGCCCCCTTCGTCGTGCCCGTCGTTCTCCATCCAGAAGTTGTTGGCGAACGTGGCGGTTTGGATGAGCGTGAACCCGTCGTCCTGGTAGATGGAGCGCGGGTCGGCCAGGGGGATGTGCGTATGGCCCGAGAAGTGGATGATCTGCGGATACTGCTGGCACAGGGAGCGGTAGAACGCGCCGGACTGCGCCGTGTTGGCGTTCTCGTCGAACTGGCCGTCCCAGCTGTTCGAGCCCGAGTACCACACGGTGTTCGGGAAGGGGTGGTGCGTGAACAGGAAGATGGGCTTGGCGGGATCTTCCGCCGCCGCAGCTGCGCAGTGCTCGAGTATCCACTCGCGCTTCGCCCCGTACCAGCTGTTGTCGTAGCCGCCCGGCTCGGGCGCGACCGCCAGCACGTGGTAGCCGCCCACGGTGAAGTCGGCGTCCACCTGGCCTTCGTTCGCCCCGCCCGGGATCTGGAACGAGCCTGCCACGGCCAGCTCCGAGGCGAGGAACGCCTTGAACGCGTCCTGGGCGCGCTGCTGGTCGCCGCCCCAGTTGTAGTACTCGTGGTTGCCCATGACGATGCCCACCGGCTTGCGCGCGTTCGCGTTCAACAGCTGTGCGAGCTCGACGTACTGGTCGGGATGGCCGGTGTCGGCCGAGTCGCCCACGAAGAAGTGCGCGTCGACGTCGGGCGCGAGGGCGTAGATGGCCGAGAACGCGGCGGGGATCTTGTCGCGGTAGTCGTTGCTCTGGCTTGCGCCGACGTGGGTGTCGCTGTGCACGGTGAAGCGGATCTTGTCGCCGGAGAGGCTCGGCCAATGCGGGCTCTCGGGTTGCGTGAACGCGGCTGCGGCCTGCTGCTCGGGGAAGACGAGCATCCCTCCTGCGGCCGATACGCCGGCGACGGCGGCCAGCTTGAGAAACGTGCGGCGCGACACGCCGAACGTGCCGCGGTCGAAAGCTGACGCGAGCTGTTGGGGGTCCATGGTTTCCTTTCGATCGACGATGTGACGCGTTCAATCGTAGGCGAGCGACGTAAGATCCCTGCAAGAAGCACGTCGCGCGAAGGAAAGGATTGGGTAAGGATTCCGCCTCCTCTCGGTGCTCGGCCCCCTCCGGAGCTCGCTGCGCCCTGGAGGGTCCCGCGCCCTTTCCTCCCGGGTTCCTTCGCCTATAATAGGCACCATCGCGGGCGCGCTGGCGGCTCGCCGTTCCAACGTCGAAAGGACGCCCATGCCGGTATTCGAGGGAACCACCCTGCTCATCGCGAATCCCGCCGCGCAGAACGGCAACGGGGCCGCCGCCGCGGAGCGCGCCGTCGCCCTGCTGCGCGCGCAGCTGGGGGAGGACGCGGTCGTGCTCGTCCGCACGGCGGGGCCGCGGCACGCTTCCGAGATCGCCGAGCGAGCCGAAGGCTGCGCGACGGTGATCGCGCTCGGTGGCGACGGCGTCATCCACGAGGTGGCGAGCGGCCTCATGCGGCGTCCGGAAGCGCAGCGGCCGACGCTCGGGGTGATTCCCGTGGGGTCGGGCAACGACTACGCGCGCACGCTCGGCATCTCCGGCAAGGTGGACGAGGCGTGCGCCCAGCTGCTGACGGCGCACGCGCACCCGGCGGACGTGGGAAGCGTCAACGGTTGCTGGTTCGTGGAGACGCTCTCGTTCGGCCTCGACGCCGCCATCGCCCTCGACACGATGGAGCGCCGCGTGCGCACGGGCCGCACGGGCACCATCCTCTACATGGAAAGCGGCGTCGACCAGCTGCTCCACCATCTCGACCTGCGACGCTACCACGTGTCGTTCGACGGGGGCGAGCCGGTGGAGGCCCGGTCCATCACGTTTGCCGTGCAGATCGGGCCCTACTACGGCGGCGGCTTCAAGATCTGCCCCGACGCGCGCATCGACGACGGCCTGCTCGACGTGTGCATCGCGCACCCGCCCGTCAGCGCCGCCCGCGCCCTCTACATCTTCCTGCGCGCCAAGGACGGCAAGCACGTCCGCTTCAAGCAGGTGGAGCTGCGCCAGTGCCGCACCCTGCGCGTCGAGTTCGACGAGGCCCCGCCCGCCCAGATGGACGGCGAGCTCATCGAAGGCCGCGCCTTCGACATAGCCGTCGTCCCCCACGCGCTGAACGTCCTCGTGCCGTAGGGAAACCGCCGGAGCGTCTCGAAGGGTCCTTGCGACGCAGGAAGGCCCCGTGCGGTTGCACGGGGCCTTCCTGCGTCGGGGCTTCGTCGGCGTGCGACGCCGTTACTTCACCACGCGGACGCGGCGGACGCCCTCGATGGCGTTCAGGCGGTCGATGGCGTCGTCGGGGTGCCCCGGGGTGCCGGCGTCGAGATCGAGCATCGTGTAGGCGTTGTCGCCGCGCGCCTTGTTCACCATGTTCTCGATGTTCACGCCGGCGTCGCCGAACACGTTCGTGATGCGGGCGATGGCGTTCGGCACGTTCGCGTGCAGCACGGCCACGCGGCGCAGGCCGTCGGGCACGGGGCCCATGTTGCAGGCGGGGTAGTTCACGGAGTTCGCGATGTTGCCGTTCTCCAGGTAGTCCATGAGCTCGCGCACGGCCATCATGGCGCAGTTGTCCTCGGCCTCGGCGGTGGAGGCGCCCAGGTGGGGCAGCACGATGGCGCGATCCATTCGCATGACCTCGGGCGTGGCGAAGTCGGTGATGTAGGCGTGCACCTTGCCGGAGGCCAGCGCGGCGGCCATGGCCTCGTTGTTCACGAGCGTGTCGCGCGAGAAGTTCAGGAACACGGCCCCGTCCTTCATGAGCGAGCAGGCGCGCTCGTCGATCATGCCGATGGTGCCGTCCATGGCCGGCACGTGGATGGTCATGTAGTCGCAGGTGCGGAAGATGTCGTCGAGGTTCGTCACGTGATGGACGGCGCTCGAGATGCGCCACGCGGCGCCCACCGACACGTACGGATCGTAACCGTACACGTCCATGCCCAGGTCGATAGCGATGTTGGCCACTTCGGCCCCGATGGCGCCCAGGCCGATGACGCCCAGCTTCTTGCCCTTCACCTCGCGTCCGGCGAACGCCTTCTTCGCCTTCTCGGCCGCCTTCGCGATGTTCTCGTCGTCGGCGTTGTGCCGGCACCAGGCGATGCCGCCGGCGATGTCGCGGCTGCCCAGCATGAGGCCGCACACCACGATCTCCTTCACGGCGTTCGCGTTCGCGCCGGGGGTGTTGAACACCACGATGCCCTCCTCGGCGCAGCGGTTGAGCGGGATGTTGTTCACGCCGGCGCCGGCGCGGGCGATGGCCAGCAGGCTAGCGGGGAACGCGGTGTCGTGCAGCGCGGCGCTGCGCACCAGAACGCCCTCGGCCTGGTCGAGGGCGTCGATGAGCTCGTAGTCGTCGGTGAAGAGATCGGTGCCGTACGCCGAGATGTTGTTGAGGCAGTGGATGTTGCGCATGAGGTCTCCTTCGAGGATGGCGGGCGGCTCCGTTGAAGCGCGGCTCGTCGCCGTTGCTTGCTGCATCCTCCTATAGTGCTCAGGCCGCAACCCGTTGTCAACCACCGTTCAGCCGGTGCGCGCTTTATCTCGGTAAAGCGCGCACCGGCTGCGCCCTCGCGCCGCGCATGGTCGCTCGCGCCGCGAGGGCGGAAACGCTAGTTCTGCGTGGACAGGAAGATCTGCAGCGACATCTGCTCGATCTGGTCCTGCAGGTCCTCCAGCTCGTCGACGTGGCGATCCTCGTCCTTGAGGATGGCTTGCAGCACCTCGCGCGTGGCGTAGTCCAGCACGTTGCCGGCCAGCACGATGGCGTCGTTGTAGTCCTTCACCGTCTGCACTTCCATCGCGTGGTCGTTGTCCACCTGCTCGGGCACGGCGGACCCGATGCTGAACTGGTCGAGCTTGGACACGATGGGCGTGCCCTCGAGGAACAGGATGCGCTCGATGAGGCGCTCGGCGTGATGCATCTCGGTGATGGAGCGCTTCTTGAAGCTCTCGCTCAAGCGATCGTAGCCCCAATCCTCGCACATCTCCGCATGCACCATGTACTGGCTGATGGCGGTCAATTCGCCAGCAAGCAGATAGTTCAGCTTATCGATAAGTTCCGGGTTTCCCTTCATGGCAGTGCTCCTTCCGTATGGCACGTTGTTTCGGAGGATCAGCCCTTGAGAGATCCTCGACGTCGGTCATTGTACGGTCGATGAGCTGGCCTGTTCGCTTCCTTACCAATCCGCAGCCGTCCTGTGGCTCTCCCGAAACCTGCGTCCTGCGTTTTTGAAGACCGTGCGAAGGGCGACCGGGGGATTTGACTGATGTGCTAGAATACTCGGCTGGTATTGCTATGGTGGAAGGGACGCATATGTCTGGGCATTCAAAGTGGGCTACAACGAAACATCGCAAGGCGGCGCAGGACGCGAAGCGCTCGGCCTTGTTCTCCAAGCTGTCGCGCAACATCACGGTGGCGGCGAAAGAGGGCGGCGACCCGAATCCCGACAACAACGCATCGCTTGCGGCCGCCATCGAGAAGGCCAAGGGCTACTCCCTGCCGAAAGATAAGATCAAGGTCGCCATCGACAAGGCCTTCGGTTCCGGCAAGGACGCCGCGAACTACGAGACCGTCGTGTACGAGGGCTACGGCCCGGCCGGCATCGCCGTGCTGTGCGAGGCGCTGACCGACAACCGCAACCGCACCGCCGCCGACGTGCGTGCGGCCTTCAGCCATGCGGGCGGCAACCTGGGCACGTCCGGCTCCGTCGCGTTCCAGTTCGAGCGCAAGGGCCAGATCATGGTTCCCAAAGAGGTCGAGACCGGCGACAAGAAGAATCCCGTGAAGCCGAACGGCGCCGCGGCCGGCGAGGAGGAGTTCATGCTCGCCGTCGCCGAGGCGGGCGGCGACGACTACGAGGACGCCGATGACGAGTGGATCGTCTACACGTCCCCGAGCGACCTCATGGCCGTGAAGAAGGCGCTCGAGGCAGCCGACGTCGTCACGAAGGGCGCCGAGATGACCATGATGCCCACCACGCCCGCGACGGTGAGCGTCTCCGACGCGAAGAAGGTCATGCGCCTCATCGACCGCCTCGAGGAGCTCGAAGACCTCCAGAACGTCTACCACGTGATGGACATCACCGACGAAATCGCCGAAGCCCTGGACGAGTAGCGGGTTCGGAACAGAAACGCAGAACGCAAAACCGCTGCAAGCTCGCTGCTTGCGGCGGTTTTTTGCGTTCCTTGCGAACGAATGTTCCGACTCCCTATTCGGCGCATGATGCCCGGCGGGCCGCCCGCCTCGACGGGGCACCGCCGCGCCGGCCGCGTCCCGGCCGCGCCGCTTCGGGCTCCCTTGCGTGCGGGAAAATCGGGCTTTTGGCAACTCGGCCCCCGGTTTCCCGCTGCGAAGAACTCTCGACCTGGGGTTTCTCCGCCCGAGACCGCGACGGCGGCGTCCCGCGACGGCGAAGCAGGGGGAAAGATTGCCAAAACCCCGATTTTTCCGCACATGGGGAGGCGGGAACGCGACGGCGCATACGCTTCCGGCCGACGCCTCGACCGGGAGCGGGGCCGCGGAACCCGGTCGGGCGTTACACGCCGAATAGGGGATCGGAACGAATGGTTCACGTGAACCGTTCGTTCCTATTCTTTCTTTAGCGCAGAACCGCGCAGGGTCGAGGCGCCTCGGGGCATCGCTCGGTCTTCGACGTTTTGGACGCAAATCGGCAGCCATGGCAAAATCGAGGGCCTCGGATCGCCTTTGCCGGCGGCGCTGCGAAATGCCACCTGGCCCTTTCCCGTCTCGGGTAGGAAGCTGGAACGGAATCCGCTTGGGAAATTGTCACAGGTCCCGATTCGCGCCCAGGCGACCGGCGACGCGCGTTGCGAAGCTGCCGTGTCCCCTGCGGCGTTGCCCTTGTGTATAATAGCTGGTTGCTTGCTTGATTCATCGATCGACGACCGCCCGCACCGTTCGGCGCGCTGGCGCTGCGCTCCGCGCTTTTGCGCGAAGGGGACAGGGGAAGAACAAACATGCTAGAAGCGCTTGCGCATCTTTTCTCGTACATCGTGCAGCCATGCTACGATCTGACGGGAAACTGGTGGATGGCCATTTTGCTGTTCACCGTCATCATCAAGATCATCCTGATGCCGCTGTCGCTCTGGTGCCAGTGGAACAGCATCGTCATGGTCAAGATCATGCCCGAACTCAATCGCATCAAGGTGAAGTACTTCGGCGACGCCGAGGCCATCGGCGAGAAGCAGACCGTGCTGAACAAGAAGCACCATTACCATCCGCTGCTCTCGCTCATACCGCTGGCGGTGCAGATCATCGTCCTGTTCGGATTGGTGGAAGTGATTCACGGCATCACCGACCACGGCGCTCCGGGAACCGAGTTCTTGGGCATGGTGCCGGTGGAAGACGGAGGGCTTTCGTGGATCATGCCGCTTTTGGCGGGTTTATCCGCGGTGGTGATGGGCTTCGCCCAGAACAGGATCAACCCTCTGCAGCGCGAGCAGTCCAAGATGGAGAAGAACACCACCAACGGGCTTTCCATCGTCCTGTCGCTCGTTCTGGGCGTGTACGTGGCGGCCGGCATGGCCTTCTACTGGATATGCTCGAACCTGATGGCCATCATCGTGCAGGCGCTGTGCAACCTGATCATCAAGCCCTCGAAGTACATCGACTACGACGAGCTTGCCGCAAGCCGCGTCGAGCTTGACGAGCTCAACGCCTACACGGCGAGGAAGACGCCCTGGTACAAGCGCGATCCTCTGGCGAAGCGCGAAAAGGAAGACTACAAGCGCTTCATGAGCGTGGTAGGCAAGCACATCGTGTTCTACTCCGAGCGCAGCGGGTTCTACAAGTATTTCCAGGGTGCGATCGAGTGGCTGCTATCGAACTCGGACGTGAACATCCATTACGTCACGAGCGACCCCAACGACCAGGTTTTCGAGCTGCAAAAGAGCAAACCCCGTCTCGTTCCGTACTACATCGGCGACAAGCGCCTGATCACGCTCATGATGAAGCTCGAATGCGACGTGGCCGTGATGACGCTCGACGATCTGGAGAACTTCTACATCAAGCGCTCCTACATCCGCAAAGACGTCGAATACGTATACCTGTTCCACCATATGACGTCCACCCATCTGGTTTCCTCTCGGGAAGCGCTCGACCACTACGACACCGTTTTGTGCGTCGGCCCCCATCAGAAGGAAGAACTCGAGCGGGCAGAAGAGGTGCGAGGCCTTCCGGCGCGCAACCTCGTGGAATGCGGATACGACCTGCTCGATAGGCAGATTGCCGCTTACGCCTTGCGCGAGGCACCCCAAGCCCAGCGCCCCGTCATCCTCGTTGCCCCATCGTGGCAGGAGGACTGCCTGCTCGACTTGTGCGCAGACGAAGTCATCGAGCCTTTGCTGGGACGCGGGTACAGCGTGATCGTGCGCCCGCACCCCGAATACACCAAACGCTACCATGCGCGATGGGAATCGCTGCAGCAGCGTTACGCATCGTGGTCGCGTGACGATATCTACTTCGAGCAGGACTTTACCACGTCGGATTCGATCTACGATGCCGACGTGCTGGTCACCGACTGGTCCTCGATCGCCTGCGAGTTCTCGTTCACCACCATGAAGCCCTCCGTTTTCGTGGATACGCCCATGAAGGTGAGCAATCCTGATTGGGAGGAACTCGGCATCGAGCCGACCGACCTGACCATCCGCAACCAGATCGGCACATCGTTGGCCGTGGAAGAGTTGGCCCGGTTGGGCGACGTCGTGGACGACATGATTTCCCATACCGAAGCGTGGCGGGACCGTATCGAGGAGGTGCGCTCGCGCATGATCTACCATAGGGGGCGCGGCGGCGAGGTCGCCGGCGCCTATCTGCTCGGCCGCATGCTCGCGAAGCAGGATGGCAGCGTCGGGGCCTCCGAGGCGGTGCACCATGGCGAATAGGGAAGCAAAGCGCATTCTCGTGCGCGGCGGCCTGGTCGTAGCGGACGGGATGTTTCCGGCTCTGATCGCCGGAATTCTGGTGCTCGGGTTCGCCCCGCCGGCCTACGCCTACGTCGATCCTTCCGTCATGACCTACACCATACAGGCGCTGGCGGGCGTCGCGGTGGCGCTTTCCGCCGTGCTCGGCGTGGTTTGGCGCCGCGTGCGCAAGCATCTGCTCCGGATACTCCGCATCGACGAGAACGAGGGGAAGCATGTCGAGGGCGCGGTTCATGCGCTCGACGGCGACGCGCCCGGATATCGGGATCGTCTCGAACGTGCGGATGTGGAAGCGCGGAGGATGAAGACCGAGCTGAAATCGAACAGGCCCGAAAAGCTGTGCTGGGGCACGCGTTTTCTGTTCGCGTTGGCGGCAGCGCTCATGCTGTTCTACACGCTCGTGGTGGTGGGTCCGCTCGAAATCGTCGCAAGCAGCGTGGGCAGCCTGCTCTTTACGGCGGCGGACGTTTGGGTTCCCTTCGCCGTCGTCGCGCTTCTGGGCTCCATCGCGCTCGCTTTGGCGCTCTCTCTGTTGCGAGGGAAGGCGTTCAACGTGTGCTTTGCGATCATTGCAGCCGTGGGCGTTGCGGCCTATATTCAAGCGATGTTCTTGAACACCTCGCTTCCTGCAGCCGATGGAACGCAGGTCGTCTGGGAAGACTACACGGCCGTTACGGTGGTGAGCGCCGCCGTATGGGTCGCTTTGATCGCGCTCGCCGTGTTCCTGTCGCTGAAGAAGTCGCTGACGTTCAAGGGCGTCGCCGCGACGCTGTGCATGGTGGGCATCGTTGCTCAATCGGTTAGCCTGGGCCTTCTTCTCACCACGCCGTCTGAAAACGGGCTGACTCCCGTCGACGCGAGGCCGTCCGTAACCACAGACGGCGTTTCGGAGGTCTCTGCACAGAACAACATCATCATGTTCGTGCTCGATACGTTCGACACGAAATACCTGGAGGAGGCGGTAGCGGCCGATCCGGGTTGCTTCGACGAGTTCACCGGGTTCACCTGGTTCGAGAATTCGACCGGATCGATGATCCCCACGCGCTACGCCATGGCCTCGATGTTGACGGGCCGAACCCTCGAGACGGAGGACGAGACCTTCTCCACGTCGCTGATCATCGACTGGTACACGCAGCAGGGCTTGATCGACGACATCAATGCGCAGGGATACGAGACGTACCTGTACGCCACCGACATCCACGACGCGATCGGCGCGCTCTCCGAGAAGGTGCAGAACGTCAGGCAGCCTGAACGTGAGATCGATTACCTGTCGTCGGTTGCGATGTTGGTGAAATGTTCGCTGTACCGTGATCTTCCTTGGGTGCTGAAGCCGCCGTTCTGGTTCTACACCGACCAGGTGAACAACGCTGCGCTGGGCGGCAACGCTGAAAACTCGATGGACTCGTTGTGGACCATGGACGATGCGAAATACTATGCGATGCTCGAAGAGCAAGGTTTGAGCACGACGGATGGCGGGGAGGAAGGGAGCTTCCGTCTCATCCACCTGGCCGGCACCCACGCGCCGTTCACGCTGAATCGCGACGTCGAGGTCGTCGAGGGCGGTACCGACGTCGTCGAACAAGGTCTCGGCTCCCTCCATATCGTGAGCGAGTACTTGAAGGAGCTCAAGGAGCTCGGCGTGTACGACGACGCCACCATCGTGGTGACCGCAGACCATGGCGAATGGTATCTGGCTGACGAGATAACCGGGCCGACGAGCCCTATGCTGCTCGTGAAGCCTTCGACGGAAACGGGAGGATCCGACGAACCCATCAAGTCCTCTTCGGTGCCGACAGGCCATATCGACCTTGCGGCGACGCTGCTCGAAGCCGCCGGGGGCGACAGTTCCTCGTACGCGGGCATGAACGTGTTCGATGTCCCCGATGCCGAGCGTCCCCGCTACTACAACGCCACCTCGGTCGTAGGTCCCGAGCACGAGTACACCTTCATCAAGCAATGGGAGATAACCGGCGACGCGCTCGACTGGCAGAATTGGCGCGAAACCGGAGTCAAGTGGCCCATCGACGATTGATCGACGAGGAACCCCGCGGGTGCCAAGCTCGCGGGGTTCCTCGTCGTCGGTGCCTGGCAGCTACAGCAGCGGGTAGGACGGGGTCGCCGCTTCCTTTCCGTCGATCAAGCCGCGCGCTACGGCGTCGTCGAGCAGCTTCCGGTTGACGGCCTCGATGTCTATGTGCGCCGGGCACACGCTCGTGCAGTTCCCGCAGTGCATGCACTGGCTCACGCCCGAGAACACCGCTTGCGACAGGCGGTCGGACTGGTCCTCGGTGTCCAGGTAGCGGGCTGCGATCTGCATCATGGCGCCAGGGCCGATGAACGAATCCCAGCGGTTCATGTCGTTGAGCGCGGTGCACACGGTGTAGCACGACATGCACTCCCGGCAGCGGTTGAAGCGCTTGAGCGACACCGCGTCGTCGCTTCCGTCCGCCTTGCCCCACCATACGTCCGCATCGAGTGCGCGCACCTCGTCCATGGGCCGGTACGTCTTGATCGACAGGTCGGACTGCACGAAGCGGTCGTAGGCTCGGGCGTTGTCCACCATGAGGTCTTTGACGATGGGGAAGCCGGCGAGCGGCTCCACCCGGTACGATTTTCCGGGTTCGACGCGCGCCCAGCATGCCAGCTTGGGCACGCCGTCGACGGCGACGCCGCAGCGGCCGCACCCTCCCCAGCGGCAGTTGTAGTCGTACGTGATCGGCTCGACGTTGCGATGGATGTAGTGCAGCGCCTTGAGCACGGTCCACACCTCGTTCGCCGCCGTGCCGTCCACCGGCACCTCGTAGGCGACGACGTAGGGTTCCGCGTCGGTCGACGGATCGAACCTTTGAACGTTCAACGTGATCGGTTCAGCCATGGTTTCTGCTCCTTTCGCCTAAATGGTCGCATCCAGGTCGATGTCCATCAGCATGCTCTTGACGTCGTCGGCCTTGATACGGCTCGCGTTGACCTCTTCCGTGCCCAGCGTCCACGATCCGTCGCGATACGAGCACGTGATGTTCTTGAACCAGTTGTCGTTGTCGATCTTGGGATAGTCCGAGCGGTAGAACCACGGGCGCGTCTCTTTGCGCAGGTCCGAAGCCAGCGCGATGGCCTCGCCGCACATCAGCACGTGCTCGGCCTCGATGGCGTTCTTCCACTCGATGTTCATCGTGCGGCTGGAGGAGGCGCAGTACATGGCGGGCAGGTCTTCGCCGCGAAGCTTCGCGTAGCCGTCGATGGCCGTTTTGATCCCGTCGGCATCGCGCGGGTAGCGCAAGCTCGCCGAGTTGTCGCGGATGCTCTCCAGCAAGGCGGCGGCGCGGATGCCGTTCGACGGCTGCTCCTTGGTCAGATGCCCGTACACGCCGTCGAGCACCTGCTTCACCTCCGTCATGTCGAACGCGGGCAGCGCGATCTCGTCCGCTGCCGCGGCCGCCGCCGCTCCGGCCACCCAGCCCTGGCCGAACGCTTGGCTCTGCCCGTAGTAGGTGAGGCCCTGCATGGCGCTGTACAGCCCGGGGATGTCGGTTTCCATCGTGGCGCTTTGGCGCACGTGCCCGCACGAGGTGATGCAGGCCTGCTGGCATTCCTCCGCTTTCGCGTAGGAATAGCCCACTTCGGGCACGTCATCGAAGAAGCCGTGCATCATGCCGTAGGGATACATCGGATGGTCGCGGTCGATGCCGGTGCAATCCATGTAGATGGACTCGCCGCCCATGATCTGCTGCATGGTGAGCAGCTCGAACGTGACGAACCCGGCTGCGGGGTTCGCTTCGTGCTCCGCACTGGTGAAGTAGTCGGTGCAGTACTTGTCGCCCTGGGAGTTCTGCGCGCGATCCCACACCGACGAGTTCAGCGTGAGGATGCCCGCATGCTCGTTCACGGCTCCCGTCATGCTGTAGGGCTTGATCACCGTGTAGTCGAACGTGGTCATCTCCATGTCCCAGAGCGGCACGCCGCGCTTGGCCAAGACGGCGTGGCCGTCGCCGGTGTCCTCGGGCCCCATGATGGAGGGCTTCATCGCCCACGAATTGACGCCGGTCGCCAGGATGGTCTCCTTGGCGCGGAACACGTGGGCCGCGCCGGTCTTCAGGTCGATGGCCACGACCCCCGCGCAATGGCCGTCTCCGTCTTGCATGATGTCCACCATCATGGTGTAGTCGTACACGTCGGCGCCCATGCGATGCAGCATCTGGGCGAAGCGGCGCACCTTGTTCCCGAACGTGTCCGACATCGGAGTCTCGGTCGACCACGTGCCGAACAGGCTGCCGTCGGGATTGCGCTGCTGCACGCAGCCCGACTTCTCGACCGTCACCATGGGCGCGCCTTCGCGCAGGCCCTGCGTGAAGGCCCAGGCCCAATCCTGGTCGCACAGGCCGAAGAAATCGGCGACGATGGTCTCGAAGAAGCCCTGTCCTCCGTCGGCGGCCAGCTCGGGCGAGATGAAATCGGCGCCCCAGTTCTGGCCCGACGTTCCCGAGTGCCCGAAGCGCCCCTTGTCCACGATGGCGAGCGTCTTGCCTGCCTGGATGACGCGCCGGGCAGCCGTGCATCCGGCGAGGCCCCCGCCGACCACCACCACGTCCGTCTCGTGGACGATCACCGGGTAGCCGCCGGCTTCGTCCGCTATCGTCTGGCGTTCCGTCGCTCCGCTTGCGCCGCTTGCCGTGGGGGAGCAGCCCGTCAAGCCGGCGAACATCCCGGCGATGGTCAGGCCTCCGGCGACGACGCCGGCCCCTTTCAGGAAATCGCGTCTGCTTGGTGCGAACGCCCCCTCGTCCCGGGGGATCCCTTCTCCCTGCTTCATCCCTGCTCCTCTCATCGAACACCTCGCTCCTTTGGGGAGCTTCGAACCGCGAGAGGGGGGAGGCGGACGGCATCTCGCCCCCTGCGCCCTCCTTGCGGTTTCCGCCATAGTAGTATCAATAAATCAACTTGTCAATCAATCAAGTAAATATGGGTGGGTTGGGTGCGGAATCGCACGGGTTGCGCTCTTTCCCGGGGCGATGGCATGAGAGGCTCCCGTTGCAACGGTGCGCGGGAACGTAAGAGATTTGACGCACGCGTGAAGACGGTTGCGCGAACGGTCGAAACGCGCCGCGCATCTGCCATAATGCGCGATATGCAATATCTTCTCATGCGCAAGGAGCATCTTTGAGCGTCACGCCGATATTCTCCCATCAATTCCTGCAAGTGCTCGCGGCCACCAACGGGACCATCCAAAAGGTCGTCTCCCAGGCTGGCGGCGTGGCGGTGACCGACTACTGCATCTTGCAGGAGCTGATCGTCGCAGCGCGCCCCATGGGCCTGTCCGAGTTCAAATCGTTCCTGCTGCTGCGCAGGAACACGGTTTCGGCTGCGGTCAGCAGGTTGGAGGAGCGGGGTCTGGTGTCGAAATGCGCCGACGAGCGCGATTCCCGCAAGGCGACGATCCGCCTGACGGTCGACGGGCGGAATCTGGCCGACGGCGTTTCGCACGCCATCCGCGATGCCCTGCTCGATGCGTTTTGGAAGGTCTCGGCCGATGAGCGCGTCAATTGGGGCATGATGGTCGACTCGCGCGTGTTCGTCGAAAACGGCTTGGGCATACAGGAAGGCGCGCCGTCCCTCGATGACGAGAGCCTGGTCATCCCCGCATGGATCATGGCGTTGCACTATATCGACCAGCTGTGGACCACCACGCTCGCGTCGAGCGTGCACCTGTCGCTCAGCGAGTTCCGCACGCTCGACCTGCTCGCCGAAGAGGGCGCGCCGCTCAGGCAGGGCGACATCGCCAGCAGGCTGCGCATCGAGACGAGCGCCCTTTCGCGCATCGTCCGATCGCTGCGCATGCGCGAGCTGGTGCAGGCGCAGCGATCGGACGACGATAAGCGGTCGTTCATCGTCGAGATCACCCCGGAGGGGGAAGCTGTTTCAACGCGGGGCCGCGATCTGCTCGTGCAGGCGACGGATCGCTACTACGTCTCCCTGACCGAGCAGGAGAGGGATCGGCTGCGCGATTGGCACCGGAGGATGTACGCGAACTTCGAAGCGGTCGGGCTCGACGCCTGACCGCTTCGCCGTTGCGTTCGGGCCGGGGGCGGGTGCTTCCGGCTCTTTCGCTTATCCCTCGTGCTCGATCAGCTTCTTGGCGGCGATGTAGCCGGTGATCAGCGAGCTGCCGACGCCGCCGAAGTACGTGCCGCCGTTGCCGGCGAGGCAGCCGTAGTTGCCCTCGCCGTCCATGCCGCCCATGGTGGAGAAGCCCGCGTACAGGCCGGGGATCGTCCTGCCGTCCTCGTCGGCAACCTGCAACAGATCGTTCACGCGCAGGCCGCACAGCGTCTTGCCGATCTGGCCGCCCACGATGGCCGCGTAGTAGGGCGGCGTGTCGATGGGGCTCAGCCAGCTCGGGTCGTAGGGGAAGGCCAGCTCGTCGTCGAAGCCCTGCGCGCACAGGGCGTTGTAGTCCTCGACGGCCCGCTTGACCACGGCGGGATCGAGCAGCAGCATCTCGGCCAGCTCCTCGATGGTGTCGGCCTTCTTGACGGCGCCGCGCTCGACGGCCGCCTCCACCTCGCCGATCCAGTCGGCGGACACGAGCCCCTTGTTCTCGGGCAGCCGGTCGGGGTCGGCGAGCGGGATGCGGCACTTGTCCTTGACGCTGTCGGGGGTGACGCTCTTCTTGAATATCTCCTCGGGGAACTTCGCGTCGCAGATGTTGTACGCGTGGTGCCCTACGGCCGACATCCAGGCGCTCGTGGTGGACAGGTCGCCCATGCCGCCTATCAGGCAGGTGTTGTACGTGTCGATCTGCACGTTCTGGGCGTGGTAGGGCTGGCGATGGCCGTACTTGTCGATGACGAGCCACGGGTTGTGGAACAGCTGGCGCTCGCCGTGCCAGAAGTAGTGCCAGAACTGGCCGTCCCCGCCGGCGATGCTCTCGTCGATGCCGCCTTCCCAGCAGCACCACGAGTCGAAGCCGGAGAAGTCGGCGCCTACGCCCAGCCCCATGCGGAACACCTCTCCGGTGTGGAAGGGCATCGGGCCGCCCTGCACGGCGCCCTCGTACGCGCTGGGGATGTACGCCCTGATGAGATCCTTGTTCATGCCGATGCCGCCCGCGGTGAGGATCAACCCCTTCCTCGCCTTGAGATAGTGCTCGGCGCCGTCTTCGTCGGTGGCGACGATGCCGGTCACGCGCTGCCCGTCGAACACGAACCGGGCCGCCGCCGTCTGCACACGGATGTCGGCCCCGCCCGCCTTCGCGCGCTTCTCGAGCGCGTTCATGAGGTTGTCCTGAGCCAGCACGTTGTAGAACGCGCCCCCGCCGCCCTCGCGGCTGGCGTCGTTCCATGCGGCGCCGGTGCACACGAGGTTGCAGCCCTCCGTCGACGTGATCCACTCGTCGGCCTCCACGTGGTTGTCGATGAGCGTGCGCAGCAGCTTCTCGTCGATGGAGTAGTTCGCGCTCGATTCCGCGTCGCGGATGGCCGCATCGTCGTCGCCGCGGTACACGCCTGGGAACCCGAGCGCGTTCTGGGCCTCGGTGCCGCCGAGGATGTCGACGTAGCCGGCCGCGTGGCGGCTCGCGCCTCCCACGGTGGCCTCCTTGTCGATGGCGATGACCTCGAGCCCCTGTTCGGCCAGATAGCCCGCTGCGGCCAGCCCTCCGCCGCCCAGGCCCACGACGATCACGTCGGCTTCGTCGTCGTAGCGCTCGGGCGCCTCGGCGGGGAGGATGGGCGCCGCGTCCGGCAGGTCGGCGCCGATGATGCCGCGATCGAGCAGGCGCTGCGTGACCGCGGGAACGTCGCCCGTCGCGGCCGCCTCCTGCGCGTCGCCGCCGGACGGCGCGCATCCGGCGAGCGCCGCCCCGGTCGCCGCTGCGGCCCCGACGATGCCGACGCCTTTGAGGAAGCTCCTCCGCGAGAACGTGCGATCGGTTGTTTCCATGATGCCCCTCCGTTTCCCTGGGTTGGAATCCCCTCGGATTCTCGTTCCATGATCGGGCGGAGCGCGCGCATCCTCAAGAAACGAACGGGGCGCTCGTTTCCAACGTGGGACGGCGATGGGGCGCCCGTCCCAGCAGGGGACGCGCGCGGCGGGGCGTTTCAGGCCTGCGTCTCCTCGGGCGCGTGCCTCAGCATCGACACGACGAACCTGCTGAGGTCGAAATCGCCGTCATCGGCGTGGTCGACGGGGTCGTCCAGCAGCTTGCGCAGCCGCGGAGGGTAGCAGCTGGCAAACAGCTCGGCCAGCTCGGCGGGCGATTTGTCGATGGTGCCGCGAATCCAGTCCTCGGAAACGTCGAGGCCCGCCGCGGTCACCCATTCGATCTGGAACGCCAGCGCCTCGTCGACGCTCGTGCCGTGGCGCGTCTCCAGCGTCTCGCGGATGAGGGCGACCACGTGGCGGCGCTCCTCCTCGTCGCACACCAGCATCTCGGACGTTTTCTTCGCGGCGTTGAACAGATCCTTGAACAGCGCGAATATCTCAAGCGTGATGGCGATGCCCTCCTGGCAAGTCAGCGAGCGCCCCATCTTGCCGACGCCCTCCTCGAGCGGGAACCGCAGGCACCAGGGGGCGATGTCGTACTTGCTGTGGAACGCGCGGTAGAAGCCGGAGCGCGACACGCCGGCCGTCTCGCAGATCTCGTCGACGGCGATCTCGTCCAAGCTCGTCTTCTTGCAGAGCTCGTTGGCGGTCGTCGCGATGAAGAACCGCTTCGCTATGATGGAGAACGTATCGTTGGGCATCGTCGCCTCCCCTTCGGCCGGGCGTCTGCCCGTAGTGTACCAGCTCGGGGCGTCGGATGCCCGGGGCGGGCCGGCGCGCGCGACGCGGCTCCGCCCCGGGGGAGGGTCTGCTAGCCTTCGAAGACGATGTTGCCGTTCGAGACGGTGCACACCACCTTCGTCTCGGATATCTGCTTGGGGTCGATGTCGAGGATGTTCTGGTCGAGCACGACGAAGTCGGCCTTCTTGCCCACTTCCACGGTGCCCACGACGTCCTCCATGAAGTTCTCGTACGCCACGTTCTTCGTGTACATCTCGAGCATCTGGTATGCGGTCAGCCCCTGCTCGGGCCAGCGGTAGAAGTCCTCGTCCTCCTCGCCGGGGAAGGGGCTGTTGCGCGTGATGCCCACCTCGATCTCGAGCAGCGGGTCGTAGGCGGTCACGGCGCCGTCGCTGCCGCCGCTGAGGATGCAGCCGGCCTCGAGCATGTCCTTGGCCGGGTACATGGCGAAGGCGCGCTCCTTCCCGACGAACGCGGTTTCAAGCTGGCACAGCGGATCGTTGTACATCCAGAGGAACTGCAGGTCGCTGACCACTTCGAGATCGGCGCAGCGCTTGATGTCCTCGGGCGTGATGGCGCACACGTGCACCATCGTGTGGCGCGCGTCGTGCTTGCCGTTGGCCGCCTCGGCGCGCTCGTAGGCGTCGAGCGAGGTGCGCACGGCGCCGTCGCCGATGGCGTGGATGTGCGCCTGGTAGCCGTGTTTGTCGAGGTCGGCCACCACCTGGTCGAGCTCTTCGACCGACCAGTCGCTCGTGGCGGTCCAGCCCTCGCCCTTGCCGGCGGCCGGCAGGTACGGCTCCAGCATGACGGCCGTCGCGCCCTCGGTCACGCCGTCGTAGACGATCTTCACCGTGCCGGTCTGGAACATCTCGGAGTCGTAGGCGGCCACGGCGTCGAGCTTCTCCTTGATACCGTCGTAGCCCATGCCCGGCTGCCCCCACACGAGGAAGCGCTGGCGCAGGTGCAGGTCGCCCCGCGCGTCCATGTCGTGAAGCGCCTCGGCGTGGATGAGCTCGACGCCCGACAGGTTGATGTTCGTGAGGCCCGTGATGCCCAGCGAATGGCAGTACTCCTGGAACGCCTCGTAGGCTTTCGCCATGTTCTCGGTGGAGTAGGGCACCTCGATCTTCGCCGCCACGAGGTTCTTCGCCGCGTCGGTCAGCAGGCCGCTCGGCTCGCCTGCGGCGTTGCGCACGATGGAACCGCCGTCAGGGTCGGGCGTGTCGGCTGTGATGCCGGCGATCTCGAGCGCCTTGCTGTTCACCCAGTAGGAGTGGTGCGACACGTCGCGGATCATGACGGGCTTGTCGGCGCAGATGGCGTCGAGATCCTCCTTCTGCGGGCCCGGGTTCGAGCCGTCGGGCTGCAGGTAGGCGTTCTGCATGAAGGGGCCGCCGTAGTACACCTCGTCGTCGGGGTGCGCCTCGACGAACTTCCGGATGATGCGGAGGTACTCGTCGTTGTCGACCGTACCGTCGGGGATGGAGATCTGGAACATCTGCTCGTAGTACGGCTGGGGCCCGTGCAGGTGGCCGTCCATGAAGCCGGGGCAGAGGAACCGGCCCTCGAGGTCGACCACCTTCGTGGAGTCGCCTACGTACGCCTCGACGCCGGCGGTGTCGCCCACGTACACGATGGATCCTTCGCGCACGGCCACCGCCTCGGCCGCATCGCCTTCGCGCACGAGCGTCTGCACGTGCCCGTTCTTGAACACGAGGTCGGCCGCATCCCCGGCCGCCTGCGCCGCCGCGCCGTCCTGCGCCGGCGCGCTGCAGCCCAGCGGGCCGCCCAGCAGCGCCCCGGCTGCCAGCACGGTCGCGCCCGCCACGAACGTGCGGCGCGTGAGGGGCGCTCCTGCGACCCGGGCGCCTTCGCGCCCTCGTCCGCGCCCCGTCTCCTGGTTCTCGCTGTGATTCATCGCGATCCCTTCCTTCCCTGGTTTCCCGGTTCGATGGTTCCCTGGTGCGGCGCGCCGGCTCCCTCGCGCGGCGTCGCCTCGCCCGACCTTACGGCCCCGCGGCGCGGCGCGCAATCAACGCCAAGATCGATACGGGGCGAAACCGGGGTGGATATTTCTCTATCCCCGTGCGTAGGCGCAGGTGAGCGCCGCGTCTTACCGATGCCGCTGAGGGGAGCGCACACCGGCGGCCCAACGGCGCATGGTATAATCGGCGGCGGAGGGGAAAGGCGGTGTAGTGGTCTACCTACTGTTTTTCTACGATATGGCGATGACGATGGCGAACACGGCTCTCTGCGTCGCGTTCGCCGTTCTGTTCGTGCGGCGCAAGAACGCCCTTCATCTGTGGCTCGCCGTCCTGTTCGGCTTGAGCACGGCCGACATCATGCTCATGTATCTGTTCGACTTCGTGCCCGAGTTCCAGTCGGTGTTCAGCGCCGCTCCCGGGGCGTCTCCGTTCGTCTACGGGTACCTCCATCTCGGCATCCTGCTGACGTTCCGGTTCATCGCGGGGTTCATCTTCGACCGGCCGCCGGCGCTGCGCGAAGGGGCGCTGTGGATCCTGTGCTGCACGTACCTGGCGGTGGCGGGCTCGCTTGCGGAGGCGACGGTGGAGGAGTTCGCCGAGAACCTGTGCATCGGCGTGCTGCAGCTCTACATCATGGGCATCGGCGTGAAGGGGCTGCGCGACGGCCGCGGCGCGAACGGGGTGCTCGGCGCGCGGGCGGTCGCGGCGCTGGTCGCGTCGTTCGCGTTCTGCTCGGTGGGCTATCTCGCCTGGTCGATCGGGTCGTTCGCGGCGGGGTGGGGAAGCCCGCGCAACGTGTTCGTGGAGCTGTCGGGCGGCGTCAACCTCGTGTTCGCCTGCCTCTACCTGCAGGCGTACGTCCGCAAGCGCCGCGAGGCGTCGGCCCCGACGGCGGTGCCCTTCGTCGCGAAGCGCTACGACCTCACCAAGCGCGAGGAGGAGATGCTGGAAATGCTCGCCGACGGCATGAGCAACCAGCAGATCAGCTCGCAGGCGTTCATCTCGGTGGGCACGGTGAAGACGCACGCGCACAACATCTACGCGAAGCTCGGCATCAAGGGCCGCGCCGATCTGGCCGAGTTCCTCGAGCGCGAGCTGACCGATTCCCTCGACCATCGCGCCGACGCGCGTTCCGCGCGAACGGGCGGGTAACGGCCTCTGACGAGGCTGTGAAAAAGCGCGCCTTCCAAGGGTTGACTCCCGGGCTTTGTGCTAGGATGTCAACGAACAAACGTTTGCAACCGAAACGCGCCCGCCGCGGACGCGGCGAGCGCGACGACGAGAAGGAATCGATGGCACGCACCGAACGAACCATCCTAGGGATCGACCCCGGCCTGGCCAACACGGGCTGGGGCATCGTGGAGCAGCGCGGGCCGCGCCTCGCGTGCACGGCGTACGGCTGCGTGTCCACGGCGAAGGATCTGCCGCTGGCCCAGCGCCTGCGGAAGATACACGAGCAGATGGCCGCGGTAATCGCGCGGTTCGAGCCGGCGTGCGTGGGCATCGAGACGGTGTGGTTCGGCGTGAACGTGCAGAGCGCGTTCGCCACGGGGCAGGCGCGCGGCGCCGCGCTCGTGGCGTGCGCCGAGCGCGACCTCGAGGTGCTGGAGTTCTCGCCCAGCCAGATCAAGCTGGCGGTGGTGGGCACGGGCTCGGCCGAGAAGGACCAGGTGCAGTACATGGTGCGCCAGCTGCTTGCGCTCGAGGACATCCCGCGCCCCGACCACGCCGCCGACGCGCTGGCGGCCGCCATCTGCTATACCACCCACGAGGGCTTCGCGCGCCGCACGGGCGCGGCGTGCGCGGCCTACGACGTTCCCGATCGCGGCGTTCCCGCGTGCGATGCTTCCGCTGGAAAGGACAGGCTATGATCGCGTTTCTCAAAGGGGTGCTGGCCGCGAAGACCGCCACGACCGCCTACATCGAGGTGAACGGCATCGGCTACGCCGTGGGCATGTCCCAGGCCGGCCTGTCGAAGCTGCCCGAGGCGGGCGCCGCCGTGGAGGTGCACACGTTCCTCCAGGTGCGCGACGACGGCCTCGCGCTGTTCGGCTTCCTCACGCTGGAAGAGAAAGCGCTGTTCGAGCGGCTTATCGGCGTGGGCGGCGTGGGGCCGAAGGTGGCGCTCGCCGCGTTGTCGGCGTTCTCGCCCGCGGGCCTCGTGGCCGCCGTGCAGGCGCAGGACGTGGCCGCGGTGCAGCGCATCCCCGGCGTGGGCAAGAAGACGGCGTCGCGCATCATCCTCGAGCTGAAGGGCTCGTTCGACGAGGGCCTTGCGGGCCTGTTCGACGAGGCGGCGCCCGTGGTCGCGTCGGCGGCGAATCTCGCGGGCACGCGGGAGGCGCTGCTGTCGATGGGCTTCACGTCCGAGGAGGCCGACGTCGCGCTCAAGGGCGCTCCCGAGGGCGCGGCCGAAAGCGTGCTGCTACAATATGCGCTGAAGCGACTGGGAACGAACTAGGCGAAGCCGGGCGGCGCCGCGCGCGCCGTCGGGACGGATAGGCGGCTATGGCTGACAACGGCATTGAAATAGAAGGGCTCGTGTTCGAGGCGGACGCGGGGGCGGGGCGCGGCGACGCGCCGCCGGCCGACGCGCGCTCGCGCGCGGTGACGCCCACGCTCACCGAGGACGACCTCGCGCTCGACCGCAGCCTGCGTCCCAAGCGCCTGGGCGACTACCTGGGCCAGACGAAGATCAAGGAATCGCTCGCCATCCTCATCGAGGCGGCGCAGGCGCGCGGCGACGTGGTGGACCACATCCTGTTCTCGGGCCCCCCGGGCCTCGGCAAGACCACGCTCGCGGCCGTCGTGGCCAACGAGCTGGACGCGAACCTCAAGACGACGAGCGGCCCCGCCATCGAGCGCACGGGCGACCTCGCGGCCATCCTCACGAACCTCGAAGAGGGCGACGTGCTGTTCATCGACGAGATCCACCGCCTGAACCGCATGGTGGAGGAGGTGCTCTACCCCGCGCTTGAGGACTTCGCCCTCGACATCGTGGTGGGGAAGGGGCCGGCGGCGCGCTCCATCCGCCTCGACCTGCCGCGCTTCACGCTCGTCGGCGCCACGACGCGCACCGGCCTGCTGACGGGCCCTTTGCGCGACCGCTTCGGCATCGCGTTCCGCTTGCAGTACTACTCGCCCGAGGAGCTGGCCTCCATCGTGCGCCGCTCGGCGTCCATCCTGGACGTCGCCATCGAGGAGGATGGCGCGCTCGAGATCGCGCGCCGCAGCCGCGGCACGCCGCGCTTGGCGAACCGGCTGCTCAAGCGCGTGCGCGACTGGGCGCAAGTGCGCGGCGACGGCGTCATCGACGAGGACGTGGCCGCGCAGGCGCTCAGCTTCTTCGAGGTGGACGCGCTCGGCTTGGACGCGGTGGACAACCGCATCCTCGAGCTGCTGGCCGTGCAGTTCGGCGGCCGGCCCGTGGGCCTGACCACGCTCGCGTCGGCGCTGTCGGAGGACACCGACACGCTCGAGGACGTGTACGAGCCCTACCTCATGCAGCAGGGCCTGCTCGTGCGCACGCCGAAGGGCCGCATCTGCACCGAACGGGCCTACGACCACCTGGGAATCAAGGTTCCGTCATCCTCGTAACCTCGCGTGCCCGGGTTCGCCCGGGCCTTTGAAAGGAGCTCGCATGCTCGAACAGGATTACCTCATGCGCATCCTGCTGCAGTTCGCGGAAGCCATCCGCCGCAGCTGGTCGCGGGCGGTGGAGGATCGCGACCCGCGCGACGCCGCCAACATGCTGGAGCGCGCCGTGGGCGACGCCACCGACATCGACGGCGCCACGCTGCTGTCGCTGTCGCCGGAGTCCATCGCGAGCGTCATGCAGGTGTCGGGCGTCGACCCGCGCGTGTCCGAGTACATCGCGCGCAGCCTGCTGCTGGCCTCGGGCTACCTGAGCGAGGCCGGCGAGCACGAGCTGTCCGCCCTGCGCGCCGAGCAGGCGCGCGCCTTGGCCGACGCCTACGACCTCGACCTGCCCGACACGCCCGAGGAGTTGGCGCTGCTGCTGGACGAGGCCGACGCCGAGCTGGCGCAGGAGGCCGATTCCACCATGGACGTGCTGGGGTACGGCACCGAGCCCATCATCCCGTCGGCCGTGATAGAAACGCCCCTCGACGCCGACCGGTAGGTTCTCCGCTCGGCATCGCGCTGCTCGGTGTACGAGCGCGGCATGATGCGGTATCGTTGGACGGAAGTTTACCAGGGGAGGATGCTTCGTTGTCCATAGTGAAAGCTCAAACGCTGCTGCGGTCGCTGCGGTGGTACCACGTCGGCTTCGCCTTCGTGTGGGCCATCATGTTCGGCGGCCTGGCGGCGCCGCACGCCGGGTCGTCGGAAACGTACGACCTGTACAGCATGTGCCAGCAGGCGTGCGTCATCGTCGCGGTGCTCGCGGCGGTGCTCGTCGAGCGGCGGGCGCCCGTCTTCTCGCCGCGCTACGCGCTTCCCGCCGGCGCGATTCTGGCGTTGGGCGCCCTCGCGTTTCGCGTCGTTTTCTTCGCCGGGCAGCCCACGGTGGGCGGTGCGGCGCTCGCCGGCGTGCTGCTCGGGTTGGCGGCCGGTTTCTTCTACGTGTCGTGGCAGCAGTTCTTCGCGTCCGAAGGCGCGTCGCGCACGGCGATCTACATCCCCCTGTCGGCGGTTCTGTCGGTGGCGCTGAGCGTTGCGCTGCATGCGCTGCCCGAGATCGCGCAGGCGGTGTGCACGATCGCGGTGCTGCCCGTCGCCGCAGCCGCGTCGCTGAAGTTGAGCCTGCGCGAGATCATCGCTCCCGATCCGTCGCCGCGCATGACGAAGGCGCTTGCCGCGGCCACCGTGCGGGATCTGTGGAAGCCGGTGTTCTGCACCTGCGCCATCGGGTTCGTGTGGCAGCTCGTGGCGGGGCTGTTCATGGTGTCGGCCGACGCGTCGTCGGCGGCGGGCATCGGCGGGCTGGCGCTGGCCGCGGCCGTGGTGCTGCTCATCGAGCTGTTCTCGGAGCGCGGGTTCGAAGTGCTGCGCGTCTACCAGGTGCTGTTTCCCCTTGTTGCCGGCGTGTTCATGCTGCCGTCGCTGCTGGGCGTGCAGTTCGCCCCTCTCGTGGTGGGCATGCTGCTGTTCGGCTTCGAGATACTGAACCTGCTGCTCATCGTCACGTGCGCGGTGTATTCGAGCGAGCGCAACGCGCCGGCGGTGCAGGTGTACGCGCTGTGCGTGGGCCCCACGCTGGCGGCCATGTTCGCCGGCGATCTGCTGGGTCGGCAGCTCAACCCCATCATCGCCTACGATTTCGCCTTGGCCGTGAACGTGCTGTTCCTGTGCGTGTACGCGCTGTCGATGGTGCTGTTCCTCGTGTCGTTCCGCCGACGCGGACGCGCCTCCGGGGCCGCGAGCGCGCAGGGTGCGGCTCCCATCGACGTGGCCGTGGTGGGCGGCAGCCAGCCGCTCGCCGTCGTGGACGCGGTTTCGGCCGCCCCCGTGCCGAACGCTCCCGCCCCCGCGGCGGCAGCTGGCGAGCCCAACGATGCCGCGCGTTGGGATGCGCGCGTCGACGCGCTCGGCTTGGTCGAGCCGTTCAGCAAGCGCGAGCGCGAGGTGGTGGCGCTCGTGTTGCGCGGCAACAACGTGCCGGCCATCGCGCGCAAGCTCTACATTTCCGAGAACACCGTGCGCGACCACATGAAGAGCATCTATCGCAAGGCCGGTATCCACTCGCGCCAGGAACTCATCGACCTGTTCGAATAGCGGGTCCTGGCGACTCCCCCTAAAGTTGGGGATTTCCCCCGAACCACCTGCGGCGGGGCCGAACAACCCGAACTATGGGATGCGGGCGCGCGCACCTGACGGCTATGCTTCGCCTCGAGCTGCGGATAGAAGGTCCGCAGGAGGGTAGTCATACGAATCAGGAGGGATCGGCATGAGCATGTCAACGGGAATCTCGAGGCGAAGCCTGCTCAAGGGAGCGGCGTTGAGCGCGGCGGGCGTGGCGGCGCTGGGCGTCATGGGGTGCAGCCCGCAGGCGTCGGGCGCATCCGACGACGCGGCCGCCTCGGGCGCGGCGACCGAAGGAGCCAAGCATACCTGGGAGGTCAAGCCCGACCCCATCGCGGCCGACAAGATCAAGGAGACGGTGGACACCGACGTGCTCGTCATCGGCGGCGGCTATTCCGGCACGTGCTGCGCGCTCAGCGCGGCGGAGAACGGCGCGAAGGTGATCCTCGTCGAGAAGGACGCCATGCTGAACGGCCACGGGGTGGGCGGCACGGGCGCCATCGGCTCGCGCGAGCTCGACAAGCTCGACATCAGCTTCGACAAGTCCATCGAGATGGAACGTTGGGTTTCCACGTGCGGCAACCGGTGCCGCGAATCGCTCGTGGCGAAGTGGTTCCGCGAGTCCGAGCGCTGCATGAACTGGTTCCTCGACTTGGCCGAGAGCAACGGCGCCACGTGCATGGTCACGGTGGGATCGCGCAGCACGGTGCATCCCGAGATCGACTGCTACCATATGATCATGGGCGGCGATATCTTCGAGCAGCACACGATGGCCGATTTCGTCGAGTACCTGTTCGAATCCGAGGCGCTGAAGAACGGCGCCCAGTTCGTCTACGAGATGCCCGCCGTGCAGCTCGTGCAGGACGATTCCGGCAAGGTGACGGGCGCCGTCTGCGAGAACAAGGACGGCGAGTACGTGCAGTACAACGCCAGCAAGGGCGTGGTGCTGGCCACGGGCGATGTGAGCTACAACGACGAGTATCTGGAGGAGTTCGCGCCCATAGCGTTCAAGGTGATGACGCGCCTTTGCTCCGACCAGGGCAACGTGGGCGATGGGCACAACATGGCCGCCTGGGCCGGCGGCGCCTTCCAGGCCGCTCCGTGGCCGACCATGATGCACCCGCAGGCGGCGGCCGCGTTCCACGGCCCCTTCCTGTTCGTGAACCCCGCCGGCAAGCGCTTCATGAACGAGGCGACGTGGGTGCAGGGCAAATGCGTGGGCGTCATGGTGAACGGCGGCTCCGATCACGCGTGGTCCGTCTTCGATGCCAACTGGCAGACCGACCTGCTGGACAGCTTGCAGTACGGCGGCGGTATGTTCTGGGACAGCTTCCGCGCCTACGGCACCGACTACCAGACCGCGGTGGACTCCCATGCGCAGACGGTGGAGACCGGCCTGGAAAAGACGCCGGCCTACTACAAGCGCGCCGACACCCTCGAGGAGCTTGCGGAGCAGCTCGATGTGGACAAGGACGAGTTCCTCGCGACCGTCGAGCAGTACAACAAGCGCTGCGAGGCCGGTGAAGACACCGATTTCTACAAGGAGAGCCACTTCCTGTACCCCATCAAGGAAGGCCCCTTCACGGCGTGCATGGTGGCGCCGGGCCTCTTGGGCGTGTGCGGCGGCGTGCACATCTCGGACGAGTTCGAGGTGCTCAACGACGCCGACGAGCCGATCGAGGGCCTGTACGCCATCGGCAACTGCGCGGGCGACATCTACGCTTACGACTACCCCATCAACGTGCAGGGCAACAGCCACGGTCGGTGCCTCGTCGAAGGCAAGTGCTTGGGCGAGCAGCTGGCGGGCGTGTACGACCAGGTGAAGGCCTAGGACCGCAAAGGAGCACTCGGATGAGCGACGAAGCCTACGAGCATTTGGCGGATCTGCTCGACGCGCTGCCCGCCCTGCAGGAGAAGGGCGCGATGCTTGCGCGGGCGCGTTGGGCGGACCGCGTTGCGCAGCTGGCGGACGAGCGCGAGACGTGCGCGTCGCTGCTGGAAAGCGCCGACGATCGCCTTCGCCAGGCCGAGGAGCGCCTTGCCCGCGCGGAAGGCGTCGACGAGGCGGCGCGCGATGACGCCCGGAGGGCCGTGCTGCATGCGGCGGCTCTCCGGGGGTTCCGCATCGCGCCGCGGCAGAACGCCGACCGCGCGTTGCAAGACGCCCTCGCCGCCAGCCCGTTCGACACGGTCGCCGATGCGCGGTCCGCCCGCATGGAGCCTGAGAGGCGCCAAGCGCTCGAAGCCGAGATCGCCGCATACCAACGCGACTACGCCTGCACGCTCGCGAAGTGCGAGCAGGGGGAGTGAGTCCTCCGGCAAACCCTCATGCAACGGATTGGTAAAATAAGGACGAAAAAGAGAATCCCGAGCTTTTTTGTTGCCGCATAGCGTATAGTAAGCATGTGCCCTCGAGGTGAGGGCGAGTGTTGCGGCCGTGCAGCACACAGTGTTACCTCCTCGGGGACGAGGAGAGGAAAGAGGATTTAAAATGGCGGAAGGTACTGTTAAGTGGTTTAACCCGGAAAAAGGCTATGGCTTCATCTCCCAGAAGGATGGCGAAGACCTCTTCGTGCATTTCTCTGAGATCAAGATGGACGGCTTCAAGACGCTCGACGAAGGCTCTGCGGTGCAGTTCGACGTCACGACCGGCCAGAACGGCAAGCTTCAGGCAAGCAATGTGACGAAGGCATAAGCAGACTTACTTATAGAATGCTGAAATGGCCCCGCAAAAGCGGGGTCATTTTTTTGCGTCGCAGAAGGTTTCTAGAACCGCGCCCGCGTTAGCGGATGAACATGGCGTCGCCGAAGGACAGCATGCGGTAGCGCTCTTCGATGGCGTGGCGGTAGGCGGCCATGATGTGCTCGCGCGTGGAGAACGCGGACACGAGCATCATGAGCGTGGAGCGCGGCACGTGGAAGTTCGTGATGAGGGCGTCCACCACGTGGAACTGCGAGCCGGGCAGCAGGTAGAGCGAGGTCGTCTCGCGATCGCGCGGCGTGACGGCGCCCGCCTCGGCGTCCCAGGCGCTCTCGAGGCTGCGCACGCTCGTCGTGCCCACGGCGATCACGCGTCCGCCGCGCTCGCGCGTCTCGGCGATGGCGTCTGCCGTGCGCTCGGGCACCGTGTAGTACTCGGTGTGGATGACGTGCTGCTCGGGGTCGTCCTCGTCCACGATGCGGAACGTGTCGAGGCCCACTTCGAGTTCCACGGTCTCCCAGCGCACGCCCTGCTCGCGCAGGCGCTCGATGAGCGCGGGGGTGAAGTGCAGGCCCGCGGTGGGCGCGGCGGCCGAGCTCTCGCGGCGGGAGTACACCGTCTGGTACAGTTCCTCGTCGCCCGCGTAGTTCTTGATGTAGGGCGGCAGCGGCGTGTGGCCCACGGCGTGCAGCGCCTCGTCGAGGGAGGGCAGCGGCGTGGTCAGGCGCGCGAGGCGCTCGCCCTTCTGCGCGTTCTCGGCCCAGTCGACGATCTCGGCGGACAGGGCAACCTCGCCTCGTGCGTCGACGAAGTCCACCACGGCGCCGGTGCCCGGCTTGAGGCGCTTGCCGGGGCGCACGAGCACCTCCCACAGCGCGCTCTGGTTCGTGCGCGGCTCGCGGTCGCGCACCTCGCGCAGCAAGAACACCTCGGCCGAGCCGCCCGTGCCGCGCTTCGCGCCGAGGAGCCGCGCCGGCATGACGCGCGTCTCGTTGGCGATGAGCAGGTCGTTCGGGCGCAGGTAGTCGGCGATGTCGCGGAAGATGCGGTCCTCGATGGCTCCGGTGGCTCGATCCATCACGAGCAGGCGGCAGCCGTCCCGCTCGGCGGCGGGCTCCTGCGCGATGAGCTCGGGGGGCAGATCGTAATCGAAATCAGAGGTCTTCATGCGTGCGTCCTTCGTGCGTCGTGAGGTCGGCGGTGCGAACTGCCTATTATAGGCCTTGTTGCCCGCCGATGGGCGCTTATCCGTCCCACTCCATCTTGCGTCGCATCTCGCCGGCATGCCGGGTGCGCCTACCCCTCGTCGCGTTCCTGATCGCGCAGGGCTTTCAGCACCGCGCGCTTGCGGGCCTGCTTGGCGTCGTAGGCCGCGCGCTCGGCCTTGCGCGCGGATCGCTCGGCCTCGGCTGCCGCGCGCTCGGCGGCGCGGGCCGCAGCCTCCGCCTCGCGGGCGGCCGCCCGCTGCGCCTTGCGCTCGGCGCGCTCGGCGGCGGCCTCGGCGTCCGAGAAGCGGCAGCCGCAGTAGTTCTGGCGGTACATTCCCAGCTCGCGGCTGCGGTGCGTGGCCTCGTCGTAGAAGGGGCGGTAGTCCTCGAACAGCGGCTGCACGCCCGCGGCGGAGGCGGCGCGCTCCAGCTCTTCCCGGATGACGTCGGTATATTGGTAGGGGCTCACCGACAGCGTGGTGCCCAGCGCGTCGAACCCCTGCTCGGCGGCGAGCGCCGCAGCCTCCTCGAAGCGCAGGCGGTAGCACGCGCGGCAGCGCGCCTCGCGACGCGCGGGGTCGTGCGCCGCCTCGCCGACGCGACCCGCGCACGCCTCCCAGGCGGCCGGGTCCCAGGCGCCCTCCACCACGGGCACCTGCTCGCCCGCGGCCCAGGCGCGCAGCGTGGCCAGGCGGTGCGCGTACTCGTCAGCAGGTGCGATGTTCGAGTTCATATAGGCGATGGTCAGGTCGTGCCCGGCCGCGCGCAGCAGGCGCACGGGTTCGAGCGAGCACGGTCCGCAGCAGGCATGAAGCAGTAATTTCATCGGGTTTCCACGCTCCTTCGCAACGTGACGTATACTACCATGCTTGCAAGCGTATTCATCGAATCAAAGGATCGACGCCATGGCATCTCGCACCTATCGCGCAATCTTCTTCGACCTGGACGGCACGCTGCTGCCCATGGAGCTCGACGAGTTCCTGGGCGCTTACTTCGAGGCCATCGCGAAGTTCGTCGCCACCCGCGGGCTCGACGCGGCGTCGTTCTCCGCCGGGCTCAAGGCGGGCATCGGCGCCATGGCCGCCCACGACGACGAGCGCACGAACTTCGACGCGTTCTGGGAGGCGTTCTTCAGCCACGCCGATCGCGACGCGGCGGCGTGGAACGAGCTGCTCGCCGGCTTCTACGAGCACGATTTCGGCGCGATCGGCGCCGGCGTCGTCTCCAACCCGGCCGCCGCGCGCGCCATCGAGACGCTGGCGGCGAAGGGCTACCCGCTCGTGCTGGCCACCATGCCCATGTTCCCGCGCCGCGCCGTGGAATGGCGCCTGTCGTGGGCGGGCGTCGACGCCGCACGCTTCGCGCGCATCACGTCGTTCGAGAACTCCACGTCGGTGAAGCCGAAGCTGGCCTACTACGCCGAGAACGTGGCGGCCTGCGGTCTTGCCGGCGAAGACGTGCTCATGGTGGGCAACAACACGGTGGAAGACCTGGCCATCCAGGGGCTCGGCGCCGACGCGTTCCTCGTAATCGACCACCTGCTCGACCCGACGGAGGGCTTCGACTTGGGCGCCGTCAAGCACGGCACCATGGAGGAGTTCGCCGCCTGGGCCGAGGCGCTGCCCGCGTGCGCCGACCCCGCGCAGGCCATCGACGCGGACGTCGTCGACGCCGCGGCCCGCGCGGCCGCGCTGTCCCGCGCAAAGGAGGCCTAGCATGGCGCTGTTCGACTGCGAGCTCCAAGCGACGAGCGGCCACGCCCGCGCGCTGTCCTACGAAACGGCGCACGGGTCGTTCCAAACGCCCATGTTCATGCCGGTGGGCACGAGCGCCTCGGTGAAGGGCGTCACCGTGGGCCAGTTGAACGACCTCAACGCCCAGGTGGTGCTGGCCAACACGTACCACCTGTCGCTGCGCCCCGGCGCCGACGTGGTGGCCGAGGCCGGCGGCGTGCACCGCTTCATGAACTACGACGGCCCCATGCTCACCGATTCGGGCGGGTTCCAGGTGTTCAGCCTGGCCGACACGCTCAAGCTGGACGACGAGGGCCTCACGTTCCGCTCCATCTACGACGGGACCAAGGTGCGCTGGACGCCCGAGAGCAACATGGAGATCCAGGAGCAGCTGGGCGCCGACATCGCCATGCAGCTGGACCAATGCACGCCCTACCCGGCCGAGAAGGCCTTCGTGGCGAAAGCCGTCGATCTGTCGGCCAACTGGGCGCGCCGCTGCCTGGCGGCGCATCAGCGCCCCGACCAGACGCTGTTCGGCATCGTCCAGGGCGGCATGGAACTGGACCTGCGGCTGGAATCCATCCGCCGCTTGCGCGAGATCGAGGACGAGAGCCTGGCGCGCGGCGGGCGCCGCTTCGGCGGCTTCGGCATCGGCGGCTACTCGGTGGGCGAGGATCACGAGGTGATGTTCGAGACGCTGGGCCCCGTCGCCCGCGCCTGCCCCGAGGACCGTCCGCGCTACCTCATGGGCGTGGGCAACCCCACGACGCTCGTGCGCGCGGTGCGCGAGGGCGTTGACATGTTCGACTGCGTGCTGCCCACCCGCACGGCGCGCATGGGCACGGCGTTCTCGTCGACGGGTCGCATGAACATGCGCAACGCGAAGTTCACGCGCGACTTCGGCCCGCTCGACCCCGCGTGCACCTGCCCGACGTGCCGGAACCACAGCCGCGCCTACATCCGCCACCTCGTGAAGCAGAACGAGATGCTGGGCGGCATCCTGCTGTCCGTCCACAACCTGCACTACCTCATCGATCTCATGCGCCGTGCCCGCGAAGCGGTGCTGGCGGGGGCGTACGAGGAGTTCTTCGAAGCCTGGATGGCCAGTCCCGCGGCGAAGGACTACTAGGGAAGGCGCTCGGGCGGGCGCTTTCCCTGACCGGGGCCGTAACCTAACCGTAGGGATTAGCCCTGATCTTTTCGGCACCCTTCCTTCCGCATTCTCCTGGGTTGTGGCACAATGGGACAGTTACTGTGCAGGGAGCCTGCGGGCTCGCGCACGACGCACGCACGAGAAGCTCAACGAGGGAGAACGTCACATGGCGGCAACGCAGAAGACGAAGAAGAAACCCGCTCGGCCCACCGATCGGCGCAACATCTGGCTGCTCATCATCACGACCCTGCTGGTGCTGGGGTCCGTCTTCATGTTCACGCCGCCGCAGGAGAAGATCAACCAGGGCCTCGACATCCAAGGCGGCCTGTCGGTGGTGCTGACGGCGAAGAGCACCGACGGCCAGGCCGTGTCGAACGACGACATGGAGAAGAGCCGCGCCATCATCGAGAGCCGCGTGAACGCGCTGGGCGCCTCGGAGGCCGTGGTGCAGGTGCAGGGCACCGACCAGATCCTCGTGCAGATCCCCGGCCTCACCAACACCGAGGACGCGCTCAACACCATCGGCAAGACCGGCAAGCTCGAATTCGCGCGCCTCGACTCGTTCACCGACGAGGACGTGAAGACGAAGATCGAGAACGGTCAGGCCTCCGGCGAGGGCACCGTCTCCGACGACCTCGGCGTGGCCACGCTGCCGACGGGCGAGACGCAGCACCTCAAGGTGGAGGACGGCACGTACACGCCCATCGTCACCGGCTCGAACATCACGAAGGTCGACATCGGCAAGCGGAGCGACACCTCCACCGACTACGCCGTGAACATCTCGCTCGATTCGGCCGGCGCGGCGGCGTTCGCCGAGGCCTCGAAGGACCTCGCGCCCACGAAGGGCAAGATCGTCATCATCCTGGACAACGAGGTGCAATCGGCGCCCGCAACGCAGTCCGAGATCCCCGACGGCAACATCCAAATCACCGGCAATTACTCGCTCGACGAGGCCAAGGCGCTGCAGACCGTGCTGGAAAGCGGCTCGCTGCCGGTGAGCTTCGAGTACGCCCAGAGCCAGACCGTCGGCCCGACGCTCGGCCAGGACGCGCTGGCGTCCGGCGTGCTGGTGGCCCTCATCGGGCTGGCGGTGGTCATGCTGTACCTGCTGTTCTTCTACCGCGGCCTCGGCGCCATCACCGCCGCCGCCATGATCGTATTCGCGGTGCTGTACCTGGGCATCCTGGCCACGCTGTCGTCGTTCGGCCTGTTCAGCCTGTCGCTCGCCGGCATCGCCGGCATCGTGCTGACCATCGGCATGGCGGCCGACTCGTCCATCCTCACGATGGAGCGCTTCCGCGAGGAGATCCGCATGGGACGCAGCGTGCGCGCCGCGTCCGTGACGGGCGTGAAGCACGCCATCGTCACGTCGGTAGACGCCGACCTCGTGACGCTCGTGTCGGCGCTGTCGCTGTTCTTCCTGGCCAGCGCCTCGGTCAAGGGCTTCGGCCTGACGCTGGCGCTGGGCATCGTGTGCGACATCGCCATGATGCTGCTGTTCAAGGCGCCGCTCATCCGCGTGCTGGCGCCGAAGGTCATCGCGCGGCACCCGGGCTTCTGGGGCATCAAGGACAGCCTGGCCGCGTCCAGGGACTACGCGGCGCTCGCCGCGGCCGAGGGCACGAGCGTGGCCGCGGCCGAGGCCGGCGAGACCATCAACCCGACCGAGTCCGAGGAGGCCGCCGAGCGCCGCGAGGGCGCTGCCGGCGAGGCGGCCGCGAAGGCGGCGCGCAAGCCGCGCGGCAAGTTCATCAAGCACGACATCAACTTCCTCGGCTACCGCCGCGTGTTCCTCGGCGTGGCCGCCGTGCTCGTGTGCGTGTCGCTGGCCATCGTGGGCGTGAAGGGCCTGAACTTCGGCATCGAGTTCGTGGGCGGCACGTCGGTGTCGTTCCACGGCACGGGCGATGTGACCACCGAGCAGATGCGCACCGCGTTCGACCAGGCCGGCGAGCCCGATGCCGTCGTGCAGACGACGAACGCCGACGGCGACGAGGGCTACCTCGTGCGCACCACCACCACGAGCGCCGAAGAGGCCACGCAGCGTGCGAACCAGGTGGCCGACAGCCTGGGGCTGTCCACCGACAGCTTCGAGGTGACCACCATCGGGCCCGATTGGGGCGCCAGCGTCATCCAGTCGTCGCTCATCGCGTTCCTCGTGTCCATCGTGCTCATCATCATCTACATCGCCATCCGCTTCGAGTACAAGATGGGCGTCACCGCCATCGTGGCGCTGCTGCACGACCTCGTGCTGGTCATGGGCGTGTACGCGCTCGTGGGCCGCGAGGTGAACCCGAACACCATCGCCGCGCTGCTCACCATCCTGGGCTACTCGCTGTACGATACGGTGGTCGTGTTCCACCGCATCAACGACAACATGCAGTCCGACGACATCAAGTGCACGTTCATGACGATGGCGAACCACTCCATCAACCAGGTGCTCGTGCGCACCATCAACACGACGCTCACCTCGCTCATCCCCGTGCTGGCCATGCTGCTGTTCGGCGGCGAGACGCTCAAGGACTTCGCGTTCGCCATGGTCATCGGCCTCGTGTGCGGCTCGTACTCGTCCATCGCGGTGGCGTCGCCCTTGTACGCGATGTGGAAGACGCGCGAGCCGCGCTACCAGAAGCTCGTGAAGAAGTTCGGGCCCGAGGTGGGTCGCTTCGAGTTCGGCAACCCGAACGCGATGGCGACGGCGCTCGCGGGCAAGAAGGCCGTCAAGGCCACGGCCGCCCCGACGGCCGTCCCGACGGTCGGGGCCGCGGCGGAGAAGCCGACGGTCGAAGAGCCGCACGGCGCGACCGCCGCGAAGAGCGCGCCGAAGCCCCCGAAGGGCAAGCGCAAGAAGCGCCCCGACAAGAAGTAACGCCAACGGCCCCGGACATCCGGGGCCGTTGCTTTAGCGCGCCGCCGGGAGGGGGGCGGCGCGCGAGGATGGGCGGTGCGGGGCTACTTGCCGGCGACGGCGCGTCCCACCACGTAGCCCTGCGTGTGGCAGCGGCCGAGGGAGAGGCCGGGCACCGTCATGGGGTAGTCGGGGCTGCCGAAGAAGTTGCCGGCGCAGTTGCCGATGGAGTACAGGCCCTCGATGGGCGCCCCGTCCTTGTCGAGCACCTGCATGTCGGCGTTCACGTTCACGCCGTGGATGATGGTGGACAGGCCGATGCGGCGGTGGATGCCGTAGAACGGCGGCGTGACGATAGGCTTGAGCCACTTCGCCGCCTTGCCCATGTCCTCGTCGACGCCCAACGCGCACAGCTCGTTGTAGCGCGCGACGGTCTTCGCGAAGGCGGCGACGTCGGTCAGGCCGAGCTTCTCTCCCAGCTCCTCGATCGTGTCGGCCGCGTAGGTGTTGATGAGCGTGTCGTACACGCCTTCCTTCTCGCCCTCGACCTCGGGCATGTAGTTCACCATGGCCTCGGGCGGGATGAGGGCCCCGGGCCAGTCGGCGCAGTCGGTCATGTAGTTGCTGTCGAACACCTGGGTGTACCAGCCCTGATCTTCCTCGCTTTTGAGGAAGTTGCCCATCGTGGCCATCTCGGAGCGGTTCTCGTTGCAGAAGCGCGTGCCGTCGTTCTTCACGCACAGGAAGGGCATGTCGGCCATCGACCCCGGGCCGGCATCGAAGTCGTGGAGCACCTTCGAGCCGCACACGTCCTCCATGCGCCCGCCGGCCCACACCATCATCTTCTGCCCGTCGCCGGTCTTGTTCTGCTCCTTGCGGTAGATGTTCGCCATCTCCGCTTCGTAATAGGCCATCATCTCGTCGTCGTTCTCGTAGTCGCCCGTGGCGATGATGACGCCTTTGGACGCGTTGAACTGGATGTAGCCGTCCTTGCCCTCGGCGACCACGCCCGTCACCGCGCCGCTGTCGTTCTGCACGAGCTGCGCGGCAGGGGTGGAGTAGAAGATCTCGACGCCCTGCTGCTCGGCGTAGTCGGCGATGTCGCGCATGCCGTTGCCCGTGTTGTAGGGCTTGGGGCCGAAGTCGAAGGCGAAGTACGTGATGTCGTACCCGTCGATCTGCTTGATGGGCCCCGTCCACTTCGCGGTGGAGTCCACCACCTGCGCACCCGCCTTCTGGGCGATATCCCACAGCCACTGCAGCGCCTCGCCGGAGTTGTACGCCCAGAGGCGCACCTGCTCGCGATCGGACCGGTGGCAGCAATCCTCCGTGATGAGCGACACGACGGCCTCGACCCCGGCGGGGTCGGTCTGGTCCAGGATGATGGAATCGCAGGTGTTGCCCTGCGAGATGGCCGTGGCCTCCTTCTGCAGCAGCGCCACCTTCGCGCCCGCCTCGAAGGCGGACAGCGCTGCGGGCACGCCTGCGGCGCCGGCTCCCACGACCACGACGTCGTAGTCCTTCGTCTCCAAGATGTCGGTGATGGGCTCCGGTTTCGCGAAGAAGCTGGGCAGCCCGTCCTCGGCCGCGGCGCCCGCGTTGGCGGATGCGGCCGTGCCGGCGGCGCTTCCCTGCGGCGCGCACGCGCTCAGCATGGATGCCCCGGCGGCGCCGACGGCGGCGACGCCGCCGAATTTGAACAGGTCGCGACGTGAAATGGTGCTCATGAGTTGATTCCCTCCTCGGTCGGTGCGGTTCGTCCCCTGCGGAACGGGCCCACCATAGGGCAGCGGGCGGAATGCGCGCATCGACCGCACGGGGATTCGCAGGCTTAAAAATCGTAACCCCCGCGCATAACCCCCTGTTTTGCTCGGACGATGCAAAACCACCCGTCGCGCGGTTTCTCGGTTCGGGGCGTTTCGTCTATAATCGCCCCGAGGCTTGACGGGACGAAGGGGAGCTCCTCGACATGTCGGTGGAACGGGAAGATCATCAAGAAGAATCTCAGGAAGCGCCGGTCCGGAGGCGGTCGCGGCTGTTCTGCGGCGCGATCGCGGTGCCGGTCGCCTTTTTGGGTTTGGGCGTGTATCGCGCGTGGATCGAGATCATGTTCGTGGGGTCGTTCGTCGATTTCCCCGCGGTGGCGTTCTCGGGGCGGGACCTGTTCGACCTGACCATGGTGGTGACCGCGGTCGCCTGCACGCTGCTCGCGCGTAGGATCGGGCCGTTCTTCGACAAGCCGGCCGTCTACGCCCTGTGCGCCGCGACGCTGACGGCGTCCACCGTGCTCATGTTCGCGTCGTGCTGGCTGCCCGGCATCGCGCCGGCGGTGGGGGTGCCGGCCACGCTGCTGGGAGGGTTCGGCATCGCCTTGCTCATCCTGTTCTGGAGCGAGCTGTACGGCTGCCTGAACCCCTTGCGCGTGGCGCTGTACTATTCGGCGTCCATCGTGGTGGGCGCGCTTGTGCTGTACGTGTACCGCGGGTTCATGCTGCCGTGGCTGTTCGTGATGACGTCCCTGCTGCCGGCGGCGTCGCTCGTGCTGCTGCGCCGCGGGTTCGGCAGCCTCCCGACGGCCGAGCTGCCCTCGACGTCGTGGACGCGGTTCTCGGTGCCGTGGAAGGCGGTGCTGTTCATGGCGGCCTACGCGTTCGCGTACGGGCTCATGGAGGGCGGGCTGTACGCCGGCGCGTTCGGACCGCACTCCGCGCCGGGGACGCTGGCGGTGGGCGTGCTCGTGTTTTTGGGCGTGGCGGTGCGCGGCGGGCGCTTCGACTTCGGCATCATCTACCGGGTGGCGCTGCCGCTCATGGTGGTGGCGCTGTTCCTGCTTCCCACGCTCGGGCACGTGCAGGGCATGGCGGCCAGCTTCTGCGTCTCCGCCGGGTACACGGCGCAATCCGTCCTCATCATGCTCATCATGGCGAACATCTGCTACCGCTACGGCGTGTCGGCCCTGTGGCTGTTCGGCATCGAGCGCAGCGTGCGGCAGGTGTCCATGTGGCTGGGGCGGCTCGTGGCCGACGGCGCGCAGTCGTTCGACGTGCTGGGGGGCAACGGCGAGCTGTTCATCTCGCTGTTGACGGTGGTGGCCATCGTGACCGCAACCACCATCCTGTTCTCGGAGCGCGACCTGTCCAGCCGCTGGGGCGCGAACTTCCTGGCGGGAGGCACCGACTCGGCCGCGATGATACGCAAGCAGGAGCTGGCCGACCGCTGCGCCGAGGTCGCGCGCGCCTACAAGCTGTCCACCCGCGAGGAGGAGGTGCTGTTGCTGCTGGCCCAGCGCAAGACGGTGGGCATCATCGAGCGCGAGCTGTTCATCGCGAACGGGACGGCGAAGGCCCACGTGCGCCACATCTACCAGAAGCTCGACATCCACACGCGCCAGGAGTTGTTCGACCTGTTGGGCGTCGAAGCGCGCGAGGGCGGCAAAGGCGCGGGCGCGACGGCCGACGAGGGACTGTAAGGCGCCGAGCGTCCGCGCATCGCGGTAGCGCTGAGGTCGGTCGCGTCGCTTCGCCGCTGCGCGTCTGCGGCGAAGCGCTCGGAGAGGCGGCCCGTTCGCGTTTCGGATCACTCGGCGATCGAGGAACCGCTGAGCGATACGGGGAGCCTTCGCGAGCGCTAGCTTTCCGCCGCCGTGGCATGGGGAGGGGAGTCTATGCGCTTCCGTCGTCGAACCAAGATCGGCATGTTTCGTGCGGGCGCGCTTCCCGATGTCGGCGTGAAAGCGAAATTCCCTTTTTTTGCACAATAATCCGCGACGTGCGGTGGTTGGCAGGGTTTTGGGAGGCTCTCGGAGCTTCGGAATGCGCCCCTGGCGAGTGACGGCTGCCGTTTCCCCAGTTCGCGCGATCCCTGGAAACATTGGGAGGGTTGTAAGGCGGCGCACGTCGCGGTTTTTTGCTCATTTGGGAGAGTTTTTGCGTGCAGAAGCCGCGCAGAGCCTCCCGCCTCCAGCCTCCGAACGCGAGAAAGCGAGCCCAGGCCGGAGCTCGCTTTCTCGCAAAGACGGGTCGATGCCCGAATATGCGCCGCCGCGAAGGAGGACGCGGCGGCGCTCCAAGGGGTCTCCTACATGATGAGCATCGCCGCGGTCAGCACCACCACGAGCACGATGCCGGTGACCACGATCACCTTCATCACCCACTTGAGCATGGTGGCGTACTGCACCTTCGCCAGCGCGAGGCCCGCCAGCACGGCGCCGTTCAGCGGCGTGATGATGGCCACGAGGCCGTGGGCGGCCACGTAGATCATGACCATGACCTCGGCCGAGAAGCCCAGGCCGTTCGTCAGCGGCCCCATGATGGGCATCGCCAGCGTGGCCATGCCGGAGCTCGAGGGGATAGCGAACGACAGCACGAAGTAGAACAGGAACGTGGCGGGCGCGAAGATGAAGGCGGGCACGCCGGATAACGCGTTCGCGGCGTTCGTGAGGATGAACGTGTCGAGCTGCGTCTCGCCCATGATGACGGCGACGGAGCGCGCCAGCGCGATGACGAGCGCGACGCTGACCATCTCGGCGCAGCCGCCGAGGAACGTCTTCACGATGTCCTTGCCCGCGAAGCGCGCGAAGATGCCGATGACGATGGCCATGAGCAGGAACCATGCCGTGGCCTCGTTGAAGTACCACATGCCCAGCGGCACGCCGGTGAGCACCGCGCTCCAGGCGCCCGCCGGATCGTCGACCGAGCCGCCGGCCATGAAGACGTCGATGCCGAAGTTCTGCCACGGCACGAAGCCGACGATCATGACGACGAACGTGAGCGCGAACAGCACGAGCACGACCTTCTGCTTGCCGGAGAGGACGGCCGAGAACGCCGGGTTCTCCGCATCCTCCTCCATCTGGCCGTACTCCTTCTCGGACTCCTCCTGCTCCTGCAGCGACAGGAACGTGGAGCCCTTGTCGGCCTTGACCTTCTTGGCGTAGCGCATGACGAAGAAGATGGAGATGGCCTCGGCGATGACGAACAGCACGAGCCCGAAGCCGATGATGACGCCCTGGTCGATGGCGATGCCCATGTCGGTGAGGGCGGCGGTGGCCACGCCGACGGAGAACGGGTTCACCGTGGAGCCGATGCAGCCCGCGCCCGCGCCCAGCAGCACCACGAGCGCGCCGGTGAGCGTGTCGAAGCCCGCGGCGTACATGGTGGCGGCCAGCAGGATGTAGAACGGCACCGTCTCCTCCATCATGCCGTAGGTGGAGCCGCAGATGCCGAACAGCAGCATGAGGATGGGGATGAGGACGAGCTCGCGGCCCTTGAGGGCGCGCACGAGCGTGGCGACGCCGGTGTCGAGCGCGCCGGTCTTGTTCACCATGGCCAGAAAGCCGCCCAGCACGAGCACGAACACGCACACCTGCATGGCGCTCGAGAAGCCGAGCACCGGGGAGGTCAGAACGTCGGCGAACGACGCTCCGGTGACCTCGCTCGTGAAGAACGACATCACCACGGTGACGAGCGCCACGACGATCAGGCACGCCACGAGGATGATGAAGGAGTCCGGTGCGCCTTTCTTCTTGCGCTTCTTCTTGCCGCCGGGCTCGGGGGCCGTGGCGGCGGGCGCGCCCTCGGCGGCTTCCGTCGCCAGCTTCTCGTTCTCGCTCATCGCTCGTTCTCCTTGTCGTCGCGCGCGCGGGCTTCCAGCCAGCGCAGGGCCATCGTTGCGGTCATCGCCGCGCCTTCGACGAACACGCTCTCGTCGAACACCACGCGGGAGTTGTGCACGGGGTAGCGCACGCCTTCGTCCTCCGAGCCGGTGCCCATGACGAAGTAGGTGGTGGGCACGGCCTGCGAGATGACGCTCATGTCGTCGGAGCCCGAGATGGGCTTGTCGAGGATGGTGACGGGGCGGCCGGTGAGGTCCTCCACGTAGCCGATCAGCTCGTCGGTGAGCTCGGGGTCGTTGTACACGCTCGGCACGCCGCGGAGGAACCGCACGTCGACGCTGCCGCCGAAGCCCTCCGCGATGCCGCGGCACATCGCCTCCATGCGCTCCTTGAGATGCGCGCGGGTGCCCTCGTCGATGGTGCGCAGGGTGCCCAGCAGGTGCACGTCGTCGGGAACGATGTTGGCGGCCGTGCCGCCGTTGATGGCACCGAACGTGATGACCGCCTGGTCGTTCGGGTCGAGCTCGCGCGCGATGAGGTTCTGTGCGCCGAAGAAGATATGGCAGGCGATGTTGAACGGGTCCACCAGCTGGTGCGGGCGCGAGCCGTGGCCGCCCTTGCCGTGCACGACGATGTCGATGTCGTCGATGGACGAGAAGCCGGTGCCCGGGCGCGTGGCGATCTCGCCCAAACGGTAGTCGAACGGCATGAGGTGGATGGCCGTGGCGGCGTCGACGTGCGGGTTCTCCAGCACGCCCGCGTTGATCATGGCCTCGTTGCCGCAGATCTCGTCGGGTGCGCAGCCCTCCTCGTCGGGTTGGAACATGAGCTTCACGCAGCCGGGCAGCTCGGCCTCGCGGCCTTTCAGGATGCGGGCGGCGCCCAGCAGCATGGCGGTGTGCGTGTCGTGCCCGCAGGCGTGCATGTAGTCGGTCGGGGAGGCGAAGGGCAGCCCCGTCTCCTCCTTGATGGGCAGCGCGTCCATGTCGGCGCGCAGCATGAAGCAGCGGCCCGCCGACGGGTCGCCGATGGTGGCCACGAGGCCGCCCGGCACGATCTCTTCCGGTTCGAGACCGATTTCCCGCAGACGCTCGGCCACGTAGGCCGTCGTTTGAGGGAGGTCGAACCCGATTTCGGGATGCTCGTGCAGCCAGCGGCGGTCGGCGATGATGTCGCCTTCCAGCGCTTTGGCTTCTTCCAGGACACTCGTCATACGATGATGCCTCCTTCGCTCGAGGCGGGCGGGGCTCCCTTGCGTTGGGGAATCCCGTCCGTTGCCTGCACCCCGCGTGCGGGGCGCCTTCTGCGGGGTACAATACGGAGGCGAGGCGGGGGTGATCGTCACCCCGCTGGCGTTACGCGAGGGCGAACGGTAGGTTTTCGACGGTAAACGGTAGAGAAACGGGGGCGAAATGCGGAATGCGGAACGGACCGCCAGCGGGCGGAACGCCGGCGGCGAGCCTTCTCGCCCCGCCGTCGCGCGCGATCGGCTGATCGACGCGCGCAGCCTCGTGGCCGTGTGCGCCCTGTCGCTGTCCACGTTCGTGCAGAACGGCTACGTGTACCCTCCCTTCAACGCGGTCGTGCCGTGGGGGTTCGCGCTGTGCGGGCTTCTGTACGGCGCGGCGTTCGGGTTGTGGGCGTTCGCGGCGCACCGCAGCAGCTCGCCGCTGCCGGTGCGGGCCGTGACGGTCGGCGCGCTGGCGGCGCTCGCGGCGGGATGCGGGCTGTGGATGCTCGGCGTGCAGAACGGCTACGCGGCGGCGCTCGGCGTTCCGGGCGCGGCGCTGCTGTCGTGCGGGCGCAGCTGGGCGGTCATCGTGGCGGGGCTGTCGCTCACGCGCCTGCGCCCGCGCGGCGTGCTCGTCACCATGGCCGGCGGCGTGTGCCTGTCCTACGCCGTCTACCTTGTGCTCGACCCGCTGCTGGCCGCCTGCGCGCCGGTCGTCTACGCGCTCCTGCCCGCCGTCGCCCTCGCGGCCGTGGCAGGCCCCGTCGCGCGCCTGCGCGACGCGCTGCCGGACGGCGCCCCGCCCAGCGAGCTGGCGCTGACGAACCCGGGTTCGTTCCCCGGGCCGTTCAACCGGCTGTTCGTGTGCATCTTCCTGTTCGAGGTGGCGTTCGGCCTGTCCATCACGTTCGGCGCGGGCCCGACGGCCTGGTGGCAGAGCGCAGCGTGCGGCGTCGCGCTGCTGGCGCTGGCCGCGTGGTGCGCGCGCACGCAGCGCGCGTCGCGCGAGGACGCGCTGTTCCACGTGTCGGGGCTGCTCGTGGTGTTCGGGTTCTTCGTCTCGGCCGCGCAGACCGCCGTGCTCGGGTCGGTGGCCCTCGGCGCGCTCACCGTGGGCGCGCAGATGTTCAGCGTCCTCACCTGGGCGACGCTCGCCATCATCGCGGCGCGCAACCCCTCGGGCGGCATCGCGGCCCTCGGCCAGGGCTTCTGCGCCTCGAACCTCGGCGCCACGACGGGCGTCGTGCTGGGGCATCTGCCCGTCGCCGCCGACGCCGCGGGCGCCGACGTACGCCTGCTGCTGCTCGCGCTCGTGGCGGCCGCCTTCGTCGGGTACGTGTGGATCGGGCTCAAGGACTTCAGCTTCTCGGCGGCCATCCGCGGCGTGAAGCCGGTGGAGGAGGTGGAGGCGCCCGCCGCTCCCGAGGCCGCCATCGACACGCGCTGCGCGCACCTGGCGTCCGTCCACGGGCTCACCGAGCGCGAGGGGGAGGTGTTCGCGCTGCTGGCGCGCGGGCGCAACGGCGCGTTCATCCAGGAGGAGTGCCGCGTGACGCGCAACACCGCCAAGACGCACATCCGCCACATCTACCAGAAGCTGGGCGTGCACACGCAGCAGGAGCTCATCGACCTGGTGGAAAGCGGACGCGACTTCATCGTCTAACGCTTGTCTGTCGTTGCCGGCGCGCACCTGCGCATCGGGCGGCGCTTGTGGTACCCTAACGCCAACGATCAAGCTGAAGGTAAGGAGCCTACGATGCGCGAAGGAAGCGCTCCCAATTTCTGCCCGCCGACCGAGGAGGGCGTCACCCTTGTGCTCGAGGACGAGACGGGCGAGCAGACGGAACTCGAGTTCCTCGGCCTCATCTTGCACCACGACCGCAGCTACGGCTTCTTCTTCCCCGTAACAGAAGACGAGCCCGTGGGCTCGTCCGGCGAGGTCGTGCTGCTTGAGGTGACCGAGCTCGACGAAGACGGCCAACCTGCGGCCTTCGAGTTCGTCGAGGATGAAGCGGTGGCGGCCGAGGTCTACGAGGACTTCCGCACCGCCACGAAGGACCTGTACGACTTCGCGTAGCCGTACCGGCTTGGCGCGCGCGTCAGCGGCCGAGCGGGTCCCAGCCCGTCGGGGGCTTGACCCGCTCGGATTGCGCGATGGCCGCCACGTACATGATCTCGTGGTTGATCGCTTGCTCCAGGCGGCACACCTCTTCCTCGGTCTCGGCGTATTCGAAAATGCGCGCTGCCGCGCGTCTGATCGTGTCCATCAATTCTTCGTACTCGGTTCCGCTCATGTGCGACCTCCGGCGATCTTGCCCTCAAGCAATGACCCTCTCGATAAACTCATAGTACAAACCTCTTGTTTTATTGACGGTCTGTAAACTATAGTTTACGACTTTTCCTCCCGCCGGGACTAGCCTTTAACCGGCATGGAGAACACTTCACTAAAAACTCAGCTCGGAACCAATATCGCGAGGCTCCGCGCGAGCGCGAACGTGTCGCAAACGTCCTTCGCTCTCATGGTGGGCGTCAGCCGCAAATACCTCATCGATATCGAAAGCGGAAAAGCGAATCCGACGGTCGACATGCTCGAGCGCATCGCGGGCGGCTTGGACACCACCGTGGGCCAGCTGTTCGAGGGTCTGTGAGGGGTCGCCGCTACAGCTCGACGGGATTCCAGCTTCCGTCGATGTCGCACAGCCATGCTTCGGGATCGCGCACGGTGAAGAACGTGAGCGTCTTGTCGTCCGGCCCCTCGTAGCTCTCGCCGAGCCCCGTCATGTGCTCGTACCCCGCACGACGAACCTCATCGTTCGCCCGATCTTCGAGAACAGCTTCCCCCCGCATGATAACCCAGCCGCTGCCCGGTTTCCAGGCGGTCAATTCAAACTTTGGGTTGAGCTCCAGCTCGCGGTACACGTCCTTCGTGGTGGCGGTGCAGAACCAGATCCGGCCGTCCTGCACGGCGGCGAAGCTGAAGGGGCGCACGTGCGGCTGATCGCCCTCGCAGGTGGCCAGGTACCAGGCCGGGACGCTCGTGAGGTAGTCGACGATGGTGTTCGTTCCGTTCATGGGGGTTCCTTTCGGTTGGAGTAGGACGGCTTCGGAGCGGTCCTACCAGGGGATGAAGTTGGTGGCCACGACGCAGGCCAGCATGGCGACGATGACGACGACGCCGTTGCGGTCGAGCGCGGTGAACACGAGGGGATGCAGGCGCGTGCGGCCGACGCCGCCGTGGTAGCAGCGGGCCTCCATGGCCGACGACAGCGTTTCCGCGTGGCGGAACGCGCTGGTGAACAGCGGCACCATGAGGGAGGCGAGCATGCGCAGCCGCCCTTTGGAGAACGTGGCGCCGCGGCTGATCTGCGCGCGGTACACGGTTTGCAGCTCGAAGGTGAACTGGGGCAGGAAGCGCAGGGCGATGCCCATCATCATGGACAGCTCGTGCGCCGGCACGCCGATGCGGCTGAAGGGGTGCAGCAGGTACTCGAACGCATCGGTGATGTCGAGCGTGGCGGTGGTCAGGGTGAGCAGGCTCATCCCCAGCAGCAACAGCAGCAGGCGGCAGGCGATGAAGGCCGCCTGCCACAGGCCCGCCTCGCTGATGCGGATGATCCACCACTCGAACAGCACCGTGCCGCCCTGCACGAAGAACACGTTGAGCAGGGCGGTGACCACCACGATGAACGCGAGCGGCGCGATGGACTTGAACGCCGAGCGGATGGGGATGCCCGCCAGCCTGAAGAAGCCGAACACGAACGCCGCGCACACCGCGAGCCCGAGAAACGACTGCGCGACGAACACCACCGCCATGAGCGCGAGCGCCAGCAGCAGCTTTGCGCGCGCGTCCATGCGATGCAGCGGGCTCGTGCCCGGCCAGTAGCGTCCGATGACCGCGATGTCAGGCATGAGGGGCCTCCGAGGCTTCGACGGCCGCGCGGTAGGCGCCCGCCAGCTCGTCCGCCAGCGCTTTCACGTCGTACAGCTTCGACGGCAGCTCCACGCCCGCTGCGCGCAGCTCGTCGGCCAGCTTCTGGGGGGCGGGCACGTCCAAGCCGATGGCGCGCAGCCCCTCGCCGTGCGCGAACACCTCGGACGGCGTGCCGAACGCGAACTGCCGGCCCTCGTTCAGCACGAGCACGCGGTCGGACAGGCGGGCGAGGTCGTCCATGCTGTGCGACACCATGACCACGGTGAGCCCGCTGCCGTGCAGCTGGGCGATGAGGTCGAGGAACTCCTCGCGCGCCACGGGATCGAGGCCGGCCACCGGCTCGTCCAGCACGAGGACGCGCGGCTCCATGGCCAGCACGCCCGCGAACGCCACGCGGCGCTGCTGGCCGCCCGACAGCTCGAAGGGGCTCTTGTCGCCCAGCTCGGCGATGTCGAGGCGCACGCTTTCCAGCGCGGCGGCCACGCGGCGTTCCACCTCGTCGGCGGACAGCCCCAGGTTGCGGGGACCGAACGCCACGTCCTCGCGCACGGTGGCGGCGAACAGCTGGTACTCGGGATACTGGAACACGAGCCCCACCTTGCCGCGGCAGGCCTGCGCCGCGCGCTTGTCGGCCAGGTCCTGGCCGTCCAGCAGCACGCGCCCGCGCGTGGGGCTCACCAGCCCGTTCATGTGCTGGATGAGGGTGCTTTTGCCGCTGCCGGTGTGACCGGCGATGCCGAGGAACTCGCCGTCCTCCAGCTCGAACGTGATGTCGCGCAGCGCCCACACGGCGTCGGGGTCGCCTCCCCAGGCCGGCTTGCCGCGCTCGAGCGAGGGGGCGTCCTCGATCACGCCGGCCTCGCGGCGGCGCTTCGCCCGCGACTTCCGCTTCTCCTGGCGGGCGGGGTCGGCGTACGAGTAGCTTACGCCTTCGAAAGCAATCGGCACAGCTCCTCCTTCAACGTGGTCGTCTCGATGTGCATGCCCACGGGCACGCCGCGCCGCCCCAGCTCGAGCGACAGCTCGGCGGCGAACGGCAGGTCGAGGTTGAGATGTTCCAGCAGCTCGGCCTGCACGAGCACGTCCTGCGGCGTGCCGTCGCAGGCGACGCGACCCTCTTCCAGCACGATGACGCGGTCGGCCTGCGCGGCCTCCTCCATGAAGTGCGTGATCATGACGACGGTCATGCCGCGGTCGTGCAGCTCGTGGCACACGCGCATGAGGCCCTTGCGGCCGCGCGGGTCGAGCATGGCCGTGGCCTCGTCCAGGATGAGGATCGAGGGCTCCATGGCCAGCACGCCGGCGATGGCGACGCGCTGCTTCTGCCCACCCGACAGCGCCGCGGTCTCGCGCTTGTCGAAACCCTGCAGCCCCACGTCCGCCAGCGCGTCGGCCACGCGCTGGCGGAGGTCGTCGGTGGGCACGCCCAGGTTCTCGGGACCGAAGGCCACGTCGTTCTCGATGAGGCTGGCCACCAGCTGGTCGTCGGGGTTCTGGAACACCATGCCCGCATGGCTGCGGATGAAGTAGGTGGACCGCTCGTCGCGCGTGTCGTGGTCGAGCACGGTGACGCTGCCTTCGTCGGGCACGAGCAGCGCGTTGATGTGCTTGGCCAGCGTCGACTTGCCCGAGCCGTTGCCGCCGAGGATGCACACGAACTCGCCCGGGGCGATGCGCGCGTCCACGCCGTCCAGCACGAAGCGGTCGCCGTCGTACGTGAAGCCTGTTCCCTTGAACTCGATCATGCGGTTAGCGTCCCTTCACCTGCTTCTTCTTGGGTGTGATCAAATTGGAGATGCTCTTGTACACGATGAGCGTGAGCACCGCGTTGATGCCGGCCTTGATGAGGTTGAACGGCGTGAGGATGGGCAGGATCATGGCCACGACGGCGTCGAGCGGCACGCCCAGCCACATCGGCGTGATGACGAGGTTGCCCAGGATGGCCATGACGGTGGCCGTGATGGCGCTCAGCACGAGGCCGATGACGCCGCTTTTGAACGTGCGCGAGCGGCGGTACACGAGCGCGGCGGGCAGGATGAAGCCGGCCACCACGAGGATGTTCATGACGGCGCCCGAGAAGTCGGCCATGAGGATGCCGTGGATGACGGCGCCCACGACGCCCACCGCGAGGCCGGCCGCCGGGCCGAAGGCGAAGCCGCACACCATGGCGGGCATGGCGGAGGCGTCGTACTTGAGCCAGGTGACGCCGGGTAGCAGCGGGAACTCCACGAACGACAGCAGCACGCCGATCGCGCACATGAGCGCCATCGTCACGAGCTGGCGGGTGTCCCACTTGTTGGTGTTGGTGAATTCGTACGTGTCCTGGGCGTTGGTGCCCGGTGCGTTGCCGGTCATGGCAACCCCTTTCTCTTGCAGGCCGTGACGTTCGGGTCACGTTTCCCGGCCTAAAGAGAAAACGAGCCCGTATGAATTCCTTCCATACAGGCTTCTTGGGGTCCGAGCCGACGCACGCGGGGCGTGGACGACGCGGATCTCTGCCTCTTCCATCCGGACTATACCGTTGGTTCCGGAATCGCACCGGAATCAGCCTGCAACCGCACTCCCTATCGGGGACGTTCGCAGGGTCGCGGACTCCCGGCTCGCCGATGCGGGGCATCGCGGCCGGATTACCGCCAGTGAGGAATTGCACCTCGCCCTGAAACAGAATCCATGCGCTGCATTGTAGCGGCCTTGTTGCCGTCTGGCAACCACGCAATGACCGAATGGGGGACAATGCGCAGGTTTTGTGGGTTGGGCGGCGCCTCGTTGCCGTATAATCGCAGCAACGAAGAGGGTCCGGCACGAAGGGGAGGCACCATGGCCGAGAGCAGAATCGTCAACGAACCGCGCAGCAAGAACCCGCTCGTCAAGGCCATCCGCGAGCTGCTGGAGCATCGCGCGCTGTGGCTGTACCTGCTCACCGACGAGGCGGCGAAGGCGGGCGCCGACCCGGCTGCGTTCGCGCCGGCGGCCGTGAAGCGCTGCGGGTTGTTCCAGGGCGCGGAGCTGGTCGCGAAGGGCGGCGGCACGAACAGCCTGAAGAGCCTCAAGAAGGGCCTGTTCGGCAAGCCGGCGCAGATGGTGTTCGAGATGGACGTCAAGGACGTGCAGGATGACCGCTTCGAGCTGGAGTTCCACTACTGCCCGCTCGTGAAGGCGTGGCAGAAGCAGGGCTGCACCGACGAGGAGATTTCCAACCTCTGCGACTGGGCCATGTGCGGCGACCGCGGCATCGGCGAAGCCTACGGCTGCGACCTCGACCTGCCCAAGACCATCGCCCGCGGCGACGACGTCTGCCATTTGATCTACCACCGCTAAAAAGGCGGCCGCAGGAAGCCTCGGCCTGCGCCGGGGTAACCGTTTGTGGACGGGGGGCGTTGTTTTTGCTGATCGGGCGAACTACGGGGTAGAATAGCGGAATTATGTTCGAACTACTCAACACCATCGACGCATTTGTATGGGGCCCCGCGATGATCGCGCTCTTGCTGGGCTCGCATCTGTTCTTCACCTTCAAGACGGGGTTCATCCAGCGCAAGCTGCCGCAGGCCATCAAGCTGTCGCTGTCGAGCGACCCCGAGGGCAAGGGCGACATCAGCCACTTCGGCGCGCTGGCCACGGCGCTGGCCGCCACCATCGGCACCGGCTCCATCGTGGGCGTGGCAACGGCCATCCTCGCGGGCGGACCGGGCGCGGTGTTCTGGATGTGGATCACCGGCGTGTTCGGCATCGCCACGAAGTACGCCGAGGTGTACGCGGCCGTGAAGTACCGCGTGCGCGACCACAACGGCGCCATGCTCGGCGGCGCCATGTACATCTGGGAGCGCGCGTTCAGGCGCAACGCCGAGGGCAAGCGCGACCCGAGCCCTGGCGGGCATACTCCCTGGTGGGCGAAGCTCGGCGCCGTGGCGTTCGCCGCGTTTGCCGCCATCGCGGCCATCGGAACCGGCTCGGCCGTGCAGGCGTCGGCCATGTCCGGCATCATCACCTCGAACGTGGACGTCCCCGCGTGGGTCGTCGGCGTGGTCATCGTGGTGCTCGTGTCCGTGGTCATCTTCGGCGGCGTGCAGTCCATCTCGAAGGTGTGCGAGCGCCTCGTCCCCATCATGGCCGTCGCCTACGCGGGCGGCTGCCTCGTCATCCTCGCGTTCAACTGGGCGCTCATCGGCGACGCGCTGGGGCTCATCCTGGAATGCGCGTTCACCTCGAAGGCCGCGTTCGGCGGCGCGGTGGGCTCGGGCATCATGATGGCGCTGCAGTTCGGCTGCGCGCGCGGTTTGTTCTCGAACGAGTCGGGCCTGGGGTCGGCCCCCATCGTGGCCTCGGCGGCCTCCACGCGCAACCCGGCGCAGCAGGCGCTCGTGGCGATGACCGGCACGTTCTGGTCCACCGTGGTCATCTGCGCGCTCACGGGCATCGTGCTCGTGTCCACGATGCTGGCGAACCCCGACATCGCGTCGTCCATCATGGCGAACCCCACCGTCTACTCCGGCGCGATGCTGGCCAGCGAGGCGTTCGCGAAGATCCCCTACATCGGCACGCCCATCCTCGTGCTGGGCATGGTGGCGTTCAGCTACACCACCATCCTGGGCTGGTCGTACTACGGCAACCGTTGCATCACGTACCTGTTCGGGCGTTACGCCATCCGTCCGTACCAGGTGATCTACGTGGCCGTGGCCTTCCTCGGCGCCATCGGCGTGGGCGACATCGTGTGGACGATCTCGGACATCGGCAACGCGCTCATGGCCATCCCCAACATCATCGTCGTGCTGCTGCTGAGCGGCATGATCGCGCGCGAGACGCGCCACTACGTGTACGACGGCAACCTCGACGAGGCCGACGACACGCCCATCCCGCAGCTGGAGGGGAAGTAGCGCCGCGACGCCGGGCGCTGCGCACGCCCGTTTTGCGCGGGAAGGGCGGTTGCCGCGGGAGTCGGCATCGGCCCGGCACGGGAATCGCGGAATTCTAGGCAATTTTGCCGTTTTGCGCACGGTCGAGGGCTGCGGTGTCCGAGGCGGCAAAACTGACCTGGGGCGATGCTCGCCCCTGTTCTGCGGCGGGGAACCGAAGGGCCGAAATCGCACGCAAAACGAAAAAATTGCTTGCTTCGGGCGAATTTCCGTGCCCGACGGCGTGCCCGGCTCCAAGCGAGCTCGAAGCCGGGCGCTCGAAGCTCTACGGCGTCGCGGGCCGCGCCCGCTTCGCGCGCAGGTGCGTCGCCGCGCGCAGCGCAACGTAGACCAGCATGACCGCCGTGTACGCGGCGATGCTGAACGCGGCTTTCTGCCCGCTCGACGAGACGGTGGGCGCCAGCACCAGCACGAGGTGCACGTACGTCAGCCCGAAGAACGCGTAGGCGGTTTTCTGCAGGCGCTTCCACGCGTCGGAGCTCATGCGGGCTTTCACCGCGTTGAACGACGTGACGGTGAGCGCCGCCAGCAGCACGATGAGCAGGCTCGACACGACGAACGACGCGACCATGCCCGCCGACATCCCGGCGAACCCCGACAGGATGTCGGCCAGGTACGTGCCCAGGTAGTTCGCCACGTGCCCGACGGTCAGGATGGCGGCGATGATGGACAGCTCGCCGCGGATGGGCATGAGCATCTGGCGCGCCTTCGACCCTTCGGGCAGCGCCCCGATGTACATGACGAGCGCGAACAGGGCGAACCCGAGCAGGCACCGCGTGAGGTACGGGTACACCGCGGCGGCGAACTCGCGCGAGACCCCGAACAGCACCCCTGACAGGAACAGCACGTCGACGGCCACGGCCACGATGTAGAACGACACGGCGTAGCGCTTGATCTGCCTGTGCAGCGCGCACGCGAACAGCACGCTGATGAGAATCGCCAGCAACACCTCCATGGGAACCTCCTTTCCAGCCTCCCGGCCGTTAGCGAACCACCCAGCCGGCAGGCACGTCGGCGTCGCTGTGGCATTGCGCGCACTGCATGACCGACGCGGTGTGCGACTTGTGGCACGTGCCGCACGCCAGCTCCTCGTGGAAATTGCTATGCGGGTTGTACTCCCGCTGCGCGGTGATCCGCGCCAGGCTGTCCTGCCCGATGTCGTGGCACGATCCGTTCATGCAGAACGCGTTGTCGAACTGCCGCTGCTCGAGCGGCAGCGCGTAGCCGCCCGCCACCCACGTCACGCCCTCGGCCAGCTGCTCGCTGAGCGTGGGCACGTGGCAGTCGAGGCAGCTGACGTCCACCACGCGATGCGAGGTGGCCAGCAGCGTGGCATCGTCGGCGTAGTAGTCCTCGACGTACGGGTCCATGGGCGTGTGGCAGATGGCGTTGCAGAAGCTGGGCTGCTCGTGCCATACCCAGAACCCCGCGCCGGCCGCCACGACGACCGCCGCCGCCACCCCGAGCGCGATGAGCCTCTTGGTTCTCTTCCGATCGTTCATGATTCCCTCCTTGACGCCCCGCCCGCGCGGCATGCGCGGCGCGGGCGGGGCCGCTGATCCGTTGGCTGGCTACTGGCTGACGAGGCGTCCCTTGCCGGTGGCCTCGACCTCGCACAGGCCGCACCTGAACGGCGGGAACCCGGTGATGGGATCGAAATCGCGCGTGGTCAGCAGGTTCACGTTCGCCTGGTGCCATCCGTGGAAGATGTCGACCATGCCGGCGTGCACGAGGTTCGTCACCTCGGCCTTCATCTCGATCTCGTTCTGGTGGTTGAACACGCGCACCACGTCGCCGGTGCCGATGGAGCGGTCGCGCGCGTCCTGGGGGTGCAGGCGCACGACGGGCTCGGGCATGAACTGGTTGAGCCAGGGGATCTCGCGCAGCTTGGAGTGCGTGTAGTAGGGCAGGCGCGACCCCGCGTTCAGCACGAGCGGGTAGCGCTTGTCCTCCTCGGTGGGCGCGTAGGGAGTGTGCACCGGCTCCTCGTACACGGGAAGCCCCTCGTAGCCGAAGCCCTTGAGGATCTCGGAGTCGAACTCCAGCTTGCCGGACGGCGTGTTGAAGCCGGGCTGTCCGTCCTTGCGCAGCTTGCCTGCAGCGTGCTTGCCCTCCTCGTTCGGCGATCCGGGGATCTCCAGGCCCTCGGGGTTCGCGCGCAGGTCGTCGAGCGTGACGTCGAGGCCCGCCGTCTGCAGGATGTTGTCGAGGGCCGCTTCCACGTCGCCGCCGAAGCACTGCTCCTCGAAGCCCAGCTTGCATCCCAGGTCGAGCATGATCTTCCAATCCTCGCGCGCCTGCCCGGCCGGCTGGACGCACGGCTCGCGGAAGAACAGCTTGCGGCCGTAGGCGGCGAAGGGGGCCATGCGCTCGTGGCACATGGCGGCGGGCAGCAGGATGTCCACGTAGTCGTGGGTCCAGGGGCGCTCGTAGTAGTCCACGGCGGCCACGAACTCCAGCTTGCCGAGGGCTTCCTGGTAGCGGTCCGATTCGGGCCAGATCATCACGTTGCTGGCCACGAGGATGGCGGCCTTGATCTTCCCCTCGTCGATGTACTCGGGCAGCCGCGCCGTCTGGAAGTGCTTGGTGAACGACACCCAGGCGGGGAAATCGTCCTTGTCCACGCGCTTGTCGGCGAAGTTCTGCTCGGTGTAGACGTCTTCGGCGCGGAACTTGGCAGTGGAGGCGCTCACGTCGAGCGGCAGGCCGCCCGAGGCGAACATGACGCCGCCCTTCTTCTCGATCATGCCCATGAGGGCGGGGATCATGAACACGGCGCGCAGCGCGTGGCCCACGTTGGAGGAGTGGGCGAGCCCCGCCGAGCTGGTGACCAGCGTGCTGGGCGCGTTGTCGGCCAGCAGACGCACGGCCTCTTCCAGCTTGGCCGCGGGCACCCAGGTGATCTCCTCGACCTTCTCGGGCGGGTACTGCGCGGCCAGGTCGGCGAGCCCTTCGTATCCGCGCGTCCACTCGTCGACGAACTGCTTGTCCACGAGGTTGTCGCGGACGAGGATGTTGATGAACCCGAGGGCCAGCGCGCCGTCGGAGCCGGGCCGCAGCTGCAGGTGGACGTCGGCGAGCCCCATGACGGTGGGCGTGATGCGCGGATCGACGATGACGAACTTGCAGCCGCGCTCCTTCTGGTCCATGAGCTTCGCGTGGCGGTTCGGCTGCGACCAGGCCGCGTTGAGGCTCCAGATCATGCAGCTGCCCGTGTCGTCGCTGGGGTCGGAGCCCGACGAGCTCTGCCCGCGGCCGTACACGAGCTGGGAGGTGATGTTCGTGGCCGTCGAGCACAGCGAGCTTTCGAGGCCGTACGTGGAGCTGCCGAACAGCGTGGCCACGCGCTGGATGGGCGGGCGCGGCTCCTTCGGGTCGCCGCAGTAGAACATCACGGCGTCGGGGCCGTCCTCCTCCTTGACGCGGTTGAACTCGCTGACGATGGCGTCGTAGGCTTCGTCCCAGGTGATGGGCTCCCACTGCGACTGCCCCGTGCCCTTGGGGTTCGTGCGGCGCAGCGGCGTTTGCAGGCGCTTGGGGTCGTAGAGCTCCTGGATGCTGGCGAGGCCCTTCGCGCACAGCGGCGTGGTGGGATGGGGCGTGCGCGATTCGACGCGCACGATCTTGCCGTCCTGCACGTAGGCGGTCATGCCGCACTTGGGCACCTGGTTGCACATGTCGCAGTACGTGTAGCGCTTCTCGACGGGGGCGTCGGGGTCCACCGTGCCCTCGGCGTGCGCGATGTCGAAGCCGAACGCGCCGGCCAGCGCGCCCCCGGCGGCCAGGGCGGACGCGCCCTTCACGAACGAGCGGCGGCTGATGTTGCCCTGCATCGTGGTGTCGTTAATCGTGGTCATGGGTGCACCTTCCTTCCTACTCGCTCTTCGCTTCGTCGGCTTTGGCCTGCGCCTTCGCCTTGTCCTTCGACTTCTTCACCCCGACGCCCACGCCGACGCCGACCGCGGCCACCGCGGCGACGCCTATCGTTGCCGCAACGGGGTCGATGCCGGGAGCCGCCTTCGAGCTTTCGGCATAGGCGCCGCCCGCTGCGGTGGGCAGCAGGCTCTCGTCCATGCCGTTCATGGGCACGTAGTAGAACGACGTCTCGTCCACGCGCACGGCGTCGCCCTGGGCGATGCGCTTGCTGACGTCGCTCTCGGGGTCGTCGAGATCGCCGAAGAAGCGCGCGTGCGCCGGGCAGTTGAGCACGCAGGCGACGGGCAGCCCCTCCTCCGCGCGCTCACGGCAGAAGATGCACTTCTCGACCACGCGCGAGCGCTGGACGCCGTAGGCCTCGTAGGGCGCCTGGGCGTACTCGCCGAAGTAGTTGCCCTTGCCCTCGTTGAGCACGCGCGCGCCGTACGGGCACGCCGACATACAGTAACCGCAGGTGATGCACGCGTCGTAATCCACGATCACCACGCCGTCGTCGAGCTTCTGGCTGGCGCCGGTGGGGCAGACCGACACGCATTCGGGGTTCTCGCAGTGCATGCAGGCGTGCGGCAGGTACGCGCGCCCCGCCTCGCCGGCGGCCTCGCCCCATTCCACCGTGTCGAGCTTCACCCAGGATACGCCCGGGCCCTGGTTGTTCTGCAGCTGGCATGCTACGACGCATGCCCCGCATCCCGCGCAGCGCTTGAGGTCGATGAGCATTCCCCATGTCGTCATACGTGACTCCTCTCCTCGATGTCCCCGTGCCCTGCGCCCGTCGCGGCGCAGGACCGTTGGGGATACTCTGGCAAAGTGCTGGGGAAAGGGGTATCGGAAGCGGTGGATGAGCCTTCGAAACCGCATCGGTTCCGTTATATGATCTTTCGTTTTCCCAGGTGACGGCACGCTGTTCGGGTGCATGCCCATGGGGTAGAATGGAACGCGGGAGATCGTAGGGGATACGAGGGGGCTTCCATGGGGAATCGCACTGCTCTGAAAGACGCGTGGTCGAGCGCGGTCACGCGCGCCAACGTGACGCTCGCCGTGGGGTTCGGCTGCGCGGTGTCGTGGTCGCCCACGCTGCTCACGGCGGCGACGCCGGACAACGTGATGAACGCGCTCGTGAACAAGCCGCCGCACGGCGCCTGCATGCCGTCGCTCGTGGCGGCCGTGCTGGCGTGCCTCGTGCTGTTCCTGGGCGGCCGGCGCCTGTTCGCGGTGCTCGAGCGCACGGTGAGACCGCTTGCGCTCGGCGTGGCCATGGCGCTCATGGGCGCGGTGTTCGTGCTGCCGCTCGTCACGCGGAACTCCGTCACGGTGACGGGCGACGTGGTCATCGCGGTGGCGGGCGCGCTGTCGGTGGTGCTCTACCTGTTCTGGATGCAGCTGTTCGGCAGGCTCTCGGTGCAGAGCATGTTCCTCACGCTGTTCCTTTCGCAAGTGCTGACCTGCGCCATCAATGCCATCATCTCGATCGCGAACATCTACACGGTCATCGCGACCTCCATCGCGCTGCCGCTCGTGTCGACGGTCTGCCTGCGGGCCGGGCAGCGCGAGCGTGCGGACGGGCGGCCGCCGAGCGCGGCCCCCGCCCCGCGTGAGGGCCGCGGCGCGTCGGTGCGGATGCTCGTGAAGCTGGCGGCCATCGTGTTCGCGTGGGGCGTGATCGACCACCTGTTCCGCAGCGAGTTCGACGCGTTCATGCGCACGCAGGTGACGAGCTCGCCGTTCGCGGTGGCCTACCACGCCGCGGCGTTCGTCGTCGTGGTGGCGGCCGTCGCGTTCGCCTACGCGCTGCTGGCGTACCGCGAACGCTTCCAGTTCGGGCATCTGTACCGCATGATATTCCTCTTGGGGCTGGCCAGCATCCTCTTGCTGCCCATCGTGCTGGCGGGGCAGGCGGCTATCGCCGGCTACACGTGCAGCGTCATCATGTACCAGCTCGTGTTCCTGCTCATCTGGGTGATCGCCGCGTCGGCGTTCCGCGATCGCTCGGCGTACGCCCCCGGTTTCTTCGGGCTCGTGTACGGCTTCTGGTCGCTCGGGTCGTTCGGCGGCGCGCTGTTCAGCTCGGTGTTCGTGCAGCACCTCACCATGGACAACGTGCATCTCATCGTGTTCGCGGCCGTGCTCGCGGTGGCGGTGGGCTACGCGGTCGTGTTCACCGAGGCCGACGCGAACGCGCTCGTGCAGATCGTGCCGTTCAAGCACAAGACGCCCTTCAAGGCGAAGTGCCTCTCGGTGGCGCAGACGTACCAGCTTTCGCCGCGCGAGACGGAGATCGCCCTGCTCATCGCGCAGGGGCGCGATTCGGCGCACATCGAGAAGAAGCTGTTCCTGTCGCGCAGCACCGTGCAGACGCACCGTATGCACCTCTACCAGAAGCTCGACATCCACAACCGCCAGGAGCTCCTCGACATCATCGAGGCCGCCGAGGCCGTCGGCGCGTTAGGCGAACTCGGCGCCGACGTCGCGGCACGGAAATTCCCGGATCTTAACCAATTTTGACGTTTTGCGCGCCGTCGAGGGGCTTCGGCGCCCTTCTGCGCGCCTCCCGGCTCGGTGGCCTTTCGAGGCGTTTCGCATAACCGCAGGTCGGGAAGCCGCTGCGCTGACGACCCTTTTCGATTTCCCCGCCGCCCAGCCCCTTCGGGTACGCAAAACGCAAAAATTGGTTACTTCGAGCGAATTCCCGCGCCGAACGACGCCCGCGCTCGCGACCGGCTGCCGCTTCCCGCGCCGCTCCCTAGCCCTCGCGGCCTTCGGGCTCGAAGCGGTAGCCGATGCCCCAGACGGTCTGGATGACGCGCGGGTCGGACGGGTCGTCCTCCACCTTCTCGCGCAGCTTTTTGATGAACACGGTGATGCTCGACGTCTCGCCGACGAACTCCTTGCCCCAGGCCGCCTCCACGAGCTGCTCCTTCGACAGCACGAGGCCGGGGCTCGAGGCCAGCGCGAAGAATATCTTGAACTCCTTGGGCGTGAGCGACAGGCGCTCGCCGTCCTTCGTGACGCGGAACTGCCCGCGGTCGAGCACGAAGCGCCCCGCGTGCAGGATGTCGCCGCGCGGCGCGACGGGCGCGGCCGCCATGCTCGCGCGGCGCAGGTGGGCCTCGATGTGCATGAGCAGCTCGCGCGGATCGAACGGCTTCACCATGTAGTCGTCGCCGCCGGCCTGGAAGCCCACGCCCTTGTCCACGATGTCGCCCTTCGCGGAGAGGAAGATGACGGGGCAGGTGATGCCGCGCTCGCGCATGAGGCGGCAGGTGGTGAAGCCGTCCATCCGGGGCATCATCACGTCCATGATGACGAGGTCGGGCGCCTCCCGCTCGGCGACGACGAGGCCCTCCGCGCCGTCTTCGGCGTAAGCGAACGCGTAGCCCGCGTCGCCCGCCATGCTGCCCACGAGGCGCGCGATGCTGTTCTCGTCATCGATCAGCAGGATCTTCTTCATCGTATTCCTCCGTATCCACGGCAACGTAGGGGATGCGCACGGTGAACGTGCTGCCGAGCTTGCGGGCCGACGCCACCGACACGCTGCCCCCGTGCAGCTCGGCCAGCTCCTTCACCACGGCCAGGCCGAGGCCCGTGCCGCGGTAGCGGCGGTTGGGCGACTGGCCGGCCTGGCGGTAGCGCTCGAAGATGCCCTCCTGGTCGGCTTCGTCGATGCCCATGCCGTCGTCGGCGACGGACACGACGATGCAGGCGCCGTCGAACGTCGCGCGCACGTCCACGCGACCGCCGACGTGGGTGTACTTGATGGCGTTGTCCACGAGGTTCTCGACGATGCGCCGCAGCTTCTCCCAGTCGGCCATCGACACGGGCACGTCGGCGTCGGTCTTCGCGGTCAGGGCGATGCCCTTGTTCTTCGCCACGGGCTCGAGCGACTTCCTGATGAACCCCAGCAGGTCCACGAAGTCGACCGGCTCCACCACCAGCTCGTTCTTGTGCGCCTCGGCCTTCGAGATGGTCAGGATGTTGTTCACCATGTTGAGCAGCAGCGTGGCGTTCGCCTCGATTTCCTCCACGGCGCTGCGCGTCTTGGCGTCGAGCGAGTCGACCCCGCGCAGGATGCGCGCGAACGCGAGGATGGACGTGAGCGGCGTGCGCAGCTCGTGGCTCATGATGGCGAAGAACTCGTTTTTGTAGGCGGTTTCCTCGCTGAGGCGGTCGAGCGCCTTCTTGAGCTCGACCTTCTGGTACAGCAGCAGGTCGTTGAGCGCCGAGAGCTTGTCGGTTTGGCTGCGCACCTCGCTTTCGAGGTCGGTGTAGAGCCGTTCCAGCTGGCGGGCCATCTTGTCGAAGTCGTCGGCGAACTCGGTGAGCTCGTCGGGGCCGCCCACGGTGCGCGCCTCCAGCTGGTAGGAGAAGTCGCCCGCGCCGATCTGCTTCGCGGCGCGCCCGAGCGCGTCGAGCGGGTGCAGCACGAGCTTGCTCACGGCGAAGTAGATGCCCACGCAGGCCAACACGAGCACGAGCAGCACCATGAACACCTGCTGCAGCACGCTCGTGCGCATGCCGTCGGCGTAGATGTCCATGGGCTCGGTGATGGACACGGCGCCGCCGATGTCGCCCACCTGCATGCCCTCCTTCTCGTAGCCGAACTGGTCGAGCTCGCCGACGGGCTCGCCGTGGCATTCGAGGCACGTCTCGGTCACGTACAGCGGCTCGGCGTAGCGGAACACGCGTCGCCCCTCGGCGTCGTAGCCCACGTCGTAGTACGCCTCGAGGGCCGCATCGGCGCCGAAGGCCTCGAACGCCCGCTGCTCGAACTCGTCGGGCGCGTTCGCCGCCTGGCGCGGGGTGGGGCTCGTGTACTGGATCTTGTAGTCGGTGTTCATGGTGAACAGCGTGCTCACCGACTTGGCGGTGACCACGCACACGAGGGCCTTCGTGCGGAAGGCGCCGTCCTCGGTGCGGTTGATGGTGTTCTGGTTGATGTCGATGAAGTCCCACATCGCGTGCATCTCGTCGGCCAGCACCTCGGCCTTCTCGCGCGCCTCGTTCTCGGCCTGCTGCTGTTGCAGCTGGACGTTCCACAGCGCGTCGACGGCCATGAGGGCCACGATGAAGGCGCCGATGAACACCGCGAACTTGAAGCGGATACCTCGTTTGAACGGCATGGCGATTCCCCCTGAGGCGCGCATCGACGGCGGGCCCCCTTGCCCGTCGCCCGGTACGCGCGACCGTGCTACCCTCGTAATTATCCGACAAACGCGGGCGCGCGCGGCGGAAAGTCGCGGATGATAATACTTTTTTAATATCTGGTAGGACTTTCTTAACGGAAAGTTCTTCCGCAGGATATTGAACCGATGCGCCCACCTGGGGAAAATGGGGTACGCGGAGGAACGGGGGATCCAAGTTCCGCCGCTGTTTGGGAATCAGGACGAGGAGAGGAGCGCGAGATGAGGAAATCCGCGGATCAGGCACTGCCGTCGCTGTCGCGACGGACGTTCGTCGCGGCCGCCGCCACGACGGGCGCCGCCGCAGCGTTGGGGCTTTCCGGATGCAGCCCGAAGGCCGACACGGAGGCCGGCGCCGGCGCCGATGCCGAGGGTGCGGCGCCGGACCCCTACGCCGACGCGCAGGTGTTCTATTCCACCTGTCCGCCCGAGTGCCAGCACCACAACCTGAAAGGCTACGTGGTGGACGGCAAGCTGGTGAAGGTGGAGTCGTCCGAGCTGAACGACTGCGCGGCCTGCGCGCGCGGCATCAGCCGCTCGCAGATGGTGAACGACCCCGACCGCCTGACCATGCCGCTTCTGCTGGACGGCGAGAAGGGCAGCGGCCAGTTCAAGGAGATCAGCTGGGACGAGGCGTTCGATCTCATCGAGCAGAAGTTCAAGGACGCCATCGCGACCGACGGCAACAAGTCCATCTGCTACGTCACCGGCTCCGGCAACTTCGGCGCCATGCACGGCCCGGTGGCCAACGCGTTCTTCGGGCACCTGGGCGGCGCGTCGACCACGGTGGGCTCGCTGTGCTGCGCGGGCACCACGGCGGCCATCGTGCCCATCTACGGCAAGCGCTTCCTCGACTGCCGCAACCAGATCGAGAACAGCACCTACGTCGTGGTGTGGGGCAACAACCCCGCCATCTCGAAGCAGGGCTACTTCCAGCGTTTCGAGCACGTGGTGGAGAACGGCGGCAAGCTCGTGGTGATCGACCCCATCTACACGGAGTCGGCCGCCAAGGCCACCGACTGGCTGCAGCCCTGGCCCGGCACCGACGCGGCGCTCGGCCTGGCCATGCTCAAGGTCATCGTGGACGAGCGGCTCTACGACGAGGAGTTCCTGCTCGCGCACACGTGCGCGCCGTGCCTCGTGGACCGCGCGACGGGCGAGCCCGTGCTGAAGAACGCCGACGACCCCGCGTCGTTCGTCGTGTTCGACAAGAAGAGCGGCGAGGTGGTGCCGCACGACCAGAGCGGCATCGAGGCGGCCCTCACGTTGGACGGCACCGACGCGGCCGACGCCTACCAAACCGAGTTCGAGCTGATCGTGGCCGAGGCGTCCGCGTGGGATCTCGCGGCGGCCGAGGAGGAGTGCGGCGTTCCCGCGGCGGACATCGAGCGCATCGCGAAGGAGTACGCGGGCGCCGAGCACGCGATGATCGTGCAGAACATGGGCGGCTTCATGCGCACCGAGAACGGCACGTACGCCACGGCCGTGGGCGCGTACCTGGCGGCGTTCTGCGGCCAGGTGGGGCACGTCGGCGACGGCGTGAGCGACGCGGGCGGCATGAACGAGGTGGCCACGGGCAACCCGCTCGAGGTGCCGAAGGCCACCGAGGAGGTGGCGGCCATCCCGCGCTTCACGTTCGGCGAGGCCGTCCTGAACGAGGATCCCGTGAAGGTGAACGTGCTGTGGTCGATGACGGGCAACCCCATGACGCAGTGGCCCAACACGGGCATGGTGAAGAAGGCGCTCGAGAAGATCCCGTTCGTGGTGACGGTGGACCAGTACCTCACGTCCACGGCGCTGTACTCAAACCTCGTGCTGCCGTGCACCGGCATCTTCGAGACCGAGGGCGTGCTGGCCAACGCGCGCAGCCACTGGATCCAGCTCATGGAGAAGGCGGTGGACGGCCCGGGCGAGTCGAAGAGCGACCTCGAGATCTTCGCCGAGCTGGCCCGCCGCTTCGGCTTCGGCGACGCGTTCGACGTGCCCATGAAGGACCTCATCTCCAACGTGCTGGAGCCCACGGGCGTCACCTACGACGAGCTCGTGGAGAAGAAGGCCGTCGACGTGGTGGGCAAGGATTACATCCCCTACAAGGACGGCGTGTTCTTCACCGCGTCGAAGAAAGCCGAGTTCTGGGTGGGCGCCTGGAAGAAGGAGGGCTTCAACCCCATCTGCAGCTACGTCCGCTCCGAGGAAGACGCGCGCAACGGCGATGAGCTGGCGGCGAAGTACCCGCTGTTCAGCGTGCAGCGCAAGACGTACCGCAGCGTGCACTCCACGTTCAACAACCTGGAGTGGATGGACGAGGTGTGCGATCGGAAGCCGGTCGTCCTGCTGAACGAGGCGGACGCCGAGGCGCGCGGCATCGCCGACGGGGACGCGGTGGTCGTGTTCAACGACCGCGGCGAGCATCGCGGCGTGGCCGAGGTGAACGACCGCATCAAGGCCGGCGTGGTGGGCTTGCAGAACGGCTGGTGGGAGCAGCAGGGCGGCTCGTCGAGCTACGTCACCAACGACAAGTGGAAGACGCTCGGCGGCACCCACTGCTGCAACCAGACCCTCGTCGACGTGAAGAAGGAGGCGTAAGCCATGGCGCTCGGATTCTGGATGAACAACAAGAACTGCTACGGATGCAAGACATGCTCCATCGCCTGCAAGAGCGAGAAGCAGCTTGACCAAGGCGTGCTGCTGCGCCATGTCACGGAGATCAAGCAGGACGACCCGCGGGCGCTGTCGTTTTTGTCCCTGTCGTGCAACCACTGCGACGAGCCCGCGTGCGTGGCGAACTGCCCCGTGCAGGCCTACACGAAGCTGGAGAATGGCATCGTGCAGCAGAACCACGACCTGTGCATCGGCTGCAAGACGTGCATCGAGGCGTGCCCGTACCATGCGCCGTGCTACGACGAGCAGGAGAGCAAGACGTACAAGTGCGACATGTGCACGGACCGGCAGGAGCGCGGCGAGCTGCCCGCCTGCGTGGCGGCGTGCCCCGGCATGAACCTCGCGGTGGGCGAGATGGCCGACCTCGAGAAGGCGCATCAGGCCGACATCGTGTCGGACGACGCGGTGGAGACGAAGCCGAACTTCGTGATCACCGTCGATCCGGCGCTTTCCGCCGAGCCCGACGACACCGCCGTGGAGGCGCGCGCCGCCGAGCTGGCCGCGTCCAAGACCGCGAAGAAGGCGTAAACCCCTCCGGCTCCGCGCGCCCTCTCCCTCCCGGCGCGCAGGGTTTCTGCGAACGGCCCCGCACTGGCGGGGCCGTTTTGCCTGTTCGGCGGCATCCTCCGGATCGTACGATGCCCCCTGAACCCAAGATGGTTCGCTTCGACGATGGCGCGCGCCGCCTCCGTTTCCCTACCATGCTCTTCGCGCGGGGGAGCCGGCCGGACGTTCGGCCGCCGCGCGGACGAGAACAGGAGAGGAAGGAGACCGATGCACGCACAACGCAAGATCGCGCTGGTCGCCGTGTGCGCCTTGTTGGGGACGGTCGGCATCGCCGGCTGCGCTCCCCAAACGAACGAGGCGCTTGCGACGAGCGACCAGCAAACCCCGCAAGCGGAGGGGCACGAGTACACCGACGAGCAGCAGTCGATCATCGACGGCGAGGAGGGCACGGTATACGACGGCATCTCGCTCGACGCCTACCCGGGCAAGGACTACCTCGACGGCATGCACGACATGTGGGACGCCAACGTGGACCAGTGGGCGCCCGAGCTGCGCACGCTGCCGAGCGGCCAGATCGTGCAGCGCACCCCGAGCGAGCTCGCCGAGCGCGCCCGTCAGGGCAAGACGCCGTACAACATCTACCGGCTGAACAACGACAACCGCGGCTGCAACAGCTGCCACGCCGACCTCGACGCGACGCTGCAGCACCTCGCGCAGACCATGCACCCCTCGCCGAACAGCCCGGCGCTCGACGCCGAGATGACGGTGGACCAGTGCCTGTTCTGCCACACGTACTCGCCGGGCTACATCCCCACGCAGTACGAGTTCGGCACGCTCATCCACAACATCCATTACGGCTTGGAGGCCGACGGCCAGTTCGAGGACGAGTACAAGGGAAACTGCTACTCCTGCCACGACGCCACCAACGATGGCGAGGGCATGGCGCTGTGGGACCAGACCAAGTTCGAGCGCCTGCGCGGCGTGACGAAGGTCGAGAACGTCGAGGGCGACTTCTCCATCGACCAGGAAGCCACGATGGCGCAGGAGGACATGTTCAACATGGACGCCTGGAACCGCCTGTACGACCGCATGCGCTCCGGCGCCGAGTACGCCGACACGCCCATGCCCCAGAGCCTGTTCGACAGCTGGCCCATCACGGTGGACGGCGAGGTGAACAGCCCCTACACCGCGCTTCTGCCCGATCTCGTGAAAGAGGCCGAGGCGGCCGGCGTCACCGTGACGAAGGTGTCGAAGGAAGTGTGCAACTGGAACGGCACCGGCGCCGGATCGGTGAGCAACGTGGAGATCACCGGCATACCCGTGAGCTGGCTCATCGAGCGCGCGGGCGGTTACGCCGACAACGCCGACATCAACGGCGTGCGCGTCATGCGCGCCGACGGCTCGTCCAAGCGCGCCATGCCGCTCGACAAGGTGGACGGCGGCGAGGCGTTCCTCGTGTACAAGATCAACGGCGAGCAGCTGACCGCGGCCAACGGCTTCCCGTGCACGAACTGGTGCGAGGGCGTCGACCCCGAAGTGAACTCCAAGCAGATGAACGAGTACAAGGTGGTCACCGACGCCCCCGACTTCGACGATCACGTGTACGAGTTCGAGCATCACGACGGCAACCCGAACGGTTGGATCGACGCCGACGGGAACTGGACGAACAAGCCCAACGCCACCGTGCTGGGCGTGCCCGAGGGCCTCGTCATCCAGAACGGCCAGCCCTACACGTTCCACGGCTACGTGGACGCCTACGACGAGAAGATCGCGAGCGTCGAGTTCTCGATGGACTTCGGCAAAACGTGGACGAAGCACGACCTGGGCGATACCGACGTCAACAAGCTCGTCTGGTTCGACTTCACCTGGACGCCCCAGGAGGAGAGCGCCTACTGCCTGCAGCTGCGCGCCACCACGGAAAGCGGCCTCGTGAGCCCGCAGATCCAAACGGTCATGGTGAACGCGAAGGACGCGATGCCCGCCGCCGACGAGACGGTCGTCATCGATACCCCGTCGCTCGTCGCCCCGAAGACGGCGGCTGCCGAAGCGGCCGAAGGAAAGGAGTAGGAGCGCTCATGAACAAGCCAGCTCAGAAGATCATGGCCGGCGTGGCGGGCGCGGTGCTGCTCGCATCCGGCGCCGGCGCGGCCCTTGCCGCCCAGCAGCCCGCGGCTGCGGACGGGGGCTCCCGGCCCGTCGGCGCCACCCACACGGTGGCCGACCACGACATCCGCGCCCAGTGGCTGGGCGAGGAATCCGACTACGTGCGCGTCGCGGACGTGCAGGGGTCGTTCACGTTCAATCAGGAGGGCGTCACGCCCAACGACGAGCTGTTCAACGTGTTCGGAACCGCCATCCTGTCGATGTGCTCCAAGCCCGCGCCCGAGCTCGCCGCCGAGCAGGACGGCGTGGCCACCTACTTCGTGAACGTGGGCGGGCACGTGAAGGAGAGCTTCACGGTGGACCTTTCCGAGCTCGACGACGAGGAGCAGGAGGCGCTCATGGGCTGCTCGTGCGCCACGGGGTCGCCCTTCGGCCAGGCGGCTGTCATCGGCGTGCCGCTGGCGTCGGTGGTGGGCATGGCCGACCTCGAGGACGGCGTGAACACCGTGACGGCCTACGGCGCGGACGGCTACGGCGAGCCGCTGCCGCTGCAGTACGCGCTCGACAAGAACGCGCTGCTCGTGTACCAGGTGAACGGCGAGGAGCTGAAGGCGTCGGAGGGCTCGAGCCTGCAGCTGTGGATGCCCGAGACGGTGGCGCGCTACTTCACGCGCAACATCGCCAGCATCGAGCTCACGCGCGAGGACGCGGTGCCCGAGGTGGCCTCGGTCGATCCCATGTACCGCAACAAGATCGAGATCAAGAACTCCGCCGACGGCTGCGCGTTCGAGGCGGGCGACGAGATCACGTTCGAGGGCGTGGCCGACGACTGCGGAAGCCCCATCGCCGCCATCGAGTTCTCCTTCGACGGCGGGCGCACCTGGACGGCGTGCGACACCGACGGCGCCACGGCCGACAAGTGGGTGAACTGGCAGTTCACCGCCTCGTTCGAGGAGAAGGGCGACTACGAGATGACCGTGCGCGCCCGCACGGCCGACGACGTGGTGTCGCCGCTGTCCGCCAGCCTCGCCTTCGCGGTGCGGTAGCCCGACGATATGCAGCACCCTCCCGTGGACGGAGCCGGCATCTTGCGGCTCCGTCCAACGCGTGCTCCCGCCGATGCGCTATACTGCGTGCAGAAACGCAGGGGGGACGCGAAGGGGGAGCGCTGCGGCATGGAGCATCGGCGGGGTATCGTGAACGCATGCGGGGCGGCGTCGGCGGCGGGGCTGTCGCTCATCCTTTTGTGGTGCACGCTCATGGGGCACACGCCCGGCTTCCTGCTGTCCTCGCTCGGCCTGGCCGAGTGGGTGAACGCCCGCACGTTCTGGCTGACGGGCATCCTCGTCGTCGCCGCGGTGCTGACGGCGGCCCCGCGCTGGGTGGCCGCGCACGAGGGCAGCCTCGCCTTCGTCATGCCGGTGATGGCCGCGGTGGGCACGGGCTGCTTCGCGCTGTCGTTCCATCAGGACTTCTTCAGCCCCACCATCCTGGCCACGTGCGGGCTCGTGCTGGCGGGGCTCGGCTACTTCTGGTTCGCGTCGCGCTTCGTCATCCTGCTGGCCACGACGCAGGGGTTCGCGTGCGTGGTGTGGTGCATCGTTGCCGCGTTCCCGTTGCGCCAGCTCATGAGCTTGGCGCTGGACGGCTTCATCGATCCTGCCCAGCAGGTGGTCGTGGCCATCGCGCTGCCGTGCTTGGCGGCGGCGTGCTTCGAGGCGGCCCGCGCGGCGGGCGCGCGGCAGGGCGCGGCCCGCGCGGCGGGCGCGGAGCCCGCGACGGGGCCGTCCCCGGCTCCCGGCGCGGCCGGCGGTGCCGAGCCGAGCGCGCGGCAGCGCCAGGCGGCGGGCGACATGGCGGCGGTGCTCGTCATCGTGGGCGTGCTGCTGGCGATGGTGCGCATCTTCGGCCCCTCGGGCGTGTGGGGCGACTCGAACACCACCTACTTCGACGCGCTCGGGCGCATCCCCGCCATCTCGGTGCTCACCGTGTGCCTGGCGGCGTTCGCGTGGCTCGCCCTGCTGCTCATGGCGAAGCAGCCCGCGTCGGTGCGCTTCCAGCCGCCCATCCTCGTGGTCATCGCGGGCCTGTTCGTCGTGGTGGTGCGCGCCCAGCTGGGCGACGTGCCGTCGGTGCTGCTCGACAGCATCGTGCAGCTGAACGACCCGTTCGCCCACCTGCTGTTCTGGTCGGCCGTCGCGGCCGCGTGCACGCTGCTGCCGCTGCCCGAGAACCGCATCGTCGGCATCGCGGGGCTCGCGTACGCCGCGGCCTCGGTGGTGTGGGTGGTGTTCCTGCGCGGCAGCGCCGTGGTGGAGACGGTCGTCATCCTCGTGGTGGTGGCGCTCGTGATGAACCGCTCGTGGCTGGCCTCGCTCGTGCGCGGCCGTGGACGGGACGGGGCCGCCGCCGACGACGCGGCTGCCGACGGGGCCGCCGACGACGCGGCCAGCCGCCTGACCCGGTCCATCGTCGCGCGCTGCCAGGAGGTTGCCGCCGCCTACGCGCTGTCGCCGCGCGAGACCGAGGTGTTCATGCTGCTGGCCCAGGGGCGCACCTGCTCGTTCGTGCAGGAGGAGCTCGTGCTGGCCGAGAGCACGGTGAAAACCCACATGTCCCACATCTACGCGAAGCTGGGCGTGAGCGGCCGCCAGGAGATGATGGACCTCCTGTTCGGCGAGACGAAGGGCGGCATCGACGCCTAGGGCGCGCATCGACGCCGCTCGCGGAGGATTTTCCGTTTGTTAACGAACCGTAAGGTTCCACGTGGCTATAATCCGAATACTTTAGCGTGCGAAAGTGCCCCTGCCGAAACGGCTTTTGTCGCGTGTCGACGGCGTTCGGAACCTGCTTCGGGACCGGCTCTTTTCTCGCAACGGGGCGTACTGGCAAAGACGAGAGAGGGGACGTGCATGGACATCGTCCAGATGATCAGCGATATCGACGCCTTCGTATGGGGCCCGCCGATGATCGTGCTGCTGTTGGGTTCGCATCTGTACCTGACGATCCGCACCCGGTTCATCCAGCGCAAGCTGCCGACGGCCATCAAGCTGTCGGTGACGAAGGACCCGGATGCGCCGGGCGACATCAGCCAGTTCGGCGCGCTGACCACGGCGCTGTCGGCCACCATCGGCACCGGCAACATCGTGGGCGTGGGCACCGCCATCCTGGCCGGCGGCCCGGGCGCGGTGCTGTGGATGTGGCTCACCGGCGTGTTCGGCATGGCCACGAAGTACTCCGAGACGTTCGCCGCCGTGAAGTACCGCGTGAAGGACCACAACGGCAACATGCTGGGCGGCGCGATGTACGCATGGCGACGCGCGTTCGAGAAGGACGGCAAGACGCCGTGGTGGGGCTTGCTGGGGGCCGGGGCGTTCGCCCTGTTCGCCGCCGTCGCCTCGTTCGGCATCGGCTCGGCCGTGCAGTCCAGCGCCATGACCGGGATCATCACGTCCAACGCTCCCGGCGTGCCCACCTGGGGCATCGGCCTGGCCATCGTCATCATGGTGTCCATCGTCATCTTCGGCGGCATCAAGATCATCTCGAAGGTGTGCGAGAAGCTCGTGCCGTTCATGGCCATCGCCTACGCGTGGGGCTGCATCGTGATCATCGGCATGAACTGGGAGTACGTGTGGCCCGCCATCAGCCTCATCTTCGAGTGCGCGTTCACGCCGAAGGCGGCGTTCGGCGGCGCGGTGGGCTCGGGGCTGATGATGGCGCTGCAGTTCGGCTGCGCGCGCGGCCTGTTCTCGAACGAGTCGGGCCTGGGCTCGGCGCCCATCGTGGCCTCGGCGGCCTCCACGCGCAACCCGGCGCGCCAGGCCCTCGTGTCCATGACCGGCACCTTCTGGGACACCGTCGTCATCTGCGCGCTCACGGGCATCGTGCTCGTGTCCACGATGATCGCGAACCCGGGCATCATGGAGAGCGGCCAGGTTTCGGCCGGCGCCGACCTGACGAGCGCGGCCTTCGCGTCGATCCCCTACATCGGCACGCCCATCCTGGTCATCGGCATGATCCTGTTCGCCTACACCACCATCCTCGGCTGGTCGTACTACGGCAACCGCTGCGTCACCTACCTGTTCGGCAAGCGCGCCATCCGCCCCTACCAGGTGCTGTACGTGGTGGTGGCGTTCCTGGGGGCCATCGGCATCGGCGATTTGGTGTGGACCATCTCCGACATCACGAACGCGCTCATGGCCATCCCGAACATCATCGTGGTGCTGCTGCTTTCGGGCCTCATCGCGCGCGAGACGAAGCATTACGTGTGGGACAAGAACCTGGACGAGACGGACGACACGCCCATCCCCGTGCTTGAATCGAAGTAGCGCCCGCGCGCGCAGAGCGGCGGCGAGGGTGCGGCGAGGGCCCCGGCATCGAAAGGTGCCGGGGCCCTTTTGCGTTCGAGGGCGGGGGCACGGCGCGTCGCCACCCGGTGGGCGCAAAACGGGAGCTGTGGCAACAGTCGGGTGCGAAAAAGGGCGATGGGCTTGTGCGATTGCAAGAAAGCCCCAGGTGGGGAGAAGCAGTGGCGGGGTGCAGCGTCCGAAAATGCCGTTGAAATTGTCATGGCTCCCGATTCGCGCCCGCGAATCGTCCGATGCGGTATCATGGCGGCATGAAGAAACTGATGATCATAGGCGGCGGCGCGGCCGGGCTCGCGGCCGCGGTGGCCGCGGCCGACGCACTGCGGGCGCGCGGCGTCCGCGTGGGTGCGGATGTGGGCGCGGACGGCGTCGACGTGGCGGTATGCGAGGCCGACGAGCGGGTGGGACGCTCCATCCTGGCCACGGGCAACGGGCGGTGCAACTTCTCGAACGCGCAGGTGGACGCCGCGGCGTACCGCAACGCGGCGTTCGTGGGCGCGGCGCTGGACGAGCTGCGGCGTGCGGGCGACGCAGCCGGCTCCGCCGCCGATGCCGCCGTCGACCCGGTGCACGCGTTCTTCGCCGACCTCGGGCTCGTCTGGCGCGAGGAGGGCGAGGGCCGCCTGTACCCGCTGGCGAACAAGGCGACGAGCGTGCTCGAGGTGCTGCGCGCGGCCGCGTCGGACGCGGGCGTGCGCGAGGAGTGCGGGCGGGAGGCGGTGCGCCTCGACGCGCCCGCGCGCAAGGGCGACCGCTTCCACGTGCGCTTCGCCGACGGCGCGGTGCTGCATGCCGAGGCGGTGATCGTGGCGGCCGGCGGGAACGCGGCCCGCGCGCTCGTGCCAGAAGGCCTCGCCTGGGAGGAGCCGCGCGCGGTGCTCGGGCCCCTGCGCACGGACGCGCGCCTCGTGAAGGCGCTCAACAACATCCGCGTGCGCTGCGCGGCGTCGCTCGTCGGTCGGGACGGCGCGGAGAAGGCGTGCGAGCGGGGCGAGGTGCTGTTCCGCGACTACGGGGTGTCGGGCATCGCGGTGTTCAACCTGTCGCGGTTCGCCGAGCCGGGCGACACGCTGTGCATCGACCTGCTGCCGCAGCACGGCGAGGCGCCGCTCGAGGAGCTGCTGCGCGCCCGCCTCGCGCGCCTGCGCGAGCGCGGAGGCGCGGGCACGGGCGACGACGTGCTGCGCGGCATGACGCTGCCGGCGGTGGGGCGCGCCGTGCTGAAAGCGGCCGGGCTGCACGCCGAGAAGCCGCTCGCGCAGCGCGACGTGCCGGCGCTCGCCCGCGCGCTCAAGAGGCTCGCGCTCGAGGTGCGCGGCGTCGGCGAGGCGCGGCAGTGCCAGGTGCGCCGCGGCGGGTTCCTCGTGGAGGCGTTCGATCCGCGCACGTGCGCGGCGCGCGCGGTGCCGGGTTTGCACGTGGTGGGCGAGGCGCTCGACGTGGACGCGCCCTGCGGAGGCTACAACCTGCACTGGGCGTGGGCGAGCGGCATGCTGGCGGGTCGCGCCGCCGCGGAGAGCCTGATGGAAGGAGCGCGCCGTGCTTGAGGTGTCGAACGTGAAGCTGCCGCTGGACGCGGGTCTGCCCGGGGCGGCGGCGGAGGCGCTCGTGCGCGCGGCCGCCGCCGCGGCGCTCGGCGTCGCGGGGCGCAACGTGCGCGCGGTGCGGGTGCTGAAGCGCAGCGTGGACGCGCGCAAGAAGCGCGACGTGCACTTCGTGGCGACGCTCGGCGTGGAGCTGGCCGAAGCCGCCGAGGAAGAGCGCGCGCTCGCCGCGGCGGGCGAGCGCGGGGGCGCGGGGGCGGTCGTCGGGACGCAGGTGCGCCGCCACGAGCCCTACGAGCCGCTGCGGGTGCCGTCGTGCGCCGCGGGCCGCGAGGCCGGCGGCGAGCCGCGCCCGATCGTGGTGGGCGCGGGCCCGGCTGGGCTGTTCTGCGCGCTCTACCTGGCGCGTGCGGGGCTGCGTCCGCTCGTGCTCGAGCGCGGCGGCGACGTGGACGAGCGCCTGGCGACGGTGGCCGCGTTCGAGGCCGGCGGCGACCTCGACCCGCAGACGAACATCCAGTTCGGTGAAGGCGGGGCCGGCACGTTCTCGGACGGCAAGCTCACGACGAACATCAAGAATCCGCTCGCGCGCCACGTGCTGCGCTGGTTCGTGGACGCGGGCGCGCCCGGGGAGATCCTCTGGCAGGCGAAGCCGCACATCGGCACCGACCTGCTCGTGGACGTCGTGCGCACCCTGCGCCGCCAGATCGAGGAAGCGGGCGGCGAGGTGCGCTTCCATGCGCAGCTCGAAGGCCTGCGCTTCGAGGGCGGCGCGCTCGCGGGGGTTGACGTGCGCGACGGGCGCACGGGCGTGCTTGAGCGCGTCGACGCGCGTCGCTCGGTGCTCGCCTGCGGGCACTCAGCGCGCGACACGTTCGCCGCGGTGCACGGGGCGGGCGTGGCGATGGAGCAGAAGCCGTTCTCGGTGGGCGTGCGCATCGAGCATGACCAGGGGGCGGTGAACCGTGCGCAGTACGGCGACGCCGCCGCGCATCCCGCGCTCGGCGCGGCCGACTACAAGCTGGCCGTGCACCTGCCGGACGGCCGCAGCGCGTACACGTTCTGCATGTGCCCCGGCGGTGAGGTGGTGTGCGCCGCCAGCGAGGAGGGCGGCGTCGTGGTGAACGGCATGAGCCGCTTCGCGCGCGACGGGGCGAACGCGAACGCGGCGCTGCTCGTGGGCGTGGGTCCCGAGGACTTCGAGGGCGATGATCCGCTGGCGGGCGTCGAGCTGCAGCGGCGCATGGAGCGGGCGGCCTTCGAGGCGGCGCGCTCCGCGGGCGGCGAGGCGTACCAGGCACCGGCGCAGACGGTGGGGGACTTCCTGGCCGGACGTGCGAGCGGGGCGGGCGCATCGGTGCGCCCGACGTACGCGCGCGGCGTGGCCTGGTGCGATCTGCGCGCGTGCCTGCCCGGTTTCGTGGCCGACGCCCTTGCCGAGGCGCTGCCCCTGCTCGATCGCCGCTTGCGCGGGTTCGCGGATGCAGGCGCGGTCATGACCGGCGTCGAGACGCGCAGCTCGAGCCCCGTGCGCATCGTGCGCGACGACGCGCTGCAGGCGCGGGTGGAAGGCGCGCCCGACGACGCGCCCGAAAGCGGCCTCTACCCCTGCGGCGAGGGGGCCGGCTACGCCGGCGGCATCATGAGCGCCGCCTGCGACGGCCTGCGCGTGGCCCGCGCCCTCGCAAGCGCGTTCGAGGGCGGCCGCTAGAACTCGATGCCGCGGCGGGCGATGACGCCCTCCTCGTAGTAGTGCTTGACCTCGCGCATCTCGGTGACGAGGTCGGCCACGACCATGAGCGTGCCGCTGGCACCGCGCCCCGTGACCACCAGCTCCACGGTTTCGGGCCGCTCGAGCGCCAGGTCGACGAGCGCGTCCGGCTCGAAGTACCCCAAGCTGTCGGCAACGTTCGCCTCGTCGAGCACCACGACGTCGAACGCGCCGCCCAGCACCGCCTCGCGTGCGGCGGCGAGCCCGCGCCGCGCGGCCTGCGCGTCGTCCTCCGGGTCGGGGGCGCTCAACTCGCCGCCCGTGCCGAACTGCTCCGCCACGATGCGGTCGCCGAACAGGCGAAACGCATCGAGCTCGCCGGTGGGGCCGTACTTCATGAACTGGCAGAAGTACACGCGCAGACCCGCGGCCGCCGCCCGCATCGCCAGCCCGACGGCGGCCGTGGTCTTGCCCTTGCCGTCGCCCGTGTACACCTGCACGTATCCTTGCTCCATCGTCATTCTCCCAGTTCCCGCGCCCAATCGAAGTCTTCCGGCGGCGCGGTGGGCAGCTCGCCCTCGGCCGTGCCGTCCGCGTGCCCGTCCCACTGGCAGGCGTCCATGTCCACGTGCGTGTCGTCGGCGAACGCCACCCCCTCGGCTTCCAGCATCTCGCGCTGGATCTCGGGGCCGCCGAACGCGAATCCCTTGCACAGGCCGCCGTCCTTGAACACCACGCGGTGGCACGGGATGTTGTTGACCTCGGCGCCGGGGTCGGGGTTCGCGTGGAGCGCGTAGCCCACGTAACGCGCCGAGCGCGGCGCGCCGATCAGCCGTCCCACCTGCCCGTACGACGCCACCTTCCCGCGCGGGATGCGCCGCACCACCTCGAACACCCTGTTGGAGAAATCGCCCATGCTCTCTTCGCTCCTCGCATTCGCTCAACGTTTCGCCCCAGTATACGGCAACCGCGCCCGGGCGTGAGCGAGCTGCGCGAGGCCGTTGAGGCGTATCTGGCGCGCGGCTGAAGAGCGCGCGCGGATTGCGGCTTCACTTTTCCCATCGTTCCACTTATGATTGATGCACGGCTGTTCCTCGAGAACCGCCCCCGCTTCTTTCGCACGGGAGGTAGTAGATGGGTCCGATCAACAACCGTCGTCAGGGCGCTCCGGACGGCACCGAGCCTTTGAGCGCTCAACCGAGCCCCTTCGATCAGAACGCTTTCGATCGCATCGCGTTCGAGCCGATCGAGGGCCTGCCGGGGCCGACCGACCTCGTCGACGCCGAGGCGCTCGCCGACATGCGGGCGTTCAACGACCTCAAGGCGAAGCGCAAGAAGCAGCGCAAGCGCAAGATCATCATCGGCGCCGTCTCGGCCGTGGCGGTGCTCGCCGTCGCGGGCGGCGCGTTCGCGTGGTACGCGGCCGACCAGGCGGCCAAGGCGCTGCAGGACATGGCCCCGCAGACCGGCTTCGTGGAGCAGGGCACGTTCGTCGAGACGGTGTCGGCGTCCGGCAACCTGCAACCCGTCGCGTCGGTGAGCGCCACGCCCGAGGTGGACGGCATCGTGGGCGAGGTGCTCGTGGCCGAAGGCGACGCGGTGGCCGAGGGCCAGACGCTGTTCACCGTGGTCAACGACGAGCTGGACAAGGCGGTGAACCAGGCGGCCCAGGGCATCGAGGAGGCCAAGAACGGCGTGGCCCAGGCCCAGAACGCCGTGAACGACGCCTACCACGCCAAGTCCGCCGGCCAGCAGGCCGCCGCGAACGCCCAAGCCCAGGCGCAAGCCGCCGCCGCGGCCGCCAAGGAGGCCGGGGGAGCGGCGGCCGAGTCGTTCGCCGGCGAGCAGGCTTCCTTCGACGAGTCCAGCGCCGACTCCGCCATCAGGTCGGCCGAGCTCGGCTTGAGCAACGCGAACCTCGCGCTGCAGAACGCGCAGAGCGCCTACGACGAGGCCGTCGCGCGCGCCGCCAAGCGCACGGTGACCGCCTCCATCGCCGGCAGCGTCGTCGCGGTGAACATCGAGCCCGGCAAGGCGCTCGGGGCCACGGCGAGCGCCGCGACCTCGCCCGTGCAGATCGCCGACCTGTCGCAGATGACCGTCTCCATCAACGTGAACGAGATCGACATCCTGAAGATCACCGCCGATCAGACCGCCGAGGTCACGTTCACCGCGGCTCCCGACCTCACGCTGCCCGCCACCGTGGTGAGCATCGCCACCACGTCGGCCGGCTCCGGCGATGCGTCGGGCGGCGCCATGTACGGCGGCATGGGCGGTGCCGTCACGTACGCGGTGAAGCTGCTCATCGCCGAGCCCGACCCGCGCCTCAAGCCCGGCATGACCGCCAAGGCCACCATCACCACGACCACCATCGAGAACGCGCTCATGGTGCCCATCTCGGCCGTGCAGTCCGACGGCGCGGGCGGCAGCTTCGTGATGGTGCTCACCGACCCCGAGACGCAGGAGATGGACGCGCGCACGGTGGAGGTCGTCGCGTCCGACGGCCTCACGTCCGTCGTGAAGGGCCAGGTGAAAGCCGGCGACGAAGTGGTCGTCGGCGGAGGCATGGGCGGCGCGGCGGACGGCATGGGCATGGCGGGCGACGGCGGGATGGCCGCGGTCGACGCCGGCGGCAGCGTCATGGTGGGGTAGCGCCATGGCCAACGTGGTTGAAGCCGTCGACCTGCACCGCATCTACGAGAGCGCTTCGGGCTACACGCACGCCCTGCGCGGCGTGTCGCTGACGGTCGCGCAGGGCGAGTTCCTCGCCATCATGGGCCCGTCGGGCTCGGGCAAGTCCACGCTCATGAACCTGCTGGGCTGCCTCGACACGCCCACGCGCGGGCGCTACCTGCTCGAGGGCGTCGACGTGGCCGACTACCGCGACGACGAGCTCGCCGAGATCCGCGCCACGCGCCTCGGCTTCGTGTTCCAGTCGTTCAACCTGCTGCCGCGCGCCACCGTGCTGCGCAACGTGGTGCTGCCGCTCATCTACACGGCCTGCCCGCGCAAGGAGCGCGAGCTGCGCGCCCATGCGGCGCTGCGCAGCGTGTCGCTCGACGAGCGGCTGTACGACCATCGCAGCAACGAGCTGTCGGGCGGCCAGATGCAGCGCGTCGCCATCGCCCGCGCCCTCGTGAACGACCCGGCGCTCATCCTGGCCGACGAGCCCACCGGCAACCTCGACACCGCCACGGGAGACATGGTGCTGAACACGTTCAAGCGCCTGCGCGACGCGGGCAAGACCATCGTGCTCATCACGCACGAGCCCGACGTGGCCGCCCACGCCGACCGCGTGGTGCACATTCGCGACGGGCGGCTGTACGAGGGGGCGCACGGCGGGGAAGGGGCGCGCCCATGAAGATCGGCGACCTGTTCTACGAAACCTGGCACGCGCTGTCCGCGAACAAGGGCCGCTCGTTCCTCACCATCCTCGGCATCGTCATCGGCATCGCGGCCGTCATCGCCATGACCTCGCTCATCGCGGGCGTGCAGAACATGCTCATGGGCGAGATGGGGCTTTCCCAGGCGCGCCAGGTGTCCATCAGCGCGTACTCGCCGCAGGGCATCACGTTCGACGACCTGGACAAGCTGGAGCAGGGCATGCCGGAGTACGAGGTCATCACCGGCGCGTCGTACGCGTCGGCCGAGATCGCGATGGCCGACGGGCAGAAGAACTACGCGACCGTCATCGGCGCCCGCCCCGATTATTTCACGGCGAACGGAACGAAGCTCAAAGCGGGCCGTTTCTTCACCGAAAGCGAGGAGCAGAACGCGGCGCGCCTCGTGGTGATAGGCGGCGGCGAGATGGCCGTGCAGATGCTCGGCGTCCCCGACACCGAGGCGGTGGGGAAGACGGTGCGCCTCGGCAACGACGATTACACGGTGGTCGGCGTGATGGAAACCTCGTCGTTCATGGGCGGCGGCGGGACGTTCTACGCGCCCTACACCACGGTGGAGACGCGCATCGGCAACACGGGCGGCATCCAGCAGATCGTCGGCTTCGCGCGCGAGGGAACCGACATGGACCGCCTCGTCGAGACGACCCAGGCCTTCGTGGCGCAGTACTTCAACCTGGATGCCGAAAGCGTGTACGTGTCGTCGCTCGACGCCGTCATCAAGCAGATGGAGACGATGATGGCGTCGTTCTCGCTGCTCATGGGCTCGGTGGCGTCGATCTCGCTGTTCGTGGGCGGCATCGGCATCATGAACATGATGCTGACGAACGTCACCGAGCGCATCCGCGAGATCGGCCTGCGCAAGTCGCTCGGCGCGCGCCGCCGCGACGTCACGAAGCAGTTCTTGCTCGAGGCCATCATGCTGTGCGTGGCCGGCGGCGCGTTCGGCATCGTGTTCGGCTTCCTGGCCGCATGGGGCCTGGGGCAGGTGATCGGCGCGGTGCAGGCCGGCATGGCCGTCACGCCGGTGCTCGCGCCGGGCGTGGTGTTCGGCGCCGTGGCCGTGTGCGTGCTCATCGGCGTTGTGTTCGGCTACTACCCGGCACGCCGCGCCGCCAAGCTCGACCCGGTGGAGTCGCTGCGCTACCAGTAGGCGGCCGGCGGGCGGCAAGCTCGGAGGTTGCGCCTCTTTCGCGTCGTTCGCCGACCCAAGAGGTGGTAGAATGCATCAAGCATGAAGAAGACGTCTCGGATCGTGGGAAGCCGGGTGAGAATCCCGCACGGTACCGCCACTGTGTTTCGGCCTTGCCGATCAGCCAGAATACCGACCGAGAAGCGTGTGTGCGCAAGCGGCGAGTTACCGCGAACGCAACCCGGAGGGCAAGAAAGCCCTCGGCTTGTCTGCGTAGCGAATACGGGCTGCGCGGCCCCTCGAATCGCGAGGGCCGCGCAGCCTTTTGTTTTGCTGTCTCTCTTCTGCGAAGCGACCGATGAAAGGAGAAGGAAGACGGTGAAGGAACAAACGATCACCCCTGCGGGGGTCATGCGGCGGGCGTGGGCCCTCCTGCTGGCCGCCGCGCTCTGCCTGGGCCTCATGCCCAGCGCAGCCTGGGCCGAAGAAAGCGAGGGTGCGGGGACGTTCTCGGTGGCGCTCACCATCGTGGACACGTCCGACCCCGCGGACGGCGTCCTGTACAACGGCAAGGTCGACGGCATGACCTCCGACGACACGGTTGCCGACCTGCTGGCGAAGGCGGGCTTCACCGCCGCGGCCAGCGCGGAGGAGACCGAGGGGAACGACAAGGCGTACTTCGACTCCTGGGGCTCCCCGACGTTCCGCGGCAACAAGTCGGTCCAGCAGCCCGACGGCTCGTGGGCCTATTGGGCGACGATGTTCGACGGCGACAGCGCGAACTACGCCAGCGCCCAGCTGACGTCGAAGCTGCAGGAGAACGGCCGCTACCAGTACATCTACACGTCCGACGCGACGTTCGCCTACGACGAGGAGGCTTCCGGATTTCCGGTGCAGCTCACCATCGTGGACACGTCCGACCCCGCGGACGGCGTCCTGTACAACGGCAAGGTCGACGGCATGACCTCCGACGACACGGTTGCCGACCTGCTGGCGAAGGCGGGCTTCACCGCCGCGGCCAGCGCGGAGGAGACCGAGGGGAACGACAAGGCGTACTTCGACTCCTGGGGCTCCCCGACGTTCCGCGGCAACAAGTCGGTCCAGCAGCCCGACGGCTCGTGGGCCTATTGGGCGACGATGTTCGACGGCGACAGCGCGAACTACGCCAGCGCCCAGCTGACGTCGAAGCTGCAGGAGAACGGCCGCTACCAGTACATCTACACGTCCGACGCGACGTTCGCCTACGACGAGGAGATTCCTCAGCTCGCGATCTACACCGTCAACGACCCCTTGGCGGGGGCGATCAAGCCCGATCCCAAGCCCGAACCCGAACCTGATGAGCCTGCCAACGATGCCGTCGCAGTAGACAGCGCTGCGTACAACACGCTGTTCGGCACCATCGCCAGTTCCTATGCGGGTACGTCCGAGGAATGGAAAGCCCTTGAGCTCGCGGCCGCCGGTCGTGTGTCGTCGGTTGATGTGGCGACGCTCGTAGCGAATGCGAAAGCAGCGAACGGTTCTCCCGAAACCACCAATTTGCAACGCTTCATCTTGGCGCTCACGGCCGTCGGCAAAACAGAGGAAGCAGCGGAGCTCGTGCAAACGATGGCGACGTCCGACATTTCGACTACCTATGTGAACGGCCAGGCGTTTGCTCTGCTCTCCTACGAAAGCGGTGCGTACGACGCGCCCGCGAACGCTCTTGAAACCGAAGCTGAGCTTGTGGCCAAGCTTCTGAGCGCGCAGCAGGCTTCCGGCGGCTGGACCTGGAAAGGCGCTGCCGAAGGGGACGATCCCGATACGACGGCCATGGTGATAACCGCTCTTGCCTCTCGCGTTTCGGACGCCTCCGTCAAAGCGGCGGTCGACAAGGGTCTCGAGGCGCTGCGCGCAATGCAGCACGAGGACGGCGGTTTCCGCGCATCCGGGGACGCGGCCGATGGTCCCATCAACGTCAGTTCTACGTCCTGCGTCGTGGTCGCCCTGTGCGCCTTGGGCGCGGATCCGGCGGCATCCATGGTCACCGAAAGCGGCGCGACGCCGTTGAGCGCGCTGCTCTCGCAGGCCACTTCCGACTTGTCCGGATTCGTTTACAACGGCGCTGCGAACGACCTCGCCACCGAGCAGGGGTTCCGGGCGCTTGTTGCGTACCAGGGCCTCAAGAACACCGGGGCGGCGTACAACGTCTACACGCAGGCGAAGCTCGGCCAGGCTGCGCTGCCCGCCGACGAGCGGGAAGAAGGCGACGTCAAGCCCGCAGGGGCTCCGGCGGCCGACAAGAAGGCGCTCGCCAAGACCGGGGACGGCTCTGCGCCGTTCGCGGCCGGCACTGCCGCGCTCGCGCTCGGCGCGCTCGCGGCGGGCATCGCCGCCACGCGGCGCATGCGCGTTTCCGACGAGCTCTCGTTGCGTCGATAGGATCGCGACAGTATGAGCGAAGATTCGAACGAGAAGACCGGCGGCTCGGGCGTCGAAACGCTCGAGCCGCGTGAGCGGGCCGAATCGCCCGACGATCGCATCGCCCCCTCCACGCCTCGCGGCGAGGAGGGGGCTTCGGAGGGCGGGGCGTCCGCACCGGCGGCGTCCGAGCCCGCGCGTCGCCGACCGCGCAAGGCGCTGCTTGCCGTGGGCGTCGCCGCGGCCGCGATCGCCCTGTGCGCCGTTGCGGCAAGCGCCGGCTTCGCCACCGGATGGCTCGGCGACCCTGTGCCGTCCGATCCGGTGCCGATGCCCAGCGTCGTCACGGATGCGCCCTCTGACGGAGACGACGCGTCGCAGGGCGACGAGGCCGATCGCAAGGATGCCGCCGAAGAGGCTTCGGAGGGTGCGGACGGGGAAGCGGGCGCCGCCGTCGACGGCGAGGGCGCGGCGGGTGCCGACGGCTCGGCCGCTTCGACGGCCGGCGAGGCGCCATCGGGCACCGAGCCTTCCGCGTCGGAGGGCGCTGCTGCACCGGCCCCGGCGCCTGCGCCCGAGCCGGCCCCGGCGCCGTCGGCCCCCAGCACCGTCACGGTGTCGGTGTACATCGACAGCTCCCGCGCCGCGTCGTACGGGTACCCCTCGTCGTTGGGCGGCGGCACGGTCACCCTCAACCAGGGCGCATCGGTCTACGACGCCCTGTGCGCCACCGGCGCGTCGGTGGGCGGGTCGAGCAGCTACGTCAGCTCCATCGGGGGCCTTGCGGAGTTCGCGTGCGGCCCGGGAAGCGGCTGGCTGTACTTCGTCAACGGATCGTCGCCCGGATACGGGTGCGGTTCGTATATCCTAAGCGGTGGCGAGAATATCACGTGGATATACACCTGCGACTTGGGCAACGATCTGTAAGGTGTATGGGTCGAGGAAAGCGAGGCGCCGTGTTCAGCAATCCGAAAGTGGCCAAGATCATGGCTGCGCTGGCGATACTCTTCGCCGTGCTCGTGGTGATCTCGATCTTCCAAACGGTGCACGCCTAGGGGCGTGCCTCGCATGAAGCGCACGGCGTTCGACCTGTTCCACCCCATCGTGGCGTTCGGCTACTTCGCCGTCATGCTCGTGCTCTGCATGACGGCGATGCAGCCGGTCTATCTGGCCGTCTCGCTTGCGAGCGCGCTTGCGTACGGCGTGGTGCTGCGCGGTTGGCGGGCGACGGGCCGCTCGCTCCTCTGGCAGCTGCCCCTCGTCGCCGTCGTCGCGCTGGCGAACCCGCTGTTCTCGGCGTCCGGCTCCACCGAGCTGTTCCGCATCGGGCTGCGCGCGTTCTACCTGGAGAGCTTCGTGTACGGCGCATGCATGGGCGTCATGCTGGCCAGCGTGCTCGTGCTGTTCTCGAACGCCGCGCAGGTGCTCGACTCGGACAAGGTCATGGCGCTGTTCGGCGGCGTCGCGCCCACGGTGGGCCTCATGCTGTCGATGACGGCGCGCCTCGTGCCGCAGTTCGTGCGGCGCGGCAACGGCATCGCCGACGTGGAGCGCGCGTGCACGGCTGCGCGCCCCGCCGAGGAGCCTACGGGGAGGCTCGCCGCCCTGCGCGGCTACCTGCGGCGAACCTCGGTGCTCATGGGCTGGAGCATGGAGGACTCGCTCGAGACGGCCGGCACCATGAAGGCGCGCGGCTGGGGGGCCGTCGCGCGGCGCACCACCTACGCGCGCTACCGGTTCCGGCGCTTCGACGCCGCGGCGCTCGTCTGCGGGGGCGCGCTCGCGCTGCTGGCCGCGGCCGCCGCCTGGGCGGCATGCGCGGAATTCCGTTTCTATCCGACGATCGGCGGGCTCGCGCCCTGGTGGAGCTATCTGCCGTACGCGCTGTTCGCGTGCCTGCCGCTCGCAATCACCGCGAAGGAGCATCTGCGATGGCGAGCGTGAAGGCGATCGAGGCGCGCGGCTTCGCGTTCCGGTACCCCGAATCGACGGCGAGCATCGGGCCGCTCGATTGGACGGTGGAGGAGGGCGCGTTCCAGCTGCTCGTGGGCGCCACGGGCAGCGGCAAGACCACGCTGCTGAGCAGCTGCAAGCCGGCCATCGCGCCGGCGGGGGAGCGCGCGGGCGCGCTGTGGGCGTTCGGGCGTCCCGTGGACGAGCTGGACGCCCGCGAGGCCGCCGCGACGGTGGGCTACGTCGCGCAGAGCCCCGAGAACCAGATCGTGTGCGACAGCGTGTGGCACGAGCTGGCGTTCGGGCTGGAGAACCTCGGCGTGGGGCAGGACGAGATGCGCCGCCGCGTGGCCGAGGTCGCCCACTTCTTCGGCATCGAGCCGTGGTTCCGCCGCTCCGTCGCCGAGCTGTCGGGCGGCCAGAAGCAGATGACCACGCTGGCCGGCACGCTGGCGATGCAGCCGCGCCTGCTGCTGCTCGACGAGCCCACCGCCCAGCTCGACCCCGTGGCCGAGAAGAACTTCCTGCACGCCCTGTTCCGCGTGAACCGCGAGCTGGGCATCACCGTCGTCGTGGCCACCCACGCCCCCGAGGCGATGGCCGAGTACGCGACGGACACGGTGGAGCTGCGGGACGGGCGGATGCGCCCCCTGCTTGCGCCGAGCGGGCGTTTCGCGGATCGGGAAGTCCTCCGCGCGGCGCAAGCAGGGAGGCTCGCGCCCGGTTGCGATGCCGCCCGCGAGGCTCCTCCCGCCATCTCCCTCCGCGATGCCTACGTGCGCTACGATCGGGACTCCTCCTGGGTGCTTCGCGGCTGCGACCTCGACGTCGCCGCGGGCGACGTGCACGCGATCGTGGGCGGCAACGGCTGCGGGAAGTCGACGCTGCTGCGCGCGGCCGCGGGCGTGCTGAAGCCCGAGCGGGGGCGCGTGGCCAACAGGCTGTCCGCGCGCCAGGCGCTGCTCCCGCAGGATCCGAAGGCCCTCTTCGTGTGTGATACGGTGGTCGAGGAGCTGCGCGAGTGGCAGGAGGGCTGCGGCTACGACGACGACGCCGTCGAGGCCGCGCTCGCGCGCTTCGGCCTGGACGCGCGCGTCGCCAACCATCCCTACGACCTGTCGGGCGGCCAGCAGCAGTTGCTCGCGTTCGCGAAGCTGCTGCTCACCGACCCCGACCTGCTGCTGCTCGACGAGCCGACGAAGGGGCTCGACGCGCCGTCGAAGCTGCTGGTCGCCCGCACCCTGCGCGATCTCGCGCAGGCCGGGGCGACCGTCGTCCTCGCCACGCACGACCTGACGTTCGCCGCGCTCGTCGCCGACGCCGCCACCATGCTGTTCGACGGGGAGGCCGTGTGCACCGAGCCGGCCGCCGCGTTCTTCGCGGGCAACCTGTTCTACCGCCCGACCGAGGATGCGTTCTCCCGGCTGTGGCGCGAGGAGCGCTCGTGACGCGCCCATCTTCCCGCGCGGCGGCGCGCATCCTCGCGCTGCTCGAGGTGCCGGCGCTCGTCGCCGTGCCCCTCGTGCTGGGCGCGTGCGCGTACTTCCAGGTGGAGCAGGGCGCGCTGCTCACCGTGGTCGTGGCGTTCGCGGCGGTGGGCGTGTTCTTCGCCAGCTTCGAGGCCTCGCGCCCGGCGTTGCGGCAGATCATGCCCACGGTGGTGCTCGCCGCGCTCGCGGCGGCGGGGCGCGTGCTGTTCGCGCCCATCCCCGACTTCAAGCCGGTCTCGGCCATCTGCATCCTCGCGGGGGCCGTGTTCGGCCGTCGCAGCGGCTTTCTGGTGGGCGCGCTTGCGGCGCTCGTGTCCAACTTCTTCTTCGGCCAGGGGCCGTGGACGCCGTGGCAGATGTATGCCTGGGGCCTCGTCGGCTACCTGGCCGGCGTGCTGGCCGACCGCGGCTGGCTCGACCGGCTGCCGGTGCTATACGCCTACGGCTTCCTGTCGGCCCTGCTGTACGGCCTGCTGCTGAACGGGTGGTACGTCATCGGCTTCGTGCAGCCGTTCTCCTGGCCGGCCGCGCTCGTCGCGTTCGGCGCCGCGCTGCCGTTCGACGCGACGCATGGCGTAGCCACCGTCGTGTTCCTCGCGGCGCTCTACGTTCCCTGGCGGAAAAAGCTCGAGCGCATCAAGAGGAAGTACGCGCTGATCTGACGGACGCCGCCGATCGCGGCGCAGCGGGCGCGCGCGTGCTACAATGCCTCCCGATCATCGAAGAAGGGAGCGCCCATGTCGGCACTGTCCAGCACGAAGCACGAGGCCATCGTCGCCCTCAGGCGCGGCGAGCCGGTCATCTTTCCCACCGAGACGGTGTACGGCCTGGGCGTGTCCGTCGAGGCGGCGGCGAGCCCCGACGCGCTCTACGACCTGAAGGAGCGCGACCGCGGCAAGCCCGTCTCCTGGCTCGTGGGCGGCGTCGACGACCTCGACCGCTACGGCGCGCACGTGCCCGACCTGGCCCGAAGGCTCGCGCGCGCGTACTGGCCGGGCCCCCTCACGCTCGTCGTGGAAGCCGGCGGGGCCGTGCCCGCGGCCTTCCGCTCGCAGGCGGGCTCCATCGGCCTGCGCATGCCCGACAGCGAAGTGGCCCTCGAGCTCATCGAGGCGGTCGGCTGCCCGCTGGCCACCACGTCGGCGAACATCTCGGGCCTCCAGGCGCCGGGCGCCTTCGACGCCCTCGACCCCGATCTGGCCGCGCGCGTGGGCGTGGTGGTGCCCGACGACGGCGACGGCGCCTTGAGCGGCGTCGCCTCCACCGTCATCGACTGCACCGGCGCAGCCCCCCGCATCCTCCGCGAAGGCGCCGTCTCCGAGGCGGACATCCAAGCGCTGGGTTAGGCTTCCAACCAGCGCGGCGGCGGCTTCGGGGTGCGCCAGAATCCCCGGACGAGCGCTCCGCGCCCCGACATCCCCGCCGCGCGCATCCGATCGGCGTCTCGCAAGGCCGCATCCCGCCAGGATGCGTTCTGCCGGGTTGCGTTCCCGCGGGCTTCGTCCTGCCAAGCTTCGTCCTGCCGGGTCGCGGCCTGCCAAGTCGCGGCTTGCTGGGTCGCGTCCCGTCAAGCCGCGTCCCCGCCAGACCGCGTTCCGCTCAGGCTTCGCCCTGTCCGGGCACCCGTCGCGTGCCGTTCGCACCCATCTGGCACAAAATCGCCGTTATGAACGATTTTTTCGCGATGCGAAAAACCTGACCTGGGGTTTTGAACGTTCATGTCGAAACCATGCCGCGAAAATCGTTCATAACGGCGATTTTGTGCCAACGAGGACGCGCCCCCAGCCCCGAGCCCGAGGCCCCCTAGCCCCAGACCCCTCCCAGCCCCGAGCGCCCCCCCCAGCCCCCGACCTCCCAACCACACATCCCCCCGTCCCCACCGCCCCCATCCGCGCGCCCCGCACATCGCGCGAGGGCGCCGCGCACCGCCCGATAGTGTTACGAAATCAAGATTTGTGTTACTATCGCGTCGCAAAGGGAGTATTTCGAACACGGAGGAGACGAATATGCTGGACGAATCGCTGTGGCGCGACGTTGCGGAATTCCACGGACACACGTGTCCGGGGCTTGCCATCGGTTTCAAGGCCTGCGAAGGGGCCATCGCCGAGCTGGGGCTGGACGCCGCGCACCTGCCCGCCGTCGACGAGGAGGTCGTGTGCGTCACCGAGAACGACGCGTGCGGGGTCGACGCGGTGCAGGTCCTGTTGGGCTGCACCTACGGCAAGTCCAACCTCATCCCGCGCCTGCGCGGCAAGATGGCGTTCTCGTTCTTCGTGCGCGGCACCGATCGCCAGGTGCGTCTCGTGCTGGAGGCCAAGAACGAGGGCAGGGGCCGCGACGAATACCAGAACTACCTTCTGACCACGCCGTACGAGCAGCTCTTCAAGGTTGAGAAGCCGTCGTACGGGCTGCCCGAGCCGGCGCGCCTCTTCCCCTCTCAGGCGTGTGCGGCCTGCGGCGAATCGACCGCCGAGTTCGGCCTGCGCGTGCAGGACGGCAAGCTGGTCTGCCTCGATTGCTACGATGCGTACGAGCGGGAAGGGTTCTAGTGACCGTTCAAGCCGTTCGGATAGCCGATAGGCAGAAGGGCATCGAGCGGCGCAACGTGGCGATCATCGCCGCGCTCGTCGCAGCGTGCGTGCTCGTCGCCTTCGCGGCCCTCGCGAGCGGCGCGTCGGACATGGGGCTGCTCGACAGCGCCCAGGCGCTGTTCGGATTCGGCTCGTCCCAGGACGTCATGACGGTGCGCTCCATCCGCCTGCCGCGGGTGGTGTGCGCCATCGTGGCGGGGGCGGGCCTGGCGCTGGCGGGCGCCGCGCTGCAGAGCGTGCTGGAGAACCCGTTGGCCTCCGCGTCCACCGTGGGCATCTCGCAGGGGGCCGCCTTCGGCGCCACGGTCGCCATCCTGCTGATCATCCCGTCGTTCGCCGGCTCGTCCACGAACGTGGGCATGGGCACCATCGCGCTGTTCGCGTTCGCGGGGGCGATGGCGTCCAGCCTGATCGTGCTGCTGTTCTCGCGGCTGGGGTTCTCGAGCCCCGAGAGCATCATCCTGGTGGGCGTGGCGCTTTCGGCGCTGTGGGCCGGCGCGTCCACCATCATCCAGTACTTCTCGGACGACCTCGAGCTCACGAAGGTCATCTTCTGGCAGTTCGGCGACCTCGGTCGCGCCACGTGGTCGCAGATCGGGCTCATGGCGCTGCTGGGAACCGCATGCGCCGCGTACTTCTTCGCCAACCGCTGGAACTACAACGCGCTGCAGAACGGCGGCCATGTGGCGGGCGGCCTGGGCGTCGACGTGAAGCGCACGCGCGTGCTGGGCGTGGTGGTGGCCTCGCTCATGGCCGCCGTCATGGTGTCGTTCGTGGGGCTCATCAACTTCATCGGCCTCATCGCGCCGCACATCGCGCGCCGCTTCGTGGGCGACGACTACCGTTTCCTGCTGCCCGCCTCCTTGGTGCTGGGCGCCATCATCATGCTGGCGAGCGACCTGGCCGCGCGCATGGTCATATCGCCCATCATCCTGCCCATCGGCGCCATCACGTCGTTCTTGGGCGCGCCGCTGTTCCTGTACCTGCTGTACCGGGGGTACAAACGATGAGCGCGCTGGGCGGCGGGCGGCCGCTGAGGACGAGGGACGTGGCCGGCTCCATCGGGGGATGCTTCGGCCCGAGCGAGCGGTTCTGCCCCTCCATCAACGACAACGAGGCCGAGGCGCTTTCCCGCCGGGTGTTCGATGCGCACGCCCACGTGCACGAGCACGCCGACGGCACGGTGCACAACCATTACCATCGGCACGAAGAAGGGGAGGGGGAGGTCCCGCACGGGTGCGACGCGGCGGGCGACCCGGTCGACGAGCACGCGACCCCGAATGGCGAGCCGCCGCTTCACGAGCACGACGCGGCGTTGGCGGACGTCGCCGTGCTCTCCGCGCGCGGCCTGTCGTACGCCTATCCCGCGTCGGACGGGGCCGTGTTCGAGGACATCGGCCTGGAGGTGCGCACGGGCACGGTGACCGCCATCCTCGGCAACAACGGCGCGGGCAAGTCGACGCTGCTCAACCTGCTGGCCGGCATCGTCAGGCCCACGGCCGGCACGGTCGAGGTGGAGGGCCGCGCGCTGGCGTCGCTCAGCCGCCGCGAGACCGCGCAGCACATCGCCTACGTCGCCCAGCAGCAGCGCATCCCGCACCTGAGCGTGTACGACCAGGTGCTGCTCGGGCGGCGTCCCCACCTCACCTGGGCGCTGTCGGACTACGATCGCACGGTGGTGGCCGAGACCATCGACCGGCTGGGCCTGGAGCCGTTCTCGACGCGCTTCCTGGACGAGCTGTCGGGCGGCGAGCGCCAGAAGGTCTACATCGCCCGCGCGCTCGCGCAGGAGCCGGAGGTGCTGCTGCTGGACGAGCCCACGAGTGCCCTCGACCCGAAGAACCAGCTGGAAGTGCTCGAGACGGTGCGCTCCATCACGCGGCAGGGGGCGCTGGCCACCGTGCTCGTCATTCACGACATCAACCTGGCCCTGCGCTTCTGCGACCGCTTCCTGCTCGTGCGCGACGGCACGGTGGTGGCCTGCGGCGGGCGCGAGGCCGTGACCGACGAGACGCTCTCGGCCACCTACGACGTGCCGTTCTGCGTGCAGCAGGTGGCCGGCGTGCCCGTGGCCATTCCGCTGGACGGCCCGAAGGACGAGCCGTCCGAGACGCTTCGAGACGAAAGGAGGCGTGCACATGGTCGCGGCTGATCAAAGGGCGCTCGAGGCGCTGTACCGCTCGTGGACGCGCCCGCGTTCAGGAGGGTACGCCGAGTGCGAACACCGCGCGCCCTGCGCGCATGAGAAAGGGGCCTCGCGGCCCCTTTCCCATGGTCCCGACGGATCGGGGACGGCATGCGCGCGGTCGTGCCGGCCGCGCTCCCGCGCCGCTACGCCGCGATGTTCGTCAGGTCGATCTGCTTGAACTCGTAGCCTTCGGCCGCCAGGTCGGCGGAGAGCTTCTTGCCCAGGAAGAACTCGGTGATCTCGTCGAGCTTCGCGGTGGGGTCGACGTCCTCGAACTGGTCGGGGTACACCATGGCGCCCACCTGATAGCAGTTCGCCAGCGCCAGCTCGATGTTCGTGGCGTAGAAGCGGTAGGAGATCAGCGTGTAGGTCTGCCGGTCCTGCACCGCCTTGAGCTCGGCGAAGTAGCCGGGGTTGTTGTCGTAGTCCTCCTTGACGAGGGAGAGGTTGCTGCCCTCGACGAAGATGCAGTCGGGCTGGGCGGCGGTCACCTTCTCCAGGTCGATGTCGAAAGCGCCGCTCGCGCCGGCCACGTCGGCGATGTTCTCGACGCCCGTCTCCTCGAACGGCGGGAAGTGCGCCTCGGTGCCGGCGAAACCGTGCCCGCCGCGGAAGCTGATGCCGGCGGCGTAGGCCGTCTTCTTGTCGGCGTCGGCGATGCCGGACGTGCGCTGCTCGAGGTCCTGCTGCGTGTCCTTCATGTACGCGACGATCTCGTCGGCGCGATCCTGCTTGCCCACGATGCTGCCCACCAGGCTCACGTTGTCGTAGAACACCTGGTCGAACACGATGTCGCTCAGCGTCAGGCACACCACGGGGATGCCCGTCTTCTCCTGCAGCGAATCGGCCGCGTCCTTGTCGATGGAGGCGAAGATCACCTCGGGGCCCGCCTGCATGATGGCCTCCTCGTTGGGCGTGACGCCCTTCGAGCCGCCGTCGCCGATGACGGGCAGGTTTTTGAGCGTGTCGTGGTACACGTGGCGGTAGCTGCAGGTGACGTTGTCCTCGAGCTCGGATTGCTCGACGCCCACGACCGTGTCGACGGCTTCCAGATACGCGATGAGGCGCAGGGAGCTCGACCCGATGCCGACGACCTTCTCGGCCTTGGCCGGCACCTCGACGGTGCGGCCCACCATGTCGGTGACGGTTTGCGTGGAAGCTTGCTGCTCCGGCGCGGCGCTGCCTTGCGCGGCTTCGTCCTGCGGGGTGCTGCATCCTGCGAGCGCTGCGACGAACAGGATGGCAGCGAGCGTCGTCGCCATCGCGACGGCGAGGCGCCCCCGATGCTTGCTACGGATCATGCGGTGTCCTTTCCCTTCCCTGATGTACGGTACGGGGGAATAGTAACACGTTTTTCAGATTCGTAACACTCTTTCAGGTGGACGGCGCCTGCAGCGCGGACGGCGCTTCCAGCGCGAGCGATGCGGCCAGCGCCTCCAACGCGGCCGGCCGCATCCCGCCTCAGGCCGCCGTGCTCTGCCGCACGATGTCGAGCAGTTCCTGCCGCGATCCCACCTGCAGCTTCGCGTACACGTTCGAGCGATGGCGCTTCACGGTGTTCTCCGACAGCACGAGGGTCTCGGCGATGTGCTTGAGGGAGTTGCCCTCGGCGAGCAGCGCGAAGACGTCGGTCTCGCGCGGCGTGAGGTCGTGCCGCGCGGCGAGGAGCCCGATCACCTCCTGGCGCTCCGAAGCCTCGCGTGCGATGCCGCCCTCGAAGGCGAACAGGCCGCGCTCGTGGCGCGCCAGCGCGAAGGCGGCAAGCAGGATGGCCAGGGCGAGCAGGCAGATGAGCCCGCGCGAGGCGATGCCGAGGTGGATGGCGACGTTGCCCATGCCGCTCGCCAGGTAGTAGATGGCCAGCATGACGTACGTCGACGACGCCGAGCTCGCTTGGGGGAGCAGGCGGGATTCGTGGGCCGAGCAGGCGACGAGGATGAAGCTGACCCAGTGAAGCGAGCTCGTCGCGCCGAGGATCGGCTCGGTCAGCCCCGGGTACACGAACCACAGCAGGATGAGCGTTGCGAAGAACACGGCGCTGAGGAACAGGAACCAGGTGACGTTCATGGTCCTCAGCATGAACAGCCCGGCGAAGAGGAACACCATGCCGACGAGGGGGACCGTCGCCACGCCGATCTCCTGCTGGGCGGCGGGTGCGTTGAGGATGAAGAACTGCGTGGTGGCGAACCCCATGATGGCGGCGTAGATGGCGACGAAGGGGATGCGCTTCGCCGTCGCGAGGGCGTCCGCGGGCTGCGCTTCGGCACCGTTGCGCATGCGGGCGCTCGCGCCGCGGTACGCCAGCGCGAACGACAGGCAGGAGGCGAGGGGCGCGCAGATCGACCACCCGATGAGCGCATGCGACCCGCCGGCGAACAGCGCGGCTGCGACGCCGGCGTACACCAGGCCCAGCGAGAGCGACACCATGGTCTCGCGCAGCGATTGCTCGGTCGGCCGATGGATCCACAGGATGTGGGCGAGCCCGAAGAGCACGCTGGAGGCCGCCGTCCAGGCGAGGTAGAACGCGCGGGGCGCCAGCAGGTTCCACGCCGCGCAGGCGGCCAGGGCGGGAATCGCGAGCGCGCAGACGAGCATGAGCGCCATCGCGCCGCGCACGAGGCGGCGGGTGCCGAGGGGCTTGTGCAGCAGGTAGCCGATCGCAAGCGTCGCGGCGATGAGGAAGCTGACGGGCAGCGTGTTGGAGCCGCCCGCCTCGGCGATTCCGGCCGTGGAGCCGAGGGGCCCTTCGACGATCCAGGGATGCGAGAAGAAGTACCAGAGCGTCGCGTTGCCGAAACCCACCGAGGACAGCAGCAGGGGCGCGTTGTTCGGGCTCTTCATGCGAGCGGGTCTCCCTCGAGGCGATCGGAAACGGAAAAAGCCGAATCCGCCCGGCTATCGCGTGCGGATTCGGCCATTATACCAAGCGCGCCGGCTCTTTACGCAGCGCGCGCCGCCCAGCTTATTCCGTTGAGGCTTCCGCCGCGGCGTTGCGTCCCGCGATGCGCCCGAACACGAGCACGTCGAGCATGGACGAGCCGCTGCCCATGTACCAGCCGTAGATGGTTCCCGCGTTGCGTCCCGCGGCGTACAGGCCGGGGATGATCTCGCCGTCGTTGCCCAGCACGTGCGCGTCGAGGTCGATGGCGAGGCCTCCGCAGCTCGCCGTGTAGCACTGTTCCGACCCCGCCGCGAACACGTGCAGGGTCCCCTCGTCCAAGGCCTTGAGGAACTGCTGCTTCTTGCCGAACTCCCGATCGCTGCCCAGCGCGGCGGACTCGTTGTAGAACGCGACCGTGCGCTGCAGCACGTCGGGGTCGATGCCGGTTTTGGCGGCGATCTCGCCCAGGTCGCTCGAGCTGACGAGGGGGTCTCCCAGCTTGCCGCCCCCTTCGGCGCGGGTCGCGTCGTCGACGATCAGGTAGCAGCTCGAGGTGGGGGCCATGATGATGGCCCTCCCGAGGAACGAGTTGTACTCGTCTTCGGCGACGATGCGGCGGCCGGTGCCGTCCACGAGGATGCCCCGCGCCAGCGGCTCGCTGAACGTCACGATCGTGTACCCGATCTGGAAGCACCCCATGCCGCGCGTCGCGGCGTCGAGAGCGAGCCCCATGAGGATGCCGGAGCCGTTCTCGGAGCCCGCCGTGGTCAGGCGAGGGCCGCGCTTGTTGAGGAACGGGTAGTTCGCGTTCAGCATGGCCTCGTTGTCCACGAAGCCCCCGCAGGTGAGCACGACGCCCTTCTTCGCCTTCACGAACACGTCGCCCTTCGGCCCCTTCGCGGCAATGCCCACGACGCGGCCGCCGCCGTCGGTCAGCAGGCTTGCGCCCGGCGTCTCGTACATGACCTCGACGCCGGCGGCTTCGACGGCTCCCTTGAGCGCGGCGAACATGTCCTGGCCGGTGGAGCCCGGCTGCGGGCAGTGCCCGCGTGGCGCAGGGGCGGCCACGGCGGCGAAGTCGCGGGCGCGCTCGTTGCCGCTGTACATCAGGCTGATGCCGCCCTTGTCGGCCGACAGGTTGCGGTTCTCGTCGCAGACGCCCGACTCGAAGTCCATGCCGTGCTCGACGAGCCAACGATACAGGTCGGGCGCCGATTCGCACACCAGCCTGATGGCGTCGTCGTCGGCGTTCTCGCCCGCCGCGGCGGACAGGTAGGCGTAGAAGTTCTCCGTGCTGTCCTCGATCCCGAACTTCTTCTGCAGATCGGTGCCTCCCATCATGATGTAGCCGCCGTTGGCCGCCGTCGAGCCGCCGCCCTGGGAGTTGAGCTCGAGCAGCACGACGCTCGCCCCCGCTTCCGCGGCCTCGATCGCCGCGGCCGAGCCCGCACCTCCGAAGCCCACCACGACGACATCGGCTTCGGACGTCCAGCTCACGCCCTCGGCGCTGCCGGCCCCGACCGTCGCGGAGCCGGCGTCCTGCCCGGCGTCGGACGTGGTCTTCGGCGCGCAGGCCGAAAGGGCGCCGAGCGCGGCGATGCCCGAGCCCGCGAGGGCCACCCCCTTCACGAACGAACGACGCGAGTAGAACGATGCATTCCCTTGTTCCATTTCTCCTCCTTGTTTCGTTGGAACATGCGGCTCCCAGCGTGCCGCGCCGCCGCGTCGCTGCCGAGACCTGGAAAGGGCCAAACCGGCCGAAAGGCGCATGGCCCTTTTCGGGCCATGCGCTTTTCCCGGAGGCTTCCCCAGGGGTCGTTCGCGTAACGCTTCCGCCCGAACCTTCCCCGTGCGGGTATAATGGGATAAAACTCCTGGGGAGGGGATCATATGGATACAGAGGTTGCAGTCGCGCCGATCGGTTTTTTGTCCCATGACGGAACGTCCACCATCAAAGGCCTCGTGTGGGAGCAGGCGCAGGCGCGGGGAAGCCGCCGCCGCACGGCTCCGCGCGGCGTCGTGCAGATCGTCCACGGCATGGTCGAGCACGTGGGGCGCTACGACGAGTTCGCGCGCTTCCTCGTGGGGCGCGGCTTCGTGGTGTGCGCCGCCGACCACATCGGCCACGGCAAGAGCGTGGCCTCCGCAGACGAGCTGGGCTGCCTGCCGCCGGACGGCAAGGAGATCCTCATCGAGGACGTCCACGAGCTGCGCAAGACCGTCACCGCCCGCTACTCGCGCCAGACGCCCTACATCATGTTCGGCCACTCCATGGGCAGCTTCGTCACGCGCGCCTACTTGGCCCGCTACGGCGAGGACGTGGCGGCGGCCGTCATCTGCGGCACGGGCCAGCAGCCCCTCGTCCTGTCGAAGGCCGGCAACGCGCTGGCGCGCTTCCTCGCGAAGACGAAGGGGCCCGACTACCGCAGCACGCTCCTGGACAACATGGGCGTGGGCGCGTACGCCAAGCAGGTCGAGAACCCGCGCACGCCGCACGACTGGATATCCACCGACCCGGCCGTCGTGGACGCCTACATCGCCGACGAGCTGTGCGGCGCCCTGTTCTCCGTCGGCGGCTACGCCACGCTCACCGACCTGACGGGCGAGGTGGTGTCGCCGTCGTGCGCGGCGAAGGTGCCGAAGGACCTGCCCGTGCTGTTCGTCTCCGGCGCCGAGGACCCGGTGGGCGGTTGCGGCAAGGGCGTGCGGGCGGCGGCCGACCTGCTGCGCCGCGCCGGTGTGCAGGATGTGGAGGTGAAGCTGTACGAGGGCATGCGCCACGAAATCCTCAACGAACCGGGGCGGGCTCAGGTTTATACTGAGACGGTCGATTGGATTGAGGAGCATGCATGCCAAAGTACGTCGTAGCGCTCGACCAGGGAACCACCTCGTCGCGCGCCATGCTCGTCGACGCGCGCGGGTGCGTCGTCGATGCGGTGCAGAACCCGTTTCCCCAGCTCTATCCGCAACCCGGGTGGGTCGAGCACGACCCGCGCGACATCCTGTCGTCGCAGCTGGGAGCGCTCACCGAGCTGTTGGTGGCGCACAACCTCGGCTCGGAGGACATCGACAGCATCGGCATCACGAACCAGCGCGAGACCACCGTGGTGTGGAACCGCGAAACGGGGGAGCCCGTGATGAACGCCATCGTGTGGCAGTGCCGCCGCACGGCGCCCATCATCGACGAGCTGACGGCCGATCCGCAGGTGGCGCGCACCATCGTCGACAAGACGGGTCTCGTGCCCGACGCCTACTTCTCCGCCAGCAAGATCAAGTGGATTCTCGACCACGTGGAGGGCGCCCGCGCCGACGCCGAGGCCGGCAAGCTGGCCTTCGGCACCGTCGACACGTGGCTCATCTGGATGCTCACGCAGGGCCGCGTGCACGCCACCGACGTGACGAACGCCAGCCGCACCATGCTGTTCGACATCCACGAGCTCGCATGGGACCCCTGGCTGCTCGACCTGTTCGGCATCCCCGCGTCCATGCTTCCCGACGTGCGTCCCTCGTCGGGCGAGTTCGGCCGCACCGCCAGCGCCGGCATCGTGCCGAACGTGCCCATCTGCGGCGTGGCGGGCGACCAGCAGGCGGCCCTGTTCGGGCAGTGCTGCTTCGAGCCGGGCCAGGCGAAGAACACGTACGGCACCGGCTGCTTCCTGCTCATGCACACGGGCGGCGAGGCGTGCCGCTCCACGCACAACCTCGTCACCACCATCGCCGCGTCGGGCCCCGGCGCGGGCCCCGAGTACGCGCTCGAGGGCAGCGTGTTCATGGCGGGCGCGCTCATGCAGTGGCTGCGCGACGACCTGGGCATCATCGACGACGTGGCCGACACTTCGGCCATCGCCCGCAGCGTGAACGGCACCGACGGCGTGTACGTGGTGCCCGCGTTCACCGGTTTGGGCGCGCCGTACTGGGACGCCGAGGCGCGCGGCGCCATCTACGGGCTCACGCGCGGCACCGGCCGGGCGCACATCGTGCGCGCCGCGCTCGAGTCGCTCGCGTACCAGGTGCGCGACCTCGCGGTGGCCATGGAGGCCGACGCCGGCGTGCCGCTCAGCGTGCTCAACGTGGACGGCGGCGCGTCCGCGAACGATTTCCTCATGCAGTTCCAAAGCGACATCCTGCGCACGCCGCTGCGCCGGCCCCAGAACGCCGAGACGACCGCGCTCGGCGCCGCGTTCCTCGCGGGCCTGGCAACCGGGTTCTGGAAGGACGCCGACAGCCTGCGCGCCCTGCGCTCGTCGGACGCGATCTACGAGCCCGGCATGGAAGACGAGCGCCACGAGAAACTGCTCGAGGGCTGGAAGCGCGCCGTCGAGCGCACGATGAGCTAACGAAAGGACGAATCGATGAAGATCAGCATTGCAAGCGACCATGCGGGGTTCGAGCAGAAGCAGGCGCTCGTCGACTACCTGGCCTCGCAGGGCCATGACGTGATCGACCGCGGCCCCGACTGCGACGACCGCGTGGACTACCCCGACTACGCCGCGCTCGTCGCGCACGACGTGGTGGACGGCGCCGCCGAGCGCGGCGTGCTCGTGTGCGGCACGGGCATCGGCATGGCCGTGGCCGCCAACAAGATCGACGGCATCCGCGCCGCCAACGTCACCAGCCCGCTGTTCGCCGCCCTCGCGCGCGAGCACAACGACGCGAACGTCGTCGCCGTGTCGGGCCGCTTCGTCGACGAGCCCACGAACCGCGAGATCCTCGACGCCTTCGTCAGCACCGCCTTCGGCGGCGGGCGCCACGCAGGTCGCGTGGAGAAGATCGCCGCTCTCGAGAACGAATAACCGGGCGGGCCGTGCGCCCGCCGTCCTGTGCTAGCATGATCACTTCGCTTCGTACTCATCGAAAGGAACCGCCCATGGCCCTCCAGTACGTACCCCAGACCGATCCGGCCGTCGCCGACGCGATGCGCCAGGAGCTCGCCCGCGAGCGCGACTCCATCGAGCTCATCGCCTCGGAGAACTTCACGTCGCCCGCCGTCATGGAGGCCGTGGGCAGCGTGCTCACGAACAAGTACGCCGAGGGCTATCCCGGCAAGCGCTACTACGGCGGCTGCGAGAAGGTCGACCTCGTGGAGGACCTCGCGCGCGACCGCGCCTGCGAGCTGTTCGGCGCGAACTTCGCGAACGTGCAGCCCCACTGCGGCGCGAACGCGAACTTCGGCGCGTACGCCGCGCTGCTCGAGCTGGGCGACACGGTGCTGGGCATGAGCCTCGACCAGGGCGGCCACCTCACGCACGGCTCGCCGGTGAACTTCTCGGGGCGCTTCTACAACTTCGCCGCCTACGGCCTCGATCCCGAGACCGAGACCATCGACTACGACGAGGTGGAGCGCATCGCCAAGGACGTCCGCCCGAAGCTCCTCGTGGGCGGCGCGAGCGCCTACCCGCGCGTCATCGACTTCGAGCGCATGGCCGCCATCGCGCACGAGGTGGGCGCGTACTTCATGGTGGACATGGCCCACATCGCCGGCCTCGTGGCCACGGGCGCGCACCCGAGCCCCGTGCCGCACGCCGACGTCGTGACGTCCACGAGCCATAAGACGCTGCGCGGCCCGCGCGGCGGCTTCATCCTGTCCAACGACGAGGACATCGCCAAGAAGATCGACAAGGCCGTGTTCCCCGGCGCGCAGGGCGGCCCGCTCATGCACGTCATCGCCGGCAAGGCCATCGCGTTCGGCGAGGCCCAGCAGCCCGCCTACAAAGAGTACATCGACCACGTGGTGGAGAACGCCCGCACGCTCGGCCAGGGCATGATGGACGGCGGCCTGCGCCTCGTGTCCGGCGGCACCGACAACCACCTGTGCCTCGTCGACCTCACGGCCGCCGACGTCACGGGCAAGGACGCCGAGAGGCTGCTCGAGAGCGTGGGCCTCACGGTGAACAAGAACTCCATCCCCAACGAGCCGCGCAGCCCGTTCGTCACGAGCGGCATCCGCGTGGGCTCCGCCGCCGCCACCACGCGCGGCTTCACGGCCGACGACTTCTACGAGGTGGGGCAGCTCATCGCCGCCACGGTGTTCAACGCCGCCGATGACGCGAAGCTCGCCGACGTGCGCGCCAAGGCCGACGCCCTGCTGGCCGCCCACCCGCTCTACCCCGAGCTCGACTACTAGAACCGAACAGGAACCAGACCGCAAGAAAGAAGGCCTCGCCCATGCACTACGACCGCGTCACCGTCGTCGACCATCCGATGGTCCAGCACAAGCTGTCCAAGCTGCGCAACAAGAACACGTCCTCGAAGGATTTCCGCGCGCTCGTGCGCGAGCTGGCCATGTTCGAGGGCTACGAGGCCACGCGCGACCTGGCGCTCGAGGACGTCGAGGTGGAAACGCCCATCTGCAAGACCACGTGCAAGCAGGTGGCGGGCAAGAAGATGGTCATCGTCCCCATCCTGCGCGCCGGCCTCGGCATGGTGGAGGGGCTGCAGGAGCTCATGCCCTCCACGTTCGTCGGCCACCTCGGCATGTACCGCGACCCCGACACGCACGAGCCGCACGAGTACTACGCGAAGCTGCCCGACAGCATCGCCCAGCGCAGCGTGCTCGTGGTGGACCCGATGCTGGCCACGGGCGGTTCGGCCACGGCGGCCATCCACTACCTGCGCCAGCAGGGCGTGAAGAACGTCAAGCTCGTCGTGCTCGTGGCGGCGCCGGTCGGCATCGAGGCCGTGCTCGCGGCCGATCCCGACGTGCAGATCTACACCTGCGCCATCGACGAGTGCCTGAACGATCACGCCTACATCGTCCCCGGCCTCGGCGACGCCGGCGACAGGATCTTCGGCACGAAGTAGCGCGCCGGGGCCGGCGCCCTTTCACGGCGCCGGCCTCTGTTCCGCGAGCCGCACGCGCCGCCCCGCGCCGTAGGAAGCTTGAACCGAGAGACGGGATGCCCATGGAAACGACAACCGAGCCTTTGCTTGACAAGCGCCCCAGCTGGGACGAGTACTTCATGACGCTGGCGAACGAGGTGGCCACCCGCACCACCTGCATGCGCCGCGCCGTGGGGGCGGTCATCGTGAAGGACCGTCGCATCCTGGCCACCGGCTACAACGGCGTGCCCACGGGCATGCGCCACTGCGCCGAGACCGGCTGCCTGCGCTCTCAGCTCGGTGTGCCCAGCGGGCAGCGCCACGAGATCTGCCGCGGCCTGCACGCCGAGCAGAACGCCATCATCCAGGCGGCGCGCTACGGCATCAACATCACGGGCGCGTCCATCTACATCAACACGCAGCCGTGCGTCGTGTGCGCCAAGATGCTCATCAACGCCGGCATCGAGGAGATCGTCTACCAGAACCCGTATCCCGACGAGCTGGCCATGTCCATGCTCGAGGAGGCGGGCATGAAGCTGCGCGTGTTCGACCTGTAGGGGAGGGCGCCCGAAGGCGTCCCCGGCGCCCTCCGCGGCCGCCCGCCCGCGCTCCGCCCGCCTTTTATACGGTTTCGCTCACCGTTCACGCGAGCTTTATGCAGTTTTTTGACCGGTTTATTCCTCCACTCACCCTATTTTTGTAACTTTTTGTAACCTCGACGTTGGACAAACGTGAAGTTCCGTTATCATACGTCGTGGCTTGGTATGGATGCGCGCGTGTGCGCTCGACGGTCAAGAAGAAAGTGGGACATGGCACTAGCTATTGTACTGGGGGCGCTTGCAGGCATCGCGGGGTTCGCTCCGCTGTTCGCCGGTTTGCGCATGACGAGACGAGTGACCGATACCAGCAACCTGGGGCACGCCGGTGCCCTTCTTTTGGGTGTGCTGCTCTCCGTCGCTGTGCTTTTCGTTACGGCTATCGCCTGCGCGCTGCTTGCGCGCGAATTCGTCCTGCCCTTTGTTCTTGCCGAGGTCGTGGCTCTTTCCGTCGCGGCTATCGGGTTCGGCGTCAGCAATCTCGTGCGGAAGTAAGATGGAAAGGTAAAGACACGTGAATCCTCTTGAATCCCTAGCGGAACAGGTACCCCACCTGCAGCATTCTTTCGATTCCGCCTTCGTGTTCGGGTCGGGGTCGTTCGGCATGACGCAGTACGTGCTGTGGATGCTCATCTGCTTCCTCATCACGCTCGTCGTCGTGCTCGCGGCCAGCAAGCGCCTCACGATCATCCCCACGAACAAGTTCACCAACATGGTGGAGTACGGCTACGAGTTCGTGAAGAAGGACATGGGCGAAAGCGCCATCGGCCACGGCTACAAGAAGCACCTGCCGTTCCTGGCCACGCTGTTCTTCTTCATCCTGATCAGCAACTTCGTGGGCCTCATCCCGGGCTGCAAGACCCCCACGGGGTCCATCAGCATCACCTGGGCGCTCTCGGCCATCTCGTTCATCTACTTCATCTTCTGGGGCATCAAGGCGAAGGGCCTTGGCGGCTACCTCAAGTCGTTCGCTCCGGCCGGCCTGCCGCTGCCGATGGTTCCCATCGTGTGGTTCCTCGAGCTGTTCTCCACCGTGCTGCGCGTGCTCACGCTGGCCGTTCGACTCTACGGCAACATGTTCGCCGGCCACATGGTCCTCGGCATTTTCGCGCTGCTCACCAGCGTGTTCATCGGCTCCGCCATCCAGGGCGCGGGCGTTGCCGTCGGCGGCGTCTCCATCGCGTGGATGCTGTTCCTGTTCGCGATGTACGCGCTGGAAGTGCTGGTGGCGTTCCTGCAGGCCTACGTGTTCACCATCCTCAGCGCGGTGTACATCGGCCTGGCCACGTCCGACCACTAGGTCGCGATCGAGGCCCCTCGCGCCCAAGCGCGGGAAACGTTAGGTGTTTAGCCGGCTATTCCACGGCTGGTTGACATAGAAGGTGTCCATGGTTCTCGGGAAAAGCCCGAGAACGGTAAAAGGAGGAAACTGTGGAAATTACACTCGCTCTTGCGGCTTTGAAGCTCGTGGGCTACGGCCTGTCGACCATCGGCCCTGGCCTGGGCATCGGCATCGCCTGCTACGGCTGCTGCGTTGCGACCGCTCGCCAGCCCGAACTGCAGGGTCGTCTGTTCACGAACTTCATCATCGGTGCCGCTCTCGCCGAGGCCCTGGGCCTCATCGGCTTCGTGCTTACCTTCATCGTGTAACAAGCCTCATTCGGATACCGTGCCGTATAAGGCTTACAAGGAGGTAACGTACGTGAAAGCTAAAGCGAAAGAAACATCGGCCCGCATCGGGCTTGCCGCGCTTGCCGGCGCCGGCATGACGTTTGCTTTCCCTGCGCTCGCGTTCGCGGCTGAAGAAGAGTCATCGGGCGGCCTGAGCGCCATCCTGCCCGACATGGCGGAGTTCATCCCCATGCTCGTGATCTTCATCCTGCTTTGGATCGTTCTGGCCAAGTTCGGTTGGCCGAAGTTCGAGGCCATGCTGGAGAAGCGCGAGATGACCATCAAGGATTCCCTTGAGAAGTCCGAGCAGGCTCGCGTCGAAAGCGAGCGCGTGCTTGAGGAATACAAACGCCAGTTGGAGGATGCCAAGACCCAGGCCGCCCAGATCGTCGCCGATGCGAAGAAGACGGGCGAGGCCGTGAAGGCCGACATCACCGACAAGGCGCAGTCCGAGGCCACCGCGATGATCGACAAGGCGCACAACGCCATCGAAGCGGAGAAGAAGGCCGCCATCTCCGAGCTCCAGGGCTCGGTTGCCGACCTGTCCGTCGCCGTTGCGTCCCGCCTGATCGGCGAGGATCTCGACGACGCCGAGCACCGCAAGATCATCGAGCGCTACGTGAACGAGGCGGGCAGTTTCAATGCCAACTAACCGCCAAATTCTCAAAGAGAAGGTCGCGACGTATGCGTCCGTTCTGTTGGACGGCGCATACGAAGCAGGCGGTCAGGACGCCGTGCTCGAGGTCCGCGACCAGGCCGAGCGCATCATGCGCATCGCACGTTCGAACATGGATCTCTCCGACGCCTTGGAGGACAGCTCCTATACGCCCGAGCAGAGGGGTCAGCTGGTGCGCAACCTGTTCGCATCATGCAACCCCGTCCTCGTCGACGTTCTGGCCGTCATGGCCGAGCGCGGGGACTTCGCGTTGCTGTCGCGCGTATGGGCCAGCTATGGAGAACAGCTCGAACAGAAGCTGAACGTCACCGTCGTCGACGTCACGACCGTCGTCGACCTGGACGATCATCTGCGCGAGGTCATTACGAAGAAAGCTGAGGCCGACCTGGGAACGAACGTCGTGTTGCGCGAGCACATCGACCCGTCCCTGCTCGGCGGCATATTGATGAGCGCCAACGGCAAGCGAATCGACGCCAGCGTCCTGTCGCAGTTGGAAAGCGCTCGCAACGTGCTCAAACTATCAACAGATGGAGGTGAATGCTAGTGACTGAAATCACCGCACAGTCTATTGACGATGCACTGCGCAAGCAGCTTGATGCCCTCAATACGAGCGTCGAGTCTCGCGAAGTCGGAACCGTCATCCAGATCGGCGACGGCATTGCGCGCGTCGACGGTCTCAAAGACGCCATGGCGGGCGAGCTCCTCGAGTTCGTGGGTTCCAACGGCCAGACCGTCTACGGTATGGCCCAGAACCTCGAAGAGGACGAAGTCGGCGCCGTGTTGCTTGGTGACGTCACCGCAATCAAGGAAAACGATCAGGTCAAGACGACCGGTCGTATCGTGGAGATCCCCTCGGGCAAAGAGATGCTCGGCCGCGTGGTGAACCCGCTCGGCCTGCCGATCGACGGCAAGGGCCCCATCAAAGCCGACGGCATGCGCCCGGTGGAGTTCAAGGCCCCCGGCGTCATTCAGCGCCAGCCCGTCGAGGAGCCGATGCAAACCGGCATCCTGGCCATCGACTCGATGATCCCCATCGGTCGCGGCCAGCGCGAGCTGATCATCGGCGACCGCCAGACCGGCAAGACGTCCATCGCGGTTGATGCCATCATCAACCAAAAGGGCAAGGATATGATCTGCATCTACGTCGCCATCGGCCAGAAGGCATCCACGGTTGCCGGCCTGGTGGAGACGCTGGAGAAGCATGGCGCGATGGAGTACACGATCATCGTGAACGCCTCCGCGTCCGACTCCGCGCCGCTGCAGTACATCGCCCCGATGGCGGGTGCCGCAATCGGCGAGTACTTCATGTACAACGGCGAGGACGGCCAGCCGGCCACGGCCGAGAACCCGGGCCGCCACGTGCTGTGCATCTACGACGACCTGTCCAAGCAGGCCGTGGCCTACCGCCAGATGTCGCTGACGCTGCGCCGCCCGCCGGGACGCGAAGCCTACCCGGGCGACATCTTCTACCTGCACTCCCGCTTGCTGGAGCGCGCGGTCAAGATGTCCGACGAGTACGGTGCGGGCTCGCTCACGGCGCTGCCCATGATCGAGACGCAGGCCGGCGACGTGTCCGCCTACATCCCGACCAACGTCATCTCCATCACGGACGGTCAGATCTTCCTGTCCACCGACCTGTTCTTCCAGGGCCAGCGCCCCGCGGTCAACGTCGGCATCTCGGTGTCGCGCGTCGGCGGCTCCGCGCAGGTCAAGGCTATGAAGCAGGTTGCCGGCACGCTGCGCCTCGACCTCGCGTCCTACCGCGAGCTGCAGGCGTTCACGCAGTTCGGCAGCGACCTGGACAAGTCCACGCAGGATCAGCTGAACCGCGGTGCCCATATGACCGAGCTGTTGAAGCAGGGTCGTTACGTGCCGATGCCCGTCATGGATCAGGCTATGTCCATCTACGCTGGTGCGCATGGCTACCTCGACGACATCCCCGTGCCCGACGTCGTCCGCTTCCGCGGCGAGTTCCTCGACTTCATCCACGCTTCCAAGCCGGAGATCGTCGAAGCGCTCGAGAAGGCGCAGAAGTTTACCGACACCATCGAAACCGACCTGAACGCTGCGATTGAAGCTTTCAAGCTGCAGTTCTCGCCTTCGGTTTCCTAAGGCAGGTAGACTATGCCCAACCTTCACGACATAGAAAGGCGTATCGGCTCCGTCTCTTCGACGAAGCAGATTACGCGTACCATGCAGATGGTGGCGGGTGCCAAAGTCCGTCGCGCTGGAGAGCGCGTGACGGCTGCGACCCCGTATGCCGATTCCATGGTTGAAATGTTGGCCAACGTTGCCAAGCGTGTAGGTGGCTCCGAAAACGCACTGTTGCGCACGCACGACGAAGTGAAGAACGTGCTGTTCGTCGTGGTCGTGTCGGACCGCGGTCTTGCCGGCGGTTTCAACAGCAACGTGCTCAGGCACGTCGAGCGTCTCATGAAGGAAAAGCAGGCCGCAGGCGCGTCCGTCGAGATCGTTGCCTGCGGTAAGAAGGCCGTCGGGTACTTCACCTACCGAAATGTGGAGCCGAAGCTCGCGTTCGCGGACCTCTCTGCGGATCCGACGATGGAGGAGGCCGCTTCCGTTGCGGCGTATGCCATCGACGGGTACGAGAACGGCACGATCGACGAAGTGGTCGTCGTGTACAACCACATGAAGAACGCTGCCGAGCAGGTGCTGCGCGAGGAGCTCGTGCTGCCTGTCGACACCACTGCGCTCGAGGCCGAGCTTGCCGCCGACGGCGTGCAGCTGTCCGAGGGCGATGCGAGGCTTGAGGGCGACGTGATCTTCGAGCCGAGTGCCGAGGCCGTTCTCGACCGCTTGCTGCCGGCGTATGTGCGTACGACGCTGTACCATGCGCTCATCGACTCGGCAGCCGCCGAGCAGGGCGCGCGCCGCAACGCCATGATGTCGGCTACGGACAACGCTACCGAAGTGATCGAAACGTTGACTAGACTGTATAACCGCGTACGCCAGGGCGCTATCACGACGGAGATTTCCGAGATCGTCGGTGGCGCAGCGGCTTTGGAGGATTAAATGGCTGAACAATTACTTACGAAGGAGGAGATCGAGGCCAGCAAAGGCGCTGTCGGACGCATCGTGCGTATCGTCGGTCCCGTTGTCGACGTCGAGTTCCCCCCTGATCAGCTGCCGGCGATTTACAACGCGCTGACGGTTGATGCGAAAACCCTGGCGGGCGACTTGCACCTCGTGCTCGAGGTTGCGACGCACCTGCCGGGCAACCTGGTCCGCTCGGTGTCCATGAGCTCGACGGACGGTCTCGTCCGCGGCCTCGATGTGGTGGATACGGGCCATCCGATCATGATGCCCGTGGGTCCCGAGACCCTGGGCCGCATCTGGAACGTCATCGGCGAGCCCATCGATGAGAAGCCGATGCCCGAGGTGCAGGGCTACATGCCCATCCACCGACCGGCCCCGGACTACGACGAGCTGTCCACGACGACCGAGATCTTCGAGACCGGCATCAAGGCCATCGACCTCGTCGAGCCCTTCGTCAAGGGCGGCAAGACGGGCCTGTTCGGCGGCGCCGGCGTGGGCAAGACCGTTATCATCCAGGAGCTCATCAACAACCTGGCCCAGGAGCACGGCGGCACGTCGGTGTTCACGGGCGTGGGCGAGCGTACCCGCGAGGGTACCGACCTCTACCTCGAGATGAGCGACTCGGGCGTTATCAACAAGACCTGCCTCGTGTACGGTCAGATGAACGAGCCTCCGGGAGCGCGTCTGCGCGTCGGCCTGGCGGGCCTCACCGAGGCGGAGTACTTCCGCGATCAGGGCCAGGACGTGCTGCTGTTCGTGGACAACATCTTCCGCTTCACGCAGGCCGGCTCCGAGGTGTCCGCTCTGCTCGGCCGTATGCCGTCTGCCGTGGGTTACCAGCCGACGCTGGCCACCGAGATGGGCGACCTGCAGGAGCGCATCACGTCGACGACCACCGGCTCCATCACGTCGGTGCAGGCCGTGTACGTGCCCGCCGACGACTTGACCGACCCCGCGCCGGCCACGACGTTCACGCACCTCGACGCGAAGACGGTTCTGTCCCGTTCGATCTCCGAGCTGGGCATCTACCCGGCCGTCGACCCGCTGGAGTCCACCTCCCGCGCGCTCGACCCGCAGATCGTCGGCGACGAGCACTATCGCGTGGCCGTGGGCATCCAGGAGCTGCTGCAGAACTACAAGGACCTGCAGGACATCATCGCCATCCTCGGCATGGACGAACTGTCCGAGGACCAGAAGAAGATCGTGAACCGTGCCCGCAAGGCGCAGCAGTTCTTCGGCCAGTGCTTCCACGTGGCCGAGCAGTTCACGGGCCTGCCGGGCAAGTACGTCAAGCTTGAGGACACGATCCGCTCCTTCGCCGCCATTCTCGACGGCGAGTGCGACGAGATCCCCGAGCAGTGCTTCCGCATGAAGGGCTCCATCGAGGACGTCTACGCTGCGTATGAAGAGATGAAGAAGGCTTCATAATGGCTGGGTTCATGTGCGACATCGTGACGCCGGTGGCGAAGCTGGTCTCGGAAGAGGCCGAGCTCGTCGTCGTGCCCGGCGTTGAAGGCGAGATGGGCTTCCTGAAGGGCCATGCGCCGCTCGTGTCCGTGCTTGCCGATGGCGAGGCGCGCGTGAAGGCGACCGCTGACGGAGATGTGGCGCGCTACGCCCTGCAGGGCGGCTACGTCGAGGTGACGGACGACAAGGTCATCATCCTGGCCGACCGCGCCCTGCCGGTGTCCGCGATCGATGTCGAGCAGGTGCGCGAGCAGCTGGCCGCCATCGAGGAGAAGCTTGCCGGGATTTCCGAGGAGGAAGCCCGCAAGACGACGCTCGCTGCCGACAAGGCGTGGTGCAACGTTCAGCTGAGGGCCGCTCAGGCGGCGTAAGGCTCGAACGCGCTCGACGAGATGCGGCTTGCAGCCGCCGGCAACGCGACGGCCGTACGCCGCTGTTCACGAAAAAGCCCCGGTGATCCACCGGGGCTTTTTGCGTCTGAATGCGTGCGCTGGGGCGGGGCGCGCTAGTTGCGGCGCGTCTTGCGGCGGCGGACGGTTACCGCCAGCGTGCCGGCTGCGGCGGCCGCGAGCGCGGCCAGGGCCGCCAGCGCGCCGCCCAGCGCGTCGCCGGTGGCGACGGGGGAGCCGCCGATGCTCGTGGGCGTGGCGGGCGTGCCCGGCGTCGCGGGCGTGCCGGGCGTCTGCGGGGTGCCCGGCGTGGTGGGCGGGTTCGGCTCGACCGGGGTGACGGGCGGCTCGACGGGCGGCTCGTCGGCTTTGTTGGTCAACGTCAGGGTGAGCGTCGTGCCGTCCTCCGACAGCGCGCTCTCGGTGCTGACCAGCTCGAAGCCTTCGGGCACCGTCTCGGTGGCCGTGAACGCGAGGTTGCGCATCCCCACGTCGATGGGCAGCTCGGTCTGCCAGCCGCCCTCGGCGGTGAGGGTCACCGTGCCCGAGTCGTAGCGCTGCTGGCCGTCCTTGTCGGTGCCGGTCACGCGCACGTCGAGGCTTGTCGGGAGCGTCGCGGTGCCGGTCCAGGCCTTCTTCACCACGATGTGCGCCACGCCGCCGGTGTACGTGTTCGTGATGGTGCTCACGCCGTCCTCGGTGGTGACGGACGAGGCGTATCCGGGAGGCACGGCAACCTCCTCGGCGGTGTAGGTCGTGTCGTCGTCGGGCAGGTCGGTCCAGGTGTGGCGCCATCCGTCGGCCTCGGTCAACGTGACCGGGTCGCCCCAGGCGCGGCCGTTCTGGAACAGCTGCACTTCCACGCTGCCGGGCAGCGGGGTGTCGGAGTCGTTCACCCACGTCTTCTCGACCGAGAACGAGGTGGTGGGCACGACGATGCGGTTGGTGATGGTGGCGCTGCCGCCCGGGAACCCGATCGCGTCGTCGATGGAGGGCGCGTCGGAGTCGTACTTCGGCAGGGCGTCGGGCTCGTACACCGTGTACACCGACCCGTCGTCGGGCAGGTCGGTCCAGGTGTGCGACCAGGCGCCGCTCGCGTCGACGATGACGTGCGGGCCGTAGGGCACGCCGTCCTTGAGCAGCTGGAAGCTGACGCTGGACGGGCGGGAGCCGCGGCTGTTGTCGTTGTCCTCCCACGCCTTGGTGGCGGTCAGGCTGGTAACCTTCTGGTTCTGCAGCGAGAACGTGAGCACGGTGCCGTCGTCGGACAGCGTGGTGCTCGTGCCGATCTGCCGGTAGCCGTCGGGCAGCACTTCGGACAGCTCGAACGAGAGGTTGCGCATCCCCACGTCGATGGGCAGGTCGGCGCTCCAGCCGTTGTCGGGGGAGAGCGTCACCGTGCCCGAGTCGTACTTCTGCTCGCCGTCGGCGTTCGTGCCGGTCACGCGCACGTCGAGGCTTGCGGGCGCCTGCCCGCCGAGCCAGTCCTTCTTCACCAGCACGTGCGCCACGCCGCCCGTGTACGTGTTCGTGATGGTGGCGCCGTTCTCGTCGGTCATGGTGGTGGAGGTGTACTGCGGCGGCATGGTCACCTCGTCGACCGTGTAGGTCATGCCCTGGGAGGGCAGGCCCGTCCAGGTGTGGCGCCAGCCTCCGGCCTCGGTGAGGGTGACGGCGCTGCCGTAGGCCTCGCCGTTCTGGTACAGCTGCACGTCCACGCTGCCGGGCAGCGGGGTGTCGGAGTCGTTGACCCACTCCTTCGCGACGGTGAACGAGGTGGTGGGTATCAGGGCGTTCGTGATCACGGCCTCGCCGTTCTCGAAGCCCACGGCGCTGTCGGCGGACGACGCGTCCGAGGTGTAGCCGGGCAGGTCGGTGGTCTCGTACACGGTGTAGACGCTGCCGTCGTCGGCCAGGCCGTTCCACTGGTACGACCAGTTCGTGTCGGGGCCCACGGTGACCAGGTCGCCGAAGGGCGCGCCGTCCTTGAGCAGCTGCATCTGCACGCTTGCCGGGCGCTGTCCCGACGCGTCGCCCCCGTCGACCCAGGCCTTCGTCACCTTGAGATCCATGAGCTTCTCGTTCGTGAGGGTGAACGTGAGGGTCTTGCCGTCCTCGGACAGGCTGCTCGTCGAGTCGAGCTGGCGGTAGCCCTCGGGCACGACTTCGGACACGTCGAAGGTCAGGGTGCGCATGCCGACGGCGATGGGCAGCTCGGCGCGCCAGCCGCCCTCGGCGGTGAGGGTCACCGCGCCCGAGTCGTACTGCTGCTGGCCGGCAGCGTTCGTGCCGGTTACGCGAACGTCGATGCTGGCCGGCGTCTGCGTGCCCGTCCACTCCTTCTGCACGACGATGGAGGCCACGCCGCCCGTGTAGGTGTTCGTGATGACCGCTTCGTGCTCGTTGTTCGTGATGTTCGCCTCGTAGTCGGGCGGCACGGCGGTCTCGAGCGCGTAGTACGTTACCTCGTCGCCGTTGGCGTCGGTCGTGGGCAGACCGAACCAGGTGTGCTGCCAGCCGCCGGTGCCGTTCAGGGCGACGGGGTCGCCGTAGGGCTCGCCGTTCTGGTACAGCTGCACGTCGATGCTGGCGGGCGTGCTTCCGAGCGGGGTGCCCACCCACAGCTTCATCGCCGTGAACGACATGGTGGGCGGCAGGGTGTTCGTGACGGTCGCCATGCCGTCGGTGAAGTCGGCCGCGTTGTCGGGGGAGTCGGCCGAGGAGGTGTACTCGCCCAGGTCGGACGATTCGTACACCTTGAACGCGGAATAGGAACCGTCGTCGACGAGGTCCTTCCACGTGTAGGACCAGTTGTTCTCCTCGCTGAGGATCACCGGGTCGCCGAAGGGCTGGCCGTCCTTGAGCAGCTGCATCTCCACGGTGGTCGGGCGGATGCCCTGGCTGTTGTCGTCATCGTCCCACGCCTTCGTTACGGTGAGGTCGATCACCTTCTGGTTCGTGATGGTGAACGAGAGGGTGGACGTGCCGTCGCCGTTCGGCGTGAGCTTGTTCGCGTCGCCGATCTGGCGGTAGCCGTCGGGCAGCGTCTCCTCGATGGAGAACCACAGCGCCTGCTGGTCGGGCGTGAGGTTGTCGATGGTGGCCTTCCAGTTGTTGCCGGCGTTCAGCACGAAGTCCTGGCGGAACTGCACGTTGTCGGCGGCGTCGCGCCCGACGACGGAGATGGGGAGCTCGGCGGGGGGCTGCGTGCCGCTCCACTGCTTCTCCACCTCGACGGTGGTCACGTTGCCGGTGTAGGTGTTCGTCAGCTCGATGGACCAGCCTTCGTCGTTGTCGCCGGCGATGGCCTCGGAGGGCTGGTAGCCCTCGGGCACGTTGGCCTCGCGGACGGTGTAGCTCTTGTTCGGGTCGAGGCCGGTCCAGGTGTAGGTACCCCCGTCTTCGCCGCCGACCGTCGGCGCGGTGAGCGTCTGCGTGTCGATGACCGTGCCGTCGGCCAAGAGCTCCACGTCGATGGAGGAGGGCAGCGGGGCGGCATGGTTCGCGCCGTGGTCCCACGTCTTGTGCACGGTGAGCTTCGTGGGCACGTCCATGAGCTTGAACTGGAAGTTCTGCAGCACGATGGGGGTGTCGTGGTAGGCCCAGATGTCGAGCGCCGTCTGGTCGCCCGCGCGGTTCTGATAGGCCATCGCGCCCTGGGAGGACGTGTCCACGCCCGTCACGCTGTGGTCCTGCGTGTCGGCCACGGCCCAGTTCGACATGCTCCACGGCGGCGTGACGTCGCCGGCGTTCGAGGAGCTGTTGTTGTAGTACACGGTGGAGTCCACGGGCGTGCCGTCGGCTCCCAGGCGGTGGATCTTCACGCCGTCGTAGTTGTTCTCCACGTCGAGCAGCGGGAAGTGCACCTCGCCGCCCTTCAGCTTGATGGCGACGTTGTTCAGGTCGTACGTGCCGGCGGGCACCTTGACGCCGTTCGCGTCGAGGCCGTCCCAGGCGATGGTGTTCGTGCCGTTCTTCACGAGCGTGTTCGACAGCGTCACGGTGTTGTTGTCGCCGAAGCTCAGCGTGATCTCGTACGAGGTGGCCGCCACGTCGCCCACGTCGAACGAGAACGTGCCGCCCTCGCCCACGAAGCCCTCGTTCGCCTTGAGTTCGGGCGCGGCGGGGTTGGGGCTGGGGTTGCCGGTGAACGTGAAGTTGCTGATGGCGTTCTCGCCGTCGGGCGTGGCGATGCCGAGCGCGGCCAGCACCTCGGGGTCGGTGGGGTTGTTGAAGAACAGCTTGTAGGTGCGGTCGAGGTCGTTCGTGGGCGCGTTGTTGAGGATGACGCCGTGCTCGGCCAGGTCGGACAGCGCGTTGTTCTGCGAGCGCACCGAGTGGTACAGCGAGCGCGTACCCGCGCGGTCGTCGAGCGAGCCGTCGAGCAGGCCGCGGTTGTTGGCGAAGAACACGAAGCCGAACGGGTCCATGCCGTTGAAGTCGATCTCGTAGTGGTAGTTGTCGTCGGTGACGGCGAACATGTGCGACTTGAGGATGCCCGCCTTGTCGAAGTTGTTGCCCATGTTGAGGAACAGCTTCTGCGTGAACACGCGGCCGTTCTGCGCGCCGTCGCCGTTCGACACGGTGATGTCCCAGGCCGCGACGCTGCCGCCGGCCTGCGCGGCCGACGTGAAGGCCCGGTCGTCGGTGGTGAGGTAGGGCTGCGGGTTGCGGCTGGACAGCGACTGCGAGTAGAACTTGAACAGGTAGACGCCGCTCTTCTGCGCGGTGAACGTGAGGGGCGCGTAGCCGTCGCCGTCGGGGCCGGTGGGGCCGCCCGTCTCGCGCGCGACGCTGCCGATGTAGCCGGCGGTCCCGCTGTCGGCGGTGGCGGCGCCGTTCACGTCGTAGGTGGTGACGCGCGTGTCGCGCGCGCCTTGGAAGTAGGGGTAGGCGTGCGAGTTGCCGGTGCCGGCGCTGTCCTTCTGCTCCTGCACCCAGTCGGGGTCGCAGACGACGATGTCGCACTGGTTGAGCGCGGCCAGTTCGGCGTCGGAGAGATCCGTGCCCATCTTCTCGTTGGTGAACCGGGCCACGGCGTCTTTGACGCTCGTGCCGAACGAGACGGTTTCCCCTTCCTTCACGTACACGTACAGCTCGGTGAGCCGGCTCTCGCCGGCGGTCGAGGCGTTGTATCGTTCGGTGTAGGGACGGTAGCCGCCGTGCGCGACCAGCTCTTTCGATCCCTCCGCGTGGGCGGGGGGAGGAGCCAGCAGCACGAGGGCCAGGGCCGACAGCGCGATGACGAGCGCGACGAGCAGTCGTCGGGCGTGCGCCGCCGGATGGGATCGGGTGGTCATGTTCATAGAGTGTCCTTGCGTACGTGCGGGTAGATGCCGTGCAGTATAATTCGCCCCCTCATCGAATCGTTTTCCTGCAAACGGCGCGTTGGGAGGGTGTAGGCGAGACGTGAGAAAACGGCCTCGGGCGTCAGGAAACGGCGGGTGAAACGTTGCCGTGCGGTAGGAAGGGGCGGCCGGGACGAAGGGGGGCGGCGCTTGTGGGGACCGCGTGTTTCAACCGGTACCTGTTGAAAGGGTGTTGACTTTCTGCCGGCACCGGTTTATCTTTCAAACGGTACCGGTTGAACTAACGGCGCGCAGAGAAAGGACGCACGCTATGAATAGAAGCATGGAACTGTACGAAAAGCTCACGGTGGTGCAATGGCTGCTGCAACGCCAGCGCCACCGCGTCCGCGCGGAGGCCGGCCCCGTGGTGGACCCCTCCTGCGGGCAGGGCAGGATCCTCGCGATGCTCAAGCTCAAGGACGATATCAGCACGAAGGACCTGTCGCACGTGCTGGGCATCCGCGTCTCGTCGCTCAACGAGATGCTGGCGAAGCTGGAGAAGGGCGGCTACGTGGAGCGCCACCCCTCCGAGGAGGACAAGCGCGTCATGCTCGTCACGCTGACCCAGAAGGGGCGCGACGCCGACCAGGTGGAGGCCGCGCCGACGGGGGCGTTCTCGTGCCTCACCGACGAGGAGCAGGAGCAGATGGCCGCCTACCTCGATCGGCTGATCGCCGCGCTCGAGGAGTCGATGGGCGAGGACGGCCGCGAGTCGCTCGAGCGGGCGCGCCGCCATCGCGACGAGGTGCTCTCCTTCATGCGCGGCAACGCCGACGGCCCCGCGGGGCGCGGCGGCCCGCAGGACTTCCCGTTCGGGCTCGGCGGCGCGTTCGGCCCGCGCGGACGCGACCGCCGCGGGCGTCGAGGGTGCGGCGACGAGGGCGGCCAGGCATGACGGCCGTCGTCGATGCGGCGCTCGCCCGCCCGATGGAGCTGGCGTGCGCGGGCACGTGCCGCCAGCTGCAGGAGGCGCGCCGGATCAACTCGTCGTTCCGCTTCGCACGCCGCGAGGACATCGGCCTGATCAGCGATCTGCGGTGCGCCCAGTCGCTCGAGTACTGGGGCATGGACCCCTCCTTCGACGCCGGGGCGTTCCGGCGGGCCACGGAGGCGTACCTCGAGCGGAACCTCGGCACGCGCATCCTGTTCGGCATCATCGAGGACCGCGCCGAGGTGGCGTCGGTGTCGGGCCTCGAGATGAACGACCGGCTGCCCACGCTCGGCTCGGCGGGCGAGGCGTGCGGCGCGGGCGAGCGCAGCGCCACCATCGTGAGCTGCTACACGCCGGCCGCGCATCGGGGGCACGGCTACATGGGCCAGATGCTCGATATCTGGATGTCGCTGGCGACGCTGCTCAACGTGGACGCGCTGTACCTCGAAAGCCACAACCCCTCGATGCAGCGCATGGCGGAGAGCGACGGGTACCGCCTCGTGTCGAACAAGTACAAGCTCTCGTTGGAAGGCGGTGCCGCGTATGGCGAAGCGATCGGAACCTCGGCGCGAATCGGACTCGATGAGCGACGCGAAGCTGCTGCTGCGCATCGCCTCGGGTGAGGTGGACGTGCACGAGCTGGCGGCGGACCGCGACGACGCGCGGAAGGCCGAGAAGCCGCATCGCGGCCTCGGCAAGCTGTTCGGCCGCTGCTAGCGCGCCGCGCTTCAGCCGACCTGCTCGAGCGCGGACGCGCTGAGCAGCCTCTTGAAGTTGAGCAGCAGCAGGGTGGCGCACAGCGTGACGGACAGCACGTCGGAGACGGGCTCGGCCAGGTAGACGCCCGTGGCGCCCAGGAAATGCGGCAGCACGAGCGCGAGCGGGACGAGCAGCACGATCTTGCGGACGCACGCCACGACGAGGGCGAGCGCGCTCTGCCCCAGCCCCATGAAGATGGACTGGACGGCCATCTGGATGCCGAACAGCGTCATGCCCGCGAAGAAGACGGGCGCCACGTCGCCCACGAGCCCCACGAGCCGGGCGTCGCTCGTGAAGACGCCCGCCACCGCGGCGGGGAACAGGATGACGAGCAGCGCGCAGGTGCCCTCGAAGGCGAACGACGCCCCGATCAGCCGCTTGCAGGCGCGTTTCACGCGGTCGAACAGCTGCGCCCCGTAGCTGTAGCTGATGATGGGCTGCACGCCCTGCGTGAGCCCTTGGACGGGGACGAACAGCAGCTGCATCATGCTTTGCAGGATGGTGAGGGCGGCCACGTGCAGGTCGCCGCCGTAGGCTTGCAGCGTGGAGTTGAGCACGATGATGATGAGGCTCTCGGTGGCCTGCATGAAGAACGGCGCGCCGCCGAGCGCGAGGATCTTCTTCACGATGGCGGCGCTCGGGCGCGCCAGCCGCGCGCTCAGGCGCAGGGCGCTGCCGGCGCTGCGGAAGTACGCCACGGTGACGACGGCGCTCACGCCCTGGGCGATGACGCTGGCCGCGGCCGCGCCCTGCACGCCCCAGCCCAGCACGAAGATGAACACCGGGTCCAGCACGATGTTGAGCACGGCGCCCGACGCCATGGCCACGAGCGCGCGCTTGGAGTTGCCCTGCGCCAGCACGAAGGGGTTGAGGCCCAGGTACGCCATCACGAAGAACGTGCCGGTCAGGTAGATGCCCAGGTAGGACGAGGCGTAGGGAAGCGTGGCCTCGCTCGCGCCGAACATGAGCAGCAACGGGTCGCGCAGCGGGTAGATGACGACGAGCAGCGCCACGGCGAACAGGGCCAGCAGCACGACGGTGTTCTGCAGGATGCGCTCCGCGTGCTGCACGTCCCTGCGACCGAGCGCGATGGACGCCAGCGGTGCGCCGCCCGCGCCCGCGAAGGCCGAGAACGCGCTGACCAGCATGATGAGCGGGAAGGCCACGCCCACGCCGGTGAGCGCGTCGGTCCCCACGCCCGCGATATGCCCGATGAAGACGCGGTCGACGATGTTGTACAGCAGGTTGATGACCTGCGCCACGATGGTGGGCACGGCGAGGCGCACCATGAGCCGCCCCAGCGGCTCGGTGCCGAGGAACGATTTGTCGCTGCGTTCCGGTTCGTCCATGATCCTTCATTCCCAACGCTTGGTAACCCCGTGCAAGAGCGTAATCATTCGCGTTGCTCGCGTCAATCGCGAAACGCCGCTTCTGCGGGGCGGGCCTCCTTCGCGGGATCGCCGTCGGGGCCGGCGGCGCAGGACGTTGACGACGCGCTCCCGTGCCGACAGGGAATCGTTCGGCTGCGCGAGTATACTTTGCTCATGTCAAAAGCCGTTGCTCTCCGTCGTTCCGAAAGGACGCTTATGGCTCCGATTCGCGCCTATATGAGATCGCATCCGCTGCTCGTGGCCGTGCTCGCCCTCGTCGCAGGGTTGGCGGGCATCTGGCTCGTGCCCTCCGACGCGACCTTGGCGGGCATGGTGCCCGTACGGGTCGGGTTGTCCGTCGTCATGTTCGCCGTGTTGGGCATCGTCGCCGGTCGCGGCGCCATCGAGCCCTCGTCCGAGGGCATGGCCTTCGCGTTTCGGAAGTCGGCATACCTGCTGGCGTTGGCGCTGGCCGCCGGCGCGTTGGCTGTGGCGACCGCCTTGGCAAGCGGGAGCGCGTTGGTTCCGAATTGGCCCTGGCAGCTCGCGTCGGCGTTCGTGCTCTGCTTTTTCGTCGGCATGTTCGAGGAGGGGCTGTTCCGCGGCATCGTGCTGGGCGCCCTGCTCGCGCGCATGGGGCGCACGCGTGCCGGCGTCCTGGGCGCTGCCGTCGTCTCGTCGCTGCTGTTCGGCGTCGTGCACGTCATGCCGTTCGTCATCGGCGGCCAGGTGAGCGATGCCCTGGGCCTCGCTCAGGCGGTGCTCAAAACCCTGCAGACCGGCATCGTGGGGCTGCTGATGGCCGCGGTGTTCGTCAAGACGCGGAACATCTGGACCGTCGTGCTCGTGCACGGCTTGAACGACCTGTTCGCCATGGCGGCCGAGGCCCTGTTCGCCGGCACCGTTTCGACGCAGTACGTGAACGCCGATCCGACTGCGGGGCTCGCGTCGGTAGTCGTGTACCTGGTGTTCCTCGTGCTGTACGTGCCCGTGCTCGTGTCCGCCGTGCGCATGCTCCGTCGGGTCGAGGTCCCCTGCCGCGGCCCGTTCGCGGACGATCGGCTGCAGGAGGCGGAGCGCCGGGCTGCCTAGGCGCGCGGCAAAGCCGTTTCCGCGTGGGCGGCGTTTCCCGTGCGAAATCGGGCGGTTTGCGCGCGATTTCGGCGGCGGGGCGGGGCGCGTCGAAGGTCGGATGCGGCCTACAATGGTGCGAGCTTGAGAAGAAGGGGGCTCGCATGGAGCGGAGATCGTGGAAGAAGCTGGGCGCGTGCCTGTGCGGCGCGGCGCTGGCCGGCGCGCTGTGCGCGGGCTGCGCCGCCGAGGGCGCGGCGGAGGCGCCGTCGCTCGTCAACGGGGTGACCGATCGGCAGGAAGTGGTGTACTGCCTGTACTTCGGCCTCACCGACAAGGACACGGGCGCGCAGGAGCTGACCGTGGCCGAGGCGAAGGACCTCCTCGTGCCGCTGTTCGTGGAGACGGGCTCGGGCTACACCGTGTACGAGGCCGAAGGCGGCTACGCGCTCGAGGACGGCACGGTCGTCCAGAACGACACGCTCGTCTTCGACAGCACCCACGGCGACGAGCAGGCCGTCAAGGACCTCATCGACCGTGCGAAGCAGGCGCTCAACATCGAGAGCGTCTACTGCGAGTCGAAGCTGGTCGGCTACCGCATGTACGGCGGCGTGCTCGCGGGCGTCTCCTAGGCGCCGAAGGCCGCGACGAGGGCCGTCTTGCCGCGCGCGTGCTCGGCGACGACCTTCCTGATGGCCTGCGGGGCCTCGCCCAGGGGGAAGACGCCGTCGAGCACGGGGCGCACCTGCCCGCCGTCCAGCGCCCTCGCCAGCCAGTCCAGTCCCTGCCCCCTGATCGACGCGTAGACGACCGAGGTCAGGCGCCTTCCGCTCCCGATCGAGAGGATCGGCCCCAGCAGACCGTCCACGATGGCGCGCCCTTCTCCGCCGACGAACACGGAGGTGCCTCCGTCGACGAGGAGGCCCTTGATCGTCGGCAGGGGGCAGTAGCCGTTCACGGCGATCACGGCGTCGTACGCGCCGCCCGCCTGGGCGACGTCGTCCTTGCGGTAGTCGACGACCCGGTCGGCGCCCAGCTCGTAGGCCAGATCGACGTTGCGGGTGCCGCAGACCGCCGCGACGGACGCCCCGTGGGCCTTCGCTATCTGCAGCGCGAGGTGCCCGACGCCTCCCGAGGCCCCGTGCACCAGCACGCTCTGCCCCGCGCGCACGCCCGCCTTCCTGACGGCCGCCAGCGCGACGCTTCCGGCGACGGGCAAGCAGGCCGCCTCCTCGAAGGACGCGCCCGCGGGCTTGAGCTCCAGCATCCCCTCGTCGGCGCACACGTATTCCGCCCAGGCCCCGCGGTCGCGGACGGGGAAGCCGAACACCTCGTCGCCCTTCTTGAACCGGGTCGCGCCGGCGCCGACCTCCACCACCACGCCCGCGACGTCGTTGCCCGGGACCTCGCCGACGATGCCGAGGGCGAACTTCCCCATCGCCTTCATGACGGGGGGAGAGCGTTCCCTGCTCGATCTGCTGCGCGAACTGCTTGATCTCGGTCACGTTGAGGGACGACGCCCGAACCTCGACGAGCACCTGCCCGTCGCCGGGGACGGGGCGCGCCACCTCCTGCTCCTGCAGCACCTCGGGTTCCCCGAACCTCGTGTACGCGATTGCCTTCACGTCGCATTTTCCTTTCGATGTCACACTTGTAACCTTTTCGGCTTCGGACTATAGTGACGGGGCTGTGCTCGGTCAACGAATCCGGCCCAAGTGCCGCAATGCGAGGGAAGGTGTGACGCCCGTGTCGACGGAAAACCCACAGAAGGCCCGGTCGCGGGCCGAGATGACGGCGGCCTTGGTCGAGCTGCTGGGCGAGGTGCCGTACCGGCAGGTCACGGTGACCATGCTCGCGGCGCGCTCGGGGTACTCGCGGCGCACGTTCTACCGGCACTTCGATTCGGTCGACGCCGTCATGGAGGGGCTCATGCGCGGCCTCGGCGCCGAGTTCTCCGCGCGCGATGGACGCGCTGGACGAGGGGAGGAGCTTTTCCGATCTCGCGCAGGCGTTCTTCTCGTTCTGGCGCGAGCGCGCCGGGCTGCTCGCCCTCCTCGAGCGCAACGACCTCATGCACCTCGTGTCGCGCTGCTTCTGGCCGGGGTTCCGCGCCGACATGCTGGGCGATGCGGGGAAGGGCACGGGCTTGGAGTACGGCTACCGGTTCATGGCCAGCGGCATGTCGAGCATGCTCGAGCAGTGGGTCGAGGAGGGGTGCGCCCGCTCGCCCGAGGACCTGGCGCTCATCGCCGGCCGCATGGCGGACCACCTCGCCGCTGGGTGAGGTTGCCTCCCGTAGTTGGAGCGGGGTCTGCAGGCGACCTCCCTTCTCGGTGCCAGGTCGGCACGTCCGCGGCAACCGTTCGCCATCCGGCGGCAGACGGTTGATGGCATGTCCTCTTCTTCCTTGCATGCGCAGGCACCCCCCCTCAATCGACTTATCGTTGCCAGCTGCTACAATGAAGCCATGATTGCCTCTGCAAACATCGTCTTCTTCTCGGGAACGGGCTGCACTGCCCAAAGCGCCCGCGCCCTGAAAGACTCGCTCGAAAAACTCGACATCGGCGTGCGGGTCGAAGAGTTGCGGGGTCCGATAAGCGGTACGCCTGCGATCGACGGGGACGTGCTGATCCTCATGTATCCGCTGTACACGTTTAACGCCCCGCTGCCGATATACGAGTACGTCGATCACCTGGAAGGTGCGAAAGAGCAGAAGGTTGCGCTTGTCCCCGTTTCGGGAGGCGGTGACGTTTCGCCCAATCGCGCATGTCGCTTGGGAATCCGTCGGGAGCTTGAGCGAAAAGGGTACGCCGTCGTCTACGAATCGATGATCGTCATGCCCTGCAACGTTATCGTGTACACTCCTGAACCGGCAGCCAAAGCGCTGCTTGAAAAGCTTCCCTCGCGATGCGATGAGATTGCTCGCGATATCTCGAAGGGGGTCGTCCTTCGAATAGACCCTCCTCTGACCGATAGGCTTTTTTCGAAAATTGGAGATTGGGAGAAAGGCTATTGGGGCAGGATACGCTTTAGCGAGAAACTGGCCGTTTCCGACACCTGCGTCTCGTGCGGTCTGTGCGCTCAAACGTGCCCTCGAAAAAACATTGACATGGTCGAGGGGCTACCACGGTTTAGGGACGACTGCGTTATGTGCCTCAACTGCATATACGGCTGTCCAGAAAAAGCGATATCGGCAGGATACGGGTCTTTCCTGGTGCTGAAAAATGGTTTCCGCTTGAGCGAATACCGCACGGCGTCGGCTGTTGATGAGGAGCGCATCGTTCCCCTCCTCAAAGGTGCGCTTTGGAAGGGCGTCAGACGGTATCTTTTCGGGTAGCGTTTATTTGCGCAGGGCCGCCCTCCAGCATCGGGAGCTCCGGCGATGGGGACGGTGCTCAACCTCCAGCGGCGCCGGGTGACGATCTTGCAAAAACCATCGTTTGTTCGATCATCGAAAGCGCCGATGCTGGTAGAATGTCATCGACACAACGACGCGCATCCATGACTGACAAGAGGCACAAGATATGGCATTCGTCCACCTGCACAACCACACCGAATATTCCCTGCTCGACGGCCACACGCACATCTACGACATGGTGAAGCGGGCCGCCGACCTCGACATGCCCGCGGTGGCCATCTCGGACCACGGCGTGATGTCGGGCGTGCCGCAGCTGTGCGAGATGTGCGACAAGGTGGAGGAGGAGACGGGCAAGCGCGTCAAGCCCATCTACGGCTGCGAGGTGTACTTCACCACCGACGAGGAGCTGCGCAAGGACACGAAGCCCAAGCTCTACCACCTCCTCCTGCTGGCCAAGACGAACGAGGGCTACCACAACCTCGTGAGGCTCGTCAGCGAGTCGCACGTCGACAACTTCTACTACAAGCCGCGCACCACGTTCAGCATGCTGCAGAAGTACGGCAAGGGCATCATCGGCTCGTCGGCGTGCATCGCCGGCATCATCCCGAAGCTGCTCGACAACCGCCAGGTGGACGAGGCGGTGGAGTGGGCCAAGAAGTTCGCGAGCTGCTTCGAGCCGGGCGACTTCTACATCGAGCTGCAGAACCAGGGCATCCGCACCGACGCCGGGTTCACGCAGACCGAGCTCAACCACATGCTGACCGACGTGGCCAAGGCCGCCGGCCTCAAGACCATCGCCACGAACGACTTCCACTACCTCACGCGCGAGGACGCGCGCGCCCAGGACTACATGCTGTGCATCGGCACGGGCGCGGCGTTCAACGACGCCAACCGCATGCGCTTCGAGAACGACCAGTTCTACATGAAGACCGAGGAGGAGATGCGCGAGGCCCTCAAGGACTTCCCCGAGGCCTGCGACAACACCGTGGAAGTGGCCGAGAAGGTGAACGTGGTGCTCGAGCGCGACTCCATCCTGCCGCGCTTCCCGCTGCCCGAAGGCGAGACCGAGGAGAGCTACTTCCGCAGGCGCGTCCAGGAGGGCCTGGTCAAGCACTACGGCGACCCGGTGCCGCAGGAGGCGCAGGAGCGCGCCGACTACGAGATGGGCATCATCATCCAGCAGGGCTTCCCGGCGTACTTCCTCATCGTGCAGGAGTACATCGAGTGGGCGCGCAGCCAGGGCATCGGCGTCGGGCCGGGCCGTGGCTCGGCCGCAGGCGCCATCGTGGCGTACGCCATGGACATCACCGCCCTCGATCCGCTGTCGAACGGCCTGCTGTTCGAGCGCTTCCTGTCGCCCGAGCGCGTGGAGATGCCCGATATCGACGTCGACTTCGAGCAGGGCCGCCGAGAAGAAGTGATCAACCACATCAAGGACGTGTACGGCGAGGACCACGTGTCCCAGGTCATCACGTTCGGCACCCTGCAGGCCAAGAACGCCGTGCGCGACGCCGCGCGCGTGCTGGACTACCCGTACAGCACCGGCGACAAGATCACGAAGATGATCGGCGACGAGCTGGGCATCACCATCGACAAGGCGCTGGCCACGAACCCCGACCTCAAGAAGGCGTACGAGACCGAGGAGGACGTGAAGGCCGTCATCGACGCCGCGCTGTCCATCGAGGGCCACGTGCGCGGCGAGGGCGTGCACGCGTGCGCCACCATCATCTGCCGCGACCCCATGAGCGACCACGTGCCCATGAAGCGCGACACCAAGGGCGGCGGCATCATCACCCAGTACGACGGCCACTACACGCCCGAGCTGGGCCTGCTGAAAATGGACTTCCTCGGCCTGCGCACGCTCGACGTGCTCACCATCGCGTGCCGCAACATCGAGCAGCGCTTCGGCACGAAGGTGATCCCCGAGGACATCCCCATCGACGACGAGGGTGCCTTCAAGCTCATGCAGTCCGGCAACATGGACGGCCTGTTCCAGGTGGAGGGCGCGCTGTACGTCAGCCTGTTCGCACGGCTCCCCCCGACGCGCTTCTCCGACGTCGTCGCCTCGATCGCCCTCAACCGCCCGGGCCCGTTGGAGTCCGGCATGGTCGACGACTACGTGAAGGTGGCGCAGGGCAAGACGCCCGTCCACTACTACGACGATCGCCTGCGCCCGCTTTTGGAGGAGACCTACGGCACCATGGTCTACCAAGAGCAGATCATGCAGATCTCCATGGAGATGAGCGGCTTCTCGGCGGGCAAGGCCGACAAGCTGCGCAAGGCCATGGGCAAGAAGAAGCTCGACATCATGCGCCAGCTCCAGGCCGACTGGAACGACGGCGCGGTGGAGAACGGCTACTCGCTCGAGATCGCGAAGCAGATCTGGGAAGACGCTGAGAAGTTCGCGAAGTACGCGTTCAACAAATCGCACTCGGCCGCCTACGCCATCCTGGTTATGCGCACGGCGTACCTGAAGGCGCATTACCCGAACGACTTCATGGCCGCCGTGCTGTCGTCCTACATGGGCAACACCGACCGCCTGATCCGCTACATCGCCAGCTGCAACCACTCGGGCATCCCCGTGCTGCCGCCGGACATCAACTCGTCCAACGCCGAGTTCACGCCCACCGACGAGGGCGTGCGCTTCGGCCTCGTGGGCGTGCGCGGCGTCGGCGCGAACGTGGCCGAGGCCATCATCGAGGAGCGCGAGGCCAACGGCCCGTTCACGTCGCTGCACGACTTCGTGAACCGCCTCGATGCGAAGTGCTACAACCGCAAGACGCTCGAAGCGCTCATCAAGGGCGGGGCGTTCGACTCGACGGGCTACACGCGCAAGCAGCTCATGTACTTCGTCGACGAGACGCCGCTGCTCGAAAGCGCGACGAAGCGCCAGAAGGATCGCGAGCGCGGGCAGGTGTCGATGTTCGACCTGTTCGGCGACGATCCCGATTCGGGCTTCGAGGAGGAGATCCCGGAGCCGGACGGCGTGGAGTGGCCGAAGCGCCAGCTGCTCTCGTTCGAGAAGGAGATCATGAAGATCTACGTCTCGGACCACCCGCTGCGCCCGTACGAGGGCACCATCGCGCGCATGACGAAATTCTCCATCGGAGACTTGGCCGAGCGCACGAAGGAGATCAAGTCCGCGGTGTTCGTGGGCATGATCTCGAACGTGGTGACGAAGCTGACGAAGCGCGGCACGAAGATGGCCACGTTCACCCTCGAGGACACGACGGGCCACGTGGAGTGCATCTGCTTCAAGTACGACGAGAACGCCGAGGCCATCCAGGAAGACGCCATCGTGAAGGTGAAGGGCAAGTTCGAGGCCAACGACCGCGGCAACCAGATCATGGCGTTCGAGGTGGAGGTCATCGAGCTCAACGAGGCGGACGCCCGTCCGTCCCACCTCGAGCTGCGGGTTCCGATGTCCGACTTCGACCAGTCGAAGTCGCTGCGCCTCAACCGCATCTTGAAGTCGTACCCGGGGCGCGACGGCGTGGTGCTGTTCGTGCAGCAGAACGACGGCCACAAGTACCGCGCCGAGCTGCCCGTGTCGGTGGACTCCCGCAGCCCCGTCATGCGCTCGGAGATCCAGGACCTCTTCGGCTCCCAGGTGTGGAGGGCTTCGTAAGGACGCGACGTCGTCTTGAGCCGCGCCGATCGCACGCTGCATGCGTCGCGAATCGGCGCGGTACGCGCCCGATGACCCGCAGATCGGACCCCGCGTCAAAAAGGGGGAAGGTGCGTGGCCTATTCAACAATTTGGCAAGCGGATATGACCCCCGCTTCGCAGCGGGGCCGGGTTCGTTTATCATGTCGCCTATGAATACGGAAACCATCACACCCACCACCGCGCGCGAGCGCGAAGCGGCAGCCGCGAACGCTGTCGAAAAACCCGTGCGCGACCACACCCTGGCGCTGACGCTGTCGTACAACGGCGCGCCGTTCAGCGGGTTCGCCCGCCAGCCGGGGCAGACCACCGTGCAGGGCGACCTCGAGGACGCGCTGCGCCTGCTGTTCAGGCGCGACATCGAAACGACGTGCGCCGGCCGCACCGATGCGGGCGTGCACGCCCTCGGCCAGGTGGTCAGCTTCGACGTGAACGACCTCGACATCGCCGGACGGTCGCTGCCCAGTCTGCGGCGCTCGCTCAACGCGCTCACGCACGACGCCGTCACCGTGCGCGAAGTGGAGCCGAAGAAGCTGGGCTTCTCGGCGCGCTTCGACGCGCAGGCGCGCGAGTACCACTACCATCTGTGCGTGGACTCCACGAGCCCCATCTTCATGAAGGACTTCTCGTGGTTCGTGCCCGGCGGCCTCGACCTGACGGCCATGGAGGCCGGCGCGCAGCATCTCCTGGGCGAGCACGACTTCAAGAGCTTCTGCATGGCGGCGTCGGCCGAAGGCAAACCGACGCATCGCAACGTGCGCGAGATATCGTTCCATCCCGAGACGGTGATGGGCGAGAACCTCATGTCCATCAAGGTGGTGGGCAACGCGTTTCTGCACTCCATGGTTCGCACCATCGTGGGCACGCTCGTGATGGTGGGCAAGGGCCAGCGCGACGCCGACTGGGTAGGTGAAGTCCTCGAGGCCTGCGATCGCCGGGTTGCGGGAGAAAACGCCCCAGCTCAGGGGCTCGTATTCTGGCGAGTCATATACTGACGTGCTACAATGAGCGCTCGGTAACCTGAAGGCGGCATATCATGTTTGGCAAATCAACGGAAAAGCGCGTGGCGCGCGAGGCGGACAAGATCGTATCCCTCAAAGAGGATATGGACGCCATCTCGTGGACGCGCGTGCTCGAAATAGGCAAGCTCCTGCAGGAGGGCGTCGAGGAGGCCGACCGGGTCGCGTTGGCGCGCGAGCTCGTGTCCATCGCCCAGTCGAACCGCTCGCTGTACACCCGCCTGGGCATCGAACCCGCGCCGGCGCCGGCGCGGGTCATGGCGTCGGGCATCGAGGTGCTCGAGGGCGGGCTGGCCGAAGCGGCCATCGAGGAACGGGTCGAGCAGGTGGAGAAGCGCGCCCTGCCGCCCGTGGCGGTGCCCTCGCCGGCCGAGCCGGAACCCCGTGCGGACGAACCGAGCGAGACGGACTTCCAGGCTGCCGAGGTGCAGGTTGAATGCGATCTCGTGGCGAAGAACGATCCCGACGAGGACGACTTCGCCGAGGCCGCGCACGCGGCGACGGCGGGCGAGCCTGCGCCTGAGCCGGTGCAGGCACCCGCGCCGGCGCCGGAGCCCGAGCCCGACAAGCCGCTGACGATCGACGAGCTGATCGCGGCCGCGACCCGGCTGGAAGAGGCGGTGGACGAGCTGGAGGCGGCCGCCGCCGAGATCGACGAGCCCGCGGCCTCGGAAGCGCCCGCGACGTCCGACGATCCCACCGAGCCCCTGCAGCCCGTCGCAGCCGCCCCCGAACCCGCGCCGCAGCCGGAGCAAACCCCCGAGCCCGAACCCGAGCCGCAGCCGGAACCGCAGGCCAAGCCTCAGCCGAAGCTCGCCAAGAAGCGCCGCTTCGCGCGCTTCCGCAATCTCTACGAGAGCCGCGACGGCGGCCTGTGCGTATTCGAGGACGAGCACGGCCACCTCGTCGCCGTCGATTCGTCGAAGCTCGCCTAAACGAGAAGGCCCCCCGATCGGGGGCCCTTCGCTACGCTGCGGGTTTTTCGGGGACGGTGCGGTCGACGAAGTAGATGCGGTACCACATGAGGAACATGTAGACGATCCAGATCTTGCGGGTGTTGTCGGCGGCGCCGCTCTTGTGGTCGTCGAGCAGCTTCACCAGCTCGTCCACGTTGAAGAACCGCTGCGCCTCGGGGCCGGTGAACCACTCCTTGATCTGGGCGTAGTAGCGATCCTGACGCAGCCAGCCCACCACGGGCACGGGGAAGCCCAGCTTCTCCTTCTGCGCCCAGTCCTTCGGGATGGCGCGCTCGGCGGCCTCGCGCAGGGCGATCTTCGTCTGCTCGTCGTCGGCTTTGAGCGGGGTGGGGATGGTGCGCGAGACGTTGAACACCTCTTTGTCGAGGAACGGCACGCGGCTTTCCAGCGAATGGGCCATCGACATCTTGTCGGTCTTCAGCAGGATGTCGCCCACGAGCCAGAAGAACAGGTCGGCGTACTGCATGCGCGTCGTCTCGTCGAGGCCGGCTACCTCGGCGTACACGGGCGCGGTCAGCTCCTGCGGGGTGCACGCCTCCACGGGGCGACGCAGCAGCCGCGCGCGCTCGCCGGGCGAGAACGCCACGCCGTTCGCGTTCGTGTAGTACCAGTCCTCCACCGTCTCAGAGGCGCGTTCCAGGTAGTTCGCGCCGCGCACGCCCAGGCCGCGCGCCATCTTCGACGCGCCGCGCAGCAGGCCCTTCGGCGCCCAGGACAGCTTCGCGTTGGCGAAGGGCGTCTGGTAGATGCGGTAGCCGCCGAAGAACTCGTCGGCGCCCTCGCCGGACAGCACGGCCTTCACCTTCTTGGCGGCCTCCTGGTCGACGAAGTACAGCGCCACGGCGCTCGGGTCGGCGGACGGCTCGTCCATGTGCCACTGCACGCGGGGCAGGCTCGCCCAGTACTCCTCCTCGCCGATGTGCTTGGAGTTGTTCTCGATGCGCAGCTCGTCGGCCAGCTCGCGCGCCCAGGTGATCTCGTCGCGCTCGCCCTCGTACTCGGCGAAGCCCACGGTGAACGTCTTGATGTCGGGGTTCTCCTTCGCCAGGCACGCGGCCATGTAGCTGGAGTCGATGCCCGAGGACAAGAACGAGCCCACCTCCACGTCGGCCACGTTGTGGTAGCGCACGCTCTCGCGCATGGCGGCGTCGATGGCCTCCACGGTGTCCTCGCGGCTGCGGCTCTCGTCGAAGTCGTAGGTGGGGCGCCAGTAGCGCTCGGTCTCGATGCTGCCGTCGGCGCGCACGGTCATGCAGTGCGCGGGCTCCAGCTTGTAGATGCCCTTGAAGAACGTCTCGGGCAGCGCCGAGAACTGGAAGCACAGGTACTGCTCGAGGGCCTCCTCGTTGAGCTCGCGCTCGTAGGCGGGATGCTCGAGGATACACTTGATCTCGGAGGCGAAGATGAACTGCGGGCCGGCCTCGCCGTTCTGCACGGTGTAGTAGAACGGCTTGATGCCGAAGAAGTCGCGCGCGCAGAACAGCTCGCGGTTCTGCTTGTCCCAGATGGCGAACGCGAACATGCCGCGCACCTTGTCGAGCAGCAGCTTGCCCCACGCCAGATACGACACGAGCAGCGTCTCGGTGTCGGACTCGGTCTTGAACGTCCAGCCTTCGGCGGCCAGCTCGGCGCGCAGGTCGCGGTAGTTGTAGATCTCGCCGTTGAACACGATGGCGTAGTCGCCGACGGTGAACGACCCGGGTGCGGACCCCTCGACGGCGGGGGAGGTGACGACGGAGTCATGCGCGCCCGTGGCGCGCACCATGGGCTGGTTGCCGTTCGCGAGGTCGATGAGCGACAGGCGGCGATGCCCCAGCGCCACGCCGTCGGCGAGGTACTGGCCTTCGCCGTCGGGGCCGCGGTGCGCCATGATGTCGCACATCGCCTTCAAAGCGGGCAGATCGGCTTCGGTCGCCCCGGTGAATCCGCAGATACCGCACATGGATGGTTCTCCTTCTCGTTTGGTCTGCGCACCATGATAGCCTAATCGGCGCATAAGCCCCAAGTGCCGCGCCCGCCCCCTCGCCAAAACCGCAGATTTGGAGGGCGCGGTCGCAGGGTGCGGGCGCAGGCGCGGGCGCGGAAGGAGCAGGAGAGGGCGCGCGCCTACTGCTCGGCTGTTGCGGCGTCGTAGACGCGCTCGCCGCGGAGGTAGGTTTGGAGCACCTTCGTGTTCTTGATGTCGAGCGGCTTCGCGTCGAGGACGTTCTGGTCCACCACGATGAAGTCGGCCGCCTTGCCCTCCTCGAGGCTGCCCGTCTCGCCGTCGAGCGACAGCGCCCAGGCGGCGTCGGCGGTGAAGCTGCGGATCATCCGCTTGATGTCCACGCGCTCCTCGGGCCACAGCAGATAGGCGGGGTCGTCCATGTCGGTGATGTCGGGCACGCCGTAGGGCTCGCCGTCCACGAGGTTGCGCGTCACGCCGAACTGCATTGCGTAGAAGGGGTTGGGGTTCGAGGTCACCGGGAAGTCGGAAGCGGAGACGAGCGTCGCGCCCGCGTCCGCGAACGACTTCATCGGGTACATCTTCTCGGCGCGTTCGCCGAGCGCCGGGCTTTCCTTCGATTCCCAGTACTGCGGCTCCTTGAAGTGCCAGTAGGGGTCGACCACGGCCGTCACCTCAAGCTCGGCGAAGCGCGGGACGTCGTCCTCCTTCACCAGCTGCAGGTGGGTGATGGCGTTGCGCTCGTCGTCGTTCGGCACGTTCTGCTCGGCGTACTCGATGGCGTCGAGCCCCATCGTCACGGCCTCGTCGCCGATGGCGTGGATGTGCGCGAGCAGCCCCGCGCGGTTGATGGTCGCGACGGCCTGGTTGAGCGGCTCCTGCTCCCAGCCGGTCTCGCCGTAGCTGGACGGGTCGTCGGCGTAGGGCTCGGACAGCAGGGCCGACTCGTTGTCCATCACGCCGTCGGCGAATATCTTGCCGGCGATCACCCTGAGCGCGTCGCTGTCGTACTTCTTCTTCAGCTCCTCGAGCTTGGCCAGGTCCTCGTCGGTCTGCCAGCTGGTGACGATGCCCGCGCCGCGCACGCGCATGGTGAGCTCGTCGCGGTCGGCGAGCGCCTGGTAGCCCTCGTAGGGCACGGGGAAGAAGCCGTTGCCGGGCGGCGAGAAGATGGACGTGTAGCCCAGCGAGTTGAGGCCTTGCAGGAACGCGGCCAGCCCGTCGGCCACGTTCTCCTGGTTGAAGGGGTACTTCGAGGTCAGCGACATGGCGGAGTCGGCCAGCGTGCCCCACAGGCTGCCGTCGTCGTTCAGGTAGATCGAGCCGCCGGGGGTGGAGGGCGTGTCGGGCGTGATGCCGAGGTATTCGAACGCCTTCGAGTTCAGCCACGCGCCGTGGCCGTCGAACGAGTACACGAGCAGCGGCTTGTCGGGGCTGATCTCGTCGAGGCGCTCCTTCTTGGGCCCCCGTTCCAGCTCTTCGCCGGGATACTGGCTGGCCATGTAGCCGTAGCCGAGGTACGTGTCCTTCTCGGGGTGCGCGTCGACGTACTCCTTGATGGCGGCCAGCTCCTCGTCGGCGGTCGAGAGGCCGATGAGGCTGAAGTCGAAGAAGTCGGGCGACCCCGAATGGATGTGGCCCTCGATGAGGCCCGGCAGCACGAAGCTGCCCTGGAGATCCACCACGTTCTGCGCGGCGTCCTTGTAGCGCTGCCCGTCGGACGACGAGCCGACGAACACGATCTTGCCATCGCGGACGGCCAGGGCCTCGGCCATGCGGTCCTGGCCGTCGACGGTGTAGATGACGGCGTTCTCGTAGTAGGCGTTCACGGGCTCGTCCGCGTTCGACGCGGCGTTCGGCGCAGCCGCGTCCGTGCCGGCGGTCGAGCAGCCGAACAGGCCGAGCCCGGCCGTGGCGGCGAACACGGTGCTTCCCGCCAGGAACGTGCGGCGGGATAGGTAAGCGGGATGGTTCATGGAGGATCCTCTCTTGTTGACGGCACAACGGATCCTATGATGCGATGCCGCGCTCCCGTGCGCCGCGCGCGGGTTCCGACTGCTAACGAACGGTGCTCGGTGCGCATCCCGCCCGTAACGTGGCGAGCGCCGTGCGTTGATGCGGCGGCTCGTGCCGCGACGGCTGCCGTCGCGCTTGCGTCAGGCGGCCGGGTCGGGGGACCCGCCGCTCTGCGCGAAGGCGCGCAGGCCCGAGAAGTCGACATGGCAGGAGCCGATCGGGTTCTTGTCGAGGTAGTCCTGGTGGTAGTCCTCCGCCTCGTAGAAGGAGGTCAGCGGTTCGAGCTCCACGGCGAGAGGCTGGCCGGCCCGCTCCTCCTCGCGGCCCATCGCCTCGTCGAGCGTCGGGAGGTCGTCGTCATCGACGTAGTAGATGCCGGTGCGGTACTGGCTCCCCGAATCGTTGCCTTGGCGGTTCACGCTGAGCGGGTCGACGAGGCCGAAGTAGTGCTCGACGAGCGTTTGCAGGCTCACGGCGTTGGGATCGTAGCGCACGCGCACCGTCTCGGCGAACCCGGTGGTTCCGCTGCTCACCGTTTCGTAGGAGGGCTGTTCGGCCGTGCCGTTGGCGTAGCCTGCCGTGGTGTCGGCCACGCCGGGAACGAGCGAAAAGTACGCGTCGACGCCCCAGAAGCACCCGCCGGCGAAGTACGCCTCACGCAGGTTGTCGGGATCGACGATGGCCTCCTTGAGCGGCAGGGCCTTGGCCTCGGCGTACGAGAGATCGTCGCCGAGGTTGGCGAAGGGGGAGCCTGCGGTTCCGGTGCCCGCCGAGCCGGGGATACACGATGCGATGGTGAAAAAGCGACAATTCCTTCAACCGTCCGGCTGCTCCGGGGCTGCTTCCTGCGGCCTGGGAATCAGAGGCCCCGCATCCCGTCGTCCGTGATTCGACGCGTGGGATTCGAGATCGCGAATGTTTCACGTGAAACATTTGTACGCACGAACGGATGTTTCACGTGAAACATCCGGGTCGGCGTTGCCGGGGTCGTCTCGAGGCGCCGCCGCAGGCTGCGGCCAGGGCGCGGCGGCGAACGTGGCGAACGGCGGCCTCACGGCGCGCAGGTAGCTGGCGGTCAACCGCTTCGATGCGCTATAATAAGTAATCCATAGCTAACAATTGAGGTGGAAGAGGGGTCGGTGCGCCGATGGTGAACAGGGATGGCGACGGCGGTCTCGGGTGCGCCGAGCGCTCGGTCAACGATGCGCGGGCGACCGCTTCTTCCGGCTGCGTGGACGGCTACGCGTTCACCGTGCCCGAGGAGTTGGGGGAGGGGACGATGAGAACCGTGGCCGCGCGCGACGGCGTCTGCGTCTCCGAGCACCGCTACGTGTTCGACCGTTCGCTGCACGGGTCGGGCCCTGCGGATCCGACGAGCGTCGATCTGTACTTCTGCAGGGGGCAGGGCGTTGGCTGGGAACGCTTCGGCGGGGGCGAGGCGCGCTCGTTCGAGCTGGCCGGCGGCGAGGCGCTGGCCACTGCGGCCGCGAAGGGCGTGGAGCGCGTGTGCTATCGCAGGAAGGTGCCCTACGATTTCGTCGCGGTCAAGCTGTCCCGCGCGGCGCTCGACCGCCTGGCGCTCTCGGCGCTCGACGACGCCGATCGTGCCCGGGTGGAGCGCGCCCTGCGCGCGGGGGCCACGGCGCCGTTGACGCCGGCTTCGCTTCTGGCGCTGCACGAGATGACGAACTGCCCGTATTCGGGCCCGCTTGCGCGGATGCACGCCGAAGGCAAGCTGCTGGAGCTGCTGGCCGCGCTGCTTGCCGAGTCGGTGCTCGACCGCCCGACGCCTTCCGCGCGTCTCTCGCGCACCGATCGCGCCGCCGTGGAGCAGGCGCGGCGCATTCTCGACGCCCGTCTGGCGGACCCGCCCACCTACCCCGAGCTTGCGCGGGAGGTGCTGGTCAGCGAAACGAAGCTGTCGCGCGGCTTCAAGGAGGCGTTCGGCATGTCCCTGCACGCCTACGTGGTGGAGCGCCGCCTGGAGACGGCGCGCTTGCTGTTGGCCGGAGGGGAGTCGACGGTGTCCGAGGCCGCCTGTGCGGTGGGCTACGGCAACCTGGGCCACTTCTCGGCGGCGTTCCGCAAGCGCTACGGCGTGCTTCCGAGCGCCCTCGCGCGGTCGGCGGGGCGCCGCTGAGGCGCGGGCGCGCGGCGAGTCGTTGGGGCGGCAAGGGACGCGGCCGCGGCCGCACGGGGCCGCATCGACCGCGTCGCGCGCCCGATGCGGCCGATCGACCGGATTCGAGCGAAATCCCACCGGATTATGGCAGCAGTAACCTTCGGCTAACTTTTTAATGGGAACCTACGAGGTTTCGCATCGAATCGAGGAGGTTTCCATGGGCTCAACCCCATCGTCCGCTGCCGCGGACGGCAAGCTCACCGTGAAGGATCTGGTGCTCGTCGGCGTGCTGGGAGCGGTGGCGTTCGCCATCTGCCTGGTCATCAGCATGCTGTGCGGCATGTCGCCGGTCACGAACGCGTTCTATCCCATCATCGTGGCCATCCCCAACGGCATCGTGTACATGCTCATGCTGGCGAAGGTGCCCAAGCGCGGCGTGTTCACCGTGTCGGCCGTCGTGTACGGCCTGCTGCTGCTCCTGGTGGGCTGCTTCTGGTTCATACCGCTGTGCATGGTGATCGCCGCTGCGGTGGCCGACTTCGCCATCCTGGGAAGCCGTCCGCGCGACGCTCGGCGCATGGTGGCGGGCTACGCGCTCACGGTGGCCGGTCAGGCGTTCGGATACAGCGGTTCCATCGTGCTTTTGCGCGACATGTTCAACGAGGTCATGATCAAGAACGGCATTCCCGACGCGTACCGCGACACGCTGAACGCCGTCATCTCCGACCCCATGCTGCTGGTGACGGTGGCGCTCGCCTTCGGCGTGGCGCTGCTCGGCGGCCTGCTGGGACGCAGGGTCCTCAAGAAGCACTTCGTCCGCGCCGGCTTGGTGGGCGCGTAGCCGTGTCGGACGCGGCGGAGGCGCTCTGCGCGGCGCCGGGAGGCGTTGGGGAGGCTGCCCCGCGCAGCGCGGCGGCTCCCGCGGGCAATGCCGTCCCGCGCGTCGACGAGGTCAGGGCGCGCCTCGACCGGCCGCCTCGGGGGACGGCCTCGCTGGATCCGCGCGTCAAGCTGGCGCTGGTGGTGGGAACGAGCACGCTGTGCCTCGTCTCCGGCGGCGAGGTGACCGTGCTCGCGCTGCTGGCGGCCGCGGCCGTGCTGGCGTCGACGGGCAGCGGCGCGCGCATGGCGGTCCGGTTCGTCGCGGGTTACCTCGCGCTGAACGCGGTCATCGCCCTCACCGGGCTGCTCCACGTGCCGGGGCTGTCGGCCATCGTGGTGGTGCTGGGCTTCACGCTGCTCAAGTTCGTGCCCGTGTTCCTGCTGGCGTGCTGGTTCGTCGGCTCCACGCGCACCGGCGAGCTGATCGCGGCGCTCGAGCGCATGCGCGCCCCGCGCGCCGTCACCATCCCGCTTGCGGTGACCATGCGCTACCTGCCCACGCTGGGCCTGGAGTTCGGCCGCATCCGCGACACGATGCGCATGCGCGGCATCGACTGCTCCGTGGCGGGCATCGTGCGCCGTCCCGTCGCGCTGCTGGAGTACGTCATGGTGCCGCTGCTCATGCGCTGCGTGAAGGTGGCCGACGAGCTGGCCGCGGCGGCCGTGTCGCGCGGGATCGAGCACGAAGGGGTTAGAAGCTGCGTGCGCGACGTGCGTCTGCGGGCGCGCGACGGGGTGGCCATCGCTCTGTTCTCCCTGTTCGCGGTGGCCATCGTGGCAATCGACCAGAGCGCTTTGGGCAATGTGGCGGTGTGGGAGGTCCGCATATGATCGACATCCGCAACGTGGAGTTCCGCTACGCATCGGCGGCCGAGCCCAGCCTGCGCGGGTTCGACCTGGCGGTCGCTCCGGGCGAGTTCGTGGTGCTGTGCGGCCGGTCGGGCTGCGGCAAGACCACGGCAACGCGCCTTGTGAACGGGCTGGCGCCCCGGTTCTTCGAAGGGGAGCTGGTGGGCGAGGTGCGCCTCGACGGGCGCGATACGGCCGCGTTGAGCGCCGACGAGATCGTCGCGCGCGTGGGCAGCGTGTTCCAGGATCCCCGCAGCCAGTTCTTCACGACCGACGCCACGTCGGAGGTGGCGTTCACCTGCGAGAACCTGGGCATGCCTCGCGAGGAGCTGCTGGATCGCGTGGCGCGCACCGCCTGCGAGCTGGACGTGGCCGGCTTGCTGGACCGCAGCATCTTCGGGCTGTCCAGCGGCGAGAAGCAGCGGGTGGCCCTGGCTTCCGCCCGCGCTTTCCGCCCGCGCCTCTACGTGCTGGACGAGCCCTCGGCCAACCTCGATCCCGAAGCGGCTGCCCAGTTGGCGCGCTTGCTGGGCCGGTTGAAGGAGCGGGGGGCCACCGTGCTGGTTTCGGAGCATCGGCTGAGCTACCTGCGCGATCTGGCGGATCGCGTCGTGGTGATGGAGCAGGGCAGGGCCTCCCTCGAGCTGTCGGGCGACGAGCTGCGCTCCTTGGGCGACGAGGATGCCGCGCGCCTGGGCCTGCGCAGCGTGTATCCCGAGCGGGCGGCGGCCGCGGGCGGGCGCAAGGGGCGCGTGGAAGACGGGTCGGCGGGTGACGGCGGCGACGCGCCGCTGATCGAGGCTGCGGGCGTGGCGTTCTCGTACCGTCGCGGCGCGCCCGTGCTGCGCGGCGTGGACTTCGCGGCGCGCGCGGGCGAGGTGGTGGCCATCGTCGGGCGCAACGGGGCGGGCAAGAGCACGCTCGCCAGCGTGCTGTGCGGCCTGCGCAAGCCCGGCGCGGGCACGGTGCGCGTGGGCGGCGCGGCGCGGAGCGCCCGCAAGCTGCGCGCTCTCTCGAGCTTCGTCATGCAGGACGCCGACTACCAGCTGTTCGCCGAGAGCGTGGCCGACGAGCTGCGCCTCGGCGCCGAGGACGTGGCCGATGCGGACGCCCGCGCCGCGGAGGCCCTGGAGCGCCTGGGCCTTGCGGGGCTCGGCCAGCGCCATCCCGCCTCGCTTTCGGGCGGGCAGAAGCAGCGCGTCACCATCGGCGCGGCGCTCGTGCGCGGCTCACAGCTCGTGTTCTTCGACGAGCCCACGAGCGGCCTGGACGGCCAGAGCATGCGCCGGGTGGCCGCGACCGTGCGCGACCTGGCGTCCGGGGGCCGCGCCGTGTTCGTGGTCACGCACGACTTCGAGCTCGCGTGCGCCTGCTGCACCCGCGTGCTCCACGTGGAGGACGGCCGCATCGCGTGCGACCTGCCCGTAAGCGACGAGAACCTCCCTCGGATGAGAAGCCTGTTCGGGATGGAGGCTCGCGCGGGCGCCGCGCCGGGCGGATGCCGTGCCGGCTGACGGCGGCGGCGCGCCTCGGCGCGTTCGGCCCCTCCCCCTGGCGCACGTCGCCGGCGTCCCGGCGGCGGAATCGGCCCCGCCGGTCGCGCCGCGGTTCTCAAAACGGCCCCTTCGGCAAAACATTGTTGGCGATCTGCCATTTCCCGGTATAATGTGCCCTTGGATCGCGGCGCAGGTGCACAACGTGGACGAGGCGCCCGCATCCGGCCCTGCGCGGACGCGTTCCGCGGGCGGGGCGTTCGGGGAATACCAGCAGTACGACAACGGAGGAATCGAATGGCTTCAACACACGCGCACACGCGCTCGGCGTGGTCGGGCAAGTGGGCGTTCATCCTTGCCGCGGCGGCGTCGGCCGTGGGCCTGGGGAACATGTGGCGCTTTCCCTACCTCGCCGCCAAGTACGGTGGCGGCACGTTCTTGATCACCTACCTGGTGCTCGTGTTCACCTTCGGCGTGTCCTTGCTGTTGCTGGAGACGGCGCTCGGCCGCAAGACGGGGCAATCGGCCATCGGCGCGTTCAAGCAGTTCGGCAAGAAGTACGCCTTCATCGGCATCCTGGCGTCCACCGTGCCCTTCATCATCACGCCGTACTACTGCATCATCGGCGGCTGGGTGACGAAGTACGCGGCGGCCTACCTGATCAACGGCCCCGAGGCGCTGGCCGACGGCGGCGACTTCTTCACGGGCTTCATCACCAGCAACACCGAGAGCTTCCTGTGGATGCTCCTGTTCATGGCCATCGTGTTCATCGTGGTGTCGCTGGGCGTGAAAGGCGGCATCGAGAAGGCGAACCTCGTCATGATGCCGGCGCTCATCGTCATGGCCGTGGGCATCGCGGTGTACACGCTCACCATGCCGGGCGCCATCGACGGCGCGCTGTACTACCTCATGCCCGACTTCAGCAAGTTCTCGCCGGAGCTGGTCATCGGCGCGCTCGGGCAGATGTTCTACAGTTTATCGCTGGCCATGGGCATCATGATCACGTACGGCTCCTACCTCGACAAGAAGTCGAGCCTCACGCAGAGCGTGGCGCGCATCGGCGGCTTCGACATCGGCGTGTCGTTCCTCGCCGGCCTCATGATCGTGCCGGCCGCGTTCGTGGCCATGGGCTCGGGCGAGGCCGTGGCGGCGAACTCCGGCCCGTCGCTCATGTTCGTCATCCTGCCCGGCGTGTTCGCCGACATGGGCGGGGCGGCTACCGTCGTGGGCTTCCTGTTCTTCCTGCTCGTGCTGTTCGCCGCGCTGACCAGTGCCATCTCGCTCACCGAGACGTGCACGTCCATCATCCAGGACGGTGCGGGCTGGTCGCGCAAGAAGGCGCTGTGCACGGTCATCGGCGTGGTCGTGGTGGCCGGCATCATCGTGAACCTGGGTTACAACGGCCTGTCGTTCATCGAGCCGCTCGGCGCGGGCACGACGCTGCTCGACTTCTTCGACTTCATCTCGAACTCGGTGATCATGCCCATCGTGGCGCTGCTCACCTGCGTCTTCGTCGGCTGGATCATCAAGCCGAAGGCCATCGTGGACGAGGTGAAGATCTCAAGCGAGTTCAAGGTGGAGAAGGTCTGGACCGTCATCATCAAGTACATCGCGCCGGTGCTCGTGGTGGTCATCCTCGTGGCGTTCGTCGCCCAGACGTTCGGCCTCGTGAGCTTCTAGCGCGCCGCTCGCATAGAGCATCGACCGGAACGCCCCGCACCGCGGGGCGTTCCGCGTTTTCACGTGCATCGGGTCGGCGTTTCGCTCGCAGTTTGCTATCATGGGGCGATACGTTTGCATCGCTTGAGAAGGAAGTTCCATGTCGCTATCCATCGGTATCGTCGGCCTGCCGAACGTCGGCAAGTCCACGCTGTTCACGGCCCTCACGAACAAGGGCGGCCTCGCGGCCAACTACCCGTTCGCCACCATCGAGCCCAACGTGGGCGTCGTGCCCGTGCCCGATGCGCGGCTCGACCGTCTGGCCGAGATCGACCATCCCGCGCGCATCGTGCCGGCCACCGTCGAGTTCGTGGACATCGCGGGCCTCGTCGCGGGCGCCAGCCAGGGCGAGGGCCTCGGCAACCAGTTCCTCGCGAACATCCGCGAGACGGACGCCATCTGCGAGGTCGTGCGCTTCTTCGGCGATCCCGACGTGGTGCACGTCTCCGGCAAGGTGGACCCGCAAAGCGACGTGGAAACCATCAAGACCGAGCTGATCTTGGCCGACATGGGCACGCTGGAGAAGGCGCTGCCGCGTCTGGAGAAGGAAGCCAAGCGCGACAAGGCGGGCGCGGCGAAGGTGGCCGCGGCCAAGAAGGTGTACGAGGGGCTGAACGAGGGGCATCGCGCCCGCACGCTCGACCTCTCGGACGACGAGCGCGCGGCGCTGTACGACCTGCACCTGCTGACGATGAAGCCGATGCTCTACATCGCCAACGTCGACGAGGACCAGATGACGGCCGACCTGCCCGAGATCGACGGCTGCGCGCCGGTGCCCATCAGCGCGAAGGTGGAAGCCGACCTCGCCGAGCTCGATCCGGCCGAGGCGAAGGAGTACCTCGAGGCCATGGGGCTCGAGGAAGGCGGCCTCGCGCGCCTCATCCGGGAGGCGTACCACCTGCTGGGGCTGCAGTCGTACTTCACGAGCGGCGAGACCGAGACGCGCGCCTGGACCGTGCCCATCGGCGCGAAGGCGCCGCAGGCGGCCGGCGTCATCCACTCGGACTTCGAGCGCGGCTTCATCAAGGCCGAGACGGCGGCCTTCGCCGACTACTCCGAGTTGAACGGCGAGAAGGGCTGCCGCGACGCCGGCAAGCTGCGCCAGGAGGGCAAGGAGTACGTCGTCCAAGACGGCGACGTGATGCACTTCAAGTTCAACGTGTAGGGCTTGCCGGTGTCGCTCACGCAACGAACCCCCTTTGAACAGGGGGTTCGTTGCGTTGCAGGTGTGTTTAGTGCATGCCGGGATATACGGCTCCGGTGGCGGGCGCGGGCGCGTCGTCGTCGCGATCGGGCGGGATCACGCCGAACTCGACCAGCAGCCCGTAGAGGTCGGTGCCCTTGATCTTCTCGATCCCCTCGTGCAGGGCCAGTTTCTCGAGGGGGTTCATCTCCATGTCGGTGATGGGCTTGCCGTCCCTGATGAGCGTGGTGGCGTTCAGCAGGTCGCGGATGTCGAACGCGCTGCCCCACACTTCGGGCACGCCGCGGTCGACGCCGCACAGCGTGTAGACCGCCTCCATGCCGGTGCGCATGGAGTATTCCGTAGTGAAGATGGTGTCGCGCGGCGTTTCGGCGAACTGGCCGATGAACGCGAAGTTCACCGCTCCTTCGGGCACGACGTCGGGGCGGTCGCCAGCGGCGCGCGGCATGAAGAACGCCGTGATGTAGGGCATCATGCACGGAACCGTGTTGGCGCTGTTCTCGGCGAGCTCTTCGATCTGCGATTCGGGAACGCCCAGGTGGTACAGCCATTCCATGCAGATTTCCTTGCCGGTGCATTCGCGCAGGGTCTTTTGCACGTAATTGCCGGGCACGTCGGTGAACAGGCCGTATATCCATCCGCACAGCTCGTTGTCGGGCTGGGCGCGGAACTGGGGCTGCCTGTTGAACGTCCAGCTCAAAAGCCAGTTCGAGTCTTTGGCGGTAACGATGCCTCCGGTTACGACGCCGCCTGAGAACGGGTTGCGGCGACAGATCTTCTCGATGTAGGGAACGATTCTCTCATCGAGCGTCGTGACGGTGGCGCTCATCCAATTGGACTTCTCCGGGTCGCCGATGAACTTCTCGGGATGTCCGAATGCCGGATCCTGCCGGGCGATGCGCCGCCACAGGTCGAAGCCGGTTCCCTTTTCCAGCACGGTGTTGAATTGCGCCGGCTCGTCCTGCGAGCCGAAGGACGAGTTGGCCACGCAGCTGCCGTTGGTGATGAACAGAAGGTCGTTGTCGGTGAGGTGGAAGGTTTTGTCCGCCCCCTCGCATATCGTCTGCACCTCGGTGGCTGCTTTGCGCTCCGGGGTGTTGGAGAACGTGACGTCCACGACCTCGGTGTTCAGGTGGATTTGCACGCCCTGGCCTTTCAGGTAGTTCACCATGGGCAAGATGAGGGATTCGAACTGGTTGTACCGGGTGAAGCGCAGCGCGCTGAAGTCGGGCAGGCCGCCGACGTGGTGCACGAAGCGCTGGATGTAGCGCTTCATCTCGAGCGCGCTGTGCCAGTTCTCGAAGCCGAACATGGTGCGCCAGTACAGCCAGAAGTTCGAATCGAGCACGTCGTCGGAGAAATAGTCGGTGATGGCCTTGTCGTCGAGCTGCTCCTCGGGCGTGAAGAACAGGTTCATGATCTCCATGCACGCCTTGTCGGACAGGCCGAACTTGTTGTCGAGATCGGCATCCTCGCCTTGGTTGACCGTCGCGCGGCACAGGGAATAATTGGGGTCGCGCTTGTTCAGCTGGTAGTAGTAATCGAGGATGCTCATGTTCTCGTCCTCGATGGAGGGGATGGATCGGAACAGGTCCCACATCACCTCGAAGTGGTTGTCCATCTCGCGTCCGCCGCGCATGGTGAACCCGATCTGCGGATACTCCCATCCGTCGCAGGCGCCGCCCGGCTCGGCGTCGCGCTCGAACAGGTGCACGCGCGAGCCGTCCATCTGGGCGTCCCTGATCAGGTAGCATGCGGCCGTCAAGCCCGCCAGCCCGGTGCCGACGATGTAGGCCGATTTGTCCTCGATGCCCTCCGGCTTTGCCGGGCGGGCGAACGCTTCGTAGTTTCCGCTGGAATAGTACACGGGTTCTCCAATCTCTCGACGTGGGGGTACGGCCCCATTGTGATGCGGGGCGCCCTCGGGCGTAGAGAACGTACCGAGCTGATGGAGTTTCGTATGAAAGGGGTCATGTGGGGCGACCCTGTTCCAGAACGTCGTTCACTTTTCCTTGACGCGCTCTTGAATCGGGGGTTGCGCTGCAGAATTCCGAAGCGATAGGGTAAACTAATTATGATTTGTGAAAAAAATGCACGTGTCTTTCAGGGAGGATACGGGATGGCTTACAAGGGGACTAGGACGACAACTGGCGTGCTTGCCACCAGGCTTTGCGCTTCGCTGCTCGTCGCTGCGGCTCTGGTGCTGGCAATGAGCGCCTTCGCGTACGCTGCGGACGATGGCGAGCCGACCGGACGAGCGAACGGGAATGCCTCAGTCGCCGAAGGCAACGGCGGGGCTGCGCTTGCGGGTGGAGAGGAGGCATCCGTCTGCACGGTGACCTTCGGCGAGGCTGGATCGATCAAGGTGGCGAAGGGCGGTACCGTTGCTGCGGAGGACATCCCGAATCCCGGCAAAACGGAAGTGGATTACTTTGGGCTGACGGCTGACGCGAACTTTCTAGGCTGGAAGGCGTCCTACTCTTCGGATCTTTCGAAGCGAAGCGTCTACCCGTGGCGCATCGGCCTCTACGATGCTCCGGAAAACGATCCTGACGTATCGAAAAACCTCGAAGGCATCTTCTCCTCTTCGACCGTTGTCGAAGGCGATGTGAACCTTCAGCCCGTATACGCCGTCCCTCTCTACCGAGTCGACGTTTCCATACAGGACAGCACCGGTTCAAGCAGCTCCTACCCGCCGACGAACCTTGCCATTCCGGCAGGAAGGGACTACTCGGTTTCCGACAGCCCTTCGTTCCAGAAATACGCGGAGCAGTATCTCGGGGGCACCGAGGACCGGGTCTTCGAAGGCTACTATCGTCTCAAGGATGGTTCGAGCCTCGGCGAACCGTATGATGTGCAAGCACCCGTCAAGGCCGATGAGAACATATGCGCCGTGTTCAAAGGCTCGAACGCCGATGTCGAGATCCCCGTTGCGGGCGATGCGGGAGTCAGGGCGCAGGGCACTTTGAACGGGTCGAATATTCCCGATGGGGCAACGGTCGCTTTGAGCGCGGCCGAGCTCACCTCGGGCACGGCCTACGATGAGCTTGTCGCGGCAATGGGGTCGGGAGCGTTCGCCGGCGTGTTCGAGGTCAATCTGTCTGCCGACGGTATTGCCCTTCACGAGGGCTTCGGCAGCCTTATGCTGTCCTTCCCGGTCGGCGAAGAGGCTAACGGGCATTGGGTGACCGTGTGGCACCGGCTCAACGACGGACACCTCCTGTCGAACCGCGTTATCGCCAAAGACGGCATGGTCACTATCACGGTGACGAGCCTGTCCGCGTTCGCGCTTGAAGTGGGGGAGCTGGCTGAGGATCCCGCCCCGATCGACCCTGCGGATACAACGCCCGTTGCTTCGGTTAAGCCGGTACCTTCGGCTGCTCCGCTCGCTTCCACCGGTGATCCGCTTTCGGTTTCCGGGGTCGTTATGCTGGGGTTGGCGGTTGTCGTTTGCGCCGGAATCGCCGCCTTCGCTGCGCGCGCCCTTGCCGGCAAGCGGAAGTGATTCGACGAAAGGGTCGTGTTCGTAGGCGGCCTGTAGACGCGCTGCGATGATGAGCAACCAGTCCTCGGGCTGGTTGCTCCTCTTTGGCGGGTGCTGCTGGCTCCTGTCGGGCCCCGCTCCTGCCGCTCCGGTGCGAATGCCTCTATGCTAAACTGGGGAAGCAAACGACGCGTACGAGCTGTGCGGGAAGGGGTTGCGGGCATGGACGACTTTATCGAGGCGTTGACGAGCGGCGGCAGGAGCCCGGAGCTGCCCGAGGAGGACGACTATTTCGGCAAGCTCGTCGGCAGCTGGAAGCTCGACTACGTCGATCGCAACCTGTCGTGCTCGGTCGAGGGCGAGTGGATATTCTCCTGGGCGCTTGAGGGCATGGCGATCCAGGACGTGATCATCCTTCCTTCGCGCGGGACGAGAACCGAGCTCGCGCACCCGCTGGCCGAATACGGCACGTCCCTTCGCGTCTACAACCCCGCCACCCGCGCGTGGGACGTCGCCTACGGCTACACGGGCAAGATCATCAGGCTCGAGGCGAGGAGGCAGGACGGCATGATCGTCCTGACGAACATCGACGACGAGCGACGGAAATGGGTGTTCGTCATCATCGAAGACGACCGTTTCCATTGGCAGAACATCACCGTGCGAGACGATGACGCCTGGCACGTGAACGCGGACATCTACGCCGAGCGCGCATAGGCGCGCATGATCGGGGAACGGGAGGAATCGATGGACGAGATCGGGAAGCTGGGCTTCGGGTTCATGAGGCTGCCCGTCGTCGAGCGCGACGGCGGCAAGGAGATCGACGTCGAGCAGGTCAAGGAGATGGTCGACCTGTTCATGGACGCGGGCTTCACCTACTTCGACACGGCGCGCGGCTACCATAACGGCCGGTCGGAGGCGGCGCTGCGCGAGGCCGTCGTCGAGCGCTACCCGCGCGAATCGTTCCAGGTGGCCACGAAGCTGCCGGCGTGGCTCGCGGAAAACGCCGACCACGCGCGCGCCATGTTCGACAAGTCGCTGCGCGAGACTCAGGCGGGCTACTTCGACAACTTCCTGCTGCACAACCTGGGCGAGGAGCGCACGCGCCTGTTCGACGACTTCGGCCTGTGGGACTTCCTGCACGAGAAGAAGGAAGCTGGGCTCATCCGCAACCTGGGCTTCTCCCTGCACGACAAGGCGGCCGTGCTCGAGGAGGTGCTCGAGGCCCATCCCGAGGTGGATTTCGTGCAGCTGCAGATCAACTACGCCGACTGGGAGAGCGAGACCATCGAATCGCGCAAGTGCTACGAGGTGGCGCGCGCCCACGGGCTGCCCGTCGTGGTGATGGAGCCCATCAAGGGTGGCTCGCTCGTGCATCTGCCGCAGGATGCGGCGGACGTGCTGGGCGCCGTGAACCCGGACGCGTCGCTGCCTTCCTGGGCGCTGCGCTTCGCCGCGTCGCTGCCGGGCGTGCTCACCGTGCTGTCGGGCATGTCCACGCCCGACCAAGTGCGCGAGAACGTGGCCATCATGAACGGCTTCGAGCCGCTGAGCCGGGTGGAGGACGAGGCGCTCGCGCGGGTGCGCGCCATCCTCGACGGGGTGGACACCGTGCCGTGCACCGACTGCCGCTACTGCTTGAAGAACTGCCCGCAGGGCGTGCGCATCCCCGCGGCCCTCGCGTCGCTCAACATCCTGGAGCTGTACCACGACGCGTACCGCGCGCAGGAGAACTACGACTGGAACGCGTCGGGCGGTCCCGCGTCGACGTGCATCGGCTGCGGCGCATGCGAGAGCGTGTGCCCACAGCACATCGAGATCGTGAAGGAGCTCGGGCGCGCCGCCGAGCTGTTCGAGAAGAAGCCCGCATGACGGCGACGGGTCCCGGGCAGGACGTGGGCGTCGAGGCGCTCGACGCGTTTTTCGCGCGCACGCCGCGCTTGGCCGTGGCGTTCTCGGGCGGGTGCGACTCGTCGTTTCTGCTGGCAGCCGCGCTGCGCGCCGGATGCGACGTGAAGGCGTACGGCGTGCGGACGGCATTCCAGCCCGCCTTCGAGATCGACGACGCGCGCCGGCTGGCGCGCGAGCTGGGCGCCAAGTTCGAGCTGATCGACGCCGACGTGCTGGCGCAGGGCGGGATATGCGCGAACGGCCCCGACCGGTGCTACCGGTGCAAGACGTTCATCTTCTCCACCATCCTCGCCCACATGGCGCAGGACGGCTTCGAGGTGCTGGCCGACGGCACGAACGTCACGGACGATCCGGCGAACCGGCCCGGCTTCCAGGCGCTCGCCGAGCTGGGCGTGGTGTCGCCGCTGCGCCGCGCGGGCATGACGAAAGACGCCGTGCGCGCCGCGTCGCGCGAGCTGGCGCTGTTCACGGCCGACAAGCCCAGTTTCTCGTGCGTGGCCGTGCACGTAGGGGCGGGCCGGACGATCACGGCCGAGGCGCTCGCCGAGACGGCCGCGCGCCTCGGCATCGAGGGCGGGAAGCGGCCGTGAGCGCGAGCCGGCCTGTCGGGCGCTTCGTCCTCGAGACCGAGCGGCTGGTTCTGCGCGAGATGGACCAAGGCGACTTCGCCGCCCTCTGCGCCATCCTCCAGGACGAGGAGGCCATGTACGCCTACGAGGGCGCGCTGCCGGACGACGAGGCGCAGGCGTGGCTCGACCGCCAGCTGGAGCGCTACGCGCGCGACGGCTTCGGGCTGTGGGCGGTCGTGCTCAAGGAGACCGGCGCCATGATCGGCCAATGCGGGTTGACCTACCAGGATGCCGACGGCGTGCGCGTCGTGGAAGTGGGCTACCTGTTCCAGCGGGCGTTCTGGCATCGCGGCTTCGCCTGCGAGGCGGCGCGGGCCTGCCGCGACCACGCGTTCGACACCGTGGGCGTCGAACGCGTGTACTCGATCATCCGCGACACGAACCTTCCCTCGCAGCGGGTGGCGCGCCGTCTCGGCATGGAGCCGGAGGGTTCCATCGTCAAGCGCTACCGAGGCGTGGACATGCCGCACCTCGTGTTCTCCGTCGCGCGCGCCGAGCGCGGCGACGCTACTCGAACCGGCTGACGAAGCCCTCGACGGCTTCGAGGCATTCCCGAGGATGCGTGACGTTCGCGATGTGGGGTGCGCCTTGGATGAGCGTCCACTCGCAGCCGGGGATGAGGTCGACGCCCTCCTTGACGACGAGCGGCGTCCCCTCGTCGTCGGTGCCGGACAGCGCCATGCACGGCACCTTGATGCCCTTCACGCCCTCGCGGACGTCCCAATCCTTCATCTTGCCGGTGACCACGAACTCGCTCGCGCCCTGCATGACCTGGTAGCATTCGCCCACGCCGGCGAACGTGTCGTTGATGTAGTCGGGGTAGTCCTTCTCGTAGAGGCCCACCACGTGGCGCTTGTAGTACTCGTCGTAGGCGGCTTTGGCCTCGGGCGTGTCGTAGTCGCCGGTGCGCTCGGCTTCGGCGATGGCGCGCTGCATGTCCTCGGGCAGGTACTTGATCAGGCGGTTCGCCTCGGAGAGCCAGGTGGCGATGCGCACGGGGGAGGAGTTGATGACGAACGAGTTCACGCCGGCGTCGTCCTTCATCATGCAGAGCATGCCCAGCATGCCGCCCCAGGAGTTGCCGAACAGGTGGATGTCGTCCAGCCCGAGCGCTTCGCGCACCGCGTAGAACTCGTCCACCCAGAGATCGTAGGCGTAGAAGTCGTCCTCCTGGTGGGGGATCGCCGATTTGCCGCAGCCGATCTGGTCGTAGAACACGATCTGGCGGCCGTACCGGTCGGCCATGTCGGCGTACGGCAGCAGGTAGTTGTGACAGTCGCCGGGGCCTCCGTGGAGCATGAGCAGGGTTTTCTTGCCCGGCTCGTTTTCGCCGACGATCTTGCAGTAGGTTTTGAAGCCGCGGTAGTCCACGTACTCTTCGCGGATGTTCGCCATGAAAAGCTCCTTCCGATCGGCGGTGGCCGATGCGGGTGCGCCGGCTCCGTTGTCCACGCGATCAGTATGGGCGCACCGGTGCGATTATGCAACGGTGCGCCGCGCGGCGGCGTATACTGTCGAGCAAAGCCGTATCGTTCGCTGAGAGGGAGTTGCCATGTCCGCTTACGTTTTCACGCATGCCACCGTGCTCGACGGCACCGAGCGCATGGAGCCGCAGCCCAACATGACCGTCGTCGTGGACGGGGGCCGCATCGTCCGCGTGGGCCCCGCGTCCACCACGGTGGGGCCGATGGGCGCGCGCGAGATCGACCTCGCCGGCGCGTACCTGGCGCCGGGCTTGGTGAACCTGCATGTGCACCTGTGCGGATCGGGCAAACCGACGAGCGCCGGGGCGGCCGGCGACCTCATCGACAAGGTGGTGGGCAACCCGCTGGGCAGGTGGTACCTGCGCCGCACGCTCAAGGCGCACGCGCAGCAGCAGCTGGCCAGCGGCGCGACCACCGTGCGCTCGGTGGGCGACCCCGGGTTCGCCGACGTGGACGTGCGCGACGCCATCGACGCGGGGAAGTACCCCGGCCCGCGCCTGGTCACGTCGGGCGTGGGCGTCACGGTGCCGGGCGGTCACGGCGCGGGGCTGTTCGCGCACGTCGCGTCCACGCCCGAGGAGGCGCGCGATATCGTGCGCACCTGCTTCGCGCGCAAGTGCGACCTGGTGAAGCTGTTCATCACGGGCGGCGTGTTCGACGCCGAGGTGGAGGGCGAGCCGGGCGTGCTGCGCATGGCGCCCGAGATCGCGCGGGCCGCCTGCGACGAGGCGCGGAAGCTGGGCCTGCGCACCGCCGCGCACATCGAGAGCGCCGAGGGCGTGCGCGTGGGCCTCGAGGCCGGCGTGGACACCATCGAGCACGGCGCCGCGCTGGACGACGAGCTGGTGGCCCTGTTCAAGCGCAACGGCGCCGGGCGCGCCTCGTCGCTGACGTGCACCATCTCGCCGGCATTGCCGTTCGTGGAGCTCGACCCCGAGAAGACGCACTCCACCGAGGTGCAGAAGGTGAACGGCCGCATCGTCTACGAGGGCATCGTGCAGGCTGCGAAGCAGGCGTTGGCGGCGGGGATTCCCGTGGGGATCGGCACCGACTCGTCGTGCCCCTACATCACGCAGTACGATATGTGGCGCGAGGTGGTGTACTTCGAGCGCATCGTGGGCGCCTCGCGCCAGCTGGCGCTGCACACCGCGACGCTCGGCAACGCGCGCATTCTCGGGCTGGGCGACGAGACGGGCTCCATCGAGGTGGGGAAGGCGGCCGACCTCATCGTGCTCGACGCGAACCCGCTGGACAACCTGGAGGCGCTGCGCGACGTTCGCATGGTCATGGCCCGCGGCGTCCTCGACGAGCATCCCCGCGTCAAGCACCTGGCCGAGCTGGACGCCGAGCTGGACGGGTTTTTGCCCCGGGGTGAAGCGGCCGAAGGCTGACGATCAACGCGGCGGGACGAAGGGCAGGCAGGCTCCTCCGCGGTCGATGAGCGTGGCGTCGGCTAGCAGGACGTGGGCCGCCTCGAGCGTGGACGTGCCGGTTGCGCGGCGTAGCTCGAGGCGTCCTCGGCATCGGCGGCGCTGCCGAGGAGCGAGTAGCGCGGCCGGTACGCCGTCTTGGCGTGGCGGTTGTGCAGCGCTGCTATGTCGGGTCGTTTCTCGGGCGCGTTCCCTTTCTGGTCCGAACACGATCATGCGGCGCGTTTTGTCGCGAGATGCGTGAAAAACATGGTACCGGAGGGAGAGGTCGCGGAATTCGTCGCCGATCTCACGCGCATCGTGCGCGAACCGCACGCGGATCTCACGCGAATCTAACGCGGATCCAACGTGCAGCACGCTCGAATCCAGCGCGAATCCCACGCGATACTCACGCGAATCCAACGCGGATTTGATGTGAAAAATACCTTATGAACTGGGAAAACTTTTGCTTCACAGGAAGCGTCCGACGGACTAGAATCATGCTCGTCAGCGGTGTCCGTTTCCGGCGGGTGATGCCTTCGAAAGGAGGTGAAGCCCTATGGATAGTTTCAATCTGATCGCAGGACTTTGTTCCATCGTGTCATGTGCAATGGCCGTTTGCGACTGGTTGCAGCGAAAGCGGAAGGCGTCGAAGCAACAGAAAGGACGGCGGGAGTAGCATTCCCTAACCGTCCCTGAAACGAACCGGCGTCACCCGTCCGGAACTCACAATCCCACGGGCACCGCTGACAACCCGCATTATACACGCTTCCCGTCGGCGCGCAAGACGGGTTCGCAGGAGGATGCGGTATCATGGGAAGCACGAAACGCGGCCGAGAATCGGCGGGGAGGAAGCAGCAGTGACGGATCTATCGCAGGCGCGCCAAGCGCTCAAACAGCACTTCGGTTACGAGGCGTTCCGACCGGGCCAGGAGGGCGTGGTAGAGGCGGTGCTCGCCGGCCGCGACGCGCTGGCGGTCATGCCCACGGGCGCGGGCAAGTCGGTGTGCTACCAGGTGCCCGGTGTGGTCATGGACGGCCTTGCGATCGTGGTGAGCCCGCTCGTGTCGCTCATGGGCGACCAGGTGCGCGCCCTGCTCGACGCGGGCATCCGCGGCGCCTTCCTCAACTCCACGCTCACGCCCGGACAGCAGTCCACGGTGCTGCACCGCGCGCTCGAAGGCCGGTACGACATCATGTACGTCGCACCCGAGCGCCTGGCCGACCCGCGGTTCGTCGAGTTCGCGCAAACGGCGCACATCCCGCTCGTCGCCGTGGACGAGGCGCACTGCGTGTCGCAGTGGGGCCAGGACTTCCGTCCGTCGTACCTGACCGTCGGCGATTTCATCGCGCAGCTGCCCGTGCGGCCCGTCGTGGCGGCGTTCACGGCCACGGCCACCGCGCGCGTCCGCGCCGACATCGTGCGCCTGCTCGACCTGCGCGATCCCTACGAGGTGGTCACCGGGTTCGACCGCCCGAACCTGTACTTCGGCGTGGAGCGCCTCGATCCGAAGCGCAAGATCGCGCGCATCGCGTCCTACGCGCTCGAGCACGCCGACGACAGCGGCATCGTGTACTGCTCCACGCGCAAGGATACCGACAAGGTGCATGCCGCGCTGCTCGAGGCCGGTATCCGCGCCGCGCGCTACCATGCGGGCATGCCGGCGTCCGCGCGCACCGAGAGCCAGCGCGCGTTCATCGCCGACGACGCGCCCGTGATGGTGGCCACCAACGCGTTCGGCATGGGCATCGACAAGTCGAACGTGCGCTACGTGATCCATCACAACATGCCCGGCAGCATCGAGGCGTACTACCAGGAAGCCGGCCGCGCCGGCCGCGATGGCGAGCCTTCCACCTGCCTTCTGTACTGGAGCGACGGCGACGTGTCCACCTGTCGCTTCTTCATCGAGCAGGAGTCGGGCAACGAGGAGCTCTCGACCGAGGAGGCCGACGCCGTGCGCGCGTCGCGTCGCCGCCTGCTGGCGGCCATGACCGGGTACTGCCATACCACGGGCTGCCTGCGCCGCTACATCCTCGACTATTTCGGCGAGGACGCGGGCGCGCCGAGCGCCGTCGGCTCGGAGACGCCCGACGCGGGGTGCGCCAACTGCTCGAACTGCGCGGGCGAGTTCGAGGCGATGGACGTCACCGACACCGCGCTCGCGGCGATGCGCTGCGTGCAGGAGCTGCGCGGGCGCTTCGGCAAGGGCATGGTGGTGGACGTGCTGCGCGGGTCGCAGAACGCGAAGCTGCTCGACATGCACCTCGACGAGGCCGCGTGCTACAACACGGTGAACGCGCCCGCCGCGCAGGTGAAGGAAGTGATCGAGCTGTTGGCGGCGGACGGTTACCTGCTCATCACCGAGGGGTCGTACCCGGTGGTGGGGTTGGGGCCGCGTGCGCGCGAGGCCGCCGAAGAGGGGTTCAGCCTGTCGATGAAGCGCGTACGGCGATTGCCCGAGCGCACCCGCGGCTCGGCGGGCGGCGGCCACGTGTTCGGCTCGTCGGGCGCACCGGCGGGCGATGCCGATCCCGAGCTGTTCGAGCGTCTGCGCACGCTGCGCAAGCGCTTGGCCGACGAGGCGGGCAAGCCTCCCTACATCGTGTTCTCGGATGCGGCGCTGCGCGACATGTGCGCGAAGAAGCCGGCGACCGACGAGGAGTTCCTGGAGGTCAGCGGCGTGGGCGCCACGAAGCTCGCCCGCTACGGGGAGGATTTCCTGTCCGAGATCGCGGAGTACGAAAAGGAGCGCGCGGGGAGGGAGTGAGGCGCGCCCGCACCGTGGCGCGGACGCGGGCTTGCGGGAGGCGGGACATGTCCCGCGCCGATTCGCGACGGCCGCGACGTGCGATCGGCGCGGCGGGGGAGGCTTTGCTCCCGAATCTTCCGCCGCGCCATGAAAGGACGAACCCTCCTACTTCCCCTTGATCGCCTTCGCCAGGTCCTCGACTGACGAGCCCAGGCCGTCGCTCAACGAGGAGGGGACGGTCACCACGGTGCCGCCCGACTTCTTGATGCTCTCGTACAGCAGGTGCATGGTCCTGATCTTGAGCGCCGCGTCATTCTTCTCGTACACGTCGCTCGCGTTCGCGATCATCTCGGAGATGTCCTCCTCGGCGCTGGCCAGCACGAGGCGCGCGTTCTTCTCGCGCTCGGCCTGGGCTTCCAGCGACATGACCTCCTGCAGCTCGGCGGGAATCACGATGTCGCGCACCTTCACCGACAGGATGGCGATGCCCCACGGCTCCGTCTCCTCCTCGATGACCGTCTTCAGCTCCTTGTCCAGCTGCTCGCGCGACAGCGCAACCTCGGCCACGCTCATGCGGCCGATGGCGTCGCGCATGGCGGTCTGCGCGATGTAGAGGACGGCCTGGCTGTAGTTCTCCACCTCGATGCACGCCGCCTTCGCATCCCATACCATCCAGAACAGCACGGCGTCGATGTCCACCGGCACGAGGTCGGAGGTGAGCGTTTTCTCGGCGCCGAACGGGGTGGACACCGTGCGCATGTCGACGTGGCACGCCGCCTGCTCGATGACGGGGATGGTGAAGATGAGCCCCGGCCCGGCCACGCGGTTGAACGCGCCGAAGCGGCAGATGACCACGCGCTCCCACTCCATGGCGATATGGACGGTCATGGCCAGCCCCACGGCCACGAGGGCGGCGATGGCCAGCACCCACGGGTTCATCAGCCCGAGGCCGAACCACGCCACCAGCAGCAGGGCCGCGAACACCGCCGCGGCCAGCACGATGGAGAACAGCACGGCGCCGTTCTTCGTGGCCTTGGAGGGGAGGTACGGCGCGGAGGCCGACTCGACGAGCGCCGATTCCCCCAGCGTGCGCCCCTGATTCGCAAGTTTGCTCGTTCTCGTGTTCATAGCTTCCTCCATGCAGGTAGATGAAACGAGCGCGGCGCTCTACGCGTCGGCTCGGAATCCGTCGAGCGCTTTCGCGAAGCGCTTCTCCACGTCGTCGACGGTCATGCCCAGCTCGAGGCACTGGCGGATGCCCTCGACGAGGATGACGTCCCCCGACGTGGCCTCGCCGTCCGCATCCTCGGTCTTGCTGACGAACGCCCCGCGTCCGCGCTTCGAACTGATGTAGCCGTCGTGCTCGAGGCTCGTGTACACCTTGTTGACCGTGTGGTAGTTGACGTTGATGTCGGCGGCGAGGGCGCGCACCGTGGGAAGGCGGTCGCCGTTCTTGTAGTGGCCGGAGTCGATGAGGTACATGAGCCGATTGCGCACCTGCACCCATATAGGGATGCCGCTCGCATCGTCCACCTCGATCAGGGCCACGTTCTCACCTCGTTCATCCTCGTCCATGGTTCACCAACCCGATCATGCCGTGCATGGTCTATACGAATTGTACGTTGACTATGCAGTATCGGAGGAAAAAACCACCGACCAGCACAAAAGGCACGGCAACCGCCACGAGCGACGATGCGCCGGTGGCCGCGAACGCGGCGTCCAGCGCAAGCGGCAACACGAGGCCGACGCCGACGAACCCGATCCAGAACACCCACGCCTCCGGCCCCTGCAGCAGCGCCTCCACCGCCGCGCCTTGCCCCTGCACGCCGGCCGCGAGGGCCAGGTACGCGACCAGCACGACCGCCTCGCAGGCGATGAGCGCGGCGTCGGCGCGCGAAAGCGTCCGCATGAGGCGTCCCGTCGCGGCGGCTTCGGGCCACGCCCCGGCCAGCGCGCAGGCCGCGCCCACCGACAGCGACGAGCAGGCGAACAGCACGGGCAGCAGCGGGCTGCCCCACAGCGGGATGAACCCGATCTGCGCGAGCAGCACGCCGGTGTACACCATCGTGGCCGTGCCGCACGCCACGGCGGCGACTTCGAGCGCCTTGATGAGCGCAAGCGGCGTGCGCGCGCTGCCGAACAGCGCGATGGCGCCCAACGCCACGGTGCAGGCGACGGTGGCGCTCAGCACGTACGAGCCGAACGTCAGCACCGACGCGGTGGGGTAGAGCAGCACGTACAGGAACCGCTCGGGGTGCGCGAGGTCGAGCAGCAGGCACAGGGTGCCCAGCACGAGCGCCCCGCCGGCGAAGAGGTAGCCGCGCACGAAGAACGGCGTTGAAAGCTCCTGCGTCCAGGCGAGCCGTTCGCGCCCGGGGCGCTTCGACCAGCGCCCGAACAGGAGGTCGCACAGCGCCAGCACCGTGACGGCGCCGGCTCCGCCCCCTCCGAGGAACAGGTACCAGATGATGGAATCGCTGAACAAGAGCGTCCACCTTACGCTTCTGGGGACGACGCGCGCTCGGCCCGTCGGTCCCGGTTCTTCTTCGCGGTCAAGCCCGCGCCTGCCGCCAACGCCGCGGCGGCGACGGCGGCGCCCGCTACCACGGCGGGGTTGCCCTCGCCCGTGCGGTCGACAGCGGCGACGGCCTCGGTCGAGGAGCGGTGGAACTGCGTTCTGAGCGTCTCTTCCACGTCGAGGGCGTGGGCGCCGACGGCGTAGAGCATGCCCGTCCCTTCGATGCGCGCCGCGCCGGCTCCCTCGATGAAGGCGCGCAGCGCGGCGGTCGGGTCGTCCAGGTCCCCGAACGCGCGCACGCCCACGGGGCAGGCGGCCACGCACGCGGGCTCCAGCCCCGCATCCACGCGATCGGCGCACAGGGTGCACTTCTCCGCCACGCCCAAGCGCTCCGTCGGGGCGTTCTCGTAGGGCGCGGGCGTCGCGGCGCCGAAATGCCACCCGTCGCGCGCGTTGATGGTGCGCGCGCCGTACGGGCAGGCCGTCAGGCACACGCCGCACCCGATGCAGCGGTCGTACGCCACAACCACGATGCCGTCGTCGCGCTTGCCGCTGGCGCCCGTGGGGCACACGCTCACGCACGAGGGGTCGTCGCAGTGGAGGCAGCCGTGGGGCAGCGCCGCCCGGTCGCCGTCGGGCCATCGCCCCCACTCCAGCGTGTCGACCCAGGTCCAAGCCACGCCGGGGCGCAGGGCGTTGTGCTGCTGGCACGCCACGACGCAGGTTTGGCACCCCGTGCAGTGCGCCATGTCCAAGGCCATTGCGAATCTCGTCACGCTCACCCCTCCCTTGCTTCCCCTCAGGGGCATCATAGCAGGAGTTGCCCGTCGGTTCCAACGTCCCTACGTCGCGCTGCGCGCCGCTCAGGCGTCCAGGTTCCGCACCTCGTCCACGAGCGTTCGGTCCTCTCGCAGGTGGGCGACCAGCAGCTTCGCCAGGCCGCGGTAGAAGCCGGTTCGGGCGACCTGTTCCATGGTGGCGGCGAACGAGGGCACCCAGTTCAGCAGGTGTCCGTCGAGGAACGCGGCCTGCACGTCCAGCAGGCGGCGCAGCTCCTCCCCGTCGCCCCCGTCGTATGCCGCCGCGGCGCGTTGCGCCCCCACCTGCATGAATTCCAGCTCGAGGGCGATATGGTCCTCGCCCAGCCGCGCGGCGTCGGACGCCCGCAGCCCCTCGGCGCGGTAGAGGGCGCGCACCTCGTCGCGCGCTCGGTCCATCACGAGGTGCTCCTCGGACGTGTGCACCGACTCGTTGGGATAGGGCGCGGTGCGCGTCGAGCGCCGGCGCACGACGAACAGCCGCGCGAAGTCCACGGCCAGCTCGGTGCGCGTATGCTCGTCGGCGGCGGCGAGGTACGATCCCATCAGGTGGTTCGCCTCGTCGCACGGGGCCGACCCCGTATCGTCGGGGAAGGGCAGCGCGCGCAGGCCTTCCAGCAGCTCCTCGTCTACCTCGCGGTTGAACAGCCGCGCGAGCAGCCCGTAGGATGCGGCGCGGTCGGCCAGCGCGAGCGATACCTGTTCGTTCATGGCGGTTCCTTCCTCCGTCTCGGCGGCAGGTGCGGGGCCCGGCCGTCGGCAGCCTGTTCGCGCGCGCGATTGCAGTCCCGCACGGAACAGGCTCCCGTCGCCCGGGCCGGTGAAGCGGGGCCCCGCGCGGGGGAGGGGTGTGCGCGGGGCCCGAACAGCGGATGATCAGGCTATATCTTCTCGATCTCGCAGAGGGCGTCCTTGAAGGTGGGGAAGCCGGAGATCGGGTCGAACACACGGTCGATGAGCAGGCACGAGTTCGCCTGTTCCCAGCCGTGGAGGATCTCGACGTTGCCCGGGTGCATCATGTTGGTGACGTGCACCTTGAACTGCACCTCGCCCAGCTGGTTGAAGATGCGCACCATGTCGCCCTCTTCGAGGCCGCGGGCTTCGGCGTCCTCGTGGCTCATGTTCACGATGGGCTCGGGCATGAACTGGTTGAGCCAAGGCGTGTGGCGGTACTTGCTGTGCACGTACCAGGGCACGCGGTTGCCGGTGGTCAGGATCAGGGGATACTGCTCGAACAGGTCGGGCGTGGCCACGGGGCTGACGTGCGGCTCCTCGTACTTCGCGAGGCCCTCGAAGCCGAGCTTCTCCAGCAGGCCGCTCTTGAACTCCATCTTGCCCGACGGCGTGCCGAAGCCCTTCTGCTCGTACTGCTTGGGCGACCATTCGCCCGCCGACGGCAGGGGATAGACGCCGGGCAGCGCGTTCTGCACGTCGTCGACCGTGGCGCCCGATCCGCCGGCGTCGAGGTAGGCCTGCATGCACGCCTTGAGATCGCCGTTGAAGCACTCCTCCTCGAAGCCGAGCGCGCAGCCGATGTCGAGCAGGATCTGCCAGTCCTCGCGGGCCTCGCCAGCCGGGTCCATGGCGGCTTGGCTGCCGATGAGGCCGGTCGGCTGCGTCTGGAACGGGGCGATGCGCTCCCAGCACACGGCCGTGGGCAGCACCATGTCCATATAGTCGTGCGTCCACGGGTTCAGGTGGATGTCGATGCCCACGGCGAAGTCGAGGGTGGACACGGCTTCCTGGATCTGCGTGGTCTGCGCGAAGTTCATGAGGTTGGTGCCCAGGAACACGCCGGCGTGGATGAGGCCGTCGTCGATGTACTCGAGCAGGCCGTTGTTCTGGTAGTACGTCGAGGTCGCCGACCACACCGGCCACCGCTCGACGCCGGCACGCTGGTCGAGCAGCTCCTTCGCCACGCCCTTGAGCTGGAAGGACGAGTCGTCGGTGCCGGTGATGCCGGGAGCCAGCTTGTTGCAGCCCTCGCGATCCCAGTAGCCCATGAGGCCGAGCAGCTGGTGGATGGCGCGGGTGCTCTGCACGCCGTTGGAGTGGTGCGTGGTGGAGTGGGGGCTCACCCACATGGTGCCCTGGCCGCCCTCGGCCCACATGCGCGCGGCGGCGCGGATGTCGTCGGCCTTCACCCAGGTGATCTCCTCGGCCTTCTCGGGCGTGAACTCCTTCACGTATTCCTTGTACTCGTCGAAGCCCTCCGTCCAGTTCTCGACGAAGTCGTGGTCGTAGAGGTCCTCCTCGACGATGACGTTGCCCATGGCCAGCGCCAGCGCGCCGTCGGAGCCGGGGCGCGGCTGCAGGTAGATGTCGGCCAGCTGCACGGCGGTGGGCGTCAGGCGCGTGTCGATGACGATGTACTTGCACCCCGCCTTCTTGGCATCGAGCATGCCCTTGTACGCGGTGGGCTGGGGATACATCGACCAGGCGATGTTGGAGCCCCACTGCAGGTGCACCTTGGTGTCGGCGTTCGGCAGCGATCCGGTGCGCCCGCCGAAGTCCAGGATGCCCGCCAGCATCTCGGCGAACGCGCACTGCGCGCCGCCCCACGACACGTTCGGCGTGCCGAACAGCGCGGCCACGCGGCAGAACACGGGCAGGTGCTCCTTCGGGTCGCCCGAGTGGAACGTCACCGACGACGCGCCGTAGGTTTCCTTGGCCTTGTTGAGCTCGGTCGCGATGGTGGACAGCGCCTCGTCCCAGGTGATGCGCTCCCATTGGGGATCCTCGCCGAGGCCCTTCTTCGGGTTCGTGCGCTTCAAGGGGTACAGCAGGCGGTTCGGGTCGTAGACGTTCTGCAGGCTGGTGAGGCCCTTGAGGCACGGCTTGGGCTTGGAGTGCTGGTCGTTGCCCTCGACGCGCACGAGCTTGCCGTTTTGCACGGTGCCCTTCAGTCCGCAGAACACGGACTGGTTGCACATGGGGCAGGACGTGTACACGTAGGTTTCGCCCGCGTCCTCGGCAGCGAAGGCCTGCTCGGGCGCGACGGTTTCCAGGCCGCCCGAGGCGAGCGCGGCGGCTCCGAGGGCGGCGGCGCCGACGAAGGCGCGGCGCGAGAGGTTGATCGTGCTGTTCGGCGTGGTCATGTTACTCGCCTTCCTTTCCCTCGACGGTGCTCGCTGCGTGCTTCTTGCCGCGGACGTTGCCCGCCGCGAATCCGGCTCCGGCCGCCACGGCGGCCACCGCCACCGCGCCGACCCCGATCACCGCGGCGTTCGGACCCTGGAACTCGCCCTGGGGACCGGCGGGCTCGGCCTCGCTCGCCACGATGTTGGGCACGTTCGAGACGTTCGTCATGAGCGCTTCGCGCAGGCTGAAATCGTGGTCGCCCTTCACATAATACAGCGACGTGCCGCGCAGGTTCTCGGCGTTGTTGTCTTTGATGTACGCGCTGACCTCGCTTGACGGGTCGTCCACGTCGCCGAACACGCGCGCGGCCATCGGGCAGGCCTCCACGCAGTGGGGCAGGCCGCCCTCGTCGACGCGCTCGGCGCAGAAGATGCACTTCTCGGCCACGTCCGCATGCGGGGTGCCGTAGCTCTCGTAGGGAGCGGCTTCGGCGGCTCCGAAGTACCAATCGTCCTTGAAGCTGATGGTGCGCGCCTCGTACGGGCACACCATCACGCAGGCGCCGCAGGCCAGGCACGCGTCGTAGTTGACGGTGACGATGCCGTCGGCGCGCTGCGAGCTGGCGGCGGTGGGGCAGGCGTGCACGCACGGGGCGTCGTCGCAGTGCATGCACGCGTGGGGCAGGGCGAAGCGGTCGCCGTCGGGCCATTCCCCCTGCTCGATCGTGTCGACCGTGCTCCAGTGCACGCCCGGCCTCTGATTGTTGTTCATCTGGCACGTCACCACGCAGGTTTGGCATCCCGTGCACCGTGTCAAATCGATCACCATGCCGTACTTCGTCATGGCGTCCCCCTTTCCTCGTCGATCCCTTGCTCTCGTCCGTAGCTGTCGGTGCCGTCGGCACCGTGGAACCCCGATCCTCCCTTCGCGCTCCCCCGCCTCCGCGGCGATGTCCTTTGTTCTATCGTTATATTATTCTATAATACTAGAATAATCAAGAGGAGCCGGAATAAAGGTTGAAGCGCGTAGGGAGGGGGTGGGGCGTGGAGCGCGGGACGGCGACGTGGGAGAGAGGCGGCGTGCGGCACGGGGCGGCGGAGGGGGAGAGGTGGGTCGCGCGGCGCGGGGAGGGGGCGGGAGGGGCTTCGGAGGCTCGCGCGTTCTCGAGCGACCCCGCTCTTGGAAGCTCGCATGCTCGTGCCCCGTCTTGGGCGCGCGGTGTCGCCGGGGAGCGCGGCGTCCCGCGTCGCGCCGACCGCATGCCGCGCGCATCGCGAGCCGGCGCGGGACGCGCCCCTTCGCCCGCAAGCGCGATCCCGTGCGAAGGGAAGGGCGTCCCGCCGGCGCGAAGTCGCAGCACGTACAAATGTTTCACGTGAAACACCCGCCCGCACTCCTCGCTCGAGGCATCGTTGCGTGCGAAACCGCTTCGAAGTCACAAAAATCACCGCTGTGAAGCTTTTCATGTGTATCGGGGCGCTATCGTGCGACGAGAACGGCCCACGCGTTTTTCGTGACCTGGTGTTTCGTTGTCGAGGGATTCCTTCACGCCGTCTTTCGGCTTCCGCGGGGCTTCACGCCGGTGATTTTTGTGACTCGGCGGCGGTTTTTCGCGATGAGCGCTTCGCGCCCCCTCCCGCCCCGCCGCCCGCCCGTTGAGCATGCCCCTCATCATCTCGTTACGCGGGCGACATGCAATCGCCACGCGTGGCGCACGGGGGCACGCTATGATCGCTTCAACAACAACTAGAAGGAGCGATTCGCCATGATCAAGGTCATCAAGCACGAGAACATGGGCCGCAGCGACCGCCGATGGCTGCACAGCCTGTTCCATTTCTCGTTCGCCGAGTACTACAACCCCGACAACATCAAGTTCGGCGCGCTGCGCGTGGTCAACGACGACCGGTTCGACCCGCACGGCGGGTTCGACACGCATCCGCACGACAACATGGAGATCATCAGCTACGTCGTGGACGGTCAGCTCACCCACCGCGACAGCCTGGGCAACGGCAGCCGGCTCGAGCGTGGCGACGTGCAGTACATGAGCGCCGGAAGCGGCATCATGCACAGCGAGTTCAACGATACGAACGAGCCGCTGCGCTTCCTGCAGATATGGATCCTGCCCGACGAAAAGAACGTGGAGCCGAACTACGGCGACCACCGCTTCGACTGGGGGGATCGCGTGGGGAAGTGGATGCCCATCGCCTCGGGCGAGGAGGGCTTCGCGCCCATCCGCATCCATCAGGACATGAAGGTGCTCGTCAGCGCCATCGGGGCGGACGAGATGCTGTACTACGACCTCGACCCGGCGCGCCAGGCCTACCTCATCCAGATCGAGGGCGAGGGCTTGGTGAACGGCAACGAGCTGGCCGAAGGCGACGCGGCCGAGATCACCGCCACGCGCGAGGTCACCATCCGTGCGAAGACGCCGTCGCACTACATCCTGTTCGACATGGCCGCCGACGAGGCGTAGCCGCGCTCGCATGCAGAAGGCCCGCAGCGGATGCTGCGGGCCTTCGTCGCGCGTTCGCGCAGGGAGGGCGCCTAGAGGGACGGGGGCTCAGGGGCCTCGGGCGCTTCAGGAGCCTCCGGGGCTTGCGGCGCGCTCAAGCCGCCGTCGCTGCTGCCGGTGCCGCCCCTGTCGACGCTCGCGCCGCCTTCCGCGAACGTCAGCGTCACGTTCCCGCTCATCGTATGGGCGCTCACGTGCCGCGACGCCGTGGCGCTGCCCGCCGGGGAGTGCACGTTGCCGCTGACCGACGAGGCCTCGATGGCGTACTCGCTGTCAGAGCCGGTGAACGAGGCGCTCACGTTGCCGCTGACGGCGTCGAACTTCGCGTCGGCGGCGGCGATGCCCGTTGCCTGGATGTCGCCGCTGCCCATGTGCGCATCGAGCGTGACCGTGCTCACGTTCCGCAGCGTCTGCTTGCCGCTCGCGGTGTCGAGCTTCACGATCTCGGACGCCTCGACGTCGGAGTACTCCACGTTGCCGCTCATCGTGGTGGCGCTGAGGTACGAGCACTGCGTGCCCCGCACTTCCACGTTGCCGCTGGCCGCGCTCGTCACGATGTCGTTGGCGACGAGGTTCGCGAGCTTGATGCTGCCGCTCGCGGTCTTCGCCGTGACGGAGCCCAGGCCGTCCAGGTCGGCCGCGTCCACGTTGCCGCCCATGATGTCGATGTCGAGCGAGCCCGTGTAGCTGCGCGGCACCTTCACGACGGTGGTATGGTCCTCGAACGACCCGATCATCATGATGCCGATGTACGAGTCGCGCGAACCCTCGACGGTGACGGTGCCGCCGCTGTCGGTCACGTCGAAGTGCTTCCGCTCGTTCGTCCAGTACGTCACCTCGATGGCGTCGCCGTCGGTCGGCTCGATGCGCACGTCCTCGTCCACGTCGCGCAGGACGATGGTACTGTGGGGGCTTTCCGCTTCGGGGTCGAGCGTCTTCGTGGTGGACGTCCAGTTGCGGGATTCGGTCGAGAGGTTCTCGATGTTGAACCCGGCCGCCGCGAACGCGCCGAAGGAGATGGCGAAGCCTCCGACGACGAGGATGGTCGCGATGACGAGCAACGTCTTCTTGCCGCTAGACATGAGCTGCTCCTTCCGGTGCGATGGGGCTGGCGTCGTTGCGCTGCAGCTTGATGAACAGCCCCTTCACCCAGCGGGCGAACGAATGGGTGAGGTTGATGAGGCCCTTGCTGGCGGCGAGCACGCCGAACCAGGAGAACAGCCCCATGCCGGCGCCGGCCAGTCCGCAGCCGAAGATCCAGATGCCCGAGAGCGGGTACCCGATGGCCGTGCACCACGCGAGGCCGAACACGCCGAAGGGCGCGCACACCAGCAGGGAGACCACGACGGCCCAGAGCGCCACGACGACCATCCAGATGGCAAGGTAGACGGAGAGCACCGTGAGCACGAACGCCAGCGCCAGCGTCACCCAGATGGGGGAGAGGATGGCCAGCAGCACGATGTTGAGCGTGCGGCTGCCGGTGTTCGCCTTCGCGATGGCCTTCGGGATGGGCGGCGTCTCGGCGATGATCTGCGCCGCGATGGCGTTCACCGGCCCGAGCGCGGCCACCGCCTCCTGTTCGCCCATGCCGTCTTCGATGCGGTCGTCGATCATCTCGGCGTAGAACGCGATCGACTGCTCCACCTCGTAAGACGGCAGCTTGCCGAGCGCGCGCCGCAACGCATCCAAGAACTCGGTCTTATTCATCGGTTGGCACCTCGTTTCACATACTCGTAGACGTCCAAAACGTCGTCCCATTCCTTCAAAAACTCGTCGAGGTACGTGACCCCGGCGGGCGTGATGCGATAGTACTTGCGCAGGCGCCCGTTGTGCTCAATGGCGTACACCGTCAGCATCCCTGCCGACTCCAGCCGTTTGAGCAGGGGGTACAGCGTCGATTCCGTGAGATGCAGGCTCGGCGGCACGTCTTTGACGATCTGATAGCCGTACGAGTCCTGGCGGTTGATCGATGCGAGCACGCAAACATCGAGGAACCCTCGCTTCAATTGTGCATCCATCGCATACCTCCTTTCGCCTTATACTATATGACACATAGTATAAGGCGTCAACGGGTATTTAGAAAAATGTTGGGAAGGCGAGCGGCGGGGGCGGGAGGCGGGCTGCCGGCCTTTGGGAGAGGCGTTTTCGCTCTTCGGTGCGGCAGAGGTTCCGTCTGCCCTCTGGCGCAGGGAAGCGGCTGCGGACGTTGGAGTGCGTTCGCGCCGATTCTCGCCGGAAGCGACGCGCGGTCGGCGCGGCAAGGTGCGCGTCGATCAAGGATCGCGCGCCCGCGTCAACGGGGGATGCAGTTTCCGAACCGCCTCCCGAATGTTTCACGTGAAACATTTGTTCCGAACTCGCAGATGTTTCACGTGAAACAATGCGAACCGCACGAGCTGCTGCAGGCGGGTCTTCCTGTTCGTTGGCGCCTCGCACCGGAAGGCCTTCGTCGCCTTCGAGAAAAATCGTGCGGCGCGGGCGTGCGCGCCCGCGTCGCACGCAAGGTTTGCTATTATGGACGGCGTTATGTTTTCACCTGTTCCACCTTCGGTTTCCGGGCGTGCCGCGCGGGGCCGATGCGTGAAAACGAGAGAAGGAAAGAGCAGGCCCTATGACCCAACATCTCACCGAGCGCGACGTCCGCGGCATCGCGGAATACGCGCGCATCGGGCTGCCGGACGACGAGGTGGCGCGCATGGTCGTCGACCTCAACGCCATCATCGACAGCCTGAAGCCCATCACCGAATACGACCTCGAGGGCGTGGAGCCCACGTTCCACCCCATCGGCGGCCTTTCCAACGTCATGCGCGAGGACGCCGAGGCGCCCTCCTTCACGCAGGAGGAGGCGCTCGAGAACGCGCCCAAGCAGCAGGACGGCAGCTTCCTCATCCCGTCGATCCTCGGCGAAGGGGGCGATCGCTGATGGCCTCCACCGCTCCCGTGTTCGCCGCGATGAGCGTGCGCGATATCCGCGCCGGCCTCGCCGCCAAGGACTTCTCGGCCCGCGAGATCGCCGAGAGCTCGCTCGCGCGCGTGCGCGCGCTCGACGGCGCCACGCACGCGTTCCTCGAAACCACCGAGCGGCGCGCGCTCGACCAGGCGGCCGCGCTCGACGCCGCCGTGGCCGCCGGCACGCTCGACGCGTGCGGACCGCTGGCCGGCGTGCCCGTGGCGTTCAAGGACAACATGAACCTCGAGGGCACGCACACCACGTGCTCGTCCACCATGCTCGCCAACTATGTGTCGCCCTACACGGCCACGTGCGTCGAGCGCACCATCAACGCCGGCGGCATCCCGCTCGGCAAGCTCAACATGGACGAATTCGCGTTCGGCTCCTCCACGGAGACGAGCGCCTTCGGCCCCACCCGCAACCCGTGGGACCTCGCGCGCGTGCCCGGCGGCTCGTCGGGCGGCAGCGCGTCGGCCGTGGGCGCGGGTCTGGCTGCCATTACGCTGGGCAGCGACACGGGCGGCTCCATCCGCCAGCCCGGCAGCTTCTGCGGCACCGTGGCCGTCAAGCCCACGTACGGCGTGGTCAGCCGCTACGGCGTAGTGGCGTTCGGCAGCTCGCTCGACCAGGTGGGCCCGTTCACGCGCTCGGTGGAGGACGCGGCGTACGCGCTCAACGCCATCGCCGGCCGCGACGCGCTCGACTGCACGAGCCAGGCCGTGGGCGTCGACTTCACGGCGAACCTGGCCGAGGGCGTGCGCGGCATGCGCATCGGCGTGGTGCCCGCGTTCATGGAGGCCCGCGGCCTCACCGACGAGGTGAAGGCCAAGGTGGAGGAGGCCGTCGAGCACCTGCGCGCGCTCGGCGCCGACATCGTGGAGGTGGAGCTGCCGAACGCCCAGGCCGCGATGAGCGCCTACTACGTGCTGGGCCCCTGCGAGGCGTTCAGCAACCTCGCGCGCTTCGACTCGGTGCGCTACGGCTACTGCGATCCCGGTCACAAGGACCTCGGCGGCCAGTACGAGGCCAGCCGCGCCAAGGGCTTCGGCCCCGAGGCGCGCCGCCGCATCATGCTGGGCAGCTACCTCTTGTCCGCGGGCGTGTACGACACCTATTACTACCCGGCGCAGCAGGTGCGCACGCTCATCACGCAGGACTACGCGCGCGCCTACGAGCAGGTGGACTGCATCGTCGCGCCCGTGTCGCCGCGCACCGCGTTCACGTTCGGCGAGGTGAGCGACCCCACCGACATGTACCTGTCGGACATGTTCACCATCTCCATCAACATCGCGGGCAACGGCGGCATGAGCCTGCCCGTGGGCCTGGGCGCGCAGACGCAGCTGCCCGTGGGCGTGCAGCTGATCTCGCCGCAGTTCAAGGACGAGAACATGCTGCGCGTGGCCGCCGCGCTGGAAACGGTGTACGGCCCGGCCCCCGTGGCGCCGGCGTTCGCGCCGGGCGCGGCGGCGCCGGCGGGCGCGCAGGCGACCATCCCCGACGCCGCCGACGCGGTGCCGGGGGTCGACCTGCCCGGCCTCCTCGACGACGGAAAGGCAGGCGAGTAGCCATGAGAAAGCTCGAAGAGGTGCTGCAGGATTGGGAGGCCGTCATCGGCCTTGAGATCCACGCCGAGCTGACGACGCTCGACACCAAGATGTTCTGCGGCTGCAAGCTGGAGTTCGGCGCCGAGCCGAACACGCACACGTGCCCCGTGTGCCTCGGCATGCCCGGCGCGCTTCCCGTGCCGAACCGCGCGGCCATCGAGTCCATCGTGCTGGCGGGCCTGGCCACGAACTGCGACATCGAGAAGCACTCGATGTTCTACCGCAAAACGTACATGTACCCCGACATGTCGAAGAACTACCAGACCACGCAGGGCCCCGTGGCGTTCTGCATGCGCGGCCACCTCGACCTCGACGTGGACGGCGCGGCCGCGAAGGAGCGCATCGACCTGGACGGGCTCGCCGTGGGTGAGAGCCGCGGCAACGTGACGCGCACGGCGGACGGCTACACCGCCCACGTGGGCATCACGCGCATCCACATGGAGGAGGACGCGGGCAAGATGGTGCACATCGGCGGCGGCGAGGGCCGCATCGCCGGGGCCACGCACTCGCTGGTGGACTACAACCGCGCCGGCACGCCGCTCACCGAGCTGGTCACCGAGCCCGACCTGCGCACGCCCGAGGAGGCGCGCCTGTTCATGCAGAAGCTGCGCCAGATCTACCTGGCGCTGGGCATCTCCGACTGCTCGATGGAGGAGGGCAGCATGCGCTGCGACGGCAACGTGTCGCTGCGCCGCCGCGGCGCCAAGGAATTCGGCGTGAAGACCGAGCTCAAGAACATGAACAGCTTCAAGAACCTCCACGACGGCCTGGCCTACGAGATCTGCCGCCAGGCGGACGTGCTCGAGGAGGGCGGCCAGATCTTCCAGGAGACGCGGCACTGGGATCCGTCGGCCAAGCGCACCATCGTGATGCGCGTGAAGGAGACGGCCGACGACTATCGCCTGTTCCCCGACCCGGACCTCGCGCCCTACGACCTCGCCGACGAGTGGATCGAATCGGTGCGCGCGAAGCTCCCCGAGCTGCCCGACCAGAAGGCGGCCCGCTACGAGGACGCGTTCGGCCTCAGCGCTTACGACGCGCGCCATCTCGTGGAGCATCGCGAGACGGCCGACTTCTTCGAGGCGTGCATGGAGCTGGCCGCGGACGGCGCGGCCAAGCTGGCGAAGCCGGTGGCGAACCTCGTCATCAACGACGTGACCGCCTACCTGAACGCCGCGGACGGCGTCCGCCTGGGCTCCACGCCGCTCACCCCGGCCCGCGCGCTTCAGCTCGTGCGCCTGCAAGCCGAGGACGTCATCTCGTCCAAGCAGGCCAAAGAGGTGTTCGCGGCCGTGCTCGACGAGGGCAAGGACCCGGCGGCCATCGTGGAGGAGCGCGGCATGAAGCAGGTGTCGGACACGGGCGCCATCGAGGCCGTGATCGACGCGGTGCTGGCGGCCAACCCCGACAAGGTGGCGCAGTACCAGGGCGGCAAGACGGGCCTCATCGGGTTCTTCGTGGGCCAGTGCATGAAGGAGATGCGCGGCCAGGGCAACCCGAAGCTCATCAGCGAGCTGCTGGCGAAGAAGCTCGGATAGGGCTGTTCGCGCACGTACGTAAAGACGCGGAGGCGCGCTGCGGTTCGGGCGCGCTTCCGCTTTTGAAGGAGAAGGGGGACGAATGGACTTCAACGAATGGTTCATCGCCTGGACGGGCGAGGTCGACGGGTTTCTGTACACGTACATCCTGCTGCTGTTGCTGGTGGCCGTGGGCGTGTACTTCACCATCCGCACGAAGGCCGTGCAGATCCGCTACATCAAGGACATGTTCACGCAGCTGACCGAGAAGAAGCACGTGGAAGGCGAGCGCTCGATCTCGTCGTTCCAGGCGCTCATGGTGTCCACGGCGTCGCGCGTGGGCACGGGCAACATCGCCGGCGTGGCCACCGCCATCGCCACGGGCGGCCCGGGCGCCGTGTTCTGGATGGGGCTCATGGCCGTCATCGGCGCGGCGTCGGCGTTCATCGAGTCCACGCTCGCGCAGGTGTGGAAGGTGCGCGGCAAGGAGGGCGAGTTCCGCGGCGGCCCCGCGTACTACATCCAGCAGGCGCTGGGGAAGCGCTGGCTGGGCATCCTGTTCGCCGTGCTGCTCATCCTGTGCTTCGCGTTCGGGTTCAACGGGCTGCAGGCCTTCAACGCGGCCTCGTCGCTCGAGTACTACATCCCCGACTACGCCACGAACGGCGCGGCCGTGGCCTGCGGCATCGTGCTGGCGGTGATGACCGCGTTCGTCATCTTCGGCGGCGCGAAGCGCATCAGCATCATCACGTCCATCATCGTGCCCATCATGGCCATCGCCTACATCGCCATCGCGGTGTGGACCACCGTCACCAACATCACCGTGCTGCCCCAGGTGTTCTCGCTGGTGTTCGCCTCGGCGTTCGACTTCCAGTCGATCTTCGGCGGCTTCGCGGGCTCGGTGGTCATGCTGGGCATCAAGCGCGGCCTGTACTCCAACGAGGCCGGCATGGGCTCGGCGCCGAACGCGGCCGCCACGGCGTCGGTGTCGCACCCCTGCAAGCAGGGCCTCGTGCAGAGCCTGTCCGTGTACATCGACACGCTGCTCATCTGCACCTGCTCGGCCATGATGGTGCTCGTGTTCTACGTGCAGGACCCGCAGGCCGCCGCCGCGCTCAACGGCATGCCGCTCGTGCAGATGGCCGTGAACAACTCGGTGGGCGAGATCGGCATCCACTTCATCACGTTCGCCATCTTCGCCTTCGCGTTCTCCAGCCTCATCGGCAACTACTTCTACGCCGAGAACAACCTGCGCTTCATCAAGGGCGACAGCCGGGCGCTGTTGCTCGTGTTCCGCCTCGTGTGCCTTGCGGTCATCTTCTACGGCGCGGTGAACAGCTTCGACCTCGCGTGGAACCTGGCCGACATCTTCATGGGCTTCATGGCCATCGTGAACCTCATCGCCATCATGTTGCTGGGCAAGTGGGCGCTCAAGGTGCTCGACGACTACTCGGCGCAGCGCAAGGCCGGCAAGGACCCGGTGTTCGTGGCCGACAACATCGAGGGGCTGCCGCCCACCGAGTGCTGGCATCTGTCGCACCTCGAGGAGTACGGCAAGCAGCCGGTGCAGGAGTACCTCGACGACCAGATCGACGTGGAGTACGCCGGGCTGAACTGAGGACGCTCCGGACGCCCTCGACAGGCGTGGTAGGATAGACGGAAACGCGGACGCGCGGGCACGGGGCGCGGTGGGAGGAAAGGAAGCGGCATGGCTGACGACGACCGTCGCGCGGGCGACTGGCTGAAGCGCGACCTGCGCAAGAATGCGAACGACCTGATCGAGGAGCCGAACCAGAAGGTGTGGTACAAGCAGACGTTCTGGATCGTCTTCTTCCTCGTCATATTCTGGCCGGTGGGCATCGTGCTGTGCTGGAGGAGCGACTGGCACATCGTGGCGAAGATCCTCTGCTCGGTGGCGGTGGCGTTCATGGTGTACTTCTCGGTGACCATGTACCAGGCCACCCAGGCGCTCATGGCGTCGGGCGTGGCGTAGGCGAGACGAACCGCGGCCCCTTTCCAGAGAAGGGGCCGCGCTGCTTCTGTGCGATTTTTCGCCTTTCGCCGCGCGCGCTCGCGTCGAATGCCCCTTGTGCGCTATCATTCGCGTCGAAAACAGTGATCTATTCGGTACGAGTTGCACAAGGATAACGATATGACGAACTTCGCGAACGGTCGCACGACCGTCCTGGCGGGCCACGGCTTCGCCGAATCCGGTCCCTACCTGCTGATCAACGACGTGGAGCGGGGTGCGCAGCACCGCTTCGCCGTGCTCGGCAAGACGTTCTCGCTGCGTCGGCTGCCCAAGCGGCGTTGCGTGGGGCGCTTCGATCTCGAGTCCTACACGAAGGAGGTGTGCCCGCTCAACGTGGAGCTGCTTCCCGATGCGAAGGACACGATGTGCCCGGCGTGCCAGGAGGCCACGGGCTTCAACCCCTCGTTCTACTACGCCGACTTCATCTCGGCCCAGCAGCGCGCCTATAACCTCACGCCGCACTTCACCTACCTGGCGTACTTCTCGCCGAAGTACGTGAAGGCCGGCATCTCGTCGGAGACGCGCGGCATCGAGCGCCTGCTGGAGCAGGGTGCCCGCGCGGCCCGCATCGTCGGCCGCTTCGGATGCGCCGACGACGCACGCGAGCTGGAGGCGGCGCTGTGCGCGCAGCCCGGCATCCTGGAAACCATGCGCGCGTCGAAGAAGGTCGACCTGCTCGTGAACGAGCGCTTCGACTTCGTCGAGGCGAAGGAGGTGCTCGACGCCACGGTGGAGCGCCTCGGCCTCGAGGGCGCGGAGCCGGCCGAGGACCTGTCGCCGCACTATTTCGGCGGCCCGTCGCCCGACTGTCACGACCTGCAGGTGCCCGAGGGCCACGACGGCGAGTGCGGCGGCCGCTGCATCGGCATGGTGGGCGGCGCGCTCGTGTTCGAGCAGGAGGGCACGAACTACGTCGTGTCCGTCAAGGAATGGGAGTCCCACGAGATCGAGCTGTTGAAGGACGAAGTGGTGTGCTCCTACGACTTCGCGCCCCAGCAGTTCTCGCTGTTCTAAGGCGGGGCGGACGAGAGCGAGCGCCCTCCCGCATCGTGCGCCGCTCCTTCGGGGGCGGCGCACGCTCGTTTTACCCCGAACAGATGTTTCACGTGAAACATTCTCGTTTCGGGTGGCGCGGGGCTGCCCCCGCACCCCTTCCATGACGTAAAATGTAGCGGTTCTCCAAAACATTCTGCAAACAGCTTGCTTTACTACTCTACTGTGATAAAGTACCAGAGACAAACAGGCCAGCGAAGGAAGAGGATCATGGATTACGTGACACCGGCGGGGTTCAGGGACGTGCTTGCCGACGAGGCGTGCACGCGCGAGCGCATCGCCCGCGACGTGCAGGCGTGCTTCGCCGCGCGCGGCTACCTGCCCATCGAGACGCCCACGCTCGAGGTCATGGACGTCATGCGCGCGGGAGGCCGCATGCCCGGCTCTCCCTTCAAGTTCTTCGACGCCGGCGGCGACCTCTTGGCCATGCGTCCCGACGTGACGCTGCAGGTGGCGCGCATGTGCGCGACGCGTCTCGCGGGCCAGCCGGGGCCGTTCCGCTTCCGCTACATGCAGCGCGTGTTCCGCGAGGCCGAGGGCCGCATGCAGGCCCAGGCGCGCGAGATGACGCAGATCGGCGTGGAGTGCATCGGCGAGGCCGGGCCCCAGGCCGACGCGGAAGTGGTGGAGCTCATGGTGGAGGCGCTCGAGCTGGCGGGCGCGCGCGGCTGCAAGCTGGCGCTGGCCACGGTGGGCGTGCTGCGCGCGCTGCTCGCCGCGAGCGGGGCGCCCGCGCAGTGGACCGAGCAGGTGCTGGCCGCGTTCCATGCGTCGAACTTCGTCGAGGTCGACCGGCTCACGGGCGAGGCGGCCGTCGTGCCGCCCGTGTTCGCGGCGGCCATCCGCGCGCTGCCGCGCATCCGCGGCGGGCGCGAGGCGGTGGAGCAGGTGCGCGCGCTCGTGGCCCCGCTCGGTTGCGAGGACGGCCTCGACGACTTCGCCCGCACCTGCGACCTGCTGGCCGAGGCGGGCCTGGCCGACCGCATCCTCGTGGACTTCTCGGTGATGAGCTCGTTCGACTACTACACGGGCATCGTGTTCGAGGCCTACGCGCCCGAGTTGGGCACCCCGCTCGGCAGCGGCGGCCGCTACGACAACATGATCGGGTCGTACGGCGAGAGCCGCCCGGCCGCGGGCTTCGCGTTCTCCCTCGAGCAGGCCATGGCGGCAGCTGCGGCCGCCGATTGCGCGGCCGGCGGCGCGCCCTCCGCGCGCCCGCTGCGCATCGCGGTGCCGAAGGGCTCGCTCAACGCCGACACGGTGGCCGCGCTCGGCGAGGCGGGCCTCGACGTGACGGGGCTGGCCGACCCCGGGCGCTCCCTCATCATCCGCAACCCGGGCGTCGAGTACGTCATCGTGCGCCCCACCGACGCGCCCGCGTTCGTGTCGCTCGGCGCCGCCGACTGCGGCATCTGCGGGAAGGACTCGCTGCTGGAGGCCGAATCCGACGTCGTGGAGCTCGTCGACCTCGGCTACGGCGCGTGCCGCTTCGTGGTGGCCGAGCCGGCAGGCGCCGCCGACGCGGCCGACGAGCACTACCGTCGCCTGGGCTCGCTGCGCATCGCCACGAAGTACCCCAACATCACGCGCGCCCACTACGCGAAGACGGGCACCCAGGTGGAGATCGTGAAGCTGCACGGGAACATCGAGCTGGCGCCCTTGACGGGCATGGCCGAGCGCATCGTCGACATCACGGCGACCGGCACCACCCTGCGCGAGAACGACCTCGTGGTGGTCGACGAGGTCCTTTCGTCGACCGCGCGCTTCTTCTCGAACACCTGCGCGTTCCGCACGGACGCGCGTATCGTACAATTGACCCAAGCGCTGCAGCGGAACGCGGAAGCCGCCGCGCGCCAAGCCGGCAAGGAAAAGGAGTAGCCCATGCGCCGCATCATCCTGCAACCGGGCGAGCAGTTCACCAACGCCCATCTCAAGCGCACCGGCGCGTTCAACGCGGCCGCGTTGACGGCGGCCACCGCCATCGTCGAGGGCGTGCGCGAGCGCGGCGACGAGGCCCTGCGCGCCTACACCGAGCAGTTCGACGGCGTGCGCGTGGAGGACTTCCGCGTGAGCCAGGCCGCCATCGCCGAGGCCATCGCGAACGTGGACGACAAGACGGCGCGCGCCCTGCGCCAGGCCGCCGCGCAGATCCGCGACTTCCACGAGCGCCAGAAGCAGCAGAGCTGGTTCACCGTGCGCGAGGACGGCGCGCTCGTGGGCTCGAAGGTGGAGCCGCTGGAGTCCGTGGGCATCTACGTGCCGGGCGGGCGCGCGCTGTACCCGTCGTCGGTGCTGATGAACGCGCTGCCGGCCGCCGTGGCCGGCGTGCCGCGCATCGTGTGCGTGACGCCGCCGACGGCCGACGGCTCGCTCGATCCGGCCATCCTCGAGGCGTGCCGCATCTCCGGCGTCACCGAGATCTACGCGGTGGGCGGGGCGCAGGCCATCGCGGCGCTGGCGTACGGCACCGAGTCCATCGCGCCCGTGGCCAAGATCACCGGCCCCGGCAACGCCTACGTGGCCGCGGCGAAGAAGGTGGTGTCGGGCGATGTCGGCATCGACATGATCGCCGGCCCGTCCGAGGTGTGCGTCGTGGCCGATTCCACGGCCGACCCGGCGCTCGTGGCCATCGACCTCATGGCGCAGGCCGAACACGACCCGCTGGCCGCCTGCTACCTGGTCGCCTTCGACGAGGCCTACGCCGACGAGGTGGAGCGCATGGTGGAACGCCACCTGAAAACGTCCACGCGTGCCGAGATCACGGCCGCCTCGCTCGCCGACCAGGGCCTCATCGTGGTATGCGACAGCATGCCCCAGGCGATCGAGACGGTGAACGTCATCGCCCCCGAGCATCTGGAGCTGCACGTCGACCACGCCTTCGACCTGTTGGGCGCCATCCGCAACGCGGGCGCCATCTTCCTGGGCGCCTGGACGCCCGAGGCCGTGGGCGACTACGCGGCCGGCCCGAACCACACGCTGCCCACGGGCGGCACGGCGCGCTACGCCTCGCCCCTGTCGGTGGACGAGTTCGTGAAGAAGTCGAGCGTCATCCAGTACTCGTCGCAGGCGCTCGCTCGCGACGCCGACATGGTGATGACCATCGCGCGGCACGAGGGCCTGTGGGCGCACGCCATGAGCGTGGAGATGCGCAAGAACCTGCTGGACACGGGCAACGTGTATGGGATGGAGGGCGGCGACGGCGCGGGCCGCGCGGCCGGGGACGGGATCGCCGATGCGTAGCGTGTGCACGGCCGCTCCCCAGCTTGCAGGCGTGACGCCCTACGATCCGAAGTACCTGCCCGCCACCGCCATCCTCTCCGCGAACGAGAACCCGCACGACGTGGACGACGATATCCGCCGCGACATCATGCGCGAGGTGAAGCGCCTGCCCCTCAACCGCTATCCGGACCCGCTGGCCAACGACCTGCGCGACATGATCGCCGAGGCGAACGGCCTCGACCGCGACCAGGTGCTCGTGGGCAACGGCGGCGACGAGCTGCTGTTCAACCTCGCGTTGGCGTGGGGCGGGCCGGGCCGCACGTTCCTCAACCTGCCGCCCACGTTCTCGGTGTACGACGCCAACGCCCGCCTCACGGGCACGACGGTGGTCGACGTGCCGCGCCGCGTCGACTTCTCCGTCGACGAGGAGGCCGTGCTGGCGCGCGTCGCCGAGGGCGGCATCGACTATCTCGTGGTGACGAGCCCGAACAACCCCACGGGCCAGCTGGCCAGCGAGACGTTCATGCTCCGGCTGCTCGACGCCACCGACGCGCTCGTCATGGTGGACGAGGCCTACTTCGAGTTCTCGCGCCAGACGATGCGCCCCTATCTGGCGCAGCACAAGAACCTCGTCATCCTGCGCACGTTCTCGAAGGCGTTCAGCCTGGCCGGCGTGCGCATGGGCTACATCCTGGGCGACGCCGAGGTCATCCGCGAGTTCGTCAAGGTGCGCCAGCCGTACTCGGTGGACGCCATCTCGCAGGCCGTCGCGCGCGTGGTGTACGCGAACCGCGCGAAGTTCGAGCGCGGCATCCTCGCGGTGATCGAGGAGCGCGCCCGCCTGATCGAGGGGCTGAGGATGGTTCCCGGCGTGAAGTCGTTCCCGTCGGATGCGAACTACGTGCTGTTCCGCGTGGAGAACGCGCCCCTCGTGTGGGAGGCGCTGTACGAGCGCGGCGTGCTCGTGCGCGATTTCTCGCGCGCGCCGCATCTGGAGAACTGCCTGCGCGTGACCGTGGGAGCCCCCGAGGAGAACGACGCGTTCCTGCGGGCCCTGCGCGACGCGGTGATGGGGAAGTGCGACTTGAAGGTTCCGTCGGCCTGACGGCCGACGGAGCGGGCCGAGGGCTGCGACGCGAAGCTAGTCCCCGTAGGGGGCGGCTTCCCGTGGCACCCGATCTCGCGGCGAGGCCGAGGACTCGCGTACCGAAGTACGCTTCGTCCTCGCCCTCCCCACGATCTCGAGCACCACGGAAACCCTCGCTGATGCTATTGGACCGGCGATAAGGAAAAGAAAGGCCAGCCATGAACCAGAGAACCGCCGAAGTCGAGCGCACGACGAACGAGACGGACATCCGCATCGTCGTGAACCTCGACGGCACGGGCGCGACGGACGTCGAGACGGGCGTGCCGTTCTTCGACCACATGCTGACGGCCTTCGGGCGGCACAGCTTGATCGACCTGACCGTGCGCGCGAAGGGCGACATCGAGGTGGACGCGCACCACACCGTGGAGGACACGGGCATCGTGCTGGGCCAGGCCGTCGCCCGCGCGCTCGGCGACAAGCGCGGCATCGCGCGGTTCGGATCGCTCGCGCTGCCCATGGACGAGGCACTCGTGCTGGCGGCCGCGGACATCTCGGGGCGCGGCCAGCTGCACTGGGCCGTGGACGTGCCTCCCGTCATGCTGGGCTCGTTCGACGCGTCGCTCGCCAAGGAGTTCTTCATCGCCTTCGCGGCGAACTCGGGGATCACGCTGCACGTGCGCAGCATGGCGGGCGAGAACGCGCACCACCTGGTGGAGGCTTCGTTCAAGGCCGCCGCGCGCGCTTTGCGCCAGGCCGTCGAGTGCGACCCCCGCATCGGCGACGCCCTGCCTTCCACGAAGGGCAGCCTGTGATGGCCCCGCGCATCGCCATCGTCGACTACCGCAAGGGCAACCTGAAGAGCGTCGAGCGCGGCATCGACGCGGCGGGCGGCGACGCGTTCGTCGCGTGCGATCCCGCCGCCATCGCCGCCGCCGACGCCGTCGTGCTGCCGGGCGTGGGCGCGTTCGCCGACGCGGCCGCCACGATGCAGGCGCTCGGGCAGACGGGCGTCATCCGCGAGCGCATCGCGGCCGGCGTGCCGTTCCTCGGCATCTGCCTGGGGATGCACCTGCTGTTCGAGGAGGGCGTCGAAGGCGCGCCCGACGAGGACGACGAGGCCTCCACGCACAACGCCCGCGGCCTGGCCGTGCTGCCCGGCGTGGTGGGCGCGATGCCGAAGGCCGATGCGGAGGGCCGCGCGTACAAGGTGCCCCACGTCGGCTGGAACTCTGTCGTTCCGCCGGCTTGCCAGCCGGCGGAACTGCTCGACGCTGCGGCTTCCCCCGGCACCCGATCTCGCGGCGATGCCGGAGGCTCGCGTACCGAAGTACGCTTCGCCTCCGCCATCCCCACGATCTCGGGCACCGGGGAAACCCTCGCTGACTTGGGTGGACCGGTGAGCTTCGCTTCGCCCCTCTTCGAGGGCGTCGAGCCGGGCGAGTACTTCTACTTCACGCACGGCTTCATCGCGCCGTCGGGTCCGTTCGTCATCGGCGAGACGACGCACAGCGTGACGTTCCCCAGCGCCGTGCGCTACGGCGACGCGGCGTTCGGCGTGCAGTTCCATCCCGAGAAAAGCTCGGACGCCGGCGCGCGTCTGCTGCGCAATTTCGTGTCCATCGTGAAAGGGGCGTGAACGCCGTGTACCTGCTTCCGGCCATCGACATCCTGGGCGGCAAGGCCGTCCGCCTCGCCAAGGGCGACTACGACCGCGTGACCGTGTACCACGACGACCCCGCCGTGCAGGCGCAGCTGTTCGAGGAGCAGGGCGCTGCGTGGCTGCACGTGGTGGACCTCGACGGCGCCCGCTCAGGCGTTCCCGAGAATATCGCCATCATCGAGCGCATCCTGAAGAAGACCCTGCTCAAGGTGGAGGTGGGCGGCGGCGTGCGCTCGCTCGACACCATCGCGCGCCTGGCCGACGCAGGCGTGTCGCGCGTGGTGCTGGGCACGTCGCTCGTGGCCGACCCCGCCTTCGCCGAGGCCGCCATCGCGCAGTACGGCAGGCTCTTGTGCGCGGGCATCGACGCGAAGGGCGGCGAGGTGGCCGTGGCCGGCTGGCGCGAGGGCGCGGGCGTGGCGGCCGAGGAGCTGGCGCGCGACGTGTCGGCGCTCGGGTTCCGGCACCTCGTGTACACCGACATCGCGCGCGACGGCATGCAGACCGGCATCGAGGCGGAGGCGTACGCGGCGATGGCGGAGGCGTTCGGCCATCCGGTGATCGCGTCGGGCGGCGTGGCCGGCGTGGACGACCTCGTGCGCCTGGGCGAGGTGGCCGGCAGCATCGAAGGCGTCATCGCGGGGCGCGCCGTGTACGAGGGCGCGCTGTCGGTGGAGGAAGGGGTGCGGGCATGCGACGAGGCCACGCGCCGCGCCGAAGCCGCCGCCATCCAGGCCGACCCCTGTGGGATCGGCGGTGCGCGATGCTAGCGAAACGCGTGATCCCCTGCATGGATGTGAAGGACGGGCGCGTGGTGAAGGGCGTCAACTTCGTGAACCTGCGCGACGCGGGCGACCCCATCGAACTCGCGCAACGCTACGACGAGGAGCGCGCCGACGAGGTGATCTTCCTCGACATCACGGCCACGAGCGACGACCGCGCCACCACCGTCGACCTCGCCAGCCGCGCGAGCGAGCAGCTCCACCTGCCGTACTGCGTGGGCGGCGGCTTCCGCAGCGTGGCCGACATCCGCACGATGATCGCCGCCGGCGCCGACAAGGTGTCGGTGAACTCGGCCGCCGTGGCGGAGCCGTCGCTCATCACCCAGGCCGCCGCGGCGTTCGGCTCGCAGGCCATCCTGTGCGCCATCGACGCGAAGCAGGTGGCGGGCAACCCGAACAAGTGGGAGGTGTACGTGCACGGCGGGCGGACGGCCACGGGCATCGACGCGGTCGCCTGGGCGCAGGAGGCGGCGCGCCGCGGGGCGGGGGAGATCCTGCTCACCAGCATGGACCGCGACGGCAGCCGCGACGGCTTCGACTGCGCGCTCACCCGGGCAGTCGCGCGCGTGGTGGACATCCCGGTCATCGCCTCGGGCGGGGTGGGGAAGCTCGAGCACTTCGCCCAGGGCGTCATCGAGGGCGAGGCCGACGCCGTGCTGGCCGCCAGCGTCTTCCACTTCGGCGAGCTCACCGTCCGCCAGGTGAAGGAGCACATGCGCGCCCAGGGCATCCCCGTGAGGCTGTGATCGCCCGCCTGCATGCGACGAGGCCCGTTCGTGGCAGAAATCGGGAGTTTTTCGTCGCATGGTGAGGCGCCTCTCGCGTCGGGGTGGCTAGTGCCAGTTGCTGATCAGGCGAAACGATGCCGTTCGCCACTCGACGGCCCGCGTGGTGCGCTTGCGCGGCCCCTCCAGCGACGAAAAACTCCCGATTTCTGCCACGAACAAGGGAAAATCGCGTCGAAAGCCTTGTCGACACGATCGCGGGTCGACGAGATCGCCTTCGGCCGGCTGCACGTATGTAAGAGAGCGGAGAGAAGCTATATGGACATGCCCGAACTGACCTACAACGCCGACGGGCTCGTCCCGTGCATCGTGCAGGATGCGGACACCCTCGAGGTGCTCATGATGGCGTGGATGAGCGAGGAGTCGCTCGAGCTGACGCTCGAACGCGGCGAGACGGTGTTCTGGAGCCGCAGCCGCCAGGAGCTGTGGCATAAGGGCGCCACGTCGGGCAACGTGCAGAAGCTCGTCGAGCTGCGCTACGACTGCGATGCCGACACGCTGCTCGCGCTCGTGCATCCGGCGGGTCCCGTCTGCCACACGGGGGAGCGCACCTGCTTCTTCCGCACCATCGCGTAGTTCGCGGCTCGATGTCCGCGGGCGCCTGCCCGCGGTGCGAAACGGCCGTCCGCACCGATTCGTAGACCTTCCTCCATCGCATTTCCACGAACCCGACCGCTTTGCGCTTGAACGAACCGAACACATGCGGTACCATGATGATCAGTTCTTTTATCTCTCAGCACACACCCAACACATCTGCATCTCATCACGGAATCCATGCGCGCGGTCGCGCGCGTTTCACCGGTAATAGTCATTGTATAAGGAGGACCTGGGTGAAGTTTTTTCTGGACACCGCCGATCTCAACGAAATAGAGGAGGCGGCCAGCTGGGGCGTGCTCGCCGGCGTCACCACGAACCCGACGCTGTACGCGCGCACCGGCGGCAAGCTCGACGATTTCCATAACCACATCAAGCGCATCTGCGACATCGTGGACGGCCCCGTCTCGGCCGAAAGCGTCGCCATGACGCGCGACGAGATCATCCGCGACGGCCGCGAGCTGGCCGCGCTCGCCGACAACGTGGTCGTGAAGATCCCGACCATGGTGGAAGGCCTCGCCGCCACCAAGGCGCTCTCCGAGGAGGGCATCCCCGTCAACATGACGCTGTGCTTCAGCGTGCCGCAGGCCATCATGGCCGCGCGCGCCGGCGCCCGCTACATCAGTCCCTTCGTCGGCCGCTTCGACGACATCGCCGAGGACGGCATCGCGCAGCTCGCCGACGTGGTGGCTGCCGTGAACAACTACGACTTCGGCCACGACGTGGAAATCATCGCCGCGTCGGTGCGCAGCGCGAACCACGTGACGCAGGCCGCCCTCATGGGCGCCGACATCGCCACGGTGCCGTTCGCCGCGCTCAAGAAGTGCGTGCAGCATCCGTTGACGGATCGCGGCCTCGATGCGTTCATGAAGGACTGGGAGAAAGTTCAGCAGGCATGAGCGAAAACGAAGCAACCTCAACGGCTCCCGCAGCCGCACCCGCCAAGCGCCGCTCGACGAGCGTGAACGCCAAATCGGCAAGCAAGGCGGAAGGCGCGGCCACGCCGGGCCGCAACTCGTCGGCCACGCGCACGCCGCGCAAGTCGGTGAAGGCCGGCGGGACGCAGCAGCAACAGCAGCAACAAGGTTCCGGCTCGAACAACCGCCGCCAGAACGCCTCGAACGCGGGCAAGCCCAACAACAACAGCGGCGGCAACAACAACCGCCAGAAGCAGGGCGGCGGCCAGAACCGGCAGAACAACAACCAGAACCAGCGCCGCCAACGCCGCCAGCACGACAACAACCGCGGCGGCAACCGCGAAGTCCAGCCCAGCGTGTCGCGCGAGGAGCTGGCGAAGCTCAAGGTGGCCGAGCTGCGCGAGAAGGCCGCCGAGCTCAACCTCGACGTGACGGGCCTCAAGAAGGCCGAGCTCGTCGAAGCCGTGTTCGGCGCCAGCGTCAAGGCCGAGGGCTTCATCGAGGTGTCGGGCATCCTCGACATCCTCGCCGACGGCTACGGCTTCCTGCGCACGCAGGGCTACCTGCCCAGCGAGACGGACTGCTACGTGGGACTGTCCACCATCCGCCGCAACGGCCTGCGCAAGGGCGACCTCGTGACCGGCCAGACGCGCCCGGCGCGCGAGAACGAGAAGTACGCGGCCATCCAGAAGGTGACGGCCGTCAACGGCACCCCGGTCGAAGAGCTGGGAAGCCGCGTCCGCTTCGGCGACCTCACCCCGGTCTACCCGGACGAGTGCCTCACCATGGAGCACGGCAAGAACACCGTCACCGCGCGCGTCATCGACCTCGTGTCGCCCATCGGCAAGGGCCAGCGCGGGCTCATCGTCAGCCCCCCGAAGGCGGGCAAGACCACCATCCTCAAGGACATCGCAGCCGCCATCAGCGCGAACAACCCCGAAGTGCACCTCATGTGCCTGCTCGTGGACGAGCGTCCCGAGGAAGTCACCGACATGGAGCGCTCCATCAAGGGCGAGGTCATCTCCTCGACGTTCGATATGCCCACCGAGAACCACATCGCCGTGTCCGAGCTGGTCATCGAGCGCGCGAAGCGCCTCGTTGAATGCGGCAAGGACGTCGTCGTGCTGCTCGACTCGCTCACGCGCCTCGCGCGCGCCTACAACCTGGCGCAGCCGGCCTCGGGCCGCATCCTGTCGGGCGGCGTCGATTCCACGGCGCTCTACCCGCCCAAGCGCTTCCTGGGCGCCGCGCGCAACATCGAGCACGGCGGCAGCCTCACCATCCTGGCCTCGGCGCTCGTGGACACGGGCTCGAAGATGGACGAGGTCATCTTCGAGGAGTTCAAGGGCACCGGCAACATGGAGCTCAAGCTCGACCGCAACCTGGCCGACCGCCGCATCTTCCCGGCCATCGACCCGGTGGCTTCGGGCACGCGCAAGGAAGACCTGCTGCTCGAGCCGCAGGAGGCGCCGCTCATCTGGGCCGTGCGCCGCATCCTCGCGAACACGAACAGCACCGAGCGCGCCATGGACATGCTCATCAAGTCGCTCAAGCAGACCGAGACGAACCAGGAGTTCCTCGTACGCACGGCGAAGAAGGCCCAGCACACCAAGGCGGACGGGTCGCTCGAGTTCTAGGGCTCAGGCATCCGTCATCCGGGCGTCAACGTGCGTGCCGCCCGCGGTCTTATAATGGAAACCACCAGGGAACCGCATCCGTTGGGTGCGGTTTCGTGACGCGTACGGTAGTATGAGCTGATGCACGAACCAAGGAGGGACCATGTCTCAAGATAACAACTGGCAGCAGCAGGTGTGGCAGCAGCCAGCCGCGCCGCAGCAACCGACTCCGCAGAGCGCTCCGTACGGCTACGCCGTGCAGCAGCCTCCGAAGAAAAGCCGTGGGTGGATCGTGGCCCTCGTGGCCGTCGTGCTCGTGTTCGCGCTGCTGGCGCTGGGCATGTGGTCGTGCACGTCCGTCATGTCCTCGTCGTTCGGCTCCTTCGGCGCCTCCGCCGCAACCGACGACGTCGACTACCTCACGGGCGATGCGGTGGGCGTCATCGACATCGACGGCACCATCCAGTACGACGGCACCACCTCGAGCCCCGAGGGCCTCAAGGCCCAGCTCGACCGTGCCGAGAAGAACAGCCACATCAAGGCGATCGTGCTGCGCGTGAACTCCGGCGGCGGCACCGCAACCGCGGGCGAGGAGATGGCCGACTACGTGCGCGAGTTCTCCGAGCGCTCTGGCAAGCCCGTCGTGGTGTCGAGCGCGTCCATGAACGCGAGCGCCGCCTACGAGATATCCTCGCAGGCCGACTACATCTACACGGCCAAGACCACGGCCATCGGCGCCATCGGCACGGCCATGCAGATCACCGACCTGTCGGGCCTCATGGAGAAGCTGGGCATCTCGGTGGACAACGTCACGAGCGCCGACAGCAAGGACTCCAGCTACGGCACGCGCCCGCTCACCGACGAGGAGCGCGCCTACTACCAGGATCAGGTCGACCAGATCAACGAGACGTTCATCCAGACCGTGGCCGAGGGCCGCGACATGTCCGTCGAAGACGTGCGCGCGCTGGCCACGGGCCTCACGTTCACCGGCATGACGGCGGTCGAGAACGGCCTGGCCGACGAGATCGGCACGAAGGACGATGCGGTGGCGAAGGCGGCCGAGCTCGCGAACACCACGCATTACACCACGGTCACCCTCCAGGATTCCTCGAGCAGCCTTTCGAGCCTGCTCGATCTCATGTCCGAAAGCAACGTCTCCACCGACGATATCGCCCGAGCGCTGAAGGAGCTGGACAACGATGGCAGCATCGCCCAATAGCAACGAACGGATCTCGTGGCCCAAGCGCGCCGTGGTCACGGCGGGCATGCCCTACGGCAACAAGCCGCTGCACTTCGGCCACATCGCCGGCGTGTTCGTGCCGGCCGACGCCTTCGCCCGCTTCCTGCGCGACCGCATCGGCGCCGCCAACGTGCGCTTCATCAGCGGCACGGACTGCTTCGGCTCGCCCATCAACGAGGGCTACCGCAAGCTCGTGGAGGCGGGGGAGTTCGACGGCTCCATCGCCGACTACGTCGAGCGCAACCACGAGGCGCAGAAGCGCACGCTGGAGTCCTACGGCATCAGCCTGTCCATCTACGAGGGGTCGGGGATGGGGCACTCGGGCGACGTGCATCAGCTGATCAGCGAGAAGTTCATCGAGAAGCTGCACGAGAACGGGCATTTGCAGCGTCGCGCCACGCTGCAGTTCTACGATACGGAAGCCGACACGTTCCTCAACGGCCGCCAGGTGACGGGGCGCTGCCCCGTGCAGGGCTGCAAGTCCGAGCACGCCTACGCCGACGAGTGCGACCTCGGGCACAGCTACGCGCCCGAGGACCTCATCGCGCCGAAGTCGTCGCTGACCGGCACCACGCCCGAGATGCGTCCCGTGGAGAACTGGTACTTCGACCTGCCCGCGTTCGCCGACTTCCTGCGCGGCCACGTGGCGGCGCTCGAGGCCGACCCCGAGGTGCGCGCCATCGTGCCGCAGACCATCAAGGAATTCCTCGCCCCGCCCGTCGTCTACATCAAGAACGACGCGCGCGAGGCCTACGAGGCCGTGGCCGGCGAGCTGCCGGCCCACGAGCTGCGCGAGGCCGATAAGGGCAAGCAGAGCTTCGAGATCGAGTTCGCCACCATCGACGACCGCGACGCGGCGCGCGAGGTGCTGGGGCGGGCGGGCATCCGCTTCCGCACGGGCAAGGCGCTCGTGCCGTTCCGCATCACGGGCAACATCGAGTGGGGCGTGAAGGCGCCGGTCATCGAGGGGCTCGAGGGCCTCACGGTGTGGTGCTGGCCCGAGAGCCTATGGGCGCCCATGTCGTTCACGATGGCGATCAACGACAAGATGGGGCTGCCGCGCGGAAGCTGGCGCGACTACTGGTGCTCGGAGGACGCCGAGGTGTACCAGTTCATCGGCCAGGACAACCTGTACTTCTACGGTGTGGCGCAGCCGGCGCTCATCGAGGCGCTGCGTCCCGGCGACATCCTCGCACCCGGCGTCACCGAGCACCCCATCCGCCAGACCACGCTCGTGGCGAACCATCACATCCTGTTCGGCGACAAGAAAGCCTCGTCGTCGGGGTCGGTGAAGCCGCCCACGGCCGACGAGCTGCTGGACCACTACACCGTCGAGCAGCTGCGCGCGCACTTCCTGGCGCTCGGCCTCGATCAGAAGTCGGTGGGCTTCAAGCCCAAGCCGTTCCTCGCCACCCCCGAGGAGCTCGAGGACCCGCGCGTGGCCGACCCGGTGCTCAAGGAGGGCGCGCTGCTGACGAACGTGTTCAACCGTCTGGCCCGCAGCTGCTTCTACGAGGCACAGAAGAACTTCGAGGGCTATATGCCCTTGGGCGAGGTGTCCGAGGACGTGGTGGCGAAGGTGCACGAGGTGCTGCGCGCCTACGACGAGACGATGCATCGCGTGGAGCTGCACACCATCATGTCGATCATGGACGAGTTCATCCGCTGGGCGAACAAGCGCTGGTCGGACGGCATCCGCGAGGCCGAGAACACGGGCGACGACGAGCTGCGTCGCCAGGTGCTCGTGGACTCGTTCTTCCTGCTGCGCATGGCCACGCTGCTCATGCACCCCGTGGTGCCGGCCGGCGCCGAGAAGATCTGCGACTACCTCAGCTTCGAGTTCGACGACTTCTTCAGCTGGAACTACGACTTCGAGGGCATGGAGGAGCTGTGCAGCGCCGGCGAGATCACCGAGGCGCGCCACCGCATCCGCGAGCTGCCGCCCCGCTTCGATTTCTTCGCCAAGCACCCGAGCCAGTACAAGTAGCATCTTGCGTGGCGCGATAGGAGCTTCGGGATGCGGGCGTCGTGCTCCGCGCCGATCGCACGCCTCATTCGTTGCGCATCGGCGCGGGACGCACGTGCGATAGAAGGAGAAGTCCCATGGCGTTCCTTCTGATGATCCCGCTGTTCCTTATTCGGTTCGGCTTGCTGGGCGCCCTCGACAAGGGTGCGCTTGCGCGGGCGGCGCACTTCGCGCCGCTGGTGGGTCGGGAGAAGATCGCCTACGGGGTGTACCAGATCTCCAACGTCGCCCTCATCGTGTACCCGTGCTTCCTCGGCATCGAACTGGAGCCGTCGTACCTGTTCGGCGCGGGGCTCGTCGTGTACGGGGCGGGGGTCGTCCTGCTCGTTGCGTCGACGGTGCAGTTCGCGCGCCCGTCGGCGAGCGGCCTGCTGGAGACGGGCGTCTACCGCATCTCCCGCAACCCGATGTACGTGGCGTACTTCCTGTACTTCCTCGGATGCGTGCTGCTCACGCAATCGCCCGCGTTGCTCGTGCTCGTGCTGGTGTTCCAGGCGGCAGCCCACTTCATCATCAAGGCTGAGGAGCGCGAGTGCGAGGCGACGTTCGGCGATGAATATCGCGCCTACTGCCGCCGCGTACGAAGGTACCTATAGCACAACGCCCATCCCGCTTTCACGTTCGGGGAAGTCGTCCTATCTTCCCTGTTGCCAAGCGAAAAGCGTTCTCGCTTGCCATTCTGGGCGCTCGCACGCAACGCCGTGGTCGAAGGGTCTTGCGGCGTGAGCGACCCCCCCCATTGCCCAACCTTATCCCATTTCCCCAAAGCGATCCTGTCCAACATCGGGACAGCAAGACTTGGGGGGCACGGCGCGAGAATTCCGAAGTTCTAGTCAATTTTTTCGTTTTGCGTGCCGAAAAGGGATCCCGGGCCACATTTCGGTAGCCTGACCGAAGGATGCCTCAAAGCCGTTTTGCAAACCTGCAGGTCAAGAGACTGCTACGAGAGTACGTCTTTTTCTTATGCCATCAAATTGCGTCATCAATCACGCAAAACGAAAAAATTGGTTACTTCGAGCCGATTTGCGCGCCCGCTGTGCGATTCTTTTGCTATGCCAATGTATGCAGCATTACTCGAGGCCGTCGTTCGGGATGCCGCATCGGGGGCAGAAACTTGGGCAGGCGCCGTGGGCGACGACGTGTGCGTATCGGTGATCCAAAAACGCCCGCCTGCGGAATGCGGGCGGGCGTTTCGGTCGGCGCGGAACGCGGGGCGTTCTAGGCCACTTCGAACAGCAGGGTCGCCGCGAGCGGGGACACCATGCCGTCGGCGGTCTTCGCGCGCACGGTCATGCGGTAGTCGCCCTTTTCCTCGAACGACGTGGTGAACTGCCAGTTCACCCACTTGTCGGCCGTGGCGCCGTCGGTGTCGCACGACGTCCAGGTGCGGCCGTTGTCGAAGGAGAACTCGATGGCGGCGATGGGGCTTCCCAGATCGTCCGCCACGCCCTCGAACGTGATCTCGTCGCCGGCTTTGAAGACGCAGTCGTCGGCGTAGTTCATGATGTTGATCTTGTTGCGGTAGCACGGGTCGACGACCTGCACGTCGGGCTCCGCATCCTCCTGCGTCAGCTCGATGTTCACGATGTCGCGCGTGAAGTAGCGCGCCACCGTCTCGGGCATCCACAGCTGCAGGCTCGACCCGGTGGCCGCCTCAAGCTCCTGGCCGTTCACCTGGTACACGAGCAGCGCGTTCTTCTCGAGCGCGTAGCGCAGCGGCAGCGGCTGGCCGAAGCCGTCCGCGCCGTAGGCGGTGATGGTGTTCACGCCGTCCTCGAGGTCGGCCATCTCCACCACGGCCGACAGCGGCACGCCCATGACGGCCGCCTGGCCGAAGGGGGAGCCGGTGGCGCACGAGCACGCCATCATCGTTTCCTGGCTGGCGTCGTCGGCCAGGTCGCGCACGTCGATGGTGAAGTTCTTCTTGATGTTGCCGCCCACGTTCACGTAGAAGTTGGCAACGCCGCCCTCCACGTCGGCGAACTCGGTGGCGGGCTTCGAGCACATGCTGGTCAGCGCCGCGCCGAACACGTTGAACAGCTCGTCGTTGGGGGTGACGCCCTCCTGGTTGAAGGAGAACGTTCCCTGCGCGTCGGGCACGGATACGAAGGATTCGTCGCCTTCGTCGAACCACTGGGCCGTCACCTCGTGGTCGCCCACGGTGTGCGTCGTGGCGATCGGGTCCGCGTCGGCGGTCTGCGGCAGTCCGGCTGCGGCGCCGAACGCGCCCGCCGCTCCGAACATGAGCAGCGCCCCTCCGGCCACGCCGCCCGCGATCTTCTTGGGGTTGTAAGCCATGGCGTCCTCCTACTCGCTCTTCTCGTCGGTTGCCGCTTCGACCTTCGGGGGGACGAGCGACGCGGTCTTCAGCACGGTCGTCTCCTCGGGGCTGGGCAGCTTGTCCTTTGCGTTGAACATCACGGTCTGGGTTTCGAAGCTCACCATGCCGCTCTCGGTGGTGGCGCGGATGGTCAGGCAGTACGCGCCTTCCAGCTCGGGCGTGTAGGAGTACGTCCACCACACCATCTTGTTGCGGTCGGTGTCGGCCAGGTCGTACTTCGTCCAGGTCTCGCCGCGATCCATCGAGAACTCGACGCTCGCGATCTTCTCGTCGTAGCCGTCCACGTAGCCCGAGAACTCGTAGGGCTGGCCGTTCTGCACGAGCAGGCCGTCGGGCACGCCGAGGATGGTGGCGTTGGGCTTGTTCATGGGAACGTCGTCTTCGTTCTGCCACCCGTTCGGGTTGCCGGCCCACTTGTCGGTGTAGTCGATGTCCTCGTCGGTGACGTGGTAGGTGTCGACCTGCTTGGAGTTGATCTGCGCATCGACGCCCTCGACCCAGTTCGTGCACGGGTAGCCGCGCGTCGCGTCGAGGTACTCGCCGCCGATCTTGTACACCAGCAGCGCCTCGTCGGAGTCCACCTTGCCCACGGGGAAGGCGCGCTTGGAGCTGCCGTCGGCGCGCAGCGCCTTGACGCCCGTCGTGCCGTCCTTGTAGCCGCCCGCCTTCTCGACGAGCCAGCTCACGGGAATGCCGGTGATCTCGGTGTTCGTGACGCCGCCACCGCCGACCGGGTTCCAGTTGCACACCATCTTCGAGGTCTTCGTCACCACGGCGCCGTCGGCTTCCGCCTCCTTGATGAGCTCGGGCAGCGTGGCCGTGTACTCGGCGTTCACGTTGCCGTCCACCGTGATGGTCCATTCGTCGAACAGGCTCTGCGGCATCTCGAGGTCGAGGCCGTTCACGCCCGCGCCGTGACGCATGTTGTCGTAGTAGGCGTGCATCCAGTCGTACGAGAACACGCCGCTCTGATCCTGCGTCCTCTCCTGGTCGATGGCGAAGGTGCCCTGCACGTTCTCGACGTCGTTGATGCCCCACAGGCGATCGTACTTCGTGGTGTCCCACAGCTCCATGCCGCCGCCGTTCTCGGTGGCGTTGTGGCACGACATGCAGTCGCCGTCGTACTGGTCGGCGAACTCGCCCTTCGTGCGCGATCCGAAATGGATGCCGTGCATGAGCGTGCCGAACTCGTACTGCTTGGAGATGTAGCCGGGCGCGTACGAGTGGCAGAACAGGCACTGCTGCAGCGTCGTCTTGTTGTCCAGCTCGTCGTTCCATGCCACCGGGTGCTCGTAGGGCAGGTTCTTCAGCAGCGCGTTCATGTCGGCGTGGCACGATTCGCAGCCGCGGTTGTCGGCATCGAGCCAGTAGGTGTTGTACGAGTTCGAGCCGGCCTGGATCTGCCAGGCGTCGGGATCCACCTCGTACTCGGTGGGCGTGCGCTGCACCATCTGGCCGTTCGGCAGCGTCCTCACTTCGGGCGCGTATTCGGTTGCCACCTGGTCCCAGCGGTCCCACAACCCGTCGAGGTACTCCTTGCCGGGATAGTAGTCTTCGTTGATGTCCTCGTTCGTCGTGCCCTCGGCGCCGTCGATGACGGCCTGCTGCTCGGGCGTGAGATTCTGCTCCTGCGGGGCGGCGGCGCCGTCCCCGGACGGAGCGGCGGTGCTCGCGTTCTCCGACTGCTGCGGCGCGCATCCGACCGCCAGGCCGAGCGTGCAGGCCGCGCAGGTTGCCACGATGATGGCCTTCTTGTTGAACCTCATGCATCCCCCTTTCCTCGTCTTGGTTCCTGTCGTCCGACGCGGCCGTTCCCGCTTGCTCGGCTTCGCCCCTCCTCTCGCTCCCTCGCGGACGGCGCTTCGACGGACCGGTTCATCGTAGGATGCCCGCCGCCGTGCGCGCCATCACCCAAGTATCCGATTCGCGCCGTGCCCGGCGATTTCCGCATCGGACACTTTGGGCGATGCCCGTGTGAGGCGGAGTGATTCGCCTGGCGACGAAGCTCTCCCGATATTTGAGGGTGCGGGTGCGCGAAGGGAGTGCGATAATGGGGGACGGTCGCCGCGTGGGCGATCGGACGTTGGGGGAAACGTGGGGAAACTCTGATCATGGGCAACCGCGGTCTGCATAGCAATCCGGTGGGCGTGCTCGCTTCGTGCGGGCTGGGGCTCAATCTGGTGTGGTGCACGTTGATGGGCCACACGCTGGGCTTCATGTCGTCCACCGCCGGCATGGACGCATGGGTGAACCCGCGGCTGTTCTTCCTTGCGGGCATCCTCGTGTGCACGGTGGCGTTCGCGGCGGCGCCGCGCGCGCTCAAGCACGCCGACGGCATGCTGCGCTTCGTGCTGCCGCTGCTCTCGGCGTTCGGCACGGCGTGCTTCGGCATGTCGTTCCATCAGACGTTCTTCGATCCCGGCGCGCTGGCCGTGGGCGGCCTGTTCGTGGCGGGCGTGGGCTACTTCTGGCTGGCCGCGCGCTACATCCTGCTGCTCGCGCGCACGCAGGGCTACGTGTGCGCCGTCGGCAGCATCGCGGGCGGGCTGGTGGTCAAGCTTCCCATCCTGCTCGTGCTCGGCGCGTTCGCGAGCCCCACCGTGCAGGTGGTCATCGCCATCATCATGCCGGTGGCCACGGCGCTGCTGTTCGAGACGGCCTGCGCCATGGCGCGCGACCGCGCGGACCGCGCCGAAGAGGAGCGGGCCGAGCATGCGCCGCTCGCCGCAGCGGGGATCGACGAGGTGCGCGTGCGCACGGTGTTCGGCGTGCCGGCCGTCCCGCGCACGCGCAAGCACACGTCGGCTGCCGAGCGCCGCACCATGTTCGTGCTGCTGGCCATCGCGGCGGTGGTGCTGGCGGTCATCCGCTCGGTCAGCTACCTCGGCATGTGGGGCGACACGAACGCGAGCATCTCCACGGCCCTGCCGTGGCTCACCGCCTTGGTCATCCCGGCGGCCTGCGTCGTGGTGTTCGCGTACGCGGCGCTCGCGCTCCTGGCCGATGCCGCGCTGCCGATCCGCTTCCAGCCCGCGCTGCTGCTCATCCTCGTGGGCCTGTTCGTGGTGGCCATCCAGGCGAACCCCACCGGCGCGTCGCTCGGGTTCCTCACCGTGGTCATCCAGATCGACGAGCTGTTCGCGCACCTCTTGTTCTGGACCGTGGTGGTGACGGCGCTCGACGTGCTCGACGTGCCGTCGTACCGCGTCATGGGGGCGGCCGGCATCGTGTACGCGGGCGCGTCCATCGCCTGGGTGCTGCTGCTGGGGCGCGCGGCCATCGTGGACACGCTGCTCGTCATGCTGGCCACGTACGCCTTCGTGACCGTCGCGCTGTGCGCCGTCTGGTTCATGCCGAACCGCAAGGGCGCCTCCTCCGGCGAGGATGCGGCGCCGCTCGTGCAGACGGTGTCCGACACGTGCCTCGAGCTGGCGGGGCGCTACGCCCTGTCTCCGCGCGAGACCGAGGTGTTCGTGCTGCTGGCCCAGGGCCGCACGCGCGCCTTCATCCAGGACGAGCTGGTGCTGTCGGGCAGCACCGTCAAGACCCACGTCTCCCACATCTACGCCAAGATGGGCGTCCACGACCGCCAGGAGATGATGGACCTCATCTGGAGCTGACGCGCGGGGGAAGGGGCTCGTGGTATGATACCCTCCCGGTTTTGTTCGGCGGACGCGAAAGGCGCTTCTCATGCACGTAGACATATACACCGACGGTGCGGCACGGGGGAACCCGGGGCCGGGAGGCTACGGCACGGTGCTGCGCTTCACCGATTCGAAGGGCGTCGTCCACGAGAAGGAGCTGTCGCAGGGCTACGAGCACACCACGAACAACCGCATGGAGCTCATGGCCGTGGTGGCGGGCCTCGAGGTGCTCAAGCGCCCGTGCTCCATCACGCTGTACTCCGACTCACAGTACGTGGTGAACGCGTTCAACCAGCACTGGGTGGACGGCTGGCTCAAGCGCGGGTGGAAGAACGCGCAGAAGCAGCCCGTGAAGAACGACGATCTGTGGAAGCGCCTGCTGGCCGCCAAGAAGCCCCACGACGTGACGTTCGTGTGGGTGAAGGGGCATGCGGGCCATCCCGAGAACGAGCGCTGCGACGAGCTGGCCACGACCGCGGCCGACGGGGCGGGGCGCATTCGCGACGAAGGGTTCAACGGTTAGTTGAGGGGTGGAAGCGACCGTGCTGCCCACCTGCGGTTCGTATGATGTTCCTGTTTGATTTCCAACCCGTTTCGTAGGCGTACCGCACGATCTGGTACACTGGCTCGCAGTGTATACAAGCATCTAAGCGCAGGTGGAGGTTCCCACATGCAACAGCAAGCAACGCGCGCCCGCAAGGGCGTGTTCGCGGGAGTGGTGGCAGCGGCCCTCGCAGCGACCCTCATGATCCCCTCGTTGGCGTACGCCGATCCGTCGGCAAGCGAGAAGCAGGCTGAAGCGCAGGCTGCGCTCGCGTCGCTCAACAGCATGCAGAGCACGCTCAACCAGGCGGCCATCGTCTACGACGAGGCGTTGGCGGCGCAGCAGGAGGCCGAGGGCAAGCGCGACGAGGCGCAGGTGCGCATCGACGAGGCCAACGGCCAGATCGCCGATTTGCAGGATCGCCTGGGCTCCCGCGCGCGCAGCATGTACCGCACGGGCGGCAGCTCGTTCCTCGACTTGCTGTTGGGCGCCACCACGTTCCAGGAGTTCTCGACGGGTTGGGACATGCTCAACACCCTCAACGAGAACGACGCCGACCTCGTGCAGCAGACGAAGGACCTGCGCGCCGAGGTGCAGGAGCAGGAAGCCACCTACGCCGAGCAGCAGCGCGTCGCCACCGAGAAGGCCGACGAGGCCCTGCGCTCCAAGCAGGAAGCGGCCTCCACGATGTCTGCCATGCAAGCCACCTACGACGGCTTGAGCGCCGAGGCCGCCGAGCTGCTGGAGCAGGAACGCGCCGCGCAGACCGCCGCCGAGGAAGCCCAGGCCCAGTCGGTGGTGGAGGCATCTGCGCGCCAAGCGCAGGAGAACGTCGATACGCCGAGCAGCAATACTCCGAGCAACGATCCCTCACCCTCGCCTTCGCCTTCGCCCGCCCCGAGCACCCCGTCCGGACCCACGTACAACCCGGTGACCGGCAACGCCATCGTCGATCGCGCATACGGTTGCATCGGGCTGCCGTATGATTGGGGCGGGGTTGGACCCAATGCGTTCGACTGCTCTGGTCTTGTTGGCTATGCTGTAACCGGTAGCTTCTCTCGCTGGGGAACCACGAATACGTACATGGGCTTCTCGCAGGTGAGCGATCCCCAACCGGGAGATATCGCAACTAGCTGGGATCACTGTGGCATCTATATCGGCAACGGCCAGATGATCCATGCTCCCTGGTATGGTCAACCTGTTAGCATCGGTCCGGTGCAGGGCGATATGATCATCGTCCGCCCGTAACCCCATCGTTCACCCAAAAAGAAGACGGCCCCGCGGGGCCGTCTTCTTTTTGGGTGCGTGGGGCGCGGCGTTTACCGCGCGCTGTTCTTGATGAGCGAGCGCAGCTCGTCGATGCCGGTGCCCTTCTCCGACGAGCACACCACGAGCGGCACGTCGGCCCCCAGCTTCAGCTGCTTCTTCAGGGCGGCCTTCTGCTTCATCTGCTGCTGGCGGCTGAGCTTGTCGGCCTTCGTCAGCACCACGGCGAACGGCAGCTCGGCCTCCTGCAAAAAGCCGATCATGTTCACGTCGAGGTCGGACGCCTCGTGGCGGATGTCCACGAGCGACACCACGAGCGCGAGGTCGCGATCCTGGTTGAAGTAGCCCTCGATGAGCTCCGACCAGCGGCTCTTGTCCGACTTCGACACCTTCGCGTAGCCGTAGCCCGGCAGGTCGACGAAGCGCACGCCGTCGCAGGAGAAGAAGTTGATGGTGGCCGTCTTGCCCGGCGTCTGCGACACCTTCGCCAGCCCTTTGCGGTTGAACAGCTTGTTCAGCAGCGACGACTTGCCCACGTTCGAGCGTCCCGCAAACGCGATCTCGGGCATGGTCGAAGGCGTGAGCTGAGACGATACGCCGAATGATCGCTCGAATACCACGTTGTTGATGTTCATGGGACGCTCCTTGCGGCCGTGCTGTTCGTCATGCTCCTCATGGTACCCGAACCGCGCCGGGGATGCGGGCGGAACCCGGCAACCCCCTCGCATTCCCCACGGGATGCGTCAGACGCGCTTGCGTCCCGTGTACAGCGCCAGCGCCATGCAGGCGAGGCTCGCCCATGCCCAGAATCGATGCTGCTTCATGTCCGACCTCCTTCGCTTCGATGTCGACGATACTAGTTAACCATGATTGACTTTATCCGACAACCGCATTATCCTTGATAAGTTAGATTCGTGCAACTTCAAATCGAAGCGCGCGGATGGGGAACCAACGAGAGAGAGGCGAAGCGATGGGATTCAAGAAGAAGAGCGGGCTGCTGGTGGGCGCGGGCTTTCTGCTGGGCACGGTGGGCGTGAAGGCGCTGACCAGCAACACCGCCAAGAAATGCTACGTGCAGGGCGTCGCGCAGGGGCTGCGCGCGAAGGCGACGTACGAGAACATCGTGGAGCAGGCGAAGGCCGAGGTCGACGATATCGTGGCCGAGGCCACCTACATCAGCGTCGCCGGCAAGGACGGGGAGCGCCCTGCCGAGCCCGCCGTCGAGGCCGACGACCAGCCGGCGAAGTAGACGCGATGGACTACGTCATCGCGAGCGAGGTTCCCGGCCGCATGCGCGTGCGGCTGGTCGGTCCCGTGCCCGCCGACGATCTCGACGCGCTCTACCGCGTGCTGGGCGCGTGCCCGGCGGTGGAGCGCGCGAACGTCTACCCTCGCATCGGCAGCATCGCCGTGCGCTACCGTGCGGCGGACGGCGCGCGGCAGCGGGTGCTCGATCACCTGGACGCCATCGACGCCGAGGCCATCGCCGAAGCCCGTTCGAGCTGCGGGCTCGAACTGGCGCCACGCACCCAGTCGCTGCTCATGGACATCGCGGTGCTCGTGGGGTCGTACTTCGCGCGCCGGTGGTTCCTGCCGAAGCCCGTCGCGGCCCTCGTCACCGCCTGGCGCTACCGCGGCTTCCTGGCGGCGGCGGTCCGCTCGCTCGGGCGGGCGCGGCTCGACGTGCCCGTGCTGGACGCTGCCGCCATCGGCATGTCGTTCGTCAAGCGCGACCCGCGCACGGCGGGCGAGACGATGCTGCTGCTGAACCTGGGCGAGACGCTGGAGGAGTACACGCGCTCGCGGTCGGAGGGAGCGCTCGTGAACGCGTTGCTCGACCTCCCGGAAACCGCGCAGCTCGTCGAGGGCGACCAGGAGATCCAGGTGGCGGCGTCGGACCTCAAGCCGGGCGACTGCATCGCCGTGCGCACCGGCATGCCCGTGTGCGTCGATGGCGAGGTGGTGCGCGGCACGGCCATGGTGAACCAGGCCGCCCTCACCGGCGAGCCGCTGGCGGTCGAGCGCGGCGTGGGCGACAACGTGTTCTCGGGCACCGCGGTCGAGGACGGCGAGATCATCGTGCGCGTGACGGCGGACGCGGGCGAGACGAAGCTGCGCTCCATCGTGGCGCTCGTGGAGCAGGCGGAATCCTTCAAATCGGAAACCCAGTCGCGCATGGAGCAGCTGGCCGACCGCATCGTGCCCTGGAACTTCCTGCTGGCGGGCGCCGTGGCGCTCACCACGCGCAGCCTCGTGAAGACGTCGGCGGCGCTCATGGTGGACTACTCCTGCGCCCTCAAGCTCACCGGCTCCATCGCCGTGCTGGCGGCCATGAGCCAAAGCGCGCAGGCGGGCTTCACCGTGAAGGGCTCGAAGCACTTCGAGGCCATGGCGGCGGCCGACACCATCGTGTTCGACAAGACCGGGACGTTGACCGAGGCCACGCCCAACGTGGCCTGCGTGCTGGCGCTCGACGGGTGGAACCGTCGCGAGGTGCTGCGGCTGGCCGCTTGCCTGGAGGAGCATTTCCCGCACCCGGTGGCCCGCGCCGTGGTGCGCGCGGCCGCGGAGAAGAACCTTCGGCACCGCGAGCGCCACGCCGACGTGGAGTACCTCGTGGCGCACGGCATCGCGTCGTCGCTCGACGGCAAGCGCGTGGTCATCGGCTCGGAGCATTTCGTCGTGGAGGACGAAGGCGTGTCCCTCACCGAGGAGCAGAAGCGCCGCGTGGCCGACGGAACGGAGGGGCTGTCGCCGCTGTACCTGGCGGTGGACGGCGAGCTGATCGGCGTCATCGGCATCGAGGACCCGCTGAAGGCCGGGGTGCGCGAGGCCATCGCCGACCTGCGGATGCTCGGGTTCAAGCGCGTCGTCATGCTCACGGGCGACGGCGAGCGCACGGCGGCGCGCATCGCGGACGCCGCCGGCGTGACGGAGTACCGCGCCAACCTGCTGCCCGAGGACAAGTACGCCTTCGTGGAGCGGCTGAAGGCGGAGGGGAGCAAGGTGGTCATGGTGGGCGACGGCGTGAACGACGCCCCGGCGCTCTCGCTGGCCGACGTGGGCATCGCCATGGGGCAGGGCACCGCCGTGGCGAAGGAGGTGGCCGACATCACGCTGACGGGAGGGCACCTGAGCGCGCTCGTGACGCTGCGGACGCTGAGCGCGGGGCTGACCGCGCGCCTGAACGCATCGTTCAAGGAGGTCATCGCCATCAACTCGGCGCTGCTGGCGGCGGGCATCGGCGGCCTCATCACGCCGCAGACCTCGTCGCTGCTGCACAACGCGTCCACGGTGGCGCTCAGCGTGAGGAACGGCGGGACGTACCGCGCCTAGCGTCAGGCCGTCGGCGGCGCTGCAAACGCCTCCTCGAAGGCATCGCCGATCGACGCGAAGCCGTGCAGCGCGGGCTCGTCCGAGAACAGGTCGAGCAGCAGGGAGCGCTGGGCGGCCGGGAGGTCGAGGTCGTCGAACCAGGGAAGCTTCGCGTGCCGCCTGCTGCGCACTGCGGCGGGGCTCGCGTACAGCAGGAACAGCAGCACGTCGGCGAGCCCGGCGCGATCGGATGCGGTCGCGGCCGGGCTCGCCGCGTTCCGGTCGAAGAAGCCGGCCAGCCCGAAGTCGACGAGCGACACCGTTCCCTCGGCGTCGATCAGCAGGTTCGCCGGCCGCACGTCGCCGTGCGTCACGCCGTGGCCCTCCAGGTGCGCGAGCGCGTCGATGACCTGGCGGCCGATGGAGGCGATCGCCGCTTGGTCGAACGATCGCCGTTGCCGGAACAGCAGGCGGTCGAGGGAGGTGCCGGGCATGAGGCTTTGCGCCATGAAGCAGCGCCCGCGGTCGCGCGCGTCGTCGCGCTCGCGCACGATGCCGAGCCAGCGGGGGACGGCGGGGTGCGCGCACAGCGACAGCGCCTTCGCCTCGTTCCAGAGGGCGTCGCGGTCGAGGGACCCCTGCTCGGGTTTGATCAGCTTGAGGGCCGCGCTGCGGGGCTCGCCGCTTGCGCGCGAGGCGCGAAAGCACGTGCCGAACCGGCCCTGGCCCAGCACGGCGTCGAGCCGCCATGCGCCGAACGTGCGGCCGACGAGCCTGCGGTCGCCGGCCGCGGTGGCGAAGCGCGCTAGCCGCGCGGCGTGCCGCATTCGGGGCAGAACTTCGCGCTGGGAGGCAGCGTCGCGCCGCACTGCGCGCAGAACCCGCCGCCCAGCTTCTCGCCGCATTCGAGGCAGAACTTGGAGCCCGCCGGCACCTGCGCGCTGCACTTCGGGCAGGAAAGCGAGCCTGCGGCCGAGGCGGCACGCGGAGCCTGCGCCTGCGCTTGGGGCGCGGCCTGCGCCTGGCCGGGGATGGGCTGCGCGTTCTGCTGGGGGTAGCCGTGGCCGTAGCGCTTGCGGTCCGAGCTGCTGAACGAGCCCACGAAGCCGCCGAGCTTGCCCATGAATCCTTGCGGTTGATAGTAGCCGCTGCCTTGGTTGGTGCGGTGCTTTTTGCGACCGCTCATGGAGAAGAGCCCCATCGGGTGGTCCTTTCGATCAGGTGGGTAGCTGCGCCCCAGGATACCGGATGCGATCGGGCTCCGCCGCTTCCGCCGCCGACTCCCGGAAAAAACCAAGGGGCACCGCTTCGCTTGCCCCAAGCCCGTCCCCCAAGCTCCAGCTCTCAATGCAACCAGGTATCCGTCAATGACAGCCGGGCATGCGAATTCGCCCTTGTTAACCAATTCTTTCGTTTTGCGCGCGATTTGGCGCTTCGAAGCGTCCTTGGATGCCGATCCTCGAAAGTGGTTTTTACGTTTCCGCAGGTCGCGTGATTCGTGTTCGATCGCTGCGGGTCAGCATGTCCCCTAAACGGGACAACACGCACCCCTAAACGAACGCAAAACGAAAAAATTGGTTAGAACTCGACGATTCGCGTGCCGCGCCACTATTGACGTGAACCGTCGTTCACCCGTTGATCAGTGTGCTCTGCTTCGGGGCAACCCGTCCGCAAGCCTCTTCACCAAGCTAGAGCGTACCCGTAGGAGCCGCTTGGTATGCAGCCAGATACCCGTCAATGGTGGTTGAACGGCAGACCTTCGGCTGTATGACCGGAGCGTTGCGTGTTCGGAACGCTTCCGGGGCCGGCCTTTCCCGCCGCTACACTTGAAGCGTCCGTCGCCGCGCCGCGTCGGGCGCAACGAGGAAACGGACGAGGAAGGGCGGTCGGATGGGCAACGCGAATAAGCGAAGCGGAAGCGTGGCGAGCATGCTGCCCGTGCTGCTGGCGTGCTCGTTCACGGCCTCGTTCGGCCAGAGCATGATGAACGTCGCCCTGCCCGAGCTGGCGGAGCACTTCGGCGTCACGCTCTCCATCGCGAACTGGGTGATCGTGGGGTACATGGTGGTCGCGGCGACGGCCATCATGCTGTCGGCGTTCATGCTGAGGCGCCTCGGGCTGAGGCGCGTGTTCTTCGTCGGCGCGGGGGCGCTCGCGCTCGGCAGCGCGTGCGCGCTGCTCTCGCAGGACTTCCCGATGCTGTTCGCCAGCCGCCTCGTGCAGGCGGTGGGCACGGGCCTGTTCTTCCCGTCGGTGACGAGCGTCATCATGACGAACTCGCCGGCCGCGGTGCGCGGCACGCGCCTCGCGCTGAACAGCGGCGTCATCGCCGTGGGCCTTGCCATCAGCCCGACGGCCTCGGGATTCGCGCTCACGCAGTTCGGCTGGCGCGCCATGTTCGTCGTATCGCTCGCCATGTCCGTCGCGCTGCTCGCGGTCGGCTTCTTCCGCATCCACGGCGGCCCTTCGACGAAGCGCGTTCCCATCGACGCGCTCAGCGTGATGCTCGGGCCGCTCGGGTTGGCCGCGTTCCTGTACGGCTTGGGCGAGGTCACGCGCGATCTCGCTCCCTCCCTCGCGGCGCTCGCGGTCGGCGCGGTGCTGCTCGCCCTGTTCGCCTGGCGGCAGTTCGCGTTGGAGAGCCCGCTGCTCGACCTGCACCCCCTCGTCCACCTGCGGTTCGCCGTGGGCATCCTGCTCGTCATGGTGGGCATGCTGACGTCGTTCTCCATGAGCATCCTGCTGCCGCTGTACTACGAGGGGGCGCTGGGGTACACGGCGTTCTTCGCGGGCCTGCTGCTGTTGGGCCCCGTGCTGGTCAACGCGGCGTTCACGTTCCTGGGCGGCCGGGTGTTCGACAGGCACGGCGCGTGGCCGCTCATACCGGCGGGCCTCGTGCTTGTGCTTGTCGGGCAGGCGGCGGCGTTCTTCTCGGCAGAGAGCATGATCGCCATCCTGATCGTCCTGTCGTCGGCGGCCGTGTACGCGGGCGCCGGGTTCGTGGTGGCGCCGTCCAAGACCGCGGCGCTCGGCACGCTGCCGCCCGCGACGTACTCCGCCGGCGCGTCCATCAACTCCACGGCCGTGCAGATCGCCTCGGCCATCGGCTCGTCGCTGTTCGTCGGCGTGCTCTCGGCCGACGTGCTCAGGGACACGGCGGCGGGCGCGGCGAAGGCGTCGGCGTACGCTGCGGCGTTCGAGCACACCCTCTCGATAGCCGTCGTCATCGCGGCGGCGGGGCTGCTCGTCGCGTTCTTCTACGCCCGCGCCATGCGCAAATCGGCCGGTAAGCAGCGGTGACAACTTCCGGTTGTCGAGAAAAACCGTGAAAAGCATCCGAAAGTTGGTTGAGGGAACCGCGGTTTCGGTGCATGCTGTAGAGAGAAGGCAAGCGAGAGGAGAATCCTATGAGCTTCCGAGACAACCTCCAGCATCTGCGCGGAACGCGCGATTTGAGCCAGGCGCAGCTTGCGACGCTGCTCGGCGTGAGCCGTCAGTCTGTGGCGAAGTGGGAAGCCGAGAAAAGCTACCCCGAGATGGACAAGCTCATCAAGCTGTGCGACCTGTTCGAGTGCTCGCTCGACGACCTCGTGCGGGGCGACTTAACCGACTGCGCGACGGCGAACGAGGCGATCGTGGAGGCCGAGCCAGCCTCCGCAGCCATGCCTGTCGATAAGGACGGTTACGACGAGCACATGCGCCGCCGTGCGTGGGATGTCGCTGCGGGCGTGGCGGTGATCGTCATGAGCTTCGGGGTGGCGATGTTCGTGACGGGCGGCGGTTACAACAGCACGACGGTTTCGGCGAACATCGTCGTCCACCTCGTAGGGATCGCACTCGGCCTGTGCTTTTTCGTTCCGGCGTATCGCAGCCATGCGGCGTTTCGCAAGGAGCACCCGGTGGTCGAGGACTGCTACACGCCGGAGGAGAAGGCGGAAGCGCGCCGTCGGAAGCTGTTCGGCGTCGGCGGCGGTGTCGCGCTGCTCGTCTTGGGCATGTTCATGCCCGGCATGCTCCAATCGATTCAGATGTTCTCGTTCGTGCCGTTGGCGCTGTGCGCTTGCTTCGCCGCTGCGGCCGCTCTGCTCGTCCACTCCGTCATGATGGATCGCCGCGTCGACGTGTCCTTCTACAACGGCGCCCCCGATTTCACGATCCAATCCCTCCTTCGAGGGCGTCGTACTGACGCCTGATCTCGTTGCACAGCTCGTCTTCGGCTTGAACGTGGGCGCCGCCGTCGGCCGGCCGCGAATTCGCCGTATCCGCTCGCAGTTGTGGGCAACCGCGCACAACTGCGTCCTTTTGCGCTTTCCGCTTGCAAACGCTCGGGGGCGTGGTATACTTCTGCAGTTTCTAAATACGCATGCTTGCGCGACCCGATCCGCTAGTGGCCAACTGAAAAAGGCTGCGGATCTCGGGGATGACCGCAAGCAGAGGACTAACGAATGGAGAGAGTCATGACGAAAGTCAGCATTACTTCGCTGCTCGATGCGGGCAGCCACTTCGGCCATCAGACGCGCCGTTGGAACCCCAAGATGAAGCCGTACATCTTCGGCAGCCGCGGGGACATCTACATCATCGACCTCAAGCAGACGCTCGTGGGCCTCGACCAGGCGTACACGTTCGTGTCCGAGCTGGCCAAGAAGGGCGGCACCGTGCTGTTCGTGGGCACGAAGAAGCAGGCCCAGGAGGCCGTCGCCGACGCTGCCAACAAGTGCGGCATGCCCTACGTGAACGCTCGCTGGCTCGGCGGCATGCTGACCAACTTCGTGACCATCCGCTCTCGCGTGAACCGCATGGAGGAGCTGGAGGCCATGGAGGCCGACGGCCGCATGGCCGTGCTGCCCAAGAAGGAGCAGATCCTGCTGCACAAGGAGCTGTCCAAGCTGCAGACGAACCTCAACGGCATCCGCAACATGAAGCGCACGCCCGACGCCGTGTTCGTGATCGACACGAACCGCGAGGCCATCGCCATCCATGAGTCCCGTCGTCTCGACATCCCCGTGGTGGGCACGCTCGATACGAACTGCGATCCGGACGACGTCGATTTCGGCATCCCCGCCAACGACGACGCCATCCGCTCGGTCCGCCTGCTGGCCGACTTCATCGCCGACGCCGTCATCGCCGGCGTGGGCGTGCCGGTGACCGCTGCCGACATGGCTGCGCCCGCCGAGGCTGCCGAAGCCGTCGCCGAGGCCGCCGTCGAGACCGCTGCCGCCGAGGTTGCCGTCGAAGCCGTCGCCGAGGCCGCCGTCGAGGCCGCTGCGCCTGCCGCCGAATAAGCTGCTTCGCGCATCTACCGCACTGAACGCGCCGCCCCGCTCACCCAGCGCGGCGGCGCTTGACACCCCGCCGCGTCCCAAGGCCGCGGCATCGTGAGAGAAAGGATCAACGTGGCTGCTGTTACCGCTTCCATGGTCAAGGAACTCCGTGAGATGACCGGCGCTGGCATGATGGAGTGCAAGAAGGCGCTCGTCGAGGCCGACGGCAACATCGACCAGGCCGTCGACGTGCTGCGCACGCGCGGTCTCGCCGCCGTCGCCAAGAAGGCCGGCCGCGCCACCAACGAGGGCACCGTCATGGCCATCGTCTCCGACGACGCCACGTCCGGCGCCGTCGTCGAGCTCAACTGCGAGACCGACTTCGTGGGCATGAACGACAAGTTCAAGGCCTACGCCGAGAAGATCGCCCAGGCCGCCCTGGCCTCCAAGCCGGCCGACCTCGAGGCCCTCAAGGCCGCCGACGCCGCAGGCGAGACGGTCGAGGCCGTGGTGACCGACGCCATCCACACGCTGGGCGAGAACATCCAGCTCGCCCGCTTCGCGGTGGTGGAGGGCGGCGCCGTGTCGTCCTACATCCACGGCGGCGGCAAGATCGGCGTGCTCGTGCAGTTCGACGTCGAGGGCATCGACCCCGCGTCCGACGGCTTCAAGCAGTTCGGCCGCGACGTGGCCATGCAGGTCGCCGCTGCGGCTCCGGTCGCCGCGACGCGCGAGTCCGTCGACCCGGCCATCGTCGAGCACGAGAAGGCCATCTACATGGCGCAGGCCGCCGAGTCCGGCAAGCCCGAGGCCATCCAGGAGAAGATGGCCACCGGCCGCCTGGAGAAGTTCTTCAAGGAGAGCACGCTGACCGAGCAGCCCTTCGTGAAGAACCCGGACCAGTCCGTCAGCGAGTACGCGGCTGAGGTCGCCAAGAACCTCGGCGGCGAGATCAAGATCGTCGACTTCAAGCGCTTCGTGCTCGGCGAAGAGGCGTAAGCCTTCTCCGCATACCGCGCACGCAAAAAGACCCGGAGCCTCGGCCCCGGGTCTTTTTTTGCGGTGCAGCGCGGGAAGGCTTGACGAGCGGCTGGATTCTCGCAAGCCGATGGATCTACCCGACGGTGCTCGGGGCTTCCCAGACGGCAACCTGCGCGCTCCCTTTTTCCTCGAGCGCGGCGTTCCTGCCTGCGATCATGCCGAAGAGGAGCGCCTGTATCAAGCCGTTGCCGCTCGAGTACACCGATCCCGCGCGACAGGAGAAGCCTTCGGTGCAGCCGCCTGCCGCGTACAGGCCCGGTATCAGGGATTCGTCGGGGCGCACGACGTGACCCGCGACGTCGGTCGGCATGCCGCCCTGCGTGTGGCGTATCTCGCCGGTGATCTTCATCGCGTGATAGGGGCCGTCGAAGCTTTCGGGAAGCCTCGAGCGGTTGAAGTCGTCCTCGCCCTTCTCGATACCCTGCCGGTACGCTTCGAACGTCCTCTCGAGGGCTGCCGGCTCGATTCCAAGCGCGTCGGCAAGCTCGGGTGCGGTTGCCCCCGTAACCACGAAACCTGCCGCTTGCCGCTCGGGGAACTCCTTGCTCTTCTCCGCCTGCGCGTCCGTGAAGCAGAGGTATCCGATATGTCCAGGTTGGGCGAGGACGTGGGGGGAGAGGTCGGAATAGCCTCCGTACTCGTTCACGAATCGCTCTCCGTTGGAATTGACGATGATCGCGCCGTTGGTCGCGAGCGCTTGATGGCCGGCGGTCGTGTTGCTGTCCACCCCGCGAAACGCGTGTCCCTGATAGGCGCCCATGCACTGCAGCTCAACGCCCAGCTCCTCCGCCCATTCGATGCCTTCTCCCGTCGCGCCCATTGCCACGACTTTGACGGCTTCCGCGGTTTCGGGGCAGTAGCGCGCGATCATGTCGGGATTGTTGGCGAACCCGCTGGTGGCGAGCACGACGTTCTTGGCGGTGATCGTGCACGCTTTCCCGTCGTGCGTTCCGTAAGCGCCGGCAACGGCGTCGGAGTCGTCCAGCACGAGGCCCTCGATTTCGAAGGAGAGCATCTGCGTGATCGCGTCCTGCGCTCCCATGTGCTCGATGAGCTTGGCTACGAGCCCCTCGCCGGTGCCTTCCGCGATGTGCATGCGACGAGCCGTCTGCCCGAAGCGTCCTCGTTCGTCGAGGTTCCACACGACGCCCATCCGCTCCGTCCATTCGATCAGATCCTTGGCGTTCTCGGCTACGGTGTGCACGAGATCGGGGCGGACCGTGTAGTTCGTGGGTCGAAGGATGTCGGTGGCCATCGCGAACGTGCTGTCCTGCACCCCGGCCTCGACCTGCTGCCTCGTTCCCACGACGGGGATGGCCCCTCCTGAAAGCATCGTCGCCCCTCCGAGCTGGCTGAGCTTTTCCGCCAGTATGACCTGGGCGCCGTTCTCGGCGGCGCTCAACGCGGCGCACAGGCCCGCTCCGCCGCCCCCGACGACCAGCACGTCGGTTGAAAGCTGCTCGCCGTCGGCGACGTCCGCTTGCTTTTTCGCGAACGCGTAGGAACCGCTCGGTTTGCCGTCTTCGGCCTTTCCCCCGGAGGGCGCCGAAGGGGCGCAGCCTGCGATGCCTGCGAGCGCCGCCATGCCCGCCACCGTTCCCGCTCCCGCGAGAAACGTGCGTCGGCTGAGCGCTCCGCCCTGCTTGCCATTGAGATGATCCATGATGCTCCCCTTAGTAATCGTGGTGCTTTGCCGGTACCTTCTCCTCGCCGGGCTCGTCTCGATCCCGTCGAGGCGTTTCCCATGGTATCGAGGGCCGTCGCGCCGGTCATCGACAACGAGGGGCGAAACGGCCCTCGTCATCTCGACGCTTTCTGTCGGTTTTGCTCGACAAAAACTGTCGAGTTATGAATAAGGCCTGGTGATCGTTACGTCTTGCGCGGCGAGGGCTGCCAGTCCTTCGGGTCGTCTCAGGTGCGCGCCCGCGCGACCATGGTAAGATGCGAACGCGCGATTCGAACGATAAGGGGGGTTCGAATGGGGGATGGAACGGTGTCGCGACAGCCTGCGGGGGAGCGGGGAAGCGTTTTCGAGCAATCGGCAGGACGACGATCGCCCGGTTCGGACGGTGCTCCTGAGGGAGGTGCCGCCGGTCCTGTGCCCGGATGGGGTTCCGGCGTCCTTCTGATCCTCGGTTTCCTGTTCGCGTGGATGTACGTGGCCAAAGGGTTCTTCAAAGAATCGTACTTCAGCGCGTTGGGCTACCTCGACGGAGTTCTCGCGTATTGCTTTTTCCTTACGGTCCTCGTCGGCTTGACGGTGCTCGCGTCGACCGTCGGGAAGGGTTTCGTCCGCTCTTTTCGAGGGCGTTGGACGGTACCGGCGTTCGGCGTGGCCGGCTCGGCGAGCCTCCTCCTCGTGCAATCGTTTTTCGGGTATCTGGGAGAAGCGCTCTCGATCGTCCTGTGCATGGTCTGCCTGGTGACGTTCGCGGCAAGCTTCGTCGTCGTGTTCTTCTCGTGGGTGGACGAGATCCGCGCGCTGGCGTTCTCCCGCAGCTTGAACGCCGTCGTCGTGCTCGTGCTTGCGGCGATGGCGCTTGCCTACGTCGCGTCTCCCAGCAACCTCAACAACAGCGAGTACCGGACGGTGCTGCCCATCGCCAGTTTGGGATTGTCGGGCGCATGCTACCTCGCCTACATCAGGACGAGGAGGGACTTCGGCGGCGCCCCTCTTGAAAAGGATATCGACGGGGCGGACGCGGGGCATGCCGACCGCAAGGCTTGGCTGGTTCCCTTGTCGCTGTTCGTTCTGGCCATCAACTTGATCTCGTACGTCGAGATTTTCGTTCCCGGGTATCGCGTGATAACGAGCGAATCGCCTTTGACGTACGTATTGCCGTTGATCTTGGTCCTGCTGCTCGCCCTCGCGGCCGTTCAATCGGGAGAGACGCCCTTCTTCAAAAGCAGGTTGTTCTGGCATGTCTGCCTCGGATTTCTGGCCCTCATGTTCCTGAGCTTCTTCATGGCGGTGTTCGTTTTGGCCGTGCAGACGAATTTCTGCTTCGACGTCATGTACCTCTTCCGCCGCATGACGAAGATCATGTTCTTCGTCATATTCATGGTCATCGTCTATCAGGAAGATCTGGACCCTTTCCCGGTTTTCGGCGTGTGCTACCTCGTCCCGCTGTTCGTCCCGTCCCTCATCATCAACGCCGTCCGGGTGTTTCTGTCGCAGTACGCCCCGGATGCGCTCGCCTTCATTGGCGAGTACGCCGTCGGCTACGCGCTGCTCCTCGGGTTCTGCCTGATCCTGTGCCTCGTGCTCGTGTGCGTCATGTTCGTCAACGGCAGCGTCGCCAAAATCGTGTTCTCGCCCAGTCGCCAAAGCCCCGATCGCGGGGCGAAGAGGGGCGAAGCGTGCGATCGCGTCGGGGAGCGCTTCGGCTTGACGCAGCGCGAGAAGGAGATACTGTTCTGCGTATCGCTCGGGTACAGCATGCGGAAAACGTCCGAGGTGCTGTACATCTCCCCGAGCACGGTTCATACCCATACGGCGACGGTGTATAAAAAGCTGGACGTTCATTCGCGCCAGGAAGTGATCGACCTCATCGACGCGACGGCGTGACGGCTGTTCCGGCTGTTCCGGCACCCGCCCTTCATCAGCCGTTCTGCTTTCGTTGTGATGAGGGTGGGCGGGCAGGCTCCCGGTTCCTATAATGGAGGGATGACGAATCGGGCGCATCCACCGCGGTGCGTGTCTATAGACGAGAGAACGCCCGGACCCATCGCGTCGGGCGCGGAGGATGCTTCCATGGCTGAAGAGATCATCATCGTACAAGGCAACAACACGCTCGCCGGCGACGTCGCCGTGGCGGGCGCGAAGAACTCGGCGCTCAAGCTGATCGCCGCCGCCCTGCTGGGGCAGGGCGAAACCGTCATCCACAACGTCCCGCTCATCTCGGACATCAGCATCATGTCCGACGTGCTGCGCTGCCTGGGCGCGCGGGTGGAGCGCGACGGCCACACACTGACGGTGGACACCTCCGCCGTCGACAAGCACGAGACGCCCTACGAGCTGGTGTCGAAGATGCGCGCGAGCATCTCGGTGCTCGGCCCGCTCGTCGGCCGCTTCGGACGCGCCCGCGTGGCCATGCCGGGCGGCTGCCAGATCGGCGCGCGCAAGATCGACATGCACCTCGTGGGCCTCGAGGCCATCGGCGTGGAGTTCTCCATCGACCACGGCTTCCTCGAGGCCACCACGCCGAACGGCCTGCACGGCTCGCACGTCGTGCTCGACTTCCCCAGCGTGGGCGCGACGGAGAACCTGCTCATGGCCGCCGTGGCGGCCGAGGGCTCCACGGTCATCGAGAACGCCGCGCGCGAGCCCGAGATCGTGGACCTCGCGAACATGCTCGCGTCCATGGGCGCGCGCGTGACGGGTGCCGGCTCGGACATCATCGAGGTGGAGGGCGTGCCGCTCGCCTCGATGCACCCCTGCGAGCACACCACGGTGGGCGACCGCATCGAGGCCGGCACCTTCCTGGCCGGCGGCGCGCTGACGGGCGGCCCCGTGACCGTGCACGGCATCGACCCGTCGTATCTGCGCGTGGCGCTCATGAAGTTCCGCGCCATGGGCTGCGACGTGGAGACGGGCGACGACTGGATCACCGTGGGCCGCACGCGCCCGCTCGAGCCCATCGACCTCCAGACGCTGCCGCACCCCGGGTTCCCCACCGACCTGCAGGCGCAGTTCATGCTGCTGGCCGCGTTCGCCGACGGCATGTCCGTCATCACGGAGAACGTGTTCGAGAACCGCTTCATGTTCGCCAGCGAGCTCATGCGCATGGGCGCCGACATCGCCATCGAGGACCATCACGCCCTCGTGCGCGGCGTGAAGGAGCTGCAGGGCGCCGACGTGTCGTCCACCGACCTGCGCGCCGGCGCGGCCCTCGTGCTGGCCGGCATCGTGGGGGAGGGCGAGACGCGCGTCCACAACATCGGCCATATCGACCGCGGCTACGAGGACTACGTGGGCAAGCTGCGCGCCCTCGGCGCCGACGTGGTGCGCGCGAACGCCGAGCAAGCCCGGTCGTCGCAGTAGCGAGCGCCCATGGTCAACAAACGCAAGCAGGGCTTCACGCAGGCCCGCTCGAAACTCACGTCCCACCGCATGAAGTCGGCGACGGTCGGCACTCACGTGCCGCGCTCGTCGCGCCATATGAACGGCGAATCGGTGGGATTCTCCAGCCCTCGCAAGCAGAAGCGGGCGGCGCGCGGCGTCGTGGACACCATCCTGCCCACCACCGCGTCGGGCGAGAGCTCGTCGCAGTACGCTCGCCGCGTCAGCCGCCGCGAGTTCACCCAGGAGATACAGCGCAAGGCGCGCGTGCGCCGCATCCTCGCGATCGCGGTCTGCCTGCTCGTGGTGGTGTGCATCGCCGCCGCCGTGGGCGTGGCCACGTTCTTCGGGTCGCTCGACGCGAAGCTCGCGCTCAAGGACTCCGACGCCTCCTCGGCGCTCGTCGCGCCGAAGGCCGACGCGACGGCCTTCTACACGGTGGTGGCCGCCGACCTGGACGCGCCCGGATCGGCGAACGCCGTGGACGGCCCCGACGCCGTGGCGCTCGTGCGCGTCGACGAAGCGTCCCGCACGGTGACCGTCGTGTCGATCCCGCCCACGCTGCAGGTGTCGCTCAAGGACGGCAAGACGCATCCGCTGCGCGAGGCCCAGACGCAGGAGGGCGACGCCGCGCTCGTGTCGGCCGTGGCCGACTTCGCCGGCGTGGACGTGGCCCACTACGTGAAGATCGACGCCGAATCCATCGTGCGTCTCGTGGACGCCCTCGGCGGCATCGAGGTGAACGTGGCCGAGGAGGTGGACGACCCGAACGCCGGAGACGCCTACCTGCAGCCGGGCACGCAGACGCTCGACGGCGCGAAGGCGCTCACGTTCCTGCGCGCCAGCAACTTCACGGACGGCCTCGAGTCCCAGGCCGCGAACCAGCGCGCGTTCCTCACCGCGCTGTCGCTGCGCCTGTTGGGCGACGGGTCGCTCGGCTTCCTCACCACGCTCGACAACGTGGGCGGCGCCTTCCAGACCGACCTGTCGGCGACGGCCGCGCTGTCCATCGCCGATGCGCTGCGCGGCATGGACGCCTCCACGGTGTACGGTGCGCTCGTGCCCGGCTACGAGACCACGCGCGACGACGTGACCACGTACGCGGCGTCGTCCGACTCCTGGAAGAGCATGATGAAGCTCGTGGAAGCCGGCGCCGAGCCCGTGACGGAGCAGGCGACGCCCCAGGTCGACCCGGGCAGCTTCACCATCACCGTGCGCAACGGCGCCGAGATCACGGGCGGCGCGGCCCAGATGGCGGACACGCTCAAGGGCTTCGGCTTCGACGTGACCGAGACGGGCAACATGGACACGTACGCCTACAACGAGACGCTCGTCGTGTACAACGACGACGCGTTCGAGGCGGCGGCGGAAACCGTGGTGGCGTCGCTCGGCATCGGCCGCACGGTGGCCGGATCGGGCTTCTACACGTTCGACACCGACGTGTTGGTGGTTCTCGGCAAGGATTGGAAGCCCACGTCCTAGACTGTGGTAGAATCGGCACCTGATAGCAAGATGTTCAAGTTCAACGAAGGAGCTTTGTCATGGTAGATAAGAACGATGTGGCGGCAGTGCTCGAGCTCATCCGCCCCAGCCTGCAGGCCGACGGCGGCGACGTGCGCCTCGTCGACGTGAGCGAGGACGGCGTGGTGTCGGTGGAGCTGCAGGGTGCCTGCAAGGGCTGCCCCATGTCCCAGATGACGCTGGCCAACGGCGTGGAGCGCATCCTCAAGGAGCGCGTCCCCGGCGTGACGAAGGTCGTCCCGGCCGACCTGTAAGCCGGACCTGATTCAGACGAGAGCGGGGAAGGAGGCGGATATGGCGCAGTGTTGGGAACGTCGCGGATGCGACGAGGAGATGATGTCGCGCTGTCCGCACAACATCCCGGGCGAGCCGTGCCCCTGCGACTGCCGTTTCGCCGCATGCACGCGCTCGACGCACGTGGTATGCCAGGATTTCAACAAGCTGCTGAATCCCGAGCGCGATTACGACGCGGCCGTCAAGGAGGTGTGCCGCTTCTGCGAGCACTTCCTGGAGCACGGTCCCGACGTGGCCGAGCGTACCGGCGAGGTCACGCGCCAGGGCAACCCGAACCGGTTCTTGCTCTAGCCGAGCGAACCGGGTCAAAGCGCGCGGCCCCGCGGGGCTCGCGCGTCAATCGCATCGCAAACGCGGCCGTGCAGGGCATCTGCGCGGCCGCGCGCTACCCCAAGCACGACACGAGATCACCGACGAAAGGGAGACGATGGCAGAGCAGGCGCACGGCACGCTGAAGGTGAAGACCGGGTTCGCGGAGATGATGAAGGGCGGCGTCATCATGGACGTCGTGAACCCCGAGCAGGCGAAGATCGCCGAGGACGCGGGCGCGGTGGCCGTCATGGCGCTCGAGCGCGTCCCCGCCGACATCCGCGCGCACGGCGGCGTGGCTCGCATGAGCGACCCCACCATGATCGAGGGCATCGTGGAGGCCGTGTCCATCCCCGTCATGGCGAAGTGCCGCATCGGGCATTTCGTGGAGGCGCAGGTGCTGCAGAGCCTCGGCGTGGACTTCATCGACGAGAGCGAGGTGCTCACGCCGGCCGACGACGAGTACCACGTGAACAAGTGGGACTTCGACGTGCCGTTCGTGTGCGGCGCCCGCAACCTGGGCGAGGCCCTGCGCCGCATCGCCGAGGGGGCGGCCATGATCCGCACGAAGGGCGAGCCGGGCACGGGCAACGTGGTGGAGGCCGTGCGCCACATGCGCACCGTCACCACCGACATCGCCCGCATCAAGGGGCTGCGCGACGAGCAGCTGTTCACGGCCGCGAAGGACCTGCAGGCACCCTACGAGCTGGTGAAGTGGGTGGCCGAGCACGGATGCCTGCCCGTGGTGAACTTCTCCGCCGGCGGCATCGCCACGCCCGCCGACGCGGCGCTCATGATGCAGCTGGGCTGCGACGGCGTGTTCGTGGGCAGCGGCATCTTCAAGTCGGGCGACCCGGCGAAGCGCGCCCGCGCCATCGTGGAGGCCACCACGAACTACGACGACCCCGACGCCATCGCGCGCGTCTCGCGCAACCTGGGCGAGGCCATGGTGGGCATCGAGATCTCGGACATCCCCGACAACGAGCTCATGGCCTCCCGAGGCTGGTAAGGGCGTTTCGATGGCCTGACGGCCACCGAAACCGCTCGACGCTGCGGGGCGCCTCGGCGCCCCTCGCTGACTTACTACGCCAACCTGCGAGGTGCACACATGGAACCTGTGAGAAAGACGATCGGCGTCCTGGCCCTCCAGGGCGCTTTCCGGGAGCACCGGCGGATGCTCGACGGGCTGGGGGCCGACACGCGCCTCGTGCGCTGGCCCGACGAACTCGACGGGCTCGACGGGCTCGTGATCCCGGGCGGCGAGTCCACGGCTATCGCGAAGCTGCTGGCCATCCATGGCCTGTACGGGCCGCTGCGCGCCGCACATGCGGACGGCATGGCCGTGTTCGGCACGTGCGCCGGTGCCATCCTCATGGCGCGCGACATCGAGGGCGCGCGCCCCGACCAGGAGCCGCTCGCCCTCATGGACGTGCGCATCCGCCGCAACGCCTACGGGCGGCAGATCGACTCGTTCGAGACGACGGTGCCGTGGGCGGGCATCGAGGGCGGGCCGGTGAAGGGCGTGTTCATCCGCGCCCCGCGCTTCGCCGACTGGGGGCCGGGCGTGGAGGTGCTCAGCACGGCCGAGGACGGCGAGCCCCTGGCCGTGCGCGAGGGCCGCGCGCTGGCCGTCGCGTTCCATCCGGAACTCACCGACGACGACCGCGTGCACGCGTTTTTCCTCGAGCGCGTCGTGGGGTCGTGAGGGGCCGTCCGCGTTGACGGAGCGCTTTCCAATCGTGGATATCCGTCTGGGAAGTTCTGCTACAATGAGGGAAACGGCAGGCGGACGACGAAGCGAGAGGAGCGTGAACCGATGAGCAAAGGCGTGACCTGTCCCGCATGCGGAGCGGTCGGTTTGGACGTGTGTCGCTACGAGTCCATGATGGTGGTGCGCGCCGATCTGGCGCTGTTCACGCTGCGCTGCCCGCACTGCGACGCCACCGTGTCCAGCATGCAGCCCATCCCGCCGCAGCTGCGCGAGGAGGTGCGGTTCGCCGCGCTCGAAGTGGGCGCCGGCATGGGTCTCGAATAAACGCGGTTCCGTCGGCTCAGGCAGGCGGAACCGTTTTCTGTGCGGCTCGAACTACGATCAGAGGCCCGCGCCCGGCGCGAGCGATGAAGGAACGACATGCTCAACGACATCTACCAATCCATCGATCCCATCTTGTTCTCGTTCGGGCCGTTCGTCGTGCGCTGGTACGGCGTCGCCTACGTGCTGGGCTTCGTCTTCGCCGGCCTCGTCATCTGGCGCGTCGCGCGCCGCTGGCGCGTGCGCGTGGACGCGGACTCGCTGCTCACCATCATGTTCTGCGTCATCATCGGCGTCATCGTGGGCGGGCGGCTCGGCTACGTGCTGTTCTACGGCGAGGGGTACTACTTCCAGCACCCCGAGCTGATCCTCGCGTTCAACCAGGGCGGCATGAGCTTCCACGGCGGCCTGATCGGCGCGCTGCTGGCGGGCATCGTGGCGGCGAGATTCACCCACATCCCGTACCTCACGCTGGCCGACCTCGGCTGCATCGGCGCGCCGCTCGGCCTCCTGTTCGGCCGCTGCGCGAACTTCATCAACGGCGAGCTGTGGGGCGCGCCCACCGACGCGGCCTGGGGCGTGGTGTTCGGCGGCGCCGCCGGCACGATGCCGCGCCACCCGTCGCAGCTCTACGAGGCGTTCCTCGAGGGCATCGTCATCTTCGCCGTGCTGTACCTGCTGTCGCGCCGCACGCCGCCGCGTCCGCGCGGCACGTTCCTCGGCCTGTTCCTCATCATGTACGGATGCTTCCGCTTCCTCGTCGAGTTCGTGCGCGAGCCCGACGCGCAGCTGGGCTACCTGTGGGGCGGCTGGCTCACGATGGGGCAGCTGTTGTCGGTGCCGCTGATCCTCGTGGGGGTGGGCGTGCTCGTTTATGCGCTTGTCGTGAAAAAGCCCCAAGAGGGTCTTCCCGAAATGCAACAATCTGAGTAACATTTAACGCGAACCGAGCGGTGTTCGTGCCAACCGGCCTCCGACGCGGGCGGGCGCGCGCTTGGTTACGGTTCGGCGGCAACCGCCCCTGCGGTAACGGTTTGCACGCCGGACGAAGCTAAACTGGCAACAGAACAGATTGACTGCAAGTTTCACCAGACGACGAAGGGGGACCTACCATGGATCTCAAGTTCTACAAGTGCATGCATTGCGGCAACATCGCCATCAAGCCGTTCGACTCGGGCGTTCCGCTGGTGTGCTGCGGCGAGCAGATGGCCGAGCTCACCGCCAACACGACCGATGCCGCGGTGGAGAAGCACGTGCCCGTCGTGCGCGTCGACGGCGCGAACGTGCACGTCGAGGTGGGCAGCACGCTGCACCCCATGACCCCGGAGCACTTCATCACGTTCATCTGCCTCGTCACGAAGAACGGCTACCAGATCGTCGAGCTCACGCCCGAGGACGCCCCCGTGGCCGACTTCGCCATCGCCGAGGGCGACGAGGCCCTCAAGGTGTACGAGTACTGCAACATCCACGGCCTCTGGGTCGCCGAGGTGTAGGCAGCCGCTTCGAAGCGCGAGGCGCCCGTCCCGATCGTCGGGGCGGGCGCTTTTTCGTCTCGCGGCCAGGCGGTTCGCCCGCTCCGCCGCCGGTCTGCGACGGATGTTTCACGTGAAACATCCGTTCTTGTTTCTCGCTGCCCCTGGGTCGCGCCGCCCCCCGTCAGTACAGGACGGGGTTCTCCTCGAGCAGCAGCCTCTGCACCTCGCCGCGGTTCGCAATCTCGAGGTGCGTTCTCGTCTTGCAGGCGATGCCCTGCTCTTTGAGCGATTTCAGCAGCTTGTTGCACGTGGCGTAGTGGATCTCCAGCAACCCGGATATCTCGTCGACGATGAGGTTGCAGGGGATGCGGTACACGCCGTCGGGGTCGGGCGCGTTCGCCTCGCACAGCTTCTCCAGCCACAGCAGCATGCGGCGGCTCGTGGACTGCTGGTTCGCGGAGTCCAGGCGGTGACCCAGCTGCGCCATCGTCATGTGCAGCGCGTGCATCACGTCGTCGTAGAACGCGTCGTCGGCGTGCATGAGGGCGCGCACCTGGGCGCGCGTGAAGCTGACGAGCACGGTGTTGCGCACCGCCCTGAACGTGAGCCGGCTCGAACCGAGCGACATATAGCCCGGCAGCCCCGCGATGGCCGCGTCCCCGGCGCCGCGCACGTAGAAGTAGCTCAGCTTGCGCCCGTCGGCGCGGCTGAGGCCCACCTCCATCGCCCCGGCCTGCACGTAGAACAGGTAGGGGTCGTCGGGCGCCTCGCAGGTGGCGTCGTGCTCCTCCTCGCGGAACAGCTTGAGCACGGTGCCCTGATCGAGGTACCGGTCGAAATCCATCTTGCGGTGCAGCGACGACGTGAGCAGGATCGACGTCTCGTCGTTGTGTCCCTCCTGACCTCTCAGCCTCATGGGTCCCCCTTTGCTTGGTGCGGCCCGTCCCCTTGTCGGGCGCGTTTCTTTCAGGAGGTAGTGTGCCACAACCGCGCCCGGATCGAAAGATGCCGGCGCGTCGGAGCGCGGTCTCGTTGAATGCTTGTCTCAGAACATTGCCGGTCGGGAATAACCATCCGCGCGCACGCGCGGGCCGCCCCTGCGCGAAAAAGACGGTGCGCGCCGATACCCTGCGCCTACAGTCGAACCGCGTCTTCCCGTAGAGTTTCCACGGGGGACGAGCGGACGGATACCGCTCGTCGAAGAACGAGAAACGAAGGAGGGATCGCATGAAGAAGAAGGGAAAGCTGGCGGCATCGGCGCTGTGCCTGGTGGCCGCCGTCGGGCTCATGGCGGCATGCGCGCCGCAGGGGTCCGGGTCGACGCAGGGGGCCGACAAGCCCGCCCCCATCACGGCCGACGATCTGGGTCGCATCGGCAACGACATCGGCTATGCCGACGACGGGGGCACGTACCTCGAGAACTACGCCGAATACGCCGAGAAGCTGAAGTACGCCGACAAGGTGGCCAAGAACGCCGAGGACAACCAGCCGGCGCAGTACACCGACCAGTTCGGATTCACCACGCAACCCGTGCCGGCCGACCCGAAGGGCTGGAACGTCACGTACCTCGACGCCGACAACCGCGGCTGCCTGTCGTGCCACGAGAGCATCGAGGACGTGGTGATGAGCCTGCCCACGAAGCACAACGTGTACGCCATGGGCTATCCCACGCAGCTGACGGTGGCGAACTGCCTGGGCTGCCACCGCAACGCCGGGTTCGGCAACATCCAGCTCGTGGAGACGCTGCACGGCATCCACAACGGCAACGCCAAGTTCTCGGGCATGAACGGCAGCTGCGACTCGTGCCACTACATCGACGAGAACAGCGAGTTCAACCTGTGGGACTACGCCAAGTACGACCTGTACAAGGGCATCACGGACGTGAAGGCCGACGATGCGAAGCTCGGCTTGAGCTACGACCAGGACACCGTGTCCGACAACGACCAGCTGTTCTTCGAGTCGCTGAACAACGAGCCGTCCGAGTGGCGCACCGACACCGACCCGGCGGTGGCCGACGCATGGGTGCTGACCATCGGCGGCGACGTGGAGAACCCCCTCGAGATGACGGTCACCGAGCTCAAGGAGAAGTTCGGCACCAAGAGCTTCGTGCAGAAGCAGGGCTGCATCGAGAACGCCACGGCCAACGCGTGGATCTACCAGGCCGAGCTGACCGGCGTGTCCATGAAGGACGTCATCGACTACGTGAAGCCGGCCGGCGGCACCACCAACATCGAGGTGACGTCCGAGGACGGCTACAACATGGTGGCACCCTCGTTCGAGTCGATCAACGTGGAGGACTGCCTGCTGGTCACCGAGATCAACGGCCAGCCGCTGCCCGCGAGCCAGGGCTACCCGGTGACGCTCGCCGTGCCGCGCAACTCCGCCGCCTCCTACATCAAGGCCATCATGACCATCGACTTCGTCAACGATCCCGAGTTCGAGGACGAGGAGGGCGTGGACACGCCGCTCGACCCGCACACCGGCCTGATGCAGGGCAAGCCGAACAGCGCCATCCTCAACTACCCCGACGGCGTGGTGCTCGACGGCCAGGCCGGCAAGGAACTGACCATCGAGGGCTTCGCCGACGCTTACGACGAGCCCATCGCGAAGGTGGAGTACTCGCTCGACCACGGCAAGACCTGGACGACGCTCGAGACGCCCGGCAACGACCCGACGCGCTGGACGTACTGGCGCATGACGTACACGCCGGCCGAGGCGGGGTCGTACCTCCTGAAGGTGCGCACCACCTCGACGCAGCCCGACGGCTCCGAGCGCGTGTCGTCGCGCGACACCAACTTCCTGTTCAACGTCAAGTAGATCGGAGATGAGCATGCAAGATTACAAGAAAGGCCTGCTGGCCGGCACGATGATCGCCTCCTTGACGCTGAGCGGGGCGGGCACGGCCTTCGCGACCGACGGCGCGCCGGCATCCGACCAGGGCGCTTCTCCCGCGGCGGCCGTCGAGGCGCCCGCCGGCACCGCCGTCGCCTCGCCGCTGGTCAGCGCATCGGCTGCGGCGGGGACGTTCTCGTACGACCAGACCGAGCTCACGCTGAACAGCGTCATCAAGGACGTGTTCCAACGGGCGACGTCGGCGCTGTGCGGCGCCACCGACGACCTCGTCGTCGCGAACCCGCTCGAATGGAAGCTCGCGGTGACCGGCGAGGTGGACAATGCGTTCACCGCCCCGGTGGACGAGCTGGCGTCCGAGAACAGCGTCAAGCAGGTGATGACGTGCACCTGCGGCGGGAACCCGGCCGACGGCAAGGCCATCATCACCGCCGACGTGAAGGGCATCCCCGTCTCGCACCTGCTCGACCGCGCCGAAGCGCGCGACGGCGTGAACACGGTGACGTTCGTGTCGAGCGACGGCACCGAGCTGGCCATGCCCATCAGCTACGTGGTGGGCCGCCACGGCGTGCTGTCCTACGAGATCAACGACGAGGACCTGTCGGCCTCGGTGGGCGGCAACAACCAGCTGTGGATGACGCGCACGCCGGCCAACTACTTCGTGCGCGACGTGGTGGAGGTGCGCGTGACGCGCGAGGAGGAGCCGCCCGCGAACCCGGGCGAGGACATGACGTACCCCAACAGCCCCAACGTGGGCGTGTTGGCGGCATCCGTCTCGTAAGGCGAAGGGGGATTCCATGATCGCGCCGCAGGAGCTGGCCGTAGGCCAGACCGTCACGTTCGAAGGATACGCCGACGACTACGGCACGCGCATCGTCGCGCTGCAGTTCTCGCTCGACGGGGGCCGCACGTGGTGCACGCACGACGTGTCCGACGCGTCGGCCGACCTCTGGGTGCACTGGACGTACGCGTTCACGCCGGAGCATGCCGGCAGCTACCGGCTGCGCGTGCGGTCGATGAACGAGGAGGGCCGCACGAGCCCCGCTTCGGCGGTGGCCGACTTCCTCGTCGCGTAAGCGCACGCGCGTGCGGGCGCGCGTTCGAAAGGCGCAGGCGGGCCCCGAAGGATGCTTCGGGGCCCGTTGCCGTTTCGGGGTGCCTCCTGCGAGCGGCTCGGCGCGCGTCGCCGTTCGGGGCGGCGCGACGGTCGCGAGCGCTTTGCGGATCGCGCCGGGTGCGTCGCTTTCGCTCGGCTGGGCGATACTGCGCGCGGAACGGGTCGGGTCGGGTGGACAAAAAGCCGACTTTTCTTTATCTTGAAAACTGCCCTTTTTGTCCATGATGCGGAAGGTCAGGTATCGAAGAGGCGATCCTGCGGGCGCGTCTTCGGATCGGAGCCGTCTGCGGTGCGTTGCGGTTGTGTGCAGACTCGCCGGATTGGGGCGATGCGGCGCGGGCGCGCACCGGTTTCACGGTATCATGCGATCATGGAACAGGCGCGATCGAGGAGGAGCATGGCCAGACGCACGAAGATCGTTTGCACGCTGGGGCCGGCCGTGGACGACGAAGCCGCCCTGCGCGAGCTGCTGTCCGCCGGCATGGACGTGGCGCGCTTCAACTTCTCGCACGGCTCGCACGACGAGCATCGTGCGCGCATGGACCTGCTGAAGCGCGTGCGCCGCGACCTCGACTCGCCGTGCGCCATCCTGCTGGACACCCGCGGCCCCGAGATCCGCACGGGCGCGCTGGCGGGCGGACGGCCCGTGGAGCTGCGCGCAGGCGACCCGCTCGTGCTCACCGAACGCGCGGTGGAGGGCACGGCCCAGCTGGTCGCGCAAACCTGCGCGGGGCTGGCGCGCGCCGTCGAGCCCGGCGGGGCCATCCTGCTGGACGACGGGCTCATCGAGCTCGCGGTGGACGCCGTCGAGGGCTCCGACATCCGCTGCACCGTACGCAACAGCGGGCTTCTGGGCGAGCGCAAGTCCGTCAACCTGCCCGACACGAGCGTGCCGCTGCCGGTGATGACCGACCAGGATCGCGCCGACCTCGTCTTCGGCATCGAGCAGGACGTCGACTTCGTGGCGGCGTCGTTCGTGCGCAGCGCCGAGGGCGTGCGCCAGCTGCGGCGCTTCCTCGACGAGCACGGCGGCGCGGACGTGGGCCTCATCGCGAAGATCGAGTGCGCCGAGGCGGTGGAGAACTTCGAGGCCATCATCGAGGCGGCCGACGGCGTGATGGTGGCGCGCGGCGATTTGGGCGTGGAGGTGCCGGCGTACAAGGTGCCGCACATCCAGAAGGAGATCATCCGCGCGTCGAACCGCGCATCGAAGCCGGTGATCACGGCCACCCAGATGCTCGATTCCATGATACGCAACCCGCGCCCCACGCGCGCCGAGGTGGGGGACGTGGCGAACGCCATCTACGACGGTACCGACGCGGTGATGCTGTCGGGCGAGACCGCGAGCGGAGCCTACCCGGTGGAGGCCGTGCGCATGATGGCGCGCATCGCCGAGTCGAGCGAGCCCTACCTGTTCGACGAGCGCGCGCCCGACCGCAGCCGCGACCGCGCGCGGGTGGCGCTGGCCGTGGGGCTGGCCGCCGTGCAGACGGCCGAGAACGTGGGGGCCGCCTGCATCGTGGCGCCCACGATGTCGGGCCGCACGGCGCGCCTCATGTCGAACCTGCGGCCGCGGGTGCCCATCTACGTGGTCACGCCGTTTCCGCGCGTCATGCGCCAGCAGCAGCTCAACTGGGGCGTGACGCCCATGCTCGGCGACGTGCAGGGCGATATGCGCCACGTCATCGAGCAGGCCCACGACGCCGTGCTCGAGCACGGGCTCGTTCAGCCGGGGCAGCTGGCGGTGTTCACGGCGGGCGATCCGTCCACGAGCCCCACCATCGGCGAGCCGGGCGCCGGCGCGGTGGCCGCCACCAACGTGATGTACGTCGTGCAGATCCGCACCGACGAGAACGACGACTGACGAACTACGGACAAGGAGTTGATCATGGGTTTCTTCGATAACGCGCAGGAAGTGCTCGACCGCGGCGTGTCGGCGGCGAAGGGCGCCGTCTCGGGCGTGGCCGTGGAGCAGCAGGCGTTCGTGAAAGGGTTCGCGCGCCTATGCAGCGACGGCGCGGGCCAGGGCTGGCACGAGAGCAACGGCGGCAACGCGTCGTATCGGCTCACGCCGGAGGACGTGGCGTCCAGCCGCTCGTTCTTCTACGACAACCCCAGCTCGTGGGTGCCGCTGGGCGTGCAGGCCGCCAACCTGGGCGGCGAGTTCTTCCTGGTGACGGCTGCGGGCGCGCACATGCGCAACGTGGCGCTCGACCCCGACGCGGGCGCGGGCATCGTGGAGGTCAACGCCGCAGGCGACGCGTGGCGCATCGTGTGGGGCTTCAAGAACGGCGGCGTGCCCACGAGCGAGTTCCCCAGCCATGCGGCCATCCAGTCGGTGCGCAAGGAGGTCGCCGGCAACGCGGGCCGGGTGCTGTATCATGCGCACCCCGCGCACGTGGTGGCGCTGACGAACGTGCTGCCGCTCGACGCGCGCACGTTCACGCGCGCGCTGTGGAAGATGCTGATGGAGAGCATGATCGCGTTCCCGAAGGGCATCGGCGTGGTGCCGTGGATGGTGCCGGGCGGCCCCGAGATCGCCGACGCCACGGCCGATGCGATGCGCACGTACGACGCGTGCGTGTGGGCGCACCACGGCCTGTTCTGCGCAGGCCCCGACTTCGACGCCACGTTCGGGCTGGCGCACACCATCGACAAGGCGGCGACCATCTACGCCCAGGCCCGCGCGATGAACGGCGGCAGCGACCGGTTCGCCAGCGCCATCCCCGACGAGGGCCTGCGCGGCATCGCCGCCGCCTACAACCTCCCGGTGAACGAGGCGTTCCTGTAGGAGGCGAGGGAAGGGATTTCCTGAGAAATCGCGTGCGTTCGCCGGGCGGCTGTGCTATAGTATAAAGGCTTGTCTTCGCCTTGGTCGGAAACCAAGGCCCGTAAAGGAGAACCATAATGAAACAGGGTATTCATCCGGAATACGTGGAGTGCACGGTCAAGTGCAGCTGCGGCAACACGTTCACGACGCGTTCGACGAAGCCTGAGCTGAAGATCGACATCTGCAACGTGTGCCATCCGTTCTACACCGGCCAGCAGCGTTTCGTCGACACCGGTGGACGCGTCCAGCGCTTCGCCGACAAGTTCGGTGCCGCGGCGAAGGAATCCGTGGCCGAGCGCGAGGCCGCCAAGAAGGCCGCGCGTGCCGCTGCCGTCGCCGAGGCCGAGGCCAAGAAGAAGGCCGAGCGCGACGCGAAGGCCGCCGAGAAGGCCAAGCGCGCCGCGGAGTTCGCCAAGAAGTCCGAGGCCGATGCCAAGAAGGCCGCTGAGGTCGAGGCTGCCGCCGAGACCGCCGTCGAGGCTACGGCTGAGGAAGCCGCCGCCGTCGACGCCCTCGTCGAGGAGGCTCCTGCCGCCGAATAGCGCATCTGCGCCGCTTCTGCTGCAAGCAAGACGAACGCCCGGTCGATGACCGGGCGTTCGTGCGTTTCGGGGTGAGGGCGCGTGGTGATGTGCCGCTCGGGGCTGGACTACCCCTCCTCGATGAACTCCTCGCCGCGCAGCAGCTCCACCTCGAGGAGGTCGCCCTCGTCCCATCCCGCTTCGCCGAGGGGCGAGACGCGCTGGGCATTCGACGTCATGCACGCGGCCAGCTCTCCGGCTTTGAAGTTGAGGAAGTGCGCCACGTAGCCCTCGTCGTCGCGCGTCAGGCGCACGCGGGCGATGTTCGCCATCTTGGGGATGCTCGTCTTCGCGGCGTCCGCCCGCGCCCGCACGACGGGGCGGCGGTGCGGCGGAATTCCCAGGATGCGCGCCGTGATCGCCTGCAGGCACCATTCGGAGCCGAAGTAGGCGGCCATGGTGGGGCCGGGGAGGTCGACGACCGGCTTGCCGTCCACCACGGCCATCATGAGCGGCCGCCCCGGTACGGCGGCGATGTAGTGGTGCACCACCCGCCCGCGCCGCTCGATCAGCCTCACGTTGAAATCCTCCTCGCCGAGGGCCGAGCCCCCGTTGACCACCACGACGTCGGCGGTGGCGAGCGCCGCCTCGAAGGCGCGCTCGAGCTCGGCGGGATCGTCGTGCACGAGGGGGAACACCACGGGCTCGGCGCCGTACTCGATGAGGAGGTGCTTGCACATGAGGCTGTTCGTGTCCACGTTCTGCCCGCGCCGCGGCTTGATGCCGGCGGGCACGAGCTCGCTGCCCGTGGGGATGAACGCCACGCGCGGCCTGACGCGCACGGGCACCATCGTGGCGCCGCCCATGGCGAGTGCGGCTAGGTCGGTGGGGCGGATGACGCTGCCGGCGCTCATGAGCGGCTCGCCCGCGCGCAGCGTGGAACCTGACGCCCGCACGCCCGAACCGGGCTCGACCGTCACGTCGTCGTCGAGCACCACCGAGCCGTCCTTCTGAACGGCCGCCTTCTCGATCATCACCACGGCGTCGAACGCGTCGGGGAAGTCGTCGCCGGTGTCGGCGCGCACGTAGTCCGCGCCGGGCTTCCAGCCGCTCGTGTCGGGCAGGCCGTTCGCGAACGCCGCCGATTTCACCGCGATGCCGTCGAACGACGAGGCGCGCACCACCGGCAGCGTGTTCGCGGACACGAGGTCCTCGGCGAGCACGCGCCCGACCGCGTCGTCGAGCGCGACGTGCTCGACGCGCCGCACCGGCTCCCATGCGGCGAAGAAGTCGGCGAGCGCCTCCTCCCGCGAGGGGAAGCCGTCCATGATCTTCTCTCCCATATGCATCTCCTAGGTCGGTTTTCCACGATGATAGCAGGAAAGCCCGGCGCGCGCCGGGCTTTCCGCAGGGGTGCGATCGGGTCGCAGGACGAGGCGCTAGGCCTTGGGCTGCGCGTTCGCGGCGATCTCGTCGAACTCGGATTCGCTCAGGTCGTACCCGTAGAACGTCTTGAAGTAGCCGGCCACCGTCTCGTACAGGTCGTTATCGTACTGTTCGGGGTACAGCAGGCGCGGCAGCCACTGCATGCCCAGCACCTGGTTCACCGTCGGAGGGCTGTTCAGCCAGTTCCACGGCGTGTTGGGCACCTCGTAGTACGTGCCGGACTTGACGGCGTCGAGGTCGGCGAAGGCGGCGTCGGAGCCCACCGTGTCGTAGATGCTGTTCTCGGCGAACAGGATGACCTGCGGGTTCCACAGCGCCAGCTGCTCCATGCTGATCTCCACGCCGGCGCCGCTGCCGGACACTTCGCCCAGCTCTGCCACGTTGTTGGCCACGAGGTCGACCACCTGGCCCTGGTAGGAGTCCTTCGCGATGGTGTTCGTGCCCTTGTCGCCCAGCAGGTAGGCCACGTTCGCGCGCTCGGACTCGGGGATCTTGCCCATGACCGACACGGTCTCGTCGTAGGCGGCCTTGCAGTAGTCGGACAGCTCCTTGCCGCGGTCTTCCATGCCCAGCAGCTCGCCCAGCATCTCGTAGGCCGCGCCGTAGTCTTCCATCTTCGTCTCGATGACCACCACGGGGATGCCCAGCTGCTCCTGCAGCGTGTCGAGGTCCTCCTTGATGCCGTCCTTGAGCTCGCCGGTGTCGATGAGGATCTGCGCGCCGGAGGCGGCGACCGCTTCCTTGTTGAGGTCGCCCTTCGCGCCGAAGGCGGCGCCGGTCACGGGCAGCTCGGCGTAGTCGGAGCCCAGGTACTTCGCCTGATCGGCGGTGAGCTCCTGCGAGACGGTCACCATCTTCTCCGGCGCCATCGTCAGCAGGATCTGCGTGGCGGTGTGGCCGGCCGGGGCGATGCGGTCGATCTGCGCGGGCACTTCAACGGTGCGCCCGGCCGAGTCGGTGAACGTGCGCGTCTCGTTCTGCGTCGCCTGATCGGTCTGCGCCGCGCCGTCCGTGCTTGCGGGCGCGTCCTGCGACGGGGCCTGCGAGCATCCGTTCAGCGCGAACGCCAGCCCCAGGCACAGCATGCCCGCGACCAGCAGGCGCCGTGCCCGCAGCGTGTTCTTTGCGGTAATCCCTCCCATAGATTCTTCCTTTCGTCAACCTCTGTTGCCTTGCTTCTAACGCTCTATCTCGCGTACAGGCACGCACACGCGCACCTTGTCGCCGTATAGGGAATTGACCTCCACGTCCACGTCGTAGATGGTGCTGACCAGCTCCTTGGTGATGACGTCTTTGGGGTCGCCGAACGCGTGCACGCGGCCCTCGTTGATGACGAGCGTCTGGTCTGCGTACAAAAACGCCTGGTCGGGTTGGTGCGTCGATTGGACGATGCTCATGCCCTCGCGGGCGAGCTGACGCACGGTGGACAGCACGCGCACCGTGTTGCCGTAGTCGAGCGCACTCGTGGGCTCGTCCATGATGATGGTGCGCGCATTCTGCGCGATGGCGCGCGCGATGAGCACGAGCTGCCGTTCGCCGCCCGATATCTGCGTGTAGGGGCGGTGGCCCAGATGCGCGATGCCCACGCGCTCGAGCGCGTCCCAGGCGCGGTCGACGTGCATGCGCTTGGGCGTGGAGAACAGCCCGATGCCGCCGCCGGCGCTCATGAGCACCACGTCGAGCACGTCATAGGCGTAGGTGGACGAATGCGACTGGGGGATGTAGGCGATCTCGCTCGCGCGCTCGCGGATGGATATCGTGCGCAGGTCCTTCCCGTTCACGCGGATGCTTCCCGTCCAGCCGTTGTTGAGGCACAGGATGCAGCGGAACAGCGTCGACTTGCCCACGCCGTTGGGCCCCAGCACGTTCACGAGCGTGTTGTCGGGAATGCGGAAGCTCAGGTCGCGCAGCACGTGGTGGCTGCCGTACGAGAAGTTGAGGTGTTCGACGTCGATGCTCACAGCTCCTGCTTCCTCCTGGTGATGAGATACAGGAAGAACGGCGCTCCGACGAAGGCGGTCAGGATGCCGATGGGTATCTCGGACGTGGCCACGAGGCGCGCCACGTCGTCGACGATGAGCAGGAAGCTGGCCCCCATGAGCATGCTCGCGGGCAGCAGCTTGCGGTAGTCGCAGCCGACGATCATGCGCGCGAAGTGGGGGATGACGAGGCCCACCCAGCCGATCATGCCCGAGATGGACACGCTGGCGGCGGTGACGAGCGTGGCGGCCATGATGACGATGAGCCGCACGCGGCGCGCGTTCACGCCCATGGTGGAGGCCTCGTCGTCGCCCATGGTGAGCACGTTGATGCGCCAGCGCAGGGCGAACAGCACCGCGAGGCCGATCGCGATGGGGCCCAGGGAAAAGGCCATGTCGCTCCACTTCGCGCCGGTGAGGCTGCCCATGAGCCAGTACGTGATGGCGGCCAGCTGGTCGGTGGGGTCGGCGATGAGCTTCGTGAACGAGACGCCCGCCTGGAACAGCGAGCTGACCATGACGCCCGCCAGCACCACGATGAGCAGGTGGTTGCCCTTCGCGCGGGTGCCGATGGCCAGCACCAGCAGCACGGCGGCGATGGAACAGGCGAACGCGAAGACGGAGATGCTGAGCGAGCCGAGCCCCAGCAGGATGGCCACCGCGGCGCCGAACGCGGCGCCCTGCGAGGCGCCGAGGATGTCGGGGGAGACGAGCGGGTTCTGGAAGGTGCCCTGGTAGGCGGCGCCGGCGGCCGCCAGGCTGCAGCCCACCATGAGCGCGAGCGCGATGCGCGGCAGGCGCACCTGGAAGAACAGCGTCTCCTGCTGGGACGTCCAGAACGGGTCGATGGGGAAGGCGAGGTTGGCCAGCATGCCGACGGCCTCGATGGGGGTGATGGGGTAGCGCCCGAGCATGAGCGAGGCGAGCGTGCTCACCACGACGAGCACGCCGAGCGCGATCAGGATGAGCGTGCCGCGCCGCGCGTTGCGGCGGGACGCGCATCGGGCCTCCGCCTCGCCGTCACGCGTCCGAGGGGGTACCCCCTCGGTGCTGCTGATGCTGGAAGCATCAGCAGCACCTCCCATCCCCTCGTCTAACGTTTCTTCAATAGCTTCTATTGCTCTCGTCCCCCATGATGTGCAATCGAGAATAATACTGGGAGCAATATATACTAAAACACAATTATTATCAATTGAATACAATAAAGGCGGCAACGCAGGGCGATTCCGTACGGATGTTTCACGTGAAACATCCGTACGGGTATTCGGACGGGGAGCGCAGGCTAGGCGCGCTCGCGCGCGACGAAGGTCATCTGCAACGCCTCGCCGAAGAACTGGCCGGCGCCGTTCTGCACGGCGAAGCGCGCCTTCTCAGGATCGGCCACCACGCTGCCGGCCAGCGCGTCGGCGCCCTGCTCGAACAGGGAGGGCGTCATGATCACGCTGGGGCCCACGAACACGGTGGTCGCGTTCTTCGCGAGCTCCAGCAGGCGCGGCGCGGTCTTGTTGATGAGGGTGACGCCGGTGATGAAGGCGAAGTCGGTGCCGGGCAGCACGTACTCGCACGCGGGGTCGGGCGTGTCGAGCTCCTGGGTGCAGTTCCGCTCGAGCACCGTGAGGTCGGCGTAGGCGGCGATGCGGTCGACGTGAGGGAAGTGGCCGATCACCGTGACGCGCCTGCCCGCGGAGCGCTCGATGCGCGGGCGGTACAGCTCGAACGCGTCCATCTTGCGGACGGTGCCGTCGGGCAGCTCGACGGGCTCGTCGTAGGTTGCCCCGAGCGGGTCGAGCAGCTCCTTGCGCGCGTAGTAGGCGTTGAGCGCCGCCACGCCCAGCGTGGCCTCCTCGAAGCACCACGACTTCGCCAGCTCGGCCATCGCGCGCAGCGGCACGCCGCGCAGGTCCTGCTTGCAGGCGCGTTTGGCGCCGCCCTTGCAGGTGAAGCTCACGCCCATGCCGCAGTCGGCCTCGACGTAGGACCAGTGCGTCCCCAGGCAGTAGTCGCGCACGACGAGATCGTCGGGAATGCCCCCGATCAGACGGTTGTACAGCTTCCACGGCGTGGCGTCGTCGTACGTTCCGGGGAAGCTGATGACGCGGTTCTCGGGAGATTCCATGGCGGGCCTCTCTTCTCGGGGCGGCGCCCGTCCACGGCGCCGCCGCTCTTCGCTGTGCGATAGAGTATAATATACGTTCGAGAATAAACAACCAGGAAAGGGGCTGCGCCGGGCGATGCTGTTCTTGTTGACGGGGGACGTGCAGATTGGCAAGACGCGCTGGCTCGGGGCGCTGGCGGACGAGCTGGCGGGCGAGGGCGTGGCCGTCGCGGGCGTGCTGGCCCCCGGCGTGTGGCGCGAGCGCGCGCCGCACGAGGCGTCGGGCGAGCGCGGGCTGGCGGGCGAGGGCCGCTTCGAGAAGCTCGGCATCGACAACGTGCTGCTGCCCGCGGGCGAGCGCGTCGCGTTCGCCCGGCGCCGCGACCTCGCGCTGGCGGAGGGGTCGTTCGACCCGACGAGCCAGAGCGCCGCCGCCCAGCTGGCCTGGGAGATCTCCGACGACGCCATCGCGCGGGTCAACGCCCACTTCGACGCCCTCGCGCGCGGGGATGCGCGCCGCACGCACCCCGAGAACCCCGAGAACCCCGAGAGCCCCGAGAGCCCTGCGCGAATGTTTCACGTGAAACATTCGTTCGCGCAAACAGATGTTTCACGTGAAACATTCCGGGCGGGCGAGACGCGACCCGGGCTGCTCGTGGTGGACGAGCTGGGGCGGCTCGAGCTCATGCGCGACGGCGGCCTGACCGCGGCGACGGCGCTGCTGGAGCGGGGGCCCGCGTCGGGCTTCCCCCATGCGCTTGCGGTGGTGCGCGACTGGCTGTGCCCGTGCGCCGAGGAGCGCTTCGCCGCCGCCTGGGGCGGCGCGGAGGTGCTCGCCCCCGACGAGCGCGCCCGCGCCCTCGTGCGGGCGGCATGCGGCCTCTCGGCGTGAGGGTCACGCGCCGCTCGTCGCCCGATCGCGCCGATCGCTTGCGTTCCTTAATGAGAATGATTATCATTATTAGCAGAGTAAACGAGAGCAGGGGAAAGGCCTACCATGATCGATCAAACCGCGTTCTTCAGTTTGAGCTACGGGCTCTACATCATCGGCGCGACGGACGGGGAACGCAAGGCCGCTTGCGTCGCCAATACGTTTCAGCAGGTCACGTCGTCGCCGCTGCAGGTGAGCGTGGCGCTGAACAAGGAGAACGCCACCACCGACGTCATCCTGGACTCCGGCCGCTTCACCGTGTCGTGCCTGGCGCAGGAGACGACGATGGAGCTCATCGGCACGTTCGGCTTCCATTCCAGCGCCGACACCGATAAGTTCGCCGCCTGCGAGACGGCCGTCGACGCGGCGGGCGTGCCCTACGTGGCCGAGCAGTGCGTCGCGCGCTTCTCGGTGCGCGTCACCCAGGCGGTGAACCTCGGCACGCACATCCTCTACATCGGCGAGGTGGAGGAGGCGGCGAAGGTGTGCGCGGGCGACCCGATGACGTACGCCTACTACCACCAGGTGAAAGGCGGGAAGACGCCGCCGAAGGCCTCGAGCTACCTGCCCGACGCGCCCGATGCGGCGCCCACGGCCGCGGCGGGCGCCGCAGGCGATGCGGAGGCTCCGAAGCCGAAGTACGCGTGGCGCTGCAAGGTGTGCGGCCATATCGAGTACGGCGACGAGCTGCCCGACGATTTCACCTGCCCCGTGTGCAGCGTGGGCCCCGACATGTTCGAGCGCATCGAGCTGTAGGACGCGCGAACGTCCCGAAGGGGCTGCCCCCTTCGGGACGTTTTACTTGTTCCAGGCGATGAAGGCCCAGGTGACCGTCCGGGGCTCCCGCAGGCGCAGGGGCTTCTCCGGAAGCCCCTTCTTGTCGGGCAGGCCCGCGCGCTCGTTGGCCACGAGGTTCTCCTCGAGCCACGTGCGCAGCCGGGCGATGGCCGCGGCACGCTCCTCGGCGCCGATGAACGCCGCAGTGGCGTCGTCCACCATGCGGGTGAACACGCCGAACGCGTCGTCGAGGGAGTCGAAGGTGTCCGTGCGCTCGCTGTCGATGTAGGCGACCTCGGGGCGCAGCCCCTCGTTCGCGAGGATGTTGAACGCGTAGAGATGGTCGCGGCCGAGCACGCTGGAGAGGCCGATGGCGTTGAGGATGCGCTCGTCGGTGCGCGGCGACGAGCCCGTGGCCAGCGTGACGCACGCGCGGCGGCGCGCCACGTCGGTGAGGCGCAGCAGCGAGTCGCGCAGGTCGGCCGTGGCCACCGAGCGCGAGGCCAGCGCCACGTCCACCATGCCGGGGCGCACGCCGTGGGCCGGCCAGTCGTCCGACCAGCTCATGCGCTTGGGGAACACGGTGCGGATGTCCTCGGCATCGAGGATGGCCTGCATCTGGTCGAGCATGCCCTGCGAGAAATCGGCCGCCACCACCTTCGTGCCGCGCTTGCCCAGCGGCACCGACAGCGCGCCCGTGCCGCAGCCCATGTCGAACACCGTCTCGCCCTCGCGGATGCCGGCGAGCTCGAGGAACCGTTCGACGTAGGGGTTCGGCGCGTCCTTCGTGGTGAAGGTGGACGCGCGCTTGTCCCAGTAGGACGCGTCGTCGAACCGGCGTCGCGCCTGTTGGAGCTGCTTCCACTCGTCGTTCCAGTCGCGGGTGGTGAGCTGGGGGACGAAGGGCTGGGACGTGTTGTTTTCGGGCATGGCGCGCCTCTCGCTTCGCTGGTTGGGGGCTTCGGGTACTATACTAGCGAAAGAGAACGCCTCTGTGCGCGCGAACCGCCGAATTTATCTCGAAGCGAGGAGCATTCATCCCATGCAAGTTGAACTTCTGTACCACACGCCCGACCCCGAGCGCGCCATCGCCACGGCCGCGCGCCTGTGCTACGCGCCCGTCGGCGCGGCCGAGCTGATGGAGACCATGCCGGAGGAGCGCGTGAAAAGCGTGCTGTCCACCATCATGAGCGCAGGTCACACGTCCACGCTCGAGCATGCCAGCTACACGTTCGCGGTGGACGGCGTCTCGCGCGCGCTGACGCACCAGCTGGTGCGCCACCGCATCGCCAGCTTCAACCAGCAGAGCCAGCGCTACGTGAAGTTCACGGACGGCCTGGCCACGGTGAAGCCCGACAGCGTGAGGGCGAGCGAGGAGACGAACGCGGTGTTCGACGAGGCCATCGCCGCCGCCATCGAGGCGTACGAGAAGCTGCTGGCGGCCGGCATCCCCGCCGAGGACGCGCGCTACCTGCTGCCGAACGCGGCCGAGACGAAGATCGTCATCACGATGAACGTGCGCGAGCTGCTGCACTTCTTCTCCCTGCGCTGCTGCAACCGCGCGCAGTGGGAGATCCGCGACATGGCGCATCGCATGCTGGAGCTGGCCAAGCCCACGGCGCCGTTCATCTTCATGGACGCGGGCGCGCCCTGCATCCGCGGCAACTGCCCCGAGGGCAAGATGACCTGCGGGAACCCGTACCCGCGCGTGAAGAGGGACTAGCATGGGCGAGCAGAGGAGCGATCTGTCGCGCGCGTTCTCCGAAGACGGTGCGCTCAAGACGCACGTCGGCGGCCAGGCGCTCATCGAGGGCATCATGATGCGCGGCAAGTACAACTGGTCGGTGGCCGTGCGCGAGCCGGGCGGCGACATCTACGTGGAAGAGCACGACCTGGCCTCGGGCCGCAACAAGAACGGCTGGATGCACTGGCCGCTCGTGCGCGGCTGCCGCGCGCTCGTCGAGTCGCTCGTGCTGGGGTACAAGGCGCTCGAGATCGCCGCGCTGCACGCGTTCGCGGAAGAGGGGGAGGGGGAGCCTGTAAGCGATCGAGCTGCGGCTTCCCCTGCGGAGACTGACGAATCCGCAGCTTCCCCTGTTGCGCTCGCCGATGAGCTTGCTGGCGAGGCGACCCTTTCCGCGAGCGCAAGGAACGGAGGCGCGGACGCCTCCGGCTCCTCCTTCTCCTGGAAGGACGACTTCGGGCGGCCCGACACGATGATCGACGCGCTCGGGGCGCAGCGCACGCTCGAGGTGGTCGACGAGCCCGAGCTTCCGTCCGAGTCCCAGCCCGAACCTCAGCCTGCCAAGAAGTCCTTCATGGACGAGGAGGTGGAGTTCGGCAAGAAGGAGATGGCCGTCTCGATGGTGCTCGGCCTCGTGCTGGGCGTGGTGCTGTTCATCGTGGCGCCGGCGTTCATCACGAACCTCATCGTGGGCGAGTACGACCAGAACACCGTGCTGTGGAACATCGTGGACGGCCTCCTGCGCGTGGCCGTGTTCGTGTTCTACCTGTGGCTCATCGGCCGCATGCAGGAGATCAAGCGCATGTTCGGCTACCACGGCGCCGAGCACAAGACCATCCACTGCTACGAGCACGGCCTGCCGCTCACGGCCGCCAACGCGCGCAGCTTCCCGCGCCTGCACGTGCGCTGCGGCACGGCGTTCCTCATCATGGTCATGGTCATCGCCATCTTCGTGTACACCATCACGCCCATCAACGGGCTCATCGAGATGTGGGGCGTGCCCGACGGCGCGCCGAAGCTCGCGCTCGTCATCCTCGTGCGCATCCTGCTCATGCCCATCATCGCGGGCATCTCCTACGAGATCACCGTGAAGTGGGCGGGCAGCCACCCCGACAACCCGCTCGTGAAGGTGGTGCTGTGGCCGGGCATGCAGATGCAGTACCTCACTACGAACGAGCCCGACGACGGCCAGATCGAGTGCGCCATCGCCGCCATGCAGAAGGTGCTCGAGCGCGAGCAGGCCGAGGACGCGAAAGCCGCCGTCGGCGCCAACGCGCCCGCCTTCTCCGACGCGCCCGACCCGGATCCTTCTCCGTCCGTTTCGTAAGGGGAGGGGCGCTTCGAATGCGCGATCAAGCGATGGCGAAGCGTCCCTTGCCCGAGCGTTTGGCCTCGTACATGGCTTTGTCCGCGCAGTCGTACAGGTCGAGGTAGCCCTCATCGCCCTCCGTCGATCGGAAGGCGCCGACGCTCACGGTGAAGGGGCGCCCCTGGGTGATCGAGCTGGTGCGAACGCGCTCGACCAGCGTCTCGCAGAGTTGCTTGAGGGCCTCCTTGCTGAGGGGGCCCTTGAGGCACACGGCGAATTCGTCGCCGCCGAAACGGCTGATCGCGTCGTTTTCCCGAAATGCTTCTTCAAGCGTGCGCGCGAGCATGCAGAGCGCTTCGTCGCCCGCCTTGTGCCCGTACGTGTCGTTGATGTCCTTGAAGTCGTCTATGTCGATGACGACGAAACCGCCGATCTCCTTGCGCGCGGCCAATTCGTGCGCCCGTTCCCGCAATGCTCCAACGCTGAGCAGCCCCGTGAGGCCGTCCTGCTCGGCAATCGCTTCGAGCCGCTCTTTCTCCGCCCGGGTGGTGGCGAGTGCTTTCGAGCGGCTCCACACGTACAGCGCCGTCAACGCGACGACGATGATGACCAGGACGCCGCCGATGGCGATCTCCTTCGCATACGCCTCGGCGAATTGAGCGACCGTTATTTGCTCATCCTGCAGGATCTCTCTGTAAACGCTGTCGCTGACGGTTCCGGCGGGCATCTCGCGGATGGCCTCGTTGAAAGCGCGCAGCAGCAGGGAGTCTGCGTCGGGGGAAAACGCAAAGCAGAGATCGTTCGATACGTCGGCGTTCACCAGGGAGGTGACGTTGTTCAGGTTCCCGGTGTTGATGAGGTACGAGCTGGTAAAGCCTTCAGCGTAGGTGTAGTCGGCGTCGCCTGCGCTCACGGCTTTGATGCAGTCTTCTATCGTCTCGAAGATCAGGACGTTGTCGGCGGCGGCCTCTCTTCCCACGGCCCCCTTGGACACCGCGAGGCGCTGGCCGTCGAGGTCCGAGGCGTCGGCGCCGTCGCGCACGACGAGGCATTGGTAAGACGACAGGTACGGGGTGCTGAGCGAAAGGCCGTGGGTTCGGGCGAATTCGGGATCGCGCGCGATGCCGACGATCACGTCGAGGTCGTATTGCTCGATCGTGGCGCTCCAGTCATCCGGGCTTGGGATGGGGACGTACTCGATGGAGAGCCCCGTGTACGTTGCGATGAAGTCGAGCGCCGTTTTGGACGCGCCGGTGGGCTCGCCCGTGACGTCGTCGAAATCCTGGATGGGGGCCGCGCCCGCCAGGTAGCCGACGCGCACCGTGTCGGATTGCGCGACGAATGCGCGCAGGTCCTTCGAGAGACCCTGCGACTTCTGGGAGCTGTTGAAGTGCTTTTCGTACAGCTCGGTGCCGAACGTGGGATCGGACTTCTCGATCTGCACGATGGCTTCGTTGAGGGAGGAGACGATGTCTTGGTTTCCCTTGGTGGTTGCGAAGTAGAAGGGGTTGGGCGTGAGCGATGCCACGACGTGCATGTCTTTCTCGGGGCTTATATCCACCCCCGTGAGCACGTCGGCGCGTCCGGATAAGACGGCTTCGACCTGCTCGTCGGCGCTGCCGCATTCGACGTGCTCGAGTTCGATGCCGTTCATGTCGCAGAACGCCTGCACGGCGGCGGTGCTCTTCATCGAGGATCCCAGGAAGGCCACGCGCAGCTTCCGTTGCTGATAGATGTTCACGTCGGTGATGTCGTAGTTGTCGTCGGAGGCGAGCAACGACGTGTGCGCGGTGCCGTAGGGATTGATGGCGTAATCGTAGAGTTGCGCGAGGGCGTCGCTGTAGCTCATGGCTCCCACGATGTCCACGTCGCCGGTTTCCAGCATGCCGAGGAACGTGACTAATTGGGTGTTGATGTCACCTTCGACATGCACGAATTCGTAATCCCAGCCGGTGAACTGAGCGATCTGTTCAAGATACTCGTAGGTGTAGCCGGAGTAGACGCCGTTTTCGTCGACTTCGGTCAGCCCCGGTTGGTCTGGCCAGGCGACGCGTACCGTGCGATGCTCTGAAGCGGGGGGGGGGAGTCCTGCTGTTCAGCGAAAGCGGGTTGCGCGGTCCCTGCCAGCAGGCCGAAAGCGAACGCGAAGACAAGCGCTATGGGAGCGAACCGTGCCGAAGCCTGTTTCATGGCACCTCCTGGCGGATCATCGTCTTGCGCGAACCTTCTACGTACCCCGATTCGAGAAGTATATACCAAACGTCGTCGCAAGCCGGCAGTGAGCCGATCCTCAAAATATGCTTGCCCCCCCCCTCACTGTTATACTCATGCGGAACCGTTCCCGATTCGACTCAGAGAGGTGAGCCGATGGAATCTGCCCTATCCGCACGAGGACTGCGGAAATCGTTCAGGCTTTCCGCCAAGCAACGCAAGCTCGAGCGCACCGACGCGCGCGTGAAGACCGCGGTCGACGGCCTGTCGTTCGACGTGTACCGCGGCGAGATCTACGGGCTGCTCGGCCCCAACGGCGCCGGGAAGACCACGACGCTGCGCATGCTGGCCGCGCTCGTGAAGCCCGACGAGGGCGACGCGTTCGTGGAGGGCGCGTCCGTCGTGTCCGACGCCACGCGCGTGCGCAGCCTCATCGGCTTCCTCACGAGCGAGCTCAAGCTGGAGGACACCTTCTCGCCCGACTACCTGTTCGACTTCTTCTCCGAGCTGCACCACGTCGACGCCTCCGTGCGCGACGAGCGCAAACGCGCGCTGTTCGAGCGGTTCGGCATCGACCGCTTCGCCCAGACGAAGGTGGCCGACCTGTCCACCGGCATGAAGCAGAAGGCGTCGCTGGCCATCTCGCTCGTGCACGACCCGCGCGTCATCATCTTCGACGAGCCCACGAACGGCCTTGACGTGCTCACGGCCAAGACCGTGACCGACTTCCTGCTGGAGCTGGCCGCCGAGGGCAAGACGGTGCTCCTGTCCACGCATATATTCAGCCTCGTGGAGAAGGTGTGCGACCGCGTGGGCATCGTCATCGACGGGCGCATGGTGGCCTCGGGCACGCTGCCGGAGGTGGCGGGCGATCGCTCGCTCGAGGACGCGTTCTTCGACCTGTACGCGGAGACGGTGGGTGAGGCCTCGTGAAAAGCAGCGCCCTCACCATCGCGCGCAAGGAACTGGCGCGCTTCTTCAGCAACAAGGCCTCGGCGTTCGTGTCCATCGCGCTGCCGGGCCTGCTGATCTTCTTCATGTGGACGTTCATGGGCGACGCCATAGGCGGCATGTTCAACCCCGACGACGGCAAGCGGCCCGTGGTGGCCGTGGTGAACGAGCCGGCCAGCATCGAGGCGCTCGCCTCTGCCGCAGGCATCGACGCGGTGCCCGAGAGCGCGCTGCCCGACGCCGACGAGATGCGCGAGCGCATCGAGCAGGGCGACGTGAAGGCCTTCGCCGTGTTCCCCGACGGCTTCGATGCCGACGTGGCGGCGTACGACCCCGCGTCGGGCGCGCCGGCGCCGCAGGTGGAGATCTACTTCAACTCCACCGACCCCGATTCCAGCCAGGCGTACTCGTCGTTCGCCGGGATGCTGGACGCCTACGAGTCGTCGCTGTCGAACCGCTTCGACGTCAACGCGGGCGAGGGCGGCTACGACGTGGCCCAGGAGCGCGACATCGCCGGTACGCTCGTCGTGTCCATCGTTCCGCTCCTGCTGCTCATCCTCGTGTTCACGAGCGTCATGTCCATCGCGGCCGAGTCGGTGGCGGGCGAGAAGGAGCGCGGCACGATGGCGACGCTGCTGGCCACGCCCATCAACCGGCGCGACATCGCGCTGGGCAAGGTGCTGGCCATCACCGTCATCGGCCTGCTCATCGCCGCGTCGAGCGCGCTCGGCATCTTCGCGGGGCTGCCCAGCATCATGCAGGGGGCCGTGGACATGAACGTGTACGGCCCGGCTGACTACCTGCTGCTGGCGCTCGTCATCCTGTCGACGACGCTCCTCATCGTCATGCTGATCACCGTGGTGTCCACGCTGGCCAAGTCGGTGAAGGAGGCCACGATGTTCCTGACGCCGCTCATGATCGTGGTCATGCTCGTGGGCATCCTCGGCATGTTCGGCGACGCGAAGACGGAGATCGCCTACTACCTCGTCCCGCTGTACAACTCGGTGCAGTGCATGATCGGCATCTTCTCGTTCGACTTCCAGCCGATCAACGTGGTGGCCTGCGTGGCCAGCAACCTCGTGTACACCGCCGTGGGCGTGGCGGTGCTGCAGCGCATGTTCGACAGCGAGCGCCTCATGTTCGCCCGCTAGGCCCTTCGCGCGCCCCGCCCGCCGTCGCGCGACAGGCGGGGCGCGCTGCCGGTTTCGCGCTGAAAGCGACCGATTTCGCTATCGTCAAAGTCTCGTAACCTCCCTGTCATCTGGGAAGATGCCGTGCATGCTAGACTGATCGGTGCATTCCAACATCGATCAGTCGACCGCGGCGCCCCTTGTAGATCGCGGCCTAGAACCATACGGGAGGCGTCAAGCGTGGCTCAAGCTATCACGGTAACGGACATTCGGAAGAACTTCGGCGCGGTCGAGGCGCTCAAAGGCGTGTCGCTCGACGTGGCCGAGGGCGAGAAGGTCGTCGTCATCGGGCCGTCCGGCTCGGGCAAGAGCGTGCTCATCCGCTGCATCAACGGCCTGGAGGTGCCCGACTCGGGCACCGTGGTTGTCGAGGGCATGAACCTGTCCGACCGCAAGGTGAACTCCCGCGCGCTCGCCCGCGACGTGGCCATGGTGTTCCAGAGCTACAACCTCTACCCGCACAAGACCGTGCTGGAGAACGTGACGCTCGCTCCCATCAAGGTGCTGAAGGTGCCGCGCGAGCAAGCCGAGCGCGACGGTCGCGCCTATCTCGAGCGCGTGGGGCTCGTCGACAAGATGGACAAGTACCCCGACCAGCTCTCCGGCGGCCAGCAGCAGCGCGTGGCCATCGCCCGCGCCCTCAACATGCACCCCAAGATCATGCTGCTCGACGAGCCCACGAGCGCGCTCGACCCCGAGATGGTGCAGGAGGTGCTCGACGTCATCAAGTCGCTGGCCGAGACGAACATGACCATCGTCATGGTCACCCACGAGATGGGCCTGGCGCGCGAGGCGGCCGACAAAGTCGTGTTCATGGAGAACGGCCTCGTGGTGGATCAGGGCACGCCGCACTACCTGTTCGACGAAACCGACAACGCTCGCGTCAAGAGCTTCCTGTCGAAGATCTTGTAGGCGCGCCATGATCACGAGAAGGACATTCATCCGCACGTCGGCGCTGGCCGCGGCGACGCTCGCGCTCGGCGGGGCGGCGGGCGGCCTCGCCGGCTGCGCGGCAGACCCCAACGTGCTGCGCGTGGGCACGAAGATCGACGTGCCCGGCTTCGGCTTCCAGAACCCCGAGACGGGCAACATCGAGGGCATGGAAGTGGACATCGCGCGCGAGCTGGCGAAGCGCATCAAGGGCAGCCCCGATGCGCTCAAGGTGACCGGCGTGAACGTCACCACGCGCGGCGCGATGCTCGACAACGGCACGCTCGACGCGACGCTGGCCACGTTCACCATCACCGAGGCGCGCAAGAAGAGCTACAACTTCTCGCGCCCGTACTACACCGACCACATCGGCGTGCTCGTGAAGAAGTCGTCGGGCATCGTCGACCTGGCGGGTCTGGACGGCAAGACCGTGGGCGTGGCGCTGTCGGCCACGACGCGCGACAAGCTGACCGCCGCCGGCGACGAGATCGGCATCCACATGAACTTCGCCGAGTACTCGACGTATCCCGAGATCAAGATCGCGCTGGTCACCGGCCGCGTCGACGCGTTCTCGGTGGACCGCTCCATCCTGAACGGTTACGTGGACAACTCCACCATGCTGCTGGACGCGCAGTTCGCGCCCCAGGAGTACGGCGTGGCCACGAAGAAGTCGAACACCGAGCTGGCCGACCAGGTGGACGCCGCCATCGCCGGCATGCAGGACGACGGCACGCTGGCCGCGCTCCAGCAGCGGTGGGGGCTCTCGACCGAGACGCCCGCCGACGAGGACGAGGGAGGCGCGTCGCATGCTTGATATCTTCGCGCCCTACAAATGGGAGGCGCTGTTCGAGCGCTGGCCCGACATCCTGGCCGCGTTCGGCACCACGGTGGGCATCTCGGTGCTGGCGCTGGTCATCGCGCTGGCGTTGGGCATCGTGTTCGGCGTGCTGTCGGTGTCGCGCATCCCCGTGCTGCGCGGCATCACCCGCGTGTACGTCGAGGTGGTGCAGAACGTGCCCTTGCTGCTGCAGGTGTTCGTGTTCTACGCCATCTTCCCGCTGCTGGGCCTGTCGCTGGCCGCGTTCTGGATCGGCGTGCTGGCCATCGGCATCTACCACGGCGGCTACATCTCCGAGGTGGTGCGCTCCGGCATCGGCTCCATCCACCGCGGGCAGTTCGAGGCGGCGAAGAGCCAGGGCTTCTCGTACTGGCAGTCGATGTTCGTGATCATATTGCCCCAGGCCATCCGCATCATCATGCCGCCGCTTGCCGTGCAGGCCGCCAACTTGGTGAAGAACACGTCGGTGCTCGCGCTCATCGCGGGCGGCGAGCTCATGTACTTCTCGAACTCGTTCGCCGGCGCGACGAGCTACTACGGCCCCGTGTACGTGGTGGCGGCGCTGCTGTACTTCGTCATCTGCTTCCCGCTGTCGCGCCTGGCGCTGTACCTCGAGCGCCGCACCCGCGCCCACAAGCACGTGTCCACGGGCGACGCCACCGAGGCGCTGGCCGAGGACACGATGGAGGTCACGCCGGGCACGCACGACATCACCGGCCGCGCGGCGGCCGACGCGATGGCCGGTGGCGTGCAGACCATGTACGGCACGGTGGACATCGCGCCGGCGCGCGTGGCGCCCTCGCCGCGCCACCCGCTGCACGCGCTGGCCGAGGACGCGCTCGAGCCGGGCGTGGCGCCGGAGAACCCGTACGACCAGACCTTCACCGGCAACCAGGCCGCCGAGATCGCCGACGAGATCGGGCGCGAGATCGCCCAGGAGATCGCCGACGAGTACGGCGACGAGGAGCGGGCCGCGCGCGCCATGCGCACGAAGTCGGGGCGCGTGAAGGCGCACCGGCGCCTCGAGCGCCGCGTCGCCGCGCGCCGCGGCGTGGAGGGCGATCACGATCAGATGGGCGCCGCCGTGCCCACGACGCCCGACGCCGCCGCCGAAGGCGCGCGCGACGGGCAGGCGCGCCGCCGTTCTCCCGAGGCCGACGAGGCGCTGGCCTCGCGGGCCGAGACGGTGACGAGCGACCGTATCACGAGCGACGTCAGGCGTCGCGTTGACGAAAGCGTGCAGGCGCAGGCCGCGCGCGACCAGGTCCGCGACCGCGCGGAGCTGGGAGAGGAGGATTTCTTGGATAACGACTACCTGCCGGGCGAGCTGGAGCAGCCCGATGAGCGCATCGCCCAGGTGCGCGCACCGCACGACGAAGCCGATTTCGACGCCGAGGCCGAGAGCGTCGGAGGGCGCGAGAGCCATCGCGAGCGTCGCGAAGAGCATCGGGAAGAACGCCGCGAGCGCCGCGAGGCGCGCGAGCGGGCCGACGAGACCGGCGGCCCCCAGACCGTGCAGCCCGACGACGTGCGCCTCGATGAGGAGGCGGACGCGGCGCTCGAGGACGCCGAGGAGGCGGCCGAGACCGACGAGCGCTCCATGGACGTGGAGCGCGCCGAGCTCGCCGACGGCGAAGAGGCCGCCACGACCGACGAAGGGAGAAAGGAGCGCTGATGAGCGACATCGCCGCCCTGTTCACGTGGGTCAACATGCGCTTCCTGCTGCAGGGGCTCGGCATGACGCTGCTCATCTCCGCCCTGGCCATCCTCTGCTCGGTGGTGCTCGGCACCGTCATCTCGGTCATGCGCACGTCGAACGCCCGCGTGCTGCGGGGCATCGCCACCGTGTACATCGAGATATTCAAGAACACGCCGCTGCTGCTGTGGATCATGTTCACGTTCTTCGTGGCGCAGCTGCCGCCCATCGGCGCGGCCGTGCTGGCGTTCACGCTGTTCACCAGCGCGAGCGTGGCCGAGATCGTGCGCGGCGGCCTGGCCAGCGTGCCGCACGGCCAGTACGAGGCCGCCAAGTCGCAGGGGTTCTCCGCGGTGCAGACCTACGCGGTGATCATCCTGCCGCAGGCGCTGCGCAACATGGTGCCCGCGCTGCTGTCGCAGTTCGTGACCACCATCAAGGACACGAGCTACCTGTGGGGCGCCATGGCGCTGCAGGAGCTCATGGGCCGCGGCATGATCCTCATGAACAGCTACAACTCCACGACGCAGATATTCGCCATCTTCGGCATCATGGCCCTCATCTACTTCATCGTGTGCTTCACGCTGTCGCAGATCGTGCGCGCCTACCAGCGCAGGTTGAAGGAAGCCCGCACCGCGTAGGCGCCATCCCGGGCGGAGCGCCGCGGGCGCGGACAGCGGAGGCGGGCCGATCTGCGGAAAAATCGGGTTTTTGGCAGTATGGAAAACGAGTTTCTCACGGAGGCGGTGAGACGACCAGGCATTTTGCCGACGGCTTAACGATCGGGTGTTTTCTCGCGGGGTTCAAAACGTGAAAACACTGCCAAAAATCCGATTTTGCCGCAGACGGATCCCTGAAAAAGCGCGCGAAACGGAACCCGAGTCGCGCAGCGAGCCGTTCGGTCCCGCGCCGCTTGCCTTGGTCGCCGCCGCTATTGCACGTAGGCGAGGTAGGGCAGGTAGTTCTGCGCGCTTTCGGGCACGGCGAGCGTGACCGTTTGGCCGTAGGCTTCGATGGAAATGTAGCCCGGATCGTCGTAGGTGGTGATGGTGCCGTCCACGCCGGCGGCGCTGCCGTCGATGGTGCCGGTGGCCGTGGCGGAGGAGGGCAGCGAGGCTGCCTGCCACTCGTCGATGTTGAGCTCGTCGATGGCCTGATCCACCTGGCTCTCGCTGAGGCCCGTTGCGGCGGCGATGTTTGCCTTGTTGTCCTCGAGGGCGCTCTTCGCCTTGTCCTTGAGGCCGGTGGCGTCGATGGCGGCGTTCGTGGCGGCCGCCTTCGCGTCGTTGGCGAGGTCGCTCACGGGACCCGCGTCGGTGCCCGAGAGGGCGAACACGCCCACGATGCCGACGATGACGAGGGCGATCAGCCCGAGGAACACGCCCAGAACTCGTTTCATGGCATACCTCCCGTTTGTCGGCCCGACGGGCCGTGCGTTCGGCGGGACGCCGCCGCTGCTCCGTTCATGGTGCGGCGAGGTTTCAGCGGTGCGGCGATTCGGCGGCTCATCCCGTACGTCCAAGGGTACCCGAGTTGCGGCCGCTTCACAAAACACCCCCAGCATCTTCAACGCACGGTGACGAAATCCCCATCCTATTTCCGGAAGTGCGCATGCGACGCGTGCGCGACGAGCGTGCCGCCGCCCTGCCGCGCTGCGTGGGATCGGCGTTGGATTCGCGTGCGTCCGGCGTCGAATGCGCGTGCGATCCGCGGGTGCGGCGCGTGGGATCCGCGTGGGAAGCGCGTGGGAACCGCGCTGGATCGAGAAGACTTTCCATGGTGATCTGCACCATCTGCGCGTAAGACGGCGTCGCTATCATAGAAAGGACGGAGTTGCGTTGACGATATAACATAAATGTTATATACTGGAATTGCTTGGAGAAGGGGACTATGGACTTCCAGGTGGTGTTCTATCGTAAGGCGGACGGTTCGGAGCTGGTTCGGGAATTCATGGATGCGCTCAGGCCGAAATTGCGATCGAAGATGGTCGGCGATTTGACAAAGCTCGAGCAACGCAATATCGAGCTGCGCGAACCCTACGCCAAGCATGTGGGAAAGGGCCTTTTCGAGTTGAGGATCGGACAAGCGAACGACATCGTTCGGGTGTTCTACTTCTTCTATGAAGGGCGTAGGATCATCGTGACGAACGGCTTTATCAAGAAGACGAATAAAACGCCGCGGTTGGAGCTCGGACGCGCGCGGAGGTATAAACGGGATTGGGAAGAGAGGCGGCCTTTATGACCACGCTCAGCGAATACCATGCGGAGCAGATGAAAGACCCGGAATATGCTGCCGAATACGAGCGCTTGCAGCCGTATTACGACGTCGTCGACGCCATCATCGCGGCGCGGGCTGCGGAGGATCTCACCCAGCGCGAGTTGGCGCAGCGGTGCGGCATGAAGCAGAGCGCGTTCGCGCGCCTGGAGTCCGGCAACGCCAACCCCACGATCGAAACGCTTCAGCGCGTGGCCGAAGGCCTCGGCAAGAAGCTCAGGATCAGCTTCGTCTGACGCGGCGGATGCGGCGCGGTCGCCTTGGTGGGGCTTGCTCGTTCGAGGTGCGAACGCCCGACCGGGGAGGGGCCGGCCGGGCGTTCGCGCATCTCTAGCCCACGTAGGCGCTTGCGGAATCGGCGGCGATGTAGCCCCAGGTTGCGGCGTTGCCCAGACCGCAGCCGCCCTGTCCGCCGGCCGAGCTTTGGCGCATGCCGATGGCCTCGCCGCCGGCATAGAGGCCCGGAATCGGCTGCTCGCTTGCGTCCAGCACGTTCGCGTCTGCGTTCACGCGGATGCCGCCCGTGCATTGCAGCTGATAGGGGACGGTCTTGAGGGCGTACAACGCGCCTTCGAGCTTCTGCAGCCCCGTGCGTCCGAAATCGGCATCGTTTCCCGCGTCGCAGTATCCGTTGTACGTTTCGATCGTTTGCGCGAACGCGGCCTCGTCTATTCCCGCCGCTCTCGCCAGCTCGACCGCCGAGTCGGCCTTCCAGGCCACTTTGCCTTCGTCCACGAGACTGTCCAGCAGCTCGGCGCTTTGCCACGGCGTGAGCTCGCCTTCTAGGTAGCTCGTGAGCACGATGGGCCGCAATCCGTCAACGCGCTGCGCGTCGGAGAACACCACGTAGCCGACGTTGTCGCTCGCCTTGCCCCATGCGCCCTTCGCCAAGAGGGGCACGTCCTCGTTGGCCATGCGGGTGCCTTCCAAGCCCACCCAAATGGCGCCGGGAAATTTGAGGTTCGCTTGGTATCGCATCTCGAACCCCGCGTTGGGGATGCCGCCCGCGTACGGCGCGTAGATGGAAGGAGGCAACATGCAGGCTCCAGCGTTTTCGGCGAGTTCCCAACCGTGTCCCGACGCGGTGGACGGCGAGCAGGTGCCGCAATTCGCGTACGGCATCATGTCCTGGTTGTGGCTGTAGCCGCCCGTCCCCATGATGACGGCCTTGAACGGAAACTCCTTCACCGTGCCGTCGGCGTAGGTGATCTCAAGGCCGCTTACGGCACCGTCGTCCTTGAGGATGTTCGTGGCTCGCGCTTCCAGAACGACGGAGGCGTTGCCTTCTCGGATGCCGCTCTGGATCAGCTCGATGAGGGCCATGTCCATCGATCCGCCGCCGTTGTTCACGCCGTATATGCGGGGCTGATCGGGCGGGGTGTACAGGCCGTAGCCGCCCTTGCGCTCGCCGAAATCCACGTTGACGTACGTGTCGAGCCAGTCCATGAGGGGTCCGGATGTTTCGGCGTACGTGCGGGTGATCTCGGGATAGGGGACGATAGCCGGATCTTCGCTGCCTTGCGTGAGGAACGCGTAGAACTGGTCTGCCGAGTCCTCGATTCCCTCCGCGCGCTCCATGATGGTGTCGGCTCCCGTGATCCACCCGTCCGAAACGCAGGATGATCCGCCCAGGTGAGCCGTTTCCTCGAACAAGGCGACCCGCTTGCCGTTCTGCAGCGCTCGCGCGGCGGCAACGAGGCCGGTAAGCCCCCCGCCCACGACGGCGATATCGGCTTCGACGGGCTCCTCCACTTTGATGCCGTCGTCCTTGCCGGTTTTGGCCAAGTCCTTTTCGCTCAGTCCCGCCTGCGACAACGCGTTGCCGATGGCCTCCTTGAGCCCGAAGCTCGTGATGGTGGCGCCGGTGACGGCGTCGATGTCGAGCGATTGGTTTCGCACGACCAGCTGAGGGATGCGCGAAAGGGCCGAGTTCGCGATCATCGGCGTTTCGTGCTGCTTGATGACCTCCACGGACGCGATGACGTTGTCGGCAATGCCCACCTTCACCATGATGTCGCCCATGCGTCCCGCGCCGGAACCCGTGTACGTTCTCACGTCCGCGGGGGAGCTCTCGGCAGAGGTGGCGCTCGTCGCGCCGGGCGCGCATCCGGCGAATCCGAGCGCCGAGGCGGCGCTGACGGCTACGGCTCCCGTCAGAAATCCTCGACGCGTCAGGCTTCCCGTCCGAGCGGTTTCAACAGTGGTTTCCATGAGTCCTCCTTGGTTTCGTTTCTGCTTCTTGCGGTGGGATCCGACGCTTTCGACGCTTTGCCTCCCGCTCGATTGCCGGGACGGCGTGCGTGACACGGTGCGTCCCCTCTGCGTCGGCTCCGCCCCTGTTATAATCGGCAGCAACAGTGCCCGCCATCGCTGCGTCGTGGTGAAATCGAGGGGGCAGCGTGACGGCGCGCCCTCGCCAAAACCTGGTGATGGCCCCTATTGACCTGGTGCGACGTAAGGAATCATGCATGATGAAGCTGGGATCCGACAGCATCGGCGCTTTGGTGAGAGCCTACGGCAGGGGCCCGTTCGGGCTGTCGTTCTTCATGGCTTGGATTTACGGTGCGTTCTATTCTTCCATGGTGTGGGGCGGTTCGAACGGCGTGCTCGATGCCGAGTATCCGTGGATCGCGTCGATGCTGCTGTCCGGGTTGCTGGGCATTGCGGGTTGCTTGGCGTTCGGCCTGCGTCCTCCGCGCGCACTCCGGTCGCGTTCGTGGGCGGCTCCCACGGCGGCGCTGCTCTGCGGGGCGGGCAGCTTGCTGGTGGCCTGGTGCTCGCGAGCGGGCCAGGTAGAGCCTCTCGTCGTCGTGCTGTGCGTCGTGCCCGTCGCCGCGGGCTTCTCTCTGCTGACCGTCGTGTGGGGGAGTCGCATCGCCGACGAGGACGACGCGATGATCGAATTTTCAGTTCCCATGTCGTTCATCGTCGCGCGCGTGCTGTTCGCGTTGCTGGTCGTGCTGCCGCCCGATGCTGCGCTTGCCCTGCTGGTGCTGCTGCCGCTGGCTTCGACGGTGTTCCTGCGCCGCCCGTCCGGGGAATGCCCGGAATCGGCGGTGTCGCCGTCTCGCTTCCGTGCCTTGAGCGCGCGTGCGTGCGACCAGCCTTTGCTGCGTGTGCGCGGGGTCGTCGCGGCCACGGCGGTGCTGCTGGTTTTTCGCATCGGATACGGTGTGGTGCGCGTGGTCGCCGATGGGCCGGCAACCCAAGGGGCCTGGTACTTCCTGTCGGCGCTTTTGGTGCCTACGGTGGTGTTCGGGGTGTTCGTGGTGCTCGCGCTGACGTCAGCGCGTTGCTTGAGCTCGTCGCTGGTGACGCGTTGGATGCTGCCGGTTCTGCTGCTCGCGTTCGCCCTCGTCCCGGTGGATGGGGAGATCGGGCACCAGGGGGCCATTATGGCGAACTCCGTGGCATCGACCATCTTGCAGGCCTTTTTCTGGTTGCTTCTCGCGAAGGCGGCGCATCGGCGTTCCGGGAGCGGGCCGTTTTTCTTCTCGTGTTACTTGGTGGGGCTGGGGATCGGCATGGCGGTGGGGGAAGGGCTCGGGTTGGCGCTGGTCGCCTCGGTTGGGAATTCGGAGCTATGGCTTTCGTTGCCGTTCGTGGCGTGCATCCTCGTAGCATGCGTCATGGCGCTTGAAGAGCGAGCGAGGCGCTTCGGAACGGAAGGCGAGCCGCTCTCGCCGCCGATGGCGTTCCCGTCGATTTCGACCGACCAGGACGCGCCCGATCTGATCGATGCCGCGTTGCGCGAGCAGGCGCACCGAATGGCCGGGGCGTACAAGCTCTCCCCGCGCGAAGAGGAGATCGTGGCGCATCTGCTGGCGGGCCGAAATCGCCCGTACATTCGCGACGCGTTGTTCATCTCGCTCAACACGGTGAACACGCACATCAAAAACGCTTTCGCGAAAATGGACGTCCATTCGCAGCAAGAGCTGCTCGATGTCGCGCGTGCCGAGTTTCCCATCAGGTTGTCCTCGTAGGCGGTTCGCGGGGCCTTGCGCCGTCGCGGGCGGGCGACCGTCGGGCTCCGCTCGATCGCTCGCCGTCGCCATACGGTTTCTTCAATTTTTCGCCCTCTGCGCGCGAAATCGTGTATGCTAACACCTGCTGCGCCCGGACGGCGCGGCGCACGCGCGCTTGACGGCGCGCCCATCCCCGCACACGTTAATAAATAGGTGGGGCAACCGTGTGAATGACAGGCTGCGGGAGGCGGCCGGAACAGAACAGGAGGGAACCGCGTGAAGCTGGTGGTAACCGAGAAGAACGACGCGGCTCAGAAGATCGCCGATTTGCTCGGCGTCAAGAAACCCAAGGCGGACAAGGTGTACTCGACGCCGGTGTACCGCTTCGACGTCGACGGGGAGGAATGGGTGACCATCGGCCTGCGCGGCCACATCCTGGAACCCGATTTCGCGCCGACGATGGTGTACAAGAAGCGCGGCGGCTGGCAAGGCGTCACCGAGGAGGGCGAGACGCTCCCGGCGGATCTGCCCGCGACGCTGCCGAAGCCCCCGTTCAAAAAGAAGAAGCCCTTCACCGAGGACGGCGTGGAGCTGAAAACCTGGAAGATGGACGCGCTGCCGTACCTCGTGTACGCGCCCATCAACAAGCTGCCCAAGGAGAAGGAGATCATCCGCTCGTTGAAGAACCTCGCGAAGAAGGCCGACTCGGTCATCATCGCGACCGACTTCGACCGCGAGGGCGAGCTCATCGGCTCCGACGCGCTCAGCTGTATCCAGGAAGTGAACCCCACGGCTCCCGTGACGCGCGCCCGCTACTCGGCGTTCACGAAAGAGGAGATCACGCACGCGTTCGACAACCTCGTCGAGCTCGACACGAACCTCGCTTCCGCCGGCGCCTCGCGCCAGGACATCGACCTCATCTGGGGCGCGGTGCTCACGCGCTACCTGACGCTCGTGAAGTTCGCCGGCTACGGCAACGTGCGCTCGTCGGGCCGCGTGCAAACGCCCACGCTCGCCCTCATCGTGGCGCGCGAGCGCGAGCGCCTCGCGTTCATCCCCGAGGACTACTGGGTGATCCGCGGCGCGTTCGGCACCGACCCCGACGCGTTCGAGGCCCCGCACGCCACCGCGCGCTTCAAGGCCGAGGCCGAGGCGCAGGCCGTCATGGCCCACGTCGAAGGCGCGACGAGCGCCACGGTGTCGTCCGTCGAGAAGAAGAAGCGTACGGTGCAGCCGCCCGCGCCGTTCAACACCACGTCGCTCATGGCGGCGGCCTCGGCCGAGGGCCTGAGTCCCGCGCGCACCATGCGCATCGCCGAGAGCCTGTACATGGACGGCTACATCTCCTATCCCCGCGTGGACAACACCGTGTATCCGAGCTCGCTCGACCTCGCGGACACGGTGAAGGCCATCTCCGGCAACCCCGCCTACGCCCCGTACTGCAAGGAGCTGCTGGCGAAGGGCAAGCTGACGGCCACGCGCGGCAAGAAGGAGACGACGGACCACCCGCCCATCTACCCGACCGCCAAGGCCACGCCCGACGACCTGGCGCCCGCCGACTACAAGCTGTACAACCTCATCGCGCGCCGCTTCCTGGCGACGCTGTCCGAGGCGGCCGTCATCGAGGGCACGAAGGTCACCCTCGACGTGAACGCCGAGCCGTTCGTGGCGAAGGGCGACGTGCTGGTGAAGCCGGGCTACCGCGCCATCTACCCCTACGGTCTCAAGAAGGACGAGCAGCTGCCCGCGCTGTCCGAGGGCGAGACGATCGCGTTCGGCGGCGCCACCTGCACGAAGAAGCAGACCGAGCCGCCCGCGCGCTACAGCCAGGGCAAGCTCATCCAGGAGATGGAGAAGCTGGGCCTCGGCACGAAGTCCACGCGCCACTCCATCATCGAGCGCTTGTACGCGGTGAAGTACTGCGTGAACGACCCCATCGAGCCCAGCCAGCTGGGCATGGCCGTGTGCGACGCCCTCGACAAGTTCGCGCCGCACATCACGCATCCCGAGATGACGGCCGAGCTCGAAGAGGAAATGGATAACATCGCCGAGGGCCAGAAGACGAAGACCGACGTGGTGAACACGAGCCGCAACCTCCTGTCCGAGCAGCTGGCCAGCCTGCTGCCGCATTCCGAGGAGGTCAAGGAGGCCCTCGCCGACGCCGTGGCCGCCGACGCCTACGTGGGCCCGTGCCCGAAGTGCGGCAAGGACCTGCAGCTGCGCGCCTCGCAGAAGACGCGCAGCATGTTCATCGGCTGCTCCGGCTGGCCCGACTGCGACGTGACCTACCCGCTGCCGAAGGGCAAGGTGGAGGCCGTCCCCGAGCCGTGCCCCACGTGCGGCATGCCCCAGGTGAAGGTGACCGCGTTCCGGTCCAAGCCGCGCACCATCTGCATCGACCCGCACTGCGCCACGAACAAGGAGCCCGACGTGGTGGTGGGCGAGTGCCCGGCGTGCAAGGAGAAGGGCATCGCGGCGAAGCTGATCGCGCAGAAGAACCCGCGCACGCTCAAGCGCTTCATCCGCTGCGAGAACTACGACGACTGCGGCACGGGCTATCCGCTGCCCCAGTACGGCGCGCTCACGGCCACCGAGGAGGTGTGCGAGCACTGCGGCGCGCCTATGGTGATCGTCACCACGGCGCGCGGCCCCTGGAAGCTCTGCCCGAACTTCGACTGCCCCGGCAAGGAGCAGAAGGAGGACGCCAAGGACGCGAAGGACGCCAAGGGAGCTGCGGCGAAGAAGCCCGCGGCAAGGAAGCCCGCGGCGAAGAAGGCCCCGGCCAAGAAAGCCCCCGCGCAGAAGTAGCACGGTCGAAAAACGACAAAAGCATGAAGATGCCGGCTGCGAGGCCCGCCGCGAAAACGAAGCGGGCCTCGCAGCGGTACAATCATGCGAAGTACGATCAACGAACGAGGAGCGAAACCCTATGCCTAAAGTAACCATCGTCGGAGCGGGCAACGTCGGCGCGACCGCGGCCCACATCATCGCATCGAAGAACCTGGCCGACGTCGTGCTCATCGACGTGGCCGAGGGCCTGCCCCAGGGCAAGGCGCTCGACATGATGCACATGCGCAGCGTCGAGCAGTTCACGGTCAAGGTGACCGGCACGAACGACTACGCCGACACGCGCGACTCCGACGTGGTGGTCATCACCGCCGGCATCGCCCGCAAGCCCGGCATGACGCGCGAGGACCTGCTCGGCGTGAACGCCGGCATCATGAAGTCGGTTATCGGCGCCGCCATGGAGGCGTCCCCGAACGCCGTGTTCATCTGCGTGACGAACCCCCTCGACGTCATGACCACGCTGGCGTTCCGCGAATCCGGCCTGCCGGCGAACCGCCTCATGGGTATGGGCGGCGTGCTGGACTCCTCGCGCCTCGCGTTCGCGGTGTGCGAGCAGCTGGGCTGCCCGCCGGCCGCGGTGACGGCTTGGGCCGTGGGCGCGCACGGCGAGGGCATGGTGTGCTGGCCGCGCTTCACCACGGTCGACGGCACGCCCATCACCGAGCTCATGGACGAAGCGGCGGTGGCCGGCGTGGTGCAGCGCTGCGTGAAGGGCGGCGCCGAAGTGGTGGCCTTCCTCAAGACCGGCAGCGCCTACTACGCGCCCGGCGCGTCCATCGCGAAGATGGTGGAGGCCATCCTCACCGACTCGCACGAGGTCATGAGCGTGTGCGCGCACATCGACGGCCAGTACGGCATCGAGGACCTCTACATGAACGTTCCGGTGCGCCTCGGCAAGAACGGCGTCGAGGAGGTCGTGGAATTCGACCTGAACGACGACGAACTGGCCGCCCTGCGCGCCAGCGCCGACAGCGTCCGCGCGGGGTTGGCGAACCTGTAGGCATCCCTCATGGCGCGGCGTTCTCCGGTTCGCGAGCCTGAGGCCGCGCCAAGCGAGTGGTGAAGCGCCCGAGCAGGGCGCTTCCGTTTTTCGAGAGAGGTGTGCATGTTGATCGATATCGATGCGGGGCGGTGCATCGGGTGCGGGAAGTGCGTTCGGGACTGCGTGGGAACGAACTTGCTGGTGGAGGACGGCGTGGCGCGCGTGAAGGGACGCTGCATCCTGTGCGGGCACTGCGTGGCCGTCTGCCCGACGGAGGCGGTGTCCATCCCGAGCTACGACATGGCCGACGTGGAGCCCAGCTCGCCCGCGAGCGCGACGCTCGACGCGGCGACGCTGCTGCGCGCCATCAAGTCGCGCCGCAGCGTGCGCGATTACCGGCCGCGCCCCGTGGAGCGCGCGGCGCTCGAGCTCGTGCTGCAGGCGGGGCGCTACACGGCCACGGCCAAGAACGCCCAGGGATGCCGTTTCGTCGTGGTGCAGGACGCGCTCGACGAGTTCAAGGGCATCGTGTGGGACGGGATCGACGGCTTACTGGCGCTGCCACCTGCCGACAAGCCGCGCTGGGTGAAGCTGTACAAGCCGTTCAGCCGCGGCCGGTTCGCCGACGAGCCCGTCGACTTCCTCTTCCGCAACGCGCCGGCGGCGGTGTTCGTGGCCGCCGAGCGCGCCGACGACGCGGGGCTCGCCGCGCAGAATATGGAGCTGGTGGCGGCCTCGCTCGGCCTCGGCGTGCTGTACAACGGCTATCTGTGCCGCGCGGCCGAAGAGCTGCCCGCGGCGAAGGCGTTCCTCGAGGCGGAGGACAGGCCGCTGCAGGTGTGCATGCTGCTGGGCTACCCGGCCGTGTCGTTCCCGCGCACGGCGCCGCGCCTGCCGGGCGACTTCGTGGTGAAGTAGCCCCATGGCCATGGGGGAGGTCGGTGTCGAGCAGGTGCGTCGGTTCCGGCTGCGCGCGCATCACCTCGATCGCGCGTACGCGCTCGAGGACGCCGTGGCGCTGGCGGGCGCGTGCGGGATGCAGAACTCGCCGCCGGGCGCCTGGGAGGCGGCCCTGTTCAACCGCGCGCCGGCTTGTCGCGCAGAGGACGCCGAGCGCTTGCTGTGCGGCGAGAAGTCGCTCGTGCAGGCCTGGAGCATGCGCGGCGCGCCCCTGGTGTTCCCCGCGTCGGAGAGCGCCGCGTTCCTGTCGGCGCTCGTGCCGCGCGATGGCGAGCCGTGGATATACACGAAGGGCATCGGGCTCGCCCTCGACGCGCTGGGCATGGGGTTCGACGAGGCGCTGGATCTGGCGATGCGCGCGATGCCGCGGCTCGACGAGGGGTCGATTACCGGCAAGGTGGCGCTCGACCAGGTGCTGGCGGACGAGGTGGAGCCTCTGCTGGGCGCCGGCAAGCGCGCGGCATGGCGCGCGCCGTCGATGTACGGCAGCCCCGACAAGCAGACGGTGGGCGGGGCGGCGATCTCGTTCCTGCTGCGTCCCTGCGCGTTCCTGGGCCTCGTCGTGTTCGGCGAGCGCGACGGCGCTGCGCCCACGTTCACCTCGTATCGGCGCTGGCTGGGACATGCGCTGGAGCCCGCCGACGATGCGGTGGAGCGTCTCGTGCGCACGTTCGCGCACTGCTACGGCCCGACGGGACCCGACGCGCTCGCGAAGCAGCTCGGCTGCTCGGGCGCGCAGGCGCGGCGCATGTGGGGAAGCATCGCGGAGGAGCTGGAGCCGGTGACGTTCGACGGCAGGCGAGCCTGGGTGCTGGCGGCCGACCGCGATGCGCTTGCGGCCGTGGAGCCGCCGGAGCGCGACCTGCTGCTGCTCGCCGCCCACGACCCGTACCTCGACCAGCGCGACCGCGCCACCCTGCAGGCCGACCCGGTCTTGCAGCGGCGCATCTGGAAGACGGTGGCGAACCCGGGCGCCGTCGTGCGCGACGGCGAGGTGGTGGGCACGTGGACGAGCAGGAAGCAGGCGCGGGGCATGACGGTCGCCTTCGCGCTGTGGGGCGACTGCCCCGAAGCCGGGTTGCGCTCCCTCGCCGAAGAATACGCCGCCTTCCGAGAGCAGCCGCTGCTGGGCGTGACGTTCTGAGCGCACGTTCGCCCCAAACACACGCAAAACGGCCTCCAGGCGTGTGTTCGGGGCGAACGTGCGCCTTCGGAACGGAACGTCGAGCGTGCCCGCGCCAAGGGAAAGCATGTCCCAACGGGCGGGTCAAGCGCCCTCGCTTGCGGTATAATCTTCCGTTATGGATACGATCATCACGAAATCACAGGTCGCGGACGCGGTGTACGCGGCCATCCCGCAGCTTGCCTGCGTGCTGCCGGCCGATATCGAGGCCGGTCTCGTCGCCGCGCGCGCGGTTGAGGACAACCCGCGCGGCGCGGCCGTGCTCGACCAGCTGCTGACGAACGCGGCGATAGCCGCCGAGGACGGCGTGCCCCTGTGCCAGGATACCGGCACCGTGTGGGCGAGCCTCGAGATCGGGCCCGACGTGGCCGTGCGCGGCGACGTGTTCGCCGACGTGGACGACGCGGTGGCCCGCGCCTACGCCGAGGCGCGCCTGCGCACGTCGGTGGTGCGCGACGCCGTCTTCGACCGCGCGAACACGGGCGACAACACGCCCGCGTTCTGCGACATCCACCCCGTGGACGAGCCGGGCGCGGCGCGGCTGCACCTCATGCTGAAGGGCGGCGGCTCGGACAACGCGAGCCGCGTGGTCATGCTCGTGCCGGGCGCCGGCAAGCAGGGCATCGTGGACGAGCTCGTGCGCTGCGTGCGCGAGAAGGCCGCGAACGCCTGCCCGCCGCTCGTGGTGGGCGTCGGCATCGGCGCCACGTTCGACAAGGTGGCCGGCCTCGCGAAGCGGGCGCTCATGCGGCCCGTGGACGAGCCGGCGGCCGATCCGCAGCTGCGCGCGCTCGAGGAGGAGCTGCTCGAGGCCGTGAACGCCACGGGCTTGGGCCCCGGCGGCCTCGGCGGCCGCACGACGGCGCTCGCCGTGCGCGTCGCCACCGCGCCGTGCCACATCGCGGCGTTGCCGCTGGCCATCAACATGGGCTGCTCGGCCATGCGGCGGATCACGGTCGATTTGCGCGAGGGGGCGGGCTGCGGGCCGTCCTCTTTGGCGACCGGCGAGTCCCCTCTATCGGCGCGGAACGCGGCGTGCGACCGGGACGTCGCCGCCCGCGCCCAGGGGGAGGAGACGCAGGCTGATCGCATCTCCCATGAGGCCGGAGCGCGAACCCCCGCCTGCGCCCATGTTGAGGCCGAGGGGGTGCGCTATGGCGGGCGATGAACCTATCCGCTTGGCGCTGCCGCTCGACCGCGCGCGGCTCGCGACGCTCGAGGCGGGCGACGCCTGCCTGCTCACCGGGCCGCTGTACACGCTGCGCGACGCGGGGCACGTGCGCCTCATGGCCGAGCTCGAGGCCGCGGGCGGAGAGCTGCCCTACGGCTTGGAGGGCCAGGCCATCTTCTACGCGGGCCCCACGCCCGCGGCCGCCGGCCGGCCGTTCGGCGCGGTGGGCCCCACCACGGCCAGCCGCATGGACTTCGCCGCGCCGGCGCTGCATCGCGCGGGCGTCGCGGCAACGGTGGGGAAGGGCCGCCGCTCCGCCGAGGTGCGCGAGGCGTGCCGTGCCACGGGTTCCGTTTATTTCGTGGCATGCGGCGGGGCCGCGGCCTATCTGGCGAAGTGCGTGGCATCATCGGAGACGGTGGCGTACGACGATCTGGGAACCGAGGCGCTCCGTCGCATCGAGGTCGTGGAGTTCCCCGCGTTCGTCGGCGTCGACGTCCGAGGCTGCGACGTGTACGACCTGGTGTAAGCCCCGGCCGCTTCAGAAGAAAAGGAACGCCATACCCGTGACACAGGATTTTTCAGATACGACCGATGCCCTGCGCGGCATCTTCATCACGTTCGAAGGCGGCGAGGGAGCCGGCAAGACGACGCATATCCGCTTCCTGTCCGAGGCGCTGCGCGCGCACGGCCGCGAGGTGCTGTGCCTGCGCGAGCCCGGCGGCACCGAGGTGGGCGAGCAGCTGCGCGCCGTCGTGCTCGACCCGGCGAACGACGGCCTGTCCGACGAGGCCGAGCTGCTCATCTACGAAGCCGCCCGCGCGCAGCTGATGGCGCAGGTCATCGCGCCCGCGCTCGAACGCGGCGCCGTGGTGCTGTGCGATCGCTTCACCGATTCGACGGTGGCCTACCAGGCCTGCGGGCGGGGCTTGCCGCGCATGTTCGTCGACCGCGTCAACGAATTCGCCTGCCAGGGCGTGCATCCCGACCGCACCATCCTCATGACGACGGGCGGCGCGGCGAACGTGGGCCTCGTGCGCGCGACGCATCGGGGCGGCGCCGACCGCCTCGAGCAGGCGGGCGAGCAGTTCCACGCCCGCGTGAACGAGGCGTTCGTGGAGATCGCGCGCCGCGATCCCGAACGCGTGCGCGTGGTCGTCTCCGACGGCAGCAAGTCCGCGACGGCCGCCGCGGTGTTCGCCGAGCTGGCCGACCTGTTCCCCTGGATGGCGCAGATCGCCGCCGACCCTGCCTTCTTCGAGCGCCTCGACGTGAAGCGCTCGCAGGTGGAGGCGTAACGCCGTGGCCGACGCGTTCGAGAACATCCTCGGCCAACCGCAGGTGCGCGAGTTCCTGCGCGCCACGGTCGCGCAGGACAAGGTGAGCCACGCCTACCTGTTCACCGGCCCGGCCGGGTCGAACAAGACGATGGCCGCCTACGCGTTCGCGCAGGCCGTGCTGTGCCCGAAGGGCGCCTCCGGCCCGCGCGGCGGCAACTGCGGCGCGTGCGACGCCTGCCGCCGCATCATGCGCAAGAAGCATCCCGACGTGCGCTACTTCGCGCCCGAGGGCGCGGGCGGCTACCTGGTCGAGCAGATCCGCGACATCGTGTCCGACACGTCGCTCGCGCCCATCCAGGCGCACAAGAAGGTCTACATCCTCGACCGCGTGGACCTGCTGGGCGTCCAGGCCGCCAACGCGTTCCTCAAAACGCTCGAGGAGCCGCCGTCCGACGTGGTGCTCATCCTGCTCGCGCGCACGCGCGAGAGCGTGCTGCCCACCATCCTGTCGCGCTGCCAGGTGGTGCCGTTCCGCACCATCCCGGCAAGCGAGGCGGCCGGCATCATCGTGCAGAACACGGGCGCGTCGCGCGAGCAGGCGCGCATGGCCGTCGAGGCCTGCGACGGCTCCATCACGCGCGCCGTGGAGTTCCTGAAGTCCAACGAGCGCCTGGCGTTCCGCGCCCGCGTGCTGGAAGTGCTGGGCTACCTGCGCAAAGCCGACGATTGGGACGCCATCGGGTTCGCGAGCGACCTCGTGGTGCTCGTGAAGGCGCCGCTCGACGTGGCGCGCGCCGAGCAGGAGCAGGATCTCGCCGAGAACGCGGACTTCCTCGCGAAGTCGGCCATCCGCCAGATCGAGGCGCGCAACAAGCGCCAGCTGACGGCCAAGACCTTCGAGTCGCTGCGCCAGCTGACGGCCATCGCGCGCTCGTGGCTGCGCGACGTCATGGCCGTGTGCGCCGAGACGCCCGAGCTCGTGATCAACGTGGACGCGCGCGCGTCCATCATGGAGGCGGCCGAGGCGACCGACGAGGCGCGCGCCGCCGCCGCGCTCAAGGCCGTGCGCCGCTGCGACGAGGCGATCTCGTATAATGTATCACCGGAAACGTGCATCGACGCGATGCTGTTCGAGATAAGAGAGGTGCTCTATGGTTCGCATAGCGCCGATTAACCTGTACTACAACCCCAAGACGCTCTGGTTCGACGCCGGGGATCTTGATGTGCGCGCCGGCGACGGCGTGATCGTGACCACCGCCCGCGGCACCGAGTTCGGCCGTGCGGCCCACGACGCGTTCGAGGCCGACGAAGCCCAGGTCAAGAAGCTGAAAAGCCCGCTCAAGCCCGTCAAGCGCATCGCGACGGACGAGGACGAGGCCCGTGCGGCCGACCTGGAGGCCAAGGCGCGCGAGGCCCTGCCCGTCTTCAAGGAGATGGCGTCCGAGGCGAGCGGCGACATGCACCCCGTGTCGGTGGAGTACCTGTTCGAGGGCGACAAGGCCATCTTCTACTTCGAGGCCGAGGAGCGCGTGGACTTCCGCGAGCTCGTGCGCAAGCTGGCCGCGCATTTCCACGTGCGCATCGACATGCGTCAGATCGGCGTGCGCGACGAGGCCCGCATGGTGGGCGGCCTGGGGCATTGCGGCCAGGAGCTGTGCTGCAAGCGCCTGGGCGGCGAGTTCTGCCCCGTGTCCATCCGCATGGCCAAGGAGCAGGACCTCTCGCTCAACCCGCAGAAGATCTCGGGCGTGTGCGGCCGCCTCATGTGCTGCCTGCGCTACGAGTTCGATGCGTACAAGGACTTCAAGAGCCGCGCGCCGAAGCAGAACGCTACGGTGGAGACGCCCGACGGTCCTGCGAAGGTGGTCGACCTCGACGTGCCGCGCGAGGTCGTGTCGCTCAAGATCATGGGCGAGAAGCCCGTGAAGGTGCCGCTGGCCGACTTCGACCCGCCCGAGGAGGGCTCGAACCGCCCGAACCGCGTGGGCGAGGAGGCGTGGCAGGACGCCACGACGCAGGACCCCATCGGGTTCGCGAGCGAGTCGGCGCTGTTCAGCACCACCACGCAGCTGACCGGGCAGGACAAGCTGGCCGATCCGGGCTCCGTGCGCCGCACGGGCCGCGGCGGGCAGAAGCAGTCGCGCAACGGCGGCGGCTCGAACGGCGGGCGCGGCGGCAACGGCAACCAGAAGAACGGCGGCGGCAGCAAGCAGCAGGCCGACGCGCAGGGACAGAGCGCGCGCAAGCCGCGCAGGAGGCGCTCGACGAAGGTCGGCGGCGAGGGCGCGGCCCCCGAGGCGGCCGAGGCGCAGAAGCGCAAGCAGAAGCAGCAGGGCGGCGGCGCGCCGAAGGGCGGCCAGGGCGGCCCGCAGCAGAAACGCCGCCAGGGGCAGGGCCAGGGCGGTAACGGCGGCGGCAACGGCAACGGCGGCGGCAAGAAGCAGCAGGGCCAGCGCCAGGGCGGCGAGGGTGCGAAGAAGCAGGGGCCGAAGGGCATGCAGCCCTCGAAGCAGCGTCCCGGCCAGAAGTCCTCGGGCCTGCGTCAGGGCCAGAAGCCCCAGCAGTCGCGCCAGGACAAGGCGCCCCGCCCCGAGCGCTCGGGCGCTCCGAGCCCCGAGGCCGATCGCACGGGAGACGGCGGGCATCGCCGCGCCCGCCGGCGCAGCCACAAGGCCGGCGGCCCGGAGGGCGCAGGCGCGCCCGGTGCGGGCGGCGCGGCGCCGAGCGGCGAATAACCGACGGATACCCGACGTTTGCGAGGAGGCTCATCGATCATGAGGATCGACTACGCGTTGTTGACGGACCTGTACCAGCTCACGATGGCGCAGGGCTATTGGGAGAGCGGCCAGGGCGACACGCAGGCCTGCTTCCACATGTACTTCCGCGACTACCCGTTCAAGGGCGGCTACGCCATCGCATGCGGCATGGCGCAGCTGGCCGACCTCGTGGACGAGTTCGCGTTCTCCGAGGACGACGTGGCCTACCTCGCCTCGCTCGACGCCCCCGGCGGCGGCAAGCTGTTCAAGCCCGCGTTCCTCGACTACCTGCGCAGCTTCGAGCTGCGCGTGGACATCGACGCGGTGCTCGAGGGCACCGTGGTGTTCCCGCACGAGCCGCTCGTGCGCGTGACCGGTCCCATCATGGATTGCCAGCTCATCGAGACGGCGCTTTTGAACTGCGTGAACTTCGAGACGCTCATCGCCACGAAGGCGGCGCGCGTGTGCCTGGCCGCCCAGGCTCCCGTGGCCGAGTTCGGCCTGCGCCGCGCCCAGGGCGCGGGCGGCGGCCTGTGGGCCAGCCGCGCGGCCATCGTCGGCGGCTGCGCCTCCACCTCCAACGTGCTGGCGGGCAAGCTGTTCGACCTGCCCGTGTCGGGCACGCACGCCCACTCATGGGTCATGTCGTTCCCCGACGAGCTCACGGCGTTCCGCGCCTACGCCGAGGCGTTCCCGAAGAACTGCGTGCTGCTCGTGGACACCTACGACGTGGAGCAGGGCATCAGAAACGCCATCACCGTGGGCCTCGAGATGCGCGAGCGCGGCGAGCGCCTGAGCGGCATCCGCATCGACTCGGGCGACCTGTCGTGGCTCGCGCGCATGGCGCGCTCGATGCTGGACGAGGCCGGCCTGACCGACTGCGGCATCGTGCTGTCGAACGACCTGGACGAGTTCACCATCCAGTCCATCCGCGACGAGGGCGCGCAGGTGACCTCGTGGGGCGTGGGCACGAAGCTGGCCTGCGCCTACGACCAGCCCACGCTGGGCGGCGTGTACAAGCTGTCGGCCACGCGCGCCCCGGGCGATGCGGCGTGGACCGATCGCCTGAAGATATCCGAATCGGCTGCCAAGCTGACCACGCCCGGCGTGCTGGACGTGCGCCGTTACTTCTACTGCGGCAGCGGGCGCTTGGCCGGCGACATGGTGTTCGACGTGAACGCGCCGGGCGACGGCAAGCGCGAGGTCATCGTGGACCCTTCCGACGACCTGCGGCAGAAGAATCTCGCGGGGCTGTGCTCCGAGACGCTGCTCAAGCCCCTCGCGCGCGAGGGGCGCACGGTGCTCGACGCGTCCGAGCGCGACGCGTGGGCCGCCCGCGAGCGCGCGCAGGCGGGGCTCGCCACCCTCGACGAGAGCCAGAAGCGCATGTTGAACGCGCACACCTACCCGGTAGGCCTCGAATATGGTCTTTTTGAGCGTCGCCGCGATCTGGTTGTGAAGCTGCGGGGCATCGCGTAGGGTACGAGGATACGCGATTTGTTCGAGGGCGCATGCGCCCCATGTCAAGGAAGGATGTCATGATCAAGATACTTACGGATTCGGTCGCTTCCATTCCGGCCGACGTGGCGCGCGAGGCCGGCATCGACGTGGTCACCCTGTTCGTGAACCGCGAGGGGACCGAGTACGCCGATGCGGACATGGACCTCGATGCGTTCTACGCCGACATCTACGACATGGTGGACGACATCCCCACGTCCAGCCAGCCGTCCCAGCTCGTGCTGGAGAGCCTGTTCGAAGAGGCGGCGCGCGCGGGCGACGAGGTGCTGGGCATCTTCATCTCCTCGGAGCTGTCGGGAACCTACGAGGGTGCCGTGCGGGCCGCCCGCGCCGTGAAGGCGCGCAACATCGACTTCACCTACGTCATCGTGGACTCCACGTCGTGCGGCTACGACGAGGCGTGGCCGGTGTTCGACGCCGTGGCCGCGCGCGACGCGGGCGAGGACCTCGCCGGCTGCGCCGCAGCCGCCCTCCAGGGCATCGCGTCCACCCGCTTCCTGTTCACGCCCGAGACGCTCACGTTCCTGCAGCGGGGCGGGCGCATCGGCAACGCGGCCGCGCTGCTGGGCAACCTCATCCAGCTGTCGCCCGTGCTCACGGTGAGCGACGGCAAGGCCACGACGTTCGCGAAGGTGCGCACGCGCAAGAAGGCGCTCGACAAGATCGTGGCCACGTTCAAAAGCGACATCGAGCAGCACGGCCTCAAGCACGTCGTGGTGCACTACATCGGCGACAAGACGCCGGCCATCGAATGGGCGCGCGAGGTCGTCGAGCCGCTCATCGGGCGCTCGGTGAGCGTGCTGCCGGTGAGCCCCGTCATCGGCCTGCACGTGGGGCCGGCGGTGGGCATCGCCTACGAGTGCGCCAACGCCCTCGCGGGCAAGCTCTCCGGCCCGGCCCAGGCGCGCGCCTGCGCGTCCTAGCCGTCCGCGCCCATCGTCAGACACCGTTTGCAAACCGCTCAGAAAGCGAGAACCGTTATGCAGCATCAGTGCAACCTCATCATCGATTCGTGCTGCGACCTGCCGTACGAGGTCGTTGATCGGGAAGGCGTCGAGCTCATCAAGTTCCCCTACGTCATGAGCGACGGGGAGCACGTCGACGACCTGTACCAAGCGTCGACGGCGCACGATTTCTACCAGGCGATGCGCAACGGCGAGGAGCCAACCACGGCGCAGGTGCCCGTGCCCGTGTTCCGCGACGCGTTCGAGCGCGCCATCGAAAGCGGCGTGCCCACCGTGTTCCTGAGCTTCTCGAGCGGGCTGTCGGGCAGCTTCGACGCAGCCGCGCTCGTGCACGACCAGCTGATGGCCGAGCATCCCGACGCCGAGCTGTACCTCGTGGACACGTGCCTGGCCTCGGTGGCCGAGGCGCTGCTGGTGTACGAGGCGCTGCGCCAGCGCGACAACGGCATGACGGCGCTCGAGCTGGCGCGCTGGGCCGAGGAGGCGCGCTACTTCGTGGACGCCGAGTTCATGGTGGACGACCTCGAGGCGCTGCGACGCGGCGGCCGCATCCCCAGCTCGGTGGCGTACGCGGGTTCCAAGCTGGACGTGAAGCCGCTGCTGACCATCACCACCGACGGCAAGCTGTCGCTGGCGGGCGTGGCGCGCGGGCGCAAGAAGGGCATCAAGCAGCTGGCCGACTACTACAACAAGCGCAAGGCCGACTCGCGGCCGGGCCGCTGCGTGGTCATCGGCAACGCCGACTGCCCGAAGGACGCCGCGCGCCTGCAGGAGGCGCTCGGCAAGACCGACGACAGCATCCTGTTCTTGGAGAGCAGCATCGGGCCGGTCATCGGAAGCCATGTGGGGCCGGACATGATCGCGGTGGTGTTCTGGGGCAACGACAAGCGCGAGGAGCTGTCGGTTGCCGACCGCATCGCGAAGAAGGTCAAGGGCGGCGAATAGCCCGCACGCGCGCGACGCGCGCCCTGTGCAACGCACGCTACTCAGACGCATCGGGAAAGGTGCTTAGATGGAACTTTCGTTCGTATACTCGGGCAACGAGACGGTGGGCGCCATGGTGACGGCCCGCCTCGAGGCCGCCGGTTGCACGCGCACCGAGGACCTCGCGCATGCCGAGGCCATCATCACGTTCTGCACGTCGCAGACGGCGCTCGAGGACGCGTACTTCGACGAGGAGGGGCTCGTGCAGGCGGCGGGGAAGGGCGCGCTGCTCATCGACCTGTCGGCCTCGACGCCGAGCTTCGCGCGCGAGCTGAACGCCGTGGCCGTGGTGAGCGACCTCATGTCGGTGGAAGCGCCGCTCGTGGTCGTCGACATGGCGCGCGCGGACGCGTTCGGCGACCGCGACAACCTCGTGTGCTTCGTCGGCGGCGACGAGGAGGCGGTGGACGAGGCGCGCCCCGTGCTCGAGGCGATCGCCGGCACGGTGCAGGAAACGGGCGGGGCGGGCTCGGCGCAGCTCGCGCGCGCCGCGTACACGCTGCAGACCACGGCGCAGGTGATCTCGGCCGTGGAGGCCGATGCGCTGTACCGCGCCGTACGCCGCTCGTCGGCGTCGCTCGACCAGGCCGTGGAGCGCGTGGGCGCCGCGACGCCCGTCGCCGAGCAGGTGCTGGCCGCGGTGAACACGGGCCGCTTCGACGGCACGTACACGGTGGAGATGTTCATGGCCGAGCTGTCCGCTGCGCTGACGGCCGCCGACGACGTGGACCTCATCCTGCCGCAGGCCGAGGCGTGCCTGCACCTCCTGGAGCTGCTGGCCGTCATCGGCGGCGCCGACAAGGCGCCCGCGGCGCTGGCGCTCGTGTACGGGGAGGAGAAGGCGTGCGCCGAGCAGGGCCTCGACTGGACCCGCGCCGAGCAGGCCTACGGCGACGCGTCCGAGGACTTCGACGACCTCGACGACGGCTGCGGGCACGACCACGACCACGGGCACGACCACGGCTCCTACCCCGACTACCCCGGCTACGGCGCGTACTCGGCCAACTAGCGCCATGGGGTGCGACCTCTGCCCGCGTTCGTGCGGGGCCGACCGCGCGGCGGGGGAGCGCGGCGCGTGCGGGGCGGACGGCCGCCTCGTGGTGGCGCGCGCGGCGCTGCACTTCTGGGAGGAGCCTCCCGTCAGCGGCGCGCGCGGCAGCGGCACGGTGTTCTTCGCGCACTGCCCGCTCAGGTGCGCGTACTGCCAGAACGCGGTGATCGCCGCGGGGGAGGCGGGCGAGGCGGTGAGCGTCGAGCGGTTGGGCGCGATGTGCCTCGAGCTGCAGGAGCAGGGCGCCCTCAACGTCAACTTCGTCACGCCGACGCACTACGCGCCCGAGGCGCGCGCGGCCGTGGCATGGGCGCGCGCCCGCGGGCTCGCGCTGCCCGTCGTGTGGAACACGTCGGGATACGAGACGGTCGCCGCCGTGCGGGCGAACGCGGGCGTCGTGGACGCGTACCTCACGGACTTCAAGTACGCCGATGCCGCGCTGGCGCGCCGCTATTCGCAGGTGCCCGACTACCCCGCGGCGGCGCTTGAGGCGCTCAAGGCGATGGTGGAGGAGGCGGGCGCGCCGGCGTTCGACGAGGTGGACGGCGCGCCGCGCCTGACGAGCGGCGTCATCGTGCGCCATCTCATGCTGCCGGGCGCGCTCGAGGACTCGAAGCGCGTCGTGCGCCTCGTGCACGAGCGCTTCGGCGACGCGGTGCTGCTGTCGCTCATGAACCAGTACACGCCCGTGCTCGCCGATGCCGCAGCTGCGGGCGACGCTCGCGCGGCCGCGACGCTGCGGCGCTGCCCCGAGCTCGCCGGGCGCGTTTCCGACGAGGAGTACGAGCGCCTGCTGGACTACGCCGACGAGCTGGGCGTGGAGGACTACTTCTGGCAGCAGGGCGGCGCCGCCGAGGACAGCTTCATCCCCCCGTTCGACCTGACCGGCGTCCGAGGGCCGGCGGGGGCGCGGAGGAGCTGACGCCGCGAGGCGCAGGGCTACCGCGGGGAGATTTCGGTGCCGGGGAGGTCTTCCTGCATCTCGGTGAGGTTCTTCCAGAAGCGCTTGGGCATGAACTGGCGGCGCAGCTCGGGGTTGTAGCGGGCCTCGACGGCCACGGTGTCGTAGAAGCGCTTCCACGCCTGCTGCATGAGGCGCTCCTCGGACGCGCGGTCGGGCAGGTCGACGTGCTCCGTCTCCACGAGGTACCAGTCGCGGCCCTCGTACACGCCGGCGACGTTGTGCGCCTCGTCGAAGATGATGAACGGCTGCGTGTTGAAGCGCCCGCTGAACCAGTCCATGAGCAGCGGGATGACCGAGGCCGCGGGGTTGCAGCGCGCGAACCAGACGCCGTTCTCCAGGTGCTCGAAGCGGAGGAACTGCAGCATGCGGTGGCGCTCGTTCAGGACGGAGCGCTCGAGGCGATGGAGCGGCTGGACGGCGGGATGCGCGAGATCGTTCAGCACGCGGCGGCGCGCGCGTCCCGGGCGGTTCTGCGCCATCGCGTAGCGGATGAAGCGGTAGACGACGGTGCCGGCGTCGGGCTGGTCGCTGAGCGAGGCGTGCTTGACGGCGTCGTAGACGGCATCGCCGCAGCGGCTCCTCAGGCCGCGCCGCACGCGCACGGCGCGCTCCTCGTCCGTCTCGACGATGCGCACGGTCTGCCCGAGGCGCGGCTGCAGCACGGAGGCGGGCGCGACGTCCTGCGGGTCCTCGCGGCGCGCGTACGCCTCGAACACGGCCGACAGCAGCCCCTCGAGCGTGCCGTCGTAGCCGTACGCGACGTCGACGAGGGGTTCTTCCGAGACGAACGGGGGATCGTCGGCGGCGGTCGCGCGGCTCATGCGCACACGGCTTCCGGCATCTCGAGGGCGCGCTGCCATCCGTACGTCCCGTCGGCCGCCGGCGCGGCGGCGGGCCCCGCCTCGAGCGCCCGCTGCCCCGCGCCGGCGGCGATGCGCGCCTTCTCGGGCGTTTCGACGCTCTCGAACAGGCTCATCTGCCCCGGCGTGGTCTTGTCGGCGCGGCGGCCGTGGTTGCCGCCCTTGATGGGCGCGGCCAGCTGCGCGCGCAGCCCCTCGCGGGAGAAGTCGACGCCCTGGCCCGCGTAGCCGCCGCTGCACGTGATGAAGAAGCGGGCGCGCTTGTAGGCGATGCCCAGACGGCGCAGCTCCGGCTCGCGCAAGCACGCGGTGCGTCGCGCGCGCACGATGAGGTTCGCGCCGCGCACGCCGATGCCGGGCACGCGCAGCAGCGCCTCGAGCGGGGCCGTGTTCACCTCCACCGGGAAGAAGTCGAGGTGGTTGATGGCCCAGTTCGCCTTCGGGTCGAGGTCGGGGTCGAGGAACGGGTTGTCCTCGTCGATGATCTCGGTCACGTCGAAGCGGTAGAAGCGCAGCAGCCAGTCGGCCTGGTAGAGCCGGTGCTCGCGGTTGAGCTGGATGGCGTCGGTGCCGGGCAGGCGCTTGTCGTCGTTCACGGGCGTGTAGGCGCTGAAGAACACGCGCTTGAGCGACAGCGTGCGGTACAGCGCCGCCGACAGGTTGAGGATCTGGAAGTCGCTCTCGGGCGAGGCCCCCACGATCATCTGCGTGGACTGGCCGGCGGGCACGAAGGCCCGCTCCTTCTTCTTGGGGCGGACCTGTTTCATGTAGGTGGTCTGCTTGCGCACGAGCGCGCGGGTGTCCTTGTCCACGGCGATGTTGTCGCGGATCTGGCGCATGGGCGCGATGATGCGCTGCTTGTCCTTCTCGGGCGCGAGCAGCTGCAGGCTCTTCTGGGAGGGCAGCTCCATGTTCACGCTCATGCGGTCGGCCAGATGGCCCAGCTGCTGCACGAGTTCGGGCGAGGTGCCGGGCACCGCCTTCGCGTGGACGTAGCCGCGGAAGCCGTGCTCTTCGCGCAGGATGGAGAGCGTCTGGATCATGAGCTCGGTGGTGTAGTCGGGGTTGCGGATGACGCCCGAGCTGAGGAACAGGCCCTCGATGTAGTTGCGGCGGTAGAACGCGATGGTGAGGTCGGCCAGCTCGCGCGGCTTGAACGCGGCGCGCGGCACCTCGTTCGACACGCGGTTCACGCAGTAGGCGCAGTCGTACACGCAGACGTTCGTCATGAGCACCTTGAGCAGCGTGATGCAGCGCCCGTCGGCCGCGAAGCTGTGGCAGCATCCGGCGGCCAGCGTGTTGCCCAGCTTGCTCTTCTGCGCGTCGCGGTCGATGCCCGACGACGTGCACGCCACGTCGTATTTCGCGGCATCGGCGAGGATTTCGAGCTTGCCAACGAGGTCCATTCGTTCATCCGTTCGTCAGATCAAATGTTCGCGAGAATGTATGTTCGTATACTACGCAAACGAGTGTTCGAAGTCAAGGGAAAACCGCGGGGAGGACCTGCCGTGCGCCGCCCTCCGTTCCTCAAAATGTGGTTGAATCGCTTGTTGGAGATAGGGGCGGCCGCATCCGCAGCGCTACACTTTCAGCTGCGCGGTACGCTCCGCGCAGCGTGCGCAGGGGTGCACGTTTCGTACGGTGGGAGGCCCGCCGCGCCCTCGTTCCCGCGTTGCGGGAAGGCGCGGCAGACTTCGCATCATCGACAGAGAGGGGCGACCGTGTCCGGTTCCCAGAAAACGCTGAAAATCATCTCCATCATCCTGATCGTCTGGGCTATCATCGTCATCCTGCTGGGTGCGTTCATGGCGGCAGGGTCGGCGGTGCCCGGGATGTCCGCCGAATCCATCGACATGGGCTCCGGCCCCATGAGCATGTCGAGCGCGGCGCTCGCCTTCGGCGTCGGCACCATCATCGGCGGCGTGATCAACCTGATCATCGGCCTGCTGGGCCTGCGCGGCGCCAAGAACCCGCACAAGATCGGGCTGTTCTTCGTGCTGTGCATCATCGGCCTCGTGCTGGGCATCGTCGGCATCGTCATGAACATCATGCAGGGCGCGTTCCAGTGGACGTCGCTCGTGAGCATCGTCATCATCGCGGTGTGCACCTTCCTGGCGCATTCCATTAAGAAGCAGGCGTAGGCCGAGCCGAAGCCGCACGGCGGTTTAGACCGAGCCGGAGCCGCACGGCTCGTCTCGGTTCGGAGGCTCCCCGGATACGATCCGGGGAGCCTCTTTTTTCGCGCGGGGCGGCGGCTCGGGCCGCGGGCGAGCGGTGCCGCGATGCCCGCTCCCTCGCCCCGTTCCGCCTCGCGCCCTCATCCCCATCCCATCCCCGCCTCTCTGCGCGCCGCGCGACCCGTTTTCGGCGCGCCTGGAGTATACTGATGCCCGCACGACGTGGGAAGGCGAGCGAAGGAGCGGGCGATGTTGGCGGTGCTGTGCGTGGGAATGGGAGGCTTCATCGGGTCGGTGGGCCGCTATCTTTTGGGCCTCGTGCCGGTCGAGGGCGACTTTCCGCTCATGACGTTCATCATCAACTTCGCGGGCGCGGTGCTCATCGGCGCGGTGTTCGAGGCCGCCACGGTGTGGCCCGGCATGTCCGACAACGCCGTGCTGTTCCTCAAGACGGGCGTGTGCGGCGGCTTCACCACGTTCTCGGCGTTCTCGCTCGAAACGCTCACGCTGCTGGAGCGCGGCAAGTACGCCACGGGCGCGCTGTACGCCTGCGGCAGCGTCCTCATGTGCCTCGCCGGCGTCGCGCTCGGGCGGCTCATGGTGCGCGGCGTGCGCGCGGCGCTCACGGGCTCGGCCGAGGCGTAGGCGCGGACTCCCTCCGATCGCGATCGCGCCGCTTCTCCCGCCTAGCTCGCGCGGGTGGCGTTGCTCGGGTCGATCGACATGCTTTGGAACCGCTCTTCCATGTACTGGTTGTCGAAGTGGTCGGCGAAGAACTGGGCCACGGCTGTCTCGGGCTGGTTGCCCGCCTCGCGCTGGTACCAGCAGTCGAGCGACAGCAGCGTCATGCCGCCGTCGACGATCATGAGCACGGCGCACACGGTGGTCACCGCGTAGCGCCAGTTCCACGGGATGAGGTTCACCAGCTTGAGCATCCACGGCAGCAGGAGCTTGATCCACACCACGCCCAGCACGCCCCACATGGCCATGAACATGCCGTTCGTGCGCCCGTCGATGGACAGGAACGTGCCCGTGTAGTCCCAGGCCACGATGCCGAAGGCGAACTGCATGAACCAGCTGGTGAGGTACTCGAACGCGCCTCCGATGACGGCGCTCACCAGGAAGATGAGGATGACGTTCTTGTCGTGGAAGCGGTTGAGCGCCACGGTCATGAGCACGGCGCCGAAGCCGTAGATGGGCGAGAACGGCCCGAACAGCAGGCCCGCGCGGTCCTGGTAGTGGCCCGGGTTCACCACGAGGAAGTGGTACGCCGTCTCGATCATGAGCCCCAGCACGCAGCACACGACGAAGATCCAGAACAGGTTGAAGAAGTTGAGCGCGATGAAGCCCTTGCCGGTCTCGTCGCGGCCGAGCGTGCCGTCCTCGGCAGCCTCGCGCGTCTCCATGTCGCGCAGCTTGCGCTGCAGCTCGCGCTCGTCGGCCAGCGACGGGTCCACGTAGCTCGACAGGGCGATGAGCACGACGAGCACCACGCCGTAGGGGATGAGGTCGGGCGTGAGGCCGGAGAGCATCATGTCGCAGAGGATGACCAGGATGAGGATGACGATCATGACCTCGGCGATCTGCGCCGTGCGGCGGCGCTTGTCGCGCAGCAGGCGGATGCCGAGGATGACGAACATGGTGGCCAGCACCGTCATGAGCACGGCGTCGGCGATGAAGATGACGAGCGTGGCCGTGGACAGCTCGCCGGTGATCATGCCCTGCTGGAACGCGATGACCATCCCGACGATGAGCAGCACGAGCACCGGCACGATGGCCGCGCCGCTGACGATGCACAGGATGCCGAACACCTTGAGCGGCAGGGGGATCTTGCGATGGGTCGGGGGCGTGCTCTCGTCGAGGTCGAGGGTGCCCTCGACGCGGTCGTGCTTGCTCATGCGGTGGTCTCCTCGTTGGCGCTTCGTACGGTCGCCCACCAGTATAGCGGAAGAGCGGAAGCGTACGGCGGCGACTACGACGAAGGGCGCTAGGTGGCGCGGGGCTCGTCGGGGGCGATCTCCTCGACGAACCAGCGGGGGCCTTCGTAGAAGAGGTACTTCTCGTGGCCGTTCACCGACACGAGGTAGCGGACGCCCGTGCCGCCCACGCGCTGCGACGCGCGCCGGATGGCCTCGTGCACGCGGTCGACGGCGAACGTGCGCCCGTCGCGCCACACGATGGCGAGCGGCGTGAGGCGCCCGTCCACGTCGATGCGCGCCGTCACTTCCACGTATGTCTTCCGAAAGGCCATGACCGCAGGAAACCATGCGGGCGGGCGGCGCGCCAGAGGCCGCTCCGAGTTGTAGCGCAAGGGATGGCGGCGCGTTAGGGAAGGGGCGCCCGGCACGCGCCGAGCGCCCCTTCCGCGTCCTACTCGATGTCGTTCAGCTTGACGCCGGCGTACTCGTGCGCCGTGAACAGCAGCACGATGCCGGCCACGAGGCAGATGCCCATCATGTAGTACGCGGGCATGAGGCCGTTGCCCGTGGCGTCGATGAGCGCGGTGGCCACCATCGAGGCCGTGCCGCCGAACACCACGTAGGCGATGTTCGAGCCGAGCGCCGCGCCGGTGTAGCGCACCTCGGTGGGGAACATCTCGGCCTGGTAGCAGGCGATGTTCGCGTCGTTGAACGACAGCGTCACGCACATGATGAGCTCGGCCGCGATGACGATGGGCAGCTGGGCCGTCCCCAGCATCATGAACGCGGGGATGCTGAGCACGATGAACGCCGCGCACGAGCCCAGCAGCATCTTCTTGCGGCCCACGATGTCCGACACCTTCCCGGCTCCGAAGATGATGAAGATGTACGTGACCAGCGCGATGTCGGTGGCCAGCTGCGCCGCCGAGGCCTCCATCGACGTGTAGCTGGTCAGGTACGTGGGCAGGTAGGTGAGCACGAGGTAGAAGCCCACCGAGTTCACCATGGTGGCCGCGATGCTGGCCACGAGGCGCTTCTTGTACTTCTTGAACACGAGGCGCGTGGGGCGCGGCGCCTCCTTGGCCGGGTCGGCCGCCGAGGTCATCTCCTGGTAGGTGGGCGAGTCCTCGAGCTTCGTGCGGATGTAGTGCGCCACGAGCCCGAGGGGGCCGGCCAGCAGAAACGGGATGCGCCAGCCCCAGGAGACCACGTCGGCCTCGGGCAGCAGCAGCTTGATGACGAGCGCCGCGGTGGAGCCCGCCAGCAGGCCGGCCGCGGTGGACGCGGGCACGAGCGAGCAGTACTTGCCGCGGTGGTTCGCCGGCGCGTACTCGGCCAGGAACACCGCCGCGCCCGAGTACTCCCCGGCCGCCGAGAACCCCTGGATGCTGCGCAGGCACAGCAGCAGGATGGGGGACAGCAGGCCCACCGTCTCGTACGACGGCAGGCAGCCGATGAGGAACGCCGCGCCCGTCATCATGAAGATGGACAGCGACAGCGACCACTTGCGCCCCTTCTTGTCGCCCATGCTGCCCCAGAACGCGGCTCCCAACGGGCGGAACACGAACGACAGCGCGAACACCGCGAACGCGAGCAGCGTGGAGTTCACCTCCGACTCGGGGAAGAACACGATGCCGATGGTGATGGCGAAGTACGTGTAGGTGGCGTAGTCGAACCATTCGATGAAGTTGCCCAAAAACGACGAGGCGGCCACCTTGAACGGCACCTTCGGCATCGGGCGGGCCGCTTCGGCGCTCATCGCGATCCCTCCGCCATCGGCTCGTCGGCGACGGGGCCGTCGAGGGCGTCGGGCCCCTCGTGCCGCGCGCGCCAGGCTTCCTCGGCGTCGCGCGCGTCCTTCTCCTCATGCCACCGCCGCAGCTGCTCGGCCGCGAGCGACCCCGCGGGGAACGGCTCGGCCATGCCGCGCTCAACCAGCTGCTCGTCGTGCTTGACCCACTTGAAGAACTGGATGCCCATCAGCAGCACGACGATGCTGAACGGGATGCCGCCGGCGATGGTGGCGAACTGGATGGTGTTGAGGAAGTCCTGGCCGGCCGTCACCATGAACAGCACGGCGAGCGCCGTGATGCACAGCGCCAGCACCACCTTGAACCCGCGGCTCTGGCGCGCGGCGGGCGACACGAAGTTCGACAGCGCCATGACGCCGGAGTCCACCGAGGTCACGATGTAGCCCCCGATGAGGATGGTGGCCACGACGGTCAGCACCCCGCCGACCATGGGGATGCTGTCGATGGTGAGGAACAGGCCCATCGAGGAGTCGGCCGTGGTCTGCGCCACGATGCCGGGGTCGGACATCGCCGCCCACACGCCGGTGCCGCCCACCACGCACGTCCACACGATGCAGACGGCCGCGGGCACGAACACCACGCCGCCCACGAACTCGCGCAGCGTGCGGCCGCGGGAGATGGTGGACACGAAGCCCGCCGTGAACGTGGCGAACGCGAAGCACCAGCAGAAGATGAAGAACGACCAGAACGCCTGCCAGGAGTCGCCGTACGAGGCGATGCCCGCGGCGAGGTTCGTCGCCTCGGTGAACCCGCTCATCAGCATGAACTGGTCGACGAACACGCTGAGCGACTCGGGCAGCACGCCGAGGATGTACAGCGTCGGGCCGAAGATGAACACGGCCGCCACGAACACGATGGAGATGATCGCGTTCGCGTTCGAGATGTTCTTGATGCCCTTCACCACGCCGAACCACACCGACATGGTGGCGATGGCGCCGAACAGGATGACGAACGCCACCTGCAGGGCCTGCCCGGTCTGGATGTTGAAGATCTGCTGGATGCCGGTGTTGAACTGGTAGGACGCCAGCCCCAGCGACGTGGTCAGGCCGAAGATGGTGGCGATGACCACGAGGATCTCCACGACGATGCCGACGGGCCGCTTCGCGCGGGCGGGGAACAGGTCCTCCACCGTGCCGCGGAACGTGGTGTCCTTGTGCATGTTGTAGCGGGCGTAGGACATGAACAGCGACACGATGGCGTAGATGGCCCACGCGGGGATGGCCCAGTGGAAGTACGTCCACGCAAGCGCCGTGTCGCCGGCGAACAGGGGATCGGGGGCGTTGAACGGCGTCCCGCCGTACATCATGATGGGCTCGGCCACGGCCCAGAACACGAGGCCCACGCCCTGCCCGGTGGCGAACAGCATCGCGAACCAGGAGAAGTACGAGAACGCGGGCTTGGCGTCCTTGCCGCCCAGCCTGATCGTGCCGAGCTTCGTCACCGCCACGAGCACGCACACGGCGAAGCACAAAAACGCGCACAGCACGATCCACCAGCTGCAGTACTGCGTGACGAACGTGCGCAGCGCGCCCACCGCGTTGATGAACGTGTCGGCGCTGACCAGCGCGATGCCCAGCACGACGGCCACGATGGCCACGGACACGGCGCGGATGACGTAGTCGTGCTTGACCGTGCGGCCGAGGCGCGCGGCCTGCGCCTCCTTCGGCTCGGGGTCCACCTCGCCCGACTCGTCCTCCACCTCCATGGGGTGGACGTGCCTGCGCGCGTCGTCGTCCGAACTCTTAGACCTCATGGTAGTCTCCCTCGCCGGAGAACTCGTGCTTGACGGCTTCCACCATGTGCTTCACCGCCACGTTGCGCAGGATGGCCCCCTTCTCGCGCGACGATTCCACGGGCGAGGACAGGCAGCCCGAAGGCGGCGTGTAGCCGGGGACGATGGGCAGCACGTCGTAATTCGGCAGCTCGGCGGGCAGGCCGTCGTACAGCGCGTCGCCCGTCTTGTCCATGTCGACGAGGTCGGGGTGGAACAGCAGCATGAGCGACGTCTCCATGACGCCGGCGTGCTCGAGGTCCCAGCCGGTGAAGCCGTCGGGGTAGAGGGCCTCGATGGTCTCCTCGTCGACGAAGTCCCAGTACGACAGCAGCTGGATCTTCACGTCGTCGATGCCGCTCTCGCGTGCCTTCTCCAGCGCCAGCTCGGCGCCCTCGAAGATGAACTGGTAGTTCTCGTAGTGCCCGTTCATGAGCACGATCTTGCGCGCGCCGTGCAGGATGAGGCCGAACACGACGTCCTTCGCCAGCGCGATGAGCGTCGTGCCGGACAGCGACGTGGTGCCCGTGAGGTGGAAGCCGCCGCCCGAGCGCTGCTGGGAGCGGTAGCCGTAGTTGATGGGCGCGGCCACGATGCCCTCGAGCGCGCCGTCCGTGTCGGCGACGAGCGCCTCGGCCGTGGCTCCGGCCATCGCCTTGGTCAGCGCGGCGTCCACGCACATGGCCATGTGCGAGCCGTGCTGCTCGAGCGCGCCGACGGGGATGAACACCACGGCGTCCTTCGCCAGCTTCTCGCGGTAGGTGAACGCGTCCATTTCCTCCATGTACACAGTGGGTTTCATAAGGGGTCCCTCCTTGAATGGGAAGGCGCCCGCCGCACGCGGCGGGCGCCGTGTCGGGTCAGCGCTTGGATCAGTAGTCTTCGAGCAGGTCCACCTGGGCCTTGCTCGCGCGCAGGATGAAGTTGCGCCGGGCCTGGGCGCCGCCCTGGGCCAGCTTGCGCAGGATGACGCGCTTGAGGCGCGGGTAGTCGTTCATGCCGTACCAGGCGACGGCCGTGCCGCCGACGTAGGCCTCCACGATGCTGTGCACCGGGACGTTCGCGTCGCGCTTCGCGTCGAGCGCCAGGTACTCGCCGATCTCGGCCGCGCACAGGTCGCGGATGACCTCGGCGCTGATCTCCAGGTCGTGCGCCAGCTGGTTCAGCTGGTAGTCGACCTCGGCCTCGTCGGCATGCGGGAAGTAGGTGACGTCGTAGGTGACCGCGCCGGCGTTGGCGGCGCGCGCGAACTGCAGCATCGCGTCGAGCGACAGCATCTGCACGTGGTCCTCGGTGCGCTCGGCGATGTCGAGCTCGGCCGGGAAGCCGGGCAGGCCCTGCGCGGCGAACGCGGCTTGCAGCTCGTCGGCGTTCTTGGCGGCCTCGAACTCCACCTCGGTGGCGATATGGGTCAGGTTGGATGTGATCTTCATGGTTCGCACCCTCCTCGGGTCGGTGGCGTGTGGGCTAGCTCAGCGATTCCTTGGCCGATTCCTCGTCGATGTGTGCTTCGAGGGTCTCCCGGATCTCGGCCTCCTTCAGCACCTTGTCGCCCTCCTTGGCCGCGGCCTTCGTGGAGAAGAAGATCTGCGAGACGCCGCCGAGGATGATGAGGGCGCCGCCGACCAGCTGCAGCGGGGTGAGGATCTCGCCGAACATGAAGAAGCCGAGGACGGACGCCATGATGGTCTCCTGGTAGGAGATGGCGGCCAGCTCGCCGGCCTTGAGCATCTTGGTGGCGTAGGCCAGCAGGTGGAAGGCGATGAAGCCGGTGATCAGCGCGGCGGCGATCCACACGAGCCAGGACGTGGCGTCCATGGTGAAGATGTTCCACGGGGCCGTCATGATCTGCCCGGCCGCGTCGACCTGCTGCACGCCGTTGACCTTCACCGTGTACTTGAGGCCGCCCGACAGGAAGCTGTCCACGGCCATGAGGCCGAGGATGGTGACGGAGGCGAACAAGAAGTTCCACCAGGAGCGCACGTTCGAGTCGCAGTCCTGGCGGTAGCGGCCGACGAACAGGTACAGGCCGTAGGCCACGCCGGACAAGAGGCCGATCATGTTGCCGAACATCCATTTCGGGTCGAGGTCGAGCGTGAGGCCCGTCGGCGTGATGATGCCCACGATGAACAGCATGCCGACGACCACGGCGGCGATGCAGAGGATGCCCTTGACGTTGATCTTCTCCTTGAGGAAGATGGCGGCCAGGATGGTGGAGTAGATGGGGCCGGTGTAGATGAGGAACGACGCGTTCGCGAGCGTCGTGTACTGCGTCGAGATGACGTAGAGGCCCGACAGCAGGCCCAGGAAGATGCCCGAGAACACCATCGCGGGCGAGAGCTTCGTGCTGCGCACCTTCTTGAAGTTGCCGCGCGCGAACACGACGAAGATGACGGTGAGCGCGATGAAGCCGATGAGGTTGCGGCCGAACGAGATGAAGTCGCCCGGTGCGTTGATGTAGCGTCCGAATGCTCCGATGCCGCCCATCGCGGACGACGAGAGGAACATAAAGATGAAGCCCTTGAGCTTGTATTTCGCTTGCTCGTTCATGTATCCCTCCTTGAGCGGCGTCGTGTCGTCCGGGTCCTGGATACACGTCAACCCTTATAGGTCCGGGCTTGCGGACGTGCTCGAGGGTGCAACGAATCACGCGGGCGCTGCGGCGCCGCATGGGTGTTGAAGTATCGTATAGGGAAAGGCTGCCCGACTCCCGGAAAACCTCGAACAAGGAGTGCCGCTCGCGCGTCAGGACGGGGCTCTCCGGGGCCGGATCTCGAACGGTGTCGCCTGCGCGCGGTGTCCCCTGGCGCGCAGGCGCTCACGGTTGAGGGCGAACTAGTCGTTCCACATCTCGGGATGGATGAGGGTCGGGTCGGCGACGCGGTTCGGGAAGTAGTCGAGGCACTCGCCCTCGCGGAACACGTCGGCCGTGGAGCAGTGCAGGCCGCCGCCGAA
>NZ_JACOOA010000007.1:0-172099 GCF_014287365.1 Eggerthella hominis
GGCGACCTCCTCGGCCGCCTCGGCCCACTCGCCGGAGGCGACGGCGCCCTCGAGCTCCTCGCCCGGGTAGCGGAAGCTCAGCGCCGCGAGCTCCCAGGCGGCGGCGCGCACCTGCCAGATCTCATCGTCCATGGTTTATCCTCGTTTCGCAATCTCGAGCTTGAGCTCGCGGAGCGCACAGCCGTTCTCGCTGCGCTCTCCCACGTTGTACGACAGGGCGGGCAGCACGGGCTCGTCCTCGAGCGCCGCCAGGCGGCCCGGATGGAACAGCAGGCTGCCGTCCTGCTCGTCGAGCGCGAACGGCACGCCGAGCGCGGCGAGCCTTCGGCGCGCAAGCGGCACGTCGCCGTCGAACACCTTGGCAGCCTTGTAGAAGAAGTCGTCGGCGTCGAGCTCGTAGAGCGCGGGATCGGGGCGCACGGCCGCGTTCTGGCGATACACCTGCCCGCGGTTCTTGTTCTCGAGCGAGCAGTAATGCACCCCGATCGACAGCCCGCGGTCGATCGCGTACTCCAGCAGCTCGAGGCAGAGCAGCTCGCTCCCGTCGATCGGCAACCCTCCCGGATAGCTGTAGTCGTACGGGATGGCGAACGGAGGGTTCCGCACCTCGAACCCCCGCTCCCGGAACGCCGACCAGTCGCTCATCGGAAAGCCGAACTCCAGCAGGTTGACGCCGAACGCCCCGATACCGTCCAACCGGTCGAGCAGCCGGCGCATCGCCTCCCCCGTGCCGGGGATCGCCGGCATCTCGACCAGCACGTCGGGGACGAAGCGCTGAGCGAGCGCGAGCTTTCCCACGGCGGCCTCGACGATGCCGTCCGACGCGTCGGCGTCCAGCACGTCGAGCTTGATGCTCATGCGCAGCTCGCGAAGCCCGGCATCCCGCAGTTCTTCCAGGATCGGCTCGTCGAGGAAGTCGCCGGCCGTGTACAGGCGAACGTGCGCGTCGGGGCACGCATCGCGCACCGTGCGGACGAACTCGACGGACTCCCTCTTGTGCAGCAGCGGCTCCCCGCCCGAAAGGCCCACGTGGGTGACGCGCTCGCAGGATGCGGCGAACTCGCTCCACTCGTCGCGCCACGCCTCGCCCGGCGACGGTCGCCCGGGCTCGTCATCCTGGTTCGCGTTGAAGCAGAAATAGCAATCGCGATTGCAGCGCATCGAAAGGACGAACGTCTTGCTTCCCAGGTCGTTCGAGCACGCGCGGCACGCCGACGACAACGGCCCCGTCGCGATGCTCGCACCTCCGTTGCGAAAGCAGGCGCCCTTCGCGCGCAGGCGATCCTTCGCCGCCTCGATCTCAGCCTCGCCGCGGCGAGACGGCGCGAAATCGACGCCCTGCGCCGCGAGCGAGTCGCGATACTCGCGCTCGATCTCGTCGTACTCCCCGATCCAAGCGCTCAGCGTAGGACGTACGGCCAGCGCGAGCCTATCGTTCACCATGAGCATCCCCCTTACGTCGACGTTCGGACCCGCCGGCCCTCCCCTTGCGGAAAAGCCGGCGCAGCCATCCCCCATGCGCGACCACGTGCACGATCAGCAGCGCGAGCAGCACCTTCGCGGACATCGCATGCAGCGGATCCCAAAAGTAGTAGCCATCGGCGTACAGCCCGAAAAACAGCAGCACGGAGCCGGACACCATCAACCCCGAGACGATCACCGTCATGAGCGCGACGAGCGTCAGCACGTCGAGCGCGAGGTTCGCCGTGCGCGCCGACGCGATGCGGCGATGCGCTGCCGACAGCGTATCGGACACCCATGCGGCATGCAAAGCGCAGTGCACGAAAAACACGGCGAGCGCCCCCAGGCCGATCCACTCGTGCAAGCCGATCCCCGTCAGCGCGGGGTTGGCGGCCGCCGCGTACGCCACGAGCGCCAGCACGTCGACGGCGAGGTTCTTCCGATCCATCTACTTCACCCTCTTCACCAGCAGCACGAGCCCGACGACCAACCCGACCGGCAACACGAGCCACAGGTTCATGCTCGCGTCGGAAGGCCGGTAGTAGCGCGTCGTCAGCGTGGCCCACGCGTGGCACTCCACGCTCGCGCACGACGCCTCCGGGCAGGCCATCTCGTGCACGCCGTCGGGATCGGGCACGTCGTCGAAGCCGTGGCACAACCCCGACGCGCACGACGTGGCCGGGCAGGGGGCGTCGCTCGTCACGGCGCGCGGCAGCCCCACGGAAGCGTCGGCCATCGAGCCCGCGAGGAACACGGCGCCCCCGACGAGCAGGAACGCAAGCGCCATCATGCAAATCTTCCTCATCGCGCCCTCTTCCTCCTCAAACGCGTTCGCGCGGGCATCGGCCGGCAGTCGGCCGATGCCCGCAGGGCCAACGCGAGCCTACTCGTCGACCGACCTCAGCGGCAACGCCTTCAATCCCACGAGCACCATGAGCACGCCGAGGGCGATCACGCCCAGCGCCAACCCGATCTCGGGGAGCGTCGGCGCATAGATGATGTTCGCGTACGCCCCGGCAAGACCCTGGCTCCACGGCCCGGTCACGGTGAAATCCGTGATGAACGTCGCCAGGTCGTGCTCGGGGATCTGGAAGCCGCCGATCACCAGCTGCATGCGCTTGCAGAAGATGCCGATTACAACCAGCACGCCGGAAACCACGATGAGGGGGCTGGTGCGCAGCTTCGGCACGAAGCACACGAGCGCCGCCACGACCGAGCCGACGATCTCCGTCCAGAAGAACGGGGCGAGCTGCCCGACGGTCAGCATGGACACGATGCCCGAAGCGGAGGAAAAGCCCTCGGTCAGCAGGTCGCAGGCGAAGAAGAACAGATCGACGCAGACGAACGTGCCCAGCAGCTTCACCAAGCTCACCAGGCTCTTCTGCTCGAGCGTCACGTATCCGGCCTTACGCAGCGCGATGACCGCCACGAGGACCAACGCGGTACCGCTCGCAAGCGCGGAGGAGATGAACCACGGTGCCAGCAGCGCCGTGTTCCACATCTCGCGACCGGGCATGAGGCCGAATATCCACCCGTCGACGGCGCACACCACGAGCGCCCACACCAGCACGATCATCGACACGATGCGCAGCGACTTGGCGCCCACCTCGTCCTTGTCGGCGCGGACGAGGGCCCACAGGTACACGATGGACAGGACGAGGTACGCGGCCAGCACGATGATGTCCCACATCAGCGGCGAGCCGAGGTTCGAGTAGGCGAACAGCTCCCACAGGCGCAGCGGCTGGCCGAGGTCGACCACCACGAATCCGATGGCCAGCACCGTGCAGCAGATGGACGTCCACGTCGCCACCTTCGCGACGCCCTGGAAACCCTGGAACCCCAGGGCCCTCGGAGCCGTGGCGACCACCATGCTGCCCACCGAGAGACCGACGAAGAACATGAACAGGGCGATGCTGAGCCCCCACGGGTTGAAGTCGCGCATGTCGGTGTCCATGAAGCCGCCGGTCAGCTGCATGCCCCACATCACGAGGCCGAGCACCGTCACCGCCGCTGCAACCGCGATCCCGATCGTCAGCCCCTTCCCGCCGAATTTGGCAGCAGGAACCTTGGCGACCTTCGTCGCCCTATCATTCTCAGACATGTTGTTATCCTTTCTGCCTAGACGAGGTAGTACACGCAGGGACCCGTGCCTTTTTCAGGCAGCAGCTGCTTGAACGGTCGCTCCTGGATGAGCTTGGACACGTCGGAATCGGGGTCGTCGAAGTCGCCCCAGTACCGCGCCATCACGCGGCACACGTCGGCGCAAGCGGGCCGCTCGCCCTTCGCGATGCGGTGCCAGCACATCGTGCACTTCTCGACGACGCCCTTCTGGTGCTTCGGTGCGTCCACGTTGCCCACCGGGAAGTCCAGGAAATGCTTGGGCTCCTCCCAGTTGAACGTGCGCACGCCCGCGTACGGGCACGCCGCCATGCACATGCGGCAACCGATGCACTTGTCGAGGTCCTGACGCACGATGCCCGTGTCGGCGTCCTTGTACGTCGCCCCGACCGGGCACACCTTCGCGCACGCCGGGTCGTCGCAGTGCTGGCAGGCGACCGTCATGAGCGACATCGAAAGATGGTCGGGCCACTCGCCCGCCGGCGTCTGCTCCACTTCGCCGCCGTCGGTGTACGCACGGCTCCACCAGATGTTGTCGGGGAGGTTGTTCTCCACCTTGCATGCCATCGAGCAGAAGTTGCATCCGACGCAGCGCGTCGTGTCGATGACGAAACCATACCGCGTCATTATTCAGCACCCCCATCGTACAGCTCAACCTCGCACAGAATCTCGTTGTAGCACCCGTTGCCCGAAAGGCCGTCCATGTCGATGCGCGTCAAATCGGTCAGGTGCCCCGCGATGAAGTCGTCGGTCTGCCACCCATGGGGAAGCAGGATGCAATCGGGCCGAATGCCCTTGGTGACGACGGCCTTGCACACCACGAACCCGCGATCGTTGTAGGCCTTGATCGTATCGCCCTGCTTGATGCCGCGCGCAGCGGCCGCCTCCTCGTGAATCTCGATGCGGGGCTCGGGGCGCAGCTCGTCGATCCAGGGGATTTCCATGAGAATCGACTGCGCGTGGTATATCTCGTGGATGCTGAAGGCGTGCAGCGGGTACTTGTCGCCGTTCTCCACCACTTCGAGCGACTTTTCCCAGTACGGACGGCTCTCGATCTCCCGATCGATGTCGGGCTCGTTCATATCGACCGACATCGGGTTCTCGATGTAGAACGCGTTGCGCACCTTCGGCGTCGCCGCAGCGGCGGACGAATCGGCCGCCTCCATCTGATCGGTGAACTTGACGATGAAGCCCTTCTCCTTATAATCGTCGTACGTGAACCCGTTCGCCTTGTTGAACGGCGTGTCGAGCGCCTCGCGCAGGTACTCCTCGTCGGTTTTGTCGTACAGGTCCGGAAAACCCATCTTGTCAGCGAGCATGCGGAACACGTCCATGTCGGTCTTGCATTCGCCCGCCGGCTCCACCGCCTTCTCGTACATCGCGTAGCCGCCCGCAGCATCTTCTTTTTCCCAGGTCATAGCGATAGGCAGAACGATGTCGGCGTAACGGGCCGTGTCGGACAGGTGAGGATCGGCCACCACGAACAGGTCGAGCTTGTCGATGGCCGCCTTGAGTTCGTCCGGGCCGCAGTCCGAAGCGAGCGGGTTGCCCTGGAAGCAGTACACGACCCGCAGCGGAAGCTCGGTCGAGCCCAGCTTGCCCTTCTCCATCACCTCGTGCAGGTACATGCCCGTCATATGAAGGGATTTCTTGGCACCCTCGACCTGGATGAGCTTGCTCGTGTCGGTGGTTCCCCCCACCGGGTCGCCGCTCTCCTCGCCTTCGGCGAGGTGGTTGCACAGGACGAACGAGCCCGGCTTGTCGTAATTGCCGGTCAGGCAGGCCAAGAGCATGATGTCCTTGTAGTTGTGGCGCGAATTGTGCCGGTGGTCGAGCCCTTCGTACATGTCGATGGCCGCAGGCTTCTCCGTCGCATACAGGCGCGCCACCTCTTCGATCTTCCAGGCGGGGACGTCGCACACCTCGGCGGCCTTCTCCACCGTGTACTCCTTGATATGCTCGATCACGTAATCGAGCACCGTGCGAACCTTGAAGCCGTTCGCCTCGTACGAGCCGAGCACCGCAGGCGACTCCACCTTGTTGATCGACCCGAACGCAGCGTTCTTCTCGTCGTACACCACTTCCGCATCGACGGTCGTCGGCTCGCCCGTTTCGGGATCGACCGGGCCCTCCTCAAGCTCCATGCCCAGATCGGACAGGCGCAGATAGGTCCCGTCCTCCTTGCGCAGGATCGGCGCGACGGAATCGTTGCGGAGAAACTCCCAATCGACCAGATCGTTGTCGATGACCCAATTGCACATGGCGAGCGCCAGGAAGCCGTCCGTCGCCGGCCGCACCGGCAGGTACACGTCGGACTGGATGGCGTTGAGCCGCACGAGAGGGTCGATGGTGACGATCTTCGAGCCGCTCTCCTTCGCCTTGCGAAGGAAGTGCTGGTGGGTGCGCGATGCTCCGGTGGGATTGGCTCCCCAGATCAGAATGGTTTTCGCCTTAGGCAGATCGCTTTGCGGCGCGAACTTCGCCAAGCCGGGGATGGACGCTATCGCCCACTGCAGCGTCTTGTCGGCAGCCGGCGCCATGACGGTTGCGCCCGTTTTCTGCACGAACCGCTCCAGCGAGACGGACGTTCCCATGCGGACGCCGCCGGGCAGGCAGCTCGAAGTGGCGTAGTTCAGCACGCTGCCGCCGCCCACGTAGCTGTGCCAGAACGCGATCGACGAATCGCCGTACTGCTCTTGGGCGTTCTTCATCTTCTCGGCGATCGTGGCGATGGCCTCGTCCCAGGATATGCGCTCCCACTCGCCCGCGCCGCGCTCGCCCACGCGCTTCAGAGGGTACAGGTTGCGCTTCGGACCGTACAGCCTCTGCGGCCCCGTCTGCCCCTTGACGCACCCCGTCTTGAACGTCGGGTGGTCGGGATCGACGTCCGCAGGCCGAACCTGCACGAGCTTTCCCTCGCGCACGATGCCCTTCATACGGCAGAACGGCCCGCCGCAGTTGCCGCCGCAGTTGCTGTAGAACACCTGCTCTTCTGCTGCGGGGGCGGTGTCGGTCGTTGCTGCCAGGGCCGTCAAAGTGGGCGCGGCGGCGCCCGTCAGGGCGGCGGCGCCTGCTACGGCTCCGGTGGTTTTCAGAAAACTTCTGCGGGTGAGCCCGGCGCGCGGGCTCGTCGTTTCTGACATCTCTCCTCCTCAAAGATCAGTCAGGATGTTCGCGCTTGCTTCCCCCGTGGACTTCGGCTGCGCAACCGCCGCCTTTGGCGCGAACGCACGGTGAACATCCTTGCACTTCCCTACGCAGAATCGGCCAGATCCTTCGAGTTGTCATGTTATCATATTGTACTAGTTCAATGCAATTAAGCCGATTGTTCTATCTGAGGGATAATACAGGTGCGAGCGCCCGCAGCTGATACGGCGAGGGCGCTCGACAAGCGAGCGCCCTCGTGCGGTACACGGCAGGAAGGAGGCCTCGCCCCCGTCCCGCTGCCTCATTCCCCTTTGAACAGCTTGCTCACGTCGAAGCCGTCCGCGAGGCTGCTGGGCGCGAGCAGCACGCCCTTGCCATCCTTCGCGCCCTCGTAGGCCAGGTTCATCGCGCGCAGCTGCATGGCCTTGGGGTTGCGGTCGTACACCTCGGCAGCCTCGACGAACATCTCGGAGATGTCCTTCTCCACCTCGGCCAGGATGACGCGCGCGTTGCGCTCGCGCTCGGCCTGGGCCTCCTTCGACAGCGCATCCTGCAGCTCGCGCGGCACCATGATGTCGCGGATCTCCACGCTCATGACCGTGATCCCCCACTGCTCGCACTTCGCGCCCATGATCTCCTGCAGCTCGCGGTCGATCTGCTTGCGGCGCAGCGACAGGTCGGCCAGGTTCAGCTGGCCGATGGCGTCGCGCATGGCCGTCTGCGCCGACCACAGCACCGCCTTCGGGTAGTTCTCCACCTCGAGGCACGCCTTCTCGGCGTCCCACACCATCCAGAAGAGGATGGCGTCCACGTCAACCGGCACGAGGTCGGCCGTCAGCGCCGCCTCGGCCGAGAACGACGAGGTCATCACGCGATGGTCGATGTGGATGGCCGTGTATTCCACGAACGGGACGAGCACGTAGAGCCCCGGCCCCGCCACGCGGTTGAAACGGCCGAGGCGCAGCACCGCAACCCGCTCCCACTGCGGCGCGACGCGGATGCAGCCGGCGCACAGCAGGCCCGCCGCCACTGCGGCGACCACCGTGCCCACCGACAGCCACGGCAGCGTCGCCGCGAACACGATGCCGAAGCCGACCGCGAACACGACGAGCGAGAACAGGTACACCCCCGCGCGCGTCGCCTCGTTCGGCTCCAGCTCGGTGGACGCCACCGAGCGGCGCTCGTCGTCCTTGGATTTCGACGTCTTGGTCCTATCGCTTCTCAGGCTGAACTTCATACCCTACCCTTCCAACGCTTCGAGCCGCTTCTCCACGAGCTCGACGATATCCGCGCGCGGCACGCCGAGTTCGCGGCACTGCTGGATGAACACGTCCACCAGCGAGTCCACGGCGTTGTCCGCCGTCTCGCTGGCGCTTCGGTACTTGTCGTGCACGAAGGTCCCCCGGCCCCGCTTCGACACGATGTAGCCGTCCCGCTCGATGTCCTGGTACACCTTGCTCACCGTGTTGTAGTTGATCCCCAGGTCGACGGCCATCTCGCGCACGGTGGGAAGCTTGTCGCCGCACGCGTAGTACCCCGAGGTGATCAGGTAGATCAAGCGGTTGCGCAGCTGCAGCCAGATGGGGATGCCGCTGTCGTCGTCGATGGTGATCTGTATGGTTTTGCTTTCAGTCGTCACGCTATCCTGCAATCATGTCGTCCAACTCATACCTGTCCTGCCGACTCATCATATCGCACCGAGCGCGAGCGGCGTGAAGAACGCTGCGGCCACGATGCAATACCTCAGAAGAAGTCCACCGACCAGCACGCCGAGCGACGACCCCAGCATGGCCGCGCGCTCCGGCAGCAGGCTCCCCGCCGCATGCGCGGCAAGCGGCAAGGCGAGGCCGACCGCGCACACGCCGCCCCAGAACGCCGGGGCGAGCGCGCCGCTCAGCAGCAGCTCGCACGACGCGCGCGCCGTGTCCGTGAACCCGCTCTGCACCACGAGGAACACCGCGAGCACCGCCGCCTCGACGCAGCCGAGCACCGCGCCCGCCCGCCACAGGCCTCGCGACACCACGTACGACGGCGGCGCGAGGGCCGCATCGAGCGCCACGATGGCCGCGATGCCGCACGACAGCGACGATGCGACGAACAGCGCGATGAGCCACGGCGTGTGCCAGAAGTCGATCGACACCAGGTCCGACAGCAGCAGCCCCGTGTAGCCCATCACCCCGAGCGCGCACGGCACCCCGACGGCGCAGCACGCCCCCAGCAGCGACCGCGGAACCTCGCTGGCCGTCAAGCCGCGCACCGCCACCGCGCCCGACACCGCCACGAGCAGCGCCACGAGCCACGCGCCCACCGACATCACCGACTGCAAAGGCGTCGCGAGCACGAGCCACGCGCGCTGGGCGTTTCCGAGGTCGAGCAGCAGGAACAGCGCCGCGAGCACCACGAGGCAAGGCGCCGCGTAGAAGCCCGCCTGGCAGGTGCGCGCCAACCGCTCGCTCGCGTCGCTTCGGCGCACGGCGTCCCACGCGCACGCGCAGGCCGCCGCGCAGAACGCGCCGGCGCCCGCTCCCGCCAGGAACAGGTACGCTACGATGTACCAGCCGAATACCACGGTACTCCCCCTGCCGCACCTCCACGCGCCCGCCGAACCGCGGCGAGCACCCTTTCGTCAGTATATCATAGGATATTAGTTCAATCTTTGAGAAGGAGGAGGGGCCGGCCTCGCTCTCGACAGCGAGACGCACCGTGCCAACCGGTTCCTGAGTTATGCACCCTCGCGGCAGTCCTTTTCGCCGCCACTGAGCACGTTCGAACAAAAGCTATCGAAGAAACGCCTGGTAGATAGCGCGTGCTTGGTAAGCGTGCCATTGTTGATCCCGGTTCGAGGGTGCATAACTCGGGGACATGGCAATTTTCGAGCGAATTCATTGCCACGAGGGTGCATAACTCAAGGACATGGCTGCGAGAAGCGGGTTCTGCCCTCGGTCGCGGGAAAGAGCCGTGAGCGGAGGCGCGCGATCGCCGATCCGAGATCGGCTCCACCGGTGCGACGATTCTGCACACGTCGCATACGATCCTTACGCGAAGAACACGTCGCCTTCGCGGCGGAAGAAGCCTTCGGCCACAAGGTCGGACACGATGGAGTCGAACGTGGCGGCGTCCACGCCGTCGCGCCCGGCGGCGCGCTCGAACGCGTCGAGGCGCTCGGCCAGCTCATCGGCACCGATGCCCGGCTCGGCCAGAACCGTGCGCACGAGCTCGGCGCGCTTCTGGCGGCGCGAGCCCTCGAAAGCCGACTGGCGGGCGTAGTGGGCGCTGCGACGCGAGGGGTTCGCGACGAGCGTCTTGAGGTGCGCGCCGTAGTCGAGCAGCGCGTAGTACCACGCCCGCGCGTCGTCGTCGGGGCAGGTGGACGCCACGAGCGGCGCCAGCTCGCGGTCGGGCACCTTGTCGCGGTCGGGGAACAGCTCGTGGAGGAACACCGTGCGCACGTTCGTCTCGATGTACACCGACGGCCGGTTGTAGGCGAACGCCATGACGCCCGCCGCCGTGGCGGGCCCGATGCCGGGAAGCGTCTCGAGCTCCTCGGCGGTGGCGGGCAGCCGCCCTCCCCGCTCGGCGGAGCACGTCTCGGCCGCCCGCTTGAGCGCGAGGGCCCGGCGGTTGTACCCCAGGCCCTGCCACTGCGCCAGCACGTCGGCCGTGCCGGCCGCCGCCAGGGAGTCGATCGTGGGAAACAGCGAGAGGAAGCGCGTCCAGTGCTTCTCGACGCGCGCCACCTGGGTCTGCTGCAGCATGACCTCGCTGACCAGCACGGCGTAGGGGTCCTCGATGTAGCGCCACGGCAGATCGCGGTGAAGCCGCGCGCCCTCGCGCCGCACGAGCTCCACGAACGCGTCGCGACCGAGCGCGTCGGACGGCCATGCCTCCGGAGCGGTGCCCGCTACGCGCACGACTCGCACACGTCTGCATCGGCATCGACGCCGCTCGCCGCGCCGGGCGCGTCCGCGACGATGCGCGGCGTCGGCGCTGCGCACTTGGCGGCGCAGCGGGCGGCCGTCGGGACGACCTCGATGTTCTTCGCCTTCGTCATGGCCGCCTCCACCACCGGGTGCGACGCCCCCTGCTCGATGAGATCCTGCAGGGTGACGGCGCCGAAGTAGGCGTTCAGCAGCTGGTCGGCGCCCTGCCACAGCTTGTTGTAGGCGCAATCCTTCTGCTTGTCGCAGTACTCCGGATCCATCACGCACAGCGAGATGCTCACCGGGCCCTGCACCGCTTCGAGCACTTCGAGCAGCGTCACGGAGGCCGGGTCGCAATTGAGCGCGAGGCCGCCGCGGGCGCCGCGCACCGTCTTGATGAGCCCGCCCTTCACGAGGTCGTGCTGGATGCTGCGCGCGAAGGCGTACGGGATGTCCTCCTGCTCGGCGATGTCGGACACCGACACGTAGGACTCGCCGCTTCTGTAGGCGGCCCTCAGTATCCTGCAGGCATAATCGCAACGGCGCGTGACGTCCATCAGTTTCCCTCTTCCCCGGTGAGCAGGTCTTCCAGATGTTCCAACTCGCGCCTGAAGTCGCTCACGACCGCCTCTTCGAGCGCGCGGTACTCCTCGGAGTCGAGCGGCTGGTAGGCCGCCAGCTTGTCGTACAGGTTGTCCGCCGTCACCGGCAGGTAGCGGCGCGCGACGAGGCTGGCCTTGTAGGCTTCCTCGATGGCCTCGCGGGCGGCCATGTACATGTCGTAGCGCGGCATCTGCGACGAGAAGCGCACGAGCGACGCGCGGTCGATGCCGCGCAGCGACGGATGCTCGCGAGCGATCTCCATCCAGATGTCGTCGCGCTCGGACACCGTGGGGAAATCGATGTCGATCACCGACAGCGGCTCCAGGAGATCGTAGAAGAACGGGTCGATCTCCCCCGCCTCGGACGACGACGCCAGCACGAACACGTCGGGGTTCTCCACGGCCGAGCGGATGAGGCTGATGGCCTCGCGCGCGCCGCGCGACAGGCTGGCCATGAGGAAGCCGCCCAGGTCGTCGCCGGCCGACTCCACCATGGGGGACATCCACAGATCGAGGTCCTCCAGCATGAGCACGCCCGCGCCCTCGAAGGCGTTGCGCGCCGCGTTGAGCTTCGGCTGGCGGTCGGCCTGCGCCATGACGCACAGCACCGGCATGCCCTGGAGGTTCTCCTCCATGCGCATGCGGATGGCCGGCAGACCCAGCTCGCCGAGCGTGGCGGTCATGAAGCGGTTCGCGTCCTCGCGCGCCGGCGAGCGGAACAGCAGCGCGTCGGACGCCGGCATGCGGTCGAGGCCGTGGCGCGCGTTCAGCAGCTCGACGAGCTCCTGGAAGCGGTCGTCGTGCTGCATGCCCACGCCGAAGTCGCGCATGAGCTTCACGGTTTCGTCGTAGCCCACGAGCTCGCGGTACGAGATGCTCTCGATCGACGACACCACCGCATGCGCGTCGGGGTCGTCCCCGCACGACCGGATGGCCTCGGCGAGCGACTTCTCCACCTCGGCGATCGAGGGGGCCTCCTGCTCGTCGGCCGCGTTCTCCTCCGCAGGGGCGCTCTCGGCGACCCGGGCCGCCGGCTCGGCGGCGGGCGCCGAGGACGGCTCGGTGACGTGCTCCACCCGCATGAGGCGCGCGGCGTCCAAGCCCAGGAAGTCCTGGGAGATCATGTCGGTCATGTCTTCGAGATCCTCGCGCGTGAGGCCGTACTCCTCCAGCTTGTCGAGGGCGAGGCTCTGCAGCTGCTCGGCGCAGGCCGCGGCCTCGTCCGAGGACAGGTAGGGCTCGAGGCGCTCGAACGCGTATTCGGCGATGGAGCGTTCCTTGAGCTTGCAGGCCAGCTGCCACGCCTGCTTGAGGCCCTCGAGGGCCGCCTCGTCGGGCGCCGCGCCGCCGCCGTGCTGGGCGCGTTCGAACGCCGCCAAGTAGAGGTGCATGCCGAGGACCGCGTCGCCCGAGGCGCACGCCTGGGATGCGAGCCGCAGGTACTCGGTCGAGGAATTGCTGTGCTCGTCGTTCTGGCTGGGCGAGCTGTTCGCATCGTTCTCAAACATGGACCCAACCTCCTTTTCAAAGAATCCGCTTATCAGCGGTCGAAATGCATATGTTCAGGTCACATTTTACCGAAGTTGGGGGCCGACGCATAGGCCGCACCGCAAAAACCCCAAAACGTAAGGAAGTCGAAGGGTGCGGGTGCGGGTGCGGGCCGGCCGGCCGGCGGGCGACGAGCGCGCCGACTCCCTCGGCGGGCGACAAGCGCACGCGACCCGCTCGCCGCACACGCTGCGTGCGCCAACCCGCTCGCCACACGCAGCGCGCCACCCCCCCCTCGGCGCACACCGCCTGCCGGCGCAAGGGGCTCTACCAGTCCAGCACGTCCCAGCCCTTCTCGCGCGCCGTGCGCGCCAAGGGGCGGTCGGGGGACACGGCGTAGGGGTGCTCGGCGGCGGCCAGCACGGTGCGGTCGGAGTGGTGGTCGCCGTAGGCGTAGGCGAGCTCCCAGTTCCCGGGGCCGAAACGGCCGTCCCCGAACCGGCGCACGGCGGCCAGCTTCTCCTCCCCTTCCACCGGCAGGCCCTCCACCGCGCGGGTGTAGGTGCCGTCCGTCGCCACGCACATGCGGGTGGATATCTGGTTCTCGAAGGGATGGTGCTCCATGGCGCGCAGGATGATGGGCTCGAAGGTGGCCGAGATGACCACCACCACGTCCCCCGCCTCGGCGTGGGCGCGCATGGCCGCGTCCGCCTCGGGCCGGAACAGCGGCGCGATGCGCTCGTCGTAGAACTCGGCCAGGAAGGCGTCCACCTCGGCGGCGGGCTTGCCCTCGAACGCCGTGAACACGAGGCCGCGCACGGCCGCCTCGTTCTGCGGCAGGCGCAGCTTGTAGGCCGCCGCCCACAAAAGGATGCGGAAGACGACCCGCTTCGACAGCATCTTGTGCCGAAGCAGGTGGCTGACCAGCAGCACGGGCGAGTTGCCCGCGATGCTCGTGCCGTCGAAGTCGAACACGGCAAGGCGCGCCTTGCCCTCAGGCGCGCCTTGCGGATGCGCGGATGCGCTCTCAGTTCCCGGTCGGGGCATACGTCGTTGTTCCCATTCCCTGAGCGAGGAAGGGGAACGCGCCGTGTGCGCTAGTCCTCCACCTCGTCAATCGTCTCGGTGAATTGAGAATTATACAACTCCGCGTAGAAACCGCCAAGTTCGAGCAGTTCCTCGTGCGTTCCCTGCTCCACGATGTCGCCGTCGCGGATGACGAGGATGAGGTCCGCGTTCTTGATGGTGGACAGGCGATGCGCGATGACGAACGACGTCCGGCCGGCCATGAGGTTGTCCATGGCCTTCTGGATGCGCTCCTCGGTGCGCGTGTCCACCGAGCTCGTGGCCTCGTCGAGGATGAGCATGCGGCGGTCGGCCAGGATGGCGCGCGCGATGGTGAGCAGCTGGCGCTGGCCTTGGCTGATGTTGCTGGCGTCCTCGTTGATCTCGGTGTCGAAGCCCTGCGGCAGCGTCTGGATGAAGTGGTAGACGTAGGCCGCCTTCGCCGCCGCCTCCACCTCCTCGTCGGTGGCGTCGAGCTTGCCGTAGCGGATGTTGTCGCGGATCGTGCCGTGGAACAGCCACGTGTCCTGCAGCACCATGCCGAACATGCTGCGCAAGTCGTCGCGCGCGAACGTGCGGATGTCGTGGCCGCCTATCTTGATGGAGCCCGACTGCACGTCGTAGAAGCGCATGAGCAGCTTCACCATGGTGGTCTTGCCGGCGCCCGTGGGGCCGACGAGCGCCACGGTTTGGCCCTCGGTCACGCTGGCCGAGAAATCCCTGATGACAGGCTTCTCGGGATCGTAGCCGAAGTGCACGTGCTCGAACTGGACGTTGCATTCCACCTCGGAGGACCGTGCGGACACGTGATCCTCTTCCTCCTCGGGCTCGCCGAGGAACTCGAAGATGCGCTCGGCCGCGGCGGCCATCTGCTGCAGCACGTTGGACACCTGGGTGAGCTGCGTGATGGGCTGCGTGAAGTTCTTCACGTACTGGATGAACGCCTGGATGTCGCCGACCGTGATGATGCCCTGCACGGCCATGAAGCTGCCCGTGATGGCCACCACGACGTAGCCCAGGTTGCCCACGAAGTTCATGATGGGCTGCATGAGGCCGCTGATGAACTGCGACTTCCACGCCGAGCCGTACAGGCGGGCGTTCGTCGCGTTGAAGTTGTCCACCGTTCCGTCTTCGCGGTTGAACGCCTTCACGATGGCATGCCCCGAGAACGTCTCCTCCACGAGGCCGTTGATCTCGCCGAGCGTCTTCTGCTGGGCGAAGAAGTACTTCTGCGAGTGCTTCACCACCACCATGATGAGCACGAGCGAGAGGGGCAGGATCACCACCGTGATGAGCGTCATGACGGGGTTGATGGACAGCATCATGATGAGCACGCCGATGATGGTCACCGTGGACGTGATGAGCTGCGTGATGCCCTGGTTGAGGCTCTGGCCGAGCGTGTCCACGTCGTTGGTGATGCGCGAGAGCACGTCGCCCGTGGAGGTGCGCTCGAAGTAGCCCATGGGCATGCGGTCGATCTTCTCCGCGATGCTTTTGCGCAGCTCGTAGCACGTGCGCTGGGAGATGGAGCTCATGATCCAGCCCTGCACGAACGAGCAGGCGGCGGAGAGCAGGTACAGCCCCATGGTGAACAGCAGGATCTGCGCGATGAGGTCGAAGTTTATGCCGCCCGTGCCGCCGATCTTGGCCACGATGCCGTTGAACAGCTCGGTCGTGGCCGTCGAGAGCACCTTGGGGCCGACGGTGGTGAACACGGTCGATCCGATGGCGAACACGAGCACGATCACGATGGACACCTTGAAGCGCCCCATGAAGCTCAAGAGCTTCATGAGCGTGCCCTTGAAGTCCTTGGCCTTCTCGCCGGGCATCATGCCGCCGCCCGGGCCATGGCCCCCCATGGGACCGCGCCGCGGAGAACGCTCCGCCGCAGGTTGCTTCTGCGCGCTCATGCCGCATCACCTCCGTTCAATTCCTCGGCCGACAGCTGGGACATCGCGATCTCCCGGTATTCCTCGCACGTTTGCATGAGCTCCTCGTGCGTGCCCTGGCCGACGATCCGGCCCTCGTCGAGCACGACGATCTTGTCGGCATGCAGGATGGTGGAGATGCGCTGCGCCACGATGACCACGGTCTTGTCGGACAAGCGCGTATGGAGGTCCTGCCGCAGGGCGGCGTCGGTCTTGTAGTCGAGCGCCGAGAAGCTGTCGTCGAACAGGTACGCGCGCGCCTCGGTCGCGAGCGCGCGGGCGATGGCGAGGCGCTGGCGCTGGCCGCCGGACACGTTCGTGCCGCCCTGCGACACGGCGGACTCCATGCCCTCCTCCTTCGAGGAGATGAACTCGGACGCCTGGGCGATCTCGGCCGCCGCCTGCACGCGGTCGGCGGGCATGTCCTCGTCGGAGTAGGCGATGTTCGACTCGATGGTGCCGGAGAACAAAAACGCCTTCTGCGGGACGTAGCCCAGCTGCGCGCGCAGCGCCTCCTGGCTCACGTCGCGGACGTCCACGCCGTCGATGGTGACGGAGCCGCACGTCACGTCGTAGAAGCGCTCGATGAGCTTGATGACGGTGGACTTGCCCGAACCGGTCGACCCGATCAGCGCCGTGGTCATGCCCGGCTCGCACGTGAAGTTCAGGTCCTCCAGCACGCACTCCTTCGAATCGCCGTACTTGAAGCTCACGTCGTTGAACGCGATGGTCGCGCCGCCTGCGGAGGGGAGCTCCGCGTCGCGCGCGGCGTCTTCGGCGGGGTCGCAGATGGTGGGCTTGGTGTCGAGCACCTCGTTCACGCGCTGCGCGGCCACGTCGGCGCGCGGCAGCATGATGGAGATCATGCCGATCATGAGGAAGCCCATGATGATGACCATGGAGTACGTGATGAACGCGATCATGTCGCCGGTCTGGATGGTGCCGTTGTCGATGTAGGAGCCGCCCACCCACACGATGAGCACGCTCACGCCGTTCATGACGAGCATCATGAGCGGCATCATGAACGTCATGACGCGGTTCGTGAACAGCTGCGTCTTCATGAGGTCGGTGCTGGCCGCGTCGAAGCGCTTCTCCTCGTAGGGCTGGCGGTCGAACGCGCGGATGACGGGCAGGCCCGTGAGTATCTCGCGCGACACGAGGTTCACCCTGTCGATGAGCTTCTGCATCATCTTGAACTTGGGCATGGCCACCTTCATGAGCACCATGATCAGGATGAAGATGATCACCACGGCGACCACGATGATCCAGCTCATGGACAGGTTCGTGCGCGACACCATGATGATGCCGCCGATGGCGAGGATGGGCGCGTACAGCACCATGCGCAGCAGCATGACGGTGACCATCTGTATCTGCTGGATGTCGTTCGTGCCGCGCGTGATGAGCGAGGCGGCCGAGAAGCTCTGCACCTCGGCGTCGGAGAACGACACCACCTGGCGGAACAGCTTGGCGCGCAGCGTGGCGCCCACCTTCGCGGCCGTGCGCGAGGCGATGAAGCCCACGAGGACCGCGGCCACCATGCCGAGCGCGGCCAGGCCGAGCATCATGAAGCCGACGCGCAGGAGGTAGCCCATCTGCAGGTCGGACAGGTTGTAGCCGAGCGACTCGTACTCGGCCTTCGCCGCCTCGATGGCCTGCTGGTCGACGATGGAATCGCCCATGTCGCCCATGTGCTGCTTGGCCTCGTCGAGCATGTCGAGGATCTTCTGCTTGTCGATGGCGCCGGCCTGGTAGGCCTGCATCACCTGGTCGAGGTCGAGATCGGGGATCTGGCTGGAGTAGTGGATGGCCACGAGCGGCATGGCCACCATGCGGTCGAGCTCCTCCTGCTCCTTCTTGCCCTGATCGTTCAGCTTGTACGTGCCGTCGTCCGTCTCGGTGTAGGCGTCGCGGAACGTCTGCTCGTCGTCGGCGGGCAGCATCATGGCGATCTCGTCGTGGGTCTTCGCCGTCATCTCGTCGGTGGAGGCATGCTCCACGCCCGACTGCTGAATGCCCACGTCGACGATGTCGGACGTGTAGTTCGGCAGCGCCAGGTCGGTGAACGCCTGCACGACGAGCAGGCACAGTATGAGAACCACCGCGATCTTGCAGTTCTTCAGGTAGCGGATTATGCGCACGGAGCGTCATCTCCTTCGGCATGGCTCTTGCATGCATCTTCGGGGTCCTGGTCGTGGAACTCGACCATTTTGCGCATGATGCGGACGAGGTGCCGCATGTCCTCGACGCCCACGTACTTCATGACCGCGTCCATGTGCTCGTCGCGCAGACGCTTGCCCTCGGCGGCAAGCCGCTCGCCTTTCTCGGTGAGGCTCACCGACACGGCGCGGTAATCGCCACTCGAGCGATGGCGCTCGATGAGGCCCTTCTCCTCGAGCGTCTTGAACGTTTGGGACAGCGCGCTGGGCGTCGTGTGCGTCATCTCGGCGACGCGGCCCGGCCTGATATCCTCGCATGTGCGCCCGAGACTGCCGACGGCCATCACGGTGCGCGCCTCCGACGGGGTCATGCCCTCGGGCGGTGGCGGCATGAAACGGTCGTGCCTCGTGCGCTGCATGAGCTCGTACAGCTCGCGTTTCGTCTCAATGAACGAGTCTGTCATCGCACCTTCCTTGCTCTCGATTCCTGCCGTATACAATTTAGTCGCTAAACTTTATCACTACGGTGAAATTTCACACCGAAATGTTTCCTTCATCACAGAACCTGCACGCAGGGCCGAAGGAGCCGCACTCGCGTCGGAGGGCGGATAACGGTTTCGCCTTGCCTATGTGCGGAAAAATCGGGGTTTTGGCAATCTCTCCCCCGCTTTCCGGTCGCCAAAGATCGTCGCAGGCCGGAAGCGACCGAAGAAACCCCAGGTCGCGCGTTTTCCCACAAGATGACGCGATGCTCCCGATTGCCAAAAACCCGATTTTTCCGCACGGCGAGCTCGTCACGAGCGCGCGATGAACCGATCGCGGGGAAAACGGGCGCGCCCTTCCGAACTTTTTCAAATTGGGGGCTTGCGTCGAGCGCTGACTACCGGTAATATATTCCGCGCTGCAAAGCACGGGGTGTTAGCTCAGTTGGTTAGAGCGCCGGCCTGTCACGTCGGAGGTCGCGAGTTCGAGTCTCGTACATCCCGCCATTCTGAATGCTAAGAACCCGCTTCGGCGGGTTCTTTTCGTATCGGCGAAATTCGTCATAATAATGATTGCACCGCGAAGATTCTTCCGGTAGAATAACCTTCGCTGCAAAGCACGGGGTGTTAGCTCAGTTGGTTAGAGCGCCGGCCTGTCACGTCGGAGGTCGCGAGTTCGAGTCTCGTACATCCCGCCATTCTGAATGCAGAAAGCCCGCCGATCGGCGGGCTTTTTTGTTGCTCGCGATGCGCGCGGGATGCGCGGCCCTCCCCTCAGCGGGCCGCGCGCTGCTCCGTGCGCATGACCGACAGCACGTGCAGCGGCGCCGCGTCTTCGGGCGCGGCCGCGTTGGCGGCGTCGCAGCACGCGCGCAGCAGCACGTCGGGGCGCAGCGAGCCCGTCAGCTTCGATTCCAGCGAGAAGGTGACCACGGCCCCGGACACCTCCGGCTCCCCCACGAGGAACTCGCCCACGCGCAGCACCTTCTCCTTCTTCTTGCGCACCACCCGGACCTCGTCGGGCACCGGGAAGCTCGCGGGAGGGCGCGACAGCAGCGCGCGGTAGGTGGCGATGGGGTACGCGGCCGAGGCGGCCGGCGCGTGCGGCTCGATGTAGTCGCAGGCCTTCACCATGAGATCGGGTACGCTGGCGTCCTGCAGCGCCCGGAGCGCCTCGTCGGCCGGCACGTAGCGCGTCATCTGCAGGTCGAACAGCTCGTGCGTGCCGCCCACGCCGACGGGCAGCGCCGCGCCGAACGCGATCTTCATGTGGGGCGAGAAGCCCTGGCTCACCGCGAACGGCAGGCCGGCGCGGCGCACCGCGCGCTCGAGGGCGCGCGCCACCTCGAGGTGAGACAGCAGCGCCAGGCGGCCCTGCTTGCAGAACGTCACGCGCAGGCGGAACAGGTTCGGATCAGGCATGGGAAACCTCCTGGGAGTCTGCGGGATTCACGGCGGGATCCTTCGACTCCGCGTCTACGGCGCTCCGCTCAGGATGACAGGGGGGCTCGATGGCGTTCGACCCCGAGGCCACGCGGGGCTGGGCCAGCTCGTTGTCCACCCCGAGCGTCGGGCACGCGCCGCATGCCGAGCACTTCTCGAACGTGCAGTCGGGCGTCGTGCGGCCCTCGTCGGCCAAGCGGCGCTCGCGCGCGAGCCAGCGCGCCGACACGCCGGTGGATATATGCTCCCACGGCATGACGCGGGTCGTGGGATAGGCGGTCTGGGCGATGGCGGCCGGGTCGAGCCCCAGCTCGTCGGCGGCTTCGCGCCAAGCCGACTCGCTGAAGCACTCGGTCCACGCGTCGAACCGCGCGCCGCGGCGCCAGGCGGCCTCGACCCACGCGGCCCCTTCGCGGCCGGCGCGGCTCATCACGGCCTCGACGAAGCTCGTGGCCGGGTCGTGCCAGTGCACGTCCACGGCGCGGTACTTCACGGAGTTGCGTAAAAGCTGCACGCGGCGCAGCGCCTCCTCGGGCGGTATCTGCCCGTCCCACTGGAACGGCGTCTGGGCCTTCGGCACGAACAGCGCGCACGAGATGCTGAGCGCGAGGCCCCCGCGCTGCTCGGGCGGCGTGGCCGCCTTCATGCGATCGTAGGCGCGCTGCGCGAGGCTCGCGATGCCCTTGATGTCGTCGTCGGTCTCGGTGGGCAGCCCGATCATGAAGTACAGCTTGCAGCGCCGCCAGCCGGCCGCGAACGCGGCGTCGAGCGCGCCGAACAGGTCGCCCTCGGTCACGTTCTTGTTGATGACGTCGCGCAGGCGTTGCGTGCCCGCCTCGGGCGCGAACGTGAGGCCGCCCTTCTTGCGGCCCGCCACGAGCTCGGCCATGTCCACGCCGAACGAGTCGAGGCGCTGCGAGGGCACCGATATGCGCACGCCCTTGCCGTCGCAGGCGCGGTTGATGCGCGTGAGTATCTCGGCGATCTGCGAGTGGTCGGTGGACGACAGCGACGTGAGGCTCACCTCGTCGTAGCCCGTCTCGGCCAGCCCCTGCACCACCGACTCCACCACGTTGTCGGCCGAGCGCTCGCGTACGGGGCGGTACATCATGCCCGCCTGGCAGAAGCGGCAGCCGCGGGCGCACCCGCGCAGGATCTCGACGTTCAGGCGGTCGTGCACCACCTCGGTGAACGGCACGATGCACGGCTCCCAGCCGGGACTCTCCGCGAACCCCTCGAACAGGCTCTTCTCGATGCGCAGGGGCAGCCCCTCCTCAACCGGCTCGATCCACGAGCCCGCTTCCTGGGCCTCCTCCTCGGCGCGCCAGCGGTACAGCGACGGCACGTACCAGCCCGGCTCCGCAGACAGCGCGCGCAGGATGTCGGCGCGCGCGGCACCCTCGGCGCGCAGCCGGCGGATGACGGACAGGCCGCGCGGCAGGGCCTCCTCGCCCTCGCCGATGTTGAACGCGTCGAAGAACGGCGCGTAGGGCTCGGGGTTGTAGGCGCACGGGCCGCCGCCCACCACAAGCGGGTCGTCCTCGGCGCGCTCGGAGGCGTGCAGCGGGATGCCCGCCAAATCGAGCGTCTCCAGCACGTTCGTGGCGGCCAGCTCGTGCGGCAGCGTGATGCCCACGGCGTCGAACTCGGCAAGCGGCGCGCAGCTCTCGATGCTGAACAGCGGGATGCCCTCGGCGCGCAGCGTGTCGCACATCGCGGGCGCGGGGAGGAACGCGCGCTCGGCCGCCATGTGCTCGGCCGCGTTCACCACGTTCACGAGGATGCGCAGCGCCTGGTTCGCCTGCCCCAGCTCGTAGGTGTCGGGGTACACCATGCAGAAGCGGAAGTCCGCCTCGGGCTTGTAGACGCAGCCGAACTCGTGGTTGAGGTAGCGCGCAGGGCGCTCTGCGGCGGCGAGCAGCGGCTCGAGGCGCGGCCAGAGATCCGTCATCGGATTCGTTTCCCTTCTTCGGTTTGCCTGATGGTACGAGGGGCTCAGCGCGCTTTGCCGGCGGCGAAGCGGTTGAGGGCGGCATCGCGCACGCCGCCGGCCGCCTGGGCCGCGCGTCCGGCGCGGTCGCGCACGGCTCCCACGGCCTTCGCGCCGGTGGCCTGCGCCGTCTGCGCCGCGCGCTTCGCGGCGGCCTGCACCACCTTGTCGCGCGCGCCGGCGACCGCGTCGGTGAGCTTGCCCAGCGTGGGGCCGTCCTCGTAGTACTCGATGGCCGCGCGCCCCATGGCGACGGTGCCGGTGTAGCCGATGGCGGCCTTCACGGCCCAGCCGAGCGCGGGCACGAACGTCACGAGCTGGCGCGCCACCGCGCGGCACGCGAACGCGCCGCCCACGAGGGCCGCAAGCTCCTTCACGCGCTCCATGTTGAGCTCTTCGCCGTACGAGGCGGCTATCATGAGCAGCATCTTCGCCTGGTTGAGCGTCATGACGGGCATGTCGGCGCCCGGGATGATGACGAGCAGGCCCACGCCCGCGTTCTGCAGCGCCGTGGAGTTCACGGCCTCGAGCGACAAGGGCTTGCGCACGAAGGGGAACGCCAGCGCGAACGCGAGGCGCTTGTCGTTGCACGCCGCGATGACCCAGCCGCCCATGCGCTCGTTGAGCGAGCCGACGGCGGCGGCGTCGAGCGCGTACGGCTCGTTCGGCGAGCCGGCCCCGACGGCCTGGACGGCTTCGGCCCCGTTCACGGCGGCGTCGGGCGCCGGCAGCGGAGCCGGCTCGACCTTGGGGGCCTTGGGGGCGATGAGGTCGCCGTGCGGGATGGGCGCGCCCTGCGCCTTCGCGATGTCGGCCACGAGCGAGGGCAGCGTGGTGACCACCATCACGGGGACGCCCGCCGCGCGCACCTGCGCCGCGTACTCCCCCACCTGCTCGTTCAGGCCCGCCACGATGACCGCCATGTCGTCGCCCGAGAAGGGCGCGAACGGGCGGCCGTCGAGGTACATGAGCGACACGCGGGCATGCGGCGACGCGCTGGCGAACGCCTGGCGCACGTGCGCCTGCACGTCGCCCGGCGCGCTGTCGTCGAGGTACACGCTCACCGACAGCGACGTGCGACGCGCTTCGTCGATGTTGGTGGCTTCGTCGATAACCGCTTTGATGTCAACGGGTAGCTGCATAACCGCCCCTTTTCCTCGTGCTTAGCGCTGCTTCTGGATGTTATGGGTCCACACGGAGCCGATCATGCCGAGCATGATGAAGTTCATCACCATTCCCGTCGCTCCGTAGCTGACGAACGGCAGGGGGATGCCCGTGATGGGCATGAGCCCGCAATCCATGCCGATGTTTTCAAGAATCTGGAACAACCACATGCCGACGACGCCCATGACGATGACCATGCCGAACAGGTCGCTCGAAGCGCCGGCGATACGGAAGCATATCAAAACGAGGGCCGTGTACAGCGCCAGCAGCACCATTACACCGAAAAACCCCAGTTCCTCGGCCAGCACGCAGAAGATGAAATCGGTGGCCGGCTCGGGCAGGATGCCCAGAGCATGCTGCGTTCCCTGGAACAGGCCCTTGCCGAACAGGCCGCCCGAGCCGATGGCGATCTGGGCTTGCTTGAGGTTGTAGCTCTCTCCCGTGGGGTCGATGTCGGGATCGAGGAACACGAGCAGGCGGTTGCGCTGGTACTGCTTGAGCAGCTTGTACTCGCCGGTTGAGTTGTAAATGACCTGGTCGATGAGGAACACGGCCACGATGGCCACGATGAACAGCCCGAGCGTGATCAGCAGGTACTTCGGCCGCGCGCCGCCCACCACCAAGGCGACCGCCCCGATGAACAGGTACACGAGGCCCGTGCCCAGGTCGGGCTGCGTCATGATGCAGGCGAACGGCACGAGCATCATGCCGAGCGCCTTGGCGTACTCGCGCGGGTCGTCGAGCCTGCCGCCGTAACGCGCCATGATGCTGGCGTCCAGCAGGATGACGGTGATCTTGGCGAACTCGCCGGGCTGAACCTGTATGCCCAGCTTGATCCAGTTCTTCGCGCCCATGCCCGCATCGGTTCCCAGCCCCGGTATGTGCGGCGAGAGGATGAGCACGATGCTGACGACGAGGAAGATCGTGGTGAAGTCCGAGAGCCGGCGGTAGTCGAAGCGCCAGACCAGCACCATGAACACGACGCCGAGGGCGACGCCCGTCAGCTGGTTCGTGAACGAGTAGTCGGGATCGTTGGCTATCGCCGACATCAGGATGACGAGGCCGTACGACACCAGCAACGCGATCACGAGGATGAACGGGAGGTTGAGCCAGGGGAACCGGCGCGTGCGCGTGGCCTGCGCCACGACCTTGTCGGGCGCCTTCACGGAGTTGATCTGCGGTAGCTGCGGCATAACGCCTCCTTTCCTCGTCTCGTCTAGTCGGTACGGCCGCCGGACGTCGCGGCGCCCGCGCCTTCAAGCACCTTGCCGGTGGAGCCGGCGATCACGCCCATGCCGGCGGCCGGATCCTCCTCGGCAGCGGCATCGCTCGCGAGCGCCGCCGCCAGCACCTTCGCGCCGAGCGGGGCGGCCACGGACGAACCGCCGCCGCCGTGCTCGACCACGCAGGCTACCACATACCGGGGATCGTCCACCGGCGCGTAGCAGGCGAACCAGGCGGTGTCGGCCATGTCGGTGTATTCGGCGGTACCCGTCTTGCACGCCACGGTTGCGGGGTCGATGCCCTGCTCGTTGAGCAGCTTCGACACGTCGGCGTTGTCGGTGGCCACGCCGTTGAGAGCATCGCGCATGAACGCCAGGTTCGCCTCGGGAACGTCGAGCTCCCCCGCCGTCTCCACCTTGCGGGTGGCGGCCACGTCGCCGCTCGCGTTGCGCACCTCCTTGAGCAGGTGCGGCTTCAACAGCTTGCCGGTGGCGATGGCGCCGTAGGCCACGGCCACCTGCAGGGGCGTGACGAGGACGTAGCCCTGGCCGATGATCATGTTCGTCATGTCGCCGCCTTGCCATACCCCGTCCTCGGGGGTGTTGCGGAACTGCTCGGTCTTCCACTCGGGCGTGGGGATGACGCCCACCGTTTCGCCGCCCAGGTCGATGCCGGTGTACTGGTCGAAGTGGAACTTCGCGAGGTAGTCCTGGAGGGCGGTATCGCTCACGGTAGGCGACGGGTTGCCGGAGAGGGAACTCGCCTGATAGAAGTCGTACGCGATCCAGTAGAACACGACGTCGCACGACTGCACGATGCCGCCGCGCAGGTCGAGCGTGCCGTGGCCCGAGTGGTTCCAGCACATCTGCGGGGAGCCGGTATCCCAACCGTCCCACGAGCCGCCGCAGTCCCACGTGCGCTTCATGTCGGCGAAGCCGTTCGCCAGCGCCGCGAGGCCCGTGAACGTCTTGTACGTCGACGCGGCGGGATACCTGCCGGAGATTGCGCGGTTGAGCAGGGGCCATTGGGCATCGTTGGAGTTGTACACGGAGTACACGTCCTCCGAGATGCCGCCCGTGAACTCGGCGGGATCGAACAGGGGATAGTTCGCCATGGCCACGATGCCGCCGTCGCGCAGGTCCATGACCACCACCGAGCCCGCCACGCCGCTGCCCGTGCCGATCGTCCCGTCCTCGGGCGCGATGAGCGCCGCCAGCTCGCGATCGGCTACGTACTGCACCGGCCCCTTGAGGGCGAGGTACACGTCGGATCCCTTCGTGGGCTGCGTCTCGCTCACCACGCGCACCACGTTGCCGTCGGCGTCGGCCACCACTTTGCGCTTGCCGTGCTCGCCCGCCAGCAGGCTGTCGTACTGCAGCTCGATGCCCGACGCGCCCATGTCGTCGCCCAACTGCACGTCGCGGCCCTCGCCGACGGACTTCAGCCCGTCCTCGGTGACGGAACCCGTGTACCCCAGCACGTGCGCGGCGAGTGCGCCGTAGGGGTAATCGCGCACGTAGCGCTCCTCCGTCTTGATGCCGGGGAACGCGTCGGAATGCTCGGTGATGAAGGCGATGTCGCGCAGCCGCACGTCGCTCGCCACGACGCGCTGGCTCTGGGCGCCGCCCGTCGCGTCCTGGATGCGCTGGCGCACCACGTTGTACGGCACGCCGAGCACCGCGGACAGGCGCTGCACCACGTCGCGGTCGCTGGCCGCCTCCGCATCGGCCAGCACGGTGAGCGACACGCGGTTCTTCACGAGCGGCAGCCCGTTGGCGTCGCAGATGTAGCCGCGCGGCGCGGGCGTGGACACGGTGGCGTACTGGTTGTCGTCGGCCTTGCTGCGGTACGCGTCCGACGACAGCACCTGCATGGTCCACAGCTTCGCCGTCAGCGTCCCGAAGATGCCGGCGGCCAGCACGCCCATGGCCACGAATCGCGATTTGAGGTTGTCGGCCGGGTTGGACGTCGGACGCTGCGCCGAGCCGGTGCGCACCTGCGTCGACCCGCCGACGTGGCCGCCCGCGTTGCCGAGGCTCGACTTCACGCCCACCGAGCTGATGGAGCGGACGTCCTTCTTCACGCTGACGTTCGACGACTTCGTGTTGTTGCGCAGGGCGAACACGACGGCGATGACGATGATTGCCACGACGAGCGTGACGACGGCGGCGATGATGGCGGCGATCATGGCAAGCGCCCCCTACCGCAGCCGAGGCGTGCGCGGTCCGCGGTCCTGGGCGCCGTCGGCAAGCAGACGCGCGATGATCGGATACAGCACGAGGCCGATGACGCAGTCGTACAGCGTGCACGGCAGGGCGCGGTACAAGAACGCGTCCCCGGGGCTCACCGACAGCCCGAGGCCGATGAGCAGGGCGCCGTACAGCATCTCGGTGGCGAACGTCGCGATGACGAAGATGGTCAGCGGCATGAACAGCGTGTCGTTGTCGAGCACCGAGAACGCGCGCGACGCGATGAACGACACGATGACGAACAGGAAGGCGTAGCCGCCCACGGGCCCCGATCCCAGCAGGTCGCAGACGAGGCCCAGCGCGAACGGCAGCACCGGGCCGGCGTCGAGCGGCCGCACGATGGCCACCACCAGCACGTACGCCAGCAGGATGTTCGGCTGCGCCGAGAACAGCGCGATGTTGGGGGCCACGACGATCTGCAGCAGCAGCGCGACCACCGCGCCGACGGCGATGACGATGCTCTCACGCGTCAGGTTCACGATGCATCGCCTCCTTCGTTGCCGTCGTTGCCGTCGGTATCGTCGTCGGCGCCCACGCCGAACACCACGAGCACCTCTTCGAGGGCGCCCGTCGTGTCGTTCGGCGACACGACCACGCGCCGCGTGGACTCGCCCTGGCGGGTGTCCACCTTCACCACGGTGCCGATGATGAGGCCGGGCGCGTAGCTGCCGCCCAGCCCGGACGTGACCACCACGTCGCCGGGGTTCACCACGGCGTCGGCGTCGAGGTTCTCGAGGTACAGCAGCCCCTCGAGCGACCCGCGCACCACGCCCTCCGCGCGGCTCGATTCCACGCGCGCCGCGGCGCCGGAGTCGGGGTCGGTGAGCAGGCGCACCTTGGCAGTGTGCTCGGCCGCGCTGTACACCTGGCCGATCACGCCGGAGGTGCCCATCACCGTCAAGCCGGTCTCCACCCCATCGGCGGTGCCCTTGTCGATGGTGACGGTCTGGCTCCACGCCTCGTCGGGGTTGCCCACCACGCGCGCGCCCACGCCGTCGATCTCGTACAGGTCCTTGAGGTCCAGCAGCTGCTGGAGGCGCTGGGCCTCCTGCTTGTACTCGTCGGCCTGGCTCAGCAGCTCGCGCAGCTCGGCGTTGCTCTCGCGCAGGCCCGACAGCGTGCTCTCGTCGGCCGTGAGGTTGCCGAAGCTTTCGCCGGCGCTGTTCACGCCCGAGTTCGCGGCCGCGCCGACGAACTTCAGGGGCGCGACGGCTCCCGACACGCCGCTCTGGATCGCGTGCAGCGGGCCGTCCTGGCCCTCGCGCGAGTACAGCGTGACCAGCGCGAGCGACGCGACGAGGAATGTGACGAGCAGAACCCGGCGCAGGAACACCGAGCTTCTCTGTTGGAAATTAAGCGCCATAGACGAGTCGGTTCAGCCTTATTTCGAGCGCATGAGCGTCTGCTTGAGCGCCGTCGGCGTCTCGAGCACCTTGAGGCAGCCCATGACCACGTTCGTGAGCGCCGTCTCGCTCGTCCACACGGGAATCTCCAGCTTGTCGGTGAGGTAGCGGTCGAGGCCGGACAACAGGCCGCCGCCGCCCGTCAGCAGGATGCCGTTCTGGATGATGTCGGAGGCGAGGTCGGGGTTCGTCTTCTTGAACGTCTCCTTGATGTGCACGACCATCTCCTCGCAGGGGGCCTGCAAGGCGGCGCGCACGTCCTCGGATTGGATGGTCACTTCCTTCGGCTGCTCGGTGATCACGTCCTGGCCCGAGATGATCATGTCGCGCTCGCGACCGTCCTCGAACGGCAGGATGGAGCCGATCTTGATCTTGATGATCTCGGCCGTCCGTTCGCCGATCTTGATGCCCAGAAGGTCGCGCAGGTGCATGGCGATGGCCTCGTCCATGCGGTTGCCGGCCAGGCGCAGCGACGACGAGGTGACGATGCCGCCGAGCGAGATGACGGCCACTTCCGTGGTGCCGCCGCCGATGTCCACCACCATGGAGCCCGTGGGCTCGGTGACGGGCAGGTCGGCGCCCATGGCCGCGGCCATGGGCTCCTCGATGAGGTAGGCCTGGCGCGCGCCGGCCTGGACGGCGGCCTCGAACACCGCGCGCTTCTCCACCGAGGTGGCGCCGCACGGGATGCAGATGACGATGCGGGGCTTGGCCTGCCAGGGGTACTTGCGCGGCGCGGCCTTGCCGATGAACGCCGAGATCATGGCCTCCGTCACGTCGTAGTCGGCGACCACGCCGTCGTGCAGCGGGTGCTCGGCGGAGAACGCCTCCGGCGTGTGGTTGATCATGTTCTTGGCTTCGTGGCCCACCGCGAGCACGCGATGGGTGGCCTTCTCGATGGCGACGACCGAGGGCTCGTTCACAACGATACCCTCGCCAGGGATGGCGACCAATGTATTAGCAGTTCCGAGGTCGATGGCCATGTCCGTGGACATCTGGCCGGTCAAACCCGAAAACATATCTAAGAAGGACATACAGGAAACCCCTTGAATCTCGATTCCAGGTGAAACCGAATTTTAGCACAGGCGTTGACCCGATGATGAAAATCCACGAGGGGCACACCCGCCCCGGCAGACGGAACGCGGAGGAGCCGCAGGCGAGCCTGCTCGCTACCAATCCACGACCGACCAGTCGAAAGACGAGAAGCGCGCGTTGGGTTCGGCGCGTTGGTATTCGATGCAGAAGATGACTATGCGTCGCAGGTCATCGTCCTTGAGATAGTACAGCGAAAACGGCGTATCGGGAACGGCGATGCAGCGACACGGAAACGGAGGGCGCGCAGCAGGATAATCGGGATCGTAGGCCCGACCGAGATCGGGAGCGGATTCCAGCAGCGTACGGTACGAGAACAGCTTCTCCGCAACACGTTCGCTCCATACCTCGGCTACGATGAAGTCGATGGCGCTTCGGGTGTAGACCGTCGTCCAACCCTCCCCCATTAGCCTACGACCAGCCCTTCGCGCGCCTGATCTCCTCTTCCGCCTGGTCGGCATCGACGATGCGTCCTTGCTGGACGTCGTCGTACCCCTTCATCAGGCTGTCGTACACGCGCATCTCGTTCGCATAGGCGCTCGCGCGAAACGACATGGCCCGGTCGAACGCCCCGGCGTCCATGACCACGATCGACGCGGTTCCATTGCGCGTGAGGTATATGGGCCGTTGCGTCTGCTCGAGCTCGTCGATGATCGACGACTGGTTGCGGTTGAAATCCGAAAGCGGTTTGACGATGGGCATGGCAACTCCTTCCTTTCGGAACCACTCTATCATGTAGTTCGTAGTATACAGCATATATACTACGAATTTACAGCATATGGTTACCGAGCGCCAACGCGCAAAAAAGGCGCCGGTTCCGGACCGGCGCCTTCGTTTGGGCTATCTTTAGTGCACGCTGCAGCTGAGGCAGGGATCGTAGGCGCGGACGAGCTTCTCGATCTCGAGGCGGACGACGTCCTCCTCCGCTCCTTCGCCCACGAGCGTCTCGGCCAACAGGCGCATGTCGGCCTCGAGGTTCGCCACGTTCTGGGCCGTGGGCGTGAGGATGGACGCGTGCGTCACGCGGCCCTCGCCGTCCAGCGTGAGGTCGTGGAACAGCGCGCCGCGCGGCGCCTCGGTGAAGCCCACGGCGCGGCCGGCCTTCACCTCGAAGGGCACGGGCTCGCTCGAGCTGGCGATGGCGCCGGGCTCGGCCAGCATGCGGCAGAGGTTGGCGCAGCGGTCGAGCGCGTCCACGATCTCCACGGCCTGGGCCACGTTGTTCATGAACGGGTTGGCCTCGGGCGGGCGCAGGCCCGCCTTCGCCGCGGCCACCTTGGCGTTCTGGCCGAGGTTCTGCCACGAGGCGTTGATGCGGGCCAGCGCGCCCGTGAAGTACGGGTCGCCGGTCTCGCGCACGCGGGCGAGCAGCGCGGCCGAATGCGGCACGGCGTACTCCTCGACGCGCTCCTGCACCTCGTTCGCGTCGAACTCGATGCCCGCGTTCAGGAAGAACGCCGTGTCGGAGCACTCCACCGGGTAGTAGTCGTCCTCCACCATGGCCAGCATGTCGCCCGCCGTGGCGATGGCCGGCACCGTGAAGCCGCGGAACAGGTCCACCGCTTCCAGGGCGAAGTCCATCGCGGCGTCCATCTGAGCCGCCAGCTCGAGGTACTCCGCCGGCTCGATCTCGTGCGTGAAGCCGCCCACCACGGCGGTGATGGGATGGATGCTGCGGCCGCCCACCTTCGTGCACAGCTCGTTGCCGAGCGCCTTGAGGCCGAGCGCCTGCTCGAACAGCTCGGGGTCGGTCTGGGCCAGCGGGAACACGCTGGGCATGCCGAGGAAGTCGGGGGCGGCGAACACGAACAGGTGCGACGCGTGGTTCTGCAGGTAGGAGCCGTACACCAGAAGCTCGCGCAGGGCGCGGGTGCGGTCGGTCACCTCCACGCCGAAGACGCGCTCGATGGCCTTGAGGTCGGTCACCACGTGGCTCGACGAGCAGATGCCGCAGATGCGCGAGGCGATGTAGGGCACCTCCTCGAAGCGGCGGCCGCGCACCATGCTCTCGAACAGGCGCGCGGGCTCGACGACGTTCATCTCGACCGTCTTCACCGCCCCGTCCTCGATGACCACGTGCACGTTGCCGTGGCCCTCAATGCGGGCAATATGGTCGACGTGTATAGCGGTTTTCGTCATGGGTTCCGTCCTCACTCGCTGCCCGCAAGGGCGGGGTTCGTCTGGTTGAACATCTCGAGCGCCCGGTCGAAGTCGGCCACCGACACACCGTAGCGCACCACCGCGTCGCGGGCCGAGTCGAGGTTCGCGTCGGGCGACAGCCCGCGGCAGCCGTTGCACGGCCGTCCCAGGTTCACGCACTTCGCGCCGCATCCGGCCGTGGTCACGAGGCCCAGGCACAGCTGCCCTTTGCCGAAGAAGCAGCTCGTCTCGTTGCGCTTGCAGTCGCCGCACATCGTGCGCGAGGTGGAGGCTTTGTTCGAGCCGTACAGCGCGCGCTGCAGCACGTCGATGAAGTCGAAGGAGTCGATGGGGCACGCGCGCACCTCGTAGTCCACGTCGATGACGGCGCCCACCGCGCGCGGCGCCACCATGTCGCCGCAGGCCGAGGGCACGCGCTCGTACACCTGGCCCGGGCGCTCGAGGAACCCGTCGGCGGCCATGCCGGGGATGCCCGCCGTCGTGGCGCACGCGCCCACGGCGATGATGGCCGCGGCCTTCGCGCGCAGGCTGCGCACCGTGGCCTCGGCTTCCTCGGTGGTGACGGCGCCCTCGATGATGGCCACGTCGAAGTCCTCGGGCATGGGATCGCTCGAGGCCAGCTGCCAATAGCGCAGGTCGATCTGCCCGAGCACGTCCAACAGGTGCGCCTCGGCGTTCGTCACCTGCAGCTGGCAGCCGAAGCAGCTGGCCAGGCCCACGACCACCACGCGGGGCGTGGTCGGCTCGTCCTGGCAGGCTATGCAGTTTCCGCTCATGTCGCTCCGCTCCATCCTACATCGACCCCTGGATGTTCTTGGCTTCCCAGTAGTTGAACACGGGCCCGTCGATGCACACGTACTGGTGCCCGATCTGGCAATGGCCGCACTTGCCCATGCCGCATTTCATGTGGCGCTCGAAGCTCACGTAGATGTGGTCGTAGCTGATGCCCTTCTTGCGCATCTCGTCGATGGCGAACCGGTACATGATCGGCGGCCCGCACAGCGCCCCGAACGTGTTGGACGCGTCGATCTCCAAATGCTCGAACGGCTTGGTGACCAGGCCCACTTCCCCGTCCCACGTGTCGTCGGGATGGTCGACCGTCAGGTACAGGTCGAAGTCCTTGCGGTGGCGCCACATCTCGAACTGGCTGCGGAACATCACCTCGGAGGGGTTCTTCGACCCGTAGATGATGGTGACCTTGCCGAACTCGGAGCGCTCGTCGTGGATGTTGTTGATGAGCGAGCGCAGCGGCGCGATGCCGAGGCCGCCGGCCACCAGCAGGATGTCGTGGCCCTTCATGTCCTCGAACGGGAATCCGCGGCCGAAGGGGCCGCGAAGGCCCACGATGTCGCCGCACTGCATCTTGTGCAGCACCTCGGTGAAGCGCCCGGTGCGGCGCACGCACAGCTCGATGAAGCCGCGCTTTGACGGCGAGCTGGAGATGGAGATGGGCGCCTCGCCCACGCCGAAGATGGACACCTCGACGAACTGGCCCGGCTCGTGGGAGAACGCGTCGCGGATGCGCTCGTCGATGAGGCGGAACTCGAACAGCTTCTCCGTCTCGGTGAGGTCGATGATGGACGTGATGCGCGCCGGCCAGGGCCGGTACGGGTTCGCCGCCATCATCTCCGCGCCCGACAGGGGCGCCGCCTCGTCGAAGAACGGCTTGACCTGGACGGTGGACGCCGCGCAGCTACTGGGCATCGTCGGCCCCCTTCCTCTCGAAGAACTCGAGCACCTCGATGGGGTTGATGTTCGCCTTGCACGCTTTCACGCAGCGCCCGCAGCCCACGCACAGCATGCGGTCGTGGTTCGCGAGGAATCCGTTGAGCTTGTGGTACATGCGGTGCCGCACGCGGTTGCGCCCGTCGTCGCGGAAGTTGTGGCCGCCGGCCACCTGCGCGAACTGCGGCGCGGTGCACGCGTCCCACACGCGCTCGCGCCGCCCGGCGTCGCCGGAGGGGTCGAGCGTGTCCTGGATGTCGAAGCAGAAGCACGTGGGGCACACCGCCGAGCACGCCGTGCACGACAGGCAGCGGCCGCCCAGCTCCTCCCAGAACGGGTCCTTGTGGAACGCGTCCATGAGCATGGCCACGTCCTGGATGTCGGGGATGTCGCCGTTGAAGGCCTCCTGGCGCCGGCGCGTGGCGTGGCGGAACTCGATGCGGTCCTCGTCGGTGGCGACGCGCGGGTTGCACGCGGCCTCGAGGATGTTCGCCGCCTCGACGCTCGAGATGCTGACGAGGTACTTGTCGCCGATATCCTGCAGGAACAGGTCGTAGCCGAAGCGCGCCTCGTCGGCGCCCCACAGATGGCAGAAGCACGTCTCGGTCGGCGTGCAGCTCAAGCCCACGATGAGCGTGGCGTTGCGACGGGCGACGTAGTAGGGATCGGGATAGCGCCCGTCCTTGAACACGAGGTCGAGGCGGTTCACCGCGTTGATGTCGCAGGCGTGCGCGCCGAAGATGACGCGCGGCGTGATCTCGGAGGCGAAGTCCGTCACGCTGTTCGTGCGCGCGTCGAAGGACATGAGCGTCTCCTCGGGCGGCAGGAAGTACTTCTTGGGCGATGCCATGGTGGTGGGATAGCCGAGCTCGATGTCGTCGGGCGATTGGACGGCCTCGAACGCGTAACCCTGGTCGCGCTTGACCGGAGCCACCACCTCGTAGGTTTCCATGAACGCCGATACGAGCGCTGGCAACTCGGATGCATCGATGACACGATAGAGCATGCTCACATCCTTTTCTCGTCTAGTGTCCCGCGCCGCCCCACGGCGCGTTCGGCTCCGAAAAACAGAAAACGCGCCGTCGCTCGAGCGGAAGGCTCGTACGCGGCGGCGCGTTCGAAATGCAGCTTACGCGAAGAAGATGCCGATCTCGCGCTCAGCGGATTCCGGGGAATCAGAGCCGTGTATAACATTCTCATCCATAATGAGGCCGAAATCGCCGCGAATCGTGCCGGGGGCAGCTTCCGCCGGATTAGTGGCGCCCATGAGCGAGCGGCACTTCGCCACCGCACCGTCGCCGGACACGACCATCTTCACGACCGGGCCGCTGGTGATGTAGGAGATCAGGCCGTCGTAGAACGGCTTGCCCTCGTGCTCGGCGTAGTTGGCCTTCGCCTGCTCGTCGGTCACCATGCCCAGCTCCATGCGCTCGATCTTGAGGCCCGCGCGCTCGAAGCGGTTGACGATCTCGCCGACGTGGCCGTTGCGCACGCCGTCGGGCTTGATCATCGTGTAAGTCTTCTGCTCTGCCATGTTGTAGTGCCCTTTCTCTCTCTTTCGAGTACGAACGCTCTTGGGGTGACGCAGAAAACGGCCCCGTCGTCCCGCGCGTCGGCACGGGCGGCAGGGCCGCGCGAGTTAGTTCTGGCTCGGGGAGTAGATCTCGGCGTTCGAGACCTTCCACCCGATCATGTTGCGGACGAGGGACACCTTGAACTGTATGTCGCCGCCTTCGGCCGTCTTGGCCGTCACGTACACGGTGGAGTCGCTCATGGACTTGTCCATGCCGTCGATGACGGGGCTGTCCACCAGATCGAGGATCTCGGTTATGGACGCGGCGTTGTCCTCGGTCACCTCGCTGGCGAACGCGGACTGCGGGTCGGTGAACAGCTGCTCCACCACCTGGTCCTGCGACGGGTAGCCCCAGCCCTGCGTGTACAGGAACACGACGGCGCCGAAGGCCACGAGCACGAGCAGGACGATGGTGACGAGGATCTTGAGGCCCACGTTGCGGCGCTTGCGATCCTGCTTGGCGAGGCCCTTCGACCACTGCTCGAGCTCTTCGTCGCTGGCGTTGAAGAAATGGTCCTCCGCGCCCGGGGCGCCGTAGGGGTTCGTCTGCGCCTGGGAGTACGGGTCGGCGTAGTAGTACGGGTCCTGGCCGCCCGCGTAGGGGTCCTGGTCGACGTACACGGCCGTGCCGTCGGCGGCCACGTCGAGGCCCGACATGTCGGCCACCGGCGCGACCGGGGCCATCACCTGGGTCACCTCGGCCGTTCCCTGGGAAACGGCGGCGATGGCGCGCTGGTAGTCCACGCTGGCCGAGTCGCTGAGGAAGTACGTCTTGTCGGCGATGGACTCGTCGAAGGCGTTGACGGCCTTCTGCATCTGGCCGCTGGCCACGTAGGCCTGCCCGAGGTTCGCGTACAGCTTGTTGCGCGTGTCGGGCTGCATGTCGAACTGCAGCGCGCTCTCGTACGAGGCCACGGCGTCGGCCGGACGGTCGAGCGCCATGAAGCACACGCCGAGGTTGAGCAGCGCCTTCGTGGGATCGGGGTTCGCCTCGTCGAGCGCGGCCTCGCGGAAGGCCACGCCGGCCTCGGCCGACTTGCCCAGCTTCAGCAGCGCGTTGCCCATGCCCGCGTAGGCCTTGTACGAGGCGTCGTACTTGGCGTCGGACACGGCGATCTCGAAGTGCTTGACGGCGTCCTCGTAATCGTGCAGCGAGGCGTAGGCCATGCCGAGGTTGTAGTTCACCGCGCCGCACGCGTCGTAGGCCGCGTCGGCGGTGGCCTGCGTGTAGGCGTGGATGGCCTCGTTCGGGTTCTTGAGCTTGACCAGGCAGTTGCCGATCTGGTGGTAGAGCAGGCCCACCTCGCCGGGGGCGAGGGAGCTGCCCGCATCCTGCAAGCACTGCGTGTACGCCGCAAGGGCGCCTTGGAAGTCCTTGCGCGCGTACGCCGCACGGGCTTGCTGGAATAAGTCGTTGTTCATCTGCTTCCTTCGTATCTTCGCGGAATCGCCTCGGCGGCAAAGCCGCTATTCGGCGGCGTTCTCGATCTCGACGCTCTCGATCACATCGCCCACGCGCAGCTCGCCGATGACGTCCATGCCGTCGATGGTCTGGCCGAACACCGTGTAGCCCGAATCGAGCATGGGCTGGGCGCCCAGGCACAGGTAGAACTGCGAGCCGGCGGAGTTGGGATCCTGCGAGCGCGCCATGGCCAGCGAGCCGTCGAGGTGCTTGTTGTTGGGGTTCGTGGAGAACTCCTCCTTGATGGAGTAGCCCGGGCCGCCCGTGCCGAGGCCCGCAAACGGGTTGCCGGCCTTCTTCACGACCTCGTCGGAGGACAGGTCGCGCGTGTTCGGGCAGCCGCCCTGGATCACGAAGCCGGGGACGTGGCGATGGAACTTCAGGTCGTTGTAGAAGCCTTTGCGCGCCAGCTCGACGAAGTTGCCCACGTGGATGGGGGCGTCCTTGCCCGCCAGCTGCACGCGGATGGTGCCCTTCGACGTGGTGATGACGGCGATCTCGTCGCCGGTGGGCTGGTATTCCGGAGTGTACTGCGCCATAGGTCGGCTCCTTTTCGTTTGTTTGCTATCGTGCGCCCGCGCGAAACGGGGCGAAAGTATCGCATACAAGGGTGAAGTTTAGCAGGTCAAGCCCACCCAACCTGAAAAATCGTAGAACATCCACGGCATGATTCGACGCGAGAGCGCTTTGCGCGCGTCGGGACGTTCGCCGGCCGTCAACCGGCAAAACAAAGATGGTGCCCTTGACAGGATTCGAACCTGCGGCTTTCTGCTCCGGAGGCAGACGCTCTATCCCCTGAGCTACAAGGGCACGGTGGAGGAGATTATACGCTATCATGGGCGAAACGGAAAAACAAAATCAAGATTTGGGCGTATTCAATGGAAGAAATCATAACGATAGACCGGATGGGCTACGGCGCGCAGGCCGTCGGCCGCCTCGACAACGGCAAAACCGTGTTCGTGGAAGGCGGCGCGCCCGGCGACGTGGCCGCCGTCGAGATCGTCGAGGACAAGCCGACGTTCGCCCGCGCGCGCATCGCGCGGCTCGAGGAGGCGTCGCCCCTGCGCGCGAAGCCGCGCTGCGAGGCGGGTGCGACCTGCGGCGGCTGCCCCTGGCAGCACCTGGCCTACGACGCGCAGCTCGACGCGAAGCGCGCCAACGTGGTGGCGGCCCTCGAGCGCACGGCGAAGCTCGACCACGAGCGCGCCGAGGAGCTCGTGCGCGCCTGCCTGCCGAGCAAGCGGCAGTGGGGCTACCGCAACAAGCTGGAGCTGGGCGCTGCGTTCGACGAGCACGGCACGTTCCAACTGGGGTTCCACCGCGAGGGCACGCACGACATCGCCTCCCCCGGCATCTGCCCGCTGGCCCACGACGCCATCGCGAAGGCGCCCAAGGCGCTGCGCGGCGCGCTGAAGTTCGCGCAGGGGTCGGCCGACCTCGGCATCTTCCGCGTGGGGGTGCGCCACAGCCTGCGCACGGGCGACCTCGAGGTGGCCCTGTGGACGAACCCCGGCTCGTTCCCGCGCGGCCACATCGCGAAAACCGTCAAGAGCGCCGTCAAGGCGTCGAGCATCGTGCGCGTCATGGCCGACCCCGGCAAGGCCCGCAAGATCAAGGGCGTGGAGACGCTCGACGGCAAGGGCTGCTGGGAAGAGCAGCTGGGCAGCGCCCGCTACCTGGCCAGCGCGCCGTCGTTCTTCCAGGTGAACACCGCGCAGGCCGAGAAGCTGGTCGCGTGCGTGATCGAGGGGCTGGGAGGGCGCATGGCCGAGGACGGCCCCGAGGGCCTCGACGACCTGCTGATCGCCGACCTGTACGCGGGCGGGGGCACGTTCTCGGTGCCGCTCGCGCAGGCGGGCGCCGAGGTGCTGGCCGTGGAGGCCGCCGGCTCGTCGGTGCGCGACCTGCGGCGCAACGCCGATCTGAACCGCGTGGACGTCGAGGTGATCGGCGGCGACGCGGCGCGCGAGCTGCCCGAGCTGGGCGACCTCGACGCGCTCGTGGTGGACCCGCCGCGCGCGGGGCTGGCCGACGGCGTGGTGGAGAGCATCGCCGCCGCCGAGCCGACGCGCGTGGCCTACGTCAGCTGCGACCCGGCCACCTGGGCCCGCGACGTCGCGCGCTTCGAAGCCTGCGGCTACCGCCTGGAGAGCGTGCAGCCCGTCGACCTGTTCCCGCAAACCTACCATGTCGAAGTGGTCAGCATCTTCGCGCGCCTCGAGCGGCGCGCACGAAAGGAGCGCCCATGATCCTGTCCGACGCCACCATCGAACGCCTCATCGCCGAGGGCGGCCTCGCCATCGAGCCGCTCGAGCCAGGGCAGATCCAGCCGGCCAGCGTGGACATCCGCCTGGGAGACACGTTCAGCATCGTCGAGGACACGCCGAGCGGCATCGTCGGGCTCGAGGACGAGATCGCCTACAAGACGATCCGCACCGACCGCTACATCCTGCTGCCGGGCCAGTTCGTGCTGGCCACCACCATGGAGTACGTGCGCCTCGGCGCCGATTTGACGGCCTTCGTGGAAGGGCGCAGCTCGCTCGGGCGCATGGGGCTGTTCGTGCAGAACGCCGGCTGGGTGGACCCCGGCTTCGAGGGCGAGATCACGCTCGAGCTGTTCAACGCGAACCGCTGCGCGCTCGAGCTGCGCACGGGCCGGCGCGTGGGCCAGCTCGTGTTCGCCCAGCTCGACGAGGCGGCGAAGAACCCGTACGACGGCAAGTACCAGGGCCAGCGCGGCGCGACGGGCTCGCGCGTGTTCCTCGATCCGGAGGCGGCGCGCTAACGCGCTGTCGCCCGCGCGCCCCGGACGCCTCCGCGACGCGCGGCCGCCCGGGCTATTCGATGTCCGAGAGGATCTCGCCGGGCTGGTCGCCCGCGTCGAGGAACCTCTTGCGGGTGACGAAGTTCCACACCATGACGATGAACGTGGCGCCGATCTTCACGAGCAGGTAGTGCGCGCCCAGCAGCTCGACGCCCGCCCACATGCAGCCGTTGTTGATCAGAAGGCCGATCACCGACAGCACGACGAAGATGACGAACTCGCGCCGGCGGCTCATGCCCTCCTTGTGGGTGAACACGTAGCGCATGGACGCCACGTAGTTGAACACGACCGAGGCCGTGAACGAGATGGTGGCGCTCACGAGGTAGTTCACGCCGAACGCCTCGGTGAGCAGGGCCAGAAGGCCGTAGTCGATGACGAATGCGATGACGCCCACCACGCCGAACTTCATGATCTGAGCAATGAGCTTCTTCACCGCGCGTCCTTTCGCCCTACGCTCCCCCGCCCCGGGGCCGCTCCCTCAAAAACCCGTCTATTGTGGCATATACGAGGCGGATATCAAGGGGTTTGCTCAGATGGCCATCCATTCCGCTCATGCGGCTGCGCTCCTCGTCCTCGACGAACGCGTTGGCCGTCATGGCGATGATGGGCACCGTGCGCGCGTCGTCGCGGTCGAGCGCGCGGATGACGCGCGTCGCCTCGTAGCCGTCCATCTCGGGCATCTGGATGTCCATGAGGATGAGGTCGACGGATCCCGGGCGCGACCGCTCGAACACGCGCACGGCCTCGGCGCCCGTGGACACCGCCACCACCTCGGCCCCGGTCATGACGAGCACCTCGGTGGCGATCTCGCGGTTGAGCTCGTTGTCCTCGGCGATGACGATCTGCTTGCCGGAGAATTCGTAGGCGTCGTCCGCATCCGCCTGCAACGGGCGGCTCAGGCCGAACGCCCCGTCGCGGCCCGCGGGCCCCTCGCCTGCGGCGGCGCGGCCGAAGGGGATGTCCACCGTGAACGTCGACCCCTTCCCTACCTCGCTCGCGAGCGCGATGGAGCCGCCCATCATCTCGGCGAACCGCTTCGTGATGGCGAGGCCGAGACCCGTGCCGCCCCGCATGCGGGAGGCGTCGTCGCCCTGCTCGAACGACGAGAAGATCCGCTCGCGGTTCTCCGGCTCGATGCCGCATCCCGTGTCCGTCACCGAGAAGCGCAGCCAGATGGGGCCGTCGCCGCGCCCGGCGTCCTCGTCCGGTCGCGCGGGCAGCTCCTCGATGCGCAGCGTGACGCTTCCCCCGCACGGCGTGAACTTGAACGCGTTGCCCACGAGGTTGTAGATGATCTGGTTCAGCCGCAGCCCGTCGCCGACGAGCAGCGACGGCAGCGCGCCCGCCTCTTCCGTCTCGTAGCGGATGCCCTGCTCGAGCGCCTGCGTGCCGAACACGGCGTTGAGCGATCCCACGAACGCGGCGAAGTCGAACGTCTCGCGCTTGATGTCGATCTTGCCGCTTTCGATCTTGCTCATGTCGAGGATGTCGTTGATGAGCGCCATGAGGTGCTCGGACGTCACGTCGATCTTCTCGAGGCAGGCGCGCGTCTTCTCCTCGTCGTGCGCGTGCTCCAGCGCGATGGCGGTCATGCCCATGATGCCGTTCATCGGCGTGCGTATCTCGTGGGACATGCGCGAGAGGAACTCGCTTTTCGCCAGGCTGGCGCGCCGCGCTTCCTCCGAGGCGCGCTCGGCGCGGTCCTTCTCGTCGGAAAGGAGGCGCGTGTTGCGTTTGACCAGCCGATAGTAGATCAGGAAGAAGATGACGATGACCGCCACGATCATGGTGGCCATGAGGACGGCGTTCTGCATGAGCACCTTGCTGAGGCCCGCGATGTCCTCGTCCACCACGCCGTAGGGCATCGCGGTGCACAGGTACCAGTCCTGGTTGTCCATCGGCCGGAAGTACAGGTACTCGTGATGGTCTTTGTACCAGAAGGGAAGGAGGAATGAGTCGCCCTCGTCCACGGCCTCGCGGACCTGGTCCATGGTGAAGCCGTCGTCGAGGCGCGCGGTCGCCTCGAGCGCGTCGAACAGGTTGTCGCCGTTGCACAGCCCCTCGGCGTCGCACCCGGCGATGCAGGTGCCGTCGAAGCCGATGACGCTCGACCGCGAGCTGCCCTTGATCAGATCGAGGTTGAGCCTTCCGGAGATGATGTTCACGTCGTAACCGGCAACCACCGCGGTGAAGGTCACGTCTCCGCAGGTGACGGGGTCGAAGGCATCGACGAGCGCGATCGTCCCGTCGTAGAGCATCACGTCGTGCCCGCTGGCGTCGCGATACGACAGCGACAGGTCGCCGCGGGCGGCGTCGTCGTCCGAGGCGGCGGCCACGCCGCGGGCGGTGTAGTAGCGCCCGTCGTTGCCGCGCAGCGCGAGGTAGGCGTACTCCTCGTCGTCGGCCTCCATGCAGGCGAGGAAGTCCCGCACCTCGTCGAGGTCGGCGGGCTGGTAGAGCGAAAGCGAGCTGCCCACGGTGTCGATCTGGCAGAACTTGCCGTCGATGCCGGTGTTGAAGTGGGCGATGACCTGGTCGCTGAGCTCCTGCAAGTACACTTCGCTCATCGTCTCCACCGCGGCAGACGTCGCCTCGCGCGACGACACCACCGTGTAGACGAGCGCGATCAGGAGCGTGAGGACGAGCACGACCACGACAAGCGCAATGCGCCGCCGCTCGCGCGAGCGGGTAATCAATTCCATCGGGAGGACGCCCCTCTTCCTATCGTAGCGGGCGCTCCCCATTGTAACAGGAGGTTCAGGGCGCAATATTACCGGTCGAAAACGGCTTCCTTACCGCGTTTCATCTGGAAAACAACGGAGCCGTCTGGCGCTGGCCTGCCGTTTCGAGTAGGATGATCCTCACCTATACAGAACCGAGGAGTGATTCGTGGATCAGAAGAACGATACGCCGCGCGACGCTGCAAGCGCCGGCACCGTCGCCGTGCTCATCCCCTGCTACAACGAGGCCGTCACCATCGGCAAGGTCGTCGACGACTTCAAGCGCGTGCTGCCCGAGGCGACCGTGTACGTCTACGACAACAACTCCTCCGACGGCACCGCGCAGATCGCCCGCGAGCACGGCGCCGAGGTGCGCGCCGAGCGCCGCCAGGGCAAGGGCAACGTGGTGCGCCAGATGCTGCGCGACATCGACGCCGACTACTACGTCATGGTGGACGGCGACGACACCTACCCCGCCGAGTCCGCGCCCGCGCTGCTGGCGCCGCTCATGGCCGACGAGGCCGACATGGCGGTGGGCGACCGCCTGTCCAACGGCACCTACGGCGAGGAGAACGACCGCGCCTTCCACGGCTTCGGCAACGACCTCGTGCGCACGCTCATCAAGTGGATCTACGGCTTCGAGTTCTCCGACGTCATGACCGGCTACCGCGCGTTCAACGCCGTGTTCGCCAAGACCATGCCGGTGCTGTCGCCGGGCTTCGAGATCGAGACGGAGCTGTCCATCCACGCCGTGGACAAGCGCTGGCGCATCGCCGAGGTGCCCATCGACTACCGCGACCGCCCCGAGGGCTCGGAGAGCAAGCTCAACACGTTCTCGGACGGCATGAAGGTGCTCGGCATGATCATGTCGCTGTTCAAGGACTACCGCCCGCTGGCGCTGTTCAGCTGGCTCGCGCTTCTGTTCTGCGTGCTGGGCCTCGTGGCCGGCATCCCCGTCATCTGGGAGTTCGCGGCGACCGGCCTCGTGCCGAAGCTGCCCTCGGCGCTGCTGGCCGTGGCGCTGGTGTTCGTGGGCATCCTCGCGTTCGCGAGCGGCCTCATCCTGGACACCGTGGTCAAGGGCACCCGCAAGGAGTACGAGCTGCAGGTGACGCAGGCCTACGAGCGCTACGGGAAGAACGGCCGGGCGTGATCGTGCAAACGAGGGGCGGGATCGCTGTATGGATGCCCGCTACGCACTCCCCGATCCGCACCCCTCTCACGGCCCGTATCCTAGCAAACAAGCGGGAAAATATGCAGTCGTGATTTATGACTTTCTTCCTGAGAGAATTAAAGGTTCGGAACGTTTTACCTGATAGGGGTGTCGTAATGTAGCTTTCCGGTTACATGATAGCACAGCGGGATCGACGAGGGACCCACCCGGGCCAAACGCATATGCGGCGCAGGCTCTGCGTGCGACGGCCAATCGGCGCTACCTGATGCAAAATCGGGTTTCCGACAGCGTTTCCCTGCACCGGCTGCCATTCGGAACGTTCCGGCGCTGCACGAGCCGGCGCACAGCCGCGCGCAGCGCACAGGGGCGATGCCCCCGTTCGAGCTACCCCTCCCGCGCTTGCAGGATGCGGGCGGCCAGCTCGTCGCGGTCGGCGGCGGCGAAGCGGTACCGCACCGTCTGCACATCGCCGCCCTCGGCATGCTCGACGCGCGCGAAGCGCAGCTCGACCTCCACGCACCCCTGCGACAGCAGCGCGTAGGCGTAGCATTGCGCCTGCAGGAGGTGCTTGTCCCTCAGCGCATCCGGCGGCTCGTCGTCGCTGCCGCCGGTCTTGTAGTCCACGACGAGGGCGCGGGCGCCGCCGAGCTCCGGACCGTCGGTGCACAGCAGGTCGATCTCGCCTTCCATGAGCGCATCGGCCAGGCGCACGGCGAACGGCACCTCCGCGCGGCGCAGCCGCCAGGAGCGCGCCTCGGCGCACGTCGCGCTGGCGAACCAGCGCGCGCATGCGTCGGCCAGGCGCGCGCGCTGATCGGCCGTGAGGCCGTAGGCCGCCGCGAGCGCGGCGAGGCGCTCCGGGCCCGGCTCGCGCCCCGTCTCGACGGCCAGCTGCGCCGCCCGGTGGAAGGCGCTGCCGAGATCCGTCGCCTTGTCGGCATCCGCCGCGCGGGGCGCGTCGTCGTCCGGCGCGGCCGTCGGGTTCGGGGCGATGGACGAGTACGAGAACGCGCCCGCGCGCGCGGCGCTCCACGCGAAGCGGGCCGGCGCGGGCGCGTCGTCCACGACGGGCACGAAGAACCGGGCGGGTTCCGCGGCGGCGCCCTGGTCGGCCGGCTCTTCCGGCACCTGCACGAGGATGCGCTCGAAGCGCGCCGGCGCGGTGCCGCCGTACGCGAGCTCGGAGTCGCCCTCGGGGAAGTCGCCCGAACCGCACAGCGCGCTGCGGATGTCATCCACGAGCGGCGCGTAGGTCGGGGGCTTGCCCGCGGCGGGGGCCTTCGCGTCCATCGCCACGACGAGCGCCTCGCTCGCGCGCGTGAGGCCCACGTAGAGCTTGCGGCGCGCCTCGGCCAGCTCCTCGTCGGCGGCGCGCCGGGCGAGCTGGGCGCGGTAGGCCGCCTGCGTGCACGACGGCGCGCCGGGCGCGCAGCCGGAGACGTCCGCGCCCTCGACGTAGCGCCGCGCCGCGAGCGCATCGGCGTCGTCCGCATCGTCGCCGGCGGAAGCCGACACGCCCGAGCGCTTCGCCAGCTGCGGGAACGCTTCGAGCGACCCCGCGGGAGCGAGCGAGGCGCGCGCGACGGGGCCGCACGTCTCCACGAGCAGCTTGCCGCCGCCGACGCGCGCGTCGGCGAAGTCGGCCAGCGCCACGATGGGGAACTCGAGGCCCTTCGAGGCGTGGATGGTCATGATCTTCACCACGTCGCCGCCGGCCCCCGACAGCGCGCCGGGAGCCTCCTTCAGCCCCACGGCCAGCTCGTCGGCCAGGGCGCGCGCCGTCGAGGCCAGGCCCAGATGGCGCTCGGACTCGAGGTTCTCGATGAGCCGGATGGCCTTCAGCACGTTCGCGGCGCACGCCGTGCCGACCGCGCCCGCCTCCTCGAGCCGCGCCATCCATCCCGAGCGCACCACGGCGTCGCGCACCACGTCGGCCACCGGCCGCGTGCGCGCCTCGGCGCTCGCGCGGTCGAGCAGCCGCACGGCGTGGGCGAGCCGCGGCGGCAGGTCGCCGGCCTGCGCCGCGAGCCGAGCGAAGCCGCGGTCGAGGTCGCGGCGGCGCACGCACCCGGTCTCGGGATCCTCCTCGGTGGAAAGCGCGAGGAAGTCGTCGGCCGAGAGCCGCACCATGTCGCTGGTCAGCACCTCGAACAGCGCGGCGGTGTTCGCCGGGTTCGCGAGCGCCTCCACGAACCGCGCCACCACGCGCACCTCGGGCGCCGACGCGAACAGCGACCCGCCCGTCACCACGCACTCGAAGCCTTCGGCGCGCAGCGCCTCGGCGTACACGCCCGCACGGCTCATCTTCCCCAGCAGCACCACCATGTCGCCGGGCGCGTGGCCGTCCTCGCGCAGCGCGGCGAAGCGCCGGGCGATGGCCTCGGCCCCGGCGCGCTTCACGTCGGCCGTGCGCACCCCGGTGCCGCGGCCCGCGGGCTGCAGCGACAGCACGAGGTCGATGCGCGGCGCGCGGCCCCGGTAGCGCGATGCGCGCCGCTCGTTCGGGGCGAGCGACATGAACGCGTCGCCGAACACCGTGGGCTGCTCGAACACGCGGTCGACGAACGACAGCACGTCGCCGTGGCTGCGGAAGTTCTTCGTGAGCTCGACGTAGAGCGCGCCCACCTCGTCGGCGCGCATCGCGCGCTTGTGCGCCTCGTACACGTTCACGTCGGCGCCGCGGAAGCGGTAGATGGACTGCTGCGCGTCGCCCACCGTGCACAGATGCGCGCACCTCGGTCCGGCCAGGCGCGCGATCATGTCGATCTGCAGCTGGCTCGTGTCCTGGAACTCGTCCACCATCACGAGCTTGAAGCGGTCCTCGTAGCGGGCGGCGATGTCGGGATGGCGCTCGAACGCGTCGAGCGTCCGCACGAGCAGGTCGTCGTTGTCGAGCTTGCACGCCGCGCGCTTCGCGTCCTCGTAGCGGGCGGTCACCTCGCGGGCGAGCCTCGCCAGCTCGGCGGACAGCGGGTACGCCAGCGCGAGGGCGATGCCCTGGGCCACGCGCGCATGCACGGCCTGGTACGCCTTGACCTCCGCTTTCACGGCCGCGCCGCCGAAGGTGCACGGCAGGTAGGCGCAGCCGTCGACCACGGCCGCCAGCGCGCGCGCGTCGTCCGCCGCGGACGCGTCGGCCAGAAACGCGCCGAGCGCCTCCACCGCGTCGGCCGCCTGGGCGCGCGCCCGCTCGGCCGACGCGCTCTTCCCCGCCTGCTCGAGCGCGGGCAGCACCCCCTCGTACGCCAGCAGCAGCTCGCGCGCGAGCGCCGACGCCTGCGCCGGCGGCGGTCCGAAGTCCAGCGCGTCGAGGCCGCCGCGCAGGCCCACCGCCTTGTCGAGCAGGGCCTGCAGCATGGAGGCCACCGACGGCGCGAGCGGCATCGCCGAGCGCGCCGGGTACTCGTCGAACAGCGCGGCGTACGAGCCGCGCGCGATGATGTCGTTGTCCTCGCCGAGCGCGCCGTCGATGGCGTCGGCGATGAGGTCGGCGCGCTCGGCGTCGCCCATGATGCCGAAAGCCGGGTCGATCCCCAGGTCGAGAGCATGGGCGCGCAGGATGCGGGCGCACATGCCGTGGATGGTGGAAATCCAGGCACCGTCGACGCGCAGCGCCTCCTCGGCCAGGCCCTCGGCGCGCAGCGTGCGCTTGACGCGCGCCTTGATCTCGGCCGCGGCCTTCTCGGTGAACGTGATGGCCAGCACCTCGTCGATGCTCGACACCGCCGGCCCGCTCTCGGGCAGCAGCGCGTAGGCGATGCGCTGCGTGAGCGTGAACGTCTTGCCCGAGCCGGCGCCGGCCGACACGAGCAGCGGGCCGCGCACGTGCTCGATGCTCTGGCGCTGGCCGGGCGTGCAGGTGGCGAGGTTCATAGCGCGCGCCTCCTCTCGCAGGCAAGCACGGGGCAGTAGCCGCAGGGGTCGGTCCCGCGCGGGTCGGGGCCGATGCAGCCGCCGGCCAGCGTGCGCACGGCCACGCCGATGCGCTCCTCCACCGCGTCCACGAGCTCGCCGAACGACGAGACGCCCAGCGCCTCGCCCGCCGGCCCCGGCACGCCGCAGCGCTCGACGTCGATGCCCGGCACGTCCCGCTCGCCGAGGACCGCGCGGTCGAGCGCGCCGGCCACCCGACGGTCGCGCCCGTACGACACGTACAGCGCGCCTACGACGTCGAGTCCGAGCACCTTGCGCGCCACCTGGGCGTACATGAGCGTCTGCACCTTGTGGGGCAGCAGCGCGCCGGCCGCCTGCGCGGCGGGCGACGCCGAATCCAGCGCGTAATCGCCGCTGAGCGAGCCCTTGTAGTCGATGACCACCGCCTGGCCGGCCCCGTTCACGTCGATGCGGTCCACGCTGCCGCGCAGCAGGCAGCCCGCGTACGGGAACGGCTCGCTCGAGCCGAAGTCGAACTCGAAGCGCGTCGGCTCGAAGCCCGGCAGCAGCAGCGCCTCGCGGTCGAGGAACGCGACGAGCTTCTTCTTCAGGTCGTTCGTCTCGGCCTGCTCGAACGCGGTGCGCGGGATGAGCGGGTTGGCGGAGCGCTTGAGCCTGCGCTGCGACTCCAGATGGCGATCGAACGTCTCGCTCAGCAGCGCGCGGGCCTCGGGCAGCGCGGCGGCCTCCACCTTCGCGCAGCCGGCGGCGCGGAAGCGCTCGTAGAAGCTGCGCAGCACGTTGTGGGAGAAGCTCCCCATCTCGAGCGGGCCGAACCCGGCGTCCGGCTCCGACAGGCGCAGGCGGCGCAGGGCGAACCACTTGTAGGGGCATTCGAGGTAGCTCTCCAGCGCCGACGGCGACAGCGCCAGCGGCGCGTCGGCGCCGAGCAGCCCCTCGCGCGGCGAACGCGGCAGCACGATGCGCGGGCGCTGCGCGGGCGACACCGCGCCCGCGGCGGGAAGCTCCCACGACAGCGTGGGAAGGGCGCCGCCCGCGCGTCCCCGCACGCCGGCGCACGCGAGCGCGAGGTTGTCGTGCAGGGCGTCCTCCCCCGCCTGCGCCGCGAACGGCGCGAGCGCGGCGGGAAGCCCCGTCGCGCGGTCGTCGCCGTCGCCGTCGTCGCCCCCCGCGCGGTAGCAGTCGAGCAGCTCCTCGTACATCACCGCCGGGTACGCCTCGTCGGCGTCCACCGTGTTCAGCACGCGCTCGCACACCACCGCGTCGCGCGCCGTCGAGAGCGCGCGGAAGAACCGGCGGCGCGCGTCGGCCAGCGCGTCCGCGGGCCGGTCGAGGCCGAGCTTCCCCATCAGCAGCGTGCCCCCGTCCTCGACGGCGCGCACCGGGTAGGCGCTCGCCGAGAGGTCGCACAGCACGAGCGTGCAGCACGAGCACGAGGGGCGCTCGGCCGCGTCCGCCAACGACATGAACAGCGCCTCGGGCGCCGCGTCCCCGTCGATCCCCGCGCGGGCGCCGGCGGAGACCGGCGTGCGCTCCAGCAGCGCCGTCGCCTCGGCGAACGCCGTGCCCGTGCGGGCGCACGAAGCCGCGAAGGCGCGGGCGCGCGATGCCGCCGCCAGCTGCTCGGCGCGAAAGGCCGGATCGAGGTCGACGCGGGCGCGCAGGCGCCCCTCGAGGCTCGCAAGCGCCCCGTCCACGTCGCCGGCCGCGAGCGCCGCGAGCACCTCGGCTGCCGCCTCGCTCTCGCGGGAGAGGTCGGCGACGATGCGCTCGCGCTCCACCGTGCGGTCGCCGCGCCACGCGGCGTCCAGCTCGCAGGCCGTGCGCCGCCCGATGCCCGAGAAGGGACCGAACGCGAAGTCCGACGCCTGCGCGATGCGCCACGCGCCGTGCATGAACGAGTGGAGGGCCAGGAAGGAGCGGCCGAACGCGGTGTCGGCGAACGGGCGGGCCGCCTCCGCCGCCGACGTCACGCCCCGCTCGCAGAGCGCGTCCGCCACCTCGTCGAACAGCGCGCGCGCATCGCGCGCCGCAACCGCCACGGGCAGCGCGGCGCGCCCCTCGGCGGCCGCGCGCGAGCGCTCGTCGAGCACCGCCTGCGCCACCGCGCCCGCCACGAGCGCCGGCGCGGCGTAGCGCCCCGCCGGCAGCAGGAAGCGCACGCGCCCCGTCGGCTCCAACGGCGCGGCAGCCGCCGGCTTGAACAGCCGCGCCAGCAGCCCTTGCAGCTCGGGCGCGCGCTCCGCCGACGCGGACGGCGCGCGGCAGCCGTCGTCGAGGCGCACGACGTCCGCCCGCTGCGCGAGCGCGGCGATCATGCGGTCGTCGGCGTAGCCCAGCTCGTCGAACCCGGCCAGCACGAGCGGTTCCGCGGCGCCCGCCGCCGCAAACGCCGCGGGCAGCCAGGCCGCCGCCTGCGACGACTCGCACAGGCCGCTCTCGGCCAGCAGCTCCGCGTAGCGCCCGAGCACCGCGAGCGCGTCGCGCTCGGCCGGGCTGAGCCCGGCAACCGCGGCGCCCGGCGCCTCCAGCAGGTACGGCAGCGCCTCGCGCGCCAGGCGCGCGAGCACGTCGACGGTGCCCGGGGTGGCGTCGAGGGCCGCGCGGTCGGCCTCCAGGCAGGCGCGGCGCACCAGCAGCGCGCGTTCGGACGACGCGACGATGCGGCGGCCGTCGCCGAACAGGTCCCAGCGATCCCGCACCCACGACGCGGGCGTCTCCACCCGCACGCCGAGCGCGCAGGGGCTCTCCGCGAAGACGCGGCGCGCTCGCGACGCCGCAGCAGGGCTCGGCACCAGCAGCACGGGAACGCGCCCCGCGGCGCGCTGGGCGTCCAGATGGTCGCGGGCCGCTTCGAGCACGGCGTCCGCATGGTCGAGTATGTAACGATGGAGGGGCATGGCGCCTATTGTACTCGCACACCGCACAAACGTGCGCTACAATGGCCGCCATGCAGAAGAACACCTTGAAATACTCGGCCGTCGTCTTTCTCGGCGGCGCCAGCTACGGCGTGATGGCCGCCACGGTGAAGAGCGCGTTCGCCGAAGGGTTCGCCTGGGCGCAAACGGCCGCCAGCCAGGCGTTTTTCGGCGCGCTGCTGTTCGCCGTCGCGCTCGTCGTCCTCGCCGCGTTCGGCAAGCGGCCCGTGCCGCTGGCCCCCAAGCGCGTCCTCGCCCTGCTCGGCCTCGGCCTCACCACGTGCACCACCTGCGTGCTGTACAACTTCGCGCTCACGATGCTGCCCGTGTCGGTGGCCATCACGCTGCTGTTCCAATTCACCTGGATCGGCATCGTCTTCCAGGTGATCGCCACCCGGCGCAGGCCGCACGGCGCCGAGATCGGCGCGGCCGTCATCATCCTCGGCGGCACGCTGCTGGCAAGCGGCCTGTTCTCGTCCACGGTGGGCTACCTCGACCCGCTCGGCATCGCCTGCGCGCTGCTGTCGGCCGTCAGCTGCGCCACGTTCATGTTCCTCTCCGCCCGCATCGGAGTCGACCTGCCGCCCATCGAGCGCGGCCTCGTCGTGTGCCTCGGCGCGTGCATCCTCGGGTTCGCCGTGTGCCCCGACTACTTCGCCAGCGGCGCGCTGCAGGCCGGCATCTGGAAGTACGGGCTGATCCTGGGCGTGTTCGGCCTGTTCGTGCCCGTGGTGCTGTTCGGCATCGGCACGCCGCACCTGTCGGCGGGCCTGTCCACCATCATGGCCTCCTCGGAGCTGCCGTGCGGCATCGCCGTTTCGGTGCTCATCCTGTCCGAGCCCGTGGACGCGTTCCAGGTGGCCGGCATCGTCGTCATCATGCTGGGCGTGGTGGTATCCCAGCTTCCCAACCTCGTGCCGCCGCGCGCATCGCGCTCAGAAGCCGAAGGACGCTAGCCCGACCGAGAAGAGATCCTGCAGCACGGCCTCGACCTCGCCGCTGCGCTCCTTGAGGTAGACGGCGCAGATGGGCACCGTCACCGAGTCCTGCGGGACGAACGGGCGCACGGCCGTCATCGCGTGCGACTTCTCCATGGCCGGGATGCCCGTCGTGAAGATGACGCCGCCGGCCCTGAAATGCCGGTTGACGTCCGCCAGGTCCATCTCCACGAAAGTGAGGTCCGTCCCCATCGCGCGGTACCGCGACACGATGCTGTCGTTCGACTCGTCGAACCAGTTGGGAGCGGCCACCGGATACGGGACGAGCTCGGCCAGCGAGACGGCCTCCTTGGAGGCCAGCGGATGCTCCTTGCCCATGAACACCGCCGAGGGAACGGTGCCCACCGGGCGGCATTCCACGTCGGGGTGCGCGAACGCGCCCACGGTGATCAGCACGTCGAACTCGCAGGATTTCAGCCCGGCGAGGCCCGCCGCGCCCGTGGCCAGCGCCATGGTGGTCTCGATGCCCGTCTGCGCCTGCACGAGCGCGGCCGTGTTCTCGCGCACCACGTCGTTGTCCGAGAACGGCGGCGTGTTCAACGCGAGGCGCAGGCGGTCGATTCCCCCGTCGGCCCGCCGGTAGCGGGCGGCGAACGTCTCGAGCTCCGAGAACTGGGCCAGCACCGGCACGGCCTGCTCGTACATCGTCTTCGCGAACGTGGTGGGCTGCATGCCCTGGTTGTTGCGCACGAACAGATCGCATCGCACCTCGGACTCGAGGTCGGCCATGCTCTTCGAGATCGCCTGCACGGTGATGTGCTGGCTCTTCGCGGCGGCGGAAAGGCTGCCATGCTCGACCACTGCGGCGAAGTATTGAATCTGTTTGATATTCAAGGGCTTGACCTTCGGGACCTGTGCGATTGTAATGGAAAAAATCCTACCACTCCGGCAACGAGCAGCCCGAGCAGCCCATCGTGTTCAACTAATTTTTGAATCACGCATCGGTCCGGAGCGCGACCGCTCCGTACGACCGGGCGAGAAATCGCCGTCGCGCCCGAAAAAAGCACTTGCATTGACGCGCCCGCTTTGTAATAATGTTCAGGCTGCTTTTCCAGCTCGGAATCGCGCAAACCGTCCCCATAGTCTAGAGGTCAGGACGCGGCCCTTTCAAGGCTGAGACACGGGTTCGATTCCCGTTGGGGGCACCATGGTTGACACCTCGGCGTTTTTCGCCTGCTTTATACACAGTGAGCAGGCGATACGCCGAGTTCCAAACTCTTCGCCATCATACGTCAGATTTTCTGGGAAAACCCAGCGCTGAAATCGCTGCTTCACCTCTATGTTCGCGATGTTTTCCCACGTCCCACTTAAATCTGACAGGACACCTAGCCCGAAGTTCCATATCTCATCCACGTTCGATTCGGTCGTGCCCAGCTCGGACAGTCGCAGCTGTATTTCCTGCTTCCGTTGCTCCCGGCATGCAAGGTACTCTTTTGCCTGATCGTCCGTCAGAACCCCGGTCATGAGCTTGTCGATGGCCGCGCTAATGCTGTGCTCAACCACGGTGAGTTCTTTTGTGAGCCTCTTGCGTTCATTCTCCGCCGTCTCGTGGCGTTCGAGGTAGTTGAGCCTGATGGCCTCCCGCAGCGCTTTGGCTCGGCTCTCATCGAAGCTGAGAGCGGAGAGAAGCGCTGCGAATTCGCGGTGAACCTTATCGACGGGATAACGTCGCCCTCCCCTTTGCGTGCAATGGTAGGCAGGATAGCGAATTCCGCTGGCTCCTCTAGGCGCGCTTCCTGTGTATCGGTGACCTTCTGGGTCTTCGATAAACCCCCGCAAGGGATATTCCGGATTAGCCTTGCGCCGCCTTGAAGGCTCGTGCTTCTTGCCGTCTAGACGGCGCTTCACCCTCAACCACAGGTCTTCCTCAACAATCGGCTCGATGACGCTGCTCTTCGTGCGCACGCCCATTGTTTCGACCACTCCCATATAGAGAGGGTTTCGCAGCATCTTCGAGAAAGTTTGCTTCGGCACTTCTTTACCGCGCTTGTTCGTCAGCCCCTTCGCCGTGACCATGCGCAGCGCTTCAGCTTCGGAATATCCTGCGTCAATGAGACACCACGCCTCCCTGACAAGAGGGGCGCGCTCGGGGTCGGGGCTTATGGAGCCACGACCGGTCTTGCATGCGTCAAGGTATCCCAAAGGTGCTTGGTGTACCCATTTGCCCTCCTCGGCAGCATCCCGCATGCCGACAACCGTGCGCACGGCTCGTCTGGCGTTGTCCAGTTGAGCCAAGGCCGCATCCATGTTCATCACAAATTCGCCTTCGGGAGTATCTTCTACTTCGCGCGTAGCGAGGAGGAGGCGTATTTCGTGCCTCTCCAGTTCTTTCCTGAGCGAAACGAAATCTTCCATATTTCTTGAAAAGCGGTCAACGGCAAAAACAACAACCCCGTCGATTTCGCCAGCGTGCTCTTTACAGTACGCAAGCATTTTTTGAAGCTCGGTTCTATCTGCCGTCTTGGCGCTCTCGCCTTCTTCTTGGAAAACTCTGGCAACTTCATAGCAATGATGCATGGCGTAAGTCATGCATGTCCTTAACTGGGTGGCAAGACTACCGCCTTGAAGCTGCTCCTTTGTTGACACCCGAGTATAGATGACTACTTTTCCCATATCCTTATCTCCATACCACAATAGCAGACCTTTGCGTGAGCCATGCACGTCCGGAGCTGGGTGGCAAGACTGCCACCCAGGAGCTGTTCCTTCGTGGATACCCTAATGTAGACGACCGCTTGCTTCATATTCCTGTTCCCGTTTCTGCGCTGCGCGCAGCTTGTCATCGTATTCCGAAACAATGTCTTCTATCGCTTTAAAGAACTTTGTCTCTGGTGTGTCATCTTGCCCTTGGTTTGCCAAAAGCAAGCGCGTGCCCAAATGTTTTAGGTCTTTCCCGAGCGCAGCGAAGTCGGCTACGTTGCGTGAGATGCGGTCTGCGGATGACACTATGACTCCTTCGATTCCACCCTTACTCTCTTCGCAGCAGGCAAGCATCTTGCGAAGCTCCGGCCTGTCGGTGGATTTGGTTTGCTCTCCCACCTCCTGAAAAACCCGGACAATTTTGTAACCCTGTTTATCAGCATAATCCATGCATGTTCTCAGTTGGGCAGCTAGACTATTGTCTTGAGACCCCTCGGGAACTGTCGTTCGGACGTATACAACTGCATTCATAGCGCACTCCTTTTCGTTTCGGATTTTCCTTTGCTGCATTCGCTGGATGAATGCACATCGTCAAACGCATCTATCAAAATCCTCGCCAGCATGTCCAGCTCCTCTGCCGACCCCTTCCTCTCGTCATTGGGTAGGCCTTTGGGTAGCAGAGATGCCACCCGTTCTATTCGCTCCTCCGGGATTCGACGCATGGTAAACAGCGCTCCTTGCATGCGCCGTTCCCCAAGTGCCCCTTGGCAAAACGACTGGGCTTGTCAACGTACCCGTCAAAGCGGCCTGCCGTTCCCTTGGCCCAGCGACCTTGGCGTTTTTCAGCATGCCTTCTAAAGCTTGATGGTGTCTCGGACACTCACGCTCACGGTCTTGCCGTCGCGTCGCTTCACGTTGATGTTGGCGAAATTCCTCATCAGCATCGGCAAGAGAACGTCGTTCGTCACATCCTCCTTCTTGTTACTCTCGGCATAAATGACCGACGGTTCGCCGTTGCGCTTCATGATGGTTATCTCCGTATAGTCGCCGTTCCTGAGCGCGTCCACCACGGCCCGCTCCTTCCGCGAGAGCGGGATAAGCTGAATCATCTTTCCGAGCGTGTGAATCGTCTTCGCCGGCTCCAAGCCGATGAGTTCAAGGGCTTCGCGCACGCAGCGGCTCACGACCACGCGTATGGCCGAGCGCTTCACGGCCTCGTCATCCGTTCTCTCTGCCTCGAAAAGCCTCTCAGGCGACAGCATGTACCCGGTGCCGTCCGCATAGAAGAGCAGCGTCGCCTCGCTCGCTTTGAGGCAGGCTAGGATGATTTCGTCGGCTGCATTGGGCGTTCTGTAGAAGAGCTGGTGTAGGCCGTGCAGCGCGTCGTTGCCCACGCCGAAGCTCCGCAGCTCGCTCAGTACGCGAAGATACACGATTTCCCGAAACTGGAACTTCCTCCATCCGCGCTCCCCGGCCTTCTCCGACGCGCCGAGCAGCCCGTCCTTCGTCAGCCAGTTGACCTGTTGGTAGCTCAGGCCTGTTGCCGCGACGGGAAACGGCCCGGCGTTGATGGCCGTCTCGAAGTCGGTCACCTGTCGCTCGATGCTGTTGCCGAACATCAGATACGCATCGTCCATATAGACCGGAATGGAAACACCCCCTATCTCTCGCAAAGCCTCGTTCTCCTTTACCGTGTCCACTCTTGCCTCCTTAAATTATATATAAATGAACAATTTATAATAAAGACTATACACTTCACTATCTTTTTTTCAAGAGAGATAAGCCATGACTTAAGAAACTTAAGCTCTTTTCGGAGAACGAATTTACTGGGGCTTATTTGAGGATTGGACAAGCTTGGTTCGCACTGTCAGGGAAGCTCAACACCCTCATCGCCCAGCACGCCCGCCGCCACAAGCTCGTCACGTGTTCTGGTTCGCCCGAGCGCCCTCATGTCAGCGACGCACTGCTGCATTGGGTCTGGTTCGCGCACGAGCGATTCCGCGACAGGCGCGAGCGGCAGCACGTCCTTCGCCAGCGCTTCTATGTAGCGCTTCGGTACGTTGGCGTGAATCGCGTCAGCGTACGCCGCAAGCGTGGCGTAGAACATGCCCGATTCGGCGCTTTCGGAAGGTTCGAGAAGCGCACCGTCCAGGCCCTGCAAGGCCCTCTGCTCCTTCACGATGCTCAGGGCGAGCCGGAGGTCGTCAGCGTCAACGGCCTTTCTGTACAGGGCTTCTAGGCGCGCCTCGGCGAGCGCATAGCTTGCTTTGCGGTCGCGGGAGCAGTCGGCCTGGATGCGCTCGCGCGCCTTTGCTATGTAGCGGTCTACCTGCGCGTCGCTCACATCCCACCGCGCCGTTTCCCGCGCATATTCGCATATACGGGCGCGGCTCCACCCATCCACGAGCAGTTCGGCCACCTTGGCCGTCCGCATCTCAACCTCTGCCGCTGTAGACTTCTTTCCGCTCATGCATGCACCTCCGTATCAGAGGATACAGAAGGACGTTCCGGTTTGATAGTCTGACAAAACGAGGCGACTTCGCATGATACATTGTTATGTGAACCGTAGCTTGAATAGTAATCAGCCTAGAAGAGAGAACCGAACATGAGCGAACGCATCGTTATCACAAATCACTGGCAGATTGACGAACTAAGCAAAGCGAACTTATCCGACTTGCGCATTGGGATTATGGAGCAAGGGCTTATGGATGAAATTGTTGTAACGGACAAAATACCGAGTCGAGAACAGTTTGAAGCCATTTATGAAATTGGTAACATTTCTGGTGAAAGCAAACAGATTAGATGGCTGTACGACTCTGCTCGCGAAAATATCGATAGCATTATGGAGGCATACGACTTACAAGAAGACGGATGCGTCAAAATGCCTCCAAATCCCATTGACTGTTACAGGTATTTCGTTCGAGCAGATGCCCTATTTCATTCAATCGTTGCCTCTGCTAAGTGTTTTATCGATAAGGCTGAGCTTCTTCTCAAAACACGCTTTGGCGAATCATCCGAATCCTTTGCACGATGGAAAAGCATGACTGCAAAATCGTACGACAGCAGCCTAGTATACGCACTTCTCTACGACTTAAGAAACCATATCGAACATGATTTTTGGACTATCAGTCTTGTTAATCACGATGTAGCCGCTCGACAAGCCGGCCTGGTAATAAACATCGACAACGGTCTATTTGGTATAAAAAAGCTCAAGAAACCGTTGCGGACAAGACTATGCAAATGGTCTGAAAAACGCGCAGAAAATGGAGACACAGCCTGGTTGTCGCTAGGGAAATGCGTTTCCACCTATCGAGAAATGATTACAGTACTTTATACCATTTGGCTTTCAGAATACATTGACGAAACAACCCAATGTATGGAACGCCACAAAGAGGTGCTGGCCGACCTTCCGGGAAATCTTTTGATTTGGGGTGGAAAAGAAGCGTGTGCATATTCAGCCACCGGCCAACTGCGCGCTTACCACATAACAGAAACGGACTTCCTTGATTCGCTCAACAAGGAGCGGGACTTGCTTGAAAGCTACATGATGAGCCTGCTGAAAACCAGACAGTCAAGCGACATGGCTAAATAAATAATTAGGATAGAACAATTTGCTATTGGACGCGAGCATCGGTACAATTCATAATCGCCAAACCACAAGACGGAACGTGCTTCGCGCGGGCCAACATAGACTCACCTAAACCGCAGCTACGCGGTTGATTTCGAGGGTTCAGCATCTTGAAGAAGGGCATCTGCCCCAACAGGATGCTATCTCTCTATGAGGTGAGTCTTGTGGTTTGGCGACCAGGGGTGGATGCTCTTCCTCTTGCAGGTCGCCTTGCGATTCTCGCGAATCATCCTCCCTACACATGTGCCCGCTTTTGTTGAAAAGCTGGCCCCGATGAAGGAGGATGCATGGCAGATAAAATCAAGTACCCCGTCATACGGTGCACGCCGAAGACCGGCGGCGAACCCATCCTGTGCGAGGGCAGGAAGATTGCGTGCGTGCAAGACTACTGGCGTTGGGCACGCTCCGAGCTGAACAGCAACGCCGAGCGCGGCAAGTTCGCGGAGTACCTCGTGAGCCTCGCGCTCGGATGCGCGGGCGGCACCAGCGAGGAGTGGGGAGCCTACGACATACTGTGGGAGGCCGAGCGGGTCAAGGTGGAGGTGAAGACCTCCGCGTACATTCAAGTATGGGGGCAGAAAGCGCTCTCCATCCCCTCGTTCAGCACGCGCCCGTCGCGCGCATGGAACCCGGAAGACAACACCTATGAAGAAGCGGTGCGCCGCCAGGCCGACGTGTACGTATTCGCCCTTGAGAATTGCACCATCCAGGACATGGTGAACCCCAACCCGCTCGACCTATCGCAATGGGAGTTCTACGTGCTGCCGACCTCGAAGCTGAACGAACGCGGCACGCAGGCGAACATCAAGCTCCCCCAGCTCGTCGCTCTGGGCGCGCGCAAGGTCATCGAGCTGGAAGACCTTCCTATTGCCGTGAGGGAAGCGGCTATGGAGAACGCGAAGAACGCCCAGCCGAGCGAAGGGAGCCTGTAATGTACGCGTACAACGGCAAGACCGACCCGTGCACCCGCGCCATCGTCTTCGAGGACAGCATGCGAGAGGTCTACGCGACCCTCTCCGGATGGTCGGGCTACGGCGGTGACATAGCGTCGGTGTCCATAGACGGCACCGTGGCGACCGTAGAGCTGACCGGCGGCATCCGCAAGCGCTTTGAGCTGGACACGGGCAGCAACACCGCCCGCGAATTGTAAGGAGCAGCTATGAAATTCAAAACCGAAAGCAAGAGGATGCCGCTTCTCAGCGCTAAGGCATCGGCCTTGGTTGCGTCGTGCATGCTGGCCTGCGTGCTGGGAGGATGCGCAGCAGAGGAGAGCGTGCCGCAGGAAAGCGTGGAACAGGCGCTGCTTGCAGCTGCCGACAATGGGGAGTTCGCAGCCGCCGACTACGTGGAAGCGTCGGCCTATCGCCTCGAAAGCTGCGAGGTAGCCGGACAGGAGAAGAAGGAGGACGGGGCAACCGCCGTTACCGTCCGCGCCGTCATCGCGAACGACAGCTTCAACGTGGAAGCGCAGGCCGTGCTCAATTTCGCCAAAGAGGGCGACCGTTGGGTTCTGGCCGGGTCTGACTTCGCGGGAACGAAGGTCAAGGCCGTCAAGGGCGTTGACTACCTCGTAGGGCCAGCAGACCAGGCGAGCCTGTCGGGGGACTCCTCGGGAGCCGAGAACAAGGAGCCGCTGTCGGGTTATTCGGGAGCGGAAGCCGCTTTCGACGAAGCGGCCCAGACCTGCACCGTGACGCTTCCCGTCGCTCAGGACGGGGGCAACTGGTTCGTGCGCCCTGCGAACAGCGCTTCCATCAAGTTCGTGTTCGACGGCAGGAAATGGGCGAACGCGGGCACGGAGAGCGCGAGCGACTTCACGTCAGACTACCTCGGGCAGACCTTCACCGACGGCCCCTGCTCCGTTACGCTCGTCAACGTGACGGAGAGCGTCATACAGGTGGAGTTCGCATGGTCGGGAGAGAAGTACGAGCAAGACCCCGATAGCGAGTACACGTACCTTCCGGGCACGTACGCTGGCCTTGCGGGTCAGGGAGCCATAGCCGTGCCCTTCGAGGCATCGGCCACCTACTCGGGCGAGTACAGCCTTGGGGATTCAACGGCGGTGAACAAGTACAGCCAGCAGTCGGGCAAGGGCTTCGTCTTGACGCGGGACGCGGGGTTCGAGGACACCGACACGCCGTCAGAGTTCGAGTGCCGTTTCACCGCAGACAAGTCTTTGAGCATGACGTGGAGTTTTCAGGATACGACGCATCAAGCAACGTTGAGGCTCGCCTAAATAACAGGGCGGTAAGCATGTCTGATGGGAGGGGATGCGGCCAAGAGTTGCATCCCCTTTACTTAACCCCGCTGAATCGGCGCTCGCCCTGCTCCCCATGTACTCCCGTGCGCTCTAGCCTGTTCCATTCGGTTCTGGCATAGGGGCTGAGGATTAGACCATCGTCGTTACCTGCTGAAACTCATATTCTTTTTGCGTGCTCAGTATCTTATACAGCTCGGCTAGCTCGGTCTCTATCGTGTTCCAAGTTACAGTGTCATGGGGCACCATGGATGATACGCGCGCAGGCTCGCCCTGCGCGCGTTTTCGTTTGCCCGCGCTCCCCCGCGCCGCGCAGATGCGGCGATGCGGTGGGCAACGCGCCGGAGCCGTTCGCTTGCAGCCCGTTTGCGGTATGATGGAGCCATGAACACCGACGAGAACACCCCACGCCCGCTCGCAGCGGAAGACGGCCCCGCCCCCCTCGAGCCGGGAAGCGCCGACGAGCCAACCGGCCTCGCGCCCGTCGATCCCGAAGCCGAACGCGAGCTCGAACTCGAAGCCGAGGCCGATCCCGATCCCGAGCCCGTCAAGCCCACCGTCATCGTGATGCACGCGTCGGTCGGCTCCGGCCACCGCAGCGCCGCCTACGCCGTCGCGCAGGCGTTCGAGCTCATGCGCGACGCGCGGGCCGAGGACGCGGACGCAACCGCGGACGGAAGCGACGCGCAGCCCCCCGTCCCCGCCGACCTCGACGTCGAGGTGATCGACGTGCTGGACTACGGCCGCATCGTGTTCGACGGCAACAACGCCGCCTCGCTGTTCACCGGCGCCACGCGTCCCATCTACGACCTCACCTGGCGCTTCACGCTCACCGGGCGCCTGTTGTGGGGAGGCGGCTCCGCCTGGTCGCACCTCATGTACTCCAAGTTCACCGACTACGTGCGCGAGAGGAAGCCCCTCGCCATCGTGTGCACGCACATCACCGCCGCCAACGTGGCCGTGGCGGCGCGCATGCTGACCGGGCAGCACTACCCCATCGTGTGCGTCCCCACCGACTACGAGACCGAGGGCCTCTGGCCGCACCGCTCCGCCGACCTGTTCTGCGTCGCGAACGAGTCGATGGCCGAGACGCTGCGCCCGCGCAAGGTGCCCGAGGAGAGCATCCTCATCACCGGCATCCCCACGCGCGACGACTTCCGCCGCACCTACGACCGCGTCTCCACCCGCGAGCAGCTCGAGCTGCCGCAGGACCGCCGCGTCGTGCTGGCGCTGGCCGGGGCCTACCTGCCGCGCCCCTACGTGCACTTCCGCACCGCGCTCGACAAGCTGTTGCCCTACCTGCACGGCTTCGACGACACGCTGCACTTCGTGTTCGTGGCCGGAAGCGACGCCGATTACGCGCGCCACCTGCGCCAGGAGTGCGCCGATCTGGGGCTGACCAACGCCACCGTGCTCGACTACGTGGACGACATGGCGGCGCTCATGGCGGCCAGCGACCTCGTGATCTGCAAGTCGGGCGGGCTCACGGTCACCGAGTGCCTGTGCGCCCAGGTGCCCATGATCCTGTTGGGCAAGGCCTACGGCCAGGAGAAGGTGAACGTGCAGATGCTCACCTCGCTCGGCGCCGCCATGCACGTGACCACCGCGCGCGAGCTGCTCGACACGCTGCGCCACGTGGCGAGGAACCCCGAAAGCGCCCACGCCATGCTGATCAACGGCAGCTTCCTGCGCCATCCCGACGCGGCCGAGGACATCGCGAAGGCCACGCTGCGCCTGATCGCCGAGCCGAAGAACCCCGACGACCCCCGCTATCGCAAGCACTTCCTGCAGTTCTACTGGGGAAAGAAGCCCGCCCACATCCGCTAGGGGCGCGTCGACGCGGGCCGGGCCTAGAAGTCGATCAGGTCGCGCACGCTCACGTCAAGAGCTTTCGCGATCCGGCACAGCACGTCGATGGTGGCGTTCTTGTCACCTTTTTCCAGGGCTGAGATGTACTGCTTGGTGTTGTTGCCGATCATGGCGGCCAACTGACCCTGCGTCAGGCCCTGCCCCTCGCGCAGCGTGCGGATCCTGCTGCCGAGCATCTGTCTCTGTGTCATTTCCATTGGACAAGCTTAAGGTTCCCCGGTATCATATAGTCATCCTATGGGATGACTTTTGCCGCGCAGTGGGGATACCGGCACCAGCCGGAAACAAGAAAGGCGGCAACGGTCGAGACATCGAAGGAGGAGCAGTGAGAAGAGTACTAGCAGGCTTGGTCGTCGTTTCGCTTGCGGCGGGAACACTCTGCCTCGGGTGCGCGAGCAGCCAAAACGCCGAGGGTTCCGCCCCTGCGAGCCAAAAGGAGCTGGCAGCTGCCTGGCCGCTCAGCAATGAGAGCCACGTCGCCAACAACATGAAGTGCGGCGCCTGCCACGACGAAGAGGACCCGACGCAGGGGGCGGCCGCGGTCACCGCCGACACGTGTCTTTCGTGCCACGGAAGCTACGAGAGGGTGGCCGAGCGGACGGCCGCCATCGGTGAGGACGTCAACCCTCACGACAATTTCCACTACGACATGCAGCTCGATTGCACCACCTGCCACAAGAGCCACGGCGAGTCCGTCAACCTCTGCTTGAGCTGCCACGACGCCGACCTCTGGATGAACGACATCCCGTAGCCGCACGAGCGTATCGAGCATGCCGACACACTAGGAAGGATTCGCATGGACAGGAAATGCTTTCTGAAAACCAGCCTGGTCGCCGCAGCCGCCACCGTCGCGTCGGTTGCCGGTGCGGGCCGGGCTTTCGCCTCGCCCGCACAGCAGGCCGGCGAAACCGAGGGCTTCGACGAAATCGTCGACGTGGTGGTCGTGGGAAGCGGCCTCGCAGGCACGGTTGCCGCAGTAGCCGCCGCGGAAACCGGCAGCACGACCCTACTGCTGGAGAAGATGGACCAGCTCGGCGGAACCTCACGCGTGAGCGGGCTGAACTTCGCCTGCGCCGGAAGCGACGAACAGGCCGCCGAAGGCATCGAGGACGACCCGGAATCGCTCTACCAGGATATGAGGAAGGTGGCCGAAGACTACGGCGACCCCGAGCTCGCCCGCACGGTCGCTTCGAAGTCGGCGGAATTCTACCGATTCCTCACCGAGCGCGGCGTCGTCTTCAAGCAGTTCAAGAACGGCGGCGGTCACAGCGTCAAGCGCATACTGTGGGCGGGAGGCGGACGTTTCCTCCTCGATCCCCTCTGCGCCCATGCCGAGAAGAACCTCGCTGACGCCCTCGAGACGAGAACGCGCTGCAAGGTGGACGACCTCATCATGCGCGACGGCAGGGTCGTCGGCGTGTCGGTTCGGGAGCAGTACTCGTTTCGCTACGACGATCCGGAAACGGACGATGCCGAGAACGCGAGCGGACAAGCGCGTCGCATCGGGGCGCGGAAAGGCGTGGTCTTCGCGACAGGCGGGTACGCGCGCGACAAAGAGCTGCTGCGCGCCGAAAGCGCCATCCTCGCCCAGGCCGACTCCATGACCAACCCCGGCGCGACCTCGGGGACGCTGAAGATGCTGACGTCCCATGGCGCGCAGGCGGTGAACCTTTCCCTATTCCGCCTCTCCTACCCCATCCCCACCGAGGACGTGTGCTGGGGCATGCTCGTGAACCCCGACGGCGAACGCTTCGTCAACGAGCTGGGAAGCCGAAACGACCTCGGCGTCATCATCTTGAAGGAGATGCTGGACCACGACGGAAAGCCTCCGCTGCTCGTATACGACTCCGTGGGCGTCGAGCTGTTCCGCGACAAGCAGCGCCTCGAGATGTCCCTCGCCGGGAGGAACTTCAAGAACGGCAGCATGTACGCGTTCGACACCGTCGAGGAGGTCGCCGAGCATTTCGGCTACGAGCCCGCGGTGCTCGCTGCGGCAGTCGACCGCTACAACCGGATGTTCGACGAGGGAACGGACGAAGACTTCGGCAAGGACATGGGCGCCTTGAACGGAGCCGCCCTCAAGCAGCCGCCGTTCTACGCCATGAACCTGATCCCGAACAACAACTACACGCCCGGCGGGGTGCGCGTCGACACGTCGGCGCGCGTGCTCGACGTGGACGGCAACCCCATCGACGGCCTCTACGCCGCAGGCGAGGCCTCGGGCGGCGTGCACGGAGCGCAGCGGCTCACCGCCTGTTCGTGCCCCGATTGCGGCGCGTTCGGCATGATCGCCGGCAGAGAAGCGGCGAAGCGAGAGCCCGTAGAGCTGTGAGGCGCGCGGGCGTCCCGCGGCATCGCTGCGGGACGCCCGCCGCATGCGTCGGTATGGTTCCAGGTTTGTGCATTATGCGCTCATCGGCTGAAACGTCGGCTGATGAGCGTATACTGGTTGCTCGGCGCCCGACGACCTTCGTTCGGTGGCGCCTCGATCTTCCGACATGCATGACGCGGCGGATCGACCCCGCACCTGCAATGAGCGGCATGCGTGCCGCACCGACACAGAAAACAGAGACATATGAAGCAATTCAACGAACTCGGCCTGTCCGACCAGGCTTTGCAAGCCGTCGCGCGCCTGGGCTACGAAGCGCCCACGCCCGTCCAGGAGCAGGCCATCCCGCTGGCGCTCGAAGGGCGCGACCTCATCGCCGCCGCCAAGACCGGCACCGGCAAGACCGCGGCCTTCTCGCTGCCCTCGCTCGACCGCCTCGGGCACGCCAAGGGCGGCCAGGGCCCGCTCATGCTCGTGGTCACGCCCACGCGCGAGCTGGCCCAGCAGATCGGCGAGGTGTGCACGGCCATCGCCGCGTCCACGCATCACCGCATCCTCACCGTGGTGGGCGGCCTGTCCTACACCCCGCAGATCAACAAGCTGAAGCACGGCGTGGACATCCTCATCGCCACGCCGGGGCGCCTCGTGGACCTCATGGAGCAGGGCGCCGTGCGCCTCGGCGACGTGGAGGTGCTCGTGCTCGACGAGGCCGACCGCATGCTGGACATGGGCTTCTGGCCGGCCATGAAGAAGATCATCGGCGCCACGCCCTCCTCGCGCCAGACGCTGCTGTTCTCGGCCACCATCGACGCGTCCATCAAGAACAGCGTGGGCAAGCTGCTGCACGACCCGGCGTTCGTCGAGATCGCGCACAAGGGCGAGACGGCCGACACCGTGGACCAGTACGTCGTCCACGTGGCGCAGACGCTCAAGCCGGCGCTGCTCAAGGCGCTGCTGGCCGAGAAGGGCGCCGAGCGCGTCATCGTGTTCGCCCGCACGCGCAGCCGCGCCGACTCCACGTGCCGCCGCCTCAAGCGCGCCGGCTACACCGTGGAGGCCATCCACTCCGACCGCAGCCAGGCGCAGCGCCGCCGCGCGCTCGACAACTTCGCCAACGGCAAGACCGGCGTGCTCGTGGCCACCGACGTGCTGGCGCGCGGCATCGACGTGGAGGAGGTGGACTACGTCGTGAACTTCGACCTGCCCACCCAGCCCGAGGATTACGTGCACCGCATCGGCCGTACGGGCCGCGCGGGCGCCGCGGGCTTCGCCGTGTCGTTCGTCAGCCCCGAGACCGCCGACGCGCTGCGCGACATCGAGAAGCTCATCAAGCGGCCCATCCCCGTCATGGAGGTGGCCTCGTTCGATGCCGAGCAGGCCGCCGAGGAAGCGGCCGGCAAGGCAGCCCGCGCCGACGCGCGCCGCGACCCCGAGATCAAGCAGGCCTCTAAGGAGATGGCCGCGCGCGAGCGCAAGAAGGCCAAGGCCCGGGAGCAGGGCCAGGCCGACGCTCCGGCGGCGGGCAGCAAGCGCCCGCCCGCGAAGAAGAAGCCGTCGGGCGGCCAGGGCGGCCAGCCCAACCGCCCGCAAGGCCCGCAGGGCAAGAAGCCGAACGCCCCGCAGGGCGGCGCGCCGAAGAAGCGCGGCGGCTCCGACCTGCGCCCCGGCCGCGCCCACCGCGCCGCCGTCGCCCAGCAGAGGGGCAAGCGCAGCAGGTAGAACGAAAGAGGGTCGCAGATGCGACCCTCTTTTTGCGTTCGGGGCGGAGGTGGCGCGCATTCCGAATCGGAGCGGGGAACGCGGCACGCGATTTCGCTCGCGGCAAGCGATTTTTTCGTTTTGCGAACGCCGGGGCCGATCAGCTTGCCTTTTGGCAAGCACTCAGAATTTCCGACCTGGGCTTTTGTACGCACACCGCAGCGGAATCCCCGTTTCGGGAAAAGAAAAGCACGCAAAACGAAAAAACTGCTTGGAACAGCCTGTTTTGCGTGCCGAAACCGGCTTCGCATCCCTCGCTTTCGCCTCGAGACGCCCGTCCCCCCCCTTGGCGCGGCAGAGGCTTCCCGGCCAAGGCGACCCCGCGCCACGCCGACCGCACGCCGCGCCCATCGCGAATCGGCGCGGGCGCGCGTCACGAGCCGCACGTCTTCCTCCGCGCCACGGAGAAGGAGTGCGTCCCGGCCCCACCTGACCGCGCCCCTCACTCCGCGCCACGGAGAAGCGTCCCGACGCTCCCGGGCCGGGGCGGGGTCGTCCGCCTTACCCCAGCGGGTTCTTGTTCTGGTTGGCGGCCACGCGGACGAGGCGGTTGCCCAGCCACAGCAGAAACGCCAGCACCACGACGGCGCTGCCAGCCAGCAGCCACTGGCCGCTCAGCACCTCCGCGATCAGCAGGAACACCGCCACGGCGGCAGCGAACAGCAGCACGAGCGTGCCGACGGCCACCAGGATCGTGGCCGCGAGGCGCGCGCGGTCGTCCCCTGCGGGCTCGGGCGCCTGCTCGCCGTTCAAAGGTTCATCGCTCATATCGAAAGCTCCTCCCATCGAAAACGGCCCGACGGGGGTCGCCTTCCCCTAGCATACGCCCTTCGTGGCGACGACGGGCACGCCGGTGCCGCACACGTCCTCGATGAGCACGTCACCGGCCGCGACGGGCGCGGAAAGGTCCAGCGCGGCGATGGCGGCCAGCACGTCGCGCATGGCGGCCTTCGGCACGGGTCGCTGCGTCTTCACGCTGACGGGCTCCAGGCAGCCGGACACGCACAGCACGGCCGTCACCATGCGCTCGGGCGCGACGGCCTCCTGCGCCGCGTACTCCGCGCCGCGCTTGCACGTGTAACCGGAAACGTCGGCAACCTGGCCGTTCTCGTCGAGCGTCACTTCGACGCGGCAGCCCAGCGGGCAGCAGATGCACGTGAAGGCGACGATGTCGGTGGCGAATTGCATCAGTCGGCCCCTCCCCCTGCGATGCCCGCGTCGCTCGCAGGCGCCGCAGCCGCGTCGCGGCCCTCCACGCGCACGCGCACGGCCGAGCAGCCCGCCGCGGCGCCGACGGGGACGGTGACGAGCACCATCTCGGCGGGCACGGCGATCATCGTCTTCGCGCGCTTGAGCTCGCGCACCCGGCCCGCGGCGTCGATGCCCTCCACGATGAAGCGCGGCTCGTTCACCGTGCGCGTCACGCGCAGCGACAGCATGAGCTTCTCGTCGGACGGCGTGGCGGCGTCGACGGTCTGCGGCACGACGTAGCGCACGCCCTCGCCCGCCATCACGGGGATGCCGGCTCCCGCGTCGCCGAGCGCGACATCGGCGGCGCCGGCCGCGCCCTCCCGCATCGCATGGGCGGCTGCCGCGGAACCCGCGCGCTCGCCCTCCTGCGACGCATGATCCACCAGATCGTGCACGTGCAGCGCGTTGCCGCACACGAACACGCCAGACACGTCGGTCGCCAGGCGGTTGTCCACGCGCGCGCCGCCCGTGACGGGGTCGAGCCCCACCCCGGCCGACTTCGCCACCTCGTTCTCGGGCAGCAGGCCCACCGACAGCAGCAGCGTGTCGCACGCGATGCGCTGCTCCGTGCCGGGAATCGCCTGGATCGTCTCGGGGTCCACGCGCGACACGTACACCGCGCTCAGGCGGCCCTCCCCTTCCAAGCGGGTCACCGTCGAGCTGAGGTGCAGCGGGATGCCGAAGTCGTCGAGGCACTGCACCACGTTGCGGCGCAGGCCCGACGGATGCGGCATGAGCTCGTGCACGCCGACGACCTCGGCGCCCTGGGACGCCAGGCGGCGCGCCATGATGAGCCCGATGTCGCCCGAGCCGAGGATGACCGCGCGCCGACCGGGCAGGCATCCCTGCAGGTTCATGAAGTTCTGCGCGCTGCCCGCCGAGAACACGCCCGACGGACGGGCGCCCGCCATGTTGAGCGCGCCCAGCCCGCGCTCGCGCGAGCCGGTGGCCAGCACCACGGAGCGCGCACGGTACGCATGCGCGCCGCGCGCGTCCACCGCGTGCACCGTGAGCGGCGCGCCTGCACCGTCTCCCGGACGGCTCGGATCGACGGACGTCACGCTGGCCCCCGCCAGCACGTCCACCGCGCCTTCCGCCGCGAGCGCGTCGATCTCGCGCTGCGCGTACTCCGGCCCCGTCAGCTCCACGCCGAAGCGGTGCAGCCCGAAGCCGTTGTGCACGCACTGCTTGAGGATGCCGCCCAGCTTCTCCTCGCGGTCGAGCAGCAGCACGCGCGCACCCTGCCGCGCAGCGGCCTGGGCTGCGGCGATGCCGGCGGCACCGCCGCCCACCACCGCCACGTCGTACGGCTCGCGCGCGCCCTTCGGCGCCTCGGCGCCGCCGCGTTCGGCGGCCGGCGCGCCCGCGCCCGCCAGCTCCGCGTAGCCGGGGCGCGCCGTCGCCACCACCGGCGAGCCCGCCAGGCGCTTGTCCAGCGCATCGGGTGCCACGCCGGTCTCCCGCGCCACGATGCGCGCGATCTCCGGCGAGCAGAACCCGCCGTGGCAGCGCCCCATCATCGCGCGCGTGCGCCACTTGAGCGCGTCGAGCGACAGCACCGGCAGCGGCCCGTGCAGCGCGGCCACGAGCTCGGCCTCGGTCACCTCGCAGCAGCGGCACACGATATGCCCCCAGCGCGGGTCGGCCTCGATGGCGCGCTCCCGTTCGGCCTCGTCGCGCTCGGCGAACGGCTTGCAGCGCTCGCGTCGGGCCCGAAACGCCTCATTGGGCTCGGCCCCCAGCTGCTCGGCCACCGCGCGCGCCACGTGCTCGGCCACGGCCGGCGCCGACGTGAGCCCCGGCGAGTCGAAGCAGGCGATGTTGAAGAACCCGGGCGCGTCGTCCGGCTCGCCGATGACGAAGTCGTCTCCGTCGGCGTTCGAAGCGCGCAGGCCCGCGAAGTTCGCGATCATGCCGCGCGCGCTGACGTCGGGCCAGGTCTTCTTCGCGGAGTCCAGCACGAACCGCAGGCCCTCCGCGCTCGTCGACAGGTCGGTCTTGCTCGCCTGCTCCACCGCGTTCGGCCCCACGAGCAGGTTGCCGTGCACGGTCGGCGTCACGAGCACGCCCTTGCCCGCCGACGACGGAGCCTGAAACACCGTGCGGGAGAACAGCGGGCCGTACTCGGTGTCGTAGAGGCAGTACTCGCCGCGCCGGGCCGCGATGCGCAGGCGGTGCGCGCTCACGGCGTTGTTCAGCTCGTCGGCGAACACGCCGGCGGCGTTCACCACCGCGCGCGCGGCGTAACGCGCGCCCGAGGAGGCGACCAGCAGGTAGCGCGCCGGAGGCGCCGCATCGGCGGCGAGCGCCGCGGCGCGCTCGGGCGCCAGGCGCTCGACGGACACGACGCGCTCGTTGAAGCGGAACGCCGCGCCGTGCAGCGCCGCCTGCTCCGCCGAGAACAGCGCCACCTCGTACGGGTCGCAGATGGCCCCCGTCTCGGCCAGCAAGCCGCCGCGCACGAGCGGGCTCGCCTGCGGCTCAAGCGCCCGCACCGCAGCGGCGTCCAGCTCGCGCACGCCCTCCACGCCGTTCTCGGCCGCGCGCGCCACGAGGCGGCGCACGGACGCCAGCTCCTCGTCGGAGAACGCGAGCACGAGCGAGCCGTTGCGCACATAGGAGAATCCCAGGTCGTCGGCCCATTGCGGGAACAGCCTCGACCCTTCCACGTTGAAGCGCGCCTTGAGCGTTCCGGGCAGCGGGTCGTGCCCGGCGTGCACGATGCCGGAGTTCGCGCGAGTCGCGCCGCAGGCCACGTCGTTGCCCGCTTCCAGCACCACGACGGACAGGCGCCAACGCGCCAAGGCGCGCGCCGCCGTCGATCCGGCAACGCCCGCTCCCACGATCGCAACGTCGACGCTCTGAAGAGGTTCGGTATCCATGTCGTTCAGCTTACTATTTATCCCCGTTGAGCGAAAGGGCAGACACGCAATCGATCAAGCACGGTATCGTTATCTCCACGAAGCGACGAAAGGAACCTTATGAGGATAGCGGTGGCAAGCGAGGGGCTGGCAGTCTCGCCCTACTTTGGGCACTGCGCGAGCTTCACCTGCTACAAGATCGAACGGGGCATCATCGTCGAATGCCAGAACATGCCGAACCCCCATCAAAGCCCGGCCCGCATCGCCGCCGTGCTGCGCGAGCTCGACGTGACGGCGGTCATCACCGGCATCATCGAGCGCGACGCCGTGGAGGCGCTGGAAGCGGCCGACATCGAGGTGGTGGCCAACGAGGAGGGAAGCGCTCGCGATGCGGCCGAGGCGTACCTGGCCCACACCCTCATCGGCGCCGACGAATGGCACAACGACGAGGAGACCCTCAACGCCCTCGAAGCGTGAGGAAGCGCATCCCCCCCCCTTGGCCCGAACGCACGAAGGCCCCGCGCTGCGGGGCCTTCGTCATATCGTCGAGCGGTTTCGCGGACCGTAGGCCGCAAAACGGAAGGCTACAGGGCCTTCTTGGCAACCTCGGTGATGGCGGTGAACGCCGCGGGGTCGTTGATGGCCATGTCGGACAGCACCTTGCGGTCCAGCGTGACGCCGGCCTTCTTGAGGCCGTTCATGAGCACCGAGTAGCTCATGCCGTTGATGCGGGCGGCCGCATTGATGCGGGTGATCCAGAGGCGACGGATCTCGCGCTTCTTGTTGCGGCGGTCGCGGTACATGTACTGGAGCGAATGCTGCACCTGCTCCTTCGCGGCACGGTAGGAACGGGACTTCGCACCGTAGTAGCCCTTGGCGCGGTTGAGGACGGTACGACGCTTCTTATGGGCGCTGACTGCGCGCTTGACACGAGGCATGTTCTATCACTGTTCCTTTTCGATTAGCGGAGGCCGAGGTTGCGGGCGATGACCTTCTGGTCAGCCGTGGCCACTTCGGTTTCATGGCGGAAGTTGCGCTTGCGCTTGGGGCTCTTCTTCGTCATGATGTGGCTCTTGAAAGCCTTCGAGCGCATGATCTTGCCGGAACCGGTGACGCGGAATCGCTTCGCGGTGCCGCGATGAGTCTTCATCTTAGGCATGGTCGTTCCCTTCTTCTTTCTTCTCGTTCTCTTTCTTTTTCTTCGCCGCAGCTGCCGCAGGCAGCGGGGCGATGAGCATGTGCATGTTGCGGCCTTCCATCTTGGGCTGGTTCTCGATGACCGCTTCGTCCTTCAGGTCGTCGGCCAGACGCTCCAGGATGGTGAGGCCCAGCTCCGGGTGCGCCATTTCGCGGCCGCGGAACATGATGGTGATCTTCACCTTGTTGCCGGCTTCGAGGAAGCGCATGACGTGCTTCTTCTTGGTCGTGTAGTCGCCCACGTCGATCTTCGGCCGGAACTTCATTTCCTTCGTCTCGACCTTGCTCTGGTTCTTGCGGGCCTGCTTGGCCTTGATGGCCTGGTCGTACTTGAACTTGCCGTAATCCATGATGCGGCATACGGGCGGTTCGGCGTTCGGCGCGATCTCCACGAGGTCGAGCCCCTGGTTATCGGCGACGCGCTGAGCCTCCGCCGTGACGTAAATGCCCATCTGTTCGCCATCGAAGCCGATCAGACGGCATTCGCGAACCGTAATCTCTTCGTTGAGCCGAGGCTCCTGAGCAGCTATCGCGCTCACCTCCCAATCCTTCGCGCTTCCGCGCCATAGTAAAAACCCGTCGCCTTGGGAGCGTACGGGTTTCGCATTCGTTTCGGGCTTTTCAGCCGGTATTCGAGCGACCCATCAGCAGCCAAAGCGCCGAACCAGGTGGAGGGCTTCCCCTCACTTGAATAAACAACTTGCCTATTGTAGCACGAAGCCGGGCGGATGCAAGCGTTTTGCGCAGCTTTTTCGCCCTCTGCCCTTCGCCCTTCGCGCCCCGAGCCTACCCGCGCTTCCGCGACGTCAGCAGGAACGAGAGCGGAAGGCCCCGGCCGTCGTACGCGTCGGCGAGGCCGACGTCGTAGTCGAACTCGTCCAGCGCGGCCACGGTCAGCCCGGCGCGGCACGTCGCGTTCACGATGGCCGACATCGTGTGCGAGAAGCTCGTGAACGTCTTCGACTCGTAGCGCTCGGACAGGTACCCCATGCCCTCGTTCTCGATCCAGGGCTCGCTGCGGAAGTACGAATAGGCCAGCCGGCTCGGCGGCTCGGCGTCGAAGCCGGGTTCGCCGGGCAGCGGCAGCATGTTCATGACGGGATGGAAGTCGTGGACGACCATCGCGCCGCCCGGCTTCAGGCACGCCGCAACCCTGGCGAACAGGGCGTCCAAGTCCTCGATCCAGGTGATGGCGCCGACGGTGAACAGCACGAGGTCGAAAGCCCCGTCGTAGGCGGGAGGGACGGCGAGGACGTCGCCCGCCACGAAGGTGCAGCGCTCGACGCCGGCGCGCCGCGCGCTGTCCCGCGCCTGGTCGAGGATGTTCTCGGCGATGTCGAAGCCCACGCCGCGCGCGGGGCCCAGCTGCATGAGCGACAGCAGCTCGCGCCCGTTGTTGCAGCAGAACTGCGCCACGTCCTTGCCCGCAAGGTCCAGCGATCGCAGCTTAAGCGCGAGGTCGGGGTTGAGGAACGGCAGCTCCTCGCGCTGCAGCCGTTCGGCGACGTCCTCGCCCCAGCCGGGAAGCCGATGCTCGAACGCCTCTTCCCACGCTTCCTTGTTCGCCTCGACGTACCCCATCGCGCCCCCTCGCTCCGCCCGCACCCGCTTCCATCAGTATACGCGAAGGGTTCGCGACGGCGACCTGCGACGTTGAACGCGTCGTTGAGCGGGAGGGCCTCGCCCCCTGCCGTTCTCGAGTAAGGGTATACTGGAGCCGACGTACCTGTTCGGTTACCGAGACGGGCGAAGGGAGCACCGGATGAGCCTGCTTCTCATCGACAAAGACGCGGCGCTCCGCAAGCTGGCGGACGAGGTGTTCGAACGCCAATTCGCGGACGACCCGCGCCTGAACGACGAGCTGGACGAATGGGCCAAACGCGCGATGTACCAGGATGCCGCGTACAACGTGAACTTCCTGCGCACGGTTTTGAGCCTCGGCGACGACGGGCTGTACGCCGCGCACGCGCGCTGGGTGCACCAGCTGCTCGTCCCCCTCCTGCCGAACTGCACGCGCGAGCGCGTGCGCGACATCATGGCGGCCCACTACGAGCTCATCCGATCCTGCATGGAGCCGACGATGCCCGCCGAGGACCGTCCGCGCATGCATCGCATCCTCGACGGGGCCGTGCGCGCCGCCTTCGACGAGTGCGCGCGCGAAACGCCCCCGTCGGACGGGTTCGCCGCCTACCGCGAGGAGTCCGAGCTTTTGCTGGACCGCCTGCTGAACGCGGACACGATAAGCGTCTCGGCGCTCGTCCTCGAGTTCGCGAGCGGCGGCATCCCCCTGCCCGACCTCTACGTCGACATCGTGGCGCCGGTCATGCGCAGGGTGGGCGAGCTGTGGCACCGCAACATCATCTCGGTCGACGTCGAGCATCGCTGCACGTCCACCATGCAAATCGCGCTCTCGCAGTTCTACCCGTTCGTGTTCGAGCAGGAGCGCAGGGGAAAGACCCTGCTGGTCGCCTGCGTGGGAAGCGAGCTGCACGAGCTGGGCGCCCGCACGGTGGCCGACCTCTTCGAGTACAGCGGGTGGGACAGCGTGTTCCTGGGAGCCGCGACGCCCGTCGAGACGATCGAGGCCGCCATCGACGAGCACGATCCGATCCTCGTCGCGCTCTCGGTGACCATGACGCACCACCTGCCTCTGTGCAAGGAGGTCGTCGAGCGGCTGAGGGGCTCCCGGCCGAACGTCGCCATCGCCGTGGGCGGCCGCGCCTTCGAGAACACGGGCGCCTGGAAATCGTGGGACGTCGACGAGTGCGCGACCGACGCGCGCGTGCTCGTCCGGTGGGCCGAAGAGAACCTGGGGTGAGCCGTGATCGCATACTTGGCGTACTGCGATAGGCGCGGCGCGGTCGAGCGGGTGGTCCGCGCGACGCCCGGCATCCTCCCCCTCGGGGCCGTCGACGTGCACGAGTTGTTCGAGAACGCCCGCGCGCTCGACGCGCTGCTCGACCTCGAACCCGAGGCGAGCTCATCCGCCGCGCTGAGCACGACGCTCGACGGCCCTTCGGCCCTCAACATCGCCCTCAGATCGTTCGAGGACGTCGTGCTCGTCTTCGCCTACCACCTCGACGACGAGGCCGACCTGCCCCGCGTCGCCGAATTCGCGCTGAACGCTTTCACCACTCCCGGGATGCTCGGATTGGAGCCGCACGGCAGCGAGTACTTCGAGATACAGCGGCTCAACAGCAAGCTGGTCAACTCCCAGCGCACGATCTCCAAAACGAACGCGCAGCTGAAGAAGCTGCTCGAGGACGCGCGCGCGGCGAAAAGCGCCATCGAGGTGCTGGAGCGCGACTCGCTGACCGGCTTGCTCACCGAGAAGGCGTTCCAGGAGCGGGCGCGAGTCCTCATCGAAGGAGGCTCGTCGGCGAAGCTCGACGTGGTGGCGCTGGACGTGGAGCGGTTCAAGATCGTCAACGAGACGTTCGGGACGAACGCCGGCGATCAGCTGCTCATGAGCATCGCGGGGGCGATCGAGGAGCAGGAGAAGCCCCTCCTGATCACCCGAGCGCGCGCCGACACGTTCTTCATGCTCAAAGAGCGGGCGGAAGGCTCCTACGAGCGCATGTCGGACAGGCTGGCCGCGTTTTTGAGCGAGTATCCGCTGCCGATGCGCCTCCAGGCGAAGCTCGGGGTGTACCAGATCGACGAGAAGCCGCCCGACGTCGCGCGGATCTGCGATCGCGCCCTCATGGCGGCCGAGAGCGTGAAGAACGACTACAACAACGACCTGGCGCTGTACGATGCGTCCATGCGCAAGCAGATGATCACGGAGCAGAACATCGTCAACACCATGGTGGAGTCGATCGAACGCGAGGACTTCTACGTCGTGCTGCAGCCGAAGGTGGAGGTCGCCACGCAGCGCGTCATCGGCGCGGAAGCCCTCGTGCGCTGGAACCACCCCGACCTGGGAGCCGTGTCGCCGAAGGACTTCATCCCCGCGTTCGAGAAGAACGGCTTCGTCCACACGCTCGACTGCTACGTGTGGGAGAAGGCGTGCGGCATGCTCGAGCGCTGGCGCGGCACGGGCAACGCCGTGCCGCTGTCCGTGAACGTGTCGCGCGCCGACCTGTACCGCGAGGACCTCGCCGAGCTGCTGGCGGACATGGTGCGCAGCCACCGCCTCGAACCGGCCGACCTGCACCTGGAGATCACCGAGACGGTGTTCGTCGAAGACTCCGGCCAGCCGCTCGCCGCAGTCAACCGCCTCAAGCGGGCGGGCTTCGTCATCGAGATGGACGACTTCGGCAGCGGTTACTCGTCGCTCAACGCCCTCGCCGACCTCCCCGTCGACGTGCTCAAGCTGGATATGGGCTTCCTTCGCCGAACCGACCGCCCGGAACGCAAGCACGCGATCATGCGGTCGATCATCGGCCTTGCCGGCCAGCTGGACATGCAGGTGATCGCCGAAGGGGTGGAAACCGAAGGGCAGGCATCGCTGCTCGCATCCATGGGATGCCGCTTCGCGCAAGGCTACCTGTACGGGCGACCCATGGCCGAAGGCGCCTTCCTCGAGCACCTGCCACGGCCTTAGCCGCCCGAGCCGCCGCCCTCAGGATTAACCCGCCTCCCCGCTCTTCGCAGGCCCGCCCGAACGCAACGTTTGGTATACTGGCGGCCACAACTTCACGCCCATCCGCTGACCCCGACGGAAAGGACGCCCTTGAATCGCATCGTTCGCTATCTCATGCTCGCCGGCGCTTGGACGGCTTGCATCATCGGCTGCATCGGCGTGTTCGTGCCCGTGCTGCCCACCACCCCGCTGCTGCTGCTCGCGACGTTCCTGTTCGCGAAATCCTCGCCGCGCTGCCACGCGTGGATCGTCTCGACGCGGGTGTACCGCACCTACGTCGCCGCGTTCAAGGAGGCAGGCGGCATCCCGCTCGGCGCGAAGGTGCGCATCCTGGCCGTGTCGTTCTCGCTCATGGGGCTGTCCGCGTGGTTCGTGCAGAAGCCGCTCGTCTGGGCCATCCTCAGCTGCGTGAGCGCGTTTCTGCTGTACCTCCTGCTCGTGCGCATCCCCACCATCGCCCCCGAGCACGTCCAAACCATCCGCCGCGCCGAAGAAGAGGGGTAAGGCTCCCCCTCGACCCTCGAACAGCGCGTCGAAGTCCTTGCGGGGGCCCGCAGCCCGACGCACGGCCTACCGCTCGAACACGCCGCACAGCTCGTCCGATCCGAACACGAGGTCGATCATCTCTTCTTTCGTGCCCACGTTCAGCTTCGCGTATATGCGCTGGATATGGCTCTTCACGGTATTGGGAGACAGGTACAGCTTGTTGGCGATATACGTCGAGCTGCGCCCGATCACCAGATAAGAGAACACTTCCGACTCGCGCTCGGACAGCTTCCCGCCATCGCACAGCACCCTGCATCGTTGCGCCAGCTCCGGTGCGATCGCAACCTTTTCAAGGGGAGCGTCGCGCCGTTTGCGCGTCTCGAGGGACAGAGCCACCACCAGCACGAACACGTACAGCGAAACGATGAGGAACAGAACCACCTCGAGGGCTCCCGCAGGCAAGAACCGACCCGTCATCATGCCGGCGAGCAGCAGCAACGTGCAGACGAGGCTCTTCGAGCCGTACACGAAATCGTCCGGCGCGCGGAACACGAACACCGCTATCGACAAGCACGCCCAAGCGAGCACGTCGAATACCGAGAAGCACAGATTCAGCACCACGCTCGAGAACAAGCTCGCCTGAGGCAGCGTCCCCATGCTCGACAGAAGGACGATGGCCGTTGCGGGCATGAGGGCCTGGTACACCAGCGTGACGTCCATCAACCCCTTCTGCCTGCGAAGCAGCACGACTATGACGATCGTCAGCGCCACATGGCCCGCTATCTGGCAGAGCAGCAGCGACGGGTCCCCGTCGAACTCGAGCGACGAGCACGCCCCCAGCACGAACGAGCTGATGGCCATCGCGGCTATGGGCTTCCACAGGAAATCGAACGCCTCGCGCAAGGGGGTTTCGCCAGGCTCGGCGACGGCGTACAGCTCCAGCGTGCCCGCGGCATCGCTCGACGCGGAAGAACGGGGGTCGGCGGTCAGGCGCAGCTCCCTCATCAGCAGGGCCACCGCGCCTGCGGCCAACAGCACCCAGCACGCCGCGCGCAAACCGTACGTCGGCACCAGCGGGGTGAGAGCCCACGCAACCATGACCGCGAAGCTCGACAGCGTCCCGTTCAAGAGAGCCGTCTTGGGAGGAAGCGTGCCGTAGACGCGCCCCCACAGCAGCAGGAGCATACCGCTGCCAACGCCCGCAGACGCGCATCCTGCAAGAAACAGGAAACCTCCCGCCTGCGACCCGAATCCGCCTCCGTACACGAGAGGAAGCCCCGCAAGCAACAGGATCGCCGACAATCTCGCCGCGCTGGGACTCGGAAGAAAACGACCGCCCGCCTTCGAGCGAACGACGGCGACGAGCCACACGCCGCAGCTTGCAAGCGTCGCCACGATGAGCGCGGTCTCCGAAAGGTCGAAGAAAGGCAACGACGGGCCCGACCCTGCGAAAGCGCGAAGCTGCACGAACGACGCCATCGTGGTGAACGAGGAGCCGAGAAGGGACCATCTGAACTCGAGAGAACCTTCCGCCTTGCTCGTCGACGCGGGCGAAGAAGCGCGGGCTCCCTCGCTCCGACCCGCTTTTCCCATCATCGCCCCACCCCTCCCATACCGCCCCGTATCTGCCACTATAGCAAATCCCGGCGAACCTCAAGCAGATTTGGTACTTTCAGACCACAGCGTCGAACCGCCCCCACCCGGCCCTTGCGGCGCGATCGAGCTAAATTGGTTCCTTCGGGCGATAGACGCCCCCTCCCCGCAGCCGTAGCGTGAAGAGGTCAGCACGGGGAGATGCAGCGAAGAGCGAGCGAGCTGCCCCTCCCCGCAATCAAGGAGGAGGTTTTCATGGGGCTTCGCATCGAAGGACTCGAGGAAGCGGGGGGATTTTCCCGCCGCACGTTCTTCAAAGGAGCCGCGCTTGCAGGCGCGGCCGTCGCAGGATCCGCGATCGTCTCGGGGTGTCAGCCGCAAGCGAACGAGCACGCGAGCGCGGCCGAAAGGGCGGGAAACGCGGGGGACGTCGCAGCCGCGGAGATCAATCCGCAAGACGAAGGCTACACCTCCTGCACGACCGACTTCTCGGCGTTGTTCCAACCGCTCACGATCGGCGACTACACCATGCCGAACCGCCTGTGCAAAAGCAGCGCCGGATCCGACACCGCCCTGCTCGAAGAGGTGATGCCGTTCGAAGGGCAGGCGTTCTACGAGAACTTCGCAAAGGGCGGCATCGGCATGATCTGGTGCGAGCAGTGCGGCATCTGGCCCGAAGAAGAGATATCCATGCTATCGGCAGGCCGTGAAGAGGATATCGAGCATTGGAAGCCGTTCGTCGAGATGTGCCACGGCTACGGGGTGCCCGTCGGAGGACAGCTGCTGGGCGATTTCACCCGCTTCTCCTCCTCGAAGAGCCACTACTCGCCGCTCGACATCGAAAACCAGAACTCGAACGTGCCCATGACCACCGACGAGGTCAAGGACATGCGCGACCACGTCATCACGGCCGCCTACCATCTGCAACAGGCGGGTTTCGACGCGGTTGAGCTGAACGCCTCGTGCAGCCACACCTTCGATTCGTTCGTCTCGCGTTTCTGGAACACCGAGCGCGACGACGAGTACGGCGGGCAGAGCATAGAGAACCGCGCGCGATTCATCACCGAGATGATCTCCGGCATCCGCGAGAAATGCGGCCCCGGCTTCGGCATCCAAGTGCTGTACTCCGCCATCGAGGAAAACGTCGCGGAGCTAGGCGACAGCGACCTCTGCATGAAGAAGGAGGAAGCCGTCGAGTTCGCGAAGCTGTTCGAGGCCGCCGGCGCATCCAGCCTACACATTCGCTCGTCGATATTCGGCAACCATGCCGCAGGGTTCATGACCGACATGTTCAACGTGCCCGTGCCGGGCCATACCGGTTTGGGTACCGTCGCCGATTTCAGCAGGCATATGGACGGCCAATGGCAGGGCCAGTACGACGGCGTGGCCGCCTTTTTGAAAAGCGCGGCCAACATCAAGAAAAACGTGTCGATCCCCGTCGGAACCGTCGGCTGCATGGACGCGCGTCTCGCCCCCGACCTCATCAACGACGCAATCGCCGACGGCGAGATCGACTTCGTGCTCATGACGCGCCCGCTGCTGGCGGATCCCTCGTTCGCCGCCAAGCTCAAAGAAGGGCGCCGCGACGAAATCGCACCCTGCAACCACTGCATGACGTGCTTCGCGGGAAGCCTGGCGATCGGCACGCCCATGCACTGTCGTGCAAATCCCGCTATGGCCCGGGCCTACACGGCCGACATGCCCGAGGGGTACGAGCCGCTTCCGGCCGAGGAATCCAAGAACGTGCTCGTCATCGGCGGCGGACCGGCGGGCATGGAAGCCGCCCACACCGCCGCAAGGCGCGGGCACCGCGTAACGCTGTGCGAGAAAAAGGCCGACACCGGGGGCATGCTGTCGTTCGCCGCCTCGGTCAAGGGCACCCACGAGAAGATCGCGGATTACCGCGCGTACCTGCAACGCCAACTCGAGGTGCAAGGCGTCGAGGTGATCGCGAACCAGGAGGTCGATGCCGATTTCGTCGCCTCGAAAGCGCCCGATGCGGTCATCGTGGCCACCGGCGCCCAACGCAGCATGATAACCGCGCCGGGCAGCGACCTGCCCCATGTGACCTCGATCGAGAACTACGCGACGATGGAATTCGGAGCGAGCGTCGTGCTCGTGGGAGCCGGCATCCAAGCGATCGACTTCGCCATCCACCTCGTCAAGCAGGGGATCTCGGTGACCGTCGTGCACGAAGGGCCCGAAGAGGACGTGGACAAGCACTGCCCCGCCTGGATCAAGCACCACAACCTGAACTGGCTGCGAGCCCAGGGCACGCAGGTGTACAGCAACGCGACGATCAGCGAGATCACCGAGGATCAGGTTGCCATCGGCACCGATTACGGCACGGTCGTGCAGATAGCCGCCGACACCGTGGTGTCGTGCATCGACATGCAGCCGAACGACGGCCTGTACCTTGCGCTCAAGGACACCTACGAGACGTACCTCGTCGGAGACGCGAAGGAACCGTCGACCATCGCCCACGCGAGCGCAACGGGCAATCTGGCGGCGCGCAGCATCTCGGCTCCGGCAGTGGACTACGTGCCCAAAGAGCCCAAGCTGGTGTTCGGCGACGGCGCAGGACCCGCAGGCGCCAGGGCGGACACCCCTTCCGCATAGGCGATGGGCCCCGCACCCGCGCCCATCGCATCGCGGCGGCTGCGGGTTCGGGGCCTTCGGCGTTCGAAAGCCCCCGCGCCCTCGAGGGGATGCGGGGGCTTTCGGCATGCGTGCGGGCGGGAGACGCTAGTTCTTGTCCTCGTAGAGCTCGATGACGGCGCCGTCCTTCTCGACGAAGGCCAGCCGCACGCCGGGGCCGGCGTCCAGGGGGCCGCAGATGATGCGGTCGGCGTCGTCGGCGTAGCGGTCGAGATCGTCCACCGCGTAGGCCACGTGCCAGCGGCGGTGCAGCTCCTCGGGGAAGGGCGTGCCCTCCTCGAACTTGAGGTACTCCACCTTGTAGTCGTAGTCGTCGACGTTCGACACCCAGAACTTCATGGCCTCGTTGTAGGTCATGTTCGGCTTCTTCTCCGTGATGGGGATGCCGATGTGCATATAGGTTGCGGTCATACGCGCTCCTCTCGCTCGACGCTAGCGCATCGAGAACATGTCCATGGCGGCTTCCGCGTCGGCCTGCATGGCGGCGGTCGCCGCGTTGGCCAGGGCGTGGAAGTACTTCGGGTGCTCTTCGGCGATGAGCGCCTCGACGGCGAGCACGCCCGCGTTGCTCATGTAGCTGAAGTAGTTGATCTTGCGGATGCCGGCGCGGATGGCCGCCCGCGTGTCCTCGCACGACAGGCCGCTGCCCCCGTGCATGACGAGCGGCACGCCGCAGCGGATGCGCAGCTCCTCGATCAGCTTGAAGTCGAGGTTCGGCTCGGCCCGGTAGAAGCCGTGCACCGTGCCCACGCTGGCCGCGAGGGCGTCGATGCCCGTGTCGGCCACGAAGCGCGCGGCCTCGTCGGGGTCGGTGTACACGTTCTCCCGGTCGTCGTCGGCGTTCTCGAGCCCCTCGTGGCCCGTGGTGAAGCCGATCTCGGCCTCCACGTCGGCGCCGTACTCGTGGGCCAGCTCCACCGCGCCCAGCGTCAACGCCACGTTCTCCTCGTAGGGAAGCTGCGAGCCGTCGATCATGATGGCCGAGAACCCCAGGTCGAGGGCGCGGCGCACGTAGTCGATATCCTCGCCGTGGTCGAGCATCACGCACACGGGAACGCGCGAGGCCTCGGCGCGCGCCACCATGATGGGGCCGATCACGTCGATGGACGTCTCCTCCTCGTGCAGCTGCGCGTGCTGGATGATGACCGGCTCGTCGCGTTCCTCGGCCGCGCCGATGGCGGCGAGCAAAAGCTCGAGGTTCGGCGTGTCGAAGGCGGCGGCCGCGCAGTCGTTCTCTTCCGCCCAGGCGAGGACGGTTCTCAAAGATACGAGCATGGGCCTCCCCTACTTCTTCAGGTACGGCGTGGTGCAGGGGGCGTTCCACAGGCGCAGCAGCTCGTCGTCCATGCGCGCCATGAACATCTGGAACCCGGCCTGCTCCTGCACGGTCAGCATCTCGCCCACGAAGTTCGCCACCACTTCGATGTCCTGCTTCGCCAGCTCCTTGACCGCGGCGCGGTACACGATGAGCTGCTCCATGAGCGTGGTGGCGCCCGAGCCGTTGATGATGAGCATGACCCGCTCGCCCGGCTCGATGCCGATGTCCTTCACGAGCGCGTTCACCATGATGGCGGCCGTCTCGTCAGCGGACTTCAGGGGCTGGCGGCCGCCGCCCTCCTCGCCGTGCTGGCCCATGCCGATTTCCATCTCGTCGTCGCCGAGCTCGGCCAGCAGCGTGCCCGTCTGCGGATGCGTGGCGCCGCGCACGGCCACGGCCAGCGTCGCCATGTTGTCGGCGAAGCGCTGCGCGACGGCCGCCACCTCCTCGAGGCTTCTGCCCTCGGCGGCCGCGGCGCCGGCGATCTTGTAGGTGGGGATGCAGCCCACGAGGCCGCGGCGGTCGTCGGCGTTCTCGCGCGGGGCGTTCGACACGTCCTCCTGCGTGACCACCTTGACCACGTTGAGGCCCTGCTTCTTGCACTGCTTCATGGTCATGTTGCCCGTCAGCATGTCGCCGGCGTGGTTGAGCACGATGTAGAGCACGCCCTTGCCCTTGTCGGCCAGCTTGATGGCGTCGACGCAGGCCTGCGGGCCGGGCGCGGCGAAGATGTCGCCCACCACGTCGATGTCCACCATGCCCTCGCCCACGAAGCCCTCGATGGCCGGCTCGTGGCCGCTGCCGCCCTGCGTCACGATGGTCACGCGGTCGGCCCCGGCCAGCTTCTTGTTGATGACCATGTTGTCCTCGCCCAGCTCGAGAATGTCGGGGTTGGCCAGGGCCAGGCCCTCGAGCAGCTCCGCGGTGAGGTTGTCGGGGTCGTTGATGAACTTCTTCATCTGCATGGTGCTCCTCCTCAGTCGTTTGACAGCCGGAAAAGAAAGGCCCGCCGCGCAATGCGGCAGGCCGGGTTCCCTACGAGCGCGGCAGCGAGGCGCCGTTCGCCAGCCCGCGCAAGAACAGCGAGGTGGACACGGCTCCCGCATCGGGCGTTCCGATGGTCCGATCGCCGTAGCTGCGCGCGCGGCCGAACTTGGAAGCGAAGCCCTCGGATGCCCGGGCGCCCTCCTCCGCGGCCTCGGCCGCGGCCATGAGCACGTCGATGGGGCCGTCGTCCGGGGCGGCGCACGCCTGCGCGGCCTTCACGGCGGGGATCAGGGCGTCCATCATGGTCTTGTCGCCCACCTGCGCCGTGGTGATATCCTGCATCTCGGCCAGGCAGCCGGCGAACATGCGGCGCACGGCGTCGGCGGAAAGCTCGTTCTCGTCGTCGCCGAGCTGGGCGCCCAGGCCGCCGATGAGCGTGCCGTACAGCGGGCCCGCGGAGCCGCCGCGCACGGCCATGACGTCCATGCCCAGATCGTCGAGGAAGTCCTTGATGGAGGCGTCGTCCCACGCCTCGACGCGCTCGTTCACGAGCTTGGCGATCTTCGTGACGGTGATGCCGTGGTCGCCGTCGCCGAACCGGGAGTCAATGTCGCTTAAGCGCTCGGCATGCTCCAGCATGAGTCGCGCGCTCTCGCGCAGCATGGTCTTGCACGTGCCCCGATCGATCATAGGTGCCCCTCTTTCGTCGGTTATCGCTTCGCGGTCAACTCTACCCGCAACGTTCGAGAAGGTCAATGGGCGAAAAGCGCCGTTCCCTCGGGGCGGCGGCAGGAGACGTGCGGGTTTCATGGCGCGAAGGGGGCTGGCGGGCGGGAACGCGCGCCGCGCGCCGATCCGCGCAGGGCGCGGCGCGCGAACCGGCGCGGAGAAGGACGCACGGATCCCAAACCCTCCGCCGCGCCATGAGAAAAAAGCGCCCCCTCCGTGGAGGGGGCGAACTTTACGCGTTGATGTAGACGTAGACGATGCGGATGGTGTCGGCGAGGTTGCCGGACGTGTTCGCGGTGGAGTAGTTGTACAGCAGCACCGCCGACCATTCGTGCGCCGCGCCGTCCAGGTCGACCGTCCCGGAGAACGAGTACGACTCCTTGACGAGCGTCGTGCCGTCGCTCGCGTACTCGGAGTACGCGGTCTTGTCGGCCGGCAGCTCCGCGGAACCCTCGGGCACGTCGACGCCGGCTTCCTGCAGCGTCTTCTCGATGAGGTGCTCGTTCTTCACCGCGTCGACGAAGCTGAGCGAGCCGTAGCCGAGCGAGGCGGTGGCAGCGGAATACCCCGCCTGCACGACCGCGCCGTCCTCGTTCAGGCCGAGGTACACCGTCGGCGTTCCGGAGCGCGTGTCGGCCGGCTCGTCGGTGAGGGCCACCGTCACGTTCGTCTTGACCGGGTTGCCCTCCTCGTTCACTTCCTTCGAGGTGGTCTCGGTGGCGCCGTGCTTGAGCGCCGTGATGGCCTCGTCCTTCGTCATGCCGAGCACGGCGGCCAGGTCGGGCACGTCGGTCTTCTTGGCGGTGGCGGTGGTGGCGTCCTTCGTCTCGTCGGTCTGCATGGACCCGACCTCCTGGGAGCTCTGCTGCTCCTGGGTCTGCTGCGAGGCGATCAGCTGGCTCTCCTCGAACCACTGCCACGCGAAGTAGCCCAGCGCGCCGATCAGCAGGACGAGCAGCACGACGATGGCGATGAGCACGCGCCGCATGCGGCGGGATTTGCGCTGGTAAGCGGGGATCTGCTGCTTCTGCTTCTTTTCCTTCTTCTTCTTGCCGTGGCGGCCCTGGGGCTCTTCGGGCTCGACCGGGACGGCCTCGTCGCCGAACAGCAGGGGCGGCGCGTCCACCGGCTCGAGGGCCTCGATGGCGTCGGGGTACTCGTCCTCGTTGTCGCCGCGGTAGCTGAAGCCGCCCGCGTGCGCGCCGTCGCCCACCGGGGAGAACGCCTCGGTCAGGCCGATGCGGCCGTCGGAACCGTCGGCGGGCGGTTCCGTCCCGTCGCCCACCGGGGAGAACGCCTCGGTGAGGCCGATGCGCTCGTCGGAGCGGTCGGAGGGGGTGCCTTTGGGTACGTTGGGAGCATGTTTGGGCATCGTAGAGCCTTCCTGACAGGTGGAACGGAGGTGCTGGCTAGCGCAAGAACAGGTACCACGCGACGACGGCGATCACGGCCACCGCGCCGAGCGCGAGCACGATCTTCTGGGCGATGGGCATGGGAGCGGCCTCGAGGTCGTCCAGGGTCGTCCCCTGGTAGCCCTCGTCTTCGGCGGACGGCTCCTCCCGCTCCTCGACAGCCTCGGGCTCCTCGGTCGCAGCGTCGTCGGGCTCGACGACGGCGTCGTCGGCGCCAGGTGCCGTCGGAACCGGAGCCGGGACCGGCGTCGGGGCCGCGGTCGGGGCCGCGGTTCGCGCCGGGCGCGCGCCCGCCTGGATGACGACATCGTCCTCGTCGTCGGGCGTCACGGTTATGTGGGAAAACTTGGGGTCGCCTGCAGCCACGGTGCATCCTTTCACGTCAATGCGATTATAGATGATAATCCAGGCGGATGCCCCCGTCCAAATAATATCCATCGAGCTGGGCGCATGCGCCCCCGACGCCCCCGACGCACGCGCCGCCCCGCCGCGGGAACCTGCGGCGGGGCGGCGCGAAGCGGGAATGCGCGAGCGGCCTACTGCACGCCCTCGATGTGCGGGATGCTGGCGAAGCCCGCCTCCAGCTCCTCGTCGGTGGGGACATGGTCGCTCATCTCGCCGCGGTTGTACGCGTCGTAGGCCTTCATGTCGAAGTAGCCCGTGCCCGTGAGGCCGAAGAGGATCGTCTTCTCCTCGCCCGTCTCGGCGCAGCGCTTGGCCTCCTCCACGGCCTGGAAGATGGCGTGGGCGCTCTCGGGGGCCGGCAGGATGGTCTCGAGCCGCGCGAACTCCACGGCCGCCGCGAACACGTCGGTCTGCTTCACGGCCACGGCGTCCAGGTAGCCGTCGTGCTTGAGCTTCGACACGATGGGGCTCATGCCGTGGTAGCGCAGGCCGCCGGCGTGGTCGGGACTGGGCAGGAAGCCGTTGCCCAGCGTGTACATCTTCGCGAGCGGGCAGGTGCGGCCCGTGTCGGCGAAGTCGTAGGCGTAGCGCCCGCGCGTGAGGCTCGGGCAGCTGGCCGGCTCGACGGCGACGAAACGCGTGTCGGGACGGACGCCCTTGATCTTGTCGCGCATGAACGGCGCGATGAGGCCGCCGAGGTTCGAGCCGCCGCCCGCGCAGCCGATGACGACGTCGGGGTACTCCCCCAGCTCCTCGAAGGCGGCGTAGCTCTCCATGCCGATGACCGACTGGTGCAGCACCACCTGGTTGAGCACCGAGCCCAGCGTGTAGCGGCCCTTGTTCCCGGGGATGTTGAGCGCGCGCTCCACCGCCTCGGAGATGGCCGTGCCCAGCGAGCCCGTGGAGTCGGGGTGCTCGGCCAGCATCTTGCGGCCGATCTCGGTGGTGTCGGACGGCGAGGGCGTCACGCGCGCATCGAACGTCTCCATGATGTTGCGGCGGAACGGCTTCTGCTCGTAGGAGCACTTCACCATGAACACGTCGAGGTCGAGCCCGAAGTGGGCCGACGCCTCGGCCAGCGCCGTGCCCCACTGGCCCGCGCCCGTCTCGGTGGTGATGCCGTCGAGGTCCTGGGCCTTCGCGTAGTACGCCTGGGCGATGGCCGAGTTCAGCTTATGCGAGCCCGACGTGTTGTTGCCCTCGAACTTGTAGTATATCTTCGCGGGCGTGCCGAGGGCCTTCTCCAGGTTGTACGCGCGGCACAAGGGCGACGGGCGGTAGATGCGGTACATCTCCAGCACGGGCTCGGGGATGTCGACGTAGGCCGTGTCGTCGTCGAGCTCCTGGCGCACGAGCTCGTCGCAGAACACGGGTGCCAGATCCTCGGGCCGCGCGACCTGGCCGTTCGGCAGCCGGATGGGCTCCGGCTTCTCCGGCATGTCGGCCCGCAGGTTGTACCACTGCGTCGGGATCTGGTCTTCGCGCAGGTACAGACGATGCGGTGCTTGTTCGGTCATGGTCGTTTCCTTTCCTTGCAGTCGGTTCCGCGGCTACCCACCGCGGATCATCGTGATCGGCCTCGCGCACGCACGGCACGCACGAAAAGAGCCCCCGGATCTCCGAGGGCTCTTCTGATGAGTATGTATGCGTGGACAGAAGCCAGGGGACCCGGGATTAATGCGTTCTGTTCCACCACCATGCGCCGACGGACGGCGTCGCGAGGACGTTGTCGGCGAGAACGATGTTGGCGGCAGTTCGCAAAGTGAGCCTTTCACGCTCGGGTTTCCGGGTACGCCCGCCAGTATAGCCCTTCCCCCCGTCGGATGCAAAGCCCTTTTTTCGGCGTTCTCGCCGTCCCTCCACGGCGAAAACGGCCGTCGACGCAGCGAAAACGGCTGCGCAGGGCCGGGCCTCCCTCGGCGGAACCTACCTTTCAGGGGCCATTCGGGCGCGCTCGCGGAAGGAAAACGGCGGTCGAATGTTAAATTTTCGACACAATTCGCTTTATTGCAATAAAGTATGCTGATACGCTTAGCATCGCAACGATGCGCAAAAGCGTCAGCAAAGTCGCACGACTCGCTGGAGGGCCCCGCACAAGGCGGGGTGCGAGGGAAGGAGACCGACCTATGGAAGAAAGCAAGAGCACATTCAGCAGGCGTCAGTTCGTCGAGCTGCTCGGCGTGTCGGCTGCGGGCTTCGGCCTGGTCAGCATGGCGGGCTGCAGCGGCGGCGGCGACACGAGCACGCCGGCCGCAACCGGCGGCGACACGGCGGGCGGCGGCGCGGCCGACGCCATCACGTACAGCCTGACCGCCGATCCGCGCGCGCTCGACCCGGCGTACTTCGACGACGGCGAGTCTGCGGTCGTCGCCTGCAACATCTACGAAGGCCTGTACCAGTACGGCGCGAAGGACGCGAAGGTCGCCCCGTGCCTGGCCACCGACCTGCCCGAGATCTCCGACGACGGCCTGGTGTACACCATCAAGCTGCGCGAGGGCATCAAGTTCCACGACGGCGCCGAGTTCAACGCCGAGGCCGTGAAGAAGTCCATCGAGCGCCAGCTCGAGCCCAACCGCAACTCCGACATGCCCTACGCGTCGTTCGTGTTCGGCGAGGAGGCTGCCGGCAACGGCGTGGAGAGCGTCGAGGCCGTCGACCCCACCACCGTCAAGATCACCATGCGCGCGGCGTCCGCCCCGTTCGTGAAGAACCTGGCCATGGCGCTGGCGTCCCCCATCGTATCGCCCACGGCCGCCGATGCGGCGACCCCCGGCCAGCCCATCGACAAGCCCAGCGGCACCGGCCCCTTCAAGTACGTCGACTGGACGAAGGGCGCCTCGGTCACGCTCGTCGCCAACGACGAGTACTGGGGCGACGCTCCCAAGGTCAAGAACCTCGTGTTCAAGATCATCGCCGAGGGCAACACGCGCCTGACCTCGCTCATGAACGGCGAGTGCGACATCATCTCGAGCGTCGACCCCTCGTCGGCCGACCAGGTGACCAGCAACGGCTTCGAGCTGTTCTCCGAGGACGGCATGACCATCAACTACATGGCGTTCAACACCGAGACCGGCCAGTGCACCGATCAGGCCGTGCGCAAGGCCGTCGCCCAGGCCATCAACGTCGAGGAGATGGTGCAGGCCATCTTCGGCGACTACGCCACCGTGGCGAACTCGGTCATGCCCACCTGGATGGCGCCCTACACCAAGGACGTCAAGCAGACGGCGTACGACCCCGAGGCCGCCAAGAAGACACTGCAGGAAAAGGGCATCACGTCGCTGCAGTGCATCACCTACACCACCGCGCGCCCCTACAACCAGAAGGGCGGCAGCCAGCTGGCCAACATGATCCAGGGCTACCTGTCCGAGGTGGGCGTGGACGTGAGCATCACCGAGTACGACTGGACCACCTACAAGACCAAGGTGCAGACCGATCCCTACGACATCTGCTTCTACGGCTGGACGGGCGACAACGGCGACCCGGACAACTTCATGAACCTCCTGGCCGACACGAACTGGTCCATGAACGTGGCCCACTTCCAGGACGACGAGTACAAGAAGCTCATCGCCGAGGGTCTGACCACGCCTGATGGCGACGAGCGCGACGCCATCTACCTCAAGTGCGAGGAAATGGTCGCCGAGAAGCAGCCGTGGGTGCTCATCTCCCACTCCAAGAACCTGCTCGGCATCAACCCGAAGGTCAAGGACTTCTACTACCATCCGACGGGCGTCGCCTTCTTCAAGGGCGTGTCCAAGGAGGCGTAAGGCTCCCACCGGGTTCGGACGGGGCCGTTCATCTCGAACGGCCCCGTTTTTTGGTTCCATTACCGTTTGGCGTTGCATTCTTGCCGCTAAACGATAGCAAGTGCGCTACACTGTCATGCGATCTTTTTCGATCCGATGACTGCGCGCAGAGACGAGTTTTGGCGCGCGCTCGAAGCCGAAGGCATCGCCTCCGGCTTCATTCCTGTTCAAGCGGTAAAGACGGCCTCTTGGACGGGTCCAGCTAAGAAAGGAGCAGCAGTTGCTCAAATACATCCTCAAACGAATCCTCATGGTGATTCCCGTTTTGCTGGGTGTGACCGTCATCATCTTCCTCATCACCCGCGTGTTGGCCCCGGACCCGGCTCCGGTGGTTCTGGGCGAGCACGCAACGGCCGAGGCGATGGTGCAATGGCGCGCCGACAACGGGTTGGACAGTCCCATCTGGCTTCAGTACGTCAACTTCATCGTCGGCGCCGTCCAGGGCAACCTGGGCACCTCGTACTACACCCACCAGCCGGTCACGGCCGAGATCGCGGCGCGCTTCCCCGCCACCGCCGAGCTTGCCATCTGCGCCATCATCGTGGCGTCCATCGTGGGCGTGGCGTTGGGCGTGCTGGCCGCCGTCAAGAAGAACAAGGCTGCGGACAACATAAGCATGTTCGTCGCGCTCATCGGCGTGTCGATGCCGATCTTCTGGTCGGGCATCCTGCTCATCCTGCTGTTCTCGGGCATCCTGCACTGGCTGCCGTCGAGCGGCCGGATATCGCCCCTGCTCCAACCGTCGGGAGGAACCGGATTCTTCATCATCGACACCATCGTGCAGGGCAATTGGGTGGCGCTCGGCGACGTGCTCGTCCACCTCATCCTGCCCACGTTGGCGCTGTCGCTGTACTCGATGGCCATCATCACGCGCATGACGCGCTCGAGCATGCTCGAGACGCTCAACGCCGACTACATCCGCACCGCGCGCGCCAAGGGCCTGTCCAAGGGCTCCGTGAACATCAAGCACGCGCTGCGCAACGCCATGCTGCCCGTGTCCACGGTCATCGGCCTGCAGTTCGGCAGCCTCCTGGGCGGCGCGCTGCTCACCGAGACGGTGTTCGCGTGGCCGGGCATCGGCAAGTTCGCCGTCGACTGCGTGCTGAAGAGCGACTTCCCCGTCGTCCAGGGCATCGTGCTGCTGGTGGCGGTCATCTTCGTCGTCATGAACCTCGTCGTCGACATCGTCTACGCCTACCTTGACCCCCGCATCAAGTACGGCGCGAAGGAAGAGGGGTGATCCGCATGGCGAAGAACAAAGTGCTCGCTACCGAGCCGGCCGGCGAGGCAGCCCTGCTGAACGGCCAGCCGGCCAAGGAGAAGCACGAGAGCATCTGGAAGGACGTGCTCGCGGGCATCGTGTCCAACAAGGCATCGCTCGTCAGCGGCATCTTCATCCTCATCCTCGCCACCATCGCCATCGTCACCAAGGTGGCGCCCGGCATCCTGCCGTACGATCCCTACGCGCAGAACCTCAGCGAATCGCTGCTCGCCCCGTCGGCGCAGCACTGGTTCGGCACCGACATTCAGGGCCGCGACATCTTCTGCCGCGTGCTCGTGGGCACCCAGATCACGCTGACCGTGGGCCTGGCCGCCGTGGCCATCTCGCTGACGGTGGGCGTCGTCCTCGGCTCCATCGCCGGCTACAAGGGCGGCAAGTGGGACACCGTCATCATGCGCATCATGGACATGATGCTGGCCATCCCCTCCATCCTGCTGGCCATCGCCATCATGGCGGCGCTCGGGCCCGGCATCGAGAAGGCCGTCGTGGCCATCGGCCTCGTGGCCATCCCCGAGTACGCGCGCATCGTGCGCTCGGAGATCCTCTCCATCAAGGAGAACGACTACGTGGCCGCCGCGCGCGTCATCGGCGACTCGAACTTCAAGATCGTGTTCAAGCACGTGCTTCCCAACGTGCTGCCGTCCATCATCGTCCGCGCGACGCTCGGCATCTCCACGGCCATCCTCGACGCGGCCGCCCTCGGCTTCTTGGGCCTCGGCGTCCAGCCGCCTGCCGCCGAGTGGGGCGACATGCTCGGCCGCGGCCGCAACGAGCTGTTCCGCGCCCCGTGGCTCATGATCTTCCCCGGCCTGGCCATCACGCTGACCGTGCTCGCGTTCAACCTGCTGGGTGACGGCGTGCGCGACGGTCTCGACCCCAAAGCAAGGAAGAGGTGATCCCGTGCTTCTTTCGGTGAAGAACCTCTCCACGGAGTTCCCCGTCAAGAAGGGCATCGTCCGCGCCGTCGAAGACGTGAGCTTCGACGTGGACGCAGGCGAGATCCTGGCCATCGTGGGCGAGTCGGGTTCCGGCAAGTCCGTCACCAGCCTGTCGGTGATGGGCCTCTTGGCCGAACCGGGCCACGTGGCCGGCGGCTCCATGGAGTTCGAGGGCAAGGACCTCGCCACCCTGTCCGAGAAGCAGTACCGCGAGCTGCGCGGCAACGACATGGCGATGATCTTCCAGGAGCCCATGACGTCGCTCAACCCGGTGTACCGCGTGGGCAACCAGATCGTCGAGGCCATCCGCACCCACGAGAAGGTGTCGAAGGCCGAGGCGAAGGCCCGCGCCGTCGACCTGCTGCGCAAGGTGGGCATCCCCTCGCCCGAGGCCCGCATCAACGACTACCCGCACCAGATGTCGGGCGGCATGCGCCAGCGCGTGATGATCGCCATGGCGCTGGCCTGCAACCCGAAGCTGCTCATCGCCGACGAGCCCACCACGGCCCTCGACGTGACCATCCAGGCGCAGATCCTCGATCTGCTGCGGCGCCTGCGCGACGACACCGGCATGGCCGTGCTGCTGATCACGCACGACCTGGGCGTGGTGTCCGAGACGGCCGACCGCGTGGTGGTCATGTACTGCGGCCAGGTGGTGGAGGAGGCCGAGGTGCGCGCGCTGTTCGACCACCCGATGCACCCCTACACGCTGGGCCTGCTGAAGTCCATCCCCCGCTTGGAGGACGACGACGCGAAGCGCCTGTACATGATCAAGGGCATGGTGCCGAACCCGTTGGAGATGCCGCCGGGCTGCCACTTCTCGGACCGCTGCGATTCCTGCATGGACATCTGCCGCACGAAGGTGCCGGACCTGGTGGACCTCGACGGCCACAAGGTGCGCTGCTTCCTGTACGAGAACGCCGACGGCGACGCGTTGAGCGCTGAGGCCATCGCCCAGGGCGAGGCCGAGGCGCTGGCCGACATCGAGGCGGCGCGCGAGATGGAGACCGCCGAGGCGCTGCTGGCGGCCGAGGATCTGCGCGAGACGGAGATCGAAGAGCTGGAGAAGGAAGAGGAGGCGAACCGATGAGCGAGAACACCGCGAGCAACGCGGGGGCGTCCGCGCAGGCGGACGCCCCCGAGCAGGATATCCTGCTCGACGTCCAACACCTCACGAAGCGCTTCGCCGCCGACACGAACTTCTTCGGACGCGCGACCTCCTACGTGCAGGCCGTGGACGACGTGAGCTTCCAGATCCGCAAGGGCGAGGCGTTCGGCCTGGTCGGCGAATCGGGCTGCGGCAAGACCACCGTGGGCAAGATGCTGGTGAACCTCTTGCGCCCCACCTCGGGCACCATCACGTTCGACGGCAAGGAGCTGACGGCCATGAAGCCGGCCGAGCGCAAGCAGTACTGCAAGGACATCCAGCTGATCTTCCAGGATCCCTACGCGTCGCTCAACCCGCGCATGCGCATCGGCGACATCATCGCCGAGCCCATCATCACGAACAACATCCTGCCGAAGGACCAGGTCGAGGATCGCGTGAACGAGCTGCTGGAGCGCGTGGGCCTGGCGAACTACATGCGCAACCGCTACCCCCACGAGTTCTCGGGCGGCCAGCGCCAGCGCGTGGGCATCGCGCGCGCCCTGGCCGTGAACCCGAAGCTCATCGTGTGCGACGAGCCGGTGAGCGCGCTCGACGTGTCCATCCAGGCGCAGGTGCTGAACCTGCTGGACGAGCTCAAGGAGCAGTTCGGCCTGACGTACCTGTTCATCGCGCACGGCCTGAACGTGGTGAAGCACGTGTCCGACCGCGTGGGCGTCATGTACCTGGGCAAGATGATGGAGATCGCCCCCAAGAAGGCGCTGTACGCCGACCCGCTGTCGCCGTACACCCAAGCGCTGCTGTCGGCCATCCCGTCGGTCGACCCCGCCACGAAGAAGGACCGTATCATCCTCGAGGGCGACGTGCCCTCGCCCATCGACCCGCCGCCCGGCTGCCGCTTCGCCAGCCGCTGCTTCGCGAAGGTGGACGGATGCGACGAGATCATCCCCGACCTCGTGGAGGTCAAGCCCGACCACTGCGTGGCCTGCCACCGCTACGACGAGGGCGGCCCCGGAACGGCCGTCATCTGACGACGAGCGACGATACGCGGTCCCTTCGGGGGCCGCGTTCTCTAGGAGCACCATGGCGCTTACCAACGGGCCTTCGAAGAAAACGCTGAGCGACCAGACGTACGACTTCCTCAGGGAGCGCATCCTGAACGACGTGTACCCGGCGAAGCGCAAGCTGCCGTCCGTCCGCGAGACGGCCGAGACGCTGTGCGTGTCGCGCAACACCGTGGAGCGGGCCTACCAGCAGCTGTTGGCGGAAGGGTACGTGCGCTCGAAGGAGAAATCGGGGTACTACGTCGAGGACTTCGACAAGGACGCCGTCCCTCCCGCCGGGAAAGCCTTCGTCCCGCGCGAGGGGCAGCCGGCCGAGGACGTCGGGCAACCCTATGTCGACCCCGGCACCCCCTACGATTTCTGCTACGCCAACCCTGCGCCGGCGAGCTTCCCCGTCGACGTGTGGCGCAAGCTCGCGAACGCGGTCCTGTACTCCCCCGAAGCGCAGCTCGTCAACACCTACTGCAACCCCTTCGGGGATTACGACCTGCGTTGCGAGCTGGCTCGCTACTTGTTCGACTCGCGCAGCGTGGCGTGCCGCCCCGAGCAGGTGGTGGTGCAATCGGGCATCGCCGACGGCTTCGACCGGCTGCTGAAGCTGTTCTCGCCGCGCGACGACCGCATCGCCTTCGAAGACCCCTGCCTGAGCGTCGCGCGGGCGGCGATCGTCGGCAACCGCTTCGAGACGGCGCCCTTGTCGGTGGCGTCCCCGCAGCGCTTCTTCGACGATCTCGAGCGGTCCTCGGCGAAGCTCGTGTACGTCACGCCGTCGCACCAGTTCCCCACCGGATTCACGATGCCGCTGGCCAGCAGGATCAAGCTGCTCGAATGGGCGGCGGCGAACGACGCCTACATCGTCGAGGACGACTACGACAGCGAGTTCCGCTACAAGACGAAGGCCGTGCCCTCCCTGCACGCGCTCGACGGCGACGGGCGCGTGATCTACACGAGCAGCTTCTCGAAGACGCTCTCGCCGAACCTGCGCGTGAGCTACTGGGTGCTGCCTCCCGGGCTGATGGAGCGCTACCGCGAGCGCATGGCGGTGTTCCCCTGCCCCGCATCGTGGCTCAACCAGCGCGTGCTGTACCACTTCCTCGCGCAAGGGCACTGGGAGCGCCACCTTCGGCGCTACCTGACGCTGAACAAGCGCAAGCGCGCCGCGCTGCTCGATGCGTGCGATGCGGCGTTCAAGGGCGCGCTCCAGCTGTCGGGGACGAACGCCGGGCTGCACGTGTGGGCGAAGCTCGAAGGTTGCACCAGCAGCCGCGAGCTCATCGACGCGGCGGCTGCGGCGGGCGTCGTCGTCTACCCCGTCGACTGCTTCTACTGCGATGCGGCGCGCAGCGAGCCGGGCGCGTTCATCCTCGGGCACTCCAAGATCGAGGAGGAGGACATCCGGCCGGGCATCGAGCGCCTCCGCGACGCCTGGTTCCGCTGAGCGCGCGGGTGCGGCCCCGCAAGGAGCCGCACCCGCCGCCCGGTTCGCGGCTACGCGAGCAGCGCAAGCCCCTCTTCGGCGGCCTCGCGGGCCGTTTCATGGCAGTCCACCGTGGCCGAGCCGTATCCCATGTTATGGAATCCCAAGCTCTGATCGCTGCCGTAGGCCAGGTAGAACACAGCCTTGTTGAGCAGCGTGGTGGCGCGGGCGAGCGCATCGGCGTCGGCGGAACCCGCCTGGGTCGCCTCCTCGAGCGCCCGGGTCAGGGCGTCGATCGACTCCTGGACGTCGGCCATGCCGGCCGAGAAGTCCGCCTGGCGCGCTTCCACGGCCTTCTTGCGATCGTCGGCTGAGCCGCTGTGGCAGCTCAGGCAGTTCTCGTACAGCGCCTCGTCGGTGCCGACGCTTTGCCACTGGTGCTTGGTGTAGGACGCGCCCGCCTCGTCGACCGCGGTCTGCGCGTGGCAATCGGCGCACGTCGCGCCCGCCTTGTCGTGCGTGCTTCCCAGGAAGTTGTTGAACACCACCTCGGCGGTGGGGACGATGGGCGTCTCGTTGCCCTCGGCGACGAGGTAGTCCCACACGTCGTCGGGGTCGAGGCCCACCTGGAGCAGCGACCAGGTCGAGCTGTCCGGATCCGAGAACTGCTTCGAGAAGTCGCCCATCGAGTGGCACTGCCCGCACACCATGTTGCCGTCGCTCGTCTCGATGCCGCCCTGCTCCGCGGCGTCGAGCACCCATCGGTTCACCGGCGTGAGGCTGCCGGGGTCGTTCTCGTGGCACGAGTAGCACGTGATGCCCGTGTCGATCATGTCCTTCACGGTTTCCACGTCGGCGGCGAACAGGTCGTCGCCCAGGCCCTCCATCAGCACGCTCTGGTAGGCGCTCGAATGGCAGGAAAGGCATCCCGTCATGAACGGCGCGGGATAGTCGGGCGGCGGGTTCATGACGTCGACGTGCGCGTTCACCTTCCCGGTGGCCCCGTCGTGAGCGTACGCCGCGTGGCCCGCCTCCTGGTAGCTTTGGTACTGGTCGGGGTACCGGCTCTCCCAATGGGCGGCGTCCACGATCGGCTCGGCGGACGGCGCCGCCCCCTGTGCGTCGGTCGATGCCGCCGGCTGGGCGGCGCAGGCGGTCAGGACGCCCATCACGGCCAGGGCCGCGACGATCCCGCCCAGCTTGCAGCGCGCGCTCGAAGCTCTCCCTTTCATCTTCTCCTCCTTCGTCAGCTCTTCGACATGCGTCGCCCGAAGAGCCGCACGCTCGCGATCCCCGGGTTCGCCGACCACGATATACGACGAACTGTCTTTTACCTAGGGACACATTCGCGATATTTTATGGGACAGATGAAAGGGCAGCGGGGGGCCGGAAGAGGTTGCGGCCGTCCCGCTTATGCGGGGCGGTTTTTCCTTCCGGGGCCCATGAGCAGCTGGCGCAGGCCGGGCGTGACGGGGAACTCGAAGGCGCGCTTCGTGCGCACGCGCCCCAAGAAGCCCAGGTCGACAAGCTCGTACAGGTCGGCTCGCGCCGTGGCGTAGGCCACCCGGTGGGTCTTCTGGTGCGATTCGATGCGGAACACCGCCTCGGGGTTGCTGAGGGCGACCTGGAGCACCGCGCGCTGCCGGTGGTTGATGTCGAGGTCGTCGCGGAGCGCGCGCACGAAGGCCTCGTCGCGCTTGAGCATGCGCTTGAGCTCCGACTCCACCTCGTCGAGCTTGCGGCGCACGAGCTGCGTCGTCACATTGATGTGGATGGTGTAGTCCACCTCGTCGCCGACGAGCACCTCGGCGTCCGCCACCGACGACATGACGGCGGGCGGCCGAAGCGCGCCGCGCTCCCATTCCCGGCTCGCCTTCACGATGGGGACGAACGCGAGGACGGGCCGGTGCGTCTTCCTGAACAGCAGCTTCATCATGAGCGAGCACACCATGCCGTTCCAGGCCGGCAGCGGCAGGACGCTCATGAACAGGTGCCGCACGCCCAGCGCGAGCAGCAGCGGATGCTCGTCGTAGGCGCCGCTGTTCTCCTCGATCAGCTTCGCCGCGAGCGCGAGCGCAGCCGGGCGGTCGAGCTGCTTGCGCTTCCACAGCCGCGAGCTCTGCCTCGACGGGCGGGTCGTCTGCCCCTCAACCCCGCAGGCCACCCGCTCGTACACCGCGAGGATCGTGTCGGGCGTGCAGGGCGCGTCGGCAAGCTCCTCGAGGTCCCAGGCGGCCCGATGCCAGTTCAGCAACAGCCGCTCCTCGGAGCTCTCGGGATCGCGCTCGGCCAGCAGCACCTCGCGCGCCTTCTCGTACCCGATGCTCAGCCCGTCCTCCTGCAAGGTGGCGATCGCCTCGTCCACGTGGGCCTCCACGAGGAAGTAGGTCGTGTTGCGCGCCTTCGTGGCCAGATCGAGCCACGACCCCTCGTGGCAGCGCTTGTCGATGTCGTCGAGGTCGGCCACGATCGAGCGCGTGGGATAGTACCACCCGCATCTCCCCTCCCCGTCGCGGAACGGCAGCTCGACGGCCGTCTGGCGGCGCAGGGCGTTGAGGACGTCCCACGTCTGCTCCCGCGTGAGGGCCGCCGGCGTCTCGAGCGCATCGAATTCCGTCCGCGGCAGGGGATGCTCGTCCACGAGCGTGCGCAAGCCGCAGAACACCGGGTCCTGCAGCAGCGCCACCATCTGCCGCACCGTCGCATCCGTCATCGCTTCCGCCCGCATCCCCATCGCCCCCCTCGGATCGCCCGTCGCGGGCCCCGCCTCCCCAGCTCGAGCCCGCCTGCACCGCGATCCATGTTCTAGCAGATATTGATAGTTCATCATACGCCGCGCCGCGTGCGCGTGGCAACCCTCCCCCGTTTCCCGCCTCCACGCTCCCGACGTGGGGGTTTCGCGACGGTTTTCATCTCGTTCGCCGCGAGACGCGTCTGTTCCAACTATCAATTTTCTAGATATTGACAGTTGATTCTTGCAACGCGTACCCTTCTCACCAGGGCAGATGCCCGCAAGGGAGCAAGCATCAGGGAGAGAGCTTGAAAGGGAGTGGAGACATGAGCAGCGAGAAGAGCATGACCCGCAGGGGATTCGTCGGCGCCGCGCTTGCGGGGACCATGGGAGTGGCGGCATCCTCGTTCCTGGCGGGATGCAGCGCGCCGGCCGCCTCGGGCGGCCAGGGCGAGGGAACGTGGAGCCAGGAGGCGGACGTGGTGGTCGTGGGCGCCGGCGGGGCGGGCTTCGCGGCCGCCATCGAGGCCGCGAACGCCGGAGCCAGCGTGTTGCTGCTGGAGAAGGCGGGCGCGGTGGGAGGCGACTCCACGCTGTGCGACGGCATCCTGGGCGGCTGGGGCACCAAGCTGGCCAAGGAGCAGGGCGTCGACGTGACCGCCGACGAGGTGTACGCGTGGTTCATGGGGCACCCCGAATGGTACGGCCCGAAGGATCCCGCCGTGGCGCGCGTCGAGGCCGACAAGAGCGGCGAGACCATCGACTGGCTGCAGGAGCTGGGCGTGCCGTTCGAGCAGGAGGTGGCCCCCCGCTTCGGCTACACGGAGCTGCCCGTCATCCACCAGGTGGACGGCAAGGGTGCCGAGATGATGCGCGTCCTCGCCGAGGTCGCGGAGAAGGCCGGCGTGACCACGCTGACCGACACCCCGGCGACCAAGCTGCTGACCGACGACAGCGGGCGCGTCGTCGGCGTGGAGGCGACGCAGAAGAAGGACGCCGTCCGCTTCAAGGCGAACAAGGGCGTGGTCATGGCCACGGGCAGCTTCGCCGGGAGCACGGACCTGCTGGGCACCCTCAACGCCGAGTGCGCGAACCTCATGCCCGGGTCGAACCCCGGCGCCACGGGAGACGGCCTCGTCATGGCCATGGAGCTGGGCGCCTACACCACGAGGGTGTCGGACCTGCCGCTCATGAGCTCGCTGGCCGGCGTGGAATCGGGCAGCATCGTGAACCTCAACTACGGCATGCGCCTGCACGGCCTGTGGCTCGACGCGAACGGCGAGCGCTTCTTCGACGAGGAGACGAACTACGAGAACCCCACCGGCCACCGCGCCATCGTGCGCAAGCAGAACGAGCAGGGCACCCCGCCCATCGCGCTGCTGGGCACCACGCCCGAGCTCGAGGCGATGCAGGCCACGTACCCGCTGAAGTGGGCCACCGCCGACACCGTGGAAGAGGTCGCGCAGATGGTGGGCCTCGACGGCGCGAAGGCGAAGGCGACGGTGGAGCGCTACAACGGGTTCTGCGAAGCGGGCAAGGACGAGGACTTCGGCCGCCCCGCCGACCTGCTGATCCCCCTGACCGGCCCGTTCTACGCCGCGCCCATCATGGTGAGCACGTCGGTGACCATGGGCGGCTTCAGGACGGACGAGCGGGCGCAGGCCCTCAGGCTCACGAGGCCGACCAACGGCTCGGCGACCGAACCCATCCCCGGACTCTACGCGGCCGGCGTGGTGTGCGAGTGGAACTGCGCCGCCGGCGCGACGGTCCTGTGCGCCATGACGATGGGCCGGATCGCCGGGAAGAACGCCGCTGCGGAGACGCCCGCGGCCTAGCGACGAAGACCATACGCCCCCTCCCCTCGAGAGGCCCGACCCTGATGGGCCGGGCCTCTTGCCGTGCGCCCCGCCGCGGCGCATGACCGCTACGCAACGGTTCTCCAGATCGTCGGCGAACCATGACGACGCAGCGGCCCGTTCGCGTTATCATAGACGTCGACACACGAACTCGCGCTCGCGGCCGCGCCCCGGCCGCGAGCTCCTACGGAAAGGCGGCACTGCATGGATCTCACTCCTGATCAGAAGCTGCACGGGTTCACCGTGCGCACGCGCGAGGACCTGCCCGAGATCGACGGCACGGCCTACGTGCTCGACCACGACAAGAGCGGCGCCCAGCTGCTGTACCTGCAGAACGACGACAGCAACAAGGCGTTCTCCATCGCGTTCAAGACGCCGCCCGCCGACGACACGGGCGTCTTCCACATCCTCGAGCACTCGGTGCTGTGCGGCTCGGACAAGTTCCCCGTCAAGGAGCCGTTCGTCGACCTGCTGAAAAGCTCGATGCAGACGTTCTTGAACGCCATGACGTTCCCCGACAAGACCATGTACCCCGTGGCCAGCACGAACGACCAGGACCTGCTCAACCTCACCGACGTGTACCTCGACGCGGTGCTGCACCCGGCCATCTACCGCAAGCGCGCCATCTTCGAGCAGGAGGGCTGGCACTACGAGCTGGCCGGCGACGTGGAGGCCGAAGCGGGCGACTCCGTGGTCGGCGACGCCGTGGCCGCCGCCGAGGCGGCGGACGGATCGGCGCGCCTCGTGCTGAACGGCGTGGTGTACAACGAGATGAAGGGCGCGCTGTCCGACCCGAACTCGGTGCTGTACGACGAGCTGCAGGCGGCGCTGTTCCCCGACACGGCCTACCGCTTCGAGTCGGGCGGCACGCCGCGCGCCATCCCCGACCTCACCTACGAGCAGTTCCTCGAGGAGCATCGCCGCCACTACCGCCTGGACAACAGCTACCTCACGCTGTACGGCAACGTCGACCTGAACGGCATGCTGGCCTTCCTCGACGATCGCTACCTGTCCCCCGTCGCCGACGAGCAGGCGGCCTCCGCGAGCCTCGACGCCGAGGGCGCGCCGATCGGCCCCCACGAGCTGCGCGAGCAGGCTCCCGTGCGCGCGCTCGACGTGAAGCGGAACATGGCCACCGCGCCCGAGAACGCGTGCGCGGGTTTGGGCTACGTCATCGGCAACGCGCGCGAGCGCACGCGCATGGTGGCCGTGGACATCCTCATCGACGCCATCGCGGGCTCGAACGAGGCACCGCTCAAGCGCGCCCTGCTCGACGCGGGGCTGGCGGCCGACGCGCTGGCGTTCTTCGCCGACTCGCTGCTGCAGCCCTTCGCCGTCATCCAGCTGCGCGGGCTCGAAGAGGGCGGCGCCGAGCGCTTCCGCCCTGTAGTGGAGGAAACGCTGCGCGGCCTGGCCGACGGCGGGCTCGACCGCACGCTCGTGGAGGCGTCGCTGTCGCGCGCCGAGTTCGTCATGCGCGAGCGCGACTTCGGCATGGCCGACGGCGTGGCGCTGTCCATGAGCGCGCTGGCCGGCTGGCTGTACGACGACGATGAGGCCACGTCCTACCTCAAGTACGAGGACGACTTCGCGTTTCTGCGCAAGGCGCTCGACGAGGGCTACTTCGAGCAGCTCATCCGCGAGGTGTTCCTGGAAAGCGACCACCTGGCCGAGGTGGAGATCGTCCCGGTGGACGGCGACGAGGACGCCTACGAGGAAGCGCGCCTCGCCGCCGCCGAGGCCGCGATGGCGCCCGAGGACTTCGTGCGCGTGGCCGACGAGGAGGCGGCGCTGCGCCGCCTGCAGGAGGAGCCCGACGCGCCCCAGGCGCTGGCCACGCTGCCGCGCCTGTCGGTGTCCGACATCGGGGAGGCGCCCGAGGAGCCCGCCTACGGCCTCGTGGAGGGCGCGGATGTCCCCACGCTGCGCCACGACGTTCCCACGCGCGGCATCGCCTACGCCTACCGCTACTTCGACCTCGACCGCGTGGCGTTCGACGAGCTGCCCTACGTGGCCGTGCTGGGGCTCGTGCTGGGCAAGCTGGGCACCGCGCGCCACACGGCCTCCGAGCTGGACACGCTCGTCAACGGCAAGCTGGGCAACCTCTCGTTCTTCGCCGAGATCTACGAGGACGAGGCCGACCCCTCCGCGCTCGCGCCGAAGTTCGTCGTGAGCTCGAGCGCGCTGACCGAGAACGTGCGGGAGCTGGCCGAGCTGCCGCGCGAGATCATGCTGGAGACGGACTTCTCCGACACGGGCAAGATCAAGGACGTGCTGCAGCAGCGCCGCATCGGCATGGAGCAGGGCTTCGCGAACGCGGGCCACGCCAGCGCCATGGCGCATCTGGCCTCGTACTACCTGCCGGCGGGCGTGGTGCGCGAGCAGCTGGGCGGCGTCGGGTTCTACCGCTTCCTCAAGCAGCTGCTGGCCTCGTTCGACGAGCGCGCCGACGACGTGTCCGCGCGCCTGGCCGACCTCGCCGCGCGCCTGTTCGCCGACAACGCGCTGACGCTGAGCTTCACCGGCTCCGACGACGACTACGCGCGCTTCGCGTCCGCGGGCGCGACGCTCGGGCGCACGCGGCCCGAGGACGGCGTGCGCCTCGTCGCGCCCGACCCCGTCGTGCTCAACGAGGCGTTCGTCGTGCCCACCGACGTGTGCTACGCCGCGCAGGGCTTCGATCGCCGCGCCTTCGACGCGGGCTACACGGGCGCCTGGCAGGTGGCGGCGCGCGCGCTGTCCTACGACTACCTGTGGAACGAGGTACGCGTCAAGGGCGGCGCGTACGGCGCGGGCTTCCAGACGGCGCGCACCGGCAACCTGCGCTTCTACTCCTACCGCGACCCGCACCTCGACGACACGCTGGCCCGCTTCGCCGGAGCATCGGAGTGGCTCGCCGCGTTCGACCCCGCCGCCGACGCGATGGAGGGCTACGTGGTGAGCACCGTGGCAGGGTTCGACACGCCGCTCAAAGCGCGCGCCCTCGTGCGGCGCCAGGACGGCGACTTCTTCGGCGGGCGCACCCCCGAGAGCCGCTTGGAGACGCGCGCCCAGATGATCGACGCGGACGCCGCCACGCTGCGCTCGACGGCCGCGCCCATCGCCGAGGCCGTCGCACTGAACGCCGTGTGCGTGTTCGGCAACCGCGACATCATCGAATCGTCCGATGCCGGCCTCGCCGTGGTGGACCTGCTGAACGAGTAAGCCCGCCGCCTTCCATCGCCGCCGCGGCCCCGAGCGCTCCTGCGCCGGGGCCGCGGCGCGTTCGGGGCCGCGCGTGCGCCCATCGATGTTTCACGTGAAACATCCGTTCGCCTCTCTTTCACCGCGGATCGACGCAGGATCGGGACGAAAGCGCACTTTCGGGGCCCATCCGCGCACGGTTGAGCTAGAATAAGCGGTTGGAACCGAGTGCGTGCGATGCGGACGGAATCGGGGATCGCCCCGGCCGTTGACGGCCGAGGGATACGCGCCTCCCGCCGAGCACGCGGCCGCGCTTGACTGAGCGCCGCACTAATGATAGTAATAGAGTATCAAATAGACGAGAAGAGACGGAGAAGGCGCATCATGCTGGAACTGAAGAACCTCACCTTCGAGGTGCCGCTCGCGGACGGATCGAAGGACACGAAGCGCATCATCGACGATTTGTCCCTCACCATCCCCGACGGCCGCTTCACGGTCATCACCGGCCCCAACGGCGGCGGCAAGTCGACGCTGGCCAAGCTCATCATGGGCGTCGAGCGCGCGACGAGCGGCCAGATTCTGCTCGACGGCGAGGACGTCACCGATCTCGGCATCTCCGAGCGCGCCAAGAAGGGCATCGGCTACGGCTTCCAGCAGCCCGCGCGCTTCAAGGGCATGAAGGTGAAGAAGCTGCTCGACATCGCGGCCGGCAAGAAGCTGCCGATGCTCGCGTGCAACGAGTACCTGGCCAAGGTGGGCCTGTGCTCGGCGAGCTACCTCACGCGCGAGGTGGACAAGAACCTGTCCGGCGGCGAGGTGAAGCGCATCGAGATCGCCACGATCCTCGCGCGCGACCCGAAGCTGGCCATCTACGACGAGCCCGAGGCCGGCATCGACCTGTGGAGCTTCGACCGCCTCACCGAGACGTTCCGCGACATCCACGAGGCGCGCGACGGCCGCTCCATCGTGATCATCTCGCACCAGGAGCGCATCATCCAGCTGGCCGACGAGATCGTGCTGCTGCGCGACGGCAAGGTGGTGGACACGGGCACGCCCGACGAGCTCATGCCGAAGCTGGGCTTCGTGGCGAAGGGCATCCCCGGCTGCCAGCTGAGCACGCCCACCGAGCTGCACATCACCGAGATCCCCACCACCTGCTAACCCCGCGCGGGCCGCGCGCCCGCCGCACCGCACACGAAGGAGGCCATCATGGCTGTCGACCTTTCCCCCATCGACGAGGGGCTGCTCGCCGAGATCGCCAACATACACGGCATGCCGAAGGGCGCGTTCAACATCCGCAAGGACGGGCAGCTCGTCGAGCGCCATTCGTCGGCGAACATCGAGATCGCCACGAAGACGGACAACCCCGGCATCGACATCCGCATCAAGGCCGGCACGAAGGGCGAGACGGTGTACATCCCCGTCATCGTCACGCAGGCGGGCCTCAAGGACGTCGTGTACAACACGTTCTACATCGAGGACGACTGCGACGTGACCATCATCGCCGGCTGCGGCATCCACAACGAGAGCCACCAGGCGTCCGAGCACGACGGCATCCACACGTTCTACTGTGGCAAGAACAGCCACGTGAAGTACGTGGAGAAGCACTACGGCGAGGGCACGGGCACCGGCGAGCGCATTTTGAACCCCGTGACGAACGTCGTCATGGAGGAGAACGCGAGCTGCGAGATGGAGCTCACGCAGCTGCGCGGCGTGTCGTCCACCGTGCGCGACACGAACGCCGAGCTGGGCGCGGGCGCGAAGCTCGTGCTGACCGAGAAGCTGCTGACGCACGACGACCAGGTGGCCACCTCGAACATGAAGGTGGAGCTCAAAGGCGACGATTCCAGCGTACAGGTGATCTCGCGCTCGGTGGCGCAGGACAACTCCAAGCAGATCTTCAACCCGCTGGTCATCGGCGAGGCGCAGTGCCGCGGCCACGTGCAGTGCGACGCCATCATCATGGGGCATGCCAAGGTGACCGCCATCCCCGGCATCGAGGCCGCCAGCGAGGACGCGCTGCTCGTGCACGAGGCCGCCATCGGCAAGATCGCCGGCGACCAGATCACGAAGCTCATGACCCTCGGCCTGACCGAAGAGGAAGCCGAGCAGGAGATCCTGGAGGACTTCCTGAACTAGCGCGACCCGAGCTCCCGAACCCGAAACGCCCGTCGAACCCCTTGCGGATCGACGGGCGTTTTTCGTTCGAATGTTTCACGTGAAACATTTGTTTGCGCGAACGAGTGTTTCACGTGAAACACTCGGGGGTCGGGTCGGGTCGGGCCGGGCCGGGCGCGCGCCTACCGCTCGTAGCGCTCCACGAAGTGCAGGATGACGGCGGCGCTCGTCGGGGTGCAGCGCTCCCCCTCCAGGAGGCGCTCGCACGTGGGGATGCCGCGGGCGATGATGGCCGCGGTGGCCGGTGCGGGGATGGGCAGCTCACCGTGCGCGCACGTCACGGTGCCCCGCCCCGTCTGCACGGGGGTGGCGACGATCTCGTCGGGATCGAGGGCCTCCACGGCCAGGCAGATGGCAGCCACATTGCGCAGCGCCTCGCCGTTGCCCACCTCGTGGAAGTGCGTCTCCTCCACCGCGCAGCCGTGCGCCGTCGCCTCGGCCTCGGCGAGGATGCGGTAGATCGCGCGCATGTCGTCCTTCACGCGCTCGCTCGCGTCGAGCGCGTCGATGGTGGCGTTGACCGCGCCCAGGTCGTGGTGGTGCCCCTCGGGCACCCCGGCCGCTTCCGCGGCGGCGCGCACCTGCACGCGGCGCGCCTCGGGCAGCTGCAGCAGCGCCTCGGCCAGCAGATGGCGCCGGGTGGCGTCCTCCTCCAGGTTCCAAACCAACGTCGTCATGCCGTCCTCGCTTTCACATGGTTGATCATATGGGCCTGGTAGCCCGCGCCGAAGCCGTTGTCGATGTTCACGACGGACACGCCCGAAGCGCACGAGTTCAGCATGGCCAGCAGCGCCGCCACGCCGCCGAAGCTGGCGCCGTAGCCCACGCTCGTGGGCACCGCGATCACCGGGCACGACGCGAGGCCGCCCACCACGCTGGCCAGCGCGCCCTCCATGCCCGCCACCGCCACCACGACGCTCGCCTGCGCGATGTCGTCGGCGTGCGCGAGCAGGCGGTGGATGCCGGCCACGCCCACGTCGTAGAGGCGCACCACGTCGTTGCCCAGCATCTCGGCCGTCACGGCGGCCTCCTCGGCCACGGGCAGGTCGCTCGTGCCCGCGGCGGCGATCACGATGGGACCGTTGCCGTCGGGCTCGGGCGCCTCGCCCACGATGCCGAGGCGCGGCCCCTCGCGATACGCGAACGGCAGCGAGCACGCGCCCTCCAGGCCGCGCTCGACCGCGGCGGCCTTGTCGGCGTCGAGCCGGGTGATCAGCACGCGCTCCTGCCCGTTCGCCACGAGCGCGCGGCACACGCCCGCGATCTGCTCGGCCGTCTTGCCCGCGCCGTACACCACTTCCGACACGCCCTGGCGCATACCGCGGTGATTGTCCACCGTCGCGTAGCCGAGCTCCGTGAACGGGGCGATGCGCAGCGCCCGCTCGGCCTCGTCGATGGCCGTCTCTCCCGCCGCAACGCGCTCGAGCAGCTCGCGCAGTTGTCGTTGCTCCATGTTCAACCTCTCCGTCGTCTTGTCGTTCGTCGACCATTGAACCACTTGGAGCGCACTCCAAGTCAAGCGCCTCGCCGCCCCGTCACGAAGAAAGCCCCGGATGCGGGTTCCGCGATCCAGGGCTTTCGCACGTTTGGCGCATGCCGTCGCTAGGCGGCGATGTCCTCGGGCTGCACGGCGTTCTCGCCGGCGTTCACCTCGTCGCCGGTGTTGTCGTCGGCGGGCGCATCGGCGTTGCCGTCGTCGGCGGGCGCGACGTTGTCGTCGGCGTTGTCGCCCTCGCCCTCGTCCTGGGGCTCGTCCGTCGTGTCGGCGGTGTTCGCGTCCGTCGACTTGGTGGCGCCGGCCGTCAGCGGCGTGGACGACAGGTCGAGCGCGGTGCCCAGCCACTTCGTCTCGATGACGTCGATGGTGCCGTTGCTGGTCAGCGTTGCAAGCGCCTCGGAAACGGCCTGCTTGAGGTCGGTGTTCGCGTCGGACACGCCCACGCCGTAGCCGACCGCCTGCTGCATGAGCGCCACGATGTGGACGTCGTAGCCCGCACTGTGCGCCGCGTACGTGCCGATGATGGCGTCGGCCGCCACGTACTGCACCTGACCCGATTCGAGTTCGGCGAAAGCGCTCTTGAGGTCGTTGGTCGTGGAGAAGGCGGCCTTGTCGAACTCGTTGGTCACCGCCCAGGCGCTCTTCGACGACACCTGCGCGGCGATCTTCGTCTCGGCGGTGTTCGTGGGAACCTGGGTGTTGGAAGGCGTGGAGAACAGCGCCACGGCCGTGGGCAGGTAGGCGTCCGACTTCCAGAACGAGGTGCTGCTGTCGGACTTGTCGATGCCCATGACGATGTCGACGGTCCCCTCCTTGAGCGCCGATTCCGCGTCGGACCCCACGTCGACGATCTCGAGCTTCAACCCGAAGCTGTCGGCCAGCGCGGCCGCCACGTCCACGTCGATGCCGACGATCTTGGACGACGATTCGGGCTGGCCCGCCAAGGGCTGGTTGTCGGTGTTCACGCCGACGCGCAACGTGCCGTCCTTGCCGATGGTCGGCGACGACAGCGTGGCCGCTTTCTCGGGGGGAGTGTAGCTCTGCTGCGATGAGCAGCCCGTCAGAACGGCGAGCAGGGCTGCCATGCACGCGACCGCCATGCAGCAGGACGCGAGCGTTTTATAACGCTTCATAACCGGTGAGCCTCCATCTAGCTTGATCTTCATGCTGCCTCTTTCGACTGACCTAGTCTTTGCCCCCACACTCGCGCACTGGAGCTCAGCTTGCGCCTTGCCCTCTCGCCCGTCGCAACCGTATGTCGCGATACGCGGGCGGTGCGGCTTACCTCTAGGATACGCCATGATCGTCGCGCGGAAACCGCGTGGCTTACGTGGGTCCTTTCGACCGCATCTGCCGTGGACTGAGGTTGAAAAACCCGCAACTACAGACTCGAAAGAAGCGCCATTCAGTGTACCAGATCATGAAAACGCCTGAAAGCGCCGCCTCACAATCTGCGAGAAACGCGCCGGATGCGCACGAACGACGCGGGCGCGGCAGCGCGCGGATGGGGTGCGAGGGGCGCGCAGGCGCGTTGGAACGGCGTGGGATCCGCGGGGGAAACGGGGGCGAAGCGCGGGGGATCGGCGGGGAAACCGCGCGGGATCGGCGCGAGAACGGCGGGTGCCGCACGTGCGAGCGCGGTGTGCGGCGCGTGGAACGCCCCGTGCTATCCTCGAAGGATGACGAAGACCCGCACAGCAACCGCCCTCTCATCCGCGCCGCGCCCGCGCAGCGGCGCCCTCGCGCGCCCGCTTCCCCCGCGCCGATCCCGCGTGGCGCAGACCACGCGCCTCTATGGCCGCGGCGCGGCCGAGGCCATCGCCGAGACGCTGTGGCCCACGCGCTGCGCCGTGTGCGACGCGCCCGGCGAGGTGCTGTGCGCAGCGTGCCGCCTCAACCTGCGGCACGTCGACTGGTGGCGCGCCTGCCCGCGCTGCGGCGCGCCGTTCGGGCGCGTGCAGTGCAGCGAGTGCAACGACGTGATGCTGGCCGCAACCGGACGCGACGAGCCTCCCTTCGACGCCTGCGCGAGCGCCGTGGCCTACGACGACGCCGCGGCGCGCATCGTGCGCACCTGGAAGGACGCCGGGGAGCGGCGGCTCGCCGAGACCATGGCCGCGCTCATGGCGCCGATGGTGCCGCCGTCGTGGCGCTCCGAGCATCCGGCGATCGTGCCCGTGCCGGCCACCGGCGCCGCACGGCGTCGACGCGGCTTCGACCACGGCGAGGAGCTGGCGACGGCCGTGGCATCCCTCCTCGAGCTCGACGTGGCGCCCCTGCTCGCCCGCCCTCGCAACCGCGACCAGCGCGCCCTCGCCCGGCGCGACCGGCTCGCGAACATGGAAGGCCGCTTCATCCCCCTGCCGGGCGCGAGCGCGCCGCCCTCGGTCATCGTGGTGGACGACGTGTACACCACCGGCGCCACCCTGTTCGCCGCAGCCGACGCCGTCCGCGCCGCCGGCGCCCGAACCGTCCGCTGTCTCACCTTCGCCCGCGTCTGGTAAGGAACCCTGCACGATGAGGAGAACGTCACCGAAACCGTCGCCCGAAGCGCACGGCTTTCGGCGCGGTTCCGCGCTTTCGGAAGGTCGCGCCCACAAAAAAGCGGCGGGCCGAGGCTCGCCGCTTTCACGTGTTGCTTGTCGGTCGAAGCGCTAGATGATGCGCTCGCGCTGCTTCTGGGGAGCGGCGCTGGCGGCGTCGGAGAGCTCGGCCACGTCCACCGAGATGCTGTGCTTGATGGGCTTCCAGTTGCACTTCTTCACGAGCGCGACGAGCGCGATGGGGATGTAGGTCATCATGAACACGGGGAACGTGAACATGTACAGCACCTTCTTGCCCGTGGTGGAGCGGATGGAATCCCATTCCACGAACGTGGTGAGCACGCCGAACATGAACATAAAGATGAAGTAGTTCATCAGGCAGAACAGGATGGACGACAGCGACGAGGCCACCATGATGCCCGTGGACATGGCGCCGGTGAGGCTGAGGAACACGATGATGGCGTTGAACAGCACCGACACGATGGTCAGCAGCATGCCCGGCGCGATGGTCATGAGCATGTCGTAGCAGGCGAAGCGCGCGCCCTTCGGGTTCACGGCGATGCCCTTCGCCAGACGGGCGCCGTAGTGCCAGAACACCTGGTAGAAGCCCTTGGCCCAGCGGAAGCGCTGGTTCCACGAGTCGCGGAACGTGATGGGCTGCTCGTCGTAGAGGATAGCCGTGGGCGTGTAGCTGATGCGCGTGCCCTCGAGGATGCTGTTCGCCGAGAACTCGATGTCCTCGGTGAGCAGGTGCCACTTCCAGCCGCCGTTCTTCTCGATGATGTCGGCGGCGATGAAGAAGCCCGTGCCCGACACGGCGCAGCTCGTGTTGAGCGTGAGGCGCGCCTGGTTCAGGAACTTGGCCTCGCGCAGGAACCACACGGCGTAGCCGGCGGAGATCCAGTTGGAGTCGTAGTTCTTGGAGTTGCGGTAGCTGGTGGAGGCCTTCGCGCCGTTGTCGTAGGTCTTGTTCATCTCGCGGAAGTAGTTCACGTCCAGCACGTTGTCGGCGTCGAACACGAAGAACGCCTCGTAGCCCTTGTCGGCGTAGCGCTCGCGGATGCACTGGAAGCCGTAGTCGAGCGCGTAGCCCTTGCCCACTTCCTTGTCGTTCGTGCGGGGGAACACGACGGCGCCGGCCTCGCGGGCCACCTCGGCGGTGTCGTCCGTGCAGTTGTCGGCGATGACGAACACGTCGATGAGCTCGGAGGGGTAGTTCTGCACCTTGATGGAGTGGATGAGGTCGCCGATGACGGCGCTCTCGTTGCGCGCGGAGATGACCGCGGCGAACTTGTGGTTCTTCTTCGCCGTAAGAACCTTGGGCTTACGCGTCAGCACCACGAACACGTAGTACAGCTGATACGTGTAGCAGATCGTGAACGTGAGAAACACGCAGAAGTTGAATATATCAACGAACGAGATCTGCGAAAAAAACTGGTCCAGCACCTTTGCTCCTTTGTCGGGCCGCGAACCTGCTTGGCGACCGTGCCATCGCGCACCCGTCTTGTGCGGGTCGCGCTCCGCCCCCCTTGGTGTTGTTCGGTTTCGTCTGAGGGTTGTGCGGAACGCCGACGAGCCCTGCCGATGACGCGAGGGCTGCTATGCGTTCCAAGCTGGACAGATTATAGCGGGTGGGCGGCCGTTCGGGGCAACAACGAGTCCGTTCGTTACCGTTTCTTCCGAATTTGAGGCGATAAATCACCGGTATTCACAAAGGTTCTGCATATGAACTTCATAAATGGGTCGGCCCGGCTATGATAATCTGAGAGATCGAGAATCGAACGTTCCCTTATGTCAACGGAGGCATACCCTTGAACTACGACATCAAAGACATCGCGCTGGCCGACGAGGGCCTCGCCCGCATCGAGTGGGCCGACCGCGACATGCCCGTGCTCGCGTCCATCCGCGAGCGCTTCGAGCGCGAGAAGCCGCTCGAGGGCGTGCGCATCGGCGCCTGCATGCACGTGACCACCGAGACGGCAAACCTCATGCGCGCGCTCACGGCCTCCGGCGCGCAGGTGACGCTGTGCGCCTCCAACCCGCTGTCCACCCAGGACGACACGGCCGCGTCGCTCGTGCGCGACTTCGGCATCGACGTGTTCGCCGTCGCCGGCGAGGACGCCGACACCTACAACCGCCACATCGAGGCCGTCATCGCCACCGACCCGCAGATCGTCATGGACGACGGCGCCGACCTCGACACGGCGCTGCACACGCGCTTCACCGACAAGCTGCAGCACGTGGTGGGCGGCACCGAGGAGACCACGACGGGCGTCGTGCGCCTCATGTCCATGGCAGCCGAGGGGACCCTCGCCTACCCCGTGTTCAACATCAACGACGCCAACACGAAGCACTGCTTCGACAACCACTACGGCACCGGCCAGTCCACGCTCGACGGCATCGTGCGCGCCACGAACCGCCTGCTGTGCGGCCGCACCATCGTGATCTCGGGCTACGGCTACTGCGGCAGCGGATTGGCCCTGCGCGCGAAGGGCATGGGCATGCGCGTCGTCGTGTGCGAGGTCGACCCGCTCAAGGCGCTCGAGGCGCACATGGAGGGCTACGAGGTGATGCCCGCGGCCGAGGCGGCGCGCCTCGCCGATGTGTGGGTGACCGTGACGGGCAACTGCAAGGTGGTGGACGGCCCGGCCTTCGAGAACATGAAGGACGGCGCGATCATCTGCAACTCGGGGCACTTCGACTCCGAGATCAACCTCGAATGGCTCGAGGCGAACTCCGTCAAGAAAGAGGAGATCAAACCGCTCGTCGAGGAGTACACGCTGCCGGACGGCCGCACGGTCATCGTGCTGGCGCAGGGGCGCCTCGTGAACCTGTCGTGCGCCGAAGGACACCCCGCCAGCGTGATGGACATGAGCTTCGCGAACCAGGCGCTGGCCGCCGAGTACCTGTTCCAGCACGCGAGCGAGCTGGAGAACAAGGTGTACGACGTGCCGGCCGCCATCGACGACGGCGTGGCCCGCGTGAAGCTGGAGACGCTCGGCATCGAGATCGACGAGCTCACGGAAGAGCAGATCGCGTACATGAGCTCCTGGAACTTCGAGACGCTGTAAGGGCCGAAGCCCCCTCCCCTGCAGGTAACGAACCCGGCGCCGCGACGCGCCGGGTTCTTTTTTCGCCTATACTGCGAGATGGACGGCAAACCCGCGTCGGGCGCCTGGAACGCCCGCAGAAGGAGGCGTTTGACATGGTCGATTACGCATTGGACGGCAAGGTCGCCATCGTGACCGGGGCCGCGGGGGCGGGCGCGGGCGGCACAGGCCTCGCCATCGCTGCGCAGCTGGCGGAGAACGGCGCCAAGGTGGTCATGGCCGACATCAACCCCGCCGGCAAGCAGCGCTCCGACGAGCTGAACGAGCGCGGCTTCGACACCGCGTTCGCGGAATTCGACCTCGCCCAGGAGGACGCGATCGTCGCGCTCGTCGAGGGCGCGGTGAGCCGCTACGGCAAGCTCGACATCGTGGTCAACAGCGGGTTCATGCAGCTCAAGGAGGGCCAGGTGGCCGAGACGGACGTCGAGACATGGGACCGCGTCTTCGCCGTCAACATGCGCGGCACCTTCCTCATGGTGCGCCACAGCCTGCCCCACCTGCTCGAGCGCGGCGGCGCCATCGTCAACGTCAGCTCCACGGCCTCGCTCGTGGCCGAGGACAACACGGCCGCCTACGCCTGCTGCAAGGCCGGCGTCAACGCGCTCACCCGCTCGGTGGCCGTGCAGTACGGCGACAGGGGCGTGCGCTGCAACGCCGTGGTTCCCGGCTCCATCCTCAACGACCAGGTGCTCGCGTACGCCGCGACGAACGAGTCGGTGCAGTTCCAGTTCGACATGCTCAAGCGCCACGCGCCCCTCAAGCGCTACGGCGCGGCCGAGGACATCGCGAACACCGTGCTGTTCCTGGCCAGCCCGTTGGCGCGCAACATCACCGGCCAGGCCGTCGTGTGCGACGGCGGCTATTCCATCCGCTCGGGCATGTGGGCCGACGTCCACGAGTACAAGCAGGACCACCCCTGGGACACGATGTAGAAAGTTCCGCTTGACTTGGAGCGCGCTCCAGGGTTCATGATAGGCGTCGAAGCAACGGACGCACGATCATGATTCGCGATAGGAGATGCACATGTTAGGAACGTTCAGCTACGTCAACCCCACCAAGCTGTACTTCGGCGAGGACGCGCTCGACTCCCTCCACGGGGAGCTGGCGCGCTACGGCGACCGCGTGCTGCTGGCATACGGCGGCGGCTCCATCAAGAAGACCGGCCTGTACGACGAGGTGCGCGGCATCCTCGCGCGGTGCGGCAAGGAGGTGTTCGAGGTGCCGGGCGTCATGCCGAACCCCACCGTGGAGAAGCTGCTGGAAGGCTGCGCGGTGGCGCGCGACAACGACGTCGACCTGATCCTGGCCGTGGGAGGCGGCTCGACGGTGGACTACGCGAAGGCCGTGAGCGTGTCGGCCTGGTGCGACGAGGACCCGTGGGAGAAGTACTTCGCGCGCCTCGAGGAGCCCGAGAACCGCATCATCCCCGTGGGCAGCGTGCTGACCATGACGGGCACCGGCTCCGAGATGAACGGCGGCTCGGTGATCACGAACCGCGCGACGAAGCAGAAGATCGGCCACGTGTTCGGCGAGGAGGTTTTCCCGAGGTTCGCCGTTTTGAACCCGCGCCTCACGTTCACCGTGCCGCGCTACCAGATGGTCGCCGGCATCTTCGACATCATGTCGCACATCCTGGAGCAGTACTTCTCGGGCGACGACGACAACACCTCGGACTACCTGGCCGAGGGGTTCATGCGCTCGCTCGTGCACTCGTCGCGCATCGCCGCGGTGGACCCGGAGGACTACGAGGCGCGCAGCAACATCATGTGGACGGCGGCCTGGGCGCTGAACACGCTGATCGCGAAGGGCAAAACCACCGACTGGATGGTGCACATGATCGGCCAGTCCATCGGCGCGTACACCGACGCCACGCACGGCATGACGCTGTCGGCGATCTCGCCGGCGTACTACCGCCTCCTCATGCCCTACGGCCTGCCGAAGTTCGCCCGGTTCGCCACCGCGGTGTGGGGCGTGGACGCCGCCGGCAAGACCGACGAGCAGACGGCCGCCGAGGGGCTCGAGCGCATGGAGGACTGGATGCGCGAGATCGGGCTCGTGATGAGCATAACCGAGCTGGGCGTGACCGACGACATGATCGACGGCATCGCCGACGGCTCGTTCGTCATGGACGGCGGCTACCACGTGCTCGACCGCGACGAGATCGTGGCCGTGCTGAGGGCCAGCAAGTAGGTGAGCACAACGTCACGAGCGGGGCGGGGCGGCATGGGAAGCGCTCGTGTCGCCCCGCCCGCCTATCGAGGCTCGAACGGATTCTCCATCTCGATGCCGAGATAATCGAAATCATGCACGTTGCGCGTAGCGAGGACCGCCTCGTTGCGTTGGCATATCGAGGCGATCATCAGGTCTTCGATCGTAGGTACGCGACCGCTCGAAAGGGCGCGATCGTGCAGGCGCGCGCACAGAAACGCACTGAACGCATCGAAGGGGAACGTCTTGTCCGAGCAATCCATGACGATTGCCGAGATGGCCTCCTCCAAGAGTCGGCGGCGCTTTCCTTCCGGTAGGCGCAGCATGCCGAAGTACAGCTCTTTGACGGTTACCGAAGTAAGGTACACCTCCCCTTCGCGATCGAAGAACCAGTCGACGACGTCAGGCGATGGGTGAGGTTTCATCAGCTCCGAAACCACGTTCGTGTCGGCAACGTACCTCATAGCCAGCCCGCTGCGTCGAACGTGCGAGCGGGATGGCGCTCGGGAGCTTCGATCTCGAGGCCGTCCGCCGACGCAGCGGCCCTCCGGAGCATCGACACCCAGTCGCGCGGTTCAGGCTGCAAAGCGGATTCGAGGATCGCCCGCGCCTCGGCTTGTTGGGAGCGGCCGTTCTTCGCCGCGCGCGCGACAAGCGCGTCCTTGGCGCGGTGATCGAGGTTTCGAATGAGCAGGTCCGGCATGGCGATCCTTTCTCTTGAAGCGCAACCAGATGATATCATCGATATCATCTGGTTGCAAACGGGGAGGGGAACCGAAGAGCGGCGGTGCGATCGGCACCTCAGCGCTTCGCGGGCAGGCGTTTGACGGCTTTCGAGATATCCTTGTACTTCCGTTCCTTTTGGGCCAGGTAGCCGGCCTTGTCCTCGGCGAACGCGGTTTCGGCCTTCAGCTTGCGGTACGCCTGCCAGCGGCGCTCGGACAGCTCGCCGTCCGCGATGGCCTCGTAGACGGCGCACCCCGGCTCGGACGCGTGGGTGCAGTTCGAGAACCGGCACGAGGCGAACAGGCGCTCCACGTCGGCGAACCCCTGCTCGAGGCCCTCGGCGGCGTCCCCCAGCCCCAGCTCGCGCATGCCGGGCGTGTCCATCACGAGGCCGCCGCCCGGCAGCAGCACGAGCTGGCGGCGCGTGGTGGCATGACGGCCGCGGCCATCGGCGCGCACGGCGCGCGTTTCGAGGACGTCCTCCCCCAGCAAGCGGTTGACCAGCGTCGACTTGCCCACGCCCGACGAACCCAGAAGCGCGACGGTCCTGCCGGGGCGCAGGTAGGGGCGCACGGCCTCGCAGCCGCCCTCCTCCATCGACGACACGACCAGCACGTCGACGCCGAAGGCCACCGACTGCACGGCGCGCAGCCGCCGCTCCAAGCTGTCGCACGCATCGGCCTTCGTCAGCACCGCGACGGGCACCGCCCCGCTTTCCCACGCGAGCGTCAGGTAGCGCTCGAGGCGCCGCAGGTTGAAATCCCCGACGAGCGACATGCACAGAAACGCGGTGTCGATGTTCGCGGCCACCACCTGCCGCTCGAGCGTTGCACCTGCCGCCTTGCGCACGAAGGCGCTCGTGCGCGGAAGCACCTGCCCGATGATGGCGCGCCCGCCCGCGTCGTCCGCGCGGTCCATGAGGACGAAATCGCCCACCGCCGGGAAGTCGGCGGCCGAGCGGGCGGCATGGCGCAGCCTGCCCGCCGCTTCGGCGAAGAGCTCGCCCTGCGCGCCGACGACGCGATACAGCTCGTGGGCCTGGGACAGGACGCGTCCCACGACGGGGTCCTCGACGCCGGACGCCTCGCGCGCACGCTGCATGAGCGCGTCGGTCACGCCGTAGGCGCGCAAGTCGACGGCCGCCATCACGCCTCGCCCCCTTCGCGCGTTGGCGTGCCGCATGCGTCCGCCCCGAGCCCCTCGAGAGGGAACGGCGGCTCTGCCAGCGGCTTCACGGCGATGGACATGAGCTTGACGGGGTTGTCGTCGGCTGCGATGCGGTTGGAGCTCAGGTGCCCGCAGCGTTTGCAGCGGTGCACGATGGCCCATTCCCCGCCGTTGCGCACCCACACGCTGATGGGCTCCATGACGCTTTCGCACACGGACGCCCGGTCGCCGGGCCGCTCGTCGACGTGCAGGCTGTGCAGGCAGTGGGGGCAATGGTTGCGATGGCGGCTTCCCGCCTCGTCGGGCGTGACGAGGCGGCCGCACTGTTTGCAGATGAAGCTGTCCATGCAGGCATGAGCCTGGTAGAAGGCGCTGCCTCTCTTATATTTTTCCACGGTGGTTCTCCCAAAACGTTGATGGTCGTTGCCCTGTTTGGGAGGTTCCGGCGGAGACTAACGCTCGCAAACCTCCCGGCTTGCGACAAGCTCCACGCTACATCCTTGTGACAAAAGTCATGCTCCTCAAGTTGTGTTGACGCCGCCGTTTATACCACAGGAAGGCGGAGGGCCGCAAGCGCGGGCCCGGGGAGCCTCGCCCGCCGCGCGTCGCGCAGCGCGCGGGCGACCACCTTGTCGGGCGGCGCGAGCCCGGGGAAGGCCACGCGGCAAAGACCTCGGAATCTCTGCCAGAAGGCACGGTGCCAACCGCATGCGCCCCTGCCAGGCAGCGCGGGACCCTTCGGCCCGCTTCCCCGCTCAGGATGGCAAAGCGCCGATCGCGGAGGGACGGCTCGCGAGCCGAAGGCGAAGCGCGGCAAGGAAGGCGTGCGCGGCGGGCGGGAATCCGGTAGGATGGCACCAGGTTGTTTTCCTCGAGAGAATCGACGCCGCCATGCATGCAGAAAAGACCTCCTCGCCCCACCCCGGCCTGACGAGGAAAACGTGGACGCTCATCATCCTGCTGTCGTTCTTCGGGCAGGTGGCCTGGGCGCTCGAGAACAACTTCTTCAACCTGTTCATCCAGGACGTGTTCAACGCGTCGCTCGCCGATGTGGCGCTCATGGTGTCGGCCTCGGCGCTGACCGCGGCGGCCACCACCCTGTTCGTGGGCGCGTGGTCGGACCGCGTGGGCAGGCGCAAGGCGTTCATCGGCGCAGGCACCATCCTCTGGGGCGCGTCCATCATCGTGTTCGCGTACCTGCAGACCATCTCGCTCGCGCTGGCCGGCACCGCGGCGGCGGCCATGGCGTTCGGCGTGACGCTGACCATCGTGTTCGACTGCGTCATGACGTTCTTCGGCAGCCTGGCGAACGACTCGTGCTTCAACGCGTGGGTCACCGACATCACCACCGAGAAGAACCGCGGCAAGGTGGAGGGCGTGAACTCGGCCATGCCGCTGCTGGCGATGCTGGCCGTGTTCGGCGGTGCGATGTTCCTCATGATCGTGCGGCCCGACGGCACGGTGACCTACGACTACCCGCTGTTCTTCACCATCGTGGGCGTGGCCGTGGTGGTGCTCGGCATCGTGGTGGTGCTGCTCATGCAGGACTCGCGCCCCGAGCGCACGCAGGCGGGCGGCTACCTGGACAACGTGCGCTACGGCTTCCGCCCGCGCGCGGTGTCCGAGCACCGGATGCTCTACCTCGTGCTGCTGGCCTACCTCGTGTTCGCCACCGCGCTGCAGGTGTTCATGCCCTACTACGTGCTGTACCTGCGGCTTCCCTACATCCTGGGCGAGAACTACGTGTTCGTGATGGCCCCAGGCATCGTCATCGCGGCCGTGTTCACCATCCTGTACGGCAAGCGGGTCGATCGCCGCGGGTTCCTGCGCGCGGTCGTCGTGCCGCTCGCGCTGTTCGTGGCGGGATGCCTCGTGCTCACCCTGCTCACGAGCGCGGCGGGCGTGTTCGTCGGCTCGGTGCTCATGCTGTGCGGGTACCTGGGCGCGGTGGCGTGCTTCGGCGCCGAGGTGCGCAACAACACGCCCGCCGGCTACGTGGGGGCGTTCCAGGGCGTCCGCATCTTCATGGCGGTGCTCATCCCCATGCTCGTGGGGCCGTGGATCGGCTCGACCCTGAGCGCCACGTCGGGCGCCATCGGGTTCGGCGTGGTGGGAGACGGGTTCACGCCGTCGTCGCTCATCTTCTTGGGAGGCGCCGTCGTGGCGCTGCTGACGTTCGCCGTGCTGCCGTTCATCCGCGCGCAGCGGCGACGCAACGACTAGGGACGAAAAGGAGCCAGCCATGCTCGACCTCAAGCGCGTCATCGCAAGCGCGCCGCGCAAGCCGGAGCACGCCGCGCTGCAACCGCTGACCACGCCGTGGAGCGACTTCGCCGCAGCGGGCGGCGACCGCGCGGCGCACCACCCGCGCCCGCAGTTCGCGCGGGCGGCCTTCGAGGTGCTCGACGGGCGCTGGGACTACGCGATCGCGCCCGTCGCCGACGCGGCGAGCGCGTGGCGCGACGCCGAGCCGCCCGCCGCGTGGGACGGGGACATCCTCGTGCCGTTCTCGCCGGAAGCGCCCCTGTCGGGCGTCGGGCGGCAGCTGCAGCCGGGCGAGCTCCTGTGGTACCGGCGGCGCTTCGGCGCGCCGGAGGGGTTCGACGCATCCCGCCAGCGCTGCATCCTGCACTTCGAGGCCGTGGACTACGCATGCGCCTGCTCCGTGAACGGCGCGCGCGTGGGCGCGCATGCGGGCGGGTACCTGCCGTTCGCCTTCGACGTCACCGACGCGCTGACGGACGGCGACAACGAGCTGGTCGTATGCGTGCACGACCCGAGCGACGCCGGCGTGCAGCTGCGCGGCAAGCAGCGGCTTGCGCGCGGGGGCATCTGGTACACCGCGCAGAGCGGCATCTGGCAGAGCGTGTGGTTGGAGGCGGTGCCGAACGCGCACCTGGAGTCGCTCGCCATCGACGCGCGGGCCGACGAGGGAAAGCTCGTGCTGCGGGCGAACGTGCGCGCGGACGGCGGCGCGGATGCGGCAGCCGGGACGGCGCCGGCGGTGAGCGTGCGGCTGCTGGACGGCGGCGCGGAGGTCGGGCGCGCGTCCGCGGCGCCGGAGGACGGCGCCTGCACGATCGCCATCGACGTCGCCGACCCGCACCGGTGGAGCCCCGACGACCCGCACCTCTACGACCTCGAGGTGTCGTACGGCAACGACCGGGTGGGCAGCTACTGCGCGTTTCGCACCGTGACCGTGGAGGAGGACGGGCGCGGCGTGCGGCGGCTGTGCCTCAACCACGAGCCCGTCTTCCTGCGCGGCGTGCTCGACCAGGGGTACTGGCCCGACGGCCTCATGACCGCGCCGTCGGACGAGGCGCTGGCCTTCGACGTGCGCGCGATGCGCGAGGCCGGCTTCAACCTGCTGCGCAAGCACATCAAGGTGGAGAGCGACCGCTGGTACTACCACTGCGACAAGCTGGGGATGCTGGTGTGGCAGGACATGGTGAGCGGCGGCGCGGCGCCCGACCCGTGGCACTCCAGCTACAAGCCCACGTTCTTCCGCGGCTCGTGGGGCCGCTACGCCGACGACGACCCGCGCCACTACCCCGGGCTCGCGTCCGACAGCGCGGCGTTCCGCGCCGAGTGGACCGACGCGTGCGCCGCCACGGTGCGCCATCTGGGGAACCACCCGTCCATCGTGACCTGGGTGCTGTTCAACGAGGCCTGGGGGCAGTTCGACGCGCGCGCGGCGGTTGAGCTGGTGCGCGGGCTCGACCCGACGCGTCCCATCGACGCCGTCAGCGGCTGGTACGACCAGGCTTGCGGGGACTTCCTGAGCGTGCACAACTACTTCCGGCCGCTCGAGGTGTACGACGACGCGGCGCGGCCGCGGCGCGCGTTCGTCATCTCGGAGTTCGGCGGGCTGTCGTGCCACCTGGCCGCGCACAGCGCGCTGGCCTCGTCGTACGGCTACGCCGCGTACCCCGACCTCGCGTCGTTCCGCACGGCCGTGCGCGAGGTGCTCGCGCAGGCCGACGCGCTGGAGGAGGCGGGGCTCGCGGGCTACGTGTACACGCAGCTGTCCGACGTCGAGGAGGAGACGAACGGGCTTCTGACCTACGATAGGCGTGTCAACAAGCTGGCGGCCGAGGAGGGTACGCGATGAGAACCGAGGAAGAGGCGCTCGCGCACCTGCGGTGCCGATTCGCCACGCTGTTCGGCGACGCGGACGGGCGCGCGTTCGCGTTCGCCTCCGCGCCCGGACGGGTGGAGCTGGCCGGCAACCATACCGACCATCAGGGCGGGCGCACCATCTCCACCGCCATCGACCTGCGCATGTTCGCCCTGGCCGCGCCGAACGGCACCGACGACATCCGCGTGTGCATGGAGGGCTTCGGCGAGGCGCTTGTGAACGTCGGCGACCTCGAAGCGCGCGAGGAGGAGCGGGAGACGTCGCGCGCCCTCGTGCGCGGCATGGCGGCGGCGTTCGCGCGCGCGGGCGGCATGGTGCGCGGCTTCGACGCGGTGACGTGCTCGGACGTGCCCGCAGGGTACGGCGTGTCCTCGTCGGCCGCCTTCGAGATGCTGCTCGGGCTGCTGATCCGCGCGGTGTGCGAGCCGGACGGGCCCGCTCCGGAGCGCGACCTCACCTCGCTCGCGCTGGAAGGATCGTGGGCGGAGGACGTGCATTTCGGGAAGCCGAGCGGCGCGCAGGATCAGCTGGCGAGCGCGTACGGCGGCATCGTGAGCCTCGATTTCGAGGGCAGCGTGCCCCGTGTGGCGCCCGTCGACTTCGACGTGCGGACGAGCGGGCACGCCCTGTACCTGGTGGACAGCCGTTGCGACCATTCCCGCTACACCGACGAATTCGTGGCCATCCCCACCGACATGCGCGCCGTCGCACGGCGCCTCGGCCGCGAGAGGCTCGAAGACGTTCCCTATCGGGAGTTTCTGGAAGCGCTGGCGAGCGTGCGCGTCGAGCTCGGCGACCGCGCGGCGCTGCGCGCCCTTCACTACTTCGAGGAGACGCGGCGCGTGGCCGCGCAGGAGCAGGCGCTGGCGAGCGGCGATTTCGCGACGTTTCTCCGCCTCGTACGGCAATCGGGCGCATCGTCGGCCCAGTTCCTGCAGAACGTGTCGCCGCGCGGCGACGGCTCGGGCGACGAGCAGCCGGCCATGGTGATCCTCGCGCTGTGCGCGCACCTGCTGGGCGGGCGCGGCGCGTACCGCATCCACGGCGGCGGCTTCGGGGGCAGCGTGCTGGCCATCGTGCCGTGCGACGAGGCTTCGGCGTTCCGCACCTCGATGGACGCGCTGCTGGGCTACGAGGCCTGCCTGCCCGTGTCGATAGGCGCTCCGGGAGCGCGCGTCCGGCAGGTCGCCCGATGAGCGCGCCGCTGCCGCCGCCCGAGGAGGTGCGCGCGACGTTCGACCGCCTGCTCGCGCGCGAGGCCGAGCAGGCGGCAGCGTACCTGCACGGCCTCGGCGTTGCAAGCGGCTACCTCGCGGGAGCGGCCGACGCGCGCAGCATCCGCTGGACGAGCGGGAGCGCGTACGGCCCGCTCGAGTGCACCGTCAACCTCGCGAAGCCCGAGAAGGACCCGCGCGCCATCGCCGCGGCGGCGGGCGCGACGGACGCGGGAGGCGCGGGGGCCGAAAGCGGAGCGGGGGCCGGCGTCGGCGTGCCGCAGTGCGACCTCTGCTGGGAGAACGAGGGGTTCCCCGGCACGCCCGAGCACCCCGCCAAGCCGGGCCTGCGCATCGCCGCCATCGAGCTGGGCGGCGAGCGCTGGGGGCTGCAGTTCTCGCCGTACGCGTACTTCCCCGAGCACTGCATCGCGCTGTCCGCGGAGCATCGGCCCATGAAGATCGACGAGGCCGGCTTCGAGCGGCTGCTCGACTTCGTCGACCTGTTCCCGTTCTACTTCGTCGGCTCGAACGCCGACCTGCCCATCGTGGGCGGCTCCATCCTCTCCCACGACCACTTCCAGGGCGGACGCCATACGTTCCCCCTCATGAACGCGCCCGTCGAGCGCGCCGTCGAGCTGCCGGGGCTGCCGGAGGTGCGCGTCGGCGTCGTGACATGGCCGGCGTCGGTGCTGCGCCTCGCCTCGCGCGACCGCGCCGCCCTCGCGCGGGCGGCGGCGCGCGTGCTGGACGCGTGGCAGGGCTTCTCGTTCGAGCCGGGCGGCGTGCGCGCGTGCAGCCGCGGCGCCGGGGGCGCGCCCGTGCGCCACAACACGCTCAACCCCATCGTGCGGCGCGTCGGCCCCGCCTACGTCATGGACCTCGTGCTGCGCAACAACCGCGCCGACGGCGCGCGCCCGTGGGGCGTCTTCCATCCCGGCGAGGAGCTGCACCACATCAAGAAGGAGAACATCGGCCTCGTCGAGATCATGGGGCTGGCCGTGCTGCCGCCCCGCCTCGCCCGCGAGCTGCCGGCCGTAGAGCGCGAGCTGCGCGCGGCCGCGCGCGAGGGCCGCTCCCCGCGCGAGCTGGAGGCGCGCCTGCTGACCTGCGCGGACACCGCGCCCCACGCCCCCTGGGCGGCCGACGTGCTGGCCCGCCGAGGCGCGGACCTCGCCGCGGATCGCGCGGACGGCCCGCACGGCGGCGCCGAGGGCGGCGCGCCCGGCCCCGTCGTGCGCGAGGAGGTTGCCCGGGTGTTCGCCGCCGTCCTCGAATCCACCGGCGTCTTCAAGCGCGACGCCGTCGGCCGCGCGGGCTGGGACGCGTTCATCGGGGAGCTGGGCCGCTCCCGGTGAGGGCGAACCTGCGCTCGAGCCAGTCCATGAGGTCGTTCAGCGGGTGGCCCGGCCTCTCGCGCATGGCCAGGTAGAACGTCACGTGCACGGCGGCGTCTTCGAGGGGGATGGAGACGCGGTCGAGGTCGGCGCGCTTCAGCTCGGACTCGTCGGTGACGAAGCTCGGCAGCGGCGAGGTGCGCGCCAGCTGGCCGAACACCAGGTAGTCGCTCTGCGTGACGTAGTGGGCGCGCGGCATGAGGCGCTCGCAGATGTCGCGCCAGAACCCGATGCCGGCGTACAGCAGGAACGTCTCGCCGTCCAGCTCCGCAAGCGAGAGGGAGGAGCGGCCCGCCAGCGGATGGCCCTTCGGCAGGAACGCGCACAGGTCCTCGCGCATGAGCACGGCGCTGCGCACGCCCTCCCCCTCCGGACGGTACGGCACGATGGCGAAATCGAGGGTGCCGTCCAGCAGCCGGCGTTCGAGCTCGGCCACGGGCATGGTCTCGGGATTAGCCACGAGGTCGGGGCGGCGCTCGGCGATGGCGGGCATGAGCCGCCACAGCGGCGCGGGCGCGCACGTCCCGACGCGCAGCATGCTGCGGCGCGCCCGCAGACCGTCGAGCGCCTCCCGCATGCGGGCGACATCGCGCAGGATGCCCTGCGCGTGCTCGAGCGCCAGCAAGCCGGCCTCGTTGAGCTCCACGCTGTTCTTCGTGCGCGCGAACAGACTGGCGCCCAGCTCCGCCTCGAGGCGCTGCATCGAGCGGCTCAGCGCCGGCTGCGAGATGTGCGTCCGCTCCGCGGCGGCCGAAAACGTCCCGCACGACGCGACCGCCTCGAGCTGCCTCAGCTGTTCCAGTTCCATCGCTTCACCTCCGCTATGCGTTTCATGCATGGCTACAACGCTTCTTGCATTGTACTTCCTTCTTTCGGCTCTGCATACTATGCATAGAGAACCGATCACGACGAAAGGAAGCGACATGGATTACCTCACCTTGAGCAACAACGTGCGCATGCCTCTTTTGGGCTACGGCGTGTACCAGGTGGACGCCGGCGACGCCGAGCGCTGCGTGAGCGACGCCCTGGAAACGGGTTATCGCCACATCGACACCGCCCAGGCGTACTACAACGAGGAGGGCGTGGGCGCGGCCATCGCGAAGAGCGGCGTGGCGCGCGACGAGCTGTTCCTCACCACCAAGGTGTGGATCTACCACGCCGGCGAGAAGAACGCGGCGGCCTCCATCGACGGCTCGCTGCGCAAGCTGGGATGCGACTACGTCGACCTGCTGCTGATCCACCAGCCCTTCGGCGACTACTACGGAACCTGGCGGGCCCTGGAGGCCGCGTACCGCTCCGGCAAGGCGCGTGCCATCGGCGTGTCGAACTTCTACCCGGACCGCCTGGTCGACCTCTGCCGATTCAGCGAGATCAAGCCCATGGTGAACCAGGTGGAAACGCACGTGTTCCAGCAGCAGCGCGCCGCGCGCGAGGTCATGGACCGCTACGGCGTGGCGCACGAGTCCTGGGGGCCCTTCGCCGAGGGGCGCAACGGCTTCTTCTCGAACCCGGTGCTTGCGGCCGTGGGCGCGAAGCACGGCAAGACGGCGGCCCAGACGGCGCTGCGCTTCCTCATCCAAAGCGGCGTGGCCGTCATTCCCAAGTCGGTGCGCAAGGAGCGCATGCGGGAGAACTTCCAGGTGTTCGATTTCGAGCTGGACGCCGAGGACCTGGGCGCCCTGCGCGCGCTCGACAAGGGGGAAAGCCTGTTCTTCAGCCACTACGACCCGGAATTCGTCGAGTCCATGGCCGATTTCGGCACGCGCGTGATGTAGCGCGCCGCCGCCCCGCGGGCGACGCTCGCGGGGCGGCGGCGTTGCCGATCAGGCGCGCGCCAGCCCCTCGATCCACGGCTCCACCTCGTCGAGCGCGCCGGGAAGGCTGCCGCGCGTGAGATGCAGGGCTTCGCGCACGTCGGCTTCGGGGCACAGCTCGCGCAGGGCGTCGAGGGCGGCGGCGTTGCCGCTCGAGCTGCTCGTGGAGAACGGGGCCGTCGTCTTGCCCGCCAGGTCGTGCTGCGACAGGAACGCCCGCATCACGTGCGGCAGGCCGCCCCACCAGATGGGATGCCCGAGGTAGACGGTGTCGTAGGCGTCCCAATCGGGCGCTTCCCCGACGAGGGTCGGCAGGTAGCCCTCGTCCTGCTCGCGCTGCACCTGGGCGATCATGGCGTCGTAGTCGTCGGGGTACGCATCCGCCGTCTCGATGCGGAAGAGGTCGGCCCCCGTCGCCTCGGCGATGCGCTCGGCCACCGTAAGCGTGGTGCCCGAGTACGAGAACACCGCCACGAGAGCGCGTCCACCGCTCGTCCCCGAGGCCGGGGCGGGCGTCGGCTCGGGCTCCGCGCCCGGGGCGTCCGCCTCGGGCGCCTCGGGCGCCGCTGCGGGTTCGGCGGGCGCCGCGCACCCGGCCAGCACGCCCGCGCCGAGCACCGCCAGCCCCAAGCCGAACGAACCCATCACGAAGGTTCGCCGATCCATGTCCCGTTCGTTCATTTCATGCTCCTTTTCAATCGTTATCGCAGTATGCGGACGAGCTCGACGCCCTCGGCCTCGCCGCGGTCGCGGCTGTAGAGGCGCTCGACCGCGTTGTTCCAATGCTCGTGCACGCCGAGGTTTCCCACCGGGCCGCCCGCGCCGTCGCGGTAGGCCGCGCCCGACGGCGGCGCGGCGACGAGGGCGGCCTCGTGCAGGTAGTTCTCCACGCCCAGGTTGCCGTCGAGCGCGGCGTTGCGCGACGTGACCGCCGGCTGGTTGACGAGGAAGTCGGCGCCCACCGAGTCGAGCGCCACCGGATCCTGGGACAGCAGCAGGCTGGCAGCGAAGCCGCCGTCGAAGGGAGCGCCCTCCCACCGGGCGGCTTCGGCCGTGACCGATGCGCCCTCGGACGTGGCGGGCACGAGGCCGTCGAGCATCCACAGCATCGTCTTGCCGCCGAGGTGCGCGTTCGCCAGCAGGTCGACGAGCACCGTATACATGCCCATGACCTGGCCGGACACGAAACGATGCACGCCGGCGGCCTCGGGCGGGCGCAGACGGCTGGAATTGACGAGCGAGCCGAAGTGGTTCTTCGCGCTGAGCGTGAGGCCGTAGGAGTGCCCCTTGAGGCTGGCGAGCCCGATCAGGTAGTCGGCTTCCGACGCGCACGCCGGCACGACGTTGGCGTCGCCGGCCACGTCCGCGGACCACCGGATCGGCGCGTCCTCGTCGCCGACGACGTCGTTCGGGCCGCCCTCGTCGTTGTAGCGGAAGCGCACGCCGGCGAGCGCGCCCTCCGAGCACAGCGCGCGCACGTGCTCGGGGACGATGCGGCACACGTCGTACACCGCGATGTCGGACGCCGCCGCGCCCGCATCCTCCACGAGCGAGAGCAGCAGCGCCCGCAGCAGCACGGGCGTCGTATAGCTCATGGCGCTGTCGACGTCCGAGCCGTTCGTGCCCGCGCCGTTCATGTTGGCCTTGACGGCGATCTTCTGACCCGCCCGGTAGCCGCCGCTGCGCCCGACCCGGGCGTTGTGCGCCTCGAACAGCGCCCGCCACCCGGACGCCGCGTCGTCCGCGCCCGCCGTGGCGGCGATCCCGTCGTCCACCATGCGCCGCACCGCACCCTCGTCGAAGTGCTCGCGCTGCCACCAGTAGCCCGACCCGTCCCAGGTCACGGCCGCCGCGTCGCGCACCCAGGCAACGCGCCCCGGCAGGGCGCCCACACCGCGCCCGAGAGGCTCGTGCGGAGGGAACGCCGAATCGTAGGGAAGCTGCGCGACGCGCGGCGCATCGGGCGCGGGCGCCGGCGTTTCGGGGGCGGCGGATGCGGGCGCCGCCGCCGGTTGCTCGCCGCCGTTTGCGCAGCCGACCAGCGCCCCGCCTGCCAACGCGGTCGCCCCGAGCGCGGCCGCACCCATGACGAACGTGCGCCGATCCATGCGCGCTGCCTTGCGAGCGTCCTTCATCTCGTTCATCGCGACCCCTTTCGTCGTCGGCTTCCTGGTACCATAGCGGCTGGAGCGCACTTCAGGTCAAGCGGGAAAGGACGGTTTTATGGAGAAACTGCTTCTCGTTTCCCTGTTTCAGAACGTCACGGGCCTCCTTAGGCAAGTCGAACCCGACCTCAAGGGCAAATCCGTCACCTACATCCCCACGGCAAGCCGCGTCGAGCGCCGGGGGTTCCTCGCCCGCATGAGCCGATGGGCGCTGCGCGGCATGGGCCTGCGCGTGGACGCGGTCGACGTGTCCACCGCCCCCTACGAGGCCATGCGGCGCGCCTTCGAGCGCAACGACCTCGTCTTCGTCGTGGGCGGCAACACGTTCTACCTGCTGCAGGAGCTGAGGAAATCGGGAGCCGACGAGCTGCTGCGCGAAGCGGTGCGCGCGGGAAAGCTCTACATCGGGGAGTCGGCCGGGGCCATCGTCGCGGCGCCCGACATCGCGTACTCGCGCGCCATGGATCGTCCCGATCGCGCGCCCGACCTGCGCGACACCGTCGGGCTCGGCCTCGTCGATTTCTACCCGGTGCCCCATGCGAACAACCGCGAACTGGGACCGGCCGCCGAGCGTATCGTCCGCGAGCACGCCGGAGCCCTCGACGTACGCCCCTTCGACGACAACCAAGCGCTCTACGTGGAGAACGGAGCCGTGCGGGTGCTGAATACGTGAGGCGGAATGTCCCAAAAGGGGACTGTCCCCTTTTGGGACACTTTCAACCGTCCGTCCCCGCCGTGCGCCATAAAGGGTTACAGGATGCTGGCGGCGTAGAAGGCGTAGCGGGCGGTTGCCACGCCGACCAGCACGAGGGCGAACGCCGTCGCCGGGCCGACCGCGGCCGGGAGCTTGCCTTTCCAGGCCAGCAGGCCGAACGCGACGCCCGCAGCCGCCAGCACGACGGCTGCGGCGAACGGCAGCGCGTCGTAGCCGAGCGAGGCGAAGTGCGCGGCCACCAGCGCGATCGACGCGATCGCGAGCGCACCGAGAACCGTGAAGGCCGCGGCGAACAGGTCGTTGCGATACGTTCCGCCGCGCAACAGCGCCCACAGCGCCGCGCCCATGGCCAGGTCGCCCGCCACGAACAGCGGCAGCGTCTGCCACGTCGCCCAGGCGGGATTGCCGTAGCTCGTGAAGTACGCCCACCCCATGACGCCCATGAGCCCGAGCGCGGCCGCCGCAGCCGCGACGCGCACGACGCGCGGGCTCGCGCCACGGCGCAGCAGCAGCACGAAATCGACCAGCACCAGCACCCCGAACGCGATGGACCAGTACGCCTCCTCCGCGATCATCGACGCGGGGTTGCTCATCGCCAGCAGGAACCGCTCGGGACGCCCGAGGTGCCCGAGCACGCCCAAGAGCCCGACGCCCAACAGCGCGAGGCACGCGAGCGGGAACAACCAGGGGCGCTTCGCCTCTCGCCCGTCGTCCGCAAAGCACGCGGCAACCGCGTACGCCCCGGCAGCCATGCCGCCCAGGGTCGTGAACGCGAACAGGGGGAATTCGGTAATCAATGCCATCACCATCCTCATCGCGTTCCCGCGCACGAACGCGCGGGAACAAGCTCGTAATCCTCGATGCCGTACGGGCGCAGCGCCTCGAGCGCCGCAAGCGCTTCGCGCGCAGCCTCGAGCGCGCGGGCCTCGGCGCTCCCCTGCCGCACGTCCGGCGCACCGACGGGCGTCCCTTCGGCGGCCAGGCCCTCGGCCCAGTACGCCGCCTCAGCAAGGAACACGGCGTCCACGCGTGCGAACGCCGCAAGCGCCTCGATCAGCTGCGGGTACAGCACCGCCGTCCTCGACCGCCGCACCGCCTGGGCGAACGCGTCCAACCAGCTCGTCAGATGCGCCGCCACGAACGCCTCCTCGTCGCGCAGCTCGACGGCGAGCCCGTTCGCGTCGCCCGCACGCAGCGCCGCCAGCGCCACACCAGAGCGCTGCGCCAGGAACGCGCACAGCAGGGCCGCATGGTCGTCGGGCACGCGCGCGAGGCGCTTCGGCTCGAAGCCGTGCGCACGGTAGGCGGCGCGCACGGCCAGCGTGCTCTCCTGGAACAGCGACGGCTCGTGCGTGCGATAGGGCGACTCCCAGGAGAACGCCGGCAGCGGCCCAGGGCCGACGAACAGCCGCACGTGCTCGTCGCGCGTCTCGTCGAGCAGAGCAGCGCGATCCTCGCGCGCGGCCAAGCTTTGCAGGAAGCGTCCGAACCCGCGCATCGTCGCGTCGTCTTCAGCGTAGGTGCCCACCACCTCGGCGGTCCCCCGCCCCAGCAGCACGTCGAGCGCCGGCGCGTCCGGCGCGGCGCCGAGCAGCTTGTGGAACAGCGTGTACAGATAGGCGCGGGACAGCAGCAGCTCCTCGAGCGCGAACGACTCCTCCGCGACCCCGGCGACCGTCGCCGCCTCGGCCGCGCTCACAGGGTCACCTCGCGGAAATCCTCGCGCAGCGCTCCCGCGCTCGGACGCAGCAGCAGGTTCGGGTGCGTGACGTCGGCGCTCGGCAGCACGGGCAGCTCGCTCGTCAGATCGTCTCCGTGCGCGGCGCGCAGCCCGTCCAGCTCGCCGAACTCGAGGGCCCGCATGGGGCACGCGTCCACGCACACGGGATTGCGACCCGCATCGCGCAGCGCCTTGCAGGCGTCGCACTTCGCGATGAGGTTCGCGTCCTCGTCGTGCTGTGGCGCGCCGTAGGGGCACACCGTCATGCAGTTGCGGCAGACCACGCAGCGGTCGGCATCGTATTGCACGGTGCCGTCGCCGGCCTTGTGCAGGGCGGCCGTGGGGCAGCCCGCCACGCACGCCGGGTCGTCGCAGTGGTTGCACGACAGCGCGAGGTGGAACAGGCTCACGTCCGGATACGTCCCGCACTCGAACGAATCCACCCTGCGCGGGCGCGGGCCCGCCGATTGCAGGTCGCGACGGTCCTTGCACGCCACCTGGCAGGTGCGGCAGCCGATGCAGCGTTGCAGGTCAACGTAGAATCCCAAGCTCATCGTCTATGCCTCCTCGTTCTCGTAGATACCCCGGGCGGTGTACGCGGGCGTGTCCTCGGCGTCGATGCCGGGCGCCAGGAACGGGCCGCGATCGCAGTCGGCAGGTAGGGGCTCGCCGTCGTATTTCTCGATTTCGATGAGCAGGCTGTTGTACCCGTCCACCTGGGGAAAGTAGTTCGATTGCTGCCCGTCGGAGAGCATCTGCTCGCTTCCGCCGCGATCGACGATGCGGTCGGGGTCGCTCTCGTCGAGCAGCGTCCGCACGCCGTGAGGGATGGCTGCCGTGCCCGGCATCATGCCGTGCAAGGGCTGGGCGCGGCGAAGCATGCGACCGAACTCGTTGAAGCACGCCACCGCGTCGCCGGCCTCGATGCCGCGCTCCTCGGCGTCCTGGGCGTTCATGAACACCGGGTTGGCGAACGCCTCCTGCGTCCACGCCATGTTGTCGTAGCACGTGTGCGCACGGCGCATGTAGTGGGGCGTGTACGCCTGCAGCGGATAGGGGGCCTTCACCTTGGCATCCCAGTCGGCAAACGTCTCCTGGTAGCCGCGGTTCGGCACGAAGTAGTTCGCATAGGGCTTGATGGGCTCGGGGTTGAGACCCACTCGGTTCACGTTGTCGGCTTTGAACTGGCAGTATATTTCCAGCTTGCCCGAACGGGACGGACGCGGCCATGCGGGGTCGGCAACCGTCACCGACGTGCCGTCCTCGCCGATGCCCAGCTTGTCGTCGCGGTAGCCCACGTAGTTGCGCCGGTCGTCGGCGGAGCGCTCGACCACGTAGGAGCCCCGCGCCATGAACTCGTCGAAACCCACCTTGCCCTCCTGCTCCGGGTAGTTCGCGCCGTGCTTCTCGTTGTCGGCGGCCGTCCAGGCGATCACCGGTTCCCAGCGCGACAGGTCGCTCGAAAGCTCGCGCATCCCCAGGAAGTAGCCGAGCCACTGGTCGTAGTTGCTCTTGGGATACGCCTCGTCGGGGTCGAAACCCATGCGCTCGATGATGTCGCGGCAGATGCGCTTCTCCTCACGCGCTTCGTACATCGGCTTCACGAGCGGGCGCCACGCCAGAAGCGCGTCCTTGCGCTGCTTCTGACCGTTGCCGTCGCCGAAGGGGCTCGGCCAGCACAGCTCGCCCCAGGCCTCGTCGTCGTTGCCCTCCCAGTGCGTGGCCACCGGCAGGATGATGTCGGCGAACTGCGCGGTCAGCGAGAACTTGATCTCGAGCGAGATGCACGTGTCCGCGGCGCGCATCACCTCGATGGCCGTGGGCAGGTTGCCGCGCGTCTGCATGAAGTTGGAGTTCGTCTGGAACAAGAGACGCGGGTTGACAGGCATCTCGCGCGCCTCGTGGTAGGTGGGCGTGTTGGCGCGCAGCTTGGCGGGATCGTCGCCCGATCCCAGGTCGTAGGGCCCGACCGACGTGGAGAGGTAGCGGCCTTCCGCAAGCGAGCTCCACCACGAGTTGCCCTCGATGCAGCGGTTCGGCCCGGTAGCGCCCGGAGAACCCACGAGGTTGTCGATATAGCCGTAGTCGCCGCCTGCATGCTGGATGAGACGGTAACCCGAATCTCCCGCGTCCCACGTGTAGATGGCGGCCGAGCCGTGCCCCGACTTGCCGTAGTGGCCGCCCAGGGCCGACACGGTCATGAACGCCTGCGGCAGGTTCTCGGCGCCCAGGTAGCGGGACGCCGCGTAGCTGTGGAAGAAGATCACCTTGTTGTTCTTGCCGGCCAGCTCCGCGTACCACGCGATGTCCTCCACCGGCGTGCCGCATATCTCGCTCGCCCACTCCGGCGTCTTCGGCTGGCCGTCGTAGGCGCCCAGGACGTAGTCGCGGTAGTTCTCGTCGTCGGCCGCATCGTCGGGCATGGTCTCGGGCGTGAAGCCCACCGTGCGCTCGTTCACGAAGTCCCAGTCGATGACGTCGCCGCGCTCGTCGTCCAAGCGGATCATCTCGTGGATCACGGCCAGCAAAAACGCCGTGTCGGTGCCGGGGCGCACGCGTATCCAGCGCGCACCCAGCTGCGCGGCGCTCACGTTGTAGCTGGGGCCCACGTACACGAACTCGGTGCCCGCGTCACGAGCGTTGTTCAGCCAGTACATGCTGGAATGCTGCGCCCACGCGGGGTTGCAGCCGTACAGCACGATGGTGTCGGCGTTCGGCAGGTCGTACTTGTCGGGGCCCATCATGAGGTCGGGATGGTCGCCGTGCGAGTACAGGCCCAGCGCCTCGGTTTGAAACGCCCAGCAGCCGAACGACTCGGTCTCGGTGTTGTACACCGCCCCGCCGATGACGGGGAACATGGCCGAAGCGGGGGCCCAACGCCAGCCATTGCAGATGACGGCGTCCTGGCCGTATTCCGCATACACGCGCTTGAGCTCGTCGGTCACGTAGTCGAGCGCCTCGTCCCAGCCGATACGCTCCCACTCGTCCTTGCCGCGCAGCTCGCCGTGGGTGCCCTCGCCACCGCCGGGCTGCCAATGCTTGCGCTTCATGGGATACTTGATGCGATCGGCGTTGTACACCTGCTGGCGCAGGCTGCGGCCGCGCAGGCAGCCGCGCTGCTGCGGGCAGTCGAAGCGGTCCTCGCGAGCGTCGTCCGTCTTCTGCCGAACCACCACGCCGTCCACCACGTAGCCCATGTTCAGGCACATCTGGTTGCAGTTCTGGTGGCAGTGGATGGGGACCCACTCCCCCTCCCCGCCGATGACGCTCGCATCCGACGCGATGACCAGCGCGCCGTCGTCGTCCGCGAGGCGCGCTGGCGCCTCCGCGCTCGAGCAACCGGCGAGGCCGAGCGCCGCCGCGGCGGCCGTGGCTCCCGCGCTCGCCCGCAGGAAGCTGCGACGGCTCATGGTGCTGTGCAACAAACTCATCTTCGTCTCTCCTTTCCCCCTGCCGGCACCTCGCGCCGGCCTTGCCCCCCATTGTGCGGTGGGGAAAAGGACAAAGCTAATACCTATAATGAGTAGTTCCGTATGCTTGCTAGGCATGCAGTGGGAAGCGCATCGAGATGACGCGCATCACGAAACCTCCATTTGACTTGGAGCGCGCTCCAGGGGGCACACTGGGATGCGACATGACGATCGACGCATCGCACCGAACGAGAGGAAGCACCATGGGAAAGAACGTCTTGGTCGTATCCGCCAGCCTCAGACCCTCCAGCAACTCGCACGTCCTCGCGCTCGCCTTCGCCGAAGGGGCGCGCGAGGCGGGGCACGACGTGGAGACGGTGAGCCTGCGCGGCAAGCGCATCGGCTTCTGCCGCGGATGCCTCGCCTGCCAGGCGGGCGCGGCGTGCCCGCTCGACGACGACGCGCCGGCCATCGTGGAGCGCATCGTCGCGGCCGACGCCATCGCGCTGGCCACGCCCATCTACTTCTTCGAGATGGCGGGCCAGCTGAAGACCCTGCTCGACCGCAGCAACCCGGCCTACGCCGCCAGTCCCGCGTTTCGCGACGTGTACCTGCTGGCCACAGCGGCCGACGAGGACGAGCACGCCTTCGACGGCGCGGTCAAGGGCGTGCAGGGTTGGGTCGACTGCTTCGAGCAGGCGCGGCTCGTGGGCGTGGTGACCGCCGCGGGTGTCGATGCGCCGGGCGCGGTCGAGAGCCGGCTGCACGTCGTCAACCGCGCGCGCCTCATGGGATGCGGCGTGTAGGGGCCGGGTGCCCCTCGCCCGCCCCTGGCCCCTCGGCCCCGTCATGCTTTCGGGGCATGAAAAACCTTCCACTATAAGCATTGGCCCTTTCCCCGCCGCCCGGGTACCGTGGTGTCAGGACGAGCGGGCCGAACACGACAAGCAGGAGGATCGCCATGCAAATCGCCGAAGTCGCGAAACGATACGACGTCTCGGTCGACACCATCCGCTACTACGAGCGCATCGGGCTCATCCCCCACGTCACGCGCCTGCCGAACGGCATCCGCGACTTCGCCGAATACGATTGCGGCTGGGTGGAGTTCATCCGCTGCATGCGCGAGTCGGGCGTGCAGATCGAAGCCCTCGTCGAGTACGTGACGCTGTTCCAGGAAGGCGAGCACACCGCCGCCGCGCGTCTCGAGATACTCGTCGAGCAGCGCGAGAAGCTGGCTGCGAAGCTCGAGGAGATGAGGGCCACCGTGCAGCGCCTCGACGGCAAGATCGCCAGCTACCGGGCCGGCGGGAAATGCTCCGAGACCGGCGACGAATGGCTGCGCAAAGAATAGAGATACGCACCGCATCTCCTCCTCTCTGAGAAAAGCACCGGATGGCACTTTTTCACTGCCCTTGCGATGCCGCCCTGAAGCGAAGGAGAGCATGCATCGAATCTGGCCCGTACTGCACAAAAACCACCGTCGTGCGAGACTTCCCCGACGTCCTCATCGCACGGCTCCGCTTACCGCAGGGAAAACACCAGGTCGGGGAAAAGGATATTTCCCAAATACGCTCTGCGTCCATCATGGCGGGGTGCACGAGGCCTACAGGTTTCGCACGTCGAGGTTTTTTGTGCACTGAGGCTCGAAATACGTGTAAAAGACGTCCGTCGGATCCCCGCCGACCGGCATACGTGGAAGAAGCCGAGGCGGTGCACCTCGCCTGTTCGACCCTTCGCGCTTCTCCCCTCCCTCCGGTGCGAAGCGAACGCGTGCCGGCGAAGACATTCGTGCTTCGCCGGCACGCTCGCCATCACTCCTGGCCCGCGCATTCCTCCTGCAAGCAGGCCAAAAACGCCTCGGCGGCCTTCGAGAGGCGGCGGTGCTTCTTCCAGACGACGTCGATGTTCGACGAGAGCGGCGGGTCGAGCGGGCGGAAGCTCACCGGGCCGCCAGGGGCCGTCTTCACCAGCCCATCGTAGCAGATGGCCGACCCGAGGCCTTCCTCCACCATGAGCGCCCCGTTGAACACGAGGTTGTACGTGGCCACCACGTCCCAGGAATCGAACGCCTCGCCCGCCCACGCCTGCATGACGCCCGCTTTGAGCGCCTGGCGCGAGCAGATGACCGGACGCGCGGCCAAATCGGCCGGCCGCACGGCGGAAAGGTCGGCCAAGGGGGAATCCGCGCGCATGAGCACGCCCCAGGTGTCGAGCATGGGCAGCGGGCACGACAGGCAGTCGGGGCGGCTCACGGCCTCGAATTCCACCATGAAGTCGAGCAACCCTTCGTTGAAGCGGTCTATCAAGTCGGCGCTCGTGCCGCTGAACAGGTGGAAGTGGATGCCGGGGTGCTCGTCGCGCGCCCGTTTCGCCGCGCGCAGGATGATGCGCATGGCGTCCGACTCGCCGCAGCCGATATACACGTCGCCGGCTACGGCGCGCTCGGGCTGGGCCAGCTCGGCCTCGGCCTTGTCGGCCAGCTCCACGATGGCTTCGGCGTACTCGCGCAGGCGCACGCCCTCGTCGGTGAGCACGATGCGCTTGGCCCCGCGCTCGAACAGCTGCTTGCCGAACCCCTTCTCCAAGTCGGCCAGCTGGCGCGACAGGGTGGGCTGCGTCACGTGCAGCGCTTTCGCCGCATTCGAGACGGTGCCCTCCTGCGCGAGGGCGAGGAAGTACCTGAGCGTCCGAAGCTCCACGACGGCCTCCGTTTCGGTATACCCGATAGGCATATGCAGGCTTTCATTATAAGCATTGGCTATCTTATCACGCCCGCAGTACGGTGGAGGAGGAAACCAAGGACCGTCTGCTGGAGGATGCTATGAACACCGAAACCCCAACGAGCCCCGCACGCGCCACGCTCGTGGCAGCCCTGCTGGTCGCGCTCGCGTTCGCGCTCGGCTTCGCCGAGTTCGTGCTGATCGGCATCACGCCCGCCGTGGCCGAGGGGCTGGGCGAGCCGCTCACGCTCGTCGGCGACCTCGTGGGTTACTACGCGCTCGCCTGCGCCGTCGCCACGCCCGTCGTCGCGCTCGCCACGGCGCGCGCCGACCGCTTCAAGGTGATGGCGGCGCTGCTGGCGGTGTTCAGCGCCGGCAACCTGCTCACCCTGTTCGCCGGCGACTACGCGCTGCTGCTCGTCTCGCGCGTGCTGCCCGCAACCGCGTCGGGCACGCTTCTGGCGCTCGCGCTCACCTACGTGCCCGACATCGTGGCGAAGGAGCGCGTGGCCGCCGTGCTGGGGCTCGTGCTGGCCGGGTTCTCGGTGTCGAGCGTCATCGGCGTGCCCATCGGCACGGCGCTGGCCGGCCCGTTCGGCTGGAAGGCCGCCTACGCCTGCGTGTTCGCGCTCGGCCTGGCCGTGAGCGCCGCCCTGCTGCCGACGCTCACCCGCGGTTCCTCCGCGCGCGCCGCGAGCGCGACGCCCACCCTGCGCGCGCAGCTGCGCCTGCTCGGCGACGCGCGCGTGCTGGGCGCCGTCGCCATGATCCTCGCCGGCGCGGCGTCCACCTACGTGTTCTACACCTACCTCACCCCCGTCCTCGCCGACGTCGTCGGCCTCGACGCGGCGGGCGCGAGCCTCGTGCTGCTGCTGTTCGGCGCCGCATGCGTGGGCTCGAACCTGCTGTCGGGCTGGGTGGCGGGCCGTTTCGGGCTGCGTGCGCTACCCGTCGCTTTCGTCGCGCACGCGGCCTTGCTGGCCCTGCTGGCCGCGAGCCTGCCCGCCGGCGGCATAGGCATCGCGAACATCCTCGCGGTGGGCCTGCTCATGTACGTGATGAACTCCACCGTGCAGATGCTGTTCCAGGACGTCGCCCGCACCGACTACCCCAGCGCGCTCACGTTCTCCGCCTCGCTGCATCCCATGGCGTTCAACGCGGGCATCGCGCTGGGATCGTTCGCCGGCGGGCTCGTGGTGAACGCGGGAGGCCTGCTGGCCACCGGCCCCGTCGGAGCGCTGTTCGCCCTCGCGGCCGCCGCATCGGCCTCTGCGCTGGCCCGCAACGCGCAGCGCAGGGACGTCGCCGAAGGGCGCGCCCGCGAAGCCGCGGAGCTTTCCGGGGCCCGCTCGCGAGGTATTCGCGAGGAAACTCCCGCAAACGCGCTCGATAGGCTATCATAGACGCAGGTGATCGGCGCGCACCCTGTTTCCGCGCCGCGCACGATGCGCGCCAACCGCGCGCCGCGTCGTGCGAATCCCGTAATGATGCTTGGAGATGCGCTTTGAGTTCGACGTTTCAAGACCTCGGTTTGTCCGAGACGACCCTGTCCGCCGTCGCGCGGATGGGATTCACCGTACCCACCCCCGTGCAGGAGCAGGCCATCCCGCTGGTTCTCGAAGGTCGCGACGTCGTGGCCGCCGCGACCACCGGCACCGGCAAGACGGCGGCGTTCGCGCTGCCCCTGTTCGAGCGCATCGGGCGCGCCAAACGCCCCGGGTCGCCGCGGGCGCTCGTCGTGAGCCCCACGCGCGAGCTCGCGCAGCAGATCGACGCCGCCTGCCTGCAGCTGGCGAAGGCGTCGGGGCGCCGCATGCTCACCGTGGTGGGCGGCATGCCGTACAAGGGCCAGATCGCGAAGCTCGGCCGCGGCATCGACGTCCTCGTCGCCACGCCCGGGCGCCTCTACGACCTCATGGAGCGCGGCGACGTCAAGCTCGGCGACGTGGAGGTGCTCGTGCTGGACGAGGCCGACCGCATGCTGGACATGGGCTTCTGGCCCACCATGAAGAACATCGTGGCCGCCACGCCCTCCTCGCGCCAGACGCTGCTGTTCTCGGCGACGCTCGACCGCAAGGTCATGCAGAGCGTGGCCTCCATCCTGAAGGACCCCGCGTTCGTCGAGGTGTCCCACAAAGGCGAGACGGCCGACACCATCGACCAGTTCATCGTCCCCGTCGGCCCGATGAAGAAGCCGGAGCTGCTGCGCCTCGTGCTCCAACAGCGCGGCGACAAGCGCGTCATCGTGTTCACCGACACGAAGACCCGCGCCGAGATCTGCACCGGCCAGCTGAAGCGGGCCGGCTTCCGCGCAGACTCCATCCACTCCGACAAGACGCAGGTGCAGCGCAAGCGCGCGCTCGAGGGCTTCAGCAAGGGGACGATCGACGTCCTCGTGGCCACCGACGTGCTGGCCCGCGGCATCGACGTGTCGAACATCGAGTACGTGGTGAACTACGACCTGCCCGAGAGCCCCGAGGACTACGTGCACCGCATCGGCCGCACGGGGCGCGCCGGCGAGACCGGCTACGCCATCTCGTTCGTCAGCCCCGAGGCGAAGGCGCAGCTGCTCGACATCGAGAAGCTGCTGGGCGAGCACATCCCCACGCTGGACATCGACGGCTACGACGCGACGGAGGCGGAGAAGGCGCTCGCGGGCCAGTTCGTGCCCAAGACGACGGTGGGCAGCGCGGCGTTCTCGCGCTCCCTGCGCCGCAACGGCGCGGGCGGCTTCGGCAGAAGGCGCTAGCGGCAGGTCAGAACTCGACTAAACCGTACTCCATATCGGCGGGCTTGTAGGCGCTCACGAACTCCTCGGGCGTGAGCGCCGGCACCGGCGATTGCGCGAAGTCGCGCTTGTTGCGGGTGACGATCACGTCGACGCCGTTGCGCTTCGCCGCGCAGGCGATGAGGTCGTCCTCGTAATCGCCTTCGAATTCGCTGTGCGCGCGCAGGCAATCGGACGCCCCCACGTCGAGAATCTCGACCAAGCTCGCCAGGTTTCCGAACGCCTCCCGAGCGTCCTTGCGCGACATGAGCTTCCGCGCCGACAGCAGGTACACGATGCTGGGCGTCATGTTTGCCGTGATGCACAGCTCGAACTCGCGCACGATGGCAACGTCCATGGCCTCGAACGAAAAGGCGAAGTCCTCGGTTTTGCCCCAAATGTCGATGATGACGTTGACGTCGAACAGCACTTTCATGAGCGAACGCCCGGGCGGGTTTTCCATTCGAGATGATCGTGCCATGAGGTCGAAGCTTCGAAGCACGGCGATGCGGGCAAGATGCCTACCATGTCGCGCAGGGTCGAGCGCTTGCGCCCTACTGCCGCACGGCGGGCATCCTCGCTCGCCGGCTTGATGAATTCCGGAAGGCGCTGCTCCCTCTCCATGTACTCGTACAGCCCGCGAACCGCATCGGACACGGACACGCCTTCGCGCTTGAGCACCTGAGCACCGCGATCCTTCAAGTCTTCGGGCAAACGTACGTTCAAAGTTGCCGTAGCCGCCATTGCCTCACCGCCTTCCCCGCATTGGATTTCCTCTAGTCTACCAAAGTGCATTACGTAATGCAATTCTGGCTAGTGAGGAAACTCCCGCACCGCGCGCCGACCAGCGCGAGGGGCGTCGGGATCCGAAGTTTCGGGCAGGTACCCCTCGTTCGCGAACGCTTGCGGCAGATCCCGGACGGTCACCTCGAATTCGACGTTGCCGAGCGTCAAGGGCTCCGCCTGCTCCGCGACGACCACCTCGTCGACCAGTGCCGGGAGCGGCACCTCGCACGCCCCTACGCCATGGCCGCCAGGCGCTTGGCATGCCAGGCGCCGAACACGTTGAACAGCACGTGGAACAGGGCGGTCACGCCGATGGCCAGGATGGTGAACAGCACGGCCTTGCCGAAGGTGAACGGCTGGATGCCGAACAGCCCGTGCAGCACCGTGGCCCCGAGCGCCGTGCCTCCCACCACCACGACGAGCAGCGCCGCGCGGATGGGCGTGAACGGGATGGACAGCCGCACGATCAGCAGCGCGCCGATCCATGCCGTGAGCAGCACGCACATCGTGGACACGTGCGCGTAGTCGAGGTGCAGGAACTCGTAGCCCACCACGTTCACGACGAGGATCGTGAGCACCGCGCAGATGGCGCCGGGAATCGATTTGACGATGACGTTCTCGAGGAAGCGCCCCCGGATGCGGTCCTTGTTGGGCTCGAGCGCCAGCACGAACGACGGCAGCCCGATGGTGAACGCGCTGATGAGCGTCATCTGGATGGGCTGGAACGGGTACTGCCACGGCAGCAGGATGAACAGCACCGCCAGCGTCATGGACAACAGCGTCTTCACGAGGAACAGCGACGCCGAGCGCTGCAGGTTGTTGATGGAGCGCCGTCCCTCGGCCACCACCTTCGGCATGGCCGCGAAATCGTTGTCCACGAGCACGAGCTGCGCCACGTTGCGCGCCGCGTCCGAGCCGGCCGCCATGGCCACGCTGCAGTCGGCCTGCTTGAGCGCGAGCGTGTCGTTCACGCCGTCGCCCGTCATGGCCACGATGTGCTTCTTGGCCTGGAGGGCCACGACGAACGCCTTCTTCTGCTCGGGCTTCACGCGGCCGAGCACGCTGTAGCGCTCGATGGCGTCGGCGATGGCGTCGTCGTCGGCCAGCGTGGTGGCGTCGACGTAGGCCTCGGCATGCGGCACGCCCACCTTGAGCGCGATGCCCGACACGGTGCGCGGATCGTCGCCCGAGATCACCTTGAGGTCGACGCCCTGCTCCTTGAAGTACGCGATGGTCTGGGCGGCCGTCGCGCGGATCTGGTCGTGGATGGCGACGAATCCGAGCGGCTCGGGCGCGCCCACGATGTTGCCGTCCGCGTCGAAGCCGTCCACCCGCGCCAGCAGCAGCACGCGCGCGTCGGCGGCCAGCTCGTCCTGCTGGTCGGCCACCGCCGCGAACCCGTCCCCCAGCACGAACTGCCCCGCGCCCATCACGTAGCACGCCCCGTTCGCGAACGCGGCGCCCGACCACTTCTTGTCGGACGAGAACGGCACCATGCGCGCAGGCCGCAGCGCCTCGACGCCGCTGTTCGCGTAGTGCTCGACGATGGCCAGCGCCGTGTCGTTCGGGTCGTCGTCGGCGCGCGCGATGGACGCGAACGCCGTGTCCACCACGGCCTGCTCCACGCCTGGCACGGGTTGGACGGCCGCCACCTCCATCTTGCCCGTGGTGATGGTGCCCGTCTTGTCGAGGCACAGCGTGTCCACGCGCGCGAGCGTCTCGATGCAGTAGAGCTGCTGCACGAGCACCTTCGACTTGGCCAGGCGCACCACGGCCACGGCCAGCACCGTGGACGTGAGCAGGATGAGCCCCTCGGGGATCATGCCCACGAGCGCGGCCACCGTGGACAGGATGGCGTCATTCAGCGCCACGTGCTCGCCGCTGAAGAACTGGCGCGCGAACAGCAGCGCCCCCAGCGGGAAGATGATGAAGCTGACGAACCTGATGATGCCGTTCAGGCTGTTCATGATCTCGGAGTTGGGGGCCTTGTGCTGCTTGGCTTCGGCGCTGATCTTGGCGGCGTAGTTCTCGGGCCCCACGTGGCGGACGCGCGCCCACACCGTGCCCGCGTTCACGAACGAGCCGCTCATCAGCTCGTCGCCCGCGCCCTTCTTCACGAGCTTGCTCTCGCCCGTGAGCAGGCTCTCGTTCACGTCGCACGCGCCCGAGACCACGGTGGAGTCGGCGGGGATCTGGTCGCCGCGGCCCAGCTCGATGACGTCGTCGCGCACGAGCTGGTCGAGGGGCAGCTCGACCTGGGCGCCGTCGCGCAGCACCGTGGCCTTCGAGCTGGCCACGATGGACAGGCGGTCGGTGGTGCGCTTCGAGCGGATCTCCTGCACGATGCCGATGCACGCGTTGCACACGATGACCACCATGAACAGCATGTTCTTGTACGATCCGGTGAACAGCACGAACACCGCGAGAACGGCGTTGATGGCGTTGAACAGCGTCAGCACGTTCTCGCGCACGATCTGGCGCACGGAGCGCGTCTTCACGCCCGCGTCGACGTTCACCTCGCCGCGGGCCACGCGCTCGGCGACCTCCGCCGCGCTCAGCCCGCGCACCTGTTGCTCTTCGGTCATGCTCGCTCCTCGTCCCGTCGCAGGGGGACGGCCGGGCCGCCCCCCGCTTGCTCAGTCTTTGATGTTCACGCCCAGCCGACGCGCGATGCCGGCCGCCTGGAACAGGTCCATCGAGCACCCGCGCAGCTCCCCCATCGCGTCCGACAGCACGATGTCGGCCAGCTGGCACGTGGACAGGTCCACGCCGTCCAGGCTGCACCGGAAGAAGCTCGTGCCCACGAACCGCACGTCGTCGAACTCGACGCGCCGCTGGCGCAGCTCGGCCAGGTCGGCGTGGGAGAAGTCGGTGGTGCCCACGCGCACGTCCTCCAGCTTCCCCTTCGCGAGCGACGCGTAGGCGAACGTGGAGTCGCGCACCTCCACGCGCGAGAGCACCGCCTCGAGGAAGTCGGCGCCCGTGAACTTGCACGAGGCGAACGTGCAGCGCGTGAAGTTCGCCTGCGAGAACGTGGAGTTGGAGAAGTCGCAGTTCGCGAACGCCACGTCGGCCACCATGGCCCGGTCGAAGTCGCACCCGACGAACGAGCACCCCTCCACGCGCGATTCGGCCAGCTCGAGAAGGGCGAAGTCGGCCTCCTCCGCGGAGTCGCCGCGCACGTGAACGTGCGACGCGCGCATATCGCCGCCGGAGCGCTCGATCCAGCGGGCGAGGTCTTCCACGTCCACGAGCTCGCCGGGGATGTCGGGACGCGCCGGCTGCGGGGGCCGGGGCGCGCGTGCGGGTTCGGTCATAAAGGTTCCTTTCCTGTTGCGACCCAGTATAGCGAAGCGGCTGCCCGCCCGATGCGCGGCCAGCGCGCTTCCATCGTTTACGAAGGGTTTATCTTCCGCCTTTATCCTTGCAACCATCGTACCCGACGGGCCGCACCGCGGCCCCGCCAGAAAGGAATCGCCATGGAAGTTTACGAGAACGCCCCCGTCACCTACGAGTACAAGACCGTCGCCGCGCCCGGCGAGCGCGAGGCCCTCTACCGCGACACGTACCGGAGCTTCGGCTGGATCGTCGAGCCCGGCAGCGCGTCGCCGACGGGGCCCGTCGCCGCTGCGAGCAGCGGCGAGCGCACGCTCAAGATGAAGCGCGACCGCCGCCTCGCGCAGCGCGAGCAGGTGACGGAGCTGCAGCGCCGATGCGAGGCCGCCCTGCGCGACATCGACAAGCTGGAGCGCTCGAAGAGCTCGAAGGCGCGCATCGCCGCCTTCACCCTCGGCGTCGTGGGATGCGCGTTCATGGCGCTGTCGGTGTTCAGCTACCTCGCCGGCAACCTCGTGGCCATGACGGTGTTCGCCGTGCCCGGGTTCCTGTGCTGGGCCGCGCCGTACTTCGTGCACCGCGAGCTGCTCGCGTCGAGCGAGCGCTCGCTGGCCCCGCGCATCGACGCCCAGTACGACATCGTGTACGGCACGAGCGAGCAGGCGGCGACCCTCCTGCGCTCCGCCTAGCATGCCCGCGCACGCATCCGGCGCCCTCGCGCGGGGCGTCCGGCGCTCGGACTTCATCCGGCTGTCGTTCGGCACGAACGCGGCAGCCGGCGCGCTTAAGCTGGCGCTCGGGCTGGCCGGCCTCTCGCCGCTCGTGCTGCTCAACGCCGCGTACAATGGCGTGCTCGCGGCGGCGCGCCTGGCCATGCTCGGGCACCGTCGCGCCATCGACGCGGATGCGGCCTCGGAGGCCGGCGCGCGGCGCCTGCAGCGCACGAGCAGCGTCGCGCTCATGGCGCTCGGGTGCACCTTCGTCGCGTTCAACGGCCTCATGCTGGCGCAGGACCGCGCGCTCAGCTTCGACTACAACGTGGCGCTCGGGTTCGCCACCTGCGCGTTCGCGAAGCTGGGGGTGGCCGTGTACGGCATCGTGCGCGAGCGGAAGAACCCCGACGGCGTCGTGTTCGCCTGCAAGCTGACGAACCTGGCCGACGGCATGGCGTCCATCGCGATCACGCAGGCGGCGCTGCTCGACATCACGGGCTCGCAGAACGTGCTGGCCAGCGGCTGCTTCGGCGCGGCCACGGGGGCGGCCGTCCTGGGCATCGGGCTGTGGCTGCGCGTCCGCGCGCGGCGCGGCGGGGCCTAGAGCGTCGGCAGCACCACCGAGAACGCGCTGCCGGCGCCCGGGGCGCTGACCACGCTGACGCGCCCGCCGTGCAGCTCGGCGACGCGCTTCACCAGCGCGAGGCCGATGCCGTTGCCCGGCGTCGCGCGCGAGGGATCGCCCTGGTAGAACCGCTCGAACGCGCGCTCGCGCACCGCGTCGTCCATGCCCGGCCCCTCGTCGCGCACCGTGAACGCCACGCTGCCGGGAAACGCGTGGAGCTCGACGCGCACGGTGCCGCCTGCAGGCGAGAACTTCGCCGCGTTGTCGAGGAGGTTCGTCCACGCGTGGTTCAGCAGGTCGGCGCTGCCGAGGTAGGTCGTCTCCTCCAGGTCCAGCTCGAGGGCGATGCCCTTCTCCACCCAGCGCGCCTCGAGCGCGAGCACGGCGCGGCGCACCTGCTCGGCCAGGTTCACGGGAGCGCGGTCGGCCACGATCTGCTGCGCGTCGGCCTTCGACAGCGCCAGCACGCTCGACGACAGCGACGCGAGCCGATCTGACTCCGCGATGATGGCGTCCAGGTAGCGCTCGCGCTCCCCGTCGGAGAGCCCCGGGCGCTTGAGCAGGCGCGCGAAGCCGGCGAGCGAGGCGATGGGCGTCTTGAACTCGTGCGAGAAGCTGTTGACGAAGTCGGTGCGCAGAAGCTCGATGCCCGCCAGCTCCGCGGCCGTGCGGTTCACGCTGTCGGCGAACGCGCGCACCTCCGACGGGTACCGCCCGCGGCCCAGGTCGATGCGCGCATCGAAATTCCCCGCCGCCACCTCGTTCAGCACGTCGGCGATGCGGTAGAGCGGCCACACGAACAGCCGCTGCATCATGACGATGACCGACGTGGCCACCACCGCGCAGATGAACAGCATCGCGGCCACGCCGAACGCGGCGCTGCTCACGACCGGCGACGACTGCAGGCCGCCCCTCACGACGACGAGGCTGACCGCCGTCATCAGCACGATGACGATGAGGAACACGTTCGCCACCAGCAGCACGAAGCCGCCGAGGTACGTGCGCAGCGGGCTCTTCGGCCGCCTCACGCGCTCCTCACCGCCCGGTAGCCGATGCCGCGCACGGTTTGTATCTGGAACTCGGGCCAGCCGTCGAAACGGGTGCGCAGGCGGTTGACGTGCACGTTCACCGTGGCGAAATCGCTGTCCGAGTCGAGGCCCCACACCTCGTCCATGAGCTGCAGCCGCGTGAACACCTGCCCCGGATACGCCAGCAGCTTGTACAGCAGGTAGAATTCCTTGGGCGGCAGCGTCACCGGCGGCTGGCCGGCGCGCGTCACGCTGAGAGCGTCGTAATCGCACACCACGTCGCCCATGACGATGCGGCGGTCGCTGACGATGCGCGCGCGGCGCATGAGCGCCTTGCAGCGCAGCACCATCTCCTCGGGATCGACCGGCTTCACGAGGTAGTCGTCGGTGCCCACGAGGAAGCCGCGGCGGATGTCGCGCGGATCCTCGCGCGCCGTCACCATGAGGACGGGCAGGTCGTATCCGCAGGTCCGCAGCGTGTCGGTAAGCTCGTAGCCGTCCATGCGCGGCATCATGACGTCCACCACCAGCACGTCGTAGCGGCACGCGTCGAGAGCGGCCAGGGCGGCCTCGCCGTCGAACACGGCGTCGGCCTCGTAGCCCTCCGCGCGCAGCACGGCGCAGAAGTACGCGTTCGTGTCGACGTCGTCCTCAACCACCAGCATCCGAACCATATCCGGCTTCCTTCCTCTCGATGCGCCCCGCGCATCCGGCGAGGGGGCGCCGCCCCCATGCTGCCACGCGAAGGTAAACCCAGGGTAAACGCAGGGCGCCGGGGAGCGGGGCGCGGGGTCGCCGGCGGGCGCGAGCGCGGGCGCGGCGGGGAGCGCCGGCGGCCCTAGAGCGCCAGCGCGAGCGCCATCGCGACGGCCAGCACGCCCACGGCGGCCAGCGGCGCGGCCCCGGCCGCGTAGGCGCGCAGCGGCTCCAGGCGGTAGTACAGCAGATAGCTTGCGAGGCTCGCCAGCAGCACGAGCACCACGAGCGCCCCCAGCGCGACGGCGACGGGCGCGGCCAGCGCCGAGGCGGCGTACGCCACGTTGAGCACCCCCAGCTCCAGCACCGCCCAGGCCGTGAACAGCAGCAGCTCGGTGGTAACCGGCCGCTTGAACAGCTTCACCGTGCCCGTCAGCAGCACGACGTACAGCGCGAGCCCGCAGCCGGCCATGCCGCCGAGGACCGCGGGCCGCGCCCCGGCCGGCAGCAGATCCGCCATGCCGACCGCGCACAGCGCCACGCCCGCGACGCCCAGCACGGCCGCGCCCACGATGCACGCGACCCCCGCGGCGAAGCGCGGCCCGCGCGGCCTCTCCCGGCGCGGGTCGAAGAACAGGCGCCACCAGACCAGGTACAGCGCCGTGCAGGCGGCGAGGGCAGCATGCCCCCCGACGAGGAGGGCGATCGGCGCGGCAAGTTCGGCTCCCAGCATGGCGCCCCCTTCGCCCTACCGCGCCAGCAGGCCCGCGGCGGCCAGCGCGTCCTCGATGCTGTCGCCCTCAGTGATGGCGCGCGCCACCCGGCAGGGGTTGCCGAACGCGATGGTGCGCGGCGGCACGTCCTTCGTCACCACGCTGCCCGACCCGATGACCGCGCCCTCGCCGATGGTCACGCCCGGGTTCACGGTGACGTTGCTGGCGATCCACACGTCGTCGCCCACGGTGATGGGCAGGTCGCGCTCCCACAGGTGCGACACGCCGTCGCCGTCGATGCGCATCGCGCGCTCGCGGCCCACGAGGGGGTGCAGCGGCGTGACGAACGAGCAGTTCGGCCCCACCCACACGTCGTCGCCGAACGTGATGGGCGCCCCGTCCAGGAACACGCAGTTGTAGTTGAAGAAGCAGCGCTTGCCCACGCGGATGTTGTATCCGTAGTCCACCTGGGCGCCCGTCGTGAGGGACGAGCGCTCGCCGAACGCGCCGAACAGGTCGCGCAGCAGCGCCTCGCGCGCCGCGTCGTCGAGGTCGGGGTCGGTGTTGTAGCGCCGCATGACGGCCACGGCGCGCTCGTGGTCGCGCATGAGCGAGGCGTCGGCGGCGTCGGTCCACGCGCCCGACGCCAGCTGCGCGCGCATGCGCTCGTTGTGGGCGTCGCGGCCGTTGCGGTCATCGTGTTCGGAGGCGCTCATGGGAGCATCACCATCCCTTCGTCTTCGCGGCCGATGCCGCGCGCGTGCGGGGTTTCGGGGCGGGCAGCTCGGGCAGCATGGCCGCCACGAGGCGCGCCACCTCGGTCGGGCTCTCGCTTTCCACGAGCAGCATGGGCTTCGCGCCCTCGTAGGGGATCGCCTCGGCGCGCAGCAGGCCGCGCGCCGCCGGCACGTCCTTCACGAGCAGGCGCTCGTCGTAGACGCCGCCGAACAGCTTCCCTTCGGCGTACAGCAGGTACTCGCCCATCATGGCGCGATGGGACACGCCCGGCACCTCGGCCAGCAGGTCGAGGACGTAGGCGAGGTAGTCTTTGCTCGTGGTCATGCGATTCCCTTCGTCGGCTCTGCGAGGCGCATGTGCAGCTGCGGAAACGGCCGGCCGGCGTCGTCGACGGGCGAGCGGCCCTCGACGCGGAAGCCCATGCGCTCGTAGAAGCCGCGGGCCTGCGGGTTCTGCTCGTTCACGTCGAGCGTCACCGCGCCCTCGTGCTCCATCGCGTGCTCCAGCAGCGCGCGCCCCACGCCGCGCCCGCGTGCCTCCGGCGCCACGAACAGCATCTCCACCTTGCCGTCCTGCGTGCCCGCGAACCCGCACGGCGCGCCGTCGGCGTACGCCACCGCCAGGGCGGCGACGCCCGCGAGGCCGGGCCCCACTTCGGGGCGCAGCCCCCCGATGTCGTCCTCGGTGAGGAAGTCGTGCGTCGCACGCACCGACCGCTCCCACACGTCGGCCAGGGCGGCCACCAGCTCGGGCGTCCTCTCGGCAGGCGTTTCGATATGCATAGGCGCTCCTTCCGCCCGTCCCCGGGCGACGTTTCACGATGCCCCATTCTACCCGATATGCGCGCGAAGGTGCGCCGTCGGCTTCGCCTCCGCCGCAGGGGCTCACGCGCCCCAAGCGCCGCCGGGGTCGTCGGGGGGCGGGTCGGCGGGCTCGGGGACGATCTCCTCGACGAACCAGCGCGGGTCCTCGTGGAACAGGAACGTGTGCGCATGGCCCACCAGCACGTCGTAGCGCACGCCCGAGCCGCCCACCTTGAGCGACGCGCACCGCCGCACGCCCAGGATGGCGCGCACGGGGAACCGCCGCCCATCGTGCCACACGACGGCGCGCGGCAGGATGCGCCCGTCCTCGAGGAACGTCGCCTCCACCTCCACGTACCGCTTCCGCCGCGCCGCTATGCCCCGCACCATGCTCGCTCGTCCCCCCCTCTTCATCCTGCCGATTCGCGCTCTTCACCCGACGCTTCGTCGGCGCCCGGCTCGATGGGGCGCACATCGAGAGCCCTGACAATCTCCCGACCGAAAACCCGTCGCACGGCTTCCCTGCCGCCCAAGAAACGACTGATGGGCGAAAACGGGACGGCCACTCGATGCCGGCGAACCTCCGAAAAATTGTCAGGACTCCCCTTTTGCGCCCCTTTCGGCCCGTCGCTGGACGACGCCGAAGGGTCCCGCGCGGCGGCAGCCGGAAGCGTCGCGGCTGGCGCCGGACGACCCCCTCGCGCGCCCTCGGCCCTAGAAGTACCCCACGGGGTGCACGACGTTCTCCTTCTTGACGTCGAGGTCGAGCAGGCTCTCGTCCAGCAGCTCGGCCCCGCGCTGGATGCAGGTGTTGCCGAAGCGGCGGCGCAGGCCGTCGATCGTCTCGTCGAGGTCCTCCAGCACGCGGCGATGCGCGTCGAAAGGCAGCTCGAGCTGCTGGGGCGCGGCACAAGGCTCGAGGTTCGACGCGCACACGTGCAGCCCGCGCAGGGGCCGCGACTCGTCGAGCGGCTCGTTGGCCGCGAGCAGGTCCCAGGCCGTGCGCGCGACGGTGCCGGTCACGTTCGTCGCGCGGCGCAGCGTCGTCTGGCGCGAGTAGCTGGTGAGGTCCTGCGCGCTGCGCACGCCGATGGACACGGTAGATGCGCGGAAGCGCGCCTCCCGCAGCCGCTGCGCCACCGACTCGGACAGCAGGTAGATGAGCGCCTTCGCGTCGGATGCGTTCACGATGTCATGCGGCGCGGTCAGGCCGTTGCCGAAGCTCTTCACCGTGCGGTCCACCTCGTTTCTCGCGGCGTCGTAGGGCTTCACGGGCGTCGCGTCCTCGCCGCGCGCGAACGCGCGCAGCACGAGCCCGATTTTGCCCAGGCGGCGGCGCAACAGCTCGGGCGAGGCGCACGCCAAGTCGCCGATGCAATCGATACCCGACGAGTGCAGCTTGGCGCGCGTGGCGGCGCCGACGTACAGAAGCTCGCTCACCGGGGCGTCCCACACCAGGCGGCGGTAGTTCTCCGGCGTGACGAACGTGACGGCGTCGGGCTTGCGGTAGTCGCTGCCGAACTTCGCGAATATCTTGTTCCACGACACGCCGATGGACACGGTGCAGCCCAGCTCGTCCTTCATGCGGCCGCTGATCTCGGCGGCCGCCTGCGCCGCGTCGCCGCCGGCCAGCCCCAGCGAGCCGGTGAGGTCGAGCCACGCCTCGTCGAGGCCGAAGGGCTCCACGAGGTCGGTGTACTGGTAGTAGATGCGGCGCGCCATGGCCGAATACGCCTGGTACACCTCGTAGCGCGGCGGCACCACCACGAGCCCCGGGCACTTCGCCCGCGCCTCCCACAGCGCCTCGCCCGTCTTGACGCCCGCCGCCTTCGCGCCCGCGCTCTTCGCCAGCACGATGCCGTGGCGCAGCTCCTCGTGGCCGCCCACCACGAGCGGCACGCCGCGCAGCTCCGGCCGCTCGGCCTGCTCCACGCTCGCGTAGAACGCGTTCATGTCCGAATGGAAGATCACGCGGTGCTCGTCGACGCCCTCCGGCGAGCCGATCGTGCGCCCGCCGAACGTCTCGGGGACGCCCCTCTCGCCTCCCTCGCCCTTCGCGCCCCTCTCGCTTGCTGCCTGCATGCGCGCCTCGCCGCCTTCCGCACCGCGTCCCGATCTTGTACGAGAACGCATGTTCGCACAAAATCGGACGGCGCGCAAGCGAACAGACCGTGGAGTTTCGGCGACGGAATACGTCTATTGATCAGGTGATATATAAGCGATGCACCCTACGAGCCGACCGGTGCGCGCACCTCGTGCGCCACGATGACGCGCGCCTCGCCGACCTCGACGCCGCCGTCGCGTAGCAGCGCGGCCAGGTCCTCGGCGGACGGGGCCGGCCCCGCTCCCGCGATCTCCACGGTGATGCCGTCGTCGGCCGTCTTCACGCTCAAGCTCTCGTAGCCCGACCCGTCCAGCCACTGGCGCACGGCCGCGTTCGCGGCGCGCTCGTCGGAGGCGCCCTGCGCAATCCTCTCGCTCGTCGCCGCAAGCGGCAGCGCCACCAGCAGCGTGCCCGCGATGGCCGTGGCGTACCACAGGCGGCGCGCCACCGCGCCCGCACGGTCGCGCCGGCCGAAGCCCATGAGGAAGAAGGCCAGGTTGCCGGCCAGCTGGATGGAGAAGAAGTTGACGAAGAACAGCAGCAGCGCCCCGCCCGCCATCGCGAGCGCCCCTTGCACGAGCGCGGCTCCCGCCACGCACAACGGCGGCACGATGGACACGGCCACCGCCACGCCCGGCAGCGTCTCGCCGACGTCGTCGCGCGCCGCCGCGAGCGCGCCCACGAAGCCGGACGCCACGGCCACCACGAGGTCCACGAGGCGCGGCGCCGTGCGCGACGTCGCCTCGACGTTGCCCGCCAGCGGCACCCCGGCCGGCAGCAGGGCCGTCACGAGGCACGCCACGAGCACCACGACGAGCGCGCCGCCCGCCGCCACGGCCAGCGCCCTGAGCGCCTGGCGGGGACGGCCGCGCGTGACGGCGAACGAGGTGCCCATGATGGGCATCATGAGCGGGGCGATGATCATGGCGCCGATGATGATGGCCGGCGAGGACGCCGCCACGCCGCCCGTGGCCACGACGGCCGACAGCACGATGCACAGGAAGAACGCGGACAGTTGCTTGAGCGGGTCGTCCACCACGGCGAACAGGCTGCGCTCCATGCCGGCGACGTACGCCTCGTCCACGCTGCCGCCGAGCAGCACGCGCGCGATCCGGTCCATGCTCCTCCCCTCGTGTCGACGTCTCGCACGATGGTACCCCGGCGCGCCCGGGCGCGGGCGAACCGGCACCGAACATGATCCCAACCGTTAGCGCGCCGTCATGCGCGTCCGCGGGCGCGTGCAGGCCCCGCGCCCGGGCGGCCCCGCCATGCGCTAGAATGGCCCCATGCAGACGGACACCTTGAAATACTCCGGGATCGTCTTCCTCGCCGGCGCCAGCTACGGCGCTCAAGCCACCACGGTGAAGATCACCTACGCCGCCGGCTTCACCTGGACCCAGGTGGTGGCGAGCCAGGCGCTGTTCGCCGCGCTGCTGTTCGCGGCGGCGCTGCTCGTGCAACGGGCGCGCGGCACGCGCCTCGTGGCGCTCTCCCCCAAGCAGGTGCTCGCCCTCGTAGGCCTCGGGCTGAACACGTGCATCGGCACCGTGCTGTACAACTACGCGCTCACCCTGCTGCCGGTTTCGGTGGCCATCACGCTGCTGTTCCAGTTCACGTGGATGGGCATCGTCGTCCAGCTCGTCGTCATGCGCCGCCGCCCGCGCGCGGCCGAGGCGGCGGCCGCCGTCGTCATCCTGGGCGGGACGCTCCTGGCCAGCAGGGTGTTCTCGAGCGACGTGGGAACGCTCGACCCCGTCGGGGTGGCGTGCGGGCTGCTCTCGGCCCTCAGCTGCACCTTCTTCATGTTCTTCTCGAGCCGCGTCGGGCGCGGTCTGCCGCCCATCCAGCGCGGGCTCGTCGTGTGCCTGGGCGCGTGCGCGCTGGGCTTTGCCCTCTGCCCCGACTACTTCGCCAGCGGCGCGCTGCAGGACGGCATCTGGAAGTACGGCCTGATCCTGGGGCTGTGCGCTCTGTTCGTCCCCGTGGTGCTGTTCGGCATCGCCACGCCGCATCTGACGCCGGGGCTGTCGGCCATCATGGCGTCCTCCGAGCTTCCCTGCGGCATCGCGCTGTCCACGCTCGTCATCGGCGAGCCGGTGGAGGCGCTCCAGATCGTCGGCATCGTCGGCATCCTCGCCGGCATCGTCATCTCGCAGCTTCCCCATCTGCGGGCGCGGGTCGAACCAGCGAGCGACGAGTCGGCACGTCCGGCTTAGCGCGCGTGAATCATCTCGCCGAACATCGCTCCACTTCATTGATTCGCATAAACACATTGCCCATAGTAATATAAGCTGTAATCTATCTATTGCCTAGCAACGATGGTTTGGCAACCTGATCATGGGCGCGTTGAAGGTAGCAATCCGCTCTCATTATCAAAAAGGGAGAACCATGAATAGCAAAGTCATCAGCGATATTCTTAAGCAAATGAGCCTTGGAGAAGGAAGAAACGAATCAGTATTTGGATCTGAATCGCAAGACGGTATTCTGCTTGATTTTCTAAAGGGCTTTTCTTTCTATGTCAGCTCGAACGAAAAATACCACTACAACGATAGCTATTTGAACCAAAAGATTCAACCATTCCTGAATTCGCTATTGGTATTGAAAAAGCGCGAAAACGAATACCGCGAGATTGCAGACCGCCTCATTGATTCCTATGTTCCAGAATCCACGCGTGCAGAGCTTTGGGTTTTGCTTCTTGATGATTTTTTCTATCTTTCGCCATTCAACAATGAGATCGACTACGTCTTCGACGATGGCAACGAACTATTCAAGGGTATAACTAATGGCTTAATCATCCAAAATGAGTTTCAATTCTCTTCATTCAGAAGAGACCGTGCAAGGATCGCCCTTCTGACGAGCCTCAACGGCGGATTGCTTAATGCAAAACGAGAGTGGCACGTAGACACGAGAATTTTGACAAGGGGAAATAATGACGAATAGTAAACTCTACGAAAAGATACGTTCGGAAGACAACATATTTGCAGCCATCTACGCCCTAAAGTCGTACGTATTCGAACCAGGATTACTCGACAAAGATGATCAGGCGCTTTTTGTTGCCCTCGACGATGTATTTGACAATGAAGTCATCAATACTTGCATGGACGCATGCAAAGCAGAACTAAAACGCGTATTGACAGAGGACAACGCTTTCTTCAAAGCATCCGTGTTTTTCAGAGCAAAGAAATACGATCCCGAAGAGGACCGCATTTTATTCAGGCCCATGCATACGGCTAGCCTCACTACTCAGATCTGCATTGCCAGCATTCTCAACTGTCTCATGTTCGGAAGAGAAGAAGACAATTCAACGAAAACTCTGTCGAGTTTAAGCACTCTTATCCCCCACTTTTTTTATGGCAACCTTCCAAGTACTCAACATGAAGCGATGTTCAAAAACTGGGTAGGTTGTTACCAGGATTTTACCGAAGCATGGCAAAGAAAGCTTGGCGAGTGCCTCGAGACAGGGGAATACAAGTACCAGGTCAAACTTGATATGAAGGACTTCTTCCCCTCCATAAATCCGGAATATGTACTGAATATGGTATCGACGCTAACGAAGCCTGAGTTCGATGATGAAGACTTTGAGATGCTCCAAATAGCGTTGAAGAAACTTCTCGTTCTTGAGATAGCGAAGATGAAGGAAAGCGAATGCAGCCACTACTACGGCCACGAAAGCAATACTGACACTTCCCAACACTTCACAAAAGGCATTCCTCAGGGTCTCCCCCAATCTTACTTTTTTGCAAACTTGGTAATGTCAAGGGTTGCGAAAAGATATGATGAAGCTTTTGGCGGTGTCACGTATTTCTACGTGGACGATTCTTATACATACACCTCGGAAGACTCTAATTTCAACAACACAATTGCAAAACTGAATGCGCAGCTAGCGAAAGACTTCTCGGGCCCCTTTTTATACGGCTTCAAAGAAGCCGAAAAACGCTTATTCGGAAAGTTCGAAAGCAATGTCTCAATACATACGAGCGGTAAAAGCACGCGGGACGAAATCGGGCTAACGATGAAGTCTGGAACAAACTACCTCCTCAATGTGTGCATGGACGCTTCGCGTGTTGGCATGGAGTTTCGCTCATCCCTAAACGAACTCAACGAAACAACGCTTTCCGCAAAGATTGAGGTCTGGCTCGAGGCGCTTACCGAAGAGCTGAAGCGTGTACAAAATCTCAACGAAGCCCAGCTTGACAACAAGGAAGAGACCTTAAAAATCTTAAAACGTTATGTCAGATTCTTCAAATATCGACTTCTCGTCATCGAGCAGCAGCATGATGCAAACTACGATGACAGTTTCACAGCACTGGAGAATGATATCGACACATTACTAGATGAGTCCGAATCCGAGAATTTCGTACAGAATATTATGGACAAGCTCGATGAAGACATTTTAATGGCGAGAGCTGGAAAGCTGCTTTCAGGCCCTGCCAACGAAGAAAGGAAGATCAGGCTTGAAGATCGCGTACGAAACCTAGAGCAGAGGCTTGCCCAAAAATCATCCATCCAGAACCTCTATATGAGCAAATGTATTTCTTTTCGCCAAGTCGCCGACCGAGAACGTAAGTACAAAACGCTACGCATCATCATGCAGCAAAGGCAACAAGGCATGACAAAAAACAGCCTCTACAAAACGATAGAGCTACTGCAGGAATATCTATCTGAATCGCATTCTCCCGAATATGTTCCCAGTTATGCCCAATTCCTCTACGATAGCGGATGTAAATATCGCCAAATGGTTATCAATGCAAATATCTCTACTATATTGAACGTCGAGCTCTCAGATTCGTTGTGTTTCTATAAAAAGAACGGGTTTATGCTACGGTATTATGAACTTCGTTTGCTCGCCTGGGTAAGAAACCCTTATTTCAAAGCCATAGAAAACCAAAAACTACTAGAAGTAGCGAACACGGCCAATATGGACCTTGGCAGCGAAAAAGTAGAGCTGAGCATCATGGAGGTACTTGACCTGTTCGTTCGGTTTGTACAACGACCAGAACTAGTTGACAACATTATCAAAACGCATCAATTTCTTGTTAGCATCTGGAGGAATGGGTCGAAATTTCTACATTTCTACACTCTTCACAACGAAGATCACTCGGTTGAGCTGATCCGAGCATGCATCGATATTGTTAAGACTATCGATTACATCCAATTAAAAACTTATGACTATTATATTCTTTTCCTCGCCTGTTATCTTCATGATGTCGCCATGGTTATATACCCGCACTGTCTGGACTTTGTACGAGAAGAAAAGGGAACGGACGCTTATTATACCGACGCGATTGATAAGTTAGAGGAGATACTCAGCGATCAAGAAGAAGGAGGAGGCTTTTCCGATATTAGCAAAGGTGAGTTTAAGCGGTTCATGGTTCTCTGCTATCAGAAAGTTGACGAGTTCTTCGAATCAGACATACGCGGCAATCACGGAGAAGAAAGCGCACGCCTGATCAAGGAATGCAAAGGCCTCGACTACTTGGAAGCTTCCGTGAGAATGCTCGTTGCCAACGTTTCCGAAGCGCACGTACTCGAGGCAGATGAAGTTTATCGGCGAAAATCGACCGCAACCCATGATCCGATCAGCCTGAAAAAACTCATGATTGTCCTCCGCCTAGCCGATGTTCTGGATATCTCTAAAGAACGCGTGAGTAATCAATTCCTTAAACAAAATATCGGGCAAATGCCGCCTATATCGAAGTTTCACTGGATCAGCCATTCAGCGGTTTCTCGCTGCAAATTCTATGCGCAGTATCGATTAGACAAAAATGAAAGCTTATGTGAAAGCTTTTTGGACAAGAAAAGATTTCATGAAATCGTTTGCTTAGAGATCGGACTGAATGTACGAAATCTAACCTCTCCATGCGCTCAGCCAACTTGCAACGATTACCGAGCCACATTTGATTCCGAAAGAGATGAGATCGTTATCACTCCGAGCAAGAGCGAGGACAGTCTTTGCGATTGCTGCATGCTTCCCTGCAAATGGATGAAGGATAAAAACAATTACCTGTTCGATGAAATCCTAGAATTGAAAGACTATTTGAAGAGGGACGGAAACAACAACCTATTTCAAACAGACTTTAAGATAACTCTTAAGTTCGACAGCAAGCAGCCACTTGATGCGGAATCGCTTGACGTAGTCTTGGCCCACTTGAGATTGCCTTAGTTCCTCTTGACAGAAGAGCAGGCCAACTTGCTCGACCGGATGAGAGCCAGCAACCCGATCATGGGTTGCGATCCTTTCCGTCGCTCATACACCATCGTAGCAAACACAATGCGGCATCGGACCTGAAGGACAAAAGCGGCATCGGACGACAACACCACCAAACGAGAAGAGTGCATGGGCAGAAAAGCATCGAGCCCCACTCTACGATCACATTGGCACGAAACGGTTCTCCATGCTCTAAACAAGCAGCAAGCCGAGCGAGGATGAACCCTTCTTACCGGAAAACAAAATTGTTACGTGGCGGCATCGGCTAGGCGGCTGTCAACTACAGCAGCTGATCGCAGCCGTGTTAACGCAATGCCAATCGCACGACATCGCAGGTTCGCCAACTCCTGCTACAGGTACGCCGCCGTCGCGCCGACACCTGAGGCGCGCAGGTCGGCGGGGGTGCCGGCGAACATGAGCTCGCCGCCCGCGTCGCCGCCTTCGGGGCCGAGGTCGATCACCCAGTCCGCGCGGTCGATGACCTGCGGGTTGTGCTCCACCACCACGACGGTGCTGCCCGCGTCCACGAGACGGTCCACGAGGGCCAGGAAGTGGTCCACGTCCTGCGGGTGCAGGCCCGTGGTGGGCTCGTCCAGCAGGTAGAGGTTGGTGCGTCCCTTGCCTTCGATCAGCTCCTTCGCCAGCTTGAGGCGCTGGCCCTCGCCGCCCGACAGCGTGGTGAGCGTCTGGCCCAGCATGAGGTAGCCCAGCCCCACGTCCTCCAAAAGGCCCAGCGTGCGCGCGATGCGCCGCCCCGCCGCGCCGTCGGCCGCCGCGCCGAAGAACGCCGCGGCCTCCTCCACCGTGAGGTGCATGACCTCGTCGATGGACTTGCCCGCGTAGGCCACGGCCAGCACCTCGTCGACGAACCGCCGGCCGCCGCACGCCGGGCACACGGCCTCGACGTCGGTGAAGAACAGCATGTTGCTGGTCACCGTGCCCAGCCCCTCGCAGCGCTCGCAGCGGCCGCCCGGCGCGTTGAACGAAAAATGCTTCGGTGCGAGCCCGGCGCGCGCCGCGTCCTCGGTGGCCGCGAACAGCGTGCGGATATCGGCCGCCACGCCCGAGTACGTGGCCACGTTCGAGCGCTTCATCTTCACGAGGGGCGCCTGCCCCACGTCCACCACCTGGTCGAACCCGTCGCAGCCGCGCACCTCGCCGCCCTCCGAAGAGCCGTCGCCGCGCGCGACGAGCTCGAACACGAGCGTGGACTTGCCCGAGCCCGACGGGCCCGTGACGGCGGTCAGGCAGCCGGCGGGGATGCGCACGTCGATGCCCTTGAGGTTGAACAGGCGCGCGCCGCGCACCTCCACGGCCGTGCGGTCGGCGGGGCGGAACGCCGCCTTGGGCGCGGCGCGCGCGTCGAGGTAGCGCCCCGTGGCCGACGCGGGCTCGGCGGCGATCTGCGCGAGCGTGCCGGCGGCGACGATGCGCCCGCCGTGCGCGCCCGAGCCGGGACCCACGTCCACGATGACGTCGGCCGCGCGCATGACGTCGGGGTCGTGCTCGATGACGAGCACCGTGTTGCCCAGGTCGCGCAGCTTCTTCAGCACCGCCACGAGGCCCTCGGTGTCGCGCGGGTGGAGGCCCACGGTGGGCTCGTCGAGGAGGTAGATCACGCCGGACAGCTCCGAGTCCAGCACGCTGGCCAGGCGCATGCGCTGCCGCTCGCCGCCCGACAGCGTGACCGTCTGGCGGTCGAGCGCGAGGTAGCCGAGCCCCACCTGCACAGAGCGCGCAAGCTTCGTCTGCACGTCGCGCAGGTAGTCCTCCACGAGCGCGCGGCGCTTAGGCGCGAGCGACGCGTCGAGGGCGCGCGCCCACGCGAGGATGCGCTCGAGCGACGCGGCGGCCAGCTCCGGCAGCCGCGTGCCGTCCACCGTGGCCGTGCGCCCGAGCTCGCCCAGGCGCTCGCCGCCGCACGAGGCGCATACGGCGGCCGTGAAGTAGCGCTCGAGCCCCTTCGAGGCGCCCTCGTGCTCGGCGTAGCGCCGCCACAAGAGCGGCAGGACGCCCTCGAACTTCCCGTCCGCCATCGTCTTCGGAGGGACGATGTGCGGGCACGCCTCGGCGAGCACCGGGCTCGCCGTACCGTTGAGCAGGATCTCCCGTTGCAGCGCGTCGAACCGCGCCACCGGCACGCCCACGGGAACGTCCAGGCCGTAGCGTCGGCACGCGGCATGCAGCGCGCCGATCATGTAGTCCTGGTAGCGGCTCGCCCAGAAGTCCACCGCGCCGTCCTCGAGCGAGCGGCTCTCGTCGAGCACCGCCGCCAGGTCGATGGCGAGCGTCGTGCCCAGCCCCTCGCACGCAGGGCACGCGCCCTCCTTCGTGTTGAACGAGAACTGCGTACGCGTGAGCTTCGGCATCCGCTGCCCGCACGCGCTGCAGCGCATGAACACGAGGAAGTCGCTCCCCCGCTTCTCGGTCTCCTCCTCGCACGCGTCCGAGCTGACGGTCACGCCGCAATGCGGGCACGTGCGCACGTGCAGCTTCTCGAACACCATGCGCAGGTCGGTGTACACGTCGGTCACGGTGCCCACCGTGGAGCGCGGGTTGCGGTTGGCGTCGGTCTGCGAGATGAGGATGGCGGGGGACGCGCCCGCGATGCGGTCGACCTGGGGCTTGCGGATGCCCTCCATCCCGAGCGCCTCGAGGTACTGGCGCTGGCACTCGTTGAACAGCACGTCGATGAGCAGCGTGGACTTGCCCGATCCCGACAGCCCCGTGAACACCGCGAGCTTCCCCTTCGGGATGTCGAGCGAGATGCCCTTGAGGTTTCCTTCGCGCGCGTTCCGTACGACGATGTTCGACATAGGGCGTCCTCCCCGCTTCGGTTTCAGGAAAACCTTGATTATAGAAGAGGAGCGCCGCCCGGACAAGGAGGCGCCGTCAGCGCGCGCATTCCGCGCCGAAACGCACGACGAGGGCGACCGCCGCGGCGAAGAGCGCCACGCCGGCCAGCACCGCGGGCAACGGCGCGAACAGCGCGAGCGCGAAACCCACGCCCACGAGCGCGAGGGCGCCGTACTCGTAGCACAAGCGGGGGCCGCCCGGGAACGGGCGGACGGCGTCGAGCCCGCAGCTGAGCAGCAGCGCGGCGTTCAGGAGCGCCGCGAGCGCGACGGAGGCGATCGGGGACGCGCCCGCAGGGGTGGCGACAGCGGCGACGGTGCAGGCGAGCACCGTGGTCAGGACGAACGCGGGCAGGGTGTCGAACACCAACAGCTCGAGCACGCCGAACGGCAGGCGGTCGCGCACGAGCCGGTTGCGCAGGTCGTCGCGAAACGCCCGCGCAGCCTCGCGCGCGCCCTGCGGCATGAGGACGGCCACCGGCAGCCAGAACACGAACAGCGCGGGGCCGCCCGCGCCGAGGAGCGCGAGCACCCCGAGCGGCACGGCGAACGCCCCCTGCATCAGGAGGCTCGGGATGCCGTCGTACTGGCGCGCGTGCGACAGCACGGCCCGCTGCACGAGGGCGCGGCGGCCCTCGCCCGACGGCAGGGAGAACCGCGCCGGGCGGGCGGCCAGCTTGCGGCGGCGCTGGTATTCGGCGATGTCGCTGCGGTCGAGGGGCGACAGCACGCCGAACCGGCAGAGGTCGGCGTGCAGGGAGTTCTCGTCGATGACGCGCGTCATGTCCGCGCGCGGCGCCAGCAGGAAGAGCGCGAGCGCGGCGGCGGCGAGGGCGAGGGCCCCGCCCGCAGCGAGCGCCGCGAACGCCGCGGGGGCCAGCAGCGCGGAGGCGTGCGCGCTCAGCACGAGGGCGCACCACGCGGCGACGGCGACGGCGAGCGCCGCCACCGCAGCGGTCGCGTTCCACCCGGTCCAGCGCGCGCGTGCCAGCCGCACGAGGCCCGCGACCCAGCCGAGCGCCGTCGCAGCCGCCGCCAGAGCCGCGCCCGCGAGCGCCACCGCGGCCGGCGGAGCCGCGAGCACGGCCGCGCTCTCAAGCCCCACGCCCAGCAGGAACCCGACCGCGCCCCCGGCGGCCGCAGCCGCGAGCGCCTGCACGCCTGCGGCCATGCCGACGAGCGCCCGCGCGCTCACCGCGCTGGCCGCCAGATAGGCGATGTCGGGATGCGACAGCTTCAACGGCGTCGTCCGCACGCCCGCGATGCCGCTGCGCAGCAGGACGAACGCCGGCACCAGCAGCGCAAAGCGCACCGCGAGCGCGCAGACGGCGGCGTCGAGGCCCGCGAACGCCCCCTGGATCGCATCGACGAGGGCGGCCGCCATGAGCGCGAACCACACGGCCATGATGCCCACCGCGTACAGCTGGTAGGCGCGCTCGCCCCAACCGCCCTCGTCGATGCCCGCGCCCGCGAGGTGCAGGGCGCGATCGATCGCCGAGCGCGCATGCCGCACGCGCAGCCACAGCAGCAGGCGGACGTCACGCATCGTCGCCGCCCTCGTCGCCATCCTGCGCGGCACGCGCATCGCACACGTCCAGGCGGCCGTCCTCGAGGCGCGCCAGCTTGTCGGGCCGCAGGTTCGGCACGTCGTGGTGGCAGCTGACGAGAACGGCGGCGCCGGCGTCCCGCGCCTCCCCGACCAGCGCGCTCAGCACGGCGGCCGCATCCGGGTCGAGCGGCCCGTAGGGCTCGTCGAGCAGCAGCAGGCGCGGCGCGCGGGCCAGCGCCAGCACGAGCGCGAGCTTCTGGCGCATGCCGCGCGAGTACGACGAGGGCAGCCGGTCGCGCTGGCCGTCGAGGCCGAACCGGGCCATGAGCTCGTCCGACGGGTCGTCGGCGGCGTCGAGGCGATTCGCCTGCCGCACGAAGCGGATGTGCTCACCCGCCGTGAGGTCGTCGTAGAACGAGGGCACGTCGGGCACGAACGCGAGCAGGCTGCGCTGCGCGCCGTCCGAGCCGTCGAAGCGCGCGCCGCACAGCTCGACGAACCCCTCGGCGGGCGCGTCCCACCCGGCGAGGCAGCGCAGCAGCGTCGACTTCCCCGCCCCGTTCGGCCCGGTCAGAAACGCCACCTCGCCTGCTCGCAACGCGAACGACGCCCCGCCGAACACCTCGGTCTTACCGTAGCGGTAGCTCAACCCCTCCGCGCGCAGCACGGTCTCGCGCGCCCCGCTCATCGCAACGCCTCCAACCGGTCGAGCAGCGGCCGGAACCGCGGGTCGTCGGCATGCTCGGCCCACGGCGGCCGAGCCGTGATCAGCTGCTTGCCCAGCTGCTTGGGGTCGAGCGCCGCGACCTGGGCGTCCTTCTCCTGCTCCTGGCCGGGATCGGACGCAGTCAGCTCGGGCACGAGATCGTAGAGCACGCCTTGGCGCGCGCCGTACAGCAGGCCGCGCGCATCGAGGCTTCCCAAAAGCGCGGTAAAGCGCTCCAGATAGGCCTTCGTGCGCTCCTCGTCGTCCGCAAGCAGGTACGCGGCGGAAGCGCTCGCCAGAAACGTGAGCGCCGACAGGGGGTTCTCCGCTTCCAGATCGAACCCGCGCAGCATGCCTTCCCCGGCCTGCACGAGCGCGTCGCGATGAGCGGCGTCGTCGGCATACAGCGGCAGCTGGGCGTTCAAGCTGCTCATAACGCTTATCACGCCCCAGCCCATCGACTCCTGGTACAGCTTCAGGCAGGCCTCGCGGTCGCCTTTCTGTTCGTACGTGGCAGCCAGGAGCAGTTCGACGCCGATGGATCTCTCGGGTTTCAGGCTCTCGAACAGCGAGATGCAGCCGTCGACGTCGCCCAGGATGTTCATCGTGGACGCACGCATCATGCGGGCGGTGCGCACCAGCTCCACGTCGTCCGCGTGCTCCTCGACGCGCTCGAACAGCTTGATGGCGCGCATGCACAGCTCGTCCGGATGCTCGGTGTCGAACACGGCGCGCTGCACGTAGAGCCCGCCCATCTGCTGCAGCAGCGGCCAGCAGGAGTAGTATTCCGCAACCAGCCGGTCGACGCTCTCGAGGGCGGCATCCGGATCTTCGCTCATCTGCGCGAACAGGCGCAGGTAGACGTCGCGCACCTCTTCGGCCGTCAGCTGCGGCCGATAGTCGAACAGCTCGTCGAGCGTGAGGTCGAAGTAGGCGGCGATGCGCGGCAGCAGGGCCACGTCGGGCATGCTTTGGCCCAGCTCCCACTTCGACACGGCCGCCTTCGTCACGCCCAGATGGGCGGCCAGCTCGCCCTGCGTGACGTCGGCCGCGCGCCGCTCGCGCGCGATGACAGCTCCCAAGTTGATGTCGTGCATGCGCGCTCCCTTCCGTCGCCCCGCTCGTTTCGCGCTTCCAGTATGCGGGAACACGAGCGGTTGACGCAAGCGAACAGCAGTTGACTTTACCCGCCGCCCGTCAACCGCCCCGCGTCCGCACGTCGCGAACATCACCGCTGCGAAGCTCCGGCGGCGGCGCTCGGCGGGTGGAACGAGCGCGTAGCCCGCAAAGCCCCAGGTGGCGTTTTCGACGCGAGCCGCCTTGCGTGAGCAAAGGCGCTGCGGAACCCCGAAATCGCTTCACAGCGGTGATGTTCGTGACCCCGAGCGCCGATCACATGCTCCGGTACGCTTCGCGCCGTCGTGCGCCGAACGGGGAATCAGAACAGATGTTTCACGTGAAACATTCCGCTGCGAGCATGGTAAGCTGGAAGCGCACGCACGAAGCGCGATCGAAGGGGCTGGGCGGATATGGACAAGGCGTTTTGGGAGCGGTTCGCCTCCCTGTACGACCTCGCGATGAAGACGCGCGGCGGCGCGGCCGACGAGGCTGCCGCATGGGCTGCGGCGCGGGTCGCCGGGCGCGCGGCGCGGCGGGGCTGAGCGCCATGCGGATGGAACGGCTCATCGGCATCATGTGCGTGCTGGCGGACACGCAGCGCACCACCATCGGGGCGCTGGCCGAGCGGTTCGAGGTGTCGACGCGCACGATCGCGCGCGACCTCGACGCGCTGGGGCGGGCCGGCGTGCCCCTCGTCACGTTCCCGGGCGCGGGCGGCGGCGTGGGCGTCGTCGAGGGCTTCAAGGTGCGCCGCGACCTGCTGAGCACGCACGATGCGGCCGCGCTGTACGCCGCGCTCGACGGGCTGCGCAGCGTTGACGGCGACCAGGCCGTCACGCAGCTCATCGCCCGGCTCGTGCCCGGCGCCGACGCGAACCCGCGCGCCGCAGCGGGCGGCCCCATCGCCCTCGACCTGTCGTCGTGGTTCGCCGACGGCGTCGTGCAGGAAAAGCTCGCCCTGCTGCTCGACGCCGTGCGCGGGCGGCGCTGCGCGCGGATCGAGTACGTCGCGCGGTCGGGGCGCGGGACGCGCGTCGTGGAGCCGGCGCGGCTCGTCTACAAGCAATCGAGCTGGTACCTGCACGCCTTCTGCCGCGAACGCGAGGCGTTTCGCCTGTTCAAGCTCAAGCGTATCGCCGCTCTCGACGTGCTGGCGGAAACCTTCGAGCCGCGCGACGCCCCGCCGCTCGCCCTCTCCGCCCCCGACGCCCCGCTGCTGCTGCCTCCCGACGAGGACGCGCCCGGCACCGTGCTCGTGGAGCTCGACTACGATGCCGCGAACGAGTTCACCCTCGCCGAGACCATCGACGCGCGCTTCCTCGAGCGCGATCCCGGCGAGGCCGTCGGCGTCGCGCGGTTCCGCACCGACGACGTCGCCTGGGCGCGGCGGCTGGCCGGCTGGCTGGGCGATCTCGTACGGTTTCGCGAACCATGACATACTGTTGTCATGGTTGCTTCGGTAGCATGGTCGGCGTCCCCCATGGAAAGGATCCATCATGCAGCATCCGAAGAAAACCGTGCTCGTCTACGTGTTCGACGGCTTCGCCGACTGGGAAAGCTCCTACGTGTGCGCCGAGCTCAACCAGACGGACGGCTTCGAGGTGAGAACCGTCGCGCCCGACCGCGCGCCGAAGCACTCGATGGGCGGCCTCGCCGTGCTGCCCGACTACGCGCTGGACGACGTTCCCGAGGAATTCGCCGCCCTGCTGCTCATCGGCGGCAACCCCTGGCTCGACCCGACGAGCGGCATCGACGCCGTGGTGCCCCTCGTCAAGCGCGCGCGGGCGCAGGGGGCGCTCGTCGGCGGCATCTGCAACGCGGCGTCGTTTTTGGCCGAGCACGGCTTCCTCGACGACTGCGCCCACACGGGCAACACCCTCGAGTACGTGCAGCAGTGCGCGCCGCACTACCGCGGCGGCGAGCATTTCGTGGAAGCGCAGGCCGTGGCCGATAGCGGCATGGTCACGGCGAACGGAAGCGCCGCGCTCGAGTTCGCACGCGAGGTGCTGCGCGAGCTGAACGCGAAGGACGACCCCGACGCCTGGTTCAAGCTCCACAAGGACGGCTTCTACCCCGGGTAGCGACGCCCCCGTGGCGCGGACGCGCCCGAGCGTCCGCAAGCGGCACCCCGCGCCACGGGGCGCTCGCCCCTAGCCCCGCGGCAGCCGCAGCGTCACGCGGGCGCCGCGGCCCTCCGCGGCGTCGCGGTTCGCCAACTCCACCGAGCCGCCGTGGCGCGCGGCGGCCTCCGCGGCCACGTGCAGCCCCAGCCCGCGGTGCCCGCGCGCGGCGCGGGCGGGATCACCCTGGTAGAAGCGCTCGCATCCGCGCTCCAACGCCTCGGGCGAGAAGCCGGGCCCCGCATCGGCCACGCTCACCGCGAGCGCGCCGCCGACATCGGCCGCGCCGTCCGCCCGCACGCGCACCTCCACCGTCGAGTCGGCGGGCGCGTGCTCCACGGCGTTCGCCACCACGTTCATCACGGCGCGCTCCACGAGCGCCTCGTCCATCCGCAGCGCCTCGGGCAGCCCCGCGCCCTCGCTCCACGCCACCTGCACGCCACCGCACGCCGCGAGCGCCTCGGCCTGCGCGCGCAACCGCGCGAGCAGGGGGCGCAGCGGACGTTCGACCGGCGCGAACGCCGTCGCGTCGCCCAGCGTCGCATCGATGAGCGCGGCCAGGTACGTCCCCATCTGGCGCGCCCCCTCGGCCGCGTCGGCCGCGCACGGGCGCTGATCGTCCGTCAGCTCGCCCTCCAGCAGCAGGTCGACGTTGCCGCGCACCACGGTGAGCGGCGTCTTCAGATCGTGCGCGAGCGCGGCGATCTGCTCGCGCTGCGCCTGCTCGCTCCTCCATTGCGCCTCGAGGGAGTCCTTCAGCGAGACGCGCATCTCGTCCATCGCGCCCAGCACGTCATCGATCTCGCGCACGCCCGACGTCCCCACCTCGAAATCGAGGTCGCGCTCCTCGATGCGGCGCGCGGCGTCGGCCAACGGGGCCATCTTGCGCGACAGCACGCGCGCCGCGCGCACGGCGATGCCCACGAGCACGAGCACCGCCAGCACGGAGAACCCTCCCAGCAGCAGGTTCTGCGGGTTCGGCAGCGCGTCGCGCAGCCCCTTCGACGCGAACTGCGGCATGTAGTCGTACGTCAGCACGCACACCGAGCCGTCGGCCAGCTCCACCGGTTCGTAGCGCGTCGTGCTCAGCCCCCCGTAGGCGATGGCGAGCCCGTCGAAGGCGGCCGCTTTGAGATCGTCGCGCATGCTCTCGGGCGCATCGCCGGCCACGTAGGCGCCGTCCTTCGCGAACAGGGCCCAGCGGAAGCTCGACGGCACGGCGGCGTCGACGGCCTCCGCATCGTCGGTCGGCAGCTCGGCAAGGCGCGCCGACGTCTCCGCGAGCGCCGTGTCGCCGTAGTTCGCCGGATACACCGCGCCCGTCCCCACGAGGATGCCGAACACGACGTACGTCCCCACCGCCAGCGCGACGGCCGCCGCCAGCACGTAGGCGAAGTAGCGCAGGATGACGAGGCTCAGCGGCAGCCCGCGCCCGCGCCGGGCGCCGCGCCCGCTCACGCGATCCATTTGTACCCCACGCCCCACACGGTCTGCACGGGCTCCGCGCCCGCGGCCTTCAGCTTCGCGCGCGCGTTGCTCACGTGCACCGAGATCGTGGCCGCGTCGCTTTCCGCGCCCCACCCCAGCACGCCCTCGACGATCTGGTCGCGCGAGAACACCTGGCCCGGATGGCGCGCCAAGAACTCGCACACGTCGAACTCGGTCTTCGTGAGCGCCACGCGCGCGTCGCCCACGTACAGCTCCCGCGCCGCGAGGTCGAGCCGCACGTCGCCGAACGCGAGGGCGTACACGCGCTCGCGCTTCTCGCGCCGCAGATGGGCCGCCACCTTCGCGCGCAGCTCGGCCGCGCCGAAGGGCTTGCGAATATAATCGTCCGCGCCCACGCCCAAGCCGAACACCGCGTCCTCCTCCGCAGCTTTCGCCGTGAGGAACACGATGGGCGCGTCCGTGCGCTCGCGAACGATGCGGCACAGCTCGAAGCCGTCCATGCCGGGCATCATCACGTCGAGCAGCACGAGGTCGTAGCGCTCGGGGTGCGCCGCGAGCGCCTCATCGGCGCACGCCGCGCAGCGCACGTCGTGCCCGTCCTTGCCGAGCGTGCGTTCGAGAAGGCTCCTGATCGCCGGCTCGTCGTCCACCGCCAGTATCCGCGCCATCGTCGCTCCTTTCATCCGTCGTCGAGTGTAGCACGAGGCGGCAACCCCGTCCCGCCGCCCCGCTCTGCCGCCCCGTCCCTTGCCGTCGCCTCATTCCCCGCCGCGGCGGCCTTCGAAGCGGTTCGCGCAGGCCAGCGTTACGGCCAGCACCACGGCCGTCGCGACGACGCACACGAGCGCCACCGCAGCCCAGGCCGACGCGAGCGCAGACGCTTGCGCGGCCGCGCCCAACCCCGAGGCGATGGACGCCTCGAGGGGGAGCGTCGCCAGGCGGGACGGCCAGGCGAACGGCACGACCGCGGCCAAGCCGACGCCCAGCGCGCCCGACAGCGTTCCCGTCACCAGCCCGTTCGCCAGCCCGCCGAGCAGCGCCATGGCGGCGATGAACCCGAGCGCGCCCAGGCCGATGGACGCGTTGCGTCCCCATTTCAGCGCCACGAGCAGGAAGATCGCGTACGAGCACGCGCTTCCCAGCGCGATGCCCAATACGGCCAGCGCGAGGGCCGGAAACTCCGGCAGCGCCCGCCCCGCAAGCGCCAGAGCCGTGCAGAACAGCACCGCCGCCCACGCCGCCGCCGCGAGGCCGAGCGCCAGCAGCGCCGCGAGCTTCGCCGCGAGCGCAGCGCGCCGCGACGACACGCCCAGCAGGTTCGCCCCTTCGCCCGCGCGCTGCTCCGCGTCGGCCGCCAGCCCGCACGCGATGCCCGCCAGCAGCGGCGCGCCGGCGCCGAGCAACTGGAAGAACGCGTCGGTCCCCATGAGCGAGTCCCAAGACGAGAACGCGAAGTACGCGCCCGCGAGCCCGCCGAGGACCGTCGCCAGCACCGCGTGGAGCCACACGAGCGGCGAGCGGCGCAACCGTACCGCTTCCGAGCGCAGCGCGTGCGCGAACGTCACCCGCGCCATCATGCGGCCTCGCGCTTCGAGAACCACGCCGCCCCGACGATGGCGAGCGCGGCGAACAGGGCGACGGCCAGCGCGAGGCCGCCCGCGGCGTCGCCGCCGAATGCGCCGAGCGCGTCTCCCGCCTCGAGCGGCACGCCCGAGGGCGCCACGCCCAGCAGCGGCGCCACCGCGCACAGCGTCGTGGCCGGGGGAAACGCGAACCACGCGTCCGACGTCCACAGGGCGATGCCAACGCCCACCTGCACCAAAGCCGGAATCGCGATGCCGGCGAGCGTGCCGAAGCGCAAGGTCAGCGCGAGCGCGGCGGGAACCATCCACGAGCTGGCGATCGTCAGCAGCGCCGCCGCGGCCAGCCCCTCGGCGAAGCTCGGCCCCTCGGCGCCGAGCACCGTGAGCACCGTCGAGCACGCGAGCACGACGAGGTTCGCGCCCAGCACGAGCGCGAGCGCGTAGGCCACCTTGGCCCACCACGTGCGCGCCGGCGGCAGCGGCAGCCCCAGCACCGGGCGAAGCTTCTGCCGCGCGTCGAGGTTCGCGATGGACGCGCAGATCAGCGCGATGGCCACCGGCATCATGAGCGCGTACCAGTAGTTCCACAAGCACGTCGCGATGCCGCCGACGGCGCCCGTGCCCGGGATCACGCCGGAGGACAGCACGCCCAGCACGCAGAACGGCAGCGGCGCGATGAGCGCCACCTTGCGCGGGGCGGCGCGGCGCCCCTTGAGCACCTCCGCCTTGAACGCGGTCGGAAACGATCGGGCTCCGGCCCCCATCATGCCACCGCCCTTCCCCTGCACACGTCCATGAACAGGCGCTCCAGGTCGACGCCCGCATCGAGCGGCGCCTCGTAGGCCAGCCGCCCTTCCACGATGATGCCCACGAGGTCGGCCACGTGCTCCACCTCGCCCAGGATGTGGCTCGACAGCACCACGGTGATGCCGCGCTCCGGGAACGACCTGATGAGCGCGCGCAGCTCCTGGATGCCCACCGGGTCCAGGCCGTTCGTCGGCTCGTCGAGGATGAGCAGCCGCGGGTTGCCCACGAGCGCGAGCGCGATCCCGAGGCGCTGCTTCATGCCAAGCGAGAACTGCCCCGCCCGCTTCGAGCCCGTGCCGACGAGGTCCACCGTGGCCAGCGCCTCGTCGATGCGGCTCTCGGGCACGCCGAGCAGCGTCGTGCGCACGCGCAGGTTCTCGCGCGCGGTGAGGTTGTCGTAGAGCGGCGGCGTCTCGATGAGCGCGCCGATGCCGTCGAGGTCGGCGCGCGTCCACGGCCGTCCCGCGAACGCGATGCTGCCCGACGTGGGGCGCAGCATGCCGCACACCATCTTGAGCAGCGTCGACTTCCCCGCCCCGTTCGGGCCCAACAGCCCGTACACCGCGCCCTCCGGCACGTGCAGCGACACACGATCGACCGCCGCCTGCCCTTTGAACGTCTTCGTGAGCGCGTTCGTCTCCAATATGCATCCCATTGCGCTTTCCTTTCTCGATCCTTCGAACCCAGGATGCGCCCGGTTCTTAAAGATTCGTTAAAGGCGAAGAAAAAGCCTGCAGCAAGCGATGCACCGCACCGATCCTCATTGACCCCGACGCAGCGTCATGGTTTAACATAGGAAGCGCGAAACGGCCGCACACCCGTCAGGAGATCCTCATGAACCCCATGTCTGCCAACGCGCCCTCTCCGCGCGCCCACCGCGCGCCCCCGCGTCTGGCGCTCGCGCTGCTCGCCTGCCTGCTGCTGTACGGCATCGACCTCGCCTGCGTGGCCGCCGTGCCCGCCGACGGCCTCTCCTACGCGTCCAACTTCGCCCTGCCGTTCGACCTCATGGTGTGCGTGCCCGCGGCGTTCTACCTGCTCGTGGTGCGCCGCGCGCAGCTCTCGCCGCTGCTCGTGCTGCCGGTCATCTGGCTGGGCGGCCTCGTCTCGCTGCAGCTCGCGGTTCCGGGGCAGCCCTCGATCCTGCCGCTGCTGGGCGTCGCGACCCTCGCCGTCGAGGCGGCCGTGGCCGTGCACGAGATCCGGCGCTTCGTCCGCGGCTACCGCGCCGCGCGGGCCTCCTCGGACAACCCGCTCGACTGGTTCGCGGGGGCGTTTTGCGTACTCGTGCGCAACGAGCGCGCCGCGCGCATGGCGGGCCTCGAGCTTGCCATGTGGTACTACGCCGCGGCCTCGTGGCGTTGCGCCCCGCGCGTGCCGTCAGGCTACCGGGCGTTCACGTCGCATCGGCAGAGCGGCTACGTCGCGGTGGTCAGCGTCCTGATCGGGCTCATGGCCGTGGAGACGTTCGCCGTGCATATGATGGTGGCGCGGTTCAGCGTGGCCGCGGCGTGCGCGCTCACGGCGCTGTCGGTCTACACGGTCGTCTGGATGGTGGCCGAAACCCGCGCCGTCGTGCTGAACCCGCTGCTCGTCGGCGACGCCGAGCTCGTGGCGCGCTGGGGCATGCTCGTCTGCGAGCGCGTGCCGCTGAGCCTGATCGCGCGCGTGAGCGCCGACGAGCCCGCCGTCCCGAAACGGGAGCGCCTCGACCTCGCCGCCATGGGCGGACAGGCGTGCTGGATCGAGCTGGAGCGGCCCCTCGAGGTGCGCGGCGCCTTCGGCAAACCGCGCCTCGTGCGCGCGCTCAAGGTGAGCCCCGACGACCGCGCCGCGTTTACGAGCGCGCTTCGCCCGCGAAGCTGACGCGGTTCTTGCCCGCGCGCTTCGCCCCGTACAGCGCGCGGTCGGCCGCCCCGAACAGCGCCTCGTACGTCGCGCCGTCCGCGCCCGCCATCGCCGCGCCCACGCTGATCGTCACCGGCGCGCACGCCGCGCTCCCCTCGCGCGCACGGCGGCTCACCCGCAGCGCGGCCTCGCGCGCCTGCGCGCGGTCGGCATGCGGCAGGAACGCGACGAACTCGTCGCCGCCGATGCGCGCGATGACGGCGTCGTCGTCCGCAAGCGCCGCTTCGAGCCCCCGCGCGACGCTCACGAGCAGGTCGTCGCCCGCGAGGTGCCCGAACGTGTCGTTCACGCCCTTGAAGTCGTCGACGTCCACGACGAGCAGCGCGCCCGCGCGGCGCGCGGCGCTCGCGCGCAGCAGCGGCTCGATGAGCTCGGAGGTGGCGCCCTGGTTGAGCAACCCGGTGAGCGGGTCGCGGCGCGCCTGGTCGGCGAGGTCCTCGAGCTGGCGGCGTTCGTCGGTGACGTCCTTCCAGCTGCCGATGGTGCGTACGGCCGCGCCGGCGCGATCGTACAGGACCATCGCGTGCATCCGCGTCCACCGCCAGGTTCCCTCGGGCTCGCCCTCGAACCGGCGGCGCACGTCCATCGTCACCGACTCCTCGCACTGCAGCGCCTCGACCAGCCGCGCGTAGTCATCGAGGTGCATGCGCGCGCCGTCGCCCAGCATCCCGGTGTAGCGTTCGAAGCGCCGCTCTTCCGGCAGCGCGTTCTCCCCCGCGCCGGGCATGCGCTCGTACTCCACGAGCACGTCCCGCTCGATGTCGTACTCGAACAGCACGTCGGTGACGCTGCGCAGCGCGATGCGGTAGCGCTCCTGCTCCATGGCCAGCGCGATCTCGGCCTCCTTGCGCGACGTGATGTCCATGAGCACGCTGCCGATCTTCACCGTCCCGTCCGCGGTTCGCACCTTGCGGCCCGAATCGAGCACCCACGCCAGCGAGCCGTCCTTGCGGCGCACGCGGTACTCCGTCTCGTAGGTGGGCCCCTGCGCGAAGCAGCGGTCCACGTCGGCGAGCGCCTGCTCGAGGTCGGGCCCGTACACCATGCCCCGCGCGGTGCCGCCGCTCATCTCCTCGAGCTCCTCGACGGTGTAGCCCAGCATGCGCGCCAGGCCCTCGTTGATGTAGGACAGCGTGTAGGCCTCGTCGTCCTCGCTCATCTTGAGGCCGCCCATGATGTTGTCGGTGAGCAGGTCGATGGTGGCCGTCTTCTCGCGCACGAGCTGCTGCAGGTACTCGTAGTTCTGCATGCCGCCCTCGAACGGGAAGTAGCGCTCGTCCTTCATGGCCTGGTAGGGGTTCGACGCGTGCACGTGGCGTATCTTGAGCACGCCCCCGTCGTCCACGAGCTCGTAGGTACACCGCTGCCGCTCCTCCAGCACGAGCCCCGACTCCGCGCACGTGCGCACGCGATAGCGGCCCATGACGGTGCACGTGCGCTCCGCGACGTTCACGAGATGCAGCTCCTCCTCAGACACGTCGCAACGCGGGGCGAGCGGCGCCCGTTCGCGGAAGTAGGCGAACGCCTCCTCGGCATCCGCCGAGAACTCCACCTCGCCGGCGCCGACCCACGAGAAGTCGTCGGTGAAGCGCTCCACCACCTGCTCGATGCCCTCTCCCGCCGCGTAGAACCGGCGGATCGTGTCGAGCACGAACGCTTTTGCCTCGTCGAACAGCGGATTCATCGCATTCCTCTCGCCTGTCGAAGCGCGCATTCCCGCCGCACCCCCTGTGCATTACCTCAGATGAGTATACCGCTTCAACCCGGGTTTGAATAAAGGAAAGGGCATGTTCGCCGAACAACGAGAAAGGCCGGGCGCGTCATGCGTCCGGCCTGGTGTTCCGTGGAGCCAGTGACAGGACTCGAACCTGCAACCCACAGTTTACAAAACTGTTGCGCTACCATTGCGCCACACTGGCGTGCGCTTGAAACGCGCGCGTGCGTATTGTACGACATCGCGCGCGATTCGCAAAGCGGCAATCCCCGGCGACGGCCATGGCGCGGCCGCCGCGCCCCCAGCCTTCGGCACCGCCCCGGCCCCTCCGCTTCCCCGCCTCCCCTAGGCGCCCGGCTCGTCGATCCTCAGCGCGCGGTACAGGCGATCGGGCACGAGGCTCACGAGATCGTCGGTCCAGCGCGCGAGATCGGTGGGCGCATCCGAGCGGAACCAGTCGTTCAGCACCTCGCATTCCAGCTTCGAGAACACCTCCACGATGAAGCGCATGTTGTCGTTGACCGTCACGTGGCGGTAGTTCTCCAGCGTGTCGAGCAGCACGGTCTTGCGGTTCTCGGGCATCACCGTCTGGCCGAACGGCGTGTTGATGCTGTACTGGATGGACTTGCGGTAGAAATCGCGCTCCTGCGAGATGAGCCGCAGGTGATGGTAGTACCCCGTCTTCCAGTCGATGGTGCGCCCGATCTCGTTGAGGTAGAATTGCCGGCAGAAGATGGAATGCCACCAGGGAATGTCGTACTTGCTCTCGAAGTGGCGGTAGAACGTCTGGCGCGATATGCCGGCGTTCTCGCATATCTCGGCGATGGTGATGCGGTCGAGGGACTTGTCCACGGCGTGGAGAATCCTCATCTTCGTCCTCAACTCCGGCGAGTCGAACACGTCTTCCCCACGCGCTAAATTCGGCAGCATGCGAACCCCTTTCTCTCAGAATCGGCGCTCGCGTGGCACGAACGCCTTGACGCGACCTCTCCATGAAAACATACCGCCGCCGCCCACCAACATGCACGTGACGTTTTCCATCGAAGGTAACGCGAAAAAAGACACTTTGAGCCAAATGTCACGCCGCGCGGACGCGAGCGCCACGCTGTGCAAACCGAGGGCGACACCTCCCCGCGTGCGACCTTTGAATCCACCGTTACCGCACATCAAAATGCGTTTATGGAGAGGTGGACAATCCACCCTGCAATCCTCAATAGGCAGCGCAGGGAGCGTTGCCGGAGAAAGGAGACTGTCATGGCGAAGATAGTCAGCTCTTGGAACGACTGGGACCCGCTGAAGCGCGTGATCGTGGGCCGCTGCGACTACTCGA
>NZ_JACOOA010000008.1:0-159758 GCF_014287365.1 Eggerthella hominis
GCGGGCCATGAGGATGTCCACGAGCGAGCCCATGACCCGCGCCGTGTCCTCGAGCGTCTCGTGGCCGCCGAGCTGGATGGTGCCCGGGCCGAAGAACTGCGCGTGGCCGCCGAGGTCGGTCATGGCCGTCTCGAAGGAGATGCGGGTGCGGGTGGACACCTGCTGGAAGATCATGCCGAGCGTCCGGTCCTTCAGGATCAGCGGGTAGCGGCCGCCCTCCTTGATCATGGTCTTCATGGACCGCGCCAGCTCGATCATGTCGAGCAGCTCTTCCTTGGTGAAGTCGTTGGTGTCGATGTAGTCCTTCACTGCCATGGTTCCTCCTTCATGAGAGCGTGCGGGTCGCTCGGGGCGGCCCGCACATGGATGCAAACGGTTCGCGGATCTGCCTAGCCCAGCTTCGCGGCGATGGCGGCCGGATCGGGCTGCTGCAGCGCCATGCAGTGGATGTTGCCGCCGCACAGCGACCACTCGCGGGTGTAGATCTTGATGATCTCGCGGTCGGGCATGAGCTCGGCGAACATATCGCACGCCACCTGGTCCATCGGGTCGCCGTACTGGGGAACCAGCAGGCCGCCGTTCACGAAGTAGCTGTTGATGTACGTGATGGCCAGCGGCAGGTCGGCCTCGCGGGACGCGGCGTCCTTGCAGAGGTCCACGCCGGCGCTCTCCTCCTCGGAGATGCGGATGATGCCGGGAATCGGGATCTTGTGGATCTCGAACGCGCGGCCCTTCGCGTCGGTCGCCTCGGACAGCACGTCGTAGGCGGCCTTGAGGTTCGGGTACTGCGGGTTCGTCTCGTCGTCGGTCCACGAAAGCGCCAGCACGCCGGGGCGGATGAAGAAGCACACGTCGTCGATGTGGCCGTCGGTCTCGTCGAACGCCATACCGTCCTTCAGCCAGATGACCTTCTCGAGGCCCATGTACTCCTTGAAGTACCACTCCACCTCTTCCTTGGTGAGGTGCGGGTTGCGGTTGTGGTTGAGCACGCTGTTCTCGGTCACGATCAGCGTTCCCTCGCCGTCGATCTGCATGGCACCGCCCTCGAACACCATCTTCGTGGCGTCGTACGCGTCGTAGTTCTCGAGGTCGAGCAGCTTCGTGGCGAATTCCTGGTCGCGCTTCCACGGGAAGTACAGGCCGCCCTCGAGCCCGCCGTACGCGTTCCATCCCCAGGTCACGCCGCGCATGTCGCCCTTGTCATTCACCACGTAGAACGGGCCCTTGTCCTGCGCCCACGCGTCGTCGATGGTCATCTCAACCACGCGCACGCCCTCGGGCAGGCGGGTGCGGGCGTTCTCGTACTGGTCGGCCGAGCAGAATACCGTGAGCGGCTCGTGCTTGATGATCTCCTTCGCCACTTCCACGAGGACGGCCTGGGCGGGCTTGCCGCCGTTGCGCCACGTGTCCTGGCGCTCGGGCCAGATGAGGAAGTCCTGCTTGCGCGGCTCGAACTCTCCGGGCATGCGGAATCCGTCTTGCTTCGGCGTGCTGTCGGTGATGATCTTCATGGTGCGCTCCTTCGCTGGTCGTCGTGGGCATTCCCACCTGATGACCCCATCCTACCGACGCGGGTCGCGCACCGTCAGTACCCGCGAGGAGGGCGTTTGAACAGTACCCCTCCCCGCGAGGGTACCTGATCGGGTACCCTCGCGAACGGCGGAATATGGTACGATTGCCATCGGAGCGGATGTCCGACGCGAAGGGGAACGGGGGACCATGGTTGAGCTGAGCGACAGGCGATGGCGGGCGATCGACGATCTCCTGCTCACGTTCTACGGGACGACGGACCTTGCCGACCTGCGCCGACGCGCGATGTGCGGCTTCAAGGAGCTGGTCCCCTTCGATAAGGGGTTCTTCGACCTGTGCGATTGCGGCGAGAGCGGGCGCTTCGTGTTCTTCGACCCGGTGTCGGTGGACATGACCGACGAGGAGCTGCTGTCGTACTACCAGAAGTACGAACCCGGCGACTACACCACCTGGCTGTTCTCGGTCAACGATCCCGTGGTGTACCGCGACTCCACCTTCGTCACCGACGAGATGCGCGACCGCTCGGAGCTGTACCGCGAATGGATGATCCCCATGGACGCCCACTACAGCATGGGCAGCACGCAGGTGGGCAACGGCATGATCTACGGCTCCATCACCCTGTTCCGCAACCGCGCGTCGGGCGATTTCACCGAGGAGGAAGAGGAGTGCCTCGCCGTGCTGAACCGGCACCTCTCAACGTACCTGGCCGTGACCTACCCCGCCGGACTCAAGCGAGACGAGGGCAAGCCCGTGGTGGCGGCCACGAGCCTCACGGCGCGCGAGCAGGAGATCGCCGCGCTCATCGCCGAGGGGCTGAGCAACCAGCAGATCGGCCTGCGCCTGTACATCTCGGAGAACACCGTGAAGAAGCACGTGAAGGCCATCTACCAGAAGATGGGCGTGTCGAACCGCCACCAGCTCATGGCCGAGCTCTACCGAACCGCCGCCATCGTGGTGGACGCGTAAGGAGATGCGTCCCTCCCGAGATGATCGCGAGGGACGCGGGGCGCGCGAATCGCCGGATTCTAATCAAGTATTGCGTTTTGCGTGAGCCTGCCGGTCGTTTTCAACTGTTTTCAACCGTGTTCCCCTTCGGCGAAAAGCACGACCTGGGGAAACGATCTTCGCCCTCCGCTCCTCTTCATCGAAAACCTTCTCAGAACACCTTCGACGCGCGCAAAACGAAAGAATTGGTTACTTCGAGCGGATTCGCGCGTCCCGAAGCCCGGGTACGCCCATACGCAAGGCGCTGCGCCGTTAGGCGCGCTCCCAGAGGCCGGACTTGCCGCCTTCTTTCTTGAGCAGGCGCACGTCCATGATCTCCATGCCGCGGTCGACGGCCTTGCACATGTCGTACACGGTGAGGCACGCCACGCTCGCGGCGGTGAGCGCTTCCATCTCGATACCGGTCTTGCCCGTGACGCCGCAGGTGGTGGTCACGTGGATGCCCACGAGGCCGTCGGGGCGCTCGCCTTCGGCCACGGGCACGCACTCCACCTTCGCCTTCGTGATGTTGAGCGGGTGGCACATGGGGATGAGCGCGCTCGTCTGCTTGGCGGCCATGACGCCGGCCACGCGGGCGCACGCCAGCACGTCGCCCTTCGACGCCTTGCCCTCCACGATGAGCGCGAGCGTCTCGGGATGCATGGCGATGAATCCCTCGGCCACGGCGATGCGCTCGGTGTCGGCCTTCTGCGACACGTCCACCATGCGCACGTCGCCCTGCTCGTCGATATGGGTCAGCTGCTGCTCGGTCATGGGTGCCTCCTTGTTTCGTGGTCTTGCAGGTTGGAAGGTCACAGGTTGGCGCGAAGGCGGCGCGCCTCGTCCCTTCGCCCCCTTCGGGGACTTGCTCCGCGGCGCAGCGTCGGCAGGTTCCGACGGTCGGCAGACCGTCGGAACGCGTCAGCCTCCAATTTGGCTCATACCGCGTTCGGTTCCTACTTTGTCGTGGTGCTCGTCGGGCTTCGCGCCGAGCGCTTCGGCGAACACGGAACGCGCGGCCTGCGCATCGCCCGAGCGCAGCGCGGTGCGCAGGTCGTATTCGTCGTCCGAGAACAAGCACGGGCGCAGCTTGCCGTCGGCCGTCAGGCGCAGGCGGTTGCACTCGCTGCAGAAATGGCGCGACAGCGGCGAGATGAACCCCACCGTGCCCTGCGCGTTCGGGAACTCGAAGTAGCGCGCCGGCCCCCACCCCAGCGGGCGGTCGTCGCCGGCGGGCACGAGCTCGTCGAGCCCCGCGGCGCGGGCGCGCTCGTTGATGATGTCGAACAGCTCCTCGCTGGGCACGACGTCGTCCTTGCCCCAGCCGCAGCCGTGGCTGCCCGAGCTCTCGCCCACGGGCATGTACTCGATGAACCGCACGTGCAGCGGGCGATCGATGGACAGCTTCGCGAACGCGAGGTAATCCTGGTCGAGGCTGCGCACGGCGACGGCGTTGATCTTCACGGGATCGAACCCGGCTGCGAGCGCGGCGTCGATGCCGTCGAGCGTCTGCTGCAGCTCGCCGCGACGCGTGATCTGCTTGAACTGCTCCGGATCGAGCGTGTCGAGCGAGATGTTCACACGCGACAGGCCCGCCTCCTTGAGGTCGGCCGCCATCTTCGGCAGCAGCACGCCGTTCGTGGTCATCGACACGTTCTCGATGCCGGGCGTGTGCGCGATGGCGCGCACGAGGTCCACCACACCGAGGCGCACGAGCGGCTCGCCGCCCGTCAGGCGGATGCTTCGGATGCCCATGCCCGCCGCAACGCGCACCGCTTCCTCTATCTCCTCGATGCGCAGGATGTCCTCGTGCGCAAGCGATGTCACGCCCTCTTCGGGCATGCAGTAGATGCAGCGGAAATTGCAGCGGTCGGTGAGCGATATGCGTAAATAGTCGATAGTTCGACCATGGCTGTCTTTCACGGGACCAGCTCCCTTCTCGTCCGAGGATACAGTATAGGGCATCGCCCGACCTTCGCGCAGCGCAATATCGCGAAAGGAGCAGCGCACTTCGGGTGCGCGGGGGCGACGCGCGGAAGGCACGCGCGCGGCGCGTCGGATGCGCGAGGAGGGGACGTCGGGTGCGCGTGCGAAGCGCGTGGGAAGCGCCGGTAAAACGCATGGGAAACGAGAGCACGGCGCGTGGAATCGGCGCGAGATCGGCATCGGATGCGCGCAGCATCCGCGAGCAAGCGACGCGAGACGCACGCCATCGGCGCGTGAGACGAGCTCCCTATACTGGAAGAGGGGAATAGAGAGCGAAGGGCGTCGCGCCGAGTCACCCTTTTTTCCACTCGCCCCCTCGCCCACCTTGTCGTAGTCCCTATTTTGTATTATAATTTCGTATCACAAAAGGATGATCGCCATGGATCTGCCCGAGCAACGCATCGTCGTCCATCACCGCATCTGCGAGCGGCATCCCGACGTGACGGAAGACGACGTACGCACGGCATGGCGAAACCAGATCAAGCGCCGCAAACGCGAAGGGCTGCACCCTCCCCAGTACGCCGCAGTAGGCTTCGACGCAAAAGGGCGGCTGCTCCAAATCGTCGTTGTCTACGACCCGCTCAACGACGTCGTATTCGCCTTCCATGCGATGAAGGCAACCTGGAGCATGATGAACGAACTCGGATTGGCATAGCAAGGAGAAGCCCATGGAAAAGCTCTTCACCGAAGACGGCATCGAGATAACCGACGAACTCGTTGAGCGATGGGCCGAGCCGTGGGAACGCGGCGAAATCCCCGGAACCCCGGGAAAGATCGTGGTCGGGCGGCCTCGGATCTCGGCCGAAGACCTTGCCACGATCACCTTCAAGCTGCCGAAATCCCAGGTCGCCGCCCTCGACGAAACCGCGAAGCGCGCAGGAGAGACGCGCTCGCAGTTCCTGCGCTCGCTCGTGAACGACGCGCTCGCGCGGGGCTAGCGCGCTCACGCCGCGCCGCTCACCGCGCCCCTACCGCGACACCAGGTACACTTTGTCCGGGGGGATGCGGATCCAGAGCTCTTCGCCCTCGTGCGGCAGCTCGTCGGCGGGCACGGCCAGCTTGTCGACGCGCCAGAACAGGTGCTGATGCAGGTACTTCATCTCGTCCTCCGTGCGGGCCACCGTGGGCGCCTCGCTCTCGTCGCGATCGAGGAAGCCCAGCAGCACCGTGCGCTCGAAGCGCGAGTCGCTGACGCGGTCGACGCGCACGCGGTAGCGGTTCTCGCCCGGGCCGTCGGCACGTTCGAGGTAGAACGCGCGCACGCCGAGCGCCTTCACGTCCTCGGGAACCGCCGCGCTCGTCGCCGCCTCGATGCCCCACTTCGGCAGGCGGACGCGGTGCTCGTCCACGCGCACGGCCGCCGTGGCGTTCTTGCAGCCCGACAGCTTCACGCCCGCCAGCGACTGCGGCCGATTCACCAGGTCGTCGCCCGTACCAGTCTCGGTGATGGCGCCGGCCTCCACCACGGCGATGCGGTCGCAGAAGCGCAGCGCCTCGTCGATGTCGTGGCTCACGTACAGCACGGTGCCGTGGAACGCGTCGAACAGGCTGACGAGGTTCTGCTCCAGCACGCTTTTCAGGTGCGCGTCGAGCGCCGAGAACGGCTCGTCCAGCATGAGGATGCCCGGGCGCGCCGCCAGCATGCGGGCGAGCGCCACGCGCTGCTGCTGGCCGCCCGACAGCTGCGCCGGGTAGCGCTTGTCGAACCCTTCCAGCCCGAAGCGCTTGAGCTCGGCGGCCACGAGCGCGCCGCGGTCGGCCTTCGACACCTCGCGCCCGATGCCCGCCGCCACGTTCTCGGCCACCGTGAGGTTCGGGAACAGCATGTAGCTTTGGAACAGCAGCGCCGTCTTGCGCTCCTGCGGCGTGAGGTTGATCTTCAGCGCGGAGTCGAAGAACACCCGGTCGTTCACCACGATGCGGCCCTCGTCGGGCGTCTCGATGCCGGCGATGCAGCGCATGGTCAGGCTCTTTCCGCAGCCCGACGCGCCCAGGAACCCGAGCGTCTCGTCCCCCGCCTCGAACGCCACGTCCAACGTGAACGACGAGAACGATTTGCGTATGCTCACCTCAAGGCTCATGCGTCCGCCCCTCTCCGGTACTTCGTCGTGCGCCTGCTCCACAGGTTGATGAACAGGATGACGATGAAGCTGAATATCATGATGATGACCGTCCAGAAGATGGCCACGTCGGTGTTGCCGTTCATCCACTCGAAGTAGATGGCGATGGGGATGGTGCGCGTGATTCCCAGGTAGTTGCCGGCCAAGAACAGCGTCGCGCCGAACTCGCCGAGGGCGCGCGCGAACGACAGCACGGTGCCCGCCGCGATGGACGACCACGACAGCGGCAGCATGAGCTTGAAGAATAACTTAGCGTTGCTCCAGCCCAGCGTACGGGCGGCGTCCAGCATGTTCGGATCGAGGTTCTCGAACGCGCCGCGCGCGCTGCGGTACATGAGCGGGAACGCCACCACCACGGCCGCGATGACGGTGGCCTGCCAGCTGAAGATGAGCGGGAAGCCGATGTCGATGAACCACTGCCCCAGCGCCGTGTTCTTGCCGAACGCCAGCAGCAGCAAGAAGCCGCACACCGTGGGCGGCAGCACCATGGGGATGGTGAAGATGGAATCGGCGATGTCCTGCGCCCGCGCGGGGATGCGCAGGCTGAAGTACGCGGCCAGCAGGCCCAAGATGAAGATGAACACGATGGCCGTGAGCGTGGTCTTGAGCGTCACCCACAGCGGGCTGTAGTCGATGTTCTGCAAGAACGACGCGAGCGCGGCGAAACCCTCGGGGGCGCCGACGACGCTCACCTGATCGGCGGGCGAGAGCGTGGCGAAGTCGGCGTGCGTGAGACGCACGTAGGAGGGGTTGGACGCGTCGGTGACGTCGGAGCCGTCCGCGCCGACGACGCAGGCGTAGTACTCGCCGGGCTTGAGCTCCTGGTCGAAGCGGTACACCACGCCGTCCTGCTCGATCTCGGGTTGACCGGAGAACACCCACTCCCCCTCGACGGACAGCGTCGCGCCGCCCTTCGAGTTCTGGGCGTCGAGCGCCACGAGCAAGCGCTTGAGGTAACCCCGGCTCTCCGACGAACCGGCATCGAAGCCCACGGCCTCCGCCACCTCCGCGGGCACGTACACCACGGTGAGCCCGTCGGTGGCGATGACGCCCAGGCTGCCCGGCTCGTCGGAGACGAAGTAGCGGTAGCCCTCGTAGACGCCGTCGACGTCGCCGTTGCTGCCCACCTGGGAACGCGAGAAGCTCTCGAGCGCGAAGGGGCTGCCGTCGATCGAGGCCGACATGCCGTCGGCGGCGATGCTCACGGCGTCGTCGGAAACCGAGTCGTCCTGCGCCGTCGAAGCCGCGGGAGCTCCGGCTGCGGCGTTGGGCGCATCGAGATCGCCTTCGTCGTCGGCGCCTGCACGGGCGGTGCCGGGGACGAAAGCGATCGCCATCGCCAGCGCGCACGCGGCGAGCAGCAGCGCGAAACGCGAGAAGGCGGGGGCGATGCGGGTGAAGAGCGTGTTGTTCATAAGGGCGTCCTTGTCGCACGGAAAGGATGGGCAAACGCGAACCCATCCTTTCCTCATCACTATACCGTATGTGCGCGTGCTTTAGGAAACGAGCTCGAAGCCCCACTCCTGCCACAGCTTCTTGGCCTCGGCATCGGTGGTCGCCCACTCGATGAACTCGCTCGCGGCCTCGGCCTGCGTGGAGTCCTTGCAGATGGCGGCCGGGTAGACGATGTTCTTGTGCGTGTCGGCCGGCACGACGCCGATGACCTTCACGCCGCCGAAGCGGTATACGTCGGAGGTGTACACGAACGCCACGTCCACGGCGCCGGACTGGGCCTGCTTGCACACGTTGCCCACGGAGCTCTGCAGGTTGACCTTGCCCTCGAGCGGCGTGCCGTCGTAGGAGCCGTCGGTGCCGGCGCTGTCCTTGCCCGTCTTGCCGTCGGCGTCGGTGAAGCAGCCGATGGTGGAAAGCGCCTGGTTGGCGTAGTTGCCGGCCGGCACGGACGCGTCGCCCACGGCCACGGAGTAGTCGCCCGACGCGATGTCGTCCAGCGTGAAGCTCTGGTCGGCGCCGTACGTCTTGGCCAGCTCGGAGTCCTCGCCGGCGACCATCACGAGGTCGTTCTTGAACATGTCGAAGCGCGTGGACTCGTCGACGTAGCCCTTCTCCACGGCGTCGTCCATCTTGCCCTTGGAGGCGGAGATCAGCACGTCGGCGTACGCGCCGCCGGCAAGCTGCTCGTTGAGCTCGCCCGAGGACAGGTACTGCGTGTCCTTGAACGTCACCCAGTCATGGTCCTGCGTGTACAGCTGCTGCACGGCGTCCATGGCCTTCGACAGCGAGTTCGCGGCGAACAGCTGCAGCTCCACGGCCTCGTGGCTCTCGGTCTTGGCGGCCTGATCCTCGGTCTGCTGCGGCTCCTCGGTCTTCTGCTCGGTGCCCGTTGAGCAACCGACCAGCGCAAACGCGCCCACCAAAGCGAACGCGCACACGGCCGCAAGCATGATGCGAATGTGCTTCTTCATAGATTCCCTTCCCTGATTCTCTCAATCCCGACGGTGCTCGAACCAGGGGAATCGAACGCGCAGCGTGGAGCCCCAGTTTGATTCAAGCTGCGTTCATACTATTCTTTTCGCTGATTATAGTCAAACTTGAATATTGCCGTAAAAGCATGTTTTCGTTGCAGAATACCCCAGATCGGAGCAGATGACCCCCTAGCCGCGCGCCAAATCCACCACGCGCGTGGCGATGCGCTCGGTGAGCGCGGGCGAATGCGACACGAACAGCATCCCGATGCCGCGGGCCTGCGTCTCGGCGACGAGGAAGCGCCAGATCTGCGCCTGGGTGACGGCGTCGAGCATGGTGGATATCTCGTCGGCCACGAGGTAGCGCGGGTTCGCCGCCAGCGCTCGCGCGATGCAGAAGCGCTGCAGCTCGCCGCCCGACAGCTCGTGCGGGAAGCGCGTGAGCCACCGCTGCTGGATGCCCAGGTCGTCGAGCAAACGCTGCGGCACCTCCCCCGCTTCGGCCAGCGTCTGCTCCATCCGCATGCGCGGGTCCACGGCGGTTTCGGGGTGCTGGAGGATCATCTGCACGGGACACGCGCCGCGCTTCGGCAAGGGCGTTCCGTCCACGAGGATCGCGCCCGCCTGCGGGCGCTCGTAGCCGGCCAGCAGACGGCAGAGCGTGGTTTTGCCGAAGCCGGACGGCGCGCTGATCGCCACGCGCTCGTGCGCGTCGACGGCCAGGTCGAAGTCGCGGTAGAGCGGCGCGCGAGCGCCAGGGTACGCGTAGGAGATGCCGCGCGCCTCTAACATGGTGCGCCTCCCTTCGCCGGCACCTCGAAGCCGTGCTCGGGCAGCGCGTGCCACAACTCGCGGCTGAACGGATGCTGCAACAGGTCGGGCGACGCGAAGTTCGCGACGGCGGTCTCCTCCACCACGGTGCCGTCGCGGAACACCGCCACGCGGTCGGCCACGTGCAGCGCCAGCTCGATGTCGTGCGTGATGAGCATGACGCCGCCGCCCCCATCGGCGAAGGCGCGGAAGTCGTCGAGCGCGCGTACGGCCAGCTCGAGATCGAGGCCCGGCGTGGGTTCGTCGGCGATGATGACGCGCGGGTCGTCCATGAGCGCGCAGCACAGAAGCACGCGGCGGGCCATGCCGCCGGACAGCTCGTGCGGGTACTTCTTCGCGGTGTCCTCGGGCAGACCGTAGCGCTCGAACAGCTCGGCGCGGCGCCGGCGGCGCTCCTCGCGCGGCACGTGCGTGCGGGCGAACCCCTCCACCTGGCGGCCCACCTTCATGAGCGGGTCGAGGTTGTTCACGCTCTGCGGCACGAGCGAGATGCCGTGGCCGCGCAGCTCGGAAAGCGTCGCGGCGTCCTGCGCCTGCCCGTCGAACCAGATGCGCCCGCACACGGTGGCGTTCGGCTCGAACAGCCCCAGGATGGCATCGGCCAGCAGCGTCTTGCCGGAGCCCGACGCGCCCACCACGGCCACGATCTCGCCCGCATGCACCGAGATGCTCAAGGCATGGATGACCTCCACCTCGCGCTGCTTGGCGCGGAAGAACGGCGCGTCCTCCTCGTACATGCGGAAGCCCACGCTGAGGTCCTCCACCTGCAGCAGGTGATGGCCGTGCTCGTGGTGCGAGACAGGCGCATGCGTATGGTGGTGGTGAACCTGCGCATCCTCGTGCGAAAGAGCCTCGTGGGAAGCGGCTCCTTCCGCAGCGACCGCCTCTCCCCGCAGCTCCTCCTGCGAGGAGGGATCGCCGAGCAGCTCGTCGGTGAGGCGTTCCAACTCGGCCGCGGCCTCGTACAGCGCGCGCTCGCGCGCCGCCAACGCCTCGGGAAGGGGGTTGTTCTTGCTCGGTTCGCCCATGCCCCTCCTCCTATTCCTGCGAGCTGTGGGGGTCGACGAGCTTGCGCAAGTTCGAACCGGCCAGGTCGAACAGCAGCACGGTGGCGATGAGGGCGATGCCCGGGAACACCGCGAGCCACCACATGCCGGCCGACAGGTACGCCATCGACTCGCTGAGGATGACGCCGATGGCCGGCTGCTCGGGCGGCAGGCCGAACCCGAGGAACGTCACGGACGCCTCGTGCAGGATGGCGTGCGGGAACAGCAGGATGAGCCCCACGATGAACTGCGGCAGCACGTAGGGCACCATGTGCTTCGCCGCGATGCTCACCGGGCTCTGCCCCAGCTTGCGGGCCGCCGCCACGAACGTCGACTGCTTGCATTGGAGGATCTCGGCGCGCACGACGCGGGCCAAGCTGGGCCAGTGCGTCACGGCAACGCCGATGGTGACGCCCCAGAACCCCTTGCCCAGCGCGAACGAGATGAGGATGAGCAGCACGATGTGCGGGATGCCCATCATGAGGTCGATGAGCCAGGTGACCGCGGCGTCGGCGCGCTTGCCGCCCAGCGCCGCCACCGCGCCCATGATGAGCGCGATGACCGACGACACGCCCGCCGCCAGCAGGCCCACCAGCACGCTGGTCGACAGGCCCGCCAGCGTGCGCAGCAGCATGTCGCGCCCCATCCAGTCGGTGCCGAACGGATGGCCTAAGCTGGGCGCGAGGTTCTTCTGCGAGAAATCGGTGACGGTGGCCGCATCGGTGACGAGGACGCCCGCCACCACCACGGCGGCCAGCGCCGCGATGGCGAAGACGAACGCCGCCAGCGTCAGCTTGCGGTTGCCCACGCGGGCGCGGCGCGGACGGTACAGCACGGGAGCCGGAGCCGTCAAAGCCTCGTCGGCGACGCTAGGCACGAGCCTCCCCCTTTCGGATGCGGGGATCCACCACGCCGTACAGCGTGCTGGCGATTAGGTTGCCGGTGAACACGAAGGCCGCCGAGAACAGCGCGATGCCCACGAGCAGCGCCACGTCGCCCCCGAGCCCCGCCGTGACGGCCGCCTGGCCGAGGCCCGGGTACGAGAACACCTGCTCCACCAGCACCGATCCGCCGAATATCTCGGAGATCGACGCGAACTGCAGCGTGAGCGCCGGCAGCGCGAGGTTGCGTAGGCCGTGGTGGCGCAGGGCGCCCCACGTGGACAGGCCGCGGGCGCGGGCGAAGCGCACGTAGTCGCTTTCCAGCACGTCGATAGTCTTCTCGCGCGTATGCAGCGCGATGTTCGCCACGCCCACCACCGACAGCGTGAGCGCCGGCAGCGCGAGGTGGTGCAGCGCATCGGCGAACGTCACGTCGGCGGCCGACACCCCGATGGGCACCGAGAAGCCGAACGGGAACCAGCCGAGCCATACCGAGAACACGATGAGGAACAGCAGCCCCAGCCAGAACGTGGGCACCGACGCCAGCAGGAAGCAGTACCCCTTCACGATGCGGTCGACGAAGCGCCCGCGGTTCGCGCCCGCGAGGATGCCCAGCGCGAAGCCCAGCACGCCGCTGACCACCCAGGCCGTGGCCATGAGCGCCAGCGAGTTCACCGCCCGCGTGGCGATGACGTCGATCACCGGCGCGTTGAAGCGCAACGACGTTCCCAGGTCGCCGTGCAGGAGGTCGGTGAACCAGTTGACGTAGCGCTCCCAGAGGGGCGTGTTCACGCCCCAGTACTCGGCGAGCTGCGCGCGCTTGGCCTCGCTCATGTTGATGTAGGCCGTCTGCCCCACGTTCGCCTGGACGGGATCGATGGGCGAGATGCTCACCAGCACGAACGTCACCATGCTCACGGCTAGCATGAGCAGGATGAACTTCGCTATGTTACGAACGATGAATTGGGGCATGGGGAATACTATAACCTACGCCCAGCTCCACTGGTCGACGTTGTTGACGAGCGACCAGCCGTGACCGTGCGGGTGGGGCTTCTGCTCGGCAACCTTGAGGTTCTCCTTGGCGAAGTACAGGTGGTCGATGTTCGCGAACCACACCCACGGCGCGTCGCCCTGCGGCGCGATGCCGGTCGTGCCGTCCCACTGGGCCTTCTGCCACAGGTCGAACGAGTCCTCCACCTTGGGTTTCGCCAGCGCCTCGTCGAGGTAGGCGTCGGTCGCGGCGTTCTCGTAGCAGGCGTAGTTGCCCGTGCCCTTGGAGTAGAACAGGTTGTACGTCTCGGTGGGCGCGTTGGTGCCCCAGCCCCACACCACCGGGTCGGTGAACTGGTGCGGATACAGATCGTCCCAGCTCGCGCCCTTGATGGAAACCTCGATGCCGAGATCCTTCATCTGGTTGGAGAACTCCTCCGCGATGCCCTGGCGCACGGTGTCGCCGGCCGAGTAGTACAGGTTGAACGCGGCGCGCGTGCCGTTCTTCTCGCGGATGCCGTCCGAGCCCGCGGCCCAGCCGCCGTCGTCGAGCAGCTTCTTGGCTTTCTCCACGTCGGTGGCGCACTTCATGTCGGGCGAGGACCAGGGCATGCCGTCGCCCACGCTGTAGGCGACGGTGCCGTAGCCGTTCAGCACGTTCTCGATCATCTTGTCGCGGTCGACGCCGTAGTTGATGGCCTGGCGGATGGCGAGATCGCAGGTGACGTCGTTGCCGGCTGCCGCTTCGCCCTTCTCGTCGGTCTTGGACCCGCCCGCCGGGATGGTCGGCAGCGAGATGCCGCGCGAGTCGACGGACGCGCAGTTCAGCAGGTCGTAGCCGCTCGGCTGCTTGTCCGCGAACGTCGCGGAGGTGTACGCCACGTCAACCTGGCCGGACTGCGCCGCGGCGAGCGAGGCGTCCTCTTCCATGAACACGACCACGACGCGCTCGATCTTCGGCGCCTCGCCGTAGTAGTCGGGATTGGCCTTGAGGATGACCTGCTGGCCCTTGTCCCACTGCTCGAGCATGTAGCGTCCCGAGCCGATGGGGTTGTCGCCGTACGTGTCGCCGTAGGCGTGCTCGGGCACGATGCCCACGACGGCCAGCGTGTACAGCAGCGCGTTGAACGGCTTCTCCATGGAGATGACGACCGTGGTGTCGTCCTTCGCCACGGCCTCCTTCACCATGGACATATCGCACTCGGACGCCTCGGCGTTCAGGATGCCGTTGATGGTGAAGGCCACGTCCTTGGCCGTAAGCGGCGTGCCGTCGGTGAACTTCGCGTCGTCGCGGATGGTGAACGTCCACGTCATGCCGTCCTCGGACGCCTCGTAAGACGTGGCGAGGTCGTTCTTGAAGTCGAGCTCGGTGGTGGTGGTGATCAGCGTGGACTGGATGAGCGGCTCGTGCACGTGCTCGCCGCAGCCCCACGACACCAAAGGATCGAAGCCCGCCGCCGGCTCGGAACCGGTGGTCATCGAGACGATGACCTGCGAGGGGGTTTCCTCGCCCGCCGTGGTCGTCGTGTCCTCGGCCGGCTTGGCGGCCTCGCCGCTCGTGCAGCTTGCCAGCAGTCCGCCCAGCGACAGCGTCGCCGCCGTCGCGCCCGTCAGCTTCGCGAAATCGCGCCGCGTCAATGTAGCCATGTGTTCGGTTCCTTCCCTCGTGCCCCCGACGTCGTTGCCTCGTCGGTGGTGTTACGTAATCTGATTGCGTAACACACTATAGCAGAGGCTTCCCCTTAGTGATGTTACGAATTCCATTTCCGTAACTCCCTTGGGTGAGCGGCGGGCAGCGCCTGGCGAACGCCACCGGCGGCACGGCGTCGGACGACCTGCACCCACGCGATCGGGCCCGACCACCGGACACGCAAATCGGCTCGAAGTAAGCGATTCTTTCGTTTTGCGAACGATTCGCCCGCTTTGAGAGGCTCTCGGCTGTCGTCGGGCACGAGATTCCCTGCATCGTCCCAGGTCAGCTTTTTCCCATTCGGAGGAAACCGGCCGGATCGCGCCCTGAGTAGCCGCAAAACGCAAAAATTGCTTAGAACTCGGCGATTCGCGTGTCCCGGCCTCCGTTCGCTCGGGGACGATGGAGGTCAGCTCGCGGCTTCGGGCTCGGGAGCCTCGCCCGTCGCCAAGATGCGCAGCAGGGCGGCTTCGTCCAGCACGGGGACGCCGAGCGTCACGGCCTTGTCGTACTTGGAGCCGGCGGCCTCGCCGGCCACGACGAAGCTCGTCTTCTTCGACACGCTGCCCGACACCTTCGCACCGCGCGCCTTGAGCGCCGCGCCCGCCTCGTCGCGGGTCATCCCGCTTTCCACGAGCGACCCGGTCAGCACGAACGTGAGGCCCTCGAGCGTCTGCGGCAGCTGCTCGGCCGCGTCGGCGGCCGCGTCCTCGAGCGCCACGCCGCGCTTGCGCAGCCGCTCGATGACGGCCGCGTTGTCGGGCGTGCGCAGGAACAGGTACGCGCTGCGCGCGATCTTCGGGCCCACGCCGTCGATGGCGGCCAGGTCCTCCTCCGAAGCCTCCATGAGCGCCTCGATGGACGGGTAGGCTGCCGCCAGCAGCTCGGCGATGGTCTTGCCCACGTGGCGGATGCCGAGGCCGAACAGCGCGCGGGCGAACGGGCGCGCGCGGCTCTCGTCGATGGCGGCCACGAGCTTCTTCGCCACGGTGGACCCGAGGCGGATGGGCTCGCCCTCCTTGTTCACGCGGCCCATGTCGAGCAGCGACAGCTCCACTTCGTCCAGCGTGTAGTAGTCGGCCACGTCGGTCAAACGGCCGCTTTCCACGAGGCGCGACACGATCTCCTCGCCCATGCCGTCGATGTCCATGGCGCCACGGCTGGCCCAATGGAGCAGCCGCTCCAGCGCTTGCGCCGGGCAGTCGATGGAGATGCAGCGGAAGTCCACCTCGCCCTCCTCGCGGATGACGGGCGAGCCGCACGACGGGCACGTGCTCGGCATCTGCCACGGCACGGCACCGTCGGGTCGCAGCGCCAGCACGGGCCCCAGCACCTCGGGGATGACGTCGCCGGCCTTGCGCACGATGACGGTGTCGCCCACGCGCACGTCCTTGCGCTGCACCTCGTCCTCGTTGTGCAGCGTCGCGCGGGCCACGGTGGAGCCGGCCACCACCACGGGCTCGAGCTCGGCCACGGGCGTCAGCTTGCCGGTGCGCCCCACCTGCACGGTGATGTCGCGCAGGAGCGTCGTCTTCTCCTCGGGCGGGAACTTGAACGCGATGGCCCAGCGCGGCGCGCGGGCCGTGTAGCCCATCGACTCCTGCTGCACGAAGGCGTTCACCTTCACCACCACACCGTCGATCTCGTAGGGCAGGTCCTCGCGGCGCTCGATGGCGCGTTCGCAGAACGCGTGCACCGCCTCGCGCGTCTCGCACAGCTCGACGTCGGGGTTCACGTGGAAGCCCGCTTCGCGCAGCCACGCCAGCAGCTCCCACTGGCCCTCGACCGCCAGGGCGCGCTCGTCGGCAACCGCGTAGATGAACGTGGACAGGTCGCGGTTCGCCGTGATGGCGGGGTCCTTCTGGCGCAGGCTGCCGGCCGCGGCATTGCGCGGGTTCGCGAACGCCTGCTTGCCATTGGCCTCGGCGGCAACGTTGAGCGCGTCGAAGCTGGACTTCGGCATATACACCTCGCCGCGCAGCTCAACCGGCGCCTCCGCGTCCCGCAGCCCGCCGAGGGCCGTCTCGCGCAGGCGCAGCGGCACGTCCTTCACCGTGCGCATGTTGGCGGTGACGTCCTCGCCGGTGGTGCCGTCGCCGCGCGTCGCCGCGCGCACGAGGCGCCCGCCCTCGTACGTCAACGCGATGGACGAGCCGTCGATCTTGAGCTCGCACACCACGGGCACCATGCGGCCGAACGCCTCTGCCACGCGCTCGATCCACGCGTCCAGCTCCTCGAGGTCCATGGCGTTGTCGAGCGAGTACATCCGCCGCTCGTGGCGCACGGGGGCGAACTGCTCGCCCACGTAGCCGCCGACGCGTTGCGTAGGGCTGGACGGGTCGATGAGCTGGGGATGGGCCGCCTCCAGCTCGCGCAGCTCGCGCATGAGCGAGTCGAACGCGGCGTCGGAGATGGACGGCGCGTCGTTGGCATAGTACAGGTAGCTGTGGTGCTCGATCTCGCGCCTGAGCGCGTCGATGCGCGCGGCCGGATCGCTGGTCGCTTTCGCGAGCGCCTGCTCGTCGAGCAAGGATTGCTGTTCGTCTGCCATGTTCTTCACCGTTTCGCACTATCGGGAAGAAGGCCCCGAACGATTCGGGGCCTTCGCCTGTTTTCCTCGGAATTCTACCACGAGCCGGGACGCCGCTGTGCGCTCGGCTCAGGGTTTCAGCAAACGTTCCATGCTCCGTACGTTCGCGCTAGGCGAGCATCGCCTTGCCGGTGTTCCAGCCGTAGAAGATGAGCGACGCGCCGCGCATGAGGATGAACACGGACAGGAAGACGCCCAGCATGGCGGGAGCGATGAAGAACGTCAGGCCGCACAGCGCGCCGACGATGCCCGAGAACAGCATCCAGCCCCACATGGACACGCCCATGTTGCGCACCTTGAACGCGCCGACGGCCTCGAACACGCCGAACACGATGAAGAACGCGCCGATGAACCATGCCAGCGCGCCGGCCGACACGAGCGGGTTCACGAGGAACAGGATGCCCAGCACGATGTCGAGGGCCGCGTAGGCCAGGGCCCAGCCCGACAGGTTCATGGCCTTGCGGAAGCGGAAGTAGTTGATGATGTCGAAGATGCCCGACACGAGGAACGCCGCGCCGGCGATCACCGTGATGGTGACGAGCGCCAGGCCCGGTGCGAAGAGAAAGAACATGCTGCAGATGACGAGCAGGACGCCCGCGATGATGAGGCCCCAGTCGTGCTTGTTGGTCGTATCCATGAGATGTGCTCCTTGGTCGCCGTGATCGCGTCGCGCGGCGCGCCGGCGCCGGGCGGAGGGCGCGCGCAACGCGGTGGTTGTTTCCGCCATTTTATCGCACGGGAGAAGCGGAACGCGCGGCTCCGACATCCGTTTACGCACGGTTACGGGCCGATTCGGCGCGGCGTTACCGTTTCGCGCCGCGGTCGCGCTCGCCCGCGATACGCGGTAGAATGCGAGCACGTGCTTCCTCAACGTGCTTCCTCGAAAGACAAGGCGGTGTGCCCATGCAGGATGTCCGGGAATACAGCAACGACGAGCTGGTGGCCCTCGTGCCGCTGCCGGCCGACGACGCGAACAAGTACGCGCGCGGCACGCTGAGCGCCGTGGTGGGCAGCGAGCGCTATCCGGGCGCGGCGTGCCTGGCGGCCTACGCGAGCCAGCGCATGGGCGCCGGCTACACCGAGGTGTTCACCAGCCCGTCGGCCGTCCCGCTCGTGCAGGGCTACCGACCCTCCCTCGTCGTGCGCCCGCGCGCGGCCCTCGCGGCGAACCTGCCGGCCTCGACGCCCGACAAGCCGCGCGCCTACCTCGTGGGCTGCGGGTTCGACGCGGACGACGGCGGCACGGAGAAGCTCGCGCACTTCGTGCTCAAGCACGCCGACGCGCCCGTGCTGGTGGACGGCACCGGGCTCAACGCGCTCGTCTCGGAAAAGGGGCGGCGCCTGCTGAAGCGGCGCTTCCTCAACGGGAACCCCACCGTGGTCACGCCGCACGCCGGCGAGGCCGCCCGCCTCGCGCGCCCCTTCGACCTGCCCACCGACGACCCGGGCGCGCTCGCGCAGGCGCTGTCGCTGGCATACGGCGTGATCGCCGTGGTGAAGGGGCCGGTCACGTACGTCTCGGACGGCGAGCGGACCGTGCGCATGACGCACGGCACCCCCGCGCTGGCCAAGGCCGGGACGGGCGACGTGCTGGCCGGCATGACGGCGGCGCTGCTGGCGCAGGGCCTCGACCCGTTCGAGGCGTGCGTGCTGGGCACCGAGCTGCACGGCCGCGCCGGGTTGGCCGCGGCGGCGCGCTGGTCGGTCATCGCCGCGACGGCGGAGGACGTCATCGTATGCGTGCCCGACGCGCTCGCGGAGCTCGTGGGCGCGTAGGGCGCGAGCCGGGGCGCGGAGGCTGCGGGGCGCGGCGGCGATCCTACCAGTGGCTCACCACGACGTCGCCCACCTCGATGAGGTCGTACAGCTCCACCGACTTGTCGGGCGGCAAGTTGACGCAGCCGTGGCTGCCGTAGCCCGAGGAGTAGCGCGAGCCGCCGAACGCGGACTGCCACTCGGCGTCGTGGAAGCCGATGTAGTTCTCCACGAACGGCATCCACGTCTTCACTTCCGTCTTGTACTCCGGCTCGCCCGTCTCGGGCTCCATCTGGCCGATCAGCTTCGACGGGCTCTCCTTGCCGTTGATCACGTAGATGCCCTCGGGGGTGTCGTGCTCGCCGTCCGGCGTGCCCGTGACCACGTCCGACTCCCACACGAGGGAGCCCTGGTCGTCGTAGAGGCGCGCGTGCTGCTCGCCGAGGTCGACGTCGACGTAGCGCTTGCCCCAGTCGCGGCCGTGCAGGCCGTCGTAGGCGCCCGCCTCCTGCTCGCAGGGAATGGCCACGTCGCCGGTCTGCGCGGAGTTCACGCCGTTCATGATCGTCTCTTGCAGCTTGTCCTTGTCGATGATCCAGCCGTACACGCCGCCCGACACGGTGACCTCCTTGCCGTCGGCGCGCGTGAACGTGCGGCGTGCCTGGTAGGTGTTGCACGCGGACGCCGTGTCCTGCACCCAGGCGGCCACGAGCTGCTCGTCGATGCCCACCGAGGCGTCGTCGCGCAGGCGCATCCAGTCGGCGATCTGGTCGGCGTCCACCCGGGCCACGGGCGTGTCGCCCAAGTTGAGCGAGAAGTCGGCTTGCAGCAGCGCGTTCGCGTCGTCGGCCGACTTCGCCAGGCGCTCGTCGTCCGAGAACAGCGTGGGCTGCTGCAGCGCATCCTCGGTGAGGACGACGGACGATTCGAGCTCGGCGACGGCCGCGTTCACCGCCTCGACCACCTTGTCGGCGTCGAGCGCGGTGCCGACGGTCTCGGCGCGCACGACGAACCGCGAGCTGCCGCCGTCGTAGTCGAGCCCGGCGTTGCGCGGCGCTTCGGCCTGCTCGTTGAACGTCTCGACCGCCTTGCGCACGGCCTCGTCCAGCTTGCCGTTCGAGGTGGCCAGCTTGTCGGTTTCGTCGTGCGCGGCGAAGATCTCGACCGGCCACGCCCACGGGCTGGCATCGGCGTGCATGGCGTCCGTCACGCTCTGGCTGTTGATGGCGGTGCCCAGGTCGGAGGAGGTGAGGGTCAGCGAGAAGCCCTGCCCCGAGACGTCGAGCTGATAGCTTTTCGCCACGTCGGTGAGCAGGTCCTGCACTTCGGCGGTGGTTTTGAGCGACACGTCCTTGCCCATGATGGTGGTGTTCGGCATGAAGCGGTCCATGAAGGCGAACGCCCCCGCCAGGTACACGATCGCGACCACGCCCACGAGCGCGCCGACCGCGATGAAGGCGGCCTTCTTGGTGAACGCGGGCCTCTGCCGCGAGGGGCCGCGCTGGTTGCCGCGATTGCCGGGATTGGCGGGAATTCCGTGGGCGGGGCCCGGGCGGGCGCCCCGCGACGCGGGCACGAACGAGGTGAACCGGTCGGGAGGCGCGTCGAAACCGTCGACGTCGTGGGAGGGCGTCGCCTGATGACCGTCGTCTTGGCCTTGCGTGTCGTGTTCCGGCGTCATGAGGGCGCCTCCTCGTCTCTCCTCGTGCACGTATTCCATCAACTTACCGAGCTTGGCCGCACATTTCAATGCTTTTGCTTAACAAATTAAATGAAACGCTTAACTTTACGGGGCAAACGGCACTCGAAGGAATTATAATCTCCGCAAACATAGTTTCATGTTCGCCGTCAGGAGGACGCGCATGCACAACGCGATGAGGAGCCGGATTACGCATACCCCCCCCCTGGTCGTATTCGACCCGTCGTCCGTTGACGCCCCGTAGGCGATTGCCATGGCGATTATCTTCAACCTCGACAAGCTGCTGGCCGCGAAGAAGATGCAGTCGGTAGAACTCGCCGCCGAGCTCGATTGCACCGTGCAAACCGTGTCGCGCATCAAGAACGGCAAGATCCGGGCGTTTCGCATCGAGACGCTCGACGAGCTCTGCCGCATTTTCGACTGCCAGCCGGGCGACCTGCTGGAATACATGGAAGACGACGAGGCCCGCCGCCGCTTCGGCGACAAGGGGTAGCGGAAGGGGGCGGCGGAAAACCCCGCATTTTCTAGCGTGAGCACGACGCGAATCCAGCGTGTTTCTCACGCGGATCTAGCGCTAATGCCACGCGGTTCGAGCGTGAACCCAACGGAAACCTAGCGCGTTTCTAGCAGAAACCTAGCGCGTTTCCAGCGGAAACCCAACGCGTTTCCAGCGCGTGAAATCGTTGTTTTACCTGATCAAAGCAGCTATACTGGGCGACATGCACATCGTATTCAGCCACATATCAGCGCTTGAGTGCACGCGGGCGTCCAACGCCGCTTTCCTCCGCCGCCAGCCCGCGTCGCGCGGCTTCGCATTGCCCGAACGCCTACCGAGCTCCGCCGAGATCGCAGAGGCCGTCCCCTTCGCCAACGCGCTGAGCGCGCCGCGCCATGTGATGGCGTCACGCGAGACGAGACGCCGTAGGACGAGCCTCGTCGCGGGCCACAGCGTCGGCACCGCCTCGCTTCCCCATGGATCCATCCTGTTCGTTCGCAGCGAAAACGAACTGTTCGCCGCTTCCCCCGAACTGCTGTTCCCTCAGATCGGAACCTTGGCGCACCGTGTCGACCTTATCCGCATAGGCTACGAGCTCTGCGGCTCGTACGCCCTTTCGCGCACCCATCCCGACGGCTTCTATGCACGCAATCCGCTCACCACCGTCCCACGCATGCAGTCGTACCTCAAGCGCATCCCCGGCGTTCACGGAACGAAAGCGGCACGATGGGCCCTCCAGCACGTTCTCCCCCGGTCGGCTTCTCCAAGGGAGACCGACGTGTCCATGCTCTTCGAGCTGCCGTGCGCGCTCGGCGGGTGCGGTTTCGGTCAACCACGCTTGAACCACGAGGTCGCCGTTTTGCAGCGGATAGGCGCAACGAAAACGAGGAAAACGTACCGCATCGACCTGTACTGGCCCGCAGCGAAACTGGGCCTCGAGTACGACAGCGACCTCGCGCATACTGGAGCAGACCGCATCGCGCGCGACGCCCGACGGCGAAACGACTTGGAATCCGTTGGCATCACCATGCTTACCATCACGAACAAGCAGGTCAAAAACCTCTGGGAATTCAATAAGCTCGCACACGTAGTGGCAGGTCGCCTCGGCAAGCAGATTCAACCGCGCTGCAAAGACTACGCCGCCCGACAACGCGAGCTCCACACGCGGCTCATGCGGCAGGGACTTTAGATCGAGCGAGATCCGCAGAACACGCGAATCGGGCAGATCGAAGCAATTTTGACGTTTTGCGAACTTTATTCCGCGCTCGAAACTAACCAGATTTTGCGCTGCGCGCAAAACAGCAGGTCGTGGGCGTACGCGAAAAGAACAACGTTTGGGATTCGAGCAGCGAAGTTCGCAAAACGTCAAAATTGCTTGGTTCCGCCCGATTCGCGCGTCGAAGACGCGGCCCGGGCGCGCGGGATCACCGTCAGCGGGCCTCAGCCTCCGGGGCCCCCGCTCCCGCCGCCGGCTTGTCCATCTCGTCGAGGAGGCTGCGGGCTTCCTTGAACTGCTTCGCCAGCTCCTCCATGGGGTTCACGCGTTCCTCCTGCGCACGCACCGACTCCTCGGTGATGGCGAGCGCGCAGGCCACGGCGTCGGTATGCGTGTACGACAGCGACAGCGGCAGCTCGCGCACGCCCTGCTCGGCGGCGATCTCCTTCGCGCGGCCGTGCAGCACCACGGAGGGGCGGCCCTTCGCGTTGCGGCGCACCTCCACGTCGTGGTTCGCGACGCCGCGCGAGAACCCGGTGCCGAGCGCCTTGAGCACGGCCTCCTTCGCGGCGAAGCGCGTGGCGTAATGCACCTCGGGGTTGGCCGTGGATTCGCAGTAGGCGCGCTCCTCCTCGGAGAACACCTTCTCGCGGAAGCTCGGCGTGCGCTCGAGGATGCGCCGCATGCGGGCGATCTCCACGATGTCCACGCCGAGGCCCACCGCACCCTCGACGCCTTCGAACGCCGACGACGCCGCTTCGGCGGCGCTGGCGGTTGCGGCCCGCTCGGCCGCCGCCTCCCTACTCAACGGTCACCGACTTGGCCAGGTTGCGGGGCTGGTCCACGTCGCAGCCGCGCTCGACGGCGATGGCGCGCGCGAACAGCTGCAACGGCACGCTGGCCGTGATGGCCGAGAACGCGTCGCGCACCTTCGGGATGTAGATGACGTGGTCGGCGTGGTGCTTGATGTCCTCGTCGCCCTCGGTGGCGATGGCCACCACCATCGCGCCGCGGGCCTTCGCCTCCTGCAGGTTCGACACGAGCTTGTCGTAGACGGGGCTCTTCGTGGCCACCGCGATGACCGGGAAGCCCTCGTCGATGAGCGCGATGGGGCCGTGCTTCATCTCGCCGGCCGGATAGGCCTCGGCGTGCAGGTAGCTGATCTCCTTGAGCTTGAGCGCGCCTTCGCAAGCGATGGCGGCGCCCATGCCGCGGCCCACGAACAGCGCGCTCGAAGCGTCCTTGCACGCGCGGGCCGCCTCGTCGATGGCGGTCGCATCGGCCAGGATGCGCTCCACCTGCTCGGCCGTGTCGGCCAGCTCGTGGAACAGCAAGCGCACCTGGTTCGTCTTGAGCTTGCCTTTGACCTGGGCAAGCAGCATGCCGAGCAGCGTCAGCGACACCACCTGGCCCAGGAACGACTTCGTGGAGGCCACCGCGATCTCCTTGTTGGCCTTCGTGTAGATCACGCCGTCGCTCTCGCGCGCCACGGGCGAGCCCACGACGTTCGTGATGCCGAACACCTTCGCGCCCTTCACGCGCGCGTCGCGGATGGCCGCCAGCGTGTCGGCGGTCTCGCCCGACTGCGACACGGCCACCACGAGGGTGGACGGCGTGATGATGGGGTTGCGGTAGCGGAATTCGCTGGCCACCTCCACCTCGGTGGGGATGCGCGCCCAGCCTTCGATGAGGTTCTTCGCGATGAGGCCGGCGTGGTAGCTCGTGCCGCACGCGATGACGTACACGCGGTCGATGAGGTTGAGCTCCTCCAGCGTGAGGTCCAGCTCGTCGATGGACAGCGCGCCGTTCACGAGGCGGCCCGCCAGCGTGTCGCGGATGACGCGCGGCTGCTCGTGGATCTCCTTGAGCATGAAGTCGGGGTAGCCGCCCTTCTCCGCCACGTCGAGATCCCAATCGACGTGCGTCACCTCGGGCTCGTACGCCTCGCCGCGCACGTTGAAGAACGTGGTGGCCGCAGGCGTGAGCTTCGCCACGTCGCCGTCGGCCAGCACCACCACGTTGCGCGTGTCGTCGATCATGGCGATGATGTCGGAGGCGACGAACGCCCCGTCGTCGGCGAGCCCCACCACGAGCGGCGAGTCCTTGCGCGCCGCCACGAGGGTGCCGGGCTCCTGGTCGCTGATGGCCGCGATGGCGTACGCGCCGATCAGGCGCTCGGTGGCATCGCGCACGGCCTGCAGCAGATCGTGGCTCTCGCGCAGGTTCTCCTCCACGAGGTGCGCGATGACCTCGGTGTCGGTCTGGCTCGTGAACGTGTGGCCGCGGCCCTCCAGCTCTTCGCGCAGCTCGGCGAAGTTCTCGATGATGCCGTTGTGCACGACGGCGACGCGGCCGTCGCAGGAGGTGTGAGGATGCGCGTTCGCCTCGCTCGGGCGGCCGTGCGTGGCCCAGCGCGTGTGGCCGATGCCGCAGGTGCCGGTGAGGTTGAGGGGCTCGACGAGCCGCGCGAGGCCGCTCACCTTCCCCTTGCAGTGCACGACTTCCAGCGCGCCGTCCTGTTCGACGGCGATGCCGGCCGAGTCGTAGCCGCGATACTCAAGCCGCGACAGGCCTTCGATGAGGATGTCCTTGACGGGACGGGTTCCGGTGTATCCGACGATTCCGCACATGGTTGGCTCCTTGGTGCTCGGGTTCGCCGATAGTTTAGCGCACCGGTTCCGCACGCGCGAACGCGCGTCGGGCGAAGTCGCACATCCGCTCAATAAACGCATCTTTCCCGTCAACGACGCAGCAGGCGACGCGCGCGCCCGCCGCGCCGTTCGTGCAAGCGCGTTCTGAGGTGCTTGGCGAGGATGAGGAGGAGATTGAAGGGGTAGAGCATGACGAGGGCTTTCCAGACGAGGCCCGAGCAGACGGTGCAGAGCAGCCCGAACGCCGTCGACGCCACGAGCAGGGCCGCAAGCGCCGGCATCGTCGAGGCCGAGGGCTCGCCGCCCCTCGGCAGGAAGCGGGCCGCCGCATACCAAACCAGGCAGGCCAGCATGCCGACCCCGGCGATGGCGAGCCCGTCCACCGGCCCCGTCGCAACCGCCGAATCGACGCGAGACGGCGCCGTCAGCAGCGCCGCGCACAACACGCCGAACGCCCCCGCGAAAATCGTGGCCGCCTCCATGCGCTTGCCGGCCGCCGCGCGCACAGCATCGTCGGGCGGAGCCGCCAGATAGCAGGTGTTGAGCAGCACGCAGACGAACGGATAGGCCGTCAGGAAGGCCAGCACCCAGGTGGCGACGAACATGCCGAAGGACCACTCGACGATCCAGCTGCCCTGGACGGCGCACAAAGGCACGGCGACCAAGAAGCCCGCCGCCACGGAGAAGGACACGATGCCTTCGTCGACCATGCGAAAAAGCAATGCGAGACGGGCCGTGCTTCCCCCTTTGATCAAGAATAGTAACCTGGCATATTACCAGCATTATTATCGTTTAATGATAAAAAGTATGCACTTCCGGTGAACGGCGCCGATCATTCGCTCCCGAGGTCGAGGTCGATCTCGTAGACGCGTTCGGGGGCGGTCCGCCTCATCCCCGCCTTGACGCGGGCCTCCCCGACTTTGCGACGCTCCTCGACGAGACGGTTGAACTCCTCGTCGGAGACGATCTTGAGGATGTCGCCCGGCTGGCAATCGAGCTCGAGGCAGATCTCCATGAGGGTGTCCATCCTGATGCCGCGCATCTTCGCCTGCCGTATCCTGGACACGTTGACCTTCGTGTGCCCGGTGGCGCGCGCGAGGTCGTTGCTGTTCTTGCCCCGCTCGAGCAACATGGCTTCCAATTCAACTATCAGGTGCTTTGCCATATTCAAGCCCCTACAGGTAATCGTCTGAATCGGCTTGCAACAACGCCCCGTACTTCCAAACAGAAGAAAGCGAGAAACAAACAATAGCCCCGACGAGGGACTTAATGTCAAGATGTATGGACGGATATCGACCCACCTGATCAGAGGTCAGCCCGAAATCTAGCGAACCGATTTGCGCGATTTCCGCAAAATCAGGCGAAACGAGAATACCCAGAATGAATCCAGCAACGAACATCCAGGCGATCACCTTGATTTGAATTGCATGGGCAATGGTAAACGGCGGTTTACCGTGGGCGATGTCTTTAGCTATGCTCCTCATTACCAAGAGCATCACGCCGTATATCACGTAGTTTATCAAAGCCGATGCGAGTTGCAGGATCCTTGCAAGGTCAGGCACCGTCGACATGGTTACACAGCGAATAATTTCCAGTAAGAAAACCGCTATCGAGGTTACGCAGACGGCTATGAACATAACCAAGAACAACGTGCTGAGCTTTGAGCTAAACGCTTTCATCTTAGCAAGTGAATCTTCTATTCTCCGCATAGGGTTCGCCACGCAACCGCACCAACTTCCTACATCGCAGGCTTCTTTTTAGGCAAAGACCCCATTCCGAAATTGAAGCAGACACCTAAACCTACATTCAGGCATGAACCGTACGTCGCACCTTCACTGTAGAACAGCATATCTATCTCCTCTCGAATGTTGAGCGTATCAATACTATTACAATTTTTATCATAAATCGACAAGGTTTATACCAAGGTTTATAGGTTTAAACCTCTTCTTCTCTTTCGGTCGATGCGGGCGGCTGCCCCAGACGGGCATAGTGCTGGGCGTCGAAAGGAGCGCCGACAGGGGCGCCGTCCAACCGGAAGGGGAAACCATGGGAGATTTCACGAACGTCACGCGCCGCGATGCGCTCAGGCTCGGCGGCGTCGCCGCATTAGGCGCGCTCGGCGCGAGCGCGCTGGCCGGATGCGCGCCGCAGCACGCATCCTCCGCGCAGGCCGCTGCCACCCAGACGCAGGCAGGCCCGAGCTTCCTGCAAGCGCCCGAGCCCATCACCGACTTCGCCGCCACCCACGAGTTCGACGTCGTCGTGGTGGGCGCGGGCGAATCCGGGCTGTCGGCCGTGCACTCCGCGCTCGAGGCCGGCGCGCGCGTCGCGTGCGTCCAGAACATCGGCACGGCGCAGACCACCGGCAACATGGCGGCGTCCATCGACCTCGCGCAAACCGACGAAGCCGCCGTGCAGGCCTGCGTGAGCTTCATCAACTGGAAGAGCGACTACCGCTCGAACCGCGACCTCGTGAACGTGTGGGCGCACAACTCTCAAGAAGCCCTCGCGTGGTGGGCCGACGAGGCCGCTCAGGGCGGCGTGGAGTCGAAGCCGCACGAGGCGACGCTGTCGTACAACGGCTACGACATCCACCTCCACGCGAACACGTACTTCCACGTGGAGGGCAACCACAACGCCGCCGCGCTCGTCATCGCCGAGCGCCTCGCCGCGGCCGGCGCCGAGTTCTTCTACAACACGCCCTGCGTGCAGCTGCAGCAGGAAGACGGCCGCATCACGGGCGTCATCTGCAAAAACGACAAGGACGAGCACCTGCTGTTCAAGGCGGGCAAGGGCGTCATCCTCGCCTGCGGCGACTACTCCAGCAACCAGGACATGCTCGATTACTACGCGCCGGACACGAAGGGCTTCTCGCTGTTCACCACGTTCCGCGACGGCCGCGCGCTGTGCGCCGGCATGTGGGCGGGCGCGCTCATGACGCCGACGACGCACACGAAGATGATCCACGGCGAGCCCGCCGCCGTGCGCCTCGAGATGCCGTTTCTGTTCCTCGACGTCCACGGCGACCGCTTCATGGACGAAAGCTGCTGCCGCATGGGCTACATGAACAACTTCGCGCGGCCCTACCTGGCCGAGGCCGGGTTCCAGGATTCCACCGCCGCCAAGTTCTTCAGCATCGTGCCCAGCACGTGGGAGGACTACTTCGAGGAGTGGAAGGCGGAAGCGCCCTTCGACATCTCGCAGTACAACGGCGACAACAAGGTGAATCCCGAGAAGTGGATCAAGGCCGACACGGTGGAGGAGCTGGCCGACGCCATGATCGCCTATGCGCAGGAGAACGACTGGACCGCGATGCAGCTGGACAAGCAGCGCATCGTGGAATCCGTCGCCCGGTACAACGAGCTGTGCGCCGCCGGCCGCGACGAGGACTTCGGCAAAGCGGCGAAGTACCTCGTCCCCATCGAGGGCGGCCCCTACTACGCCGTTCCCCGCGGCTCCAACAAGCTGCCCGCCATCCTGGGCGGCCTCGTGGTGAACGCCGACCACCAGTGCCTGAACGAGCAGTTCCAGCCCATCGACGGCCTGTTCGCCGTGGGCAACGCGTCCGGCCAGTTCTTCGGCGGCGTCGACTACCCCATGGACATCGAGGGCCTCTCCATCGGGCGCGCCATCACGTCGGGCTACGTCGCGGGAGCGCACGTCGCCCAGCAGTAAGCCGACACCCACGCTCACCCGCGCCGCCGCCTTGACCCCCTCCCTCCAAGGCGGCGGCTTCCCCCTGCCCCCGGATGCCGCTGCAGCCGCGCACGCGCCCGGAGAATCCGCTTGCTATAATGGCGGCATGGAAACCCTCAAGCGATCCGACGGGCCTTCGAAGCTGGCCTACCTCGACACCATCGTCCCCTACCTCTTCGCGCTCGGATGCGCGCGGGCGTGGATGACGCTGGCGTTCGCCGCGCCCGCCCAGGCCGTCGCGGCGCCCTTCGACCCGCACGTGGTGTTCGACTACGCGTACTGCCTGCTCGCGCTTGCCATCGCGCTCACGGCCCGCCGGGTGGTGCCGTTCTGCAGCCGAAGATGGACGAAGCCCGCGGCGCTGCTGGGCATGCTGGGCGCGTCGATCTGCCTCGTCGTCGCGCAGGGCGCCCCCTTCGACGCGACCGGGCTGCTCGTCGCGGGCGGCGTGGCCGGCGGCGTCGGGTTCAGCGTGTTCCTGCTCCTCTGGGCCGAGACCATCGGCGCGCTCAGCCTCATCCGCATCGTGCTGTACACCGCGGCGTCCACGTTCATGGCCGTGGTCATCGTGTTCTTCTGCGAGGGGTTCGACGAGCTGCGCGGCAGCATCGCGCTGGTCGTGCTGCCCGTCGCGGCCGTCGCCAGCGTGGCGTACGCGAACCGGGCGCTGCCCGCATCCGAGCGGCAGAAGCCCACGTACCCGCGCTTCTCGTATCCGTGGAAGCTGTTCGCCCTGTTCGCGGTCTACTCGTTCGCGTACGGCCTGCGCCAGCAGCAGCTGGCTGCGGGCGCGGGCATGCACTCGTCGCTGTCCACCGCCCTCACCATGGCGGCCCTGTTCGCGTTCGTGCTGCTGCTGTCCCAACGCGTGGGCATCGGCGTGCTGTACCGCTCGCCGCTGCTGCTCATGGTGTGCGGGTTCCTGCTGATCCCCGCCGAATCGCTGTTCGGCGCGAACGTGTCCAGCTACTTCATCTCCATGAGCTACTCGCTGATGACCGTGCTCGTGTCGCTTCTGCTGTACGACATCTCGAAGCGGCTCGGCATCGCCGTCGTCGCGCTCGCCAGCGTCAAGAGCGTCGAGCAGGTGTTCATCATCTGGGGAAACGATGCGGCGAACGCGCTTGCGCAGCTGCTTCCGACCGGCGTCCACGAAACCGCCGTCACCGGCCTCGTGGCGGTGCTCGTGCTGGTTGCCACCTTCATCCTGTACTCGGAGCGCGAGCTCACCTCGAAATGGGGCGTGTCGCTGCTGGAATCGGGCGGCCTCATCGAGCGCAGCGCCGAGGAGGAGCGGCTGGAAGCGCGCTGCGGCGAGATCGCGAAACGCTATCGGCTCAGCCCGCGCGAGGACGAGATCCTGCGGCTCATCGCCCGCGGGAAGACCGGGCCCGCCATCGAGCGCGAGCTGTTCATCGCCGAGGGGACGTTCAAGGCCCACACGCGGCACATCTACGAGAAGATGGGCATCAACAGCCGCAAGCAGCTGCGCGACATCATCGGCGTGGACGACGGGGAGCGCCCCGAGCGCGCCTGACGGCCGCGCCGCGCATCGCGCGCCCGCGCGCCCGCGAGCGCTCCCCGTCCCGCACCCGCGCCCTGCGCGCTGCGCGTCATGCTCGCCCCGCGCGCCCTGCCTAGTCGAGAACCCCCGGGCAGGCGTTGGCGTGGCGGACGAAATCGGCGATGCGCCCGATGAAGCCGTCCTTGCCGCCGATCGCCTGCGCGCCTTCGCGCTGGCGCGACGGCGCCCCCGACAGCGGCCCCTCGTCGCCGAGATAGTACAGCGTGGTGGTCAGCACCATGCCGATGAGGGCCACGGCCTCGAACGCGGGGTCGATCTCGGGCCGGATGACACCCTCCCGCTGACCGCGCGCCAGCTGGCTTTCCAGCACGTCGAGCAGGCGCCCCTCGTAGCTGCGCATGGACTCCGACCACACGCGCCCCTCGCGCCACAGCTCGGACACGAAGAAACGCCCGAACGCCTTGTTCTCGAAGATGCGCGTGGCGAACAGCTCCACCATGCCGGTGAGGGCCACAGGCGCGGTGGGGGCCTCCGCGGCGATGCGCTCGAAACCCTCGATGAGGTCGCCGATGCCCTCCTCCAGGATGCTCTCGGCCATGGCGGCCTTGCTCTTGAAGTGGTAGTACGCCACGCCCTTCGACACGCCGGCCGCCTCGACGATCTCGTCGACCGTGGCCGCCGAGTACCCCTTCTCGCCGATCACGGCCAGCGCCGCGTCCAGCAGCTGCTTGCGCGTCGCGCACGCTTTCTCGGTGCGCTTCGTTCCCGTCATTGCATCACCCCCGCGGCCCGGCGTGTCCCGCCGGGCCGTTCGTCTGTTATTCCTCAGTGTACCAGGTCGGAGGCTATCCCAGCTGCAGCACCGGGTGCAAGTCCTCCATGCGCACCGTGCGCTTGCGGTACGCCACGAGGCACGTGAGCGCGAAGCACACCGCGCCGATGGCGAACAGCACGAGGCAGTCGAAGCCCACGATGCCGTAATCCAGGCCCGTCATGATCTGGCGCATGCCCTGCACCACGTACGTCATGGGCATGTACGGGTTGATGGCCTGGAAGAAGTCCGGCGTCGTCTGGATGGGGAACGTGCCGGCGCAGGCCGTCAGCTGCAGCATGAGCAGGATGATGGCCACGAACTTGCCGGGGAATCCGAACGCCGCCATGAGCACCTGCATGATGGCTGCGAACACGAGCGCCGTGAGGTAGCCCATCGCGTAGAACGCGGGCACGTTGTCGATTTGCAGCTGCAAGCCGAACTGGAGCACCACCATGAGCAGCGTCGCCTGGATGAGCGAGAAGAACGCCACCGGCAGGTAGTTCGCGAACGCCACCGTCACGGGATTCGCGCCCGACATGATGAGGCGGCTGTTGAGCGGCTTGAACACGAAGCCCGCCACGAGGCCGCCCACCCACAGGCCCAGCGCCATGAAGTACGGGGCGAAGCCGGTGCCGTAGTTCTTCACCGTGGTGTAGTACTCGTTCACGAGCTCGACGGGGTCGCTCATCACTTCGGACTTGCCGTCGATGTTCGAGGTCTGGTCGGCGGCCGTCTTCGCGCCGTCGGCGAGCGCTCCGGCCAGCTCGCCGGAGCCGTCCACCGCGTCGGCGAGGCCCGTGGTGAGCGTGCCGCTGCCCTCCTGGAGCTGCGTGGCGCCGTCGGCGATCTGCGCGGAGCCGTCCTTGGCGCTCTGCGCGCCGGCGCTCAGCTGGCCCGCGCCGCTCTTGGCCGACTGGGCGCCGTCGACGAGCTGGGACGCGCCGGCGTCGAGCTGGCCCGCCCCCGACACCGCCGAAGCCGCGCCGTCGTTCACCTGGGAGGCGCCGGACGCCACCTGCGAGGAGCCCGCCACGAGCGAGGACATGTTGGCGTTCACCTCGTTCGCGCCGGCGTCGAGCTGCAGCACGGCAGCACGAAGCGCAGGCGATTGCCGAACAAGCGGAAGCAGCTGCGAGGACAAGCTTTCGTAGCCGGCTGAAAGGCTGTTGAGACCGCCGTAGAGCGTGGTGGCCGAAGCGTCGCCCGAAGCGCCGATGCCGTCGGCAAGGAGGTTCGCGCCGCCGTAGAGCGTGGTGGCCGACGTATCGCTTGAGGAACCGATACCCGCCTGCAGCTGCTGCGCACCGGAAACCAGGCTCCCGGTGCCCGTCTCGAGTTGCGCCGCACCGGCCGACAGGCTTCCCGCAGCTTCCTGGGCGGCGCCGATGAGTCCCCTGGCCGTCGCCGTGTCGCCGCCCTCGAGAGCCGCTTGCGCGCTGTTCAGCAAGCCGTACAGCGTTTGATCGGCTACCGTCTGCCCCGACGTGCCGATCCCGGCTTTCAGGGAGGTCGCGCCCGCCTGGGCGTCACGCGCTCCCGTCTCAAGGGCGCCCGCACCGCCGGAAACCGTATCCAATCCGCTCTTGAGCTGGCTCACGCCGCCGGCAAGCTCGCCAGCTGCACCCTGCAGGTGCGCGATGCCGCCGGAGATCTGGTTCGATCCCGCTTCGGCTTCGTCCGCCTGCGCTTCGTCGGGCAGCGCGCTCGTTGCTTCCGCCAGCTGGCTGGCTCCGGCGGCCACCTTGCTGGTGCCGTCGGACTGCAGCTTCGACGCCCCGCTCGACACGCTGCTGGCACCGCCCGCCACTTGGCTCGCGCCGTCGTGCAGCTGGTTCGCGCCCGCCACCAGCGATTGCGTGCCGGCTTTCAGCGTGGAGGTGCCGCCGCTCAGCGTGCCCAGGCCGGCATCGAGGGACGACGCGCCGGCGACGAGGCTGCCCAGGCCGGTGTCGAGCGTGAGCGCACCGTCCTTGAGCGTGCCGAGGTTCGACGTGATGGCGGCGCTCCCGTCCTTCGCCGTCACGAGGCCGTCCTCCAAATCGCCCGCGCCGTCGGCGGCCGTCTGGATGTCCTTGCCCGAGTCGGCCACGCGGCCGAGCACCGTCGTCCAGTACTCGGTGGCCACCGTGTCGCTCACGCGCGTGCGCACCTCCTTCCACACCGTCTCGCCGATCTGGGACGCCAGCATGTTCTCGCTCTGGTTGTAGTCGATCTTCAGCTGCGCCTTCTCGGGGCTGTCGCCGTCGACCGACGCCACGCTCGCCGAGAAGTCGGAGGGGATCGTGCACGTCATGAAGTAGGTGCCGTCCTCGAGGCCCTTCTGCGCCTCGTCGGCCGACACGAAGTGCCATTGCAGGCCGTCGTCGGTGTCCTTGAGCTCCTGCACCACGTCGTCGCCGAGGTTGCGCTGCTCGGCGGAGATGATCGCGCCCGCGTCCTCGTTCACCACGGCGACGGGCACCGTGTTCAGGCGCGCGTACGGATCCTGGAACGCCGCCAGGTACAGCGCGCCGTACAGCAGCGGCATGATGGCGATGGCCGCGATGACCACCCACATCACCTTCGAGGCCGTGATGTTCTTCCACTCGAGGCCCGCGAACCGCAATCCTTTGAAGCTCATACGCTACTCACCGTCCTTCGACAGGTACACCGTCGCGTCGGCCATGGCGGCCAGATCGCGCTCCACCACGCCCACGACGATGGCGACGTTGCGCGTGCGCGCGGCATCGAGCAGCAGCTCGACGAGGGCCTCCGACTGCGACATCGTCAGCTGGCTCTCCACGTCGTCCACCACCACGGCGTCGGGCTCGCCCACGAACGCGAGCGCGATGCCCAGCTGCGTGAGCTTCTGCGACGTGAGGTCCTTCACGCGCACGTTCGCCACGTCGGCGAGCTGCCACTGCTGCAAATAGCCCGTCACCGCCTCGCGGCGCGGCTTGCGGCCGTACAGCTCGAACTCGGCGCCCAGCGCGTACGCCGTCGTCAGGCTGTCCTGCAGGTCGTTCAACCCGCTGAACAGGCCCAAGCCCACGCGACGCTCCGCCTTCGCCCGCTGGCGCGGCAGCTCGAGCCCGCCTGCGGTCAGCGTGCCCTCCGTCTGCTTCATGCGCCCGGCCAGCGTGAGCAAGAGCGCCGTCTTGCCGCTTCCGTTGCGTCCGCGCACGGCCACCAGCTCGCCGCGATGCACGTCGACGTCCACGTTGCGATACGCGAACCCCGCGTACGTCTTCAACCCCAACCCGCGCGCGCTGAGGTACGGCGCGCCCGCGAACGTGGCGCCCTCGCGCACGAACGTGCCCGATTCCGGGCGCGCCAGCGTCTCCTGCATGTCCATCACGTCCTTCGTGTCGTTCGTCAGCCCTCATTTTTGACTGACTAGTCAGTTTTTCAGACGGAAGTATAGCACCCTGGCGAAAAGGCGCAAGCGTTTCGCGCGAACTCGCTGAAACCGCATCTTCTCCATCGCATCGAGCCGAAAATGCTCCTCGCGGTCACGAAAATCACCGCTGTGAAGCGATTCCGGGGCATCGAAGCGTGCACGACCGCCCGCCAGTCGCCATTGCCCTGAAACCTGAACGCGTTTCCCCAGGTCACAAAATATCAAGGGTACGCGGATCTCTCGCCGAGCTTCACCGCGGTGATTTTTGTGACTCGCAGGTCGGATTTCGCGAACAAACCCGGCGACCACGGAAGCGCGATCGCGCGAACAAGTGTTTCACGTGAAACATTCTCGCATCGACGGGGCCCGCCTTCCCTCCTCTTCGGGAGTTCCGTTGCGTTGGCGTCACGCGACCGTGATCTCGGGTATACTTCCAGCGAACGAACCGCGCGCAATCGCGCGCGAACCTGCGCAGAAAAGGAACCGCCATGAAAGCGAAGATGATCCACCGCTGCATCCACGTCCTCGACCTGGACGCGTCGCTCGCGTTCTACGAACGCGCGCTGGGACTCGTCGTGCAGCGGCGCATGGGACCCGAGGACGGATCGTGGGAAAACGTGTTCGTCGGCAACGACGAGACCGACTTCCAGGTAGAGCTCACGTGGAACCGCGGGCGCACCGAGCCCTACGACAACGGCGGGCGCGACACGCACCTGGCCTTCGAGGTGGACGACCTCGACGCCGCGCGCGCCCTGCACGAGGAGATGGGCTGCGTGTGCTTCGTGAACGAGCGCATGGGACTCTACTTCATCGAGGACCCCGACGGCTGCTGGCTGGAGATCCTCCCGGCGATGCGCGCGGAGTAGCCTCCCGTGACCGAGTTCGCATCCATCGACGAGCTGGTGGCCGACGACCGCAGCGTGCACATCGAATGCAGCCGCGAGACGTCGGCCGCCCTGCTGGCAGCCGTGCGCGCACGCTACCGCACGCAGCGCTGCGCGTTCGTCCTGGAGACCGACCGCGGCTTCGAGCGCGATTCCGTGGCCTCGCACCTGCGCTTCTACGGCAACATCGCGCGCAGCTCGGTGCATTACGAGGACGCCATCTCGCACTTCAACCTGCGCGGCGTCGCGAAGCGCAAGATCGGCGGCCTCCCTCCCTCGACGATGGCGCTCGTGAACCTGGCGCGCGCGAGCCTCTTCGAGCCGGAGGCGTGCTTCCTCGAACGCCCGCTGTCCGACCTCGACGCCGAGGGGCGCGCCGTCGCGCTCACCTGGATCGCCGAGCGCATGGAGCAGGGCTGCCGCTTCGTCACCACGGTCGAGCCGCTGCGCGAGGCGCTGCTCATGCCCGGCGTGGCCTGCTGGCACGAAGAGGGCCGCTTCATCGCGGTGGACCAGGACGACGACGGTGACGGCGACGAGGACGGGGGCGCCGCGTACGAGGGCGACGAGGTGCACGTGCTCAAGATCCCCGCGCACACCGAGACGGCCACGCTGCTGTTCGATCCGCGCGACATCGACTTCGCCGAAAGCATGAACAAGGCCACGTACCTCTCGGTGCGCGGCGAGCGCTACCAGACGCCGCGCACGATGGACGAGCTGGAGCACGAGCTGTCGCGCGCCGGGTTCTTCCGCTGCCATCGGTCGTTCCTCGTGAACGTGCAGAAGGTGGCGAAGGTGGAGCGCTACACGCGCAACAGCTTCAACCTCACGCTGGGCGACGCCGCGCACACGTCCATCCCGCTGGCGAAGGGGCGTGCCGAGGAGATGCGGGAGCGCTACCGATGGTGAACGAGAAGCAGGCCGCCGCCCGCCCGGGCATCCTGCGCGTGCTCGTGCGGAAATACTTCATGAACGTGGTGAAAAGCCCCGGGTTGCTCGCGTGCTGCCTGTTCCCCGCGTTTTTCCTGCTCATCTGCCGCTTCGTCATCGTCGGCCCGCTCGAGCAAGACGACGCGCGCCTGTTCCTGCTCGTCTTCAGCATGCTGTTCACCACCGGCATGGTGCCCGGCACGACGATCGTCTACCCCATGGCCGAGGCGCGCGAGAAGCACGCGCTGCGCATGCTCACGCTGGCCGGCGTCGGCCGCGCCCCGATGATCGCCGCGCACGGCATCGTCGGCACGCTGTACACCGCGCTCGTGGGAGCGGCCTGCTTCCTGGTGTCGGGCGCCTCGTTCGATTGCATGCTCCCCTTCATGCTGATCACCGTGCTGGCCGGCATCCCGCTGATCGCACTGTCGCTGGCGCTGGGCCTCGCCTCGCGCAACCAGATGGCGGCCAGCTTCTCCAGCCTGCCCATCATCCTCATCGGCATCGCGCCCATGCTCTTCATGTACGCCGAAGCCACGTTCCAGGCGCTGCCCCTCCTGCCCACCGGCGGCGGGTTCGCCCTCGTCTACGCGCTGGCGGAAGGCACGCTGTTCACCTCCGCGTCCATCGCGCCCGCGCTCGCGCAGCTCGCGTGGATCGTCGTGAGCCTCGTCGCGTTCGTCGTCGTCGCGCCGCGCATCCCCCGCGACGAGTAGCGCGGACGCGCCCCTCCCCAACCCGGCCGCCGCGCCCGCGCCCCTGCCCGAGCCGCGCGCTCCTGTCGTCGCCTCCCCTGCTCCTCTCGTCGCGCGGCGCGCTCCCGACGTCGCGTTTCCCTTGATCGGAGGCGTGCGCCGAGGGAAACTGCTCCCCGTCGAAAACGAAAGGAGCAACCACATGAACCCCCTGCTGTCCATGGACGACGTGTCCCTCAGCTTCAAGGCGAAGCGCGTGCTGAGCCACCTCTCCTTCGAGGTGGAGCGCGGCGAGTGCTTCGGCTTCCTGGGGCCCTCGGGCGCCGGCAAGACCACCACCATCAAGCTGCTCACGCGCCAGCTCGTCAAGGATTCCGGCCGCATCATGCTGTTCGGGCGCGCCATCGAGCACGCCACGAACAACGACTACGAGCGCATCGGCATCCTCTCGGACACGAGCGCCCTCTACGAGCGCATGACCATCGAGGAGAACCTGCGCTTCTACGCGAAGGTGCGCGGCGTGACGGGTAACAACATCCCCGCGCTGCTCGAGCGCATGAACCTGGCCGCGGACAAGAAGACGCTCATCAAGAACCGCTCGAAGGGCATGCGCCAGCGCGCGGCGCTGCTGGCGGCGATCGTGCACGGGCCCGAGCTGCTGTTCCTCGACGAGCCCACGAGCGGCCTCGACCCCGCCGCGCGCGCCGAGGTGCACACTATGCTGCACGAGCTGAACGACCACGGCACCACCGTGTTCCTCACCACGCACGACATGGCCGAAGCCGAGGGCCTCTGCCACCGCGTGGGCATCCTCAACGAGGGCGCGCTCGTCGCCTGCGACACGCCCGACGCGCTGCGCCTGCGGTTCGCGAAGAACGAGGTGCTCGTCCGCGTGGCCGACGGCCGCGTCGTGCGCACCACGAAGGACGCCGCCGGCGCCGCGCTGGTCGCCGAGGCGCTGCAGACGGGCGAATGCCTGTCCATCCACTCGGTGGAGCCCGATCTGGAAGAAGTGTTTCTCGAGCTCACGGGAAGGGAGTTCTAAATGGAAGCCGTCATGCGCAAAACCGCCACGCTGTTCGAGAAGGACCTCAAGGACGTGGTGAAGAACCCCACCATGCTCGTGTGCTGCCTGCTGCCCCTCGGGTTCATCGCCTTCTTCAGCAAGGTCATGGGCGGCAACGTCGAGGGCGCCGAGGCGCAGCACGCCTTCGACGCCACGATGCTGTCGTACGCCCTGCTGTTCACGTGCACCATGGTGTCGTCGATGGCCACGATCACCGCCATCGCGGAGGAGAAGGAGAAGCACACACTGCGCACGCTCATGCTGGCGAACGTGGGTCCCGAGCAGATCCTGCTGTCGCGCGGGCTCGTGGCGCTCATCGCCATCGCGGTGGTGGACGCGGCCTGCTACCTCGTGCTCGGCCAGCCCCTCGCCGGGCTGCCCGCCTTCCTCGCCATCGGCGTGGTGGGGTCGATTCCCTTCGTGCTGATCTCGCTGTTGCTGGGGTTGGCCGCCCGCGACCAGATGTCGGCCGGCCTGTTGAGCGTACCCATCCTGCTGGTGGGCATCGCTCCCATGTACTCCCAGTTCATCGACGGGTTCTCGAACATCGCCCCCTACCTGCCCACCGGCGGCATGGACAAGCTGGGCACCCTGCTGGCCGACGGCGCGCTGTTCACCCCCGAGGCCGTGCTGCCCGCCGTGGGCATGCTCGTCTGGATCGTCGTGGCCGCCGTCGCCTTCGCGATCATCTACAAGCGCCTCTCCCGCGACAACTAGGAGGAGGACGCGCGCAGGTGGGCGCAGCGAGCAGCCGCGGGGCGCAGGAGCGCCCTGCGGCTGCTCGACGTTCCGCCGGTCGGCAGGTCGGCGGAACCTACATGATCTTCGTCTCCTCCAGCTTCTCGATGACGAAGGTGTTCAGCTTGATGACGGGCTTGCGCAGCACGAGGCCCAGCAGCAGCGCCGGGATCAGGAACAGCAGCAGGGTGCCGAGCTCCACCCAATACTCCATGCCGTAAATGCCGCCGATGCACGCGTGCATGGCCGCGATGCCGTGCGTGAAGGGCAGGTACGGGTAGACGGCCTGGAAGAAACTGCTGGTCATCTCGATGGGGAACGTGCCGCCCGAGCCGGCCACCTGCATGACGAGCAACACCACGGCCACCGCCTTGCCGATGTCGCCGAACGACACCACGAGCGTGTACACGAAGAAGCTGAACACGAGCCCCGCCGCCCATCCGGCCAGCATGAACAGGAACGGATGCGGGCATTGGATGCCGAGGAACAGCAGGTCGCCCGCGCACACGAACGTGCTTTGCAGAAACGCCAGCAGCGCGAAGATGCCGAAGCGTCCGAGGTACAGCTCCCAGCGGCGCGGCGCGCGCGACAGCGACGCGATGCGCTGCTCGGACACCTCCACCTTCATGAGCGCCACGAGGATGATCGAGCCCACCCACATCGACAGGATGGTGTAGAACGCCGCCATGGACGAGCCGTAGTTCGCGATGCCGTACACGCTGTGGCGGTCGATGCTCACCGGCGAGGACAGGAACGACGCCATGCTCTGGGGGTTCGAGCCGATGATGCCCTTCACCTGCTCGAGGTCGCCCGACGACAGCGCGCCCTCCAGCTGGGTCAGCGCGTCCTGGAGCTTCGCGCTCGCCCGCGTCAGCACGCCCGTCGCCTCGTCGAGCGCTCCCTGCGCGCCCGTCAGGTCGCTCGACAGCGAGCCGGACGTCGAGGCCAGCGACGACAGCACGTAGTCCACGTCGTTCGACACGCGTACGGACGAATCGCTCACCGACGCGAGGGTCGAGCGCAGCGTCTCGGCCCGATACGCCAGATCGCCCTCGTAGCCGGTGCGCACGCCGCCCAGGCTCGCGCGCGCGTCGTCCAGCAGGCCCTCCACGGCCTTGCGCTGCTCGGCGGCGGTCTTCGCCGTGCCGTCTACGTCGCCGGCCACGTCGCCGATGCCGTCCGCAAGCGCGGTGAGCAGCGCGATCGTGCGGTCGAACTGGTCGAGCACGGGGTTGTCGGGATCGATCTTCGCCACGGCGTCGCGCGCGGTGGCGAACGCGTCGGCCATGCTCCTCACGTCGTCCGCGGCCAGCCCCATGTCGTCCTCCACGTCCGACACCTGGCTCTCGGCCGCGTCGAGGCCCTGGTCGATGCGTTTCGCGATGGCGTCGAAGCCGGCCTCGCTCTGCGCGAGCGCCGCGTCGACGAGCGACGTCGCGCCCGACAGCGAGTCGCCCACGCCCGCAAGGCCCGCCTGCGCCTCGCCGAGCGCGTCGCGCGCCGCCGACGACGAGCTCCCCGCGTCGCCCATGATGCCACCCGTGGTCTGCACGAGCGACGACGTGGACGAGATCAGCGCGGAGAACGCCGTGGTCTGCGAGGCGGCGCTGTCGAGGTCGGCCATCGCGAACTCGAGGTTGCGCTTGAGCGTCGAGGCGTAGGAATTCATCGAGTCGCCGTCCATGAAGTCGATGAGCTGGGAGATGGTTTTGAGCCCCACCTCGTCCACCGTGCTGGTGAACGTCTCGTCGATGCTCGACTGCACGGCGCTCGCGCCCTTGTCGGTGACGCGCGGCGCGATGGCGTTCTCCTTCTGGTTCGAGTAGTACACGATGTCGGAATGCTTGATGTCGGTGGAGAACAGCGTCATCATGTCGGCGCTGAAGCTCTGCGGGATCACGATGGCGGCGTAGTACGCGCCCGAGCGCACGCCTTCCACCGCCTCGTCCTCGCTCATGAACTCCCAGTCGAACTGGTCGTTCGCGCGCAGCGCCGAGACCACGCTGTTCCCGATGTTCAGGTCGACGGGAACGAGGTCGCTCGAGTAGCCCTCGTCCTCGTTGGCCACGGCCACCTTGAGGCCGTCGGTGTTCTCGTAGGGGTCCCATCCGCCCAGGATGTTGAACCAGGCGTACAGCGCCGGCACCACGACGAGGCCCACGAGCACCACGAGGCCCACGACACTCTTCGTCGCGTTCTTGAGGTCGCCCTTGAAGATTTCCCACACGACCCTCATGCCTGCTCGCCCCCTTCGTCCTCGGCGGCATCCGCCTGCTTGCCTGGGCCGAACGTGAGATGCGAGCGCACCTTGTCGCGCAGGCCCTCCTCGTCCATCGAGGCGAGGTCCATCTGGTAGCCCAGGTTCTCGTGCACGTACTCGATGGCGATCAGGTAGCCGTCCACCGCCACGAGCACGGCGATCCACACCACGAGCATGAGCAGCTTGCCGTCGGCGTCCACCTGCACGGTGGACAGCAGCACGAGCATGAGCACCGACAGCGCCGCCAACGCCGCGAAGCCCGCGCGGATGAAGCGGCGGTAGTTCCTGCCGAAACGCTCGAAGCGTCTGACGAGCGTCTCGCGGTACGCGTCGGTGTCCAACAGCGCGCGGATCACCGTGCGCAGACGGTAGCGCTTGTGCTCGAGCTCGCCGCGCTCGCTGACCATCACGTCGGTCTCGGCCAGCTTGCGGTCGAACAGCAGGTTGATGTTCAGCAGGTACGGACGGGCCACGAGCCCGATGAGGAACGCGACGGGCAGGAACAGCGCGAGGTGCGCGAGGTCGATCCAGAACGCCTGGCCGTACATGCCGCCGATGGCCTCGCGCAGCGCCCCGATGCCGTAGGTGAACGGCAGGAACGGATGGATGACCTGGAAGAACCCGGACATCATCTCCACGGGGTACATGCCCGACGACCCGGGTATCTGCATGATGAGCAGCACGACGGCCAGCGCCTTGCCGATATGCTTGAACGCCACGGCCAGCGCGTAGATGATGTTGAGGTAGACGAACGAGGCGAACACGCCGGCCGCCACGAAGGCCACGGGCTCGACGCATTGCACGCCGAGCACGAGGTCGCCCACGCACACGATGACCGCCTGCACCGCGGCGAGCGCCACGAGCAGCAGCCAGCGGCCGAAGTAGCTCTGCGTCGGGCTCATGCGCCCCACGCCGGTGCGGTCCACCTCCAGCTTGAAGATGGCGATGAGGACGAAGCCGCCCACCCACAGCGCGAGGTTCGTGTAGAACGGGGCCACGCCGGCGCCGTACGTGTCCACGGGGAAGACGGTCTCGGTGCGCAGCGTCACGGGTGCGGCCATGAAGCTGGCGGCCGCGTCGGGATTGACGCCGAGCAGGGTGGACAGCTGGTCGAGGGAGGCCGAGTCGCTGAGGGCGGCCAGGTCGGTAGCCATCGTGCTCAGGTGGCCCTGCACCGAGCCGAGCGCCCAGCTGGACGACGAGAGCGCCTGCTCGGCCTGGCCGAGCGTCGCGTCGAGCTGCGCCACCGCGGCGTCGGCCTGCCGCACGAGCCCGTCGAGCGCGGCCACCGCGCCCGACAGCGTGCCGGTGGCCTGCGACAGGCCGTCGAGCCCGTACGACAGCTGCGGCAGCACGTCGGTGGACAGCGATTGCTGCGACTGGGTCAGGCCCTGCGCCTCGCCCTGCACGACGCCGGTCACCGCCTGCGAGGCGTCGACGGCCTTGCCGGCCGTCTCGGTGACGGTGGCGCTCGCCCGCTTGAGCGCCTCGATGGTTTCCTGCTGCTGGGCGTTCTGCTGCTCGAGTTGCTCGATGATGCCGGCCAGCTCAGGGTGGTCCCGCTCCAGGTCCTTGAGCGCCTCGAGCATGGTTTCGTTGTCCTTCGCCAGCTTCTCCGCGTCGGCCAGCAGGCCGTCCACGCGCTCCTGGAGCGCGGTCACGTCGCCCGCCGTCTGGCCGATGGCCGCGTTCGTCTGCACGGCGGCGCTGCTCACGAGCGAGCTCGCCCGCCCCACGGACGATGCCGCGGACGAGAAGTACCCGTTCGCCGCGTCGCGCGCCTCGGTGAGGAGGCCGCCGCCCTCGTCGAGCGCCGCCGACAGGGTGGGCAGCTGGTTGAGCAGGTCGGACAGCGTGGCGCGGGCGCGTGCCGCCGAGTCGCGCGACGCGGCCACGGTGCCGCCCATGCCGTCGAGCAGGCCGCGTGCGTCGCCGAGCGCCGACGCCGCCTCGCTCACGCCGCTCGTCAAGCTGCCCTCGGCGGCGGCCACCCCGTCCTCGGCCTCATGCCCCACCTGCTGCGCGCCGCTGACGACGGCCTTGCTCACCGTCTGGATGAACATCGAGTTGATCTGCTCCTCGATGGCTGCGGCGCCCGCATCGGTCACCTTCGGGGCCACCGAGTTCTTCTTCTCGTTCACGTAGTATTCGAGCTGCGGCTTCTCCGAACCGCCGTACGCCGCGCTTACCAGATCCTCGCTGAACGACTTCGGGATGACGATGGCGGCGTAGTACGCGCCCGACCGCACGCCCTCCATCGCCTCGTCCTGCGACACGAACTCCCACCCCAGCTGGGTGTTGTCGCGCAAGCCGTCCACCACCTCGGCGCCCACGTCGAGATCGCCCACCACGTCGTCGCGCGTGCCCGCGTCCTCGTTGCTGACGGCGACGCGGATGCCGGACGTGTTCGCGTACGGGTCCCAGTTCGCCTCGATGCTGTACCACGCGTACAGCGACGGGATGACGCACACGCCCAGCGTCACGATGATCGCCACGGGATTGCGCGCGAGCCGCTTCAGGTCGCGCAGCAGTATCTGAAAAACCGTCTTCATGCGGAGCTCTCGTCCTTGTCGGGCCGCTGAGACGGCCGATCCCCTTATCACCAGTACGTAAGGGAAAACGATAGCCCATCGAGGGTACGTGCGCAACGCGCGCGGACCGTGATTTTGCGATCGGTCGAGAGAATCAACCTCCGGTTGAACCATCGCGCGCTGGACGGGCGCGAGAAGCGCGTGCAAGGCGCATCCGATCCGCGTTGGAAACGGCGGCACGAAACGTGGAAACCGCGCTGGAGGCGCGTTGGAACCGCGTAAGATTCGACGGCAAAGCGCGCTGGACGCACGCCATCGAAACGTAAGACCAGCTCGTTATCATAGAGGTACGGCACAACGGCGATGCCGCCATCGGCGAACAGGGAACGGCCATGGCCCGGCATCGCCCGCCGCGCCGCCTTCGACGGGCGGAAGACCCCCAACTCGGCTCCGCCCGTCGAAGAAGGACCATCGCGCTTCGCACGCAAGCGAAACTATAAACAGTATTGACGTTTTGAGGGATCGGGGATAGGATGGTCAAACGAAGAGAGGTCGTGCGGATTCTCAAACGGAACGGCTTCGTCAACAAGGGAGGGGCAAAGCACGACACGTTCAAGCATCCCGACGGCAGAAGAGCAACCGTCCCGCGCCATCAGGAAATACTTGACGACACGTTCGAAGCCATACTGAAGCAATCGAAGCTCAAATAGCCCCGGGGAAAGGGATCGCCATGGTTCACGTATACGAATTCGAAGTGTACGAAAGCGAGCAGCGCCTTCTCGCATCTCCCTTCGATTTCGAAGGCGGCACAGAAGGTCACGACATGCGAGAGGTTGCCGAATACGCAGCCGACTGGCTCAAGCTGGAAATCGAATTCAGCGCCATGGAGGGTACACCTCTCCCCGAGCCCACGTTCGACAACGAGCCCCGACACGGAGGCAGAATCATGTGGGTCGCCATCGATGCCGGCCTGCATACCATTCCGCGCATGACGGCCGCCGAGGCAGCGCGGGCGCTGGGGGTGTCTCCGTCGCGCGTGAGCCACATGATCCGCGACGGGCTCCTCGAGGCGTTCAAGTACGGGCACAACACCTGGGTGACCCGTTACAGCGTGGAGGCTCGCTTGAGGGAGCGGCCCTCCGCCGGCCGCCCGAAGCGCAAGACCGTCGCCGAGGAAGAGCCCCCAGCCCTCGAAGCCTAGACGTGCGAGGGGGCCGCGCAAACGCGGCCCCCTTCACCATCTCTCGCCGTCCTCCGACGGTCGCGCCTGCGCTAGTTCCCCGCGGCGCGCGCCGCTTGGTAGGCTTCCACCAGCTTCTTCGTCACGTCGGCCGGCGCCTGCTCGTAGCCTTCCAGCTCGAGCGAGTACGACCCCGAGCCACGCGTGATGGCGCGCAGGTCCTTCGTGTACGTGACCACCTCGGCGTACGGCACGCGTACCATGATGACGGTCTCGCCCGCGTCGTTCGAGTCGGTGCCCACGATGCGGCCGCGACGCGTGGAGATGTCGCCCATCACCGCGCCGGCGTACTCCTCGCCCACCGTCACGTCGAGGTTCGCCATCGGCTCGAGCAGGATGGGCTCGGCCTTCTCGCATGCGGCGCGGAAGCCGATGCGCGCGGCCGTCTTGAACGCCATCTCGTTGGAATCGACGGCATGGTACGAGCCGTCGTACACGGCGCACTTGATGTCCTCCATGGGATAGCCCGCCAGGAAGCCCTCGCGCATGGCGTCCTGCACGCCCTTGTCGATGGCCGGCAGGTAGCCGCGCGGGATCTTGCCGCCCACGATCTCGTCGACGAACTCGTAACCCGCGCCCGGATTCGGCTCGATGCGCAGCCAGCAGTCGCCGAACTGGCCCGCGCCGCCCGTCTGCTTCTTGTGGCGGCCCTGCGCCTCGGCTATCTTGCGGATGGTCTCGCGATACGGGATGCGCACGGGAATGAGCTTCGCCTCGACGCCGGTTTGCTCCTTGAGCTTCGCGATGAGCGTCTCGATCTGTGCCTCGCCCATGGCCGTGATCACGGTCTGGTGCGTCTCCTCGCTGCGGCTGATGACGAGCGTGGGATCGTTCTCGGCGGCGCGCGCCAGGAACGTGCCCAGCTTGTCCTCGTCCTTCTTGTTGACGGCCTCGATGGCCACCGGGTACTGCGGAACGGGCAGCGGCAGCGGGTCGATGGCCACGTCGCCCGACTTCGACATCGTGTCGCCGGCGCGCGTGTCGGTGAGCTTCGGCACCACGATGATGTCGCCGGCCTTCGCGCTCTTCACATCGTTGGCCTCCTTGCCCATCATCACGTAGAGGTGGCCGAGTCGGTCCTTCTTGCCCGTGCGCGCGTTGATCAGCTCCATGCCCGGCTCCAGCACGCCCGAGATGACCTTAAGGAAGCTCAGGCGGCCGACGAACGGGTCGGACACCGTCTTGAAGATGAACGCTGCGGGCTCGCCCGTTTCGTCGACGACGGTCTCCTCGCCGTTGGCCAGGCGGAAGCGGCCGTGATGGCGCGGGTGCGGGAAGTAGGTGGCGATGTCTTCCATGACGCCTTGGATGCCCTGCTCGATGATCGTGGAGCCCACGAACACGGGGATGAACAGCTCCTGGGCGATGGCCTTGTCCAGCAGCTGCTCGAGCTCGTCCTGCGTGAGCTGCTCTTCGCCGTCGAGGTACTTCATCATGAGGTCGTCGTCGGCCTCGGCCACGAGGTCGCACAGCTTGTCGCGCGCGGCCTGGGCGGCGTCGGCGTACTCGGCCGGAATCTCCTCGATGCGCTCCTGCTCGCTGCCGGGATCGAAGTAGCGCGCCTTCATGCGGATGATGTCGATGACGCCCTTGAAGTCCTTGTCGACGCCGATGGGGATGGTCACGGAGCCCAGACGCGAGCCGAAGCGCGCGTGCAGCAGCGCCATGGCGGTGTCGAAATCGGCGTTCTCGCGGTCGATGTGGTTGATGAACACGGCGCGCGACAGGCGCATGTCCTCGGCCTCGCGCCACAGCTTGGTGGTCATGACCTGCGGGCCCGCCACGGCGTCGACCACGAACAGCGCCATCTCGGCCGCCTGCATGGTGGCCAGCGTGTCGCCGATGAAGTCGGGGTGGCCGGACGTGTCCAGCAGGTTGATCTTGTAGTCCTTGTACGGAACGGGGGCAATGGAGGTGCCGATGGTGAATTTGCGCCGGATCTCCTCATCGTCGTAGTCGAGGTAGGATTTCCCGTCGTGCGTCGTGCCCATGCGGGGCGTACGGCCGGAGACGTGCAGCATCGCTTCGGCGAGCGATGTCTTGCCGGCGCCGTCTTGGCCCACCAGCACAATGTTTCGCACGTGTTCGGTAGCAGGAGCTGCCATGTTGACCACCAACTTTCCTGTTGCGTGGTCCACGCCGTTGTCGTGTTGTCGTCAAGGCGCGAACCAACCGGGCCTTACCAGAAACGAACTTCAAACGCGTACCTGAAACCTTGACCCATAGTGTATCGCAAATGGCCGCTTTCGGCGTCCACAACGCCGGAATTCGACCTCGCTTCGACGCCGCTCCGACATCGCCTTCGACATCGCCTTCGACATCGCCTTCGACGCCGCCCCCGCCCACCTTTGAAGAACCCGCGAACAACACGTTACCGAACGGTGACGAACCCGTAGCCGGAGCCTCGCCCCACGGCGCGCGCCGCCCGAGGCCCGTATAATCGGAGGCACCAAGCGGCTGGAGCCGCCACCCACCATAAGCGAGGAGACCATGAGCGACCAGAGCCCCATCATCGACGTCAACCCCGTCGCCAGCGCGAGCGACGCCGCGCGAAGCGGACGCCCGTCAGGCGGCGACACGTTCCGCGCGCCGTCGTACGGGAAGGACGCCGCGCAGGCCGCCGCCGTCAACGCCACCATCATCGACGGCGGCCCCTCTTCCGCGAAGAAGAAGCCCAGCCGCATCGGCGGCGCCGTGCAGACGGCCGTCGGCGGCGCCATCATGCTCGTGGGCGTGCCAATGCTCATCCTGCCCGGCCCCGGCTTGCTGGCCATCGGCGGCGGCGCCGTCGTGGCCGCAAACGGCATCAAGAAGGTGCTCGGCAAATAGCCGAGCCGAACGCGTGCAACCGAAACGGGCCCCTCGTCGAGGGGCCCGTTTTTCATGCGTTGCCGCTAGAAGGAAAGCGTCTGCGCCGCGTCCGCCTCTTCGCGGTACTCGCCGAACGACGCGCGGTACTCGTACTCCGTCAACCCGCGCAACTCGTCGTCGCCGGCGGCGTAGTAGGAGTGGATCACCAGCAGCTCGCCGGTCTGGTAATCGTACTTCTCGTGCACGACCGAGGTGTGGTAGCCCCAGTACTTCTCCCCGGTCTCTTCGTCGTACCACTCTTCGTACAGCGGCGTCGGCTGCTGCGTGGGCCGCATGCCTCCCGTGCCGCCGAACGGCGTCTGCCACCCGTAAGGCTTGAGCGAGATGCTCACCGTGCCGTCGGCCACGTCCCACCCCGTCAGCTCGTAGCCGCCGTACTCGCTCGTCTCCAGCTTGGCTCCGATCTGCGAGACGTCTACCGTCCGGTCGTCCTGCTCGTAGAGCGCCGCGCGCTCGTCCTCCGTCATCGACTCCCAATCGGCCGCGTACAGCATCGGCGTGAACGTGACGCTGGACGCGTCGGGCGACAAGCCCGCCAACTCCACCACGTATGCGCCGGCCGGATCGACCCCCGTTCCGTCGCCCGCACCCACCGGGGTCAGCACGTTGCCCCGGTCGTCGGTGATCTTCAGCATGGACGGCGTGATGGAACCCTCGGCCACGTTGTAGACGGGGCGACCGCTCTCCTCGACGGTTTCCTCCTCGTCGTTGCGCACCACCATCACGGTGCCCAGCTCGGAAGCCGTGAAACGCTGGATGCCCATGGTCTTGTCGCCGTCGGTGGTGGCGAACGTGAGATCCTGCGCGCCCAGCTCGCGCGGTTGCGCCACCGTGCTCAGGTCGAGGCCCACGTCGAACGTGAAGGGCTCGGCGCCCCCTTCGGAGGTTCCCCAGGTCGCCCATCCTTCCAGCGCGATGTCCACCTGGTCGGGCAGCGTCGTCTCCGGCACGATGCGCTGCATGACCTTCACCTTGCCGTCCTCCTGGTACGCGTCCAGCCGGAAGACGGAGTCGCCCCCAAGGGGCTCGCCGTTACTCTCGAGCTTGTAGGTGAAGCGCGGGGAGAGGTTCTCCAGGCGCGTCCACTCGCTCTCCTGCGAGCTCTCGTAGCTTGCCTGGTCGGCCAGGTCGAAGCCGCCCTCCTTCTCCAGCGTGAAGAACAGGTTGACGATGTTGCGGTCGCACGACACGGAGTCGAGCGTCACCTGCACCCCCTCGACCTCGACGGTTTCCCCCACCTCGGCGTTCAAGCTGGACACGCCTTCCTCCAGGCTCCCGTAGATGGGCAGGTTCTTGCCGCCGGCGAAGAACGGCGCGTCGCCCGGTTGCATCTGCAGCAGCGCGGTCGCCGCGAACGCGGCCCCGCTCAGCAGCGCAACGGTCACGGCCGCCGCGGCCACCAGCGCGCCGCGACGCACGACGCGGCCGCCCGTCGCCGCCTTGTCGTGCGCCGCGCGGACGCCCGTGCGGCGGCGCGGCGGCTCGCGGCGCTGCGAGGCCGTCGCGCTTGCCGACGACGGACGATCCTGAGGGATGGACCCCAACGACGCGTACACGCCGTCGAGCTTGGCCTGCGCCTCGCGCGGCAGCGGGCCCGCATCCAGCTCGTCGGCCACCGCCCGCCGCAGGTCGTCCTCGTTGTCGATGCTCTTCCAACTCATCGTGCCACCTCGGCTTCCTCGCTCGATCCGTCTGTGTAGGCAACCTTGAACCGATCGCGCGCCCGCGACAGGCGGGTGCGCACCGCACCCTCCGACACGTTCATGATCTGGGAAATCTGGCGCACGGGGAAATCGTTCACGTAGAACAGCACGAGCACGAGCCGGTCGTCGGCCGTGAGGCGACCCAAGGCGTCGCGCACGTCGAGCGCTTCCTCCCGGTCGGGATCGCGCGCCGCGACGCCGCCCGCCAGCATCTGGCCGGCCGACGGCTCCCACGACACGTCCGAGCCCTCCACGTCGATGTCGAAGACCCCCATCGCGCACGGCGTCTCGCGCTTGCGCGTCCGTCGGAAGTCGTAGCACGTCCGCAGCAGGATGCGCATGAACCACGTGCCCACGGCGCTGCGGCCGCCGAAGCGCGGCATGGCGCGCCACGCTTTGATCGCCGTCTCCTGCAGCGCGTCGGACGCATCGTCCACGTTGCCGAGCACCGCCATCGCAGCGCGCCACAGCGGCTGCTTGCTGTGCTCGAACAACGTGGCGAACGCTTCGCCGTCGCCCTTTCGAGCTCGCTGTATCAGATCGTCCACGCACACGCCCCCTTCAAGGTCGGTTGCTCATTAGACGCACCCGACGGCGAAAAGGTTACACCCGTTTCTGATTTCTTTCGCGTTCGGCACCTTGTCTCGCAGTGGATCAGCGCACGGCGGGCGTGGAGCACTATCCGAACCGACCCCGAGCGCGCTCGCCAACAGCGTCGATTCGTGCCGGCAATCCCGACCATCCGGAAGCCCCCACATCCAGGAGGACGCACCGCACGCAATTCGCGCTCCAGCGCACAAAAACTTGCGACGTGCGAGACTTTGAGGCCCTCAGAGGCCCCTAAGTGGACGAACACAGCCGCGTCTCGGGCGGACCCGCTCCCGCGATCTGGCATTTTCGGTCCGACGACTCAAGGTTGAAGGAGAGGTGCTCCAGGATGGTTTCGCACGTCGAGGGTTTTTGTGCAAAAAGCACTCGATCCGCTGCCAAACCGCCATTGACCGATAGCGCTGTCCTGAGCTGAGGAGCCCGCAGGCCTTCGCAGCCGAAAGGACCGCAATGGCAAGCAGAAAGCGTCGCCGCATCTTCCTCGCAAACGTCTAGCGCTTCTCGCCGGTCTCGCTGTCGATGCCGGCGGCCCCCAGCAGCTGGTCGAGGGTGTAGTCGTCGAAGCCCTCGTAGCGATAGAACGTCCGATAGAACCCGATCGTCTCGTCGCGCATGTTGACGTCGGCGGCGTACGCGGGGTAGAGCACCTTGAGCACCCACAGGCAGCCGAGGATGCGGGCGGCCGACGGCGGGCGGCCGAACCACGAGAACGGCGACTGCGGAATGCGGTAGATCTCCCCCGCCTTGACGCACGGCACGTTGTTCCAGTGCGCGTCCGTCTTGATGGCGCCGTAGATGTCGGAGCTCTCGGAGTCGCTCATGCTGAACTCGGCGACCAACACCGCGTCGGGGTTCCACGTGATGACCTGCTCGAGGTTGACGCTGGGCATGCCCATGCCCTGCCCTTCCGTGCCCGGCATGTCGGCCACGTTGCCCGTGTTGATGAGGTCGAGCGCATCGGTGACGTGCATCGACCCCACCGGGTCGGTGGTCAGGCCGTCGTTGCCCTGCGCCAGGAAGATGGATTTCCGCTCGGCCTCGGGGATGCTGTTCGCGATGCGCTCGATGACGGCGAGCTTCTCCTCGCAGAACGCCGCCAGCTCCTCGCCGCGCTCCGAGCATCCGACGAGCTCGCCCACGTAGCGGAACATCGCCGGCGCGCTGCGCACGTCGTAGTCCACCAGCACGACGGGCAGCCCCGTCTGGTCGCGGATGTCGTCGGCCATCGCGCCGCCCACCTCGTCGGCGGTCCAGTAGCACAGCAGCACGTCGGGGTCCTGCGCCGCGATCTCCTCGGCGTTCGGCACCGATCCCGCGCCCATCCACACGCCCAACGACGGCAGCGCGAAGTACTCGTCGGGGATGTACTTCTTGTTGTCGCCGGCCGGCCGGAAGTTCCATCCGGCAAGCTTCTCGGGCGCGAGGGCGAACAGATCCACCGTGCCGATGGGATTCGTGCAGAACACACGGTCGATCTGCTCCGGCACCATCACGCTGCGCCCGCCCATGTCCTCGACCGTGCGAAGGTTCCCCTGCGCGAACCCGTTCTCCGAGCACCCGGAGAGGATGCCGCCGAGCGCCGCGGAGGCGGCGGCGCACGCGGCGAGGTGCGCGAAGCCCCTTCTGGTCATGCTCCGTTCGATGCGCATATCACGCCGTCCTTTCGTTCTCGAGAAACGGCACGCAGGCCCAGCCCGCTTGCCCTTGCGGCCCCTCCACGACCCCCACGCCCACGTCGACGCCGTACAGCGCGGCGAGCGCATCGGCCGTGAGCACCTCGCGCGCCGGCCCGCTCTCCACGCCTTCGCCGCGGCGGATGCACACCACGCCGCCGTCCAGGAGGAACGCGTGGTTCGGATCGTGCGAGGTGATGACCACCGCCAAGCCCTTCGCCACCAGCTCGCGCACGCGGCGCAGCACCACCACCTGGTTGCCCAGGTCGAGGTTCGCGCAGGGCTCGTCCATGACCAGCAGGCGCGGCTGCTGCGCGAGCGCGCGGGCCACGAGCACCATCTGCCGCTCGCCGCCGGACAGCGTCGTGCAATCCCGATCCGCCAACGCGCCCAGCCCCAGCTCGTCGATGACCGCGCACGCGATGCGCTCGTCCTCGCGCGTGGGCGCCGCGAAGCCGCCGAGCGCGGGCGTGCGCCCCATCAGCACCATCTCGCGCACGGTGAAGCCGAACGCGGCATCGTGGCTCTGGGGCACGTAGGCAACCGACTGCGCGTAGCGCCTGCGCGTCCAGTCGCGCACGTCCTCGCCCTCCACGAGCACCGTGCCGGACAGGCTCGGCAGGAAACCGAGCATCGTCTTGAACAGCGTGGTCTTCCCCACGCCGTTCGGGCCCAGCAGCACGACGGCGCTGCCCGGCTCCAGCGCGAACGACACGTCGTCGAGCACGGCGCGCCCGAGATACCCGCACGCGAGGTTGCGCACCTCGAGCGCGTTCACGACGACCTCCTCTGACGGCAGATGAGGTACACGAACAGCGGCGCGCCCAGGATGGCCGTGAGGATGGACAGCGGTATCTCGGTGGTGTAGACGCTGCGGCACACGTCGTCGACAAGCATGAGGAACGCGCCGCCCAGCAGCATGGACGCCGGCACGAGCGCGCGATGGTCCGATCCTACGAGGAAGCGCGCCAGATGCGGCACGATGAGGCCCACCCAGCCCACCATACCGGCCACCGCCACCGACGCGGAGGTGAGCAACGTCGCGAAGCCGATGACGGCGAGCCGCGTGCGCTTCACGTCCACGCCCAGCGAGCGCGCCTCGTCGTCGCCGAGCGCCATCACGTTGATGCGCCACCGCAGCACCATGAGCCCCACGGTGCCCACGGCGAACGCCGCCGCGAGGCCCAGCAGGTCGCCCTCGCGCACGCTCGACAAGCCGCCCATGAGCCAAAACGTGATCTCGGGCAGCTGGGAGTTCGGGTCGGCGAGGAACTTGACCGCCGAGGTGAACGCCTGGAAGAGGTTGCCCACCACGAGGCCCGAGAGCACGAGCACCAGCACGCCGCCCATGCGGCGCCCGATGACGCTCGACAGCGCGTAGCTGACGAACACGGCCGTAATGCCCATGGCGAACGCGGCGATCTCGATCCCGAGGCTGCCGAACGACAGCAGGATGCCCGCAGCCGCGCCGAAGCACGCGCCCGCCGACGCGCCCAGCAGGTCGGGCGACACCATGGGGTTCTTGAAGATGCCCTGGAACGCGCAGCCCGCGCCCGAGAGCGCCGCGCCCACGATGAGCGCCGCGAGCACGCGGGGCAGCCGAATGGTGAAGAATACGTTGGCATCGGCAGTCTGCAGGGCATCCCCGCCCGCGAACGGCGCGGCGAGCAGGGCCAGCAGCTGGCCGAAGTCCATGTCGTAGCGCCCGAGCGTCAACGAGAACGCGAGCACGGCGACCACGGCCGCGGTGAGCGCTGTCAGCACGACGGCCTTGCGCCGCCGCGCCGCCCCGGCGCCGGTCGAGGCCGAAAGGACCGCGGATGCCGCAGGCGCCGCGGGGGCCGAAGCCGCACGCTCGTCCTCAGCGGCGATCGATCCGTCCATCAGCCCTCGCCTCCCATGCTCTGCGACGCATCGTACGCGCCGCCTTCCACGCCCACGCCCTCCACGACGATCGGCTCGACGACCTGGCCGTCCTCCACCGTCGTCGCCGTGATCGTCAGCTCGTCGCCCACGGCGCGCGCGGCGAGGCCGAGGCCCGCCGCCTCGTTCACCACCTTCGCCAGGTCGGCGGCGCACGCGGCGGCGTCGGCGTCGGCGAACGTGTGGTTGTGCTTGAGCAGGATCGTATCGCCGCCGTCGGGAGAGAACCACGTGATGGCGCGCACGAGGGCGGGCGACGTCACCCGCACCGTCGCCTGCGCGGGCGCGTTGTCGGCCGTCGAGCCCGCGCGCGCGTCGAGCGTCTCCAGCGCGAGCCCGCTCGGCAGCGTGCCCGTCACGGGCGCGTCGAGCACCGCGCACGACCCGGAGGCCCCGACGATGGACGGCAGCGCGCCGTCGTCGCGCGCGGAGGCGATGGAGAACCCGGACTGGTAGAGCGCGAAGAACGACCCCGACGCCCCGCCCGCCGTGGCCCCCGACGACGGATGCAGCGAGAACGTCACAGCGTCGGCGCTCGCGCGCACGTCGAGGGCCACGGCGCCCCCGTCCAGCTCCGCGCCGTTCAGCAGCACCTTGAAGTCGCCCGCCACGTCGCCCGATGCGGAGATGGGCCGATCGAACACCAGCTTGACCTCCGCGCTCTGCGACGCTTCGGTGCCGTCGCTCCTGCTGAGCAACTGCACGTCAACGACGCGCGGCGAATCGTCGTCGACCGTCGCCTGGGCGCATCCCACGCACGCGAGCGCGCACGCCGCCAGCGCGCAGACCGCCAGCGCCAGCGCCGCGCGCCGCGCGCCTCGTTTCCGAGCGCCCCAGCGCCCGCTCCCCCGCTTGATCATCGCACGTCCTCTCTTGCGGCGTCGTCCGCGCCGCCCCTCCTCATCGCGCGCACGAGCGCGCGAACCCCGAACAGTGCCGCCGCCGCAAGCCCGACGGCGAGCACGGCCGTCCCCGCGAGCAGCGCATCCGCCAGCTGCGGGCCGTCCACCGTCACGGTCACGTCCGCTACCGCATCGTCGTGGTACGCGAGCGACGCCGTGCAGGTGAGCGTCGTCGTGCCCGCGCCCGTCGGCACGAGCCAGGTGCGCCCCAGCGCCTCCACGACGCGCACCACGCCCTCGTCGGAGGACGAGAACGCCAGCTCGGGCGTGCGCGTCTCGAGGCCGTTGCACGAGCAGCCGCCCCACGCGTCGGCCGAGCCGCACAAGCACGGCTCGATGCCGCACATCCAGTCCATGCCGCAATCGACGCCCGCCTCGATGGAGGCGGGGTCGCACGCGGCGGACAGCGCCGTCGGGCAGAAGCGGGGCACCGCGAGCGCGCCGGAGCCGCCCCCGTCCGCAACCTCCGCCGCCGACTCGACGCCGAACGCGGCCGCCGCCACGCGCTCGATGGCCACCGGCTCCACCGCGCGGTCCTCGAGCGACGCGATGCCCCAGGCCGGGCCCGCGCCGGCGCATGCGCCCGCGAGAGCCGCCAGCGCCAGCGCGACGGCAAGCGCCAGCGCGGCCGCCGTCCCGCGCGCCGGGCGCGCCGCCCGATCGCTACGCGAACACACCGGGGATGTCTTCCGTCACGTTGCCGCCCTCGGAGAGGAATATCTCCTCGAGCGACGACCCCGGGTACTGCTCGTGCACGGCGGCCACGCTGTCGTCGAACGTGAGGCGGCAGCCCTTGATCATGCCCAGATGGTCGGCCGCGTCCTCCAGCTCACGCAGGTTGTGCGAGCTCAGGATGACCGACGCGCCCAACTCATGGGCGTACTGGCCCAGCAGGCGCTTCAACAGGTTGCGCTTGCCCAGGTCCAGCCCATCGAAGCTCTCGTCCAGCAGCATGGTCTTCACCCCGGTGGCGAACCCCAGCAGGATGCCCAGCTGGCGCTGCATGCCCTTCGAGAAGCCGGCCACCTTCGCCGTGGGGTCGAGGTTGAACAGCGCCAGCATCCGCTCGTACACGTCGTCTGACCAGTGCGGGTAGTACCCGCGGTAGAACGACCGCATGGTCTCCGGGGTGGCCTGCGGCAGGAAGTACGGCTCGTCGGCCACGATGAACAGCGAATCGTGGCTCACCCGGTCGTCGTGCATGGGCACGCCGTCGATGCGCACCGCGCCCGCGTCGGGCTTGTACACGCCCGCGATGATCTTCAGCAGCGTCGTCTTGCCCGCGCCGTTGTAGCCCACGAGGCCGTACACCATGCCGTCCTCGACGGTGAGCGTGACGTCCTCGAGCGCCGTGAAGGCGCCGAAGCGCTTCGACACGCCTGATACTTCGATCATGGGAACGCCTCCTTTACAGATACGACGGCGCGAGCTCGGCCGGAAGGTAGAAGTACACGTACGCCTCGATGCCGCGCAGCTTCGCCTGCACGAGGTAGCCGCCCGTCATGTAACAGCCCATGCGCAGGTTCGGGACGACCTCGGCGATCTGGTCCTGCTCGTCGATCACCTTGAGCGCGCCGAAATCCTGGGTGATCCAGTACTGGCCCGCCGTCTGGGAGCGGTACGCCATGAAGTAGCGGCTCACGGGCTGCGTCACCTTGTTGATGGACGCGTACGGGTCGTCGAGCTGGAACGTCAGCTGCTCGATCACGCGCGCGTCGAGCGTGCCGCCCAGCGCTTCGATCAGCCCCTTACCCTCGAGCCACGCCATGGTGTTCGTCCAGTCGTCGGTGACGTAGGTCACCGCGTTGCTGAACGAGTAGCCGAACGACGACACGTCCAGCTCGAGCGACAGCGTGAACATGAGCGCCGCGCGCGCCGGCTTCGACGGCAGGTAGCGCTCGTTCGCGTTCATGTTCGACAGGTCGGCGGCCAGCGCCTCCAGCAGGCTCGCGCGCTCCTCGTCGGTGCATTCCACGGCCGCGATGCGGTTGAGCGCCCCGTCGGCCACGTACACCGAACCGGTGCGGTAGGCGTTGTACGAGGGGGATTCCGTCAGCGCGGCCCGCTCGTCGTCGGACAGCCCCGACGTGTCGCCCGTGATCACGGCGTTCTCCAGCTCGTGGGTATGCGCGTCGTTGTCGAGCGCCAGCATGGCGGACAGCTCGCCGACGGTCGCCTGGCTGTAGTAGCGCACCACCTCGGCACCGTCCTTCATGCGGTAGCGCAGCACCACGTCGTAGGGCACCACCGTGCTCTGGAAGTCGGTGTAGTCCGTCTCCTGCGCGTCGCGCGCCGAGGCGATGAGCTGGCCGTGCAGCGAGCGCACGATGTCGATGGACGACGGTTGCGCGTAGGTGCGCATCGACGTGTAGTAATAGGATGCGCCGCCGGCCACGCCCGAGAAGCCCTGCGTCAGGTAGCTCGGCGAGCCGTTGTACGACACTTCCACGCTCTCGACCTGATCGACCTCGGGAAGGTAGCCGGCGTAGCCGAACGCGCCCGTGGACACCACGCCCACGACGGCCGCCATCACCGCCAGCTCGCCGCCCACGCACAGAAGCGTCGTGCCCCGCGGCGTGCGGCCGCGCAACGGCCCGAACAGCAGCACGAGCGAGACGAGCACGAACAGCGCCGCACCCACCACGAGCGCCACCGCCACGTCCACCGACCCCAGCAGCGCGACGGACGCGGAAAACGCCGCCAACCCGAACACGGCGACCGAGAACAGCGAGAACGCGGGCGACTTGCCCGCCATCTCCGCCTGCTCGCCGCGGCGACGGCACAGGGCTGCGAGCCCCAGCGCCGACAGCGCCAGATAGGCGGCGAACCACCCCAGCACGAGCCTCCACGAGCCCAGCTCGGGGAAGTACACGGGATGGAGCGCCATGAAGAACTGGTGCTGCGCGCCGGCGTCGGCGAAGAACAGCAACGGGTTCAACCAGGAAAACTCGTCCAGATACGACGGCGCCACCTCGACGGCCTGGCCGTACAGCAGCGCGCCCGCGGCGTTGCCCACGAGGAGGTAGTCGGCCAGCATGCCGACGCCCCACAGCACCACGGTCACGCCGGCCAGCAGCGCGACGGCGAACGAGCACGTCTCGAACAGCGTGCCCGCGCAGATGACCGCGATCCCCGCCAGCGAGAACGAGACGAGCGCCACGGTCACGTAGCCGCACGCGACGTAGAAGAACTCGTGCACCTCGCCCTGGTACAGGCCGAGCGCCAGATGGTTGAGCAGCAGCGACAGCGCGAACGGCACGCCGATGCCCACCACGATGCACAGCGCGCCCGCCGCGTAGCGCGAGAAGAACAGCTTCACGCGCGACAGGCCCACCGAGAAGAACGCCGTGGTGGCGCGCTTCACCAGCAGGAAACGGAACAGGACGATGGCCAGCACCGCGCCGAACAGCACGCACGCCGCGTTGACCACCGGCGCGAGGTCCTGGGCGAAGAACTGGTACTTCAGCTGCTCGTGCGTGAAGTTCACGTTGAACACCGAGATGTCGTTCACCACCGAGGTGGACACCGGCACGAGCACGACGAACAGCGCAAGCCCCGCCAGCAGCACCGGCAACGCCTGGCGCAGCGAGAACAGCAGATCGTGCGCGAACGGGCGGCGATGCCCCGCGCGGCCGCGGCGGCCGCGGCGTGAGCGCGCGTACTTCTCGGACGTGAGCTTGGCGCGCCAGGTCAGCGGGAACTCCGCTTTCAGCTCCTCGCCGCGCGCCTTCCACCGACGACGCTGGGCGAGCTTGCGGCGCGCGAGGCGCACGAGAAAGCGCGCCAGGAAGAACAGCCCCGCGAACACCCCGGCGACCAGCAGCAGCGCCGCGACGATGAGCAGCGCGTCGAGGGGCCCGAACGGCGCCACCTCCACGTCGAACGCGTAGCTGGCGCTGCGGTAGTGGACGAGGTCGGCCGTGATGGTGACCGTCGCGGTGCCCGGCGACACCGGCACGATCCACGTCTGGCCGAGCGCCTGCACCACCGTGGCCACGTTCGCGTCGCTCGTCGAGACGGACACGGAAGGCACCGTCTCCTCGAACCCGCCGCAGGCGCAATGGCCCCACGCGTCGGGCTTGCCGCACGTGCAGGGGTCGTAGCCGCACACTTCGTCCATGTGGCACTGGATGCCGGTGCTGATGGACTGCGGCGTCGTGTTCACGGACAGCAGGTTCGGGAAGATGGCGCCCACCGCCTCCGTCGGCAGCGCGGCGTCGTCGGTCGCGGCGCGGCTCTCGCCCGTCAGCCGGTACAGGTGCGGCATGAGGCCGAGCTGCTCGGCGTTCTCGTCGACGGTTGCGACGGGCTCGCCGGACGCCGTTGCGTCCGGCGAGCCGCCCATGTCGGCCGCGAGCGCACCCGCGGGGAACGCGACGGCGAGCGCCGCCGCCAGCAGCAGCGCGACGGCGGCGTGCGCGAGGCGCGCGGGCGGCGTCGCGCTATTCGGCCTTGTCGGCATCGCCTTCACCAGCCTCGCCCTCCGACTCGCCAGCTGCAGGCTCCTCGGCTGGGAGCTCCTCAGCGGCAGGTTCCTCGCCGGAAGCCTCCTCGACGGCTGCGCCGTCGTCGGCAGCCTCCTCGTTCGCGGACTCACCGCCGACGACTTCCCCGTCCTCGCCTTCACCCGCGCGCTTCCTCCTGCGCACGACGAGCACCACCGCGCCCGCGATCGCGGCCAAGGCCACGATGCCCGCGGCCGCCGGCACGATCCACGAGCCCGCGCCCGCATCGGAGCCGATGGTGTCGGACGCGCCCGCCGTTTGGGACGTCGCCTGCTTCTTCGCGCCGGGCGTGTTCGTCTCCTGCAGCTGGTAGCCGGACAGGTCGTCGGTCGACAGCGCCCACGTGGAGCAGTGCGTCAGCGTGAACGACGCGTAGCCCGCCTCCACCGTGGTTTCGGCCTCGGCCTCGCCGAACGCCACCTTGTCGGGGTCGAAGCAGTACAGCTTGAGCACGGTGCCGTCGTCGAAGGACGCGTCCACGTTCACGTACACCGAGGCCTCGCCCGGCAGGTCGCCGGAATGCGCGAAGTCCAGCACGATGCCGTCCTTCGCCTGCTTCATGATGTTGGCGACGTTGCCCGTCCCCAGCTTCGACACGGCGATGGTGGGATCGAACGCCCGATCGGCCGCATCCTCCTTCAGCTTGTCGCCGGTGAACGTCCACGAGTAGTCCGGACGCTCCGACGACGTTCCCGACCAGAAGATCACCTGGTCCTCGGTGCCGACGATCTTCGCGAGCGTCGCCGGCGCGTCGAGGTGGCTGTTGCATTCCGACAGGATGACCTTGCCGCCGTCGGTCTCCATCTCCTTCTCGTTGACGTCGTCGTCGCGCGACTCGGCCGCCTCGGGCACGCCCGAGCTGCTGGGCGCGGCCGACGGGAGCGCGGCGGGCGCTTCGCCGCCGGACGAGGACCCGCCGCCCGAGGACGTTCCGCCGGACGAAGACCCGCCGGACGATGGGGGCTCGACGGGCGCGGGAGGCGCGCTGACGTCCACCTGGACGTATGCGGCGCCGTCGGTGTACTGGCGCAGCGAAGCCCCCACGGTGATGGTGGCCGATCCCGCCCCGTTCGCGGTGATGACCAGCGTGGAGCCGCTCATGTACGCCGACGCCACGCCAGCGTTGCTGGAAGAGGCGTACGACTGCGGGTAGTACGTCGAGTAGCCGCCCCCGTTGCATGTGCACTGGCCGTTGGCGTCGAAGCACGCGTACCCGGCAGCGATCGTCTCTTTCGTGTCGCACGACTGCGGGCACTTCGCCATGCCGCACCCCTGCGTCTGGTCGGATGCCGAAGGATTGATGGACACGCTCACGTTCGTCGATGCGCCCGCCTGCAAGCTCACGTACGTGGTGCCCAACGACACGCCCACCGTCCCGAAGTTGAAGTACGCCGATGCCTGCGAAAGCGGCACGAAGCTGGCCACGAGCGCCAGCGCCAGCGCGAGGGCGAGCAGGGCGGCCGGCGCGCTCCAGGCCCGCACCGACGTCTGTTGGAATCCCTTCGTCATGTTACCGATCCTTTCCGTCTTGCGACGACGCATCGCTCGGAGCCGCCGCGTTCGCGCGCTTGCGCCGCAGCACGACGACGGCGACGATGGCGGCGATCACCACGGCAGCGACCGCAACGCCCGCCGCCACGAACGCGAACGGCGGCACCGCATGCGCGGCGGGATTCTCGCAGCACGACGGCATATCGCCCTGCGAGGCTGCCGCCGGCGCGGGATCGCAGCAGCTGCCGCCCTGCATGGTGCTCGAGCCGCCCGTCACGATGGTCTTCGCCTCGGTGGTCAGATCGCGCGACGACACCACGTACGTCTTGCCCTCCTGCGCGGTGAACACGGCGTACCCGCCCGACACCGACGCCTGGGCATCCTCCTTCACGAACGCCTTGGCCGCTTCGTCGTACGAGAACAGCGCCACGGCCTCGCCGTCGGCGAGCGCGCCTTCGGCCAGGGCGTACACCGTCGCCGGGGCGAACAGGGCGCCCTTCTGCGCGAAGTCCACCACGACGAAGTTCGACACGCCGTCGAGCGGCTGGTTGAGCGCGCCGCGCGCCTCCGTGGCCACGTCCAAGCTCACGTCGCACGCAACGACGTCGCCCGCCCCGTACGTGGTGCCGTTGAACGTGAGCGAGTACGCGGGGTGGTAGTACGTGTCGCCCTGCCAGAAGATCACGTCCCCGTCGATGCCCGCCATCTCCGCAAGACGGCCTTCCACGTCGCAGGATTCGCCGATGCGCACGTTGTGCACCGGGCGCCCCATGACGGTCTTCTCCACCACGTCGGCCTTGTCCTCCTGCTGGACGCCCGCCGTCTCCGGCACGTCGACGAGCGCCGCCGAGCTCGCGCCCGCGCCCTCGGCCGTGCCGGACACCGTCACCTTGAGCGTCGCCTCGGCATCCATGAACTGGCGCAGCGACGCGCGCACCGTGATGGTCGCCTCGCCCTCGGCCTTGCCGTACACGCTCAGCGCCCCGCCGTTGTAGACGGCGGTCGCCACGCTCGCGTTGCTCGAGGTGGCGACCGCGCTCGCATGGTACGTGGTGTACTCGGAGCCCGAGCACTGGCACTGGCCGTTCTCGTCGGCGCACGACTCCGAACAGCCCTGCGGGCACTTCGGCATGCCGCAGCCCTCGGTCTGATCGTCCGAGGAGGGCGTGATGGCAACCGTCACGCTCGACGTCGCGCCCGCCTGCACCTCCACCGCCGTGGTTCCCAAAGCAACCGACACGCTCCCACGGTTGTAGTACGCGTACGCCTGAGCAGGCAGCATGCTGAGCGCCAACGCAAGCGCGATCAGCAGGCCGAGCACGGCGCAGCCCGTCGTGGAGCCCGTTGTTATGACAGCTGGTTTCGAAACCACATGATCCCCCTTGTTGTATCGTCGGATGCCCCGTCTTCGCATCCGACCGTCGAACCCTGATGAGGCGGGGCGCGAAAACCGCCCCGCCTCTCTTCATTCCCTGCCGTTCGCCACCGTCTATCGGCTAGCGACGATGGGTCTTCTTGCGGCTCATGAGCAGGCATATGCCGGCAAGCGCCAAGCCCGCGCCCGCAAAGCAGGCGATCGGGATGATCGGCGTGCCGTCGCCCGTCTTCGTCAGCGTCTTCGGCGTCGCCGCCGTCGCTGCGGACGTCTGCGTCGCGGTATCGTTCACCATGACGACGAACTCCGAGAAGTTCTTGACGCCCGTGATGGTCAGCATGCCGTCGACCACCTTCAGGTCGCTGGACGTGCGCTGCTCGGTCACCGTGCCGTCGGCGTTCTTATGCAGATGCACGATGGCACCCGGCTTGCCGTTGTACTGCGTCCCAACCGGGAACGAGATGGTCAGGCCATCGGCTCCCAGATCGGTGATCACGGCGCCGTTCGCATCCTGCAGCTCCACGTCGAACACCTTGAACAACAGGTTGTTCGCCGGCGCGTACTGCTTCTTCAGCTCCTGGAAGCGCTCGCTCGTCGCCGGGTACTCGCTCACGGCCAGGTTGGCGTCGTGGACGGAACCATCGGCAGCCAGCACCGTCCCGCTCGCCGTCACGCCCGTCCGCGTATCAGTCGTCGTTCCAACCGTCGGAGTATCGGGAGTGTCCGGGGTATCCGGGGTATCCGGGGTGTCGGGCGTATCCGGAACATCCGGCGCGTCGGATGCCACCACGTCGATGCCGAACACGCCGTACGTGTTGTCGAACGTCGTGCCGTCATCGGCGATGGAGCCGTCGTCGTTGGCCTTCATGCCGAACAGGAAGCGGAACGCCTCTTGCTCGGTGTAGCCGTTGTAGCCTTCTTCGTCGGCGGGGTTGGAGCCGCCGAACGAGATGACGCCCTCGTTCCACGACCACGCGAGAATCGGCTTGACCTCCTGCTTAGAGGCGCCGATGAGCTTCGCCAGCGTCTCGGCCAGCGCCTTGTCCTCGGCGCTCGCCTTGTTGCCGGCCTTCCAAGCGCTCTTGTCCGCGGCAAGCAGTTCGTAGACGGACTTGCCGCCCAGCTCGTCGCGTGACGTGGTGTCCCAACCGGCCGGATAATAGTACCGGCTCGTGCCCAGGAGGTTTTCGTACGTGAACGTTTTCGCGTAACCGCCCTCGGTCGTGTCGACCGTGCCGTTCTCATCGAGGTAGTCGTTCACGCGCAGCTTCAACGACATGCCCGGACCGAAGTCGACGCCGGCCGCAGCCAGCACGTCGGTCAGCAGCACGCCCTCGCTGTTGTATGCGCGCAATCCTGCCATCCCGCAGTTCGCGCTCGTGTTGTAGTGCTCCTGCACCGTGAGGCCCTTGAGCTCGTCCATGGTGAGCGGCTTCACGGATTTCACGTTGCCGGCGCTGTCGAGCGTGCGCACGACCAGCGTGTCGGCGCCGATGTTGCGGTACGTCACGTCGCCGGCGACGGTCTTGAACTCGGAAGACTCGATGACCACCTGCTTGGTGTCGAAGCCCTGCGTCGTATCGAACAGCGCGACCGGCAATGTCAGCTTCGCCTCGATGCCGTCACCGTTCAGCTCGTAGTACTTGAGCTTGTTGGCGTCGCCCGCAGGCGTGGTCAATTCACTCTTCCAGTCTTCGAACGCCTTGCCCGTCAGCTTCACGCCGTCGAGGGTGACCGACGTGATGCTCTTGATCCATGCATCCATCATGTCCTGTGCCGTAGCGCCTTCATGGGCAGCCTGGTACGCGGAAAGCGCGTCGGCCGAGGCGGTCAGATCGAAGTCCACCTTGCCCGCAGGGTTCGCACCCATATCGGTGGAGATGTACTCGGGATCTTCGGGGAACGCCATGCCCAGATCGATGTCGGGAATCCACTTCGCGAACAGCGTGGTGTTGTTGTACACCGTGGTCGCCGTCGAGAAGTCGAACTCGTTGCCGTCCGTGCACTTCTTGTCGGTGTACCAGCCTCCGAACGTGAAGCCTGCACGCGTCGGGTTTTCAGGGGTCTTCAGCGCGTCGGCCGGCTCGACCGGCTTCTCCGGCGTGTAGGCGCCCTTGGTCACCGTGACGCCCTTGACCCAGTACTTGGAGTTGATCGTGGTGTTCTCGGTTGAGATCACCGGATCGCACGCGACGGTCTGCGTCTCGACCGCGGTGCCTTCGCCCGTATTGAACGTCACCGTATGGCGATCCTCGATCTTCACGCCGAAGATGAAGCGGAACTGGTTCTCGAGGCTCACGAGCGAGTCGATGGTGACGTTGTCGGCATCGGGAACGGGCGTCTTGCCCATCCAGTCAGAACCGGACAGCACCGTCTCCGTGTAGTGGTTCGAGATCATCGGATTCATGACCGTGTTGCGCTCTTGCGCGTCGGCAGCCGCGGCCTTGCGGAACTCGATGACGCTTACCGGATCGCTCGCGTCCATCTTGAAGGCTTCCTGCACGTCCTTATCGTCGTACACGCCCTGCACGAAGTAGCGCGGCGTGCCCAGCAGCTCGTCGTACGTGAACGTCTTGTTGAAGTCGTCGGTGCACTCGAACGTGATCTTGTCGCCCGAGCCGATGGCGATGCCCGCGTCGGCCAGCATGTCGAGCACCGAGGCGCCCTCGCCCGAGAACGTGCGTACGCCGGCCATGCCGCACTGCGAGCTGCCGTTCTGGAAGCCGTAGCTCTTGTAGTTCTTCAGGTCGTCGGACGTGATCGTCTTGGCGGCGGTCACGTTGCCCGAGGCGTCGGCCTGCTTGAGCGTGAGCGTGTCGGAGTACAGAACGCCCGCGGTGACGGTGCCTTCCACGTCGGAGAAACCGTCGGCCGAGATGGCGACCTTGTAGCGCTTGGCACCCGTCCACCCGTCGTCGCTGTTGGGAATGGAGCCGTCGATCTTATCGCCCGCCTTGGGGTTGATGATCGGCGCATCGCCCGTGCGGTGGAGGACCAGCGCGTTGACGGTGTCGCCCCATCGATCCTCGTAAGAATCGAGGGCATACTGGTCTGCGGTCAGCTCTTGCGCCGCCTCCTCCTTGCCGTCGGCGCCGATCGGGGTCACGGTGACTTTGGTCACCTTGTCGGCCCATGCCTGATCGTACTCGTTGATGGCGATCTCGGCATCGCGACCGTCGCCATCGGTGGCGCGCAGGTCGATCTGCTGATCGGCGGCGATGGTGGGCGTCTTGACCCACTTCGCATACAGCTTGATGTCGCTCGTGATCTCGCCGGCCTTCTCGAAGTCGAACGCTTCGGTCAGGTTCTTGTCGGTGTACCATCCGGCAAAGGAATAGCCGTCGCGCTTGGGATCGGCAGGCTTCTCCAGGCTGTCCTTGACCTCGCCTTCGGCTACGGGCTCGTAGGCGCCCTTGGTCACCGTGACGCCCTTGACCCAGTACTTGGAGTTGATCGTGGTGTTCTCGTCGGACAGGACGGGATCGCACTTGACCGTCTGGGAATCGACGTTGAGGCCCTCGACGCCCGTGTCGAAGGAAACCGTATGCTTGTCATCAACGCGGATGCCGAAGATGAAGCGGAACTGGTTCTCGAGGCTCACGAGCTCGTCGCGCTTGGTGTTGGCGGCCGTGGGGACGTCCGTCTTGCCCACCCAATCCGTGCCGGACAGCACCGTCTCGGTGTAGTTGTCCGAGATCATGGGCTGCATAGCGGTATCGCTCTCAAGCGCTGCCTGAGCAGCGACCTTGCGGAAGTTGAGCGCGGCGGCATCTGCCTCAGCCTCGCTCGCCGTCGCCATCTTCACGTAGGCGTCCTGGACGTCCTTGTTATCGTACACGCCCTGGACGAAGTAGCGGTTCACGCCCAGCAGCTCGTCGTACGTGAACGTCTTGTTGAAGTCGTCGGTGCACTCGAACGTGATCTTGTCGCCCGATTCGATGGCGATGCCCGCGTCGGCCAGCATGTCGAGCACGGGCGTGCCGTTGCCCGAGAACGTGCGTACGCCGGCCATGCCGCACTGCGAGCTGCCGTTCTGGAAGCCGTAGGTATCGTACTTCTCGAGATCGGCGGGCGTGATCGTCTTGGCCGCGGTCACGTTGCCCGAGGCGTCGGCCTGCTTGAGCGTGAGGGTGTCGGAGTACAGCGTGCCGAACGACACGTCCGCCTTGGAATCCTCATAGCCTTCGGCCGAGATCGTCACCCGGTACTTCTTGGCGTTGGGGTAGACGGTGTCGCCCCAACGGCCGGGAACGCTCATACCCTTGCCGTCGATCGTGTCGCCGGCCTTCGGGTTGATGACGGGGTTCTCGCCCGTGCGCTTGATGACGAGCACGCCGTCCTTGACGTCCACCGTGTACTGATCGGACGTCAGCTCGATCGCGGCCTCGTCCTTGCCGTCGTTGCCGACGGGGACGACGACGACCTTGGACACCTTGTCGGCCCATGCGGACGTGGCGTCGTCGAGGTCGATCTCGACGTTGCGGCCGTTGCCGTCGGTGGCGCGCAGGCCGATCTTCTGATCGGCGACGATGGAGGGAGCCTTGGTGGGCTCCGGCTCGGGCTCCGGAGTCTCGGAGCCGCCCTTGCCCACGCGGACGGTATAGGTGACGGAAGCACCCGCCCAGTCCTTGAGGCTCGAGGACACGGTGACGGTGCTTTCGCCGTCGGCCTTGCCCTCGATCGTGATGGCGCCGGTGTTGGTCGCAGCGACATCGGCCTTCGCGATGTCCTCGCTGGCGACGATGTCGGATACCGTCGCGACGTCCTGCTTTGACGACGAGGCGGAAACCTCCGCCGTCAGCAGCGTCGTGCCGTTCTCGGGAGCGCACGTGCAGCCCTTGAGCGGCACGAAGCACTCGCCGCCGGGAACCATGCCGTCGCACTTCTCCGGACAGCCGGGCTTCTCGCACCCGACGTACTGCACATGCTGGTACGGGGCGACCGTGACCACGGCCTTCCCGCCCACTTCCAGCTCAATGACGTTCTCGTCGGAATCCGCCGTGATGGTCATGTCGCCATGGCTGTACTTGGAGGGCGCATCGTCCGCCGCAAACGCCGTGCTCGGCATCAGGTTGGTGGGAACCATCAACCCCATGCACAGCACCGCGGCCACGAATGCCCGGAACGCAGCCGGCAAACGAGACGCGCAAACCGCGCTTCCTCTTCTCATCGCACCCCCTTTGCAGCTGCTCTTCCTCTTAGAACTGTTCATCCCTTATGCTCCTTTCCTGTCTATCGTTCCTGCCCTGGAAATCGCGCAATGCGTACGCTCCCGTCTCCCGAACGCAGGAGACAGGTATCCGCATTTTGCTTATCCGAGCAAGAATAATAGCCAGGGAAGTATAATCCGTGCCCTGTACTTTAGGTACAGGATTTGAATTATTCGGATGGAAGGATAATAAACTCCTTCGTGCAACATTTCCTCGCGAAAAATGGAGCTATACTGACGCCATGCCTCCCGTGATACCGACATTCCTCGGCTTTTCCTGCATGCTCGCCTGGCTCCAAACCAGCGAGCAGCTTTCTCTCGCGCGCGATGCCGTCGTGCACAACGGCAGCCTCGTCGCAGGTGCCGTGTTCGCCGTGACGTTGCTGTTGTACGCGCTTTTCAATCGCCTTGTCGCCATCGAGCTCGGCCGAGGGTTCCTCCTGGGCGTCGCGCTCGTCGCCGCCGTGCTGGGCGCAGGATACGCATGCGGCGGATCGGACGGAATGCGGCTGCTGTGCTTCTCCCTGCAAGCGGGGTGCTGCGCGCTGCTCGTCGTGTCGTGGGGCGAACGGCTGACGCTCTTCCCGTACCGCACGCTGCTTCCCCTCGCATGCGTCGGCGGAATCGGCGCTGCGGCCGTGCTGTACGCGTGCTCCGTCGCACCCGCGCCGCTCGCATCGCTGGCCGCCATGCTGCTGCCCACGTGCTCCGGCCTGCTCCTGTGCGCCTCGTCCAACCGATCGGCGCAGCGCGAGGACGAGGAACCGCATGCGGCCACCGCCGCGCACAGCGGTCGGCCCACGCTCGAGCCTATCGAAGCGGGCACGTTGCGCGACATGCCCTGGATGCTCATCGTGGTGCTGTGCCTGTGCACCTTCGCCACGCTGCTGTTCGGCGGCATGGCGACCAATCCCTACCTTGCGAACTCGCACACGCTGCTCAGCGACATGCTGGCCATCACCGCCATCGGCTTGCTGCTCATCGGCTTCGCAGGATCGGGCTTCATGCGATGGAAGAGTTCCCGCGCGACGGAGGGCTTCGACGGCACCGCGGCACCCGATGAGGAAAGCCGCGAGTCGACCCTCCTCATGCACCTGAATTCAAGCATCGCGCTCATCCTCTTGATCGGTGGATTGCTCCTGCTGTCCACGAAGCTTCCCGGCACCCTCACCACGGCGCTCGGCATGATCCTCGGAGCAGGCAATTGCCTCGTCATCCTGTGCTGGGTGCTCTTCCCGCGCGCCGTGGCCGACGCCAAGCTTCCCTTCGTCCCCTGCTTCGCCCTGCTCGTCTTCGTCAGCGGCACGCTGTACGCACCGTACCTGGGCGCATGGATCAACAAGAGCATGTCCATCGGCTTCGATGCGCTCACCAGCACGGCCACGGCGCTCATCGCCTTCGTCGCCGTGCTGGTCATCCTGTACATGTCGGCGCGCGTGCGCCAGATGAGTCACGACCAGCGCGACCGCAGCGCGCCGGCCACCGAGCCTATGACGCTCGAGGATATCCGCGATGCGCTGCAAGCCCATCAGCTCAAGGCGATGGAGCCCTACGGGCTGACCGAGCGCGAGCAGCAGATCGTGGTGATGATCCTCGACGGGCAGACGATGGGCGGCATCGCCGAAGACCTGTTCATTACCGAGCGCACGGTGAAGTTCCACAGCAAGAACGCCTACGACAAGCTTGGCGTGCACAGCAAGAAGGAGCTCATGCAGATGTTCTCCGATTTGCCGGGCGCGTTCGAGGGCGCTCATAGGAGCACCCCCCCCCCCGCATGAAAATCGGAGCGCCTAGGAACCTCCCGGCGCTCCTTTTCGGCTACCCCTCCACCGCGAATTCCTCGGCGGTGATGGCGGCTTTGGCGGCGGCGAGGGTTTCGGGGGTGCCGTCGTAGGCGAGCCTCACCGTGTCGGCCTCGTGGTCGGCGACCACCGACTCCACGCCCGCCAGCGCGCCCACGGCCTTCTCCACGCGCGCCGTGCACTTCGGGCAGTGCATCCCCGTAACCCTCAACGTCTCTTCAACCATGGCGATTCCTTTCCATCGTATAGCATACAAATGTTTCACGTGAAACATCCCGTGCCAGAAGGCGGGCGCCGTCTTCCCTACCGGCGGCTCATGCGCACGCTCATGTCGAGGGGCTTGGCGGCGAAGGGGGCCGTCGTGGCGAGGCCGTCCACGCCGGTGGCCGCATACGCGCCCGCGTTCTGCGGGTTCACGCCGCCGGCCGCGATGAGCGTGACGCGCGGGTCGATGGCGCGCAGCTCCTGCACGAGCGGCGCCAGCTCGGCTACCGGCACCTTGTCCACCTGGATGCCGTCCACCCCGGCGCGCGCCAGCACGCGAGCGCGCTCGGCGTCGGCCTCCACGAACAGCTTCTTCTCGATGCAGCGGCCCTTGATGGCCGGCAGCTGCTCCACGAACGCGTCGAAGCCGCCGAAGAACGTGAGGTGATGGTCGAACACGAGCACCGTCTCGGACAGCCCCAGCCGATGCGGGAACGCCCCTCCGGCCATGACGGCCTCGGTCAGCAGGTCCTTCGCACCCGGCATGCTCTTGCGCGTGGTCAGCACCTCGCAGCGCGGGTTCGCGGCATGCGCCGCATCCACCATCGCGCGGGTCTTCGTCGCCACGGCGGACAGGTGGTCGAACACGTTCAAGCACACCTTCCACGCCGCATGCAGGTCGCCCGCGGTGCCGCGCACGCGGAAGAACTCCTCGCCCGCGGCCGCGCGCTCGCCGTCGCGGCGCGCCTCCACCACGTCGCAGCCGAGCTTGCCCATGATGCGCCGCACCACGTTCGCGCCGGCCAGCACGCAGTCCTCGCGCGTGAAGTACGCCATCTCGCCCGGCTCGTCGCCGACGCCCAGCACCGCGCACGTGAGGTCGACGTAGGGCACGTCCTCGGCGATGAACCCGTCGATACGCGCATCGGATAGTCTCAGCATGCCGCCCCTTCCCTCTTCACGATTGTAGCCATCCCAGAATAGACCAACGCGCGCGACGCGGCTAGCTGTACTTTACGTACAGCATCGCGCGAACCGCGCGCGATCGGCGCGCACGCGGCCGCTGGATTCGTGCGCGCCAGAGGCGGGCGGGCGCGTGCCACGCCGGCTCGCGACGGGCGCAACGTACCGTCGGCGCGGCACAAAGATGCCTCGACCCGAAACCGAAAACGAACGAATGTTTCACGTGAAACACGTACGCCGACGCGCACGCGCGAGGCGCGCCCTACAGCTCGCCGATGATGCGCTTCGTGCGGGCGTTCACCTCGGCTTTCGCGCGCTCGACGTCGAGCGTGGGGTACGCGCCGTCGCGGTACACCACGCGCCCGTCGCACATGGTGAGGCACACGTCGGCGCCGTGGCCGGCGTACACGACGTTCACCAGCGGGTTCGTCATCGGCGCCCACGAGGGTCCCGACACGTCGAACACGCACAGGTCGGCCTTCGCGCCCACGGCCACGTACCCGCAATCGTCGCGCCCCTGCGACAGCGCGCCCATGCGCGTGGCGGCTTCCAGCGCCTGCTTCGGCGTGACCACGGCCGGATCGTGCGTCGAGCCCTTGTACAGCAGCGCCAGCAGGTACAGATCCTGCATCATGTCGTGGTTGTTGTTCGACGCCATGCCGTCGGTGCCCAGGCACACCTTGACGCCCCGCTCCAGCATCTTCGGCACGGGCGCGAACCCGCTGCCCAGCTTCATGTTCGACGCGGGGTTCGCCGCCACGAACACCCCGCGCGCGGCCAGCACGTCGATGTCCCCATCGTCCACCCACACGCAGTGCGCCGCCGTCACGGGCACGTCGAACAGGCCCAGGCTGTCGAAGTAGCGCACGGGCGTCAAGCCGCCGTGGCGCTGCTGGCATTCCTCGTGCTCGGAGCGCGTCTCGGACACGTGCACCTGCACGCGCATCCCCTGCTCGCGCGCGAACGCCGTGAGGTCGGCTACCGCGCGCGGGTTCGACGTGTACTCGGCATGGATGTTGCAGTCCACCACGATGCGCCCGTCGCCCGCACCCTGCAGGTCCCGCAGCAAGCGGCGGTTCTGCGCGTCCACGGGCAGCTCGTCGAGCCCCTCGCCGTTGAACGCCAGCAGCGAGTCGGAGAGGTTCATCTTGAGGCCGGCGTCCAGCGCGGCGCGCGCGCCCTCCTCCATGTGGTAGTACATGTCCGAGAAGCTCACGCAGCCGTAGCGCGCCATCTCGGCGCACGCGAGCAGCGTGCCCCAGTAGCAGTCTTCGGCCGTGATCTTCGCCTCGAAGGGAAACACCTGGTCGTTGAGCCACGCCTGCAAAGGAAGGTTCTCGGCGTAGCCGCGCAGCAGCGTCATGGGCGCGTGCGCGTGCGCGTTGTAGAACGCGGGCGCCAGCAGCTTGCCCCGGCCGTCGTACGCCTCGCCGTACGCCGCGGCGTCCTCGCCCGCCGGCGCGGCGTCGCCGAGATAGGCGATGCGGCCGTCGCGCACCCCCACCCACTGGTGGGTGCGGTAGTCGAGGTTCTCGTCAAGCAGGTCGATGTCCGCGAACAGCATGCGCGCTCCTTCTCCTCCGCACGCTTGTCCGGCCTGCGGGTCGATTCCTTCTGTCCAACTATAGAGCTTATGCTATCATCCCGATAAGACGAGTGGCGCGTCCGCCGCGCGCGGGCGCTGAAAACCCAGAAAGAAGGAACCATGGCAGAAGAATGCACGCACGAGTGCAGCAGCTGCGGCGAGTCCGGTTGCGGCGACCGCACCGCTCAGGGCCCGAGCACTATCGAGACGAACTCCCGCTCCAACGTCAAGCACGTCATCGGCGTCGTGTCCGGCAAGGGCGGCGTGGGCAAGTCGCTGGTCACCAGCCTGCTTGCCAGCGAGATGCAGAAGCGCGGCAAGAAGGTGGGCATCCTCGACGCCGACGTCACCGGCCCGTCCATCCCCAAGACCTTCGGCATCACGAACCCGCTGACCGCCGACGCCGACGGGGTCATCCCCGCGCAGACGCAAAGCGGCATCAAGGTGATGTCCACCAACCTCATGCTGCCGAAGGACGACATCCCCGTCGCCTGGCGCGGCCCGGTGGTGTCCAACGCCATCCGCCAGTTCTACAGCGAGACGAACTGGGGCGACATCGACTACCTGTTCGTCGACATGCCTCCGGGAACCTCCGACGTGCTGCTCACCGTGTTCCAGTCGCTGCCGGTCGACGGCATCGTCACCGTGTCGGCTCCGCAGGAGCTCGTGGCCATGATCGTGGGCAAGGCCGTGAACCTGGCGCACGAGATGAACGTTGAGCTGCTGGGCCTCGTGGAGAACATGGCCTACTTCGTGTGCGACGAATGCGACAAGAAGCACCACATCTTCGGCGAGCCCCAGGGCGCGGCCGTGGCCGAGCGCTACCGCATCCCCGCCTACGCCACGCTGCCCATCGACCCCAGCTTCGCGCGCCTGTGCGACGCGGGCAAGGTGGAGGACTACGACGTGGCCGGCGCGCTCGACCCCGTCATCGCCCAGATCGAAGCGGTGGAGCAGAACTAGCGCCGCGCCGCGCGCAGCCGCCAAGCGAACGGACCGCACCCGAAAGCCTCCTCGAAACCCCGGGGAGGTTTTTTCACGCCCGGAAGCCCTCAGGGATGCACGTCGAAGTAGCCGGTCTGCCCGCGCACCTGCCACGTGCACACGGCCAGCGCGATGACGAACAGGCCGCTCACGAGCGAGGTGAGGTCGCACGATCCCGTGGACACGCTGCTGGCCAGCGCCCAGGCCGTCAGCATCGCGTCGATGAACGTGATCCAGAAGAACAGGGTGATCTTGCGCGGGTTCCGCGCGCCGCGCAGGCCCAAAAAGCCGATGATCAGGTTGAGGCACGCGCCCGCCATGGACATGGCGCCCACGACGGGCTCGGCCAGCACGGAGGGCTCGGCGCCCAGCACCATGCGGCCGAACAGGTAGCCGCCCCACAGCGCGGCGCCCAGCAGCAGCTCGGCGACGGCCCACACGATGACGAACAGGCACAGGCGGCGCAGCCACACCTGCCATGTGGTCATCGGGGTTCCGTCGTCGCCCACCGGCACCGTCTTCGTGCGTTCGTCCGCCGTCTCGGCCATGCTCGTTCACCTCGCTCGCCGTCGTCATCCGCGCCGCGCATACCGCGCAAACAAAAAACGACGGATGCGCATCGCATCCGTCGTAACATGAATGGTGGAGCCTAGGGGGATCGAACCCCTGACCTCATGGCTGCCAGCCATGCGCTCTCCCAGCTGAGCTAAGGCCCCGAAAAAGTGCGAAGCCTAGTATACCGGAAGCAGAAACGCGGTCAAGCACTTTTTTCGAAAAAAGTTGCGCACCCGCTCAAAGACAGGATGAATCATCGCGGTGCCGCGCCGAACCATGACCCCATCGCACCTCGTCATACCCGAAAATCGCCACAAACACACCCCCGGATGTCCTATCGGCACCGACCTGTTATGTGGTAAGGTGATACGCTGTAACCCCTACCCCATCCGGCGATACCAACCCGTTGATCGGAGCGAAGGATAGCACCGGCAGGAACACACAGCGCCTCGCGCTTTCACCCGACAGCATCCGCATGGGTCTGCGCCATCGCATGCGCCTGCGCGCTGCTGGCCTCGATCGCCTGCCTCCCCTCGCGCGCCCTCGCCGACGAGTTCACCACGTACGGCGAGCGCGTCGTGACCGTCGCCTACTTCGAAGACGGCGACTACATGTCCATCGACGAGGACGGCAACTACGTCGGGTACAACGTCGAGTACCTCAACGAGATCGCCCGCTACGCCGACTGGACGTACGAGTTCGTGGATTACCCCAGCTGGGAAGAGGCCTACGCCGCGCTCGAGGCGAACGAGGTGGACCTGCTGCCCCTCGTGTACTACACCGAGGACCGCGCGCAGCGCATGACCTACTCGGCATCGTCGCTGTGCGAGATCTACACGACGCTCAACGTGCGGCTCGAGGACACGCGCTACGCCTACGAGGATTTCAAGACGTTCTCCGGCATGCGCGTCGGCGTGATCTCGAACAGCCAGGACGCCGAAGCGTTCGTGCGCTACAGCGAGCAGAACGAGTTCTCCGTCGACGTCGTCCCCTACGGCGCCACGAGCGACCTGCTGAGCGCGCTCGACGACGGCGACGTGGACGCCATCGCCATCACGTACCTCGGCAGGAACTCGCGCTTCCGCACGATCGCGCAGTTCGCCCCCGAGCCGCTGTACATCACGATCTCCCCCGAGCGCTCCGACGTGGCCGAGGAGCTCGACGAGGCGATGGGCCGCCTCAAGCTGCGCGACCCCGACTTCTCCACGACGCTGTACGACCGCTACTTCGGCATCAACACCGATCAGGACCCCGTGTTCACCGAAGACGAGTACGCCTACCTCGCCTCGGCGCCCACCTTGCGCGTCACCTACGACTCGTTCAGGGCGCCGCTGTCCTACACCGACCCGGAGACCGGCGAATTCTCCGGAGCGGCGGCCTCGCTGTTCGAAGACATCACGCGCATCACCGGCCTGCAGTTCGAGTTCGTCCCCGTCGATCGCCACGACGAGGCCCTCGAGCTCGTGGAGAGCGGCGAGGCCGACATCGTCTACGCCATCGATCGCGACTCCGACCCCGACGCCGCCGGGCAGCTGTCCACCACCGGCCCCTACCTGCGCGACCCCATGGCGCTCATCGTGGGGGCGAACCCGTCCGGCACGCGCGTCGCCCTGCCGCACGGCTTCGCACTGGCCACGAACATGGCCCAGACCGCGCACGCGGCCGACGACGTCACCTATTACGACACGCCCAAGGACTGCTTCGACGCCGTGCTCGCAGGCCGCGCCGACATCGCGTACGCCGACACCCACGTGGCGAACTACCTGCTGACGGAGTCGCAGTACGCGAGCCTGAGCGTGACCACCATCACCAGCTTCTCCAACAGCATGAGCATCGGCGTCGGGCGCGGGCTCGACGACCGGCTGGTCAGCATCCTCGACCGCTGCGTGCAGTACACCGCCGACAGCAAGATGACCACGTGGCTGTCGCAGAGCTCGCTGGCCGTGCACCCCACGAGCCCCCTCGACTTCCTGCGCCAGTACCCGGTACAGTCCATCGCCGCCGTCATCGCGCTGTTCGGCATCGTCCTCGGCGCCGCCCTCTACATCAGCCGCGTGAAGCTGCGCGCGGCGCGGCGCGTGGAGGAGTTCTCGTTCACCGACCCGCTGACGGGCGGCTGGAGCCTCGCCCGCTTCCGCTCCGAGGTGGGCACGCGCATCGCGAACGCCCCCGACGGCACGTACGCCATCGTGTACCTCGACATCAAGCGATTCAAAAGCTTCAACGCCGCGTTCGGCTACGCCACCGGCGACCGCGTGCTGCTCGATCTCAACGAGACCCTGGCCGCCATGAGGGCGCCGGACGAGCGCTACGCGCACGTCATCGCCGACGAGTTCGTGCTGCTGGTCCGCTGGAACGGCTGGGAGGCGCTGCTCGACCGCTTCGGCGAGCTCGACCGCCGCTTCAACGGCACGAGCACGCTGGCCGAGCTGTCGCATCGCCTCCTGCTGCAGGCGGGCGCGTGCGTCATCGAGCGCAGCCCCGAGACGCCGCGCATCGACGCGCAGACCATCATCGAGTTCGTGGACAGCGCGCGCTACGCCCGCGACAGCATCGGCGACATCTCGCGCAGCGCCGCCGCGCAGTACTCGGCCGGCATGAAGGACCGCGACGTCGCCGAGCGCGCGCTCGTGGCCGTGGCGCACGACGCGCTCGAGCGCGGCGAGTTCACGGCCTTCTACCAGCCGAAGGTGGAGATCGCCACGAACCGCCTCGTGGGCTTCGAGGCGCTCGCCCGCTGGGTGTCGCCCGAGCGCGGGCTCGTGCCGCCCGATGAGTTCATCCCCCTGTTCGAGCGCACCGGCCTCGTGATCGACCTCGACCTGCACATCCTCCGCCTCGCCTGCGCCCGCATCCGCGAGCAGCTCGACACCGGGAAGCAAGCGCTCGTCATCGCGTGCAACTTCTCGCGCCTGCACCTGCAGAACGACGCGTTCCCCGAAACGGTCAAGGGCATCGTGGACGAGTACGGCGTGCCCGTGGAGCTGCTGGAGCTCGAGCTGACGGAGAACATCGTCATGGAGGACCTCGAGCGTGCCGAGCGCCTGTGCCGGCGGCTGAAGGACCTCGGGTTCCGCATCGCCATCGACGACTTCGGCAGCGGCTACTCGTCGCTCGGCACGCTGCAGAACCTGCCCATCGACGTGCTGAAGCTCGACCGCAGCTTCCTCATGAGCAGCGAGAGCGGGGAGCGCTGCAAGGCCATCCTCGACGGCGTGGTGTCCATCGCCGACAAGCTGGACGTGGACGTGGTGGTGGAGGGCGTGGAGACGCGCGACCAGGCGTCCATGCTCGTGCGCATGGACGACCGCACCATCGCGCAGGGCTTCCTCTATTCGCGGCCCGTTCCCCGGGACGCCTCCGACGCGCAGTTCGCCGCCGGTTCCATCGAACCGAGCGATCCCGCTTAGCAAACAAAACGGGGGCGGTCGTTCGCGCGACCGCCCCCGTTGTCGTTACGCTTTTTCAGACGCGTAGAATACCGCTTGGTCGAACACCTCGCCCACCGACTTGCCGTCGATGAAGGGAAGCGTCAGGAACTCGCTCACCGTGGGCACCAGCTCGCTCGCATCGACGTAGTGTCCCTTGTCGTTGAGCTTCGCCGTGTCCTGCGCGCGCCAGTATCGGTCGTTGACGTCGGTCAGGTAGTACGTTTCGCTGCCGATCTCCATGTACACGGAGTGCTTCGCGTGCAGGTAGTTCGGCAGCTCGTCGAAGGATACGTCGAGCGCCTCCGCAGCTTTCGTTCCCATAACGGCCCCTTTCGTCCGAAAAACACCTTGGCGTTATCATAGCAAGAACCGTCAGCGGTTGCATCGGAAATGCCAGAATCGTTCAGCCCGTTTTCGCGGCGAAGAAGCGCTCGGCTATGCGTGCGGCCTCGGCGGCGTCCTTGCCGTAGAAGTCGGCGCCGATCTGACGGGCGTACTCGGGCGTGAGCACTGCCCCGCCCACGAACACCGCCGCATCCGGCACCTCCTCGTGCACGAGGCGCACGGTCTCCTCCATGGCCTTCACCGTGGTGGTCATGAGGGCCGACAGCCCCACGAGGCGAATGCCCTGCTCCTTGACCACGCGCACCACTTCGGCCGGCTCCACGTCGCGGCCGAGGTCCACCACGCGGAAGCCGTAGTTCTCCAGCAGCATCTTGACGATGTTCTTGCCGATGTCGTGGATATCGCCCTTCACCGTGGCCACCGCGATGGCGCGGGCGTCGTCGGCCGTCGCAGCCGGGTCGGCCGCGCGCTCCTTCACCACGTCGAACCCCGCCTTCACCGCCTCGGCCGAGGCCATGAGCTGCGGCAGGAAGAACGTGCCGCGCTCGAACTTCTCGCCCACCGCATCGAGCGCCGGGATGAACACGCCGTCGATGAGCGCGAGCGCATCGTGGTGTTCCAGGAGGCGCGCGACGGCGTCGGGCACCGGCCCCTTGCGACCGGTGAAGATGAGATGGACGAGCGCGCGCACCTCGTCGGCGGCGTCGGCGAACGCGGGCGGCACGGGGACGGCGTCGTCGGCCACAAGGACGTCGCGAGGCGGCACGGCGGGCGCGGCTCCTCGCTCGGACCCGCCCGGGACGGGCGCGGCATAGGGGTCGGGAGCGTCGCCGTAGGCGTCGATGAACGCCGCCGCGCCTGCATCCTGGCCGTTCAGCACCTTGAAGGCAGCCACCGTGTCGCGGTAGCGGGCCGCAATCGGGTTCAGGATGGGCAGATCGAGGCCCACGCCGAACGCCGCCGCCAGGAACGTGGCGTTCACGAGCCCGCGCTGCGGCATGCCGAAGCTGACGTTCGACACGCCGAGCACCGTGCGCACGCCGAGACGCTCCTTCACGAGCGCGACGGCGCGCAGGATCTCGCGCCCCTCGTCCTGGTTCGTAGCCGCCGCCATGACGAGGCAGTCCACCACCACGTCCTCGCGCGGGATGCCGCGGCGCTCGGCCTCCTCCACGATGCGCGCAGCGACGGCGTAGCGCCCCTCGGCCGTGGGAGGGATGCCGTCCTCGTCGAGCGCGAGCGCCACCACCGCGCAGCCGTAGCGCTTCACGATGGGCAGCACCGCATCGAGGCTCTCGCGCTTGCCGTTCACGGAGTTCACGAGCGGCTTGCCCGCGTAGCCGCGCACGGCGGCCTCGATGGCGGCCGGGTCGCTCGAGTCCACCACGAGCGGCAGCGTGACCGTGGCCTGCAGCTTCTCCACCGCGGCGCGCAGGGCGACCGGCTCGTCCAGCTCGGGCAGCCCCACGTTCACGTCCAGCACGTCGGCGCCGGCCTCCTGCTGGGCCACCGCCTCGCCCACCAGGTAGTCGAAGTCGCCGGCACGCAGGGCGGCCTTGAGCTTCGGCTTGCCCGTAGGGTTGATGCGCTCGCCGATGACCGCGATGCGCGCCCGTCCCGCCGGCAGCACGACGGCCTCCTGGGCGCTCGTCAGCACGCAGGCGCGCTCGAAGGGCCGCGGCTTGGGCGCGCCGACGTCGTCCACGAGCGCGCGCACGCGCTCGATGAACGCCGGGCTCGTGCCGCAGCACCCGCCCACCATGCTGGCGCCCGCCTCCAGCATGCGCTCCATAGCGCGCGCGAACGACGCCGGATCCACGTCGTACACCGTGCGGCCGCCCTCCATGCGCGGCAGGCCGGCGTTGGGCTGCACGAGCACGGGGCAACGGGCGAAGCGCGTCATGGCCTGCGCGGCCCCCAGCAGCTCGTCGGGCCCGAGCGAGCAGTTGAGGCCCACCGCGTGCGCGCCCATGGACGACAGCGTCACGGCCGCCACCTCGGGCGGCGTGCCGAGGAACGTGCGCCCGTCCTCGCCGAACGTCATCGTGGCGAACACGGGAAGGTCGCAGCGCTCCCGCGCGGCCAGCAGCGCCGCCTTCGCCTCGCGCAGGTCGGCCATCGTCTCGATGAGCACGAGGTCGCAACCCGCGGCGCATACGGCGTCCACCTGCTCGGCGAACAAATCGTACGCCTCCTCGAACGTGCAGGTTCCCAACGGCTCCAGCAGCACGCCCAAAGGCCCGATGTCGCCCGCCACGTAGCGTGCGCCCGCCTCACGCGCGCACGCCGCGGCGGCGCGGTAGACCTCGGCCACGCTCGCGCGGCCCTCCAGCTTGCGGGCGTTCGCGCCGAACGTGTTCGTGGTGATCACCTCGGCGCCCGCCGCCACGTAGTCCGCATGGATGGCGGCGATGGCCTGCGGATGCGAGAAGTTCAGCAGTTCGGGCACCGCGCCCGCGTCCGCCAGGCCGCACGCCTGCAGCTGGGTGCCCATGCCGCCGTCGAACACGAGGAAGTCCTCGCCGCGCAGCGCGCGTGCCAGGTGCTCGTCGGCGATGGCGATGCCGTCGAGCGGGTCGTATGCGGAAACGTCAGCCATGGCAGGTGATTCCTTTCTTCCTGAGCTGGCAGTTTGGGCGCAGCTGGCACGACGCGCACGCGTCGCGCACGGTCGCGCTCGGCAGCGGCCGGTCGAACAGGCCGACGACGGCCGTAATGCTTTTGGTGGGAACGAGCAGGTTGCCCTCGGTAACCGCGAGTCCGATGCGGCGGGGCGCATCGAGCGCCGCCAGGAACGCGGGCTGCACCGTCAACGGCAGATCGCCGTAGCCGGGGCTGAAGCGGAAGTTCGCGTGGAGACCCTCGGCGGCGGCTTCCTCCACGATGGCGGCCTCGGCGGCGTTCGCGGCGGCCTCTACGAGCGCCGACGCCGCCGCGCCGTATAGCAACGCGTCGACCGGCCCGAGCGCGGCGTGCTTGCGCAGCTCCCGCTCGCTGGCCGCGCCGAGCGTGCACGCCATGAGCGCCGCCTTGCGCGCGCCGCGCAGATGCGCGGCGATGGAGTGCCCCTCCAGCATGAGCGGGCTTCCCGCAAGCGCCACGCGCGGCTCGTCGCCGTCCCAGCAGCTGCGAGCCTCGTCCACGTCGAACGTCGCGTGGATACAAGCAGGGCGCAGCGTGCGCTCGCACGCGTCGGCAAGCTGCTCGAACCGCATGCGCAACCCTTCGTCCAGCTCCTGGCCGGCGTAGCCGAGGTAGCGCAGCGCCTCGGCGCGGTCGAGCCTAAGCGCAGGCGCAGAGGTGTCGGAGCCCGGGCTCACCGCTGCCACGCCGCCCGCAGCGCCGCGACGTTCGCGCGCGCGATGTCGGGCTGGTTCATCGTGTACACGTGCAGGCCGTCCACGCCGCTCTCCGCCAAATCGACCAGCTGGTCGTTCGCGTACTCGATGCCCGCCCGGCGCAGATCGTCGGGCGCGTGCTCGTAGCGCGCGAGCAGCTTGATGATGGGAGACGGCAGCGACGCGCCGCACATGAACACCATGCGCTGGATCTGCGCTTTCCCCAGAAACGGCATGATGCCGCATGCGATGGGCACGGTGATGCCGGCCGCCAGCGCGGCGTCCCAGAAGCGGTAGAAGTAGGCGTTGTCGAAGAACAGCTGCGTGATGAAGAACGCCGCGCCCGCATCCTGCTTCTGCTTGAGGTGCTCGACGTTGGCGCGCGCATCGATGCACGCGATATGCCCCTCGGGGTAGGCGGCGGCCCCCACGCAGAAACCCTCCTCGGCGAGGACGGCCACGAGGTCCTTCGCGTAGCGGAACGCGCCCGCCCCCGGCTCGCCGCACGCCGGCGCCGCATCGCCGCGCAGGGCCAGCACGTTCTGGATGCCCTTGCGCCTGAGGTCGTCGATGGTGCGCGACAACCCCTCGTCGGTGGCATCCGCGCACGTCAGATGCGCCACGGTGGGCACGTCGAAGTCGGACTGGACCATGGCGGCCACCTCGGCGGTGGCCTGCTTGTTGCCGCTGCCGCCGGCCGAGTACGTCACGCTGATGAAGTCGGGCACGAGATCGGCCAGCTGGCCGGCCATGGCGTGCGCCGCTTCGAGCGAGAGATCGCCCTTCGGCGGGAATATCTCGAACGAGACGGGCTGGCGCCCTTCGGCTTTCGCGGTGCGGTATATGTCGGCAATCTGGGTCATGCCGTCATTATACGAAAGTGCGGCTCAGCTGGGCGCACCGCCCCGCCAAGCCGCACCTTTTCACCACGAGCGCGTCGCGTTCGCGCTACCGGTTGCGCACGAGCTTGCGCATCGAGCCGATGGGCGCGAACGTCAGGATGGCCCCGACGACGCACAGCAGGAACACGATGGCCGCCGTGAACGCCGACGCGCCCGACACGTTCACGCCCACGCCGACGAGCGCCCACAGGAACACGAGCGGGAACGCGACGTCGTCGTACGCCTTGCGCATCACGTAGCCGAAGGCCAGCACGCCGGCCGTCAGCAGGATGGTGAACAGGCCGTTGAAGAACGGCACGCCGCCGTCGAGCAGGCGCGTGACGAGGATGGCCATGTTGGCCAGCGTGGCCACGGTGACCCACGCGGTGTAGATGGACACGGGGACCCACCCCGCGGCGGTCTTCATCGTGCGGCGCACGTTCAGGTACAGGGCAGCCAGCACGAGCCATTCGGCCACGATGACGACGAACGACACGCCCACCATCTCGAAGTGCCACAGGGCCAGCCACAGCACGTTGAGCGCGCAGCTGGCGATGAACAGGACCGACGTCATGCTGAAGCGGTCGGGGCGGGTGGGAGCCGTGCGCGTGTACGCGACCAGCCACACGATCATCGCGATGTAGATGAGCGTCCAGATGGCGAACACGTAGCCGGCCGGCGTGAACCACGTGAACACGCCGTACGCGATGTCTGCCGACGTGGTTCCTCCCACCTGGCCGCCCTCTATGATGGCGTTGCCGAGCAGGGTCAGGGCGTACACGATCCACATGGTGACGGTCTCGACGGTGAGGTAACCGCCGCGCTCGAGCTTGCGACCGGTGCGCGTGTTGCGGGCACGCTGCACGACGCTCGGCGCCGACGCGGCGCGATACGCATGTTGGGGCATGATGCACCTCGCTTTCTGAGGGAACGAACTTCGGTCCCTTGGATAGGGTGCACTCCAGTGTAGCGCCGTAGGCCGCCGCGGGCCTCAACGGCCCCTTAGCAGTATTTCGTCGCTTTAGCGCAGATCAGAAGCCTATCGCTCAACGTTGACGCGCACGCGCAGGAAGTCGCTGGGGGCCAGCTCCTCCCCCGTCTCGAACGCGTAGCGCTCGGCCGAGCGGTTCGCCACGGCCACCGGCACGCGCTCGGGCAGCGGGTCGCCGTCGTCGGGCGCGGGCGCGGGCAGCCAGGCGAGGTTGCGCACGCGCACGCGGGCGATGCGCGGGCGCGGCGACAGCGCCTCCAGCTCGTCGCCCTCGCAGAAGCGGTTGTAGCAGCGCGCCGTCACGCGGAACGCGCCGTCGCCGGACGCGGAGGGCTCGCACGCCTCCACCGTGGCGGCGTGCAGGCAGGCGGTGGTGTAGCCGTCCACGGCGGGCGACTGCTGCGCCGCGCCGTAGTAGAAGCCGGTGCCGTAAGGGCGGTGCGACACGGCCAGCAGCTCGTCGGCCACGTCGGCGGCCGGAGCGCCGTCCAGCACCTGGCGATAGGCGCGCACCACCGAGGCCACGTAGAACGCCTTCTTGTTGCGGCCCTCGATCTTGAACGAATCGACGCCGGCGGCAGCCAGGTCGTCGAGGTGCGCCAGCATGTTGAGGTCCTGCGCGTTCATGACGTACGACCCGCGCACGTCCTCCTCCACGGGAAAGAACTCGCCGGGGCGCTGCTCCTCCACCAGCGCGTAGCTCCAGCGGCACGGCTGGGTGCAGTGGCCCTTGTTGCCCGAGCGGCCCGTCAGCGCGGCGCTGATCAGGCAGCGGCCCGACACGGCCATGCACATGGCGCCGTGCACGAACGCCTCCAGCTCCAGCTCGCGCGGGGCGTCGGCGCGCAGGCGCGCGATGTCCTCCACGCTCATCTCCCGCGCGCACACCACGCGGCTCGCGCCCAGCTCGTGCCATACGCGCGCCGCCTCGGCGTTGCACACCGAGGCCTGGGTGCTCACGTGCAGCTCCACGCCGGGCGCATGCCGTTGCGCCAGGCGCAGCGCGCCCAGGTCGCTCACGATGAAGGCGTCGACACCGGCCGCGGCGAGCGCCTCGAGATACGGGGGAAGCGCCGCGAGGTCGTCGGCGTCCATGAGCGCGTTGAGCGTCACGTACACCCGCGCGCCCGCGGCGTGCGCGTGCGCCGTCGCGGCGGGAACGTCGTCCAGCGCGAAGTTCGCCGCGCGCTGGCGCAGGCCGAAGCGGTCGGCCGCCAGGTACACGGCGTCCGCGCCGAAGCGCACCGCCGCTTCCAGCTGCGCCCGCCCGCCGGCCGGCGCGAGAAGCTCGGGGGATGTCGTCCGTCGTGTTTGCATGCGCCGTATTGTAACGCATCGGCAGAAGCCTTGGGGCCGCGCCCTGAAGGGCGGCTCGGGGAAGCGCAAGGACGTGCCGCCTCTTGACGCGAAGCAAGGACCGCCCCGCCTTTGGCGCGGGGTGGAAACCGGGGGCGATCGCGCCCGCGCCGCGCCGATCCGCGCCGAACACGACATGCGACCGGCTGCGGCACGTCCCACGTCGGCTTCCAGCAATCGCTCTATGCTATGAGAAAGGAATTTTCCGATTACCAATCGGAAAATTAAACGCTTTCGATACTTTTCCGATTACCAATCGGAAAATCGCGTTATTCTGTATCTATTCGTTTCTCGAGTAAGGAGACTCATGATTCGCCGAATGCTGTACATGGACAAGCTGGAAGAAATGCGAGCCCCCGACCTCGTCAAAACGATCGTGGGCGTGCGCCGCTGCGGAAAGTCCACGCTCATGAAGCAACTGCGCAACGACCTGGTGGAGAGCGGCGTTTCCCCCGCCTCCATCATCTACATCGACTTCGAGCTTCCCTCAAACGGCGAGCTCGCCGACCCCCAAGCGTTCATAGCCTACGTGACCGAACGCGCGAGCCGCGAAGAGCACACGTATCTCTTCGTCGACGAAGTGCAGGAGCTCGATCACTGGGAGTCGACGATCAACGGCCTTCGCGCAGAGTTAGGCTTGGACATCTACGTCACCGGTTCGAACGCGAGGATGTTCGCGGGCGAGGATATGACCTATCTCTCGGGACGCTACGTGAGCCTCCACGTTCTACCGCTTTCCTTGGCAGAGCTGTGCCAATTCGCCGGCATAGACGTTTCCGAACGGCGAGCATCCGAGGAAGCCTACGACCTCCTCGTCCGCGAAGGCGGGTTTCCCGCCGTGGCGCTCGCTCCCACCGATGCTCTCAAACACGCCATCCTCGACGGTATCTACGACTCCGTATTCACGCGCGACATCTTGCTGCGAGGCAAGATTCGCAACGAAGCCGCTTTCGCACGCGTCGCTTCGTTCGTGCTGGACAACATAGGCAATCAGACCTCGGCCTCAGCCATTTCGAAAGCGCTCAAGTCAGGCGGCCATGCGGTAAGCGCGGAGACGGTCGACAGCTACCTCTCCCTTATGCAGAAAGCCCACCTCATCTACCGCTGCGACCGTTACGATATACGTGGGAAAGAGCGCTTGCGCACCAACGGAAAATACTACGTTGTCGATCCCGGACTGCGCAACCGCGTCATCGGGCTGCGCGCAAGCAACCACGGCCACTTGACCGAGAACATGGTGTTTCTCGAACTCGTACGACGCGGGTACGACGTGAGCGTGGGAACGTTGCCCAACTCCGAGATCGATTTCGTCGCACAGGACGGCGGCACCCTCTTCTACATCCAAGTGAGCGAGACCGTGCTCGACCCCGCCACGCTCAAACGCGAGCTTGCGCCCTTCGCCAAGCTGTCCGACGGGTATCCTCGCGTGCTGATCACCAAAGACCGCGTCGATTACGGTCAAGACGGCGTGCGCCACATGAATGTATACGACTTTCTATTGGGAGAACCCCTCCCGTAAACCGAAAGGGGCGGCCTCGACGGCCGCCCCTTCAAAACGCTCTCAACAGAAACGTCCTACCCCTCGTACGACACGCGGGCTCCCTGCGGGGTGTCCTCGATCGTGAAGCCCAGGCCGCACAGGCCGTCGCGCACGGCGTCGGCACGGCCCCAGTCCTTCGCGGCGCGCGCGTCGGCGCGGGCGGCCAGCAGCGCGTCCACGGCCTCGGCGGCGTCGGAGCCCTCGTAGCCCGCGATGTCGGCCGCCAGCGCCACTACTTCGACCGGGTACCCGTCCGCGGCGCTCGCGCCGGCGGCGGCCTCCACGTCGATGCCGAACACGCCCATGAGCTCCACGATCGCGGCGCGCGCGTCGCGGACGACGGGCACGTCGGAAAGCGAGATGGTCTTGTCGGCGGTCTGGGCGTTCACCGCGGCCACGAGGTCGAACACCTCGCCGAGCGCCTTGCACGTGTTGAAGTCGTCGTCCATGGCCAGGATGAACGCGACCTTGCCCTCCTTGGCACGCTTCATCAGCTCGCGCGTGTCCAGCGGCGAGGGGATGTCCTGGGCGTTCTCCAGCTGCCAGTCCAGGTTCTTCACCGCGTTCTCGATGCGGCCCAGCGCCGCGCCCGCCTCGGCCAGGCGCTCGTCGGAGAAGTCGAGCGGCGAGCGGTAGTGCGTCTGCAGCATGAGGAAGCGCAGCACCTTCGGGTCGGTCACCTTCAGCACGTCGCGCAGCAGCTTGAAGTTGCCCAGCGACTTGCTCATCTTCTCGGCGTTGATCTGCAGCATGCCGCCGTGCATCCAGTAGTTCGCGAACGTGCAGCCGCATGCGGCTTCGCTCTGCGCGCGTTCGTTCTCGTGGTGCGGGAACACGAGGTCGGCGCCGCCGCCGTGGATGTCGAAGGGCAGCCCCAGGTACTTGCGCGACATGGCCGAGCACTCGATGTGCCAGCCGGGACGACCGCTGCCCCAGGGCGAATCCCACGCGGGCTCGCCGGGCTTGGCGGCCTTCCACAGCGCGAAGTCGAGCGGGTCGCGCTTGCGGTCGCCCACGCCTTTGTCGTCGGCGCGCAGCTCGCGGTGACCGCTCTCCATCTCGTCCACGTTGCGACCCGACAGCTCGCCGTAAGCCGGGAACGAGCGCACGTTGAAGTACACGTCGCCGTCCGCGTCGTAGGCGTGGCCGCCGTCGATGAGCTCCTGGATGAGCTCGATCATCGCGGGGATCTCCTCGGTGGCCTTCGGGCGGATGTCGGGATCGAGCACGCCGGCGGCGCGCATGTCCTCGATGAACGCCTCGGTGTACTCGGCGGCCACCTCGGAGGCGCTGCGGCCCTCCTCGTTCGCCTTGCCGATGATCTTGTCGTCCACGTCGGTGACGTTCTGCACGAACGTCACGTCGAAGCCGCGCCACATGAGGTAGCGGCGGATCACGTCGAAGCTCATGAACGTGCGCGCGTTGCCGATGTGGATGTAGTTGTACACGGTCGGCCCGCACACGTACATGCCCACCTTGCCGCGCTCGCGCGTCTCGAAGTCCACCTTCGTGCGGGTCTTCGTATTGTATAGCCTGATCATAGTAGTATCCTCGCATCCTGCCTGTCCGAACGTCGCACCCCTGCGGACGCGCGTCAATTGAAAATTCTAGCACAGCAACGCGCTCGCAAGCGCGCACGCCTCCGACCGCCCCGTGCGCTTGCGCAGACGGTCAGCGACGCACCAGGAGACAGACGGCGGTCGCGGAGATGCCCTCCTCGCGACCCTCGAATCCCAGATGCTCGGTGGTGGTGGCCTTCACGCCCACGTTCTCCACCGGCACGCCCATGGCGGCGGCCAGGTTCTCGCGCATGGCCTCGCGATACGGGAAAAGCTTCGGTGCCTGCGCGGCGATGACGGAGTCCACGTCGAGGATGGCGTAGCCCTCGGCGCGCACCTTGTCGGCCACGGCGGCCAGCAGCTTGAGCGAGTCGGCGCCTTTGAAGGCGGGGTCGGTGTCGGGGAACAGCTTGCCGATGTCGCCGCCGCGGATGCCGCCCAGCAGCGCATCGGAGATGGCGTGCGCCAGCACGTCGGCATCGGAATGGCCCAGCAGCCCGCGCGTATGGGGGATGTCCACGCCGCCCAGGATGAGCTTGCGCCCCTCGGCGAAGGCGTGCACGTCAAAGCCTTGCCCGATGCGCAGGGACGCGGGATCGAACGCCTGATCGGCCATCACTCCTCCGCCCCCTTCATGTACATCGTGCGCACGGCGGCGGCCAGCATGAGGTAGTCTTCGGGCACGGTCAGCTTGATGTTGTCGCGCTTGCCCTCCACCACGAGCACGCGGCCGCCCAAGCGCTCGATGAGCGACGAGTCGTCGGTGCCCATGAAGCCGTCGGACAGCGCCGAGGCGTGCGCGCGGCGGTAGATGCCGGCGCGGAACACCTGGGGCGTCTGCGCGTTCCAGAACACGCGGCGGTCGGGAGTCCCCACGATCACGCCGTTCTCGACCACCTTCAGGGTGTCGACGGCCGGGTGCGCCACCACGGCGCCGTCGCAGTCGATGTTGCCCTTCAGCGTGGCGATGGTGTGCGCGATGAGGTCGGGCGTGATGAGCGGGCGGGCGCCGTCGTGCAGGATGACGTAGTCGAAGTCGTCGGGCACGAACTCGAGGCCCGAGAACGCCGATTCCTGGCGGCTGGGGCCCGAAGGCGCCACCACGATGGGCGTGACGAACGGGAACGGGTCGATGGCGCGCTTGAGGTACTCGTCGCAGCGGTCCTCGGGGCACACGATGACGATGAGCCCGATATCCCCCACGGCGTCGAACGCCTCGGCCGACCAGGTGAGGATGGGCTTGCCCGCGATCTCCACGAGCTGCTTGCCGCCCTCCTTGCCGAACCGCTCCCCCGTGCCGCCCGCCAGGATGATGGCGGCCGTCTGGGGGTTCTTGTCGACTTCGCCCTTGAGGCCGCCCATCGCCTGCGACAGCGCGTCGAAGTCGAGGTCGTTCAGCGCGAGCTCGGGGGTGTTGAGCACCGCGGACGAGAACACCGGGTCGATTGTCTGCGTCATAAGGTCTTCCTCTCCGCCTTGGGTTGTTCTTCCGCCGCCCCGCCCCTGCCGCCTGCGAGCGTCACGGAGCCTAGTCCCGCTCGCCCGGCTGGCGCACGGTGATCTCCTGCGCCTTCAGCGACACGCGAGAATGGGGCGGAACCGACGAGGTGACGAACGTGGAGCCGGCGATGACCGATCCTGCCCCCACCACCGTTTCCCCGCCGAGCACCGAGGCGTTGGAGTAGATGGTCACGTCGTCCTCGATGGTGGGATGGCGCTTCACCCCGGCAAGCCGCTGCCCGCCGCGCGTGGACAGCGCGCCGAGCGTGACGCCCTGGTACAGCTTCACGTGGTCGCCGATGACGGTGGTCTCGCCGATCACCACGCCCGTGCCGTGGTCGATGAAGAAGTACTCGCCGATCTGGGCGCCGGCGCCGATGTCGATGCCCGTGCCGCTGTGCGCCAGCTCGGTCATGATGCGCGGGATGATGGGCACGTTCTGCCGGTACAGCACGTTCGCGATGCGGTACACGTAGATGGCGTACAGGCCGGGGTACGAGAAGATGACCTCCTCCTTCGACCCGGCCGCCGGATCGCCGTCGTAGAGGGCCTGCACGTCGGTGAGCAGCACCCGCTGGATGCTGGGGAGCTCGTCGAAGAACACCGTGCACACCTCGGAGGCGCGCTCGCAGATGTGCTCGGGCGTGCTGCCACCGCACAGGTGGCGCGCCGGATCGACCACCGCAGCATCGCGATCGTCGGACGTATACGTGATGGCCAGGACGATCTGCTCGCGCAGCACCCGCTCGATCTGGATGAGCGTCTCCCCGATGAAGTACTCCGGGCTGGTGGACGGCGTGAGCATCTCCTCGCCGAAGTAGCCCGGAAACAACACCCGGCGCAGGTCCTTGAGCACGCCCTTCACGGCCGAGCGGCTGGGAAACCGCCGTCCCGGCTTCGTGAAGAATATCTCGTCGGCCTCGTAGTTCTTCTCGATGGCTTTCACGATGCGATCGAGGTTGTCTCCGAACATGGAACCTCCTGAAATCGGTTGATCCGCTGCGCCTCCCGCAGGGCGCCCCGCGTCGTCTTGCACGTCGGCAGGGCCGGTTTTCGGTCGGCTTGCGACGTGCCTAGTATACGACAAATGTGAGCTCAGGGCACAAGAAACCCCTGCTCCTCGGGCTTCGGATTCCAACCCAAGGAACAGGGGCGCTCTGGCGGAGGGGGCTTAGTCGGCCGCGCCGCCGCTCACCGAGCCGCCGGTGTTCACGCCGGCATGGCCCAGGTCGTAGTTCGTCAGCAGCAGCTCGGCTTCCCGCGCGATGCTGTCGCGCTTGCGCGGCGCCGGGATGGAGCCCGAGCCGGCGGTGAACACGAGCTCGCCGTCGATCGCGTCCACGTCGATGATCGAGCCGCTCGTCCACGTGCCCTCGAGGATCTCCTCGGACAGCGGGTCCTCCAGCAGGCGCTGGATGGCGCGGCGCAGCGGGCGGGCGCCGAACGTGGCGTCCGTGCCCTCCTTGGCGATGAGCTTGCACGCCGCCTCGGTCAGGTTGATGGACATGTTCTGCTCGATCAAGCGCTCGCGCAGGTCGGCCACCATGAGCTTGACGATCTGCGAGATCTGCTCGTCGTTCAAGGACTTGAACACGATGATCTCGTCGATGCGGTTCAGGAACTCAGGCCTGAACAGCTTCTTCATCTCGGACATGACGCGGCTCTTGATCTCCTTGTCGGACAGCCCCGCGTGCTCCTCGGTGGAGAAGCCCAGCGTGGTGGGCTGCGCGATCTCGCGGGCGCCCACGTTCGAGGTCATGATGATGACCGCGTTGCGGAAGTCCACCGTGCGGCCCTGCGCGTCGGTCAAGCGGCCCTCCTCCAAGATCTGGAGCAGGATGTTGAACACGTCGGGGTGCGCCTTCTCGATCTCGTCGAACAGCACCACCGAGTAGGGGCGCTGGCGCACGGCCTTCGTCAGCTGGCCGCCCTCGTCGAAGCCCACGTAGCCCGGAGGCGAGCCCACGAGGCGCGACACCGAGTGCTTCTCCATGTACTCGGACATGTCGAAGGACAGCAGCGCGTCCTCGGAGTTGAACAGGAACTCGGCCAGCGCCTTCGACAGCTCCGTCTTGCCCACGCCCGAGGGGCCCAGGAAGATGAACGAGCCGGCGGGGCGCTTCGGGTCCTTGAGGCCGGAACGCGAGCGGCGGATGGCTTTCGACAGCGCCGTGACGGCCTCTTCCTGGCCGATGACGCGCTCGTGCAGCGCGCCTTCCATGCGCAGCAGCTTCTCGGTCTCGGCTTCGGTGAGGTTCGACACGGGCACGCCCGTGCTCATGGACACCACGTCGGCGATATCCTCCACGGTGACCTGGTGGACGGACTTCTGCGCGTCCTCTTCCCACTTCTTCTCGGCCTCGATGCGCTTGTCCTTGAGCTCGGACTCCTGGTCGCGCAGCTGGGCGGCGCGCTCGAAGTCCTGGGCGGCGATGGCCGAATCCTTCTCGCCGCGGATGGTGCGCAACTCCTCGTCGAGCTCGCGCAGCTCCTTGGGCAGCGTCATGTTGCGGATGCGCATGCGCGCGCCCGCCTCGTCCAGCACGTCGATGGCCTTGTCGGGCAGGAAGCGGTCCTGGATGTAGCGGCTGGACAGCGACACGGCCGCTTGCAGCGCCTCGTCGGTGAAGTGCACCTGGTGGTGCGCCTCGTAGCGGTCGCGCAGGCCCTCCATGATGCGCAGCGCCTGCTCCTCGTTCGGCTCGCCCACGGTGATGGGCTGGAAGCGGCGCTCGAGCGCGGAGTCCTTCTCGAAGTGCTTGCGGTACTCGTCGATGGTGGTGGCGCCCACCACCTGGATCTCGCCGCGGGACAGCGGCGGCTTCAGGATGGCGGCCGCGTCGATGGAGCCCTCGGCCGAGCCCGCGCCGATCAGCGTGTGGATCTCGTCGATGAACAGGATGATGTCGCCCGCGTCCATCACTTCCTTGATGCACTTCTTCAGGCGCTCTTCGAACTCGCCGCGGTACTTGGAACCGGCCACGAGCGCGCTCACGTCGAGCGTGAACAGGCGCTTGCCACGCAGGATGTCGGGCACCTGGTTCGACACGATGAGCTGGGCCAGGCCTTCGGCCACGGCCGTCTTGCCCACGCCCGGCTCGCCGATGAGCAGCGGGTTGTTCTTCTGGCGGCGCGAGAGCACCTGCATGACGCGCTCGATCTCGCCCGCGCGGCCGATAACCGGGTCGAGCTTGCCGTCGCGCGCTTTCTGCGTGAGGTCGGTGCCGAACTCCTTCAGCACGCTGTCCGACGACCCGGCGTTCGGGTCGAAGGGGTTGCGCCCGGCGTACACGGGGCTCTGCCCCACCAGGTCGTTGAGCGCGCCGCGCACGTCGTCGCCCGACACGCCGAGGCGCGTGAGCACCTCGAGCGCGGTGCCGTCGCCCTCGCGCACGATGCCGAGCAGCAGGTGCTCGGTGGAGATGTAGGATTGCCCCATCTGCATGGCCTCGCGCAGGCTGTTCTCCAGCACGCGCTTCACGCGCGGCGTGAACGACAGATGGCCGGACACGTCGGTGTCCTCGTCGATGGCGACCACCTGGCGGATGGCCTGCACGACGGCATCGTACTTCACGTTGAGGCGGTCGAGGGCCTGGGCGGCCAGACCGTCCTTCTCCTGTATGAGGCCGAGCAGGATGTGCTCGGTGCCCACGTAGGGCTGATGAAGCGAACGCGCCTCATCTTGCGCCAGGACAAGCACCTTGCGCGCTTTGTCCGTAAACTTCTCAAATGACATGTAAAGCCTCGATTCTCGCGGAGCTTCTTGTGTTTCGTAGTACATGCTAGCACTCTCGTCAAGAGAGTGCCAACACGGCGTGCACCGCACACGCTCGCTCCATAACTTGCGACCGTACGATGACGCCCTCCATCGTATCACGGCCTGCCCTTTCGCGCGCGCAACCCGGCGGATGACTCCTAACGTGCTCGCTTCTGAAAAGGAGCCGAAAAGAACCCGCCCGCCTCCCATACGCGGAAAGGCCGCCCGACGACGTGATGCGCGGGCGGCCTTTCGGAAACGGTTGGTGCGGGACGTGTTAGTACAGCTTCGCGCCGGCGGGGATGCGATCGTCCACCATCAGGAGGTTGAGGCGCTCCTCGCCCTCCTCCTCGTGGATGGCCGAAAGCAGCATGCCGCACGAGTCGACGCCCATCATCTTGCGCGGCGGGAGGTTGGTGATGGCGATGAGCGTGCGGCCCACCAGCTCCTCCGGCTCGTAGTAGGCGTGGATGCCGGACAGGATGACGCGGTCGGCGCCCGTGCCGTCGTCGAGCGTGAACTGCAGCAGCTTCTTGCTCTTGGGAACGGCCACGCACTCCTTCACCTTCACGGCGCGGAAGTCCGACTTGCTGAACGTGTCGAAATCGACCTCGTCCTCGAACAGCGGCTCGACGACCACCTTCGAGAAGTCGATGGGCGCGGCCGCAGAAGCCTCGGCAGCGACGGCCGGCTGCGCGGGGCGCGGGCGGGCGCCCGACGGAGCCTCGTCCCTCATGTGGGGGAACAGCAGCACGTCGCGGATGGAGGGGGCGTCGGTGAGCAGCATGACCAGGCGGTCGATGCCGATGCCGCAGCCGCCCGCCGGGGGCATGCCGTACTCGAGCGCGCGCACGTAGTCGTCGTCGTAGCCCATGGCCTCGTCGTCGCCGAGGTCCTTCGCCTCCACCTGCGCGCGGAACCGCTCGGCCTGGTCGACCGGGTCGTTCAGCTCGCCGAAGGCGTTGGCGTACTCGTGGCCGCAGATGAACAGCTCGAAGCGCTCGGTGAGGTTCGGGTCGCCGGCCTTCTTCTTGGCCAGCGGCGACACCTCGATCGGGTGCTCCGTCACGAACGTCGGCTGGATGAGCTTCTCCTCGGCAACCGCCTCGAAGATCTCGGCGATGAGCTTGCCCTTGCCCCACGCGTCCTCGGCGTGGCCGCCGTTGCGCTCGAGGATGGCCACGAGCTCGTCGCGCGTGCGCTCGAAGCTCACGTCCTCGCCCGCGCCGTCGCTGGCCAGCTCGATCATGGTCGCGCGGCGCCACGAGCCGCTCAGGTCGACCTGCTCGCCCTGGTACTCCACCTGAAGCGTGCCGCACGAGGCGAGCGCCGCCGCCTGGACGACGCCCTGCGTGAGCTCCATCATGCCTTCGAGGTCGCTGAACGCCTGGTAGAACTCCATCGTGGTGAATTCGGGGTTGTGGTAGGGGTCCATGCCCTCGTTGCGGAACTGGCGCCCGATCTCGAACACCTTCTCGAAGCCGCCCACCAGCAGGCGCTTGAGGTGCAGCTCGGTGGCGATGCGCAGGTAGAAGTCCTTGTCGAGCGCGTTGTGGTGCGTGACGAAGGGCTTCGCGTTCGCGCCGCCGAGGATGGGGTGCAGGATGGGCGTCTCCACCTCGTAGTAGCCGTGATCCTCCATGTAGCGGCGGATGGCGGAGACCACCTTGAAGCGCTTCTCGAACGTGTCGCGCACCTCGCGGTTCATGACGAGGTCGACGTAGCGCTGGCGATAGCGCGTCTCCTTGTCGGCCAGGCCGTGAAACTTCTCGGGCAGGGGGCGCAGGCTCTTGGACAGCAGCTCGAACGACGCCACGGACACGGACAGCTGCCCGCGCTTCGTGCGCATCATCGTGCCCTCGACGCCGATCCAGTCGCCCACGTCGAGGTCCTTGAGCTCGGCGAACGCTTCCTCGCCCAGCGCGTTGATGCGGCAGAACAGCTGCATGTCGCCCGTGGAGTCGCGCAGCTCGAGGAAGGCGAGCTTGCCCTGGTCGCGCTTCGCCATGACGCGGCCCGCAACCTTCACCTCGTCCTCGGTGGATGCGCCGTCCTCGAGGTCGGCGTAGCGCTCGGCCAGGTCGGCCAGGTGATGCGAGTACGCGAACGCGTGGCCGTACGGGTCCTTGCCCGCCGCCATGAGCGCCTCGCGCTTGGCGCGGCGCACCGCGATGGGGTCGTCTTCGATGATCTGCTCGGTGGTGTCGATGGTGTCGCTCATCAAGTATCCTTCAACCTCGGGCTTTAGTGTTCCAGCTTCAGAATGGTCATGGTGATCTGGCGGCCGGTGGGACCCGTGGTCTCCACCACGTCGCCCTTCTTGTGGCCCAGCAGCACCGAGCCCACCGGCGACTCGTTGGAGATCCTGCCCGCAGCAGAGTCGCTCTCCGCGCCGCCCACGATGGTGAACACGCGCTCGCGGCCGCCCATGTCGACGGTCACCGTCGAGCCGATGTGCACGCTGTTCGAGCGCTTCGGGGCGTTGACCACCGTCGCCTCGGACAGGATGCGGCTGATCTCGGCGATGCGCGCCTCCATCATGCCCTGCTCGTTCTTGGCGTCGTCGTACTCGGAGTTCTCCGAGATGTCGCCGAACTCGCGCGCCACCTTGATGCGCTCGCCGATTTCGGCGCGCTTCTCGGTTTCGAGGAAGTGGAGCTCCTCCTCGAGCTTGTCCTTGCCTTCTTGCGTGAGAATGAAGTTGCTGTCTGCCATGAATGCTCACCTGTCCAATTACAAAAACATGCACGCTCGTCGTCAAGCGTGCTTACCGATACCTTATATGAAAAAAGCGGTATGTGCAGAGCGCCGAGCGTCTACACATACCGCGAACCAGACGAATGAAAGGCTACTCGGCTTTTTTCTTAGCCGCGGTCGTCGTCTTCTTGGCCGTGGTCGTCTTCTTGACGGGCTCCTCGACCTCTTCGATCACTTCTTCTTCCTCGTCATCGGCTTCTTCGATGTTCTTATCGCCGCCGCCCATGCCTTCGCGAAGATTCTTGACGGTCTTGCCGATGGCACCACCGAGCTTCGGGAGGTTCTTGGGCCCGAAGATGAGCAGGATTACCGCGAGAATGATGAGAAGCTCAGGCATTCCCATTCCCAGGATTTTCATACGTTCCTCCAAATTGCTCGTGCGAAGCGCGCCTCTCGCAGCCTCGCCCACCCTGACGCAGCCAGAGTACATGCCTATGCAAAAAAGGGATGTTCCCCATCCCCTTTAGCAACCAAACAACTGCTTTCACAGCGACGGTTATGATAGCACAATGTTACAAAAGGTAAAAGAAAATGCGGTGATAATTCCCTTTCCACGCCTTTTCCACCGATACGCCGCGTCCCGCCTTCGCCATGGCGAGAAGCCTTTCCCGCGAAGCCCTACGCGCTTGGGAGCTGACCGGTTCGCTCGAGGTAGAACGTTGCCCACGCTGCTTCCTTGTAAGGATTCAGCCAGAGAAAACCTATTCCGAGGGAGAGCGCCGACAAAAAGACCCAGCCGAGGAAGGTCAAATCCAGCCAGAAAAGGCGGCTCTTGTGTCCGCGCATAAGCTCTTTGGACTGGTCGATGGCGTCCATCACGCCGATATCCGGGTTTTGCGCCATGAGATAAGGCGCCATGGCATAGCGATAGGCGGCGACGATGCCCGGAATAACGAACAGCAGCGACCACGCGAAAATAAGAAGCCCCGTGACGAGATTCAACAGAAAGCATCTGCCCAGGTTCGGGAATTTGGAGAACAGGACGTCGAATGCCGCAGGAGCGTCTTTCTTGATCAAGTTGATGTTGAACTGGCAAAGCCCTTGGCGCACTGCCCCGCCGATGATCAGGGCGATAACGCCGCATAGAGCGGCGATGACGCCGAAGAAGGCGAACGATTCCGCGAAAGCAGGATGAAGCTCGAAGGGGATATACGTTGCATGCTGATGAAACCCGCCAGAACCATTGACCGCGTCGAAGGTGTCACCTGCTTGCATGGTGATAGACGGCGACACGGCGGCATTGACGCCGCCCAAGATCACCGCAACCAAGGTAACGAGCAGCGCTATGCCCCACGTACCCTGCAAAGCCTTCCGAGCGATGGCGCGAATCTGGCTTGCGTACACGGCAGCCTCCTTCATCCGACAGCTCTTCCGAAAGGAACCGTGCCCCCCGGCCGATCACAGTATCTCATGCGACGCCGCCGATTCCCCGATCCCATTGAACCCGTTTCGAATCCCGCTATTCAGCCGGAGACCACCGGCCCTATGCAGAAATCTTGAGTATCGAAACTCTATTTCACAGAGAACAGCCCCGAAAGATAGCTATAGCTACCGGGCATGTTCTCAATCGGCTTGCTTCCGATGAGCTCTACGCTTTCGGCATCGTATTGGTATATCGCCCAATCTCCGAGCACGTATATCGACCCTTCAGTCACAACCATCTGCATCGCTTCGTGCTCGAAAGCATGTTCTTCGATAGCCCCCGTCTCTAGATCCACGATGCTCAGCGCGCTATCGTCTTGCCCCTGGACGACATTGTAGTGGGCAACGTAAAGCTTGCCATCCGCGATAGCCACGCTCGAAGGACCGCCCTTGCTCAACGGAATGGAGCTCAACGTGTTATCTTTAGTGTCGAGCACGCCAATTTGTTTTCCCAGCAAGCCAACGCTGCAGAAATAGATTTTGCCTTCATGCAGAACCACCCGGTAGGCATCCGAATTATAGGTGCTGCAATCGATTGATTCTTTGAGGGCCAGGTCCTCGTCGTAGCAATAGATCATCGAAGAGTTGTCATCGAGAGATAATGCGAAAACATACAGGCTGCCTTCGTACCAAACTATTTTCGGTACATAAACCCCCTCGATAGCTATCTTCGACACGTCCCCGTTGTCGATCCGGCAGCGATTTATATAAGACGAATCGCAGGTGAAGACGTACTCATCGTTCACGGCCACATCATTCATGGCCGATCGACCGATAGCGTGCGTTTTAGAAGCGAGGGAAGCTACATCGACCTGAAGGACAGCCTCGCCGTCTCTAACCTTAGACTTTCCTTGGGGAATAACAAAAAGACTGCCTTGGTAAACCAGGGGATCGTGAAAAACGTCGCCCAAGTTTGCATAGCGCAGCGGAAGCTGCGTCACCTCGTTCAGCTCCCCATCGTAGAAGACGATCCTGCTCGTTTCATCCGTTCCACGCGTTTCGATGACGCCGATGGAGGCGTCGACGGGCGCAACCCGCTCGCCATCCGAAGCGCAACCATACAAGCCGATCACCGTGAAGAGCATCGCGCCGATTAGAAAGGGTACCGAAACTCGTTTCATAGCCAATCCTTTGATTGCAGGCATCAGAGCAACTTCTGGAGACCCGAAAACCCGATCGGATGAATGATCGACCCTAAGATTAACACGAACCGAGAACAAAACCTGTTTATTCGGGCATCGACGGGAGCCAAAGACAACGTTGGTCAGGAGAGCGCAAGCGAAGCGTCGAAGGCGTGCTGGCCGCTTTTTGTTCCGATTGAGTCCTCTCGGCAAAAGAAAAAGGCCAGCCGCGAACGGCTGACCTGCAAATTCTGGTCGGGTTGACAGGATTTGAACCTGCGGCCTCTGCGTCCCGAACGCAGCGCTCTACCAAGCTGAGCCACAACCCGAAATACTGCTTCAAGCAGCGACGGATATGATAGCACAACGAATTGGAAAGCAAAAGAAATATGCTCGACAATTTCGCATTTCGCATTTTCACCGCCAACGCAGCAGCGTGCAGGACCCGTTGCGCGCCCGCACCCCCCGCGCTACTCCGTGCGCAGGGCCTCGATGGGGTTCTTGGCGGAGGCGCGGTAGGCGGGGAAGATGCCGAAGACGAGGCCGATGGCCGTGCTGGCCGCCACCGCGACCCCCACCACGCCCCACGACGCGACGAACGCGAGCCCCACCGTGGTGGCGAGCAGCCCGAGCGCGAGGCCCGCCGCGATGCCGATCGCACCGCCCGCCACGCTGATCATGAGCGCCTCCAGCAAAAACTGCGCGAGGATGTCCGAACGACGGGCGCCGAGGGCCTTCTTGATGCCGATCTCGCGCGTGCGCTCGGTCACCGACACCAGCATGACGTTCATCACGCCGATGCCCGCCACCACGAGCGATATGCCCGCGATGCCCGCCAGCAGCAGCGTCATCGTGTCGTCGATCTCGTTGCCGGCGCGCAGCATCTCGTCCTGCGAGACGATGTCGAACTTCCCGGGGGCGATGCCCGCCTCGTTCGCGAGGTGCGCGCCGAGGGCGCTCTTGGCCGCGTCGATGGCGTCGCTGCCGCGGGCCTTCGCGTAGAACGACTCGATGGCGGCGCCCTCCCCCATGCCCACCGCCGTGGAGAACGGGACGAGGGCCACGTTGCCCGTGGTGAGGCCCATCGACTGGCCCTGGTTCTCCAGCACGCCCACGACGGTGAACTCGTCGCCGTCCAGCTTGACCGTGCGGCCCACCGCGTCGGCCGGGGAGCCGAACAGCTCGGTCGCCACGTCGGCGCCGAGTACGATCACCTTGCTGCGGTTCTCGCGATCGACCGCGTTGAGGTTGCGGCCCGCCTGCAGCTTGAGGTTGCGCACGTGCAGGTAGTGCTCGTCGGTGGCCTCGATGAACGCCTTCTTGGACACGGTCGACCCCACCGACAGCTTCTTCATCAGAGGTTTCGAGGGCGCGACGCCGTCGACGGCTTCGAGGTTCGCCATGTCGGCCAGATCGTCGTAGCCCAGCTCGCCGTCGTAGAGGTACGCCGACAGCGCGTCGCCCCCGAGCGCCTTCATCTTCTCGCTCACCTGCTGGTTCGATCCGTCGCCGATGCCCACGAGGATGATGACCGACGAGATGCCGATGACGAGGCCCAGCATGGTGAGAACCGTGCGCAACCCGTTGCGGAACACGGCGTGCACCGCCGTGCGCGCCAGCTGACTATACCGCATGACGCCCCCTTTCCATCTCCTGTATCAGCCCGTCGGCGATGCGCACGACGCGCTGCGCGCCGTCGGCGAGGTCCTGGTTGTGCGTGATGAGGATGACCGTTTGGCCCTCCGCATGCAGGTGCCCGAACAGCTCCATGATCTCCGCGCCGGTGCGCGAGTCGAGCGCGCCGGTGGGCTCGTCGGCCAGGATGATCTCGGGCTTGCACACGAGCGCGCGGGCGATGGCCACGCGCTGCTGCTGGCCGCCGGACAGCTGGTTGGGCAGGTGGTGCTCGCGTCCCTCGAGGCCCACCTGGGCGAGCAGCTGGCGCGCGCGGGCGTCGGCCGCCTTCGCGCGCATGCCCGCGTAGCTCAGCGGCAGCTTCACGTTCTCGAGGGCGGTCAGCTTGCCCAGCAGGTTGAAGCTCTGGAACACGAAGCCGATCTTCTCGTTGCGGATGGCGGCCAGGCGGCGGTCGGACAGCGCGCCCACGTCGATGCCGTCGAGCAGATAGCGACCCTTGTCGGGCACGTCGAGCAGCCCGAGGATGTTCATGAGCGTGGACTTGCCCGACCCGGACGGCCCCACGATGGCGAGGAAATCGCCGCGGTTGATGTCGAGGTTGACCCGATCGAGGGCGCGGATGGCCTCGCCGCCCAGCTCGTACGTCTTCGCGACGTGCTTCAAGCGAATCATGCGCGACCTCCCGCCTAGGCCGAAGGAGCCGTGGACACGATGGCCACGTCGCCCACGTCAGCGCCGCCGAGAGAGCCCGCTTCGTCGAGCATCACGTCGTCGCCCTCGTGCAGGTCTTCGCCCGACACCTCGACGACGGTGCCGTCGGTGATGCCGGCCGTGACGGGCACCATGCGCCGCTCGCCGGTTTCGGCGTCGTACACCTCGACGTGCTTGTTCTCGCCGGCACCGTTCACGGCGCTCACCGGCACCGTCAGCACGTCGGTCGCCTCGTCGACGGTGATGGACAGGTTGGCGGACATGCCCAGCTTGATGCTGCCGTCGTTGGGCACCTCCACCGTGATGGCGAACTTGGAGCCGGTCGCCCCGTACGTGCCCACCTCGTTGATGTTCGAGATGACGCCGTCGTACGCGCGCGCCTCGTCGGCGCCGAGCCTCACCCTCACCCCCTGCCCTTCGGCGAGCGCCGCCAGGTCGGTCTCGGACACCGGCAGCACGATGTTCACCTTGTCGATGCGCTGCACCTCGATGAAGTGATCGTCCTTCGTCACGGCGCCCTTGTTCTTCTCGGGCAGCGTGTAGTCGGTGACCACGAGGTCGTACGGGGCGACCCACGTCTCGCCGTTCGCGAACGTCACGAGCTTCTCGCCGGCCGCGATGCGCTTGTTGAGCGGCGCGTCGAACGACTCGAGCCAATGCCAGCTGTCGGCCGACTTCAGCTTCTCGGTTGCCAGCGGCTTCACCTCGCCCACGCCGGTGACGGCCTGCTGCACCGACCCGCGCGTCACGGGCGCGGTGAGCGGCGGCGCTTCCTGCGGCTCCCCCGCAACGGCGCCCTTGATCTCGTCGCCGTACGCGAGCCAGACGGCCAGGCCGCCCGCCAAGGCGAGCAGCAGCACGACGACGAGGGATTTTCCTACGATGCTCTTCATGATGAACGCTCTCTTTCGCTCGCGGGACGGCTACGCCTCGTCGGCCGAGGCCGAGGGCGCTTCCGAGAAGGTGATGTCTTCCACGGCGCCATCCGGAATGGGCTCGCCGGACGACGTGGCGGGTTGCCCCATCTCGGCCGGGGCGAAGGTCTTGACCGCCAGCAGCCCTCCCAACACCACGATCACGGCAACCAGCACGCCCACGATGATCTTGAATCCCTTCGACTTCATAGTCTGCTCCTCACTGCGCGCTTCGCGCATCGCTTCGCTTGCCTGACGGCGGCCAGTCTAGCGAAAGGCGCCTTAAAACTTCCTGAAGCGGGAAGGACGAGATGCGAGTTCGGGAAGAGCGGGAACGGAAGGGGCGGCGAGGCGCCCTCGTTTCAGGCTCCGTTAAGGTTGCTCGTGCTAGAATGGCGGCATGAAACTGCTGATCGTGGAGGACGATCGTCTCCTCTCAAACGCCATAGCCCGCAGCTTGCGGGACGCCTACGCCGTCGATCAGGCATTCGACGGCGAGGAAGGCCTGTTCTACGCCGCGCAGGACGTGTACGACCTCGTCGTGCTCGACGTGATGCTGCCCGGGCGCGACGGCTTCTCGGTGCTCGAGGCGCTGCGGGCGCGCGGGGTGCGCACGCCCGTGCTCATGCTGACGGCGAAGGGCACGACGGCCGACAAGCTGCGCGGCCTGCGCTCGGGCGCCGACGACTACCTCACGAAGCCCTTCGACCGCGACGAGCTGCTCGCGCGCATCGAGGCCATCCTGCGGCGCGCGACGGGGCGCGCCGACGTGACCACCATCGCGTTCAAGGGCCTCGTGCTGCACACGCAGACGAAGCGGGCCGCCATCGACGGGCAGCCGCTGGCGCTCAAGGGCAAGCAGTACGACGTCTTGGAGTACCTCGTCAGCCATGAAGGCAGCCTCATCTCGAAGGACCGCCTGTTCGACAAGATCTGGGGGTTTCTGTCCGACACGTCGTCGAACGTGGTTGAGGTGTACGTGAGCGCGCTGCGCAAGGCGCTGGCCCCCTCGGGGTACGACCGCTACATCAAGACCATCCGCGGAGCCGGCTACCTGTTCGCCGAGGAGGACCATGTCTGAGCGCACGCTGATCCGCCGCGAGCTGGCCAAGCAGACGGCGCTGCTGTTCTTCGTGTTCGCGCTGCTGTTCGCCCTGCTGGGCGTCGGCATCTACTCCATGGTGAGCGCGAACATCTTCCGCTCGGCCGACGAGAACCTGGAATCCATCGGCACGGACGCGGACCTCATCACGTTCGACCGGACGACGACCGGAACCGAGGCCGCAACCCCGCGCGCGAACACCGTCGACGACGCCGATGCGGACGATGCGGACGATGCGAACGACGCCGACGATGCGGACGCCACCGCGCCTGACGACGTGGCCGCCGAGCTCTCCTACTCCATCCAGCGGGGCATCGTCGATGCCGACCCGCAGTTCATCACGCTCGTGCGCGACGCGCAGGGAGCCCTGCTCGACACGGTGGGCCTCTACGCCACCTACCCCGCCTACCTGAACGACGTCCCCTTCGATGCGGGCGACCTCGACCGCATCTACCAGGTGTCGGCGGGCGGGCACGTGTACCGCGGCATCACGTACGACCTGGTGGGCGACGATGCGCCCACCTACCTGCAGGTGCTCGTCAACGTGGACTCCGAGCTGGCCATCCTCGACGGCTTCACGCGCACGCTCGTCCTCTACCTCGCCGCCGCGGTGGTCGTGTCGGCCGCGGCCAGCTACCTGCTGTCGCGGCGCACGCTCAAGCCCATCGTGGAGAACTGGCGCGCGCAGACGGAATTCGTGCAGAACGCCTCGCACGAGCTGCGCACGCCGCTCGCCGTGATACAGACCACGGGCGAGCTGCTGCTCGACCATCCCGACAGCCGCATCGTCGACCGGTTCGAGGACGTGAGCGCCATCACGTCGGAGACGAAGCGGCTCGCGCGGCTCGTGGACGACCTCATGGCGCTGTCGCTCGACGACGCCGGGCGCGCGACGCTCGACGCGAGCACGGTGGACGTCGACGCGCTCGTGCGCGACGTGGCCGCCGCCTACGACGATTTCGCCTCGGTGCAGGGCAAGCGGCTCGCCGTGGAAACGGCGGTCGGCCAGGCCGTCGAAGCCGATGCCGACAAGCTGCGGCAGCTGCTGGGAATCGTGCTGGACAACGCGTTGAAGTACACCGCGCCCGGCGACGAGATCGCCGTGCGCACGCGCGCGTCGGGGGCGAAGTGCGTCATCGAGGTGGCCGACACGGGCTGCGGCATCGACCCCGCCGACCGCGAGCGCGTCTTCGAGCGGTTCTACCGCGCCGACAAGGCCCGCTCGCGCGAGACGGGCGGCCACGGCCTGGGGCTGTCGCTCGCGCGGTCCATCGTCGAGGCGCACGGCGGCACCATCGCGCTCGCCGCCAACGACCCGCGCGGCACCGTCGTCGTCATCGCGCTGCCGCGGACGGCCGCTTAGCTCGTCGCGCGCTCGCGCTCCTTCTGGGCGAGACGGTCGAGCGACACGATCTTCGTCATGATGACGCCGTCGGACACCACGTCGCCCGCGTCGTCGTAGGCCGTCACGTTCCAGTACTGCTTGACGGCCCCCGTACGCTCCGAAACCTCCTCGCGGTCGAGGTCGGCCACGCCGCGCAGCGTGCCCCCCTTGCCGCTCTTGCGGTGGCGCACCTGCACGTCGATGCCGAATGGGCGCTCCTTGTCGAAGTCGGTGTTCTGCTCGGTGCCGATGCTGGCCACCGTTTCCAGCAGCGCGATGGTCGCGCCGCCGTGCAGGTAGCCGTGCGGCTGGAACACCTCGGGCGTGATGGGCATGACCGCCTCGACGTGGCGCTTGTCGGCGGAAACGGTCTCGATGTGCAGCGTATCGGTCAACGCCATGGAAGCCTCCTTCGCGAAGCCGCCGCGAGGCGGCGGCCGGACTGCTGGTTTTTCGTCAAGTATACCCGCCCCGTCGCGCCGCGGCACCGGACAGACCGGCGCGCCCGTCCCGGCTTAAGCTTCGTCGTCCAGGCCGCGGATGAGGCGCTTGATCTCGTCGGGGATGTCGCGCGGCTCGGGGGCGGGCCTGCCGGCCAGGTAGCCCTGCACGTAGTCGGCGCCCAGGACGCGCAGCGCGCGCAGCTCGGCCTCGGTTTCCACGCCCTCCGCTATCACCTGGATGCCGCGGTCGTGCGCGTACCCGATCAGGTTGCGGGCGATGTCCTGGTGGTCCTTCGCCACGTCGATGTCGCGCACGATCTCCATGTCGATCTTCACGAAGTCCACGTGGTAGTCGAGCAGCGACGTCTCGCCGTTGTAGCCGCTGCCGAAGTCGTCGATGGCCAGGCGCCCGCCGAAGCGTCGCGCGAGCGCCTCTTTGTACAGGGCCATCTCGCGGCTGTAGTCGCTCTCGGTGATCTCGATGACGAGGTGCTTGAGCAGGCTGGGATACCGCTCGCTCAGCACGAGCTCGTCGTCGGCCGACAGGCGCTGCGTGGCGATGCTGTTCACGAACAGGGTCGCCCCGTGCGCTTCGGGATAGCGCGAGAACGCCTCGAGCGCGCCGAAGAACGTGAGGTGCTCCACGCGGTAGAGCTTCGACTGCGAGCGCGCGAGGGCCAGCACCTGGTCGGGCGTGGGGATGGTATCCAGCTTCGAGCGCATGAGCGCCTCGTAGGCCATGACCTCCCCTTCGCGCAGGTCCACGATGGGCTGGAAGTGGTACTCGACGAGGTTCTCCTCCAGCAGGCGGTTGAGGTCCTCCTTGTTGTTCACGATGAACGACTTCTCCTCGTAGCTCTGCCGGTCGAACGAGAACAGGTCGCCCTTGCGGCTGCTCTTCGCCAGGTACATGGCGAAGTCGGCGTACTCGCGCAAGTGCGCGTAATCGACCGCGTCATCGGGATAGAACGCCGCGCCCATGGACGCGCGCACCTTGAGCACCTTGCCGTCGGGCGCTACGATGGAGCTGGCGTCGAGCAGGGTCCGAAACGTGTCGAACAGCGCCTCCGCCGCCGCGCGGTCGGGACACACGTCCACGAACACGAGGAACTCGTCGCCGGAGATGCGCGAGTAGAACCCCTTGTCCCGGAACGCGTCGTCCACCACGCGACCGGCCGCCTTGATGTAGAGGTCGCCCCAGTCGTGCCCGTAGATGTCGTTGATGAACTTGAGGTTGTCGAGGTCGAGCATCAGCATGGCGCCGAACGCGGGCGGGCGCTCCGCCAGCAGGTCGGTCACCTCCTGCTCGAACGCACGGCGGTTGAACAGCCCCGTGAGGATGTCGTGGTCGCGCTCGTGCTCGATGCGGCGGCGCGTCTCGATCTCGTGCGTCACGTCCTCCACAAGGCCCAGCACGCGGCTGTGCTCGCGGCTCTCGACCACGACGATCCGCACCCACGACGTGCGGTGCGGGCCCGAGATGAGGTAGCGGCCCTCGTCCTCCACCTCGACGTAGGGGGAGTACCACTTCATGAAGCGCTGGAACTCCTCCGCGTTCAGCGTTCCCGACGCGATGCGGTGCGGGTCGAAGTACGACGGATCGGGCGGCTCGAGCACGGCGAGCGTGGCGAAGAACCCGTCGGTGTAGGTGATGACGCCGGTCTCGTGGCTGTACTCGAAGGCGCCGATGCCGCGGTCGGACAGGCGCAGGATGCGCGACAGGCGCGACGCGGTCAGGGCCACCTCGGTGCCCATCGACTCGATGGCCTCGGACAACTCGTCAACCTCCACGATGCCCGTCGGCGTGAACGCGATGGGCTGCTCGGGCTGGGCCGCGCGCACCTCGGACATGAGATGGCGCAGGCGCGAAGACGACACCCAGGCGGTGATGACCGCGATCACGAGGCCCACCACGAGCGAGATGACGAACACGGTGGCGAGGTTGCCGGCCAACGACTTCGATGCGGAGAACAGCTCGTCCTCGCGCTCGAGGCCCACGAGCGCCCAGTGGTCGTCGGCGAACGGCGACGTGCTGTCGTACAGCTGGATCTCCGACGCGCCCGCGATGGCGCGCGCGTCGGACGAGGGATCGGTGGGATCCACCACCATGCGGCCGCCCTCGCCGATCGAGGCGGTGAACGACGAATCCTCCAGGTAGAGGCTCTGCGAGCCGCCCGTGGTGGCCAGCGCCTCGTAGGTGCGGTCCGCGCCGGACAGCGGCGCGACGCCGCCGTCGCGGGAGAAGCCGCCGTCCTCGCCCGTGATGGCGAGCACGTACGAGCCGTTGCCGCTTTCGTTGAGGTCGCGGTACGGGAAGAACGAGGCGATGCGGTCGACGCGCACCTCCACGCCGATGACGCCCACGATGCCGCCCTGGGAGTCGCGGACGGGCTTGCTGTAGGTGATGGACGAGGTGCCGGCCCAGCCGAGATCCACCGGACGGCCCCAATACCCCAGGTCGCCGGCGTTCGCATCGGGGTACTGCTCGGCCGCGCGCAGCGGCTCGTAGTAGAACGCGCTCTGGGCGTCGCCTTCGGCCGCCAGCGGGAACGTGGCCGACCACATGCTGTCCAGCGTGATGCCCAGCTGGCGCCCGACGCTGATGGGGCAGGCGGCCAGCATGAGGTCGGAGCCGTTGTCGACGTCGACCTTGGGGTTCGAGTCGCGGATGTACAGCGCGGACCGGTTGTCGGCCTCCCCCTCCGAGCTGTTCGTCAGCACGAGGTACACGCCGTCCACCTCGGCGCGGTGCGAGAACGACAGCAGGTCGTCGGACGTGGACTCGATGAGGGAAAGCGCCAAGTCGGACCCGGTTTCGATATCGGCCGACGTGGCGCCGTAGGCCGCGAGCGTCTCGTCGATGTCGGCGGTCACGCTGTCCACGAGGGGGTCGAAGTCCGACCAGCGGAAGATCATGTCGTTCTCGAGATAGCTCGCGCGGCTCGACACGCGCTCCGAGAACAGGTCGTACGCGTCGGTCTCCATCTGCCCGAGCATCTCGCTGCGGGCGAGCACCGCCGAGCACACGACGCCCTGGATGGCCAGCGCGACGCAAAACGGCAAGGCGACGAGGGCGCGGAACGTCACCCCTCGCCGCTTGCCTTTCCGTTTCTGTCCGGAGCGCATGCTCAATATTACGCGATCGCTCCCTTGAGCTGCGTCTCCAGGTCGGCCAGCCATGCGTCGAACACGGCGTCGTCCAGATAGGGGGCCAGCGCCTCCTCGGTCGACGCGCCCGCCGCGACGGCCTCGACCACCGCGGCACGATCGGCCACGGCCTTGTCCGACAGCGTGCGCTCCAGGATGGCGCGCGCTTCCACGCCGCCCTTGAAGGGCGGGTTCGCGTACACGCCCGCCTCGATGGTCTCCAGCGTGGCCGGCAGGTTCACGAGGTAATTGTCCGACGCGCCCTCGATGGACCCGGCCGCAGCCTCGAGGTTCTCAAGCGTCAGCGCGTCCTTGGTGACCGGCACGTAGCCGGCGCTCACCGAGAAATCGGTGTTCTGCTCTTTGGCGGTGAACCACTTGAGGAACTCGGCGCACGCGGTTTCCTTCTTCTCGTCGGACTTCGTCACCACGAAGCCGGCGCCCTGCTGCGGCGAGCACGGCTGGCCGTTCTCGAACGACGGGTTCGGCAGCGCGCCCAGCTCGATGGGGTAGCTCGTGGCGTCGTCCACCGTGACGGTCTGCGGGAAGTACACCACCGAGGACGACGAGCCCACGTAGCATACGAGGTCGCCCGTCTTCACCGCGTCCGAGCGGAACTTGCCCTCGGCCGAGAACCAGCCCTGCACCATGGGCACGTAGTAGTTGTCCCACAGCGTTTTCATCGTGGCGCGGTCGAAGCTCAGCGTGCACGTGCCGCCCTCGATGTCGAGGATTTCATGGCCGAGCTGCTTCGAGCCTGTGATCAGGTAGTTCGCCATCGCATCGCGACCGAAGAACGGACGGCCGTCGCCCGCGACGTCCGGCGTTTGCGCGTCGGTCCACTCGTAGTAGCGCTGCGCCACCTTCGTGATGCCCTCGATGGTGCCCAGCTCGTCGAGCGAGGTGCCCGTGGCGTCGGCGAACGTCTCGAAATCGGTCATGTTGATCTGCAGCGTCTCGGTGGACTTGCCCACCGGGAACACCTTGAGGCCGCCGTTGCCGTTGAGGTCGCCTTCCTCCAGGAAGCCCTCCACGAAGCCGGCCTTCTCCTCGTCGGTGAGGTAGCCCGACAGGTCGGCCACCATGCCGAATCCGTCGATGACCGAAGCCGTGTCGGAATACGACAGGAACGCGTCGGGCATCGACGCGGAGCCCACGAGCCCCTGCGCCGAATCGGTGACCGCGGAGGCGAGGTCGTTCACGCCGCCCTGGCTGGAGCTCGTCACCACGATGCCGAGGTCCTTGCCCTGCGTGGCGTTGAAGTCCTTCACGAGGTCCTCGAACGCCTGCTGCTGCGTGCCGTTGTAGTACGTCCACAGCTCGATCTGCACCGGGTCGGACGGGTCGAGCACGGACGCGGCCGGCTCCTCCGAAGACGTCGGCGCACCCGCGCAGCCGGCCAGCGCCAAAGCCCCCGCGAGCGCGATCGTCGCACCCGCGCGGCGCATGATGTTCTTTTTCATAATCCCCTCATCGTCCTGAATGGCGGCACACCGCCGCCCTCAATGCATCATGCCATTCTAGAACATGGAGAACACGGCGACCGTGTCAATTTAACATTGAAGCACCAAGGGGTGCGCGTGCGCGTCGAACGGGGCGGCGGATCAGCGGGCGCGGGGTGGCTCGACAGGCTCCGGATCGCGGGGCGCAGGGTCGGGATCGACGGGCTGCGCGGCCGCGGAAGGGTCGGAGGATCCTTGCGGTTCAGGGGATTGATCAGGGATTTCCGGCTGCGTGGGGATTTCCGGCTGCGCGGGGGCGGCACCCTGCGCGGGAACCGTCTCGTCGTCGAGGCGCTGGGCCATGACCGTGGCACCCTGCAACGAGCCCTTCCCCTTCTGGTCGCGCACGGCCCGCTTCGCGTCGTGCTTGAACGTCTTGGTGGTTTGGATGAGGATGGCGCCGATGAGGAACGGCATCCAGAACACGATGCCGCGGTACACGAGCGCGATGGACAGCCCCGCCGCGCCCGACGTGCCGAACGACGTGAACGCCACCACGACGGCCGCTTCCACCACGCCCACGCCCTGCGGCGTGATAGAGATCATGGCGAACAGCGTGGCCACCACGTAACCGCAGATGAGCGGCTCGGGCTGGTGCACGCCGAACGCGACGCCCACCAGGCTGAAGCAAGCCAGCTCGCAGGCGCTGGCCGCGATGGAGCAGCCGAACGCCTTCGCCGTGGTCTTGGGGTTGTGCGCGATGAGCCCGGCGGCGTCTGAGAACGACCCCACGATGCGCTCGACCCACGGGTCGATGGGCTTCTTCTTGAACCGCACGAGCACGCGGTTCACGAGCCGCTCGATGGGGCGCAGCGCCTTCAGCACGAGCGCCGGGCGCTTGCGGCCCAGCACGAGGACGAGCACCATGGCGCTGACCAACGCGATGACCAGCAGCCCCAGCAGGAACCACAGCGGCGACAGCCCCACCGTGGCCGCGAGGATGGCGAAGCCGATGAGCATGATGGTGGCGAAGCCCGAATCGACGGTGATCTGCATGAGCAGCGCCGCGCTCGTGGCCTTGCCTGGCGCGATGCCGCGGCGGCGCGCGTCGTCCACCACGAGCGTGGTGCCGGCCAGGTTGAGCGACGGCGCGATGGTGTTCACGAAGAACGTGCCGAACACGAGCGGCAGCGTCTCGCGCGGGTTCATGTGCTCGTCGACGGCCTCGAAGGCGTACGAGTAGGAGAAGCTCTGCGCGAAGTACTTGCCCAGCTGGGTGCACACCGCCGCGATGAGCGGGATGACGGCCCCCTGCTTGATGGTCTCGACGAGCTCGACCAGCTGGTCGCCGCGCAGCAGCACCACGGCCAGCACGATGACGATGACCAGCCCGATGAGCAGGTTTCGGATGTTGAACTTCACCGCGATGCCCGCGCGCGCCCGTTCCCCCGCCTTAGCGGAGGAACTCCTTGAGGTCCGAGCGCATGAGGAAGTCCAGCTCGCCGGTGGTGGACGCGTCCGTCTCCAGGAACAGGAAGCCGTAGTTGCCCACGCGCTTCACGTCGAAGGGGCGCATCTCCAGCACGTGCGAGAAGCGGCTGAGGAACGCGTCGTAGTCGAAGCCCTCGTCGCCCGAGGCGTCGGCCGGCGCGTTCAGCAGCGACATGGAGTACACTTTGTCGGCCTTGTCGGCGAAGACGGCGTCGAAGTCGGGTTCGTCGTCCTCGAGGAACGCCTGGTAGGTGCGGTAGCCGTAGCCGTACCAGCTGACGTCGGTGCCGCCGAGGCCCGCGAAGCGCAGCGGGTTGAACTCGATGGGGCTCACGTGCCCGTCCGACACGCGCACCTCCACGTGCACGGGGAAGTTCCGCGCGCCGATGAGCGCGTTCACGCGGTCGAGCCAGGAGGTGAACATCGTGGACGTGTCGCGCACGATGGCGGCGCTCGTCACGTACATGCGATCGGACGTGTCCTCGGGCGAGGTGAAGTCGTGGCGCAGCACGTTGAGGATGTGCGCGCGGCCCGTCTCGTCGAAGTACGCGTCGAGCGCGTACTCGGTGCCCTCGAGGTAGCCCTCGAGGATGAACGACCCGGCGCCGATGACGCTCTCGGGGTACATCTCGTGCCACGACGAGGCGTTCTTCTGGATGTCGGCCAGGGCGCGCTCCCAGTCCTCGCGGGTCTGGATGGCGTAGACGCCCATGCTGCAGAAGCCCACCGAGGGCTTCAGCACGAACGGTACCGGCAGCTGCGCGAAGTCGAGCTTGAACAGCTCGTCCACCGAGCAGGTTTTGAAGAACAGGTCGGGATCGAGGCCGGCCAGCGCGGCGCGCATGGCGGCTTTGTCCTTGAACAGGCCGATGGCCCGCGACAGGCTGTCGTTGTGCGCGTTCTCGACGATCCAGGCCAGGGCGTTCTCGGAGTTCGTGTACACGCGCTCGCCCGCATCGATGCGGGACACGGCCTCTTCGGGCGTCACGAGGTTCAGCGCGCGACCGGCGCCTGCGGCGTGCGCGAAGCCGTTGTCCAGCACGGGGTGCTGCGACTCCTCGAGCCAGGCGATCAGCGGTTCGGACACATAGGGCTCATCGAGCACGATCATGGTGTGACTCCTCCTTCGTCGGTGCAGCATCGGCGTCCCATGCCGCGGCGGCACCCGCGGGAACCGGCTCGGCATCGTCGCCAAAAGGCAGTATACCCTCATGGCCCGCCTCGCGGCTGATCTCCGCGCCTTTTTCAGCACGCCGTTCCCAACCCGTTTTCCTCTTCACGCGCGGCTGCGCGGCGCCCTCCTCGCGACGCGAGGCGATGGCGCTGCCGATCCCGGCGCGCGGGGACTCCCCCGCCGCGCGGGCCTGCGCGCGGCCGGCGCGCCATGCGCGGAACCGTTCGAGGTTCTCACGAAACTCGCGCACGAGGCGCGGGGCGTCGTCGTGCGGCACGATGGGCCGGTCGAATGCGTCGCGCTTCCAGAACAGCCACACTACCAGCACGAGGGCGGCCACGGCCACCTGCACGGTGTTCACGTACAAAAACTCCGCGCCCGCCACCAGCACGAGCACGCCCAGCGTGAGCGCCCACGCCGTGCGGAAGCGCAGGATGAGGCCCACGGCCAACACGACGAGCACGATGCTGCCCCCGATGAGGACCGGGCCGATGAGCAGGCCGCCGATGTTGATCCAGTCCGTGAGCGTGGTGAACGGCTCGAACGTCTGCGGGATGAGCGCCAGCCCCAGGTTCACGAGGCCCACGACGAGCACGACGGTGCCCGACAGCCAGGCCGTGTCCTTCGCGCGCTGCTCCTCGGTGGGGCTTTTCTTGTCGGCGAAGAACCCCGACTGGCCCAGCAGCAGCGCGCCGATGCAGAAGGGAATCCAGAACATGATGCCGCGGTACACGAGCGCGATGGCCGTGGCCGTGGCCAGCGAGCATCCGTGCGCCGTGAGGATGGCGGCGATGGCCGCCTCCACCACGCCCACGCCCTGCGGCGTGGGGCTCAGGATGACCGAGATGGCCGCCACCGCGAACGCCGCCACGAGCGCGGCCACGTTCTCGAAGCCGAACGCGTAGCCGATGGCCACGAGGCACGCCATGTTGAGGATGGCCGAGAACGACGCGTACGCCACGGTGACCAGGGTGCCCTGCGGGTTCTTCGCCAGGATGCCGGCCGACGAGATGAACGAGCTGGCCATCTTGCGCCCCCACGCCGGCTTGAGATGCTTCTTCAGCAGGCCGAGCGCCTTGTTGATCAGCGACTCGATGCCGAGGAACAGGCGGAACAGGATGCGCGGCTTGCGGTAGCCCACCACGAACATGCTGGACAGCGCCGCCAGCACCGCCGCCAGCGCGAGGCCGCCGACGAGGAACAGCGTGTTCATGGAGCCGGACAGCAGCATGGTGAGGAAGCCGATGACCGAGATCACGAGGATGGCGGCGAAGTAGCCGATCTGCGAGAGGATGGCGCCGCTCGTGGACGTGCCCGCGTCCGCGCCCGTGCGGTGCGCGTCGTCGATGATGAACGCCACGCCCGTGGCGCCCGAGAACAGGCAGAACGTGTTGATGAACACGAGCGAGAAGATGAGCACGACGTTGTGCCAGAAGCCGGTTTTGTGGCCGACGGCCTCGAACGCCGCATCGTAGGACGCCGCCTGCACGAGGTGGCGCGCCAGCATGAGCACGCAGGCCGCGATCAGCGGCACGAGCGCGCCGGTTTTGAGCGTCGCGAGGAAACTCGCCAGGTAATCGGCGTTCGCGATGAGAAAGCACACTGCGACGATGCCGATAACAAGCAGCAGCGCTTTCTTCAACCAGCGACCCCCTTCGACGAACCATGACGGAATGATTCAGTATAGCATGAGGCGGCGAGCTGCAAGCGGGACGCGCGGACGACACCACGCGCTTGCCATCCAGGCGAAACGCGTTGCGTGCGGCGACCAGCGTGCGGCGCGTCGCGGGAGGGCGGGGCGCGTCCTAGGACGCGACGCGGCGCGCGACGCGCAGCGTGCGCACGAGGTTGCGGACGTTCACCACGTCGAACAGCACGGCGAACAGAAACGCCACGGCCAACCCCGCGGTGACGGCCCCTTGCCGAGGCGCGATGATGAACACGAGCGGCGCGCCGAACAGCACGAGCGGGACGATGAGACCGATGAGGCAGGAGCCGAACCGCTTCCACAGCCCGTAGACGATGGAGATCATCACGTACAGGAACAGCCCAGTGGCCACGGTTCCCACCAGCGCCGACACCGCCAAAAGCGCCACCTTGCCGGCCACGACGAGGCTCTCGCGGCCGAGCTCTCGCTTCACTTCGTCGAGGGCTTCCTGCGGGGTCTTGCGCGGCTCGGCCGACGCGCGAAAGGGCGCGAAGGGGTCGAAGGGGTCGAACGGCTGGCCGCCGCCCGCGCCGGCGGCGCCGGAGCGCGGCTCGTCCCACGACGTCCACACGTAGGTGGTTTGGCCCTGCCCCTGGCCGGGCGCTTGGCCGAAGGGCCAGCCGGCGAAGGGGTCGCCCGCGCCGGGGTTCGGGGTGCCGGAGGGGTGGGCGTAAGGGTTCGCGTAGGGCCGCGGGTCGCGGCGCGGGTCGAACTCGGGCGTCCACGAGCGGTTGAGCAGCACGTCGCGCGCCTCGTTGATGCGCTTCGTGAACTCCTCGGCGTCTTCGCGCTCCTTCGACCCCAGCGGGAACTTGTCGGGATGATGCGCGATCACCAGCTTGCGGTGGGCCTGTTTGACCGCGTCGTCGGTCGCGCCGTCGGATAGCCCCAGGATGTCGAGCGCTTCGGATTTTTTCATGCCCCCACTATACGCGCCGCCCTTTCCCCGCCATCACGCCGTCAGAGAACATCCACAAACGCGCAAGCCGACCCGGAAAGGGCTCCCGATGGGCCGCAGCGCCGGCAAAGTGGCAGAGATCGCGCCAAATGTGCAGATTTTCGGGCGCGGCTGCGCGACGGGTTTTTCGCGACCTGGTGTTTTGCTGCGGCAAGCGTTTTTGCGCAGCTGAAATCCATACATTTGGCGCGATCTCTGCCACTTTGCCGCAGCCGCGCCTCAGACGACCTCGTGCGAGAAGCTCAGAAGCTCGCGCCTCAGGGCGAGGCGGGCGGGTTTCCACGTGCGATCGTCGAAGCGGAGCCGCTTGCCGAGCAGCTTCGCGATCGCCCGCGCCGTCTTGTCCATGCCGCCGCAGTCGAGCACCTGGGCGCGCGTCACCGTGACCACCGCGATGCCCAGGTACGACAGGGCGTTGCGCCGGCTCGCGTCGCTGGCGATGCGCTCGGCTCCGGTATGGTAGGCGTCGCTGTCGTACTCCACGGCCACGTTCTGCGCGGGCCAGAGCAGGTCGCATACGTAATAGCCCTTCGCCGACGCCATCCGCGCGCGCTTCGTCACGTCCACGCGGGCGTTCATCCGAGGAGCGGGCAGCCCGTATCCTCCCCAGCGGGGCGGCAGGCACAGAAGCATGACGAGGATCGTCTCCATCGGCGAGGCCGAGCCGTCCAGCACGTAGCCGAGCGCGCGCTTCGCGAGGACCGCGCCCCGAGCGCTGCCCGCCGCCTCCAGAAACCGCCCCAGCTCCGCAACGCTCGTGAGAGGGTCGCCCTTGACGAAGCCGGCAGGGTTCGAAGCCGACAGGCGATACGAGCCGCACAGCTCGAACCCCAGCCGCACGAGCCGCGGCAACGTCAGGCTGCTCGCCAGGTGCAGAAAGCACAGCTCCGGCGAGGCCGAGCACACGTCGCGGGCGATGCGCAGGATCGAGCCCGGAACCAACGCCTCCGAGCAGGCATGGCACGTCGCGCGCTTGAGGCGACGGCGGTCGGACGCGCGCGGGACGAGAAGGTGCACCGGCATCGAAAGGCATGCGAATCCCCCGCGTGCGAGCAGCTCGACGTCGGACGCGCGCGGGGCGAAGCGCTCCGCGGAGAGGGATCGCATGACCGCGCGCGGGAGGACACGCGCGGAACGCAGGTACTCAACCGTCGATATGTTGCACAGGCACAGGGTCATGCACCGGAGCATAGCACGCCGTTTGCGCTGGTGGGACGAGAAGACCGCCCGCGCTAGATCCGCGTTGGAACCGCGAAAGATCCGCACCGAATCCGCGTTGGAAACGCGCCCTGCTTGTATATCGCGCGGAATTGTTACACAATACGACCGGGGAATTGAGGGGAAAACAATGAATAGTCCGAAACGTTTCGCCATGGAAGCGCTCGTCGCCATGCTGTTCGCCTGCTTCCTGTCCACAAGCCTGTTCGTGCGGCAAGACGGGGCGAGCGGCCTCGTGCTCGCGCACTACACGAGCCGCATCGTCGAGATCGCGGCGTGCTTCCTGATCGCCTTCGTCGCGCGCGGCTCCCGCATCAACCCGTTTCGCCTGTACCAGGCGGGCGCGGGCGCGTTCGCGGCGTACCTCGCGTTCGAGGGTTGCAAGGTTCTGCTGCCTCCCGGCCTCTTCAACGGCCAAGCCGTGCTGCTCGATGCGTGCTCGGGCTTCTTCAACGGCATCCTCATCGCCTGCATGGTGCTGCTGTTCGCCCGCGCGTTCTGCTCGCTTCCGGCGCGCCACGCCCTCGTGCTCATCCCGCTGTCCTGGGCGTGCTCGCATCTCGTCTTCCTGGGCAGCTACCTCCTTCCCCCGGCGCACGTCCACGCCGTCGAAACGCTCTTGCTGCTGGCATCGGGCGCAGGGCTTCGCTTCGCCCTCGGGCACCTCATCCCCGACGCCGCCTTCGAGGGGATCGTGGCGCCGCGCAGGGAAACGCTCGCCATGGTGCCGCTGCTCAAGTCGAACCGGTACTTCTCGCTGTACTTCGGCATGCTCGTGTTCCCGTTCTTCTACGGGCTCATGGCCCAGATATGCGCCGACGCGAACATCAGCTCGGGGTTATTCGACGTATCGACCGAGATCGTGGGCATCGTGATCCTCGTGCTGCTGGCGATGAGCGCGCCGTTGCAGAAGAGCGGGCTCGACGCCGAAGGCATCTTCGTGATCGTCCTGCCCGTGTTCGCCACGGCGTTGCTGTTCTTCCCGCTGTTCTGGGATCGCGAGGTGTTCGTGTCGGGATTCATCATGAAGTGCGGGTTCCTCGTCTACACCTCGCTCATGTGGATTCACCTGCAACGGCTGACCAGCAAGGCGCCCGACAAGTGCTTCTTCTTTTTCGGCATCGCGCTGGGGCTGTACCATCTGGCGCTCATGGCCGGGCGTTTCTTCGCCTATGCGCTGAACGCCTATACCGTGCTGTCGGACCAGACCATCGCCGTTGCGGCGCTGTTCGCCATCTGGCTGCTGTCCATGGCGGCGCTCGTCATGCTGTTCGCCCATCGGCGCCGCAGGGAGCCGAGCGCCGCGCCTACGCCCGCGACCAGCTTCGATGCGGCTTTCGCGCGGTTCGCCGACGAGCAGGGGCTGTCCGAGCGCGAGCGCCTCGTAACCCGGGAGTTCGCGCGCGGGCGCACGGTGGCGCACATCGCCGACGAGCTGGTGGTGTCGCAGGAGACCGTGAAGACGCACCTCAAGCGCGCTTATGCGAAGACGGGCTGCCATAGCCGCCAGGACCTCATCGACCGGATCGACGCCATCGCAGGCGAGAAGGCGGCCGGGTAACGGACGGAACCCGGCCGGCCGGCGCGCGAAGCCCGGCCGGCGCGGACGCGTCGACCGGGCTCCAAGAAGGGAGGGAGTTCGCTCGCGAAACGCTCGGCCGGGTTAGGCGACCGGCGTCTCGGCGGCGGCGTTCTGACCGGCGATGCGGCCGTACACCATGTACATGCTGATCTTGCCGTGGCCGCGATCGCATCCCACGTAGCCGCCCACGCATTCGCCGGCCGCGTACAGATGCGGGATGATCTCCTGATCGTCGAGCTTGACGGGGTCGGGGCCCGCATGCTCGGAACGCTTGCACACCTGCGCCTTCGTGTTGGCCACGAGACCGCCCATCTGGTCGTGCGCGAAGAACTGCATCTTCACCGCGCAGAACGGGGCCGTGGCGAGCGGCGCCGTCATGCCCTCCTTGCCGAATTCGTCGTCCGTTCCGGCGCTCGCGAAGCCGTTGTACCGCTCCACCTGCGCCTTGAGCGCGTCGGCCGGCACGCCGATCTGCTTCGCCAGCGCGTCGAGGTCGTCGGCGACGGCCACGTAGTCGGGGTTGAGGTAGGGGGCCTTGTCCTCCGCGGGAGACTTGAGCTTCTCGACATCCCACTTGAGCGCCTCGGCGCCGGCGGCGTCCACGAGCGCCCACACCGCGCGCGGCGCGGCCTGGTTCAGGTACGACTCGTAGAACGGCTCCTGCGGGTACACGAGCGCGGCGTTCTCGTCCACGAAGCGCGTACCGTCGGCCTTCACCAGCATCACGTTGGAGAAGTCGTTGATGCTCATGCCGACGCCCGTCGAGGGCGGGTTCTCGATATCCACCGGGTCCCACACCTGGTAGAAGCGGGTGCCCCACTTGAAGCGGAACTCGCACACGTACGACATGTCGCGCGTGCCCGCGCCGATGTTGACGGCGGCGTTCGTCAGCTCGCCCGTCGTCTGCACGTAGGGCAGGCCGCCGGCGGACAGGTCGGCATCGAGGCGCGGGTCGTAGTTCAGGCGCATGGCCTCGTTCGACTTCCAACCGCCGCTGCCCATGATGACGGCCTGGCGCGCCTTGAAGCGCTTCGTGGCGCCCTCGGCCTCGACCTCGAGGCCGATGACCGTGCCGTCTTCCTGCTGGATGAAGCTCGTGGCCTGATGCTCGAGCAGCATCTCGACGCCCAGGTCGCTGGCGCGCTCGTACATGACGTACCAGTACGAGATGCCGCCGCTGCCGGGGTACGCGTCGCTCTTGTCGGGCGTGAGCGAGCACGGAACGTCATGCCCCTCGTTCTGCGTCACCTTCTCCTTGAACACGACGCCCAGGTCGTCCTGCAGCCAGTCGACGCATTCGTTCGCATGGTCGATGAACGTCTGCAGCAGCTCGGGCACGGCGCGATGCTTGCCGTAGGCGAAGATGTCGTCGTAGAAGCGCTGCGGCGTGTCCTCGATGCCCGCCGCCTTCTGCACGACGTTGCCGCCGCCGAACTGGGCGTTGCCCGCGCACAGGATGGAGTTGCCGCCGTACACGGTGTTCTTCTCCAGCAGTACCACCTCCGCGCCCGCCTGCGCGGCCTCGATGGCGGCGCACAGCCCGGCGTACCCGCTGCCCACCACGAGGATGTCGGTTTCCTTGTCCCAGGCCGCGTCGCTTGCCGCCGCTTTGTCGCCCGCCGGCGCGCCGCTCGAGCAGCCCATGAGCCCCGTCGCCACCGCTCCCGCGGAGACGAGTCCCAGACCTTGGATGAAATGACGACGCGACAGGTTTTCGGTTGCTCCCATGATGTGTATCCCCTTTCGTGCTGATTCCCTGATGCTCCTTGTTTGACGTGCGAACCTTCGTGCGCGCGGCTCCTCCTTCCTCCGATGCGCGCACGGTCAGTCGTGACAGGTGTAGCAGGCGAAGACGCCCTCGTGATGGCAGCTCAGGCATTCGTTCATGGCGCGCTCTTGGATGTCTTCGTCGCTGTGCATGTTGTGGCAATCGCCGCAGGCGATGGCTTCGTGCTCGGCCACGCCTTCGGGATCGTGCGGGTTGCGCTCGGTGCCCTCGGAGTCGGTCAGGACCACCGAGCCGTCGGTGGCGGCGACGAGCCCCGCGCGGTCGCCGTAATGGCAGCTGAAGCACGTGGCGTCTTCCACGCTCGTCTTCTTGAGGCGCGTGGGCATCTTGTCCGAAGCGGTTTTGCCTTCGTGCACGGCAGCGAGCGTCGCTTCGTCGCCGTGGCACTGCGCGCAGGCGACGTCCTTGTGCTGCGACGCCTCGCAGGCGGAGCTGTCGTAACTGCCCCGCTCCGTGGCATGGCACGTGCCGCAGTCCCCACCCATCGACCACGCCGCGTCGACGGCCGGCGCGTTGCTCTTCGCGTCGTCGCGCGCACCCCCATCCGACGTTTGCTGAGGCGCGCACGCGCCCAGGCAGCAGAGCGCCGCCGTCGCCAACGCCGCAACGGTTGCGCACGCGGCCCGCCGTGCGCGCGTTCTTTGCGATTGCTTCATAGTCCCCTCCTTGAATCCCCTGGTCAGCAGATGAGGGCAGCATACGGCGCGTCACGGGGAAAAGCTGTCCCGCCAAGGAGGTGGAGCAGGGGAATCCTGTCCCCTGAAACAGGGGAATCGGGGAAGAAGGGCGCGCGAGGGCCGAACGCACGAGCGGCCTCCCGGAGGAGGCCGCTCGATGAGTGCGTGCCGGTGGTCGGCCGATCAGGCCGCCGGAGCCTTCCTAGTGGCGGAAGTGGCGGTGGCCGGTGAACACGAGTGCGATGCCGTGCTCGTCGGCGGCGGCGATCACTTCCTCGTCGCGGATGGAGCCGCCCGGCTCGATGACGGCCGTCACGCCGGCCTCGGCCAGCGCGTCGAGGCCGTCGCGGAACGGGAAGAACGCGTCGGACGCCGCCACGGCGCCCTTGGCTTCCTCGCCCGCCTGCTCGACGGCGATGCGGGCGGAGTTCACGCGGTTCGGCTGGCCGCCGCCCACGCCGATGGTCGCATGGCCCTTCGTGATGGAGATGGCGTTCGACTTGATGGACTTGCACACCTTCCACGCGAACAGCAGCTCGGCGAGCTCCTCCTCGGTGGGCTGGCGCTTCGTGGGCACCGTGAACGTCGCGGGGTCCTCGGCCACAGCGTCGGAATCCTGGCACAGGAGGCCGCCCTCGACAGCGCGGTACTCCACCTCCCCGCCGGCCGGATTCACGCCGCCCGTGGACAGCAGGCGCGCGTTCTTCTTGGCGCTGTACATGTCGAGCGCGTCGCCCGCGAACTCGGGGGCGATGATAGCTTCGACGAACTGCTTGTTGTCGAAGATGGCCACCACCACGTCGGAGGTGACGGGGCGGTTGAACGCCATGACGCCGCCGTAGGCGCTCACCGGATCGCACGCGTGCGCGCGCTGGTAGGCCTCGACGAGGTCGTCGTTCTGGCACACGCCGCACGGCGTGAGGTGCTTGACGATGACGCAGGCCGGCTCGTCGAACTCGCGCACGGCTGTCCAGGCCGCGTCGAGGTCGAGGTAGTTGTTGTAGGACAGCTCCTTGCCCTGGTGCTGCTTGGCGTGGGCCAGGCTGTGCGGGGCGTCGGCGTAGTCGTCGCGGCGGTAGAACGCGGCGCTCTGGTGCGGGTTCTCGCCGTAGCGCAGGTCCTGCACCTTTGTGAGACGCAAGCAGCGATCGGCCGGGAACTTCACGTCGCCCTCGCCCTCAAGCTGGGCGCCCATCCACGCGGCGATGGCGCCGTCGTAGGCCGCCGTGGTCTCGAACACGTCGAGCGCCAGCTTGGCGCGCGTGTCGCGCAGGGTGGCACCGTCGTTGGCGCGCATCTCGGCCAGGATGGCATCGTAGTTTTCGGGACGCGTGACCACGGCCACGCTCTCGAAGTTCTTGGCCGCGGAGCGCAGCATGGACGGGCCGCCGATGTCGATGTTCTCGATGCAGGTGCCGAAGTCGGCGCCGCTCTCGACCGTCTTCTCGAAGGCGTAGAGGTTCACCACCACCATGTCGATCATCTCGATGCCGTGCTCGGCCGCCTGGGCCATGTGCGCCTCGTTGTCGCGCTTGGCCAGAAGCCCGCCGTGCACGCGCGGGTGCAGCGTCTTCACGCGGCCGTCCATCATCTCGGGGAACTGCGTCACGTCGTCGATGGGCGTGACCGGCACGCCGGCGTCCTTGAGCGCGCGGGCGGTGCCGCCCGTCGAGATGATTTCCGCCCCGAACTCGTCGACGAGCGCGCGGGCGAAGTCCGCAACGCCGCTCTTGTCCGTGACGGACACGAGCACGCGCTTGACCTTAGGATTGCTCATATGGCCTTACATCCTTTCCTCTTGTTTGCGACTGAACGGCCCCATGCGTCCAATCTCCTTCGACGCATGGTACCACCCGGGCCGCGAGGCGGACGAAGAGGCGCGCGCATATCCCGCGAAAGCGCACGACGGGCAGGTTAGCGAGCGGCAAGCTCCTCGATCACGGAAGCCGTGTCTTTCACCTGGGCGAAGCGGCCGTCCCATATGCGGTCTTCGAAGTAGGCGGTGAGGGCGTCGCCCGTCGCGAACTCGCTGTCGAAGGTGGTGACGGCCTCGCGCGGCACCGTCACCTCGAAGCCCAGCTCGAAGGCTGCCTTGACGGACGCGTCGAAGCAGAACTCCGTCTGCATGCCGCACATGACGAGGCGCTTCGCGCCGAGGGACCGCAGCATCTCATGGAGCCCCGTGCGCCGAAACGCGCTGTTGAAGCGCTTGCCGACGCAGGGCTCTCCGCCCTGCGGGGCGACGGCGGCATACGCCTGCCACCCGTCCGTGCCGCGCTCGAGCTCGTCGCCCGCTCCCCCGTCGTGCAGCACGTACACCACGGGAACGCCGTTGCAGCGGCACGCCCCGACAAGCGCGCCCACCGAGGCGATGAAACGCTCCTCGTCGGAAGGGTGCGCCTCGACGAGCGCGGTCTGCACGTCGATCACGATCAGCGCGTCGTAGGCTCCGTTCTGCATCCTAGCGACCGAGGCTCTTCTCGTGGCGCTCGCGCGCCTCGGCGCTGTAGCGCTGACGGTAGCGCACGTCCACGAGCTCGGCCACGATGGCGATGGCCAGCTCGGCGGGCGTCTTCGCCCCGAACTTGAGGCCGATGGGCCGCTTGACGCGCTCCCAGTCCTCCTCGGTGGCGCCGCTGTCCAGCACCAGCTCGTGCACGCGGTCGTTCTTGCCCGCGCAGCCCATCATGCCGACGTAGTGCACGTGGTGCTTCGCGGCCCACACGCAGCCCTCGGGGTCGAACATGTGGCCGCGCGTGAGCACGCACACGTAGTCCTCCGGCGCGGCGTCGAGCTCGTCGAGCGCGTCGAAGTTGCCGCCCTCGAGCACGATGCGCTTGGCGCGGGGGAAGCGCGCCTCGCTCACGTACGCCGGATCGTAGTCGACCACCGTCACCGCGAAGCCCACGTGGTCGGCGAGCGCCGCCACCTCGCTGGCCGCGTCGGACGCGCCGAGCAGCCAGACGTGCACCTGGTCGAACAGGGGGACGCTCGCCCAGGTGAGGCCCTCGAACTGCTCGTTGTGCATCGAGGGGCCGCGCGTAACGTCCTTCATCTGGAACAGGTCGCGCGGCGAGTACGGGCGCGCGGCCACGACCTCCTTCGCGTCGTTGCAGAAGAACACGAGCGGCTCGCCGTCGGCCGAGCCCGCGTCGCCGTACTTCTTCGTCACCTCGTTGTCGGTATTGCGCTGGGCCTCGTCGGCGTCGTAGACGATCTTGAAACCGAGCCAGGCGAGGTCGCCCTCCTCCATCGCGCGCAGGGCGCGTTCGAACGTGGGGATGTCGTCGGCCGTGAGGCTGCGCGCCACCGCGTCGAGGTACGACGGGTCCACATGCTGGTTTCCCTCGGTCGCCTCGGGCGAGAAGCACGGGAAGTCCTCGACGCGCAGGGCGGGCGTGCGGCCCTCGCGGAGGTCGGCGATGATCTGCTTGAGCGCGGGTTGGATCATGATAGCTCCTTGGTTTCATCAGGGACGGGCGACGAGCTTACGCGCAGCGAGAGCGGCGAACCTGCGGGTCGCTCCGCGCGTTCAGCGGGCGGGGGCGATATGCACCTTGCGGTCCTCGCCTACGGTGACGCGGCCTTCGGCTATGAGGCGCAGCACCTCGGGGTACAGGACGTGCTCGACCTCGTGGATGCGGGCCTCGAGATCGTCGAGGGCGTCGTCCTCGCGCACCTCCACGGCGCGCTGCGCCACGATGGGGCCCAAGTCATAGTCCTCGTTCGCGAAGTGGACGGTGATGCCCGTCACCTTCACGCCCGCGTCGTAGGCGTCCTGGATGGCGTGCGCGCCCTTGAACGAGGGCAGCAACGCCGGGTGCAGGTTCAGCACGCGGTCGGGGAACGCGTCCAGCAGCACCGGCGTCACCTTGCGCATGTAGCCCGCCATCACCACGTAGTCCGCGCCGGCGTCGCGCAGCGTCTCGACGATGCGTTTGTCGGCCTCGATCGGGTCGGCGTACACGTCGCGGTTGAGCGCCGTGACCGGGATGCCCGCCGCGTGCGCGCGCTCGATGCCGTAGGCGTCGGGACGCGACGACACCACGTGCACGATCTCCACCGGCAGCCCCTCGGCCGCCGCGTCGACGATGGCCTGCAAATTCGTGCCGCTGCCGCTCAGCAGCACCCCGATCTTCAGCGGCTCGGCCATGGCCCTACGCCTCCGCGTCGGCGCCGAACGCGTACAGCGCGCCGTCGCCCGTGTAGCGGACCTCGCCCTCGCCGGGCACGATGCGGCCCACGCGGTACGCGGTTTCGCCGGCCTCCGTCAGCGCGGCCTCCACCTCGTCGGCGCGCGCCGCGTCCACGATGAGCACCATGCCGAGGCCCATGTTGAACGTCTTGAGCGCCTCGGCCTCGTCGAGGTGCGCCGCGTCGCACACGAACGACGCGATGGCCGGCACCGGCCACGTGCCGAGGTCCACCTCGGCGGCGCAGGTCTTCGGCAGCGCGCGGTCGAGGTTCTCGGAGATGCCGCCGCCCGTGATGTGCGCGAGCGCGTGCACGGCGCCCTCGCAGGCCTCCAGCACGGCGCGCACCGGCTTCACGTAGATGCGCGTGGGCTCCAGAAGCGCGTCCTGGAGGCTCGCGCCGCCCAGCTCCTCGCGCTCGATGCGCAGCTCGTAGTGGGTCTTCCCCTCCACGCACACCTTGCGCGCCAGCGAGTAGCCGTTGGAATGCAGGCCGCTCGACGCGAGGCCGATCAGCACGTCGCCCTCGCGCACGGTGGCCGGATCGAGCATCTTCGTGCGGTCGACCACGCCCACGCAGAAGCCGGACAGGTCGTAGTCGTCGGGGTCCATGACGCCGGGGTGCTCGGCCATCTCGCCGCCGATGAGCGCGCAGCCGGCCTGCTTGCAGCCTTCGCCGATGCCCGCCACGATCTCGGCCACGTTCTCGGCCTTGAGCTTGCCGATGGCCACGTAGTCGAGGAAGAACAGCGGCTCGGCGCCCGTGGCGAGGATGTCGTTCGCGCACATGGCCACGAGGTCGATGCCCACCGTGTCGTGCTTGCCGGCCAGCTGCGCCACCTTGAGCTTCGTGCCCACGCCGTCGGTGCCGCTGACCAGCAGCGGGTCGTCCATGCTCTTGGCCGCCGCGATGGAGAACAGGCCGCCGAAGCCGCCGATGTCGCCCACCACCTCGGGACGGTACGTGTCGTGCACGACGCCCTTGATGGCTTCGACGGCGCGCGCGCCCTCGGCCGTGTCCACGCCCGCCTGCGCGTAGGTCACCGCGTCTTCGTCCATCCAGCTGGGCATGTGCGGGCCGTCGTCGGTCTGCGTCGCGCTTACGGTAATTCTCTCAGTCATCTTGGCTCCTTGTGCCGTATCGTCCAGGTCGGGGCGATCCCCCACTGTCATGCTGCTGTCGTGCGCGGCGCGCCTAGCCCGTCGCGTCTTCGCCGTACGTCTCGTCGAAATCCTTCTTCGTCAGGAAGCTCCTCTTGGCCACCGCGTCGGGGATGGCCACCGGGTAGTCGCCGGTGAAGCACGCGTCGCAGAACCCCTGGCGACGGGCGTCGGGAACGGCGGAGCGCAAACCCTCGAGCGAGATGAAGGCCAGCGAGTCCGAACCGATCCACGCGTTCATCTCGCCGAGGTCCATGTTCGCGGCGATCAGCTGATCGCGCGTGTCGGTATCGATGCCGTAGAAGCACGGCCACCTCACCTCGGGGCTCACGATGCGCAGGTGCACCTCCGCCGCGCCCGCGTCGCGCAGCATCTGCACGAGCTTCTTCGACGTGTTGCCACGCACGATGCTGTCGTCGATGACCACGAGGCGCTGCCCCTCGATCACCGAGCGCAGCGGGTTCAGCTTCAAGCGGATGCCCAGCTGGCGCATGGCCTGGGTGGGCTCGATGAACGTGCGCCCCACGTAGCGGTTCTTCACGATGCCGTCGGCGTACGGGATGCCGCTCTCAAACGCGTAGCCCAGGGCCGACGGCACGCCCGAGTCGGGCACGCCCAGCACGAGGTCGGCCTCCACGGGGGCCTCCTGCGCCAGGATGCGGCCCATGCTGCGGCGGGCCTGGTACACGCTCTGGCCGTCGATCACGCTGTCGGGGCGCGCGAAGTACACGTACTCGAAGATGCACGCCGCCGACGCCCGGGCGGGAACCCCCTGCTCGGCGTACATGCCGTCGCGGTTGAAGCGCACGATCTCGCCCGGCTCGACGTCGCGCACGTACTGCGCGCCCACGATGTCGAGGCCGCACGTCTCGCTCGACACGACCCAGCCGCGGCCGTCGGGCAGCGCGCCGATGCACAGCGGGCGGATGCCGTTCGGGTCGCGGAACGCGTACAGCGAATCGGGGCTGGCCAGCACCATGGCGTAGGCCCCCTCGATATCCTCCATGGCGCGGCGGATGCCGTTGCGCAGGTGGTGCGTGGCTTGCGTGACCTGGCCGATCACCTTCGCCGCCACCTCGCTGTCGGTGCCCGAGCGGAACTGCACGCCCTCGTCGATGAGGCGCGTGCGCATGGCGTTCGTGTTGATGAGCGTGCCGTTGTGCGCGAGCGCGATCAGCACGTCGTCGATGGCCGAGATGTGCGGCTGCGCGGCCTCCCACGATGCGGCGCCGCCGCTCGTGGAGTAGCGCGCGTGGCCCACCGCCACGAAGCCGTCGAGCGCGGCCAGGCTGGCCTCGTCGAACACCTGGGTCACGAGGCCCAGGTCCTTCGACACCATGATGGTCTCGCCGTCGCCCACGGCGATGCCGGCGCTCTCCTGCCCGCGATGCTGCAGCGCCTGCAGGCCGAAGCACGTCATGCGCGCCACGTCCTCCCCGGGCGCGAACACACCGAACACGGCGCATTCCTCCTCGAGACGGTCGGGGCGCTCGCCCGGCAGGATCGAGGTGCTCATGAAGCGATCTCCTGTTCCGCCGAATCGACGGCCGCGGCCGCCTCGGGGTCCACGACGTCGCCGCCGTCCTCGCCCACCGTGCTGGCCGCCACGTAGGAGTACAGCACGTAGCGCCCGTCGGAAGGCAGGTTGTCGCAGGTTGCCAGCGCGAAGGTGTGCGCGATGTCGGCGGCCTCGGGAATGTCGGAGGCGGCCACCACCGAGCGGTCGATCTTGTCCTGCACGTAGGCGACGCGCTCGGCCTCGTCGGTGAACTGCGTCTGCGCCAGCGGGTCGTCGGCCGCCACGTGCACGAGCGCGAACGTGTTCAGCTGGTAGTTGCCCTCGGGCGTGAGGATATACACCGTGCGATGGTCGTCGAACTGGGCGGCATCGCTGAAGTCGGCCAGGCAGGCGAACATCGAGCCGTCGTTCAGATGGTGCCCGTAGATGATGTTGTTCGGGTCGGAGAAGTCGCTCGCGTTCTCGGCCGACAGGAAGATGGCGCCGAACGTGGCGATCCACCCCTCCGAGCCCTTGAAGTCGTGCGTGAGGTACTTCACGTCGTCGGTGGTCTGCACGATGGGGTAGTTCACCACGGTGCCGGGGATGTAGATCCAGCCCACCGTGTCGGGGTTGATGGCCTTGAGCGCGTCCCAGTCCACCGTGAGGTCGGCCAGCGACGTTCCTTCGATGTCGCTGGGCGGCGTGAAGCCCTCCTCCGCGACGCTTTGGTAGGTTTGCTGGCCCTGCCAGTAGCTGAAGCCGATGGCTCCGAGCGCGGCCAAGGCCACGACGAACACCACGAGCGCGATCCAGAACACGACCCGCCACGGGCCGCCCTTCTTCTTGGGACGCCCGGAACCGGGCTGCTGATGACTCGGGTACTGCTGGTACGGGTTGCCCCCGCCGCCGTTCGACCGGCGCGACGCGGGTTGCACGGGGCGGTAGGCGGAGTGCTGTGCGGTAGCCGGACGGTAGGCGCCCGGTTGCGCCCCTGCTCGCGCCTGCGGCGCAGCGCCCCTCGGCGTGCGCGGCTGCTGCGCATGTCGCCCGCTCGACGCGGGATCGGGATACTGTCGATACTCGGACATGTTCACCTTTCGGATGATCGTCAGATGACGGAATTCCGTCTTCGCCAGACCGTTACCATAATAAACAAACGCCCCCGTTGACGGGGGCGCGATGTTCGCAAAAACGCAATTTTCACGATCGGAAACCGCTGTTCGCCAAAGCGGCTACTTCTTCATCTCGTCGATGAAGCCCTTCGCGATGAAGCCGATGATGACGAGAACGATGATCGCGACGATGACCCAGATGGCCTCCATAGGCACGGTGATTCCGAACAGAGTCATGGCTCTTTACCCCTTTTTTCGTTCAAGCGCGCGCATGCGCACGGTCGTTTTGAGTACTGCTGCCCATAGTAACGCGATCTCAGTTTTCGTGCAAGCGCGCTTCCAGAGCATCGTTGATTATTTTAAGCGCCTTGACGCGCGCGTAGCGCTTGTCGTCGCTCTCGAGGACGATCCAGGGGGCGAACGGCGTGCTCGTCAGGCGGAAGATATCCTCGACCGCGGCTTTGTACTGGGGATACTTGTCGCGGTTGCGCCAGTCCTCGTCGGTGATCTTCCACTGCTTCGCGGGGTCCTGCTCGCGATCGTGGAAGCGGCGGAGCTGCTCCTCGGGGCTCACGTCCACCCAGAACTTCAGCAGGATGGCGCCCCAGCGCACCAAATCGCGTTCGAATTCGTTGATCTCGTCATACGCCCGCGTCCACTCCGACACCGAGGCGAAACCTTCGACGCGCTCCACGAGCAGGCGGCCGTACCAGCTGCGGTCGTAGATGCCCACGTGGCCCGCCTTCGGCAGGCGCGTCCAGTAGCGCCACAGGTGCGGGTGCAGCAGCTCGGGCTTCGTGGGGGCCGGGCTCGGGAAGACGGTGTAGGCGCGGGCGTCGAGCGCCTGGGCCACGCGCTTGATGTTGCCGCCCTTGCCCGCCGCGTCCCAGCCTTCGTACATGATCATGAGCGGGATGCGCTTCTGGTACATCTCCATCTCGAGCTTGTTGAGACGCTCCTGCTCGGCCTTGAGCCGCACCTTGTACTCGTCGGGGTCGAGCACGAGCGTGTGGTCGATGCGATCGAGGCGCGGCGGGTCGTCCACCTGGCGGTAGCGCGACACGCGCGGCGCGCGGGCCGCGGCTTCGGCTGCGGCGCGCTCGGCCTCCTCGCGCACGCGGGCCTCCTCCTCGGGCGAGCGGCCGAACAGCGGCGCCTCGTCGAGGGCGCCCGCCGAGTTGGCCTGCGCCTTCGCGGCTGCCGCGGCGGCGTCGGCGTCGGGGACCGCCTCGAGCGCGCCGGTAAGCGCGTTGACCAGCGTCTCGGCGATCTGCAGGTTGGCGCGGCGCTTGTCCTCGCCGTTCACGAGGTTCCACGGCGCGAACGAGAAGTCGCTGCCCTTCAGCAGGTTGTCGTAGAGCCGGTAGGCCTCCTCGTAGTTGCCGATGGTGGCCAGCTTGTCCTCGCCCACGCGCCAGCGCGTGGCCGGGTCGTCGTGCAGGCGCGTGAGGCGCTTCTTCTGCGCCTCCTTCGTGACGTGCACGAAGAACTTCACCACGAGGTAGCCGTCGTCGGCCAGCTGGCGCTCGAAGTCGGACGCCGAGGTGAGGTAGCGGCGCAGCACGTCGATGTGGCGCTCGTCGCGCGCCTCGGCCATGGCGGCCGCGACGGCCTTCTGGCTCTTGCGCTTGGAGGACTTGAGCGAGAGCTTGCCGAACTCGGTGTACAGCATGTGCTGGACGGCGGCGGTGTACCAGCCGCGGTCGAAGAACGAGATGGTGCCGCGCTGGCCGAGCCCCTTCCAGAACTCCTGCATCACGGGGTAGAAGCCCGTCACGCCGTGCGCGCCGCCCGCGAACGAGCGCGCGGCCTTCACGTCGAGGTTCTCGGTGACGTACACGCTGGTCGCGCGCGCATCGAGGTGGTACATGAGATCGGAGATGCGGCTGCCCTTGCCGGCGCCGTTCCATCCCTCGAACAGCACGACCAGGCCCACGCCCTGCACGCGCGCCTGCTGCTGCAGCACCACCAGCTGCTCCATCAGCTCGTCGCGGCGCGCCTTGTAGGCGTCTTTCGAAAGCGGTTCGAGTGAGAAATCGACGGTCTCCAGCATGGGCGCTTCCTTTCCTTCGAGAGGTTCATAGTACCACAAGGGCCCCGGAGGGCCCGGCCGGGCGGTCCGCGTCAAGGAAGAGCGAAAAGTAAAATCCTGCTTTCAGTTCCTCGCGCTTCTGGCCGGAGAGCGCGGGTACGCCTACAATGGAGGGATGGAGCACGTTGCGGATCGCCCCAGGCGAGCCGCCTGATTGCGGATGGATGGACCAATGCCCAACTATGCGGTGGTCGACCTTGGGTCGAACTCGATACGCCTCGTCGTGTACGACGTGAAGGACGCGCACAAGCGCACGTACACGAGCAAGGACTTCAAGAGCCTCATCAACGACAAGGTGATGGCGGGCCTGTCGGCCTACGTCGTGGACGGCGCGTTCACCCGGGACGGCATCGACCGCGCCATAAGCGTGCTGCGCGGCCACGCGAAGCGCGCGCGGTACTTCAACTGCGAGAAGATGGAGGTGTTCGCCACCGCCGTCATCCGCAACGCCTCGAACTGCGAGGAAGCCGTGATCGCCATCGAGGAGGGCGCCGAGCTGCCCATCTCGCTGCTGTCGGCGCAGGACGAGGCGCACCTGGGCTTCGTCGGCGCCACGTGCGACCGCACCGTGGTGCAGGGCACGCTCGTGGACATCGGCGGCGGCTCCACCGAGCTCACGCGCATCGAGCACGACCGCGACTTCGACAACGCGAGCATCGGGCAGGGCTCGCTCTCGTCGTTCGCCCAGCACGTGCGGGGCATCCTGCCCACCGGCGCCGAGATGGACGCCATCGCCGCCGCGTTCCGGGAGCGCTTCGCCGCGCTGCCGCGCCCGGACGCGTACCGCTCGGAAGTGCTGTTCGGCATCGGCGGCAGCGTGCGAGCGGCCGCCAAGATGCATGCCCAGGCTGCCGGCGCGACCGCCCGTCCGAAAACCATGACTAAAAAGGAAATTCATGCGATACTGGAATGGTGCCGCACCGACCCCGACGCGTTCGCCCACACCGCGCTCAAGGCCTCGGCCGAGCGCGTGCACACCCTCGTGCCGGGCTGCATCATCCTTCTGGAGCTGCTCGACGCGTGCGGAGCCGATCGCCTCGACGTGTGCAAGTACGGCGTGCGCGAAGGGTATCTGATCGACCGCATGCTGCGGTAGCGACGCATGCAGGAATCGAACCACGGGAAGGGGACGTTCATGGACACCGCCAAGAAAGCCACCGCCGAAACCGCCGAGGCGTCCATCGGCCAAGCGAGCGCCGCGCTCGCGGAAACGCGCGCGGACGAGATGCGCGCCTCCATCGACGAGGTCGAGGGCGCGAGCCCCTCCGTCGAAGGCGACGCGCCCGTCAAGGCGCCGTACCTGCAGAACCGCGAGCTGTCGTGGCTCACGTTCAACGAGCGCGTGCTCGACCAGGGCGCCGACGAGACGGTGCCGCTGCTCGAGCGCCTGAACTTCATCTCCATCTTCTGGAGCAACCTCCAGGAGTTCTTCATGGTGCGCGTGGGCAGCCTGACCGACCTGTCGCTCGTGAAGAAGCACATCATCGACTCGAAGTCGGGCATGACGCCCACCGAGCAGCTCGAAGCCATCTACGCGCGCTGCCACGAGCTGTACCCCATCCAAGAGCGCACCTACGAAAGCGTCCGGAAGCTGCTGTGCGAGCACGGCGTGTGCGGGCTGCGCCCCGAGGACCTCGACGACGAGCAGCGCGCCTTCCTCTCGGGCTACGTGCACAAGAACGTGATGCCGTTCCTGTCGCCGCAGATCATCAACTCGCGCCACCCGTTCCCCCACCTGGAGAACGGCGCGCTGTACGTGGTGCTGCGCCTCAACGAGGATCTGGGAGCGAAGAAGAAGGCCCCGAAGGCGAAGGACGGCGAGAAGCCGACCAAGGAGGAGAAGGCGAAGAACCTCGGCGCCGAGGGCGTGACGCTGGGCCTCGTGCCCATGCCGCGCCAGTGCGAGCGCGTGATCGCGCTGCCGGGCGACGGGCTGCAGTTCATCCTGCTCGAGCACGCCATCGAGATGGTGGCCGACGAGATCTTCTCCATGTACGCCATCAAGCACACGAACGTCATCTGCGTCACCCGCAACGCCGACCTCGATGCCACCGAGGGCACCGACGAGAGCGATGAGGACTACCGCGAGCACATGAAGCGCATCCTCAAGAAGCGCTCCCGCCTGGCTCCCGTGCGGCTCGAAAGCGAGCGCCCGCTGTCCCCCACCCTGGAGAAGCTGCTGCTCAAGCGCTTGAACCTCAAGCCGTACCAAGCCTACGTCACCAAGGTGCCGCTCGACATGAGCTACACGTTCGGCCTGGCCGGCCGCCTGCCCGAGGGCCAGCGCGCCGAGCTGACGAACACGCCGTTCACGCCGCAGTGGCCGGGCTGCCTCGACCGCAACCGCCGCATCATCGACCAGGTGACCGAGAAGGAAGTGCTGCTGTCGTACCCTTACGAGAGCATGGACGCCTTCGTGCAGCTGCTGCGCGAGGCCGCGAACGACGCGTCGGTCATCTCCATCAAGATCACGCTGTACCGCCTGGCCAGCCAGTCGCATCTGGCCGAGGCGCTCATCGCCGCCGCCGAGAACGGCAAGGAGGTGACCGCCCTGTTCGAGCTGCGCGCCCGCTTCGACGAGAGCAACAACATCGAGTGGTCGCAGCGGTTCGAGCAGGCGGGATGCAACGTCATCTACGGCTTCCGCGACTTCAAGGTGCACTCGAAGATCTGCTGCATCACGCGCCAGACCGAGCACGGCCTGCAGCACATCACGCAGCTGGGCACCGGCAACTACAACGAGAAGACGGCGAAGCTGTACACCGACCTGTCGTTCATCACCACCGACGAGACGTTCGGGCGCGACGCCACCGAGTTCTTCCGCAACATGGGCCTGGAGAACACCTCCGACAACTACGACATCATGTGGGTGGCCCCGCTGCAGATCAAGCCGATGATCCTCGCGGGCATCGACACGCAGATCGAGCACGCGAAGGCCGGCGAGCCGTGCGGGCTGTTCTTCAAGACGAACTCCGTCACCGACAAGGACGTCATCGAGAAGATCGTCGAGGCGTCGCAGGCCGGCGTGGACGTGACGCTGTTCGTGCGCGGCATCTCGTGCATCGTGCCGGGGCTCGAAGGCTGCACCGACCACGTGCGCGTCGTGTCCATCGTGGGCCGGCTGCTGGAGCACAGCCGCATCTACGGGTTCGGCCCGCGCGACACCATGAAGCTGTACCTGTCGAGCGCCGACCTCATGACGCGCAACATGGACAAGCGTATCGAGATCGCCTGGCCCGTGCTGAACGATCAGCTGCGCGAGGAGATCCTGGGCTACCTGGACGTGTCGATGAGCGACACGGCGAAGCTGCGCGAACTGCTGCCCGACGGAAGCTACACCCCGCTGGGCGCGTTCGCCAAGGAAGCCGAAGACGGCACGACCACGCTGTTCGAGTCGCAGGAGTTCTTCATCAAGCGCGCGCAGCAGCGCCGGCTCGAAGCGGCCGAGGAGGAGGCCGCGCGCGAGGCGAACCGCCGCAGCGCGCTGCGCAGCGAGGTGCCCGTGGACGAGGAGCTGTTCGAGAAGCCGGCCGTGCAGGAGCCGACGGCTGCGGAGACGGCCGCGCCCGAGCCTGTGGCCGCGGGCGCGGCTGCATCCGCGCCCGCGCCCGAGCCGGCGCTCGAGGCCGACGCCATCGAGCCGCCCGTCGGCGAGCCGGCGGCGCGCACCGCGCGCCCGGACGACCGAGGGCTCGCGACCACGCCGCCGCCGCGCAAGAAGCCGAGCTTGCTCGTGCGCTTCCTCAGCCTGTTCGCCCGCAGGTAGCGCCCCGCCCGCGCGCACGAGAACGCCCCCGGCTTCGCAAGGAGCCGGGGGCGTTTGTTCGTCGATGATGCGACAGGAGCGCGGTCCGACGATGCCTGCGGTCGACCGGCGGCAGGTCGCGGCCGCGTCCGTGTCGCACCGCCTACGATCCCATGGAAGCGCCCGCGCGCGCAAGAGGCCGCGTGGAATCGTTGCCGGGAAGAAGCTCGCACGTTGAGGGGCGCGGGTGCGACCTGCGAACCGACGGGCGCGTTCCGCGCCGATTCGCAACGGCGGCGGCGTGCGATCGGTGCGGGATAGGATGCGCGCATCCCACAGCTTCCGCCGCGCCATGAGGGAGGGGCTACCCCCTCTTCACCGGCCTCACGTATTTCCAGAAGCGCTCGGGGTCGTGGTAGAAGTACAGCACGCGGCCCGGCTCGGTGTCGAAGCGGTAGCCGGTGCCGTCGAAGTCGAACGTCGCCATCGCCTCCTCGATCTTCCCTTCCACGCTGCGGTTCTCCTGCTCGTAGTCGAAGGGGCCGTGCTCGAACACGAGGTACTCGGCCTCCGGCACGTCCATCATCGTCAGGTTCGGCGGCACCGCGCCGTCGTAGGCGGCGGGAAGGCGCACGCCGTAGCACTCGACGCGCGGGAACCCCCAATCGCACAGCCTTCCGCCGGGGTCGCCGATGTAGGCCATCACGTGCCCGCCGCTGCTGTCCGCCTCGCTGCCGCCGTTGTCGTCCAGCTTGCCCTTGATGCTGTCGAGCAGGCCGCACACCGTCTCGTGGTCCTGCCCGGGCACGAGGCTCTGCTTCTGCCAGAAGTCCCAGTACCCGTTGCTCTCGCTGTTCCTCACGTGCAGGAACCTGTGCGCGGGGATGGTTACGAAGTACGCTTTGACGTCGTTGCTTGATTTCACCATGCCGATCTCTCCTAATCCTAGAACGTACCGGTCGAACGGGTTGATCTTCGTGCGAAGCACCACCGGCGCGGGCCGCTTGCGGTATGCGCTGGGGACGATGCCGTACGCCGCCTTGAACGCCCGCGTGAACGCCTCGTGCGAAGAGAATCCGTAGTCGAAGGCGATGTCGAGCATGCTGCGCTCGCCGTCGCGCACCTCCTTGAGCGCGAAGGCCAACCTGCGCTGACGCAGGTAATCCCGAAACGACATGCCCGAGATCTCCTTGAACTTCCTCGTCATATGGAACTCGGAATAGCCCAGCCTGCGGGAGAGCGCGCTCAGGGCGAGCGCCTCGTCGTCGTGCCGTTTGATGCAGGCGTCGATCTCGTCGACGATCACCTGAATATGCCGCTGCCACTCGTACATGCGCTCGTTCTCCTCGTCTCGACTACGCAAGCGTACTATAGTGAAGCCGAGACGCCGCCGCTTGATCCCGCTTGCGGTTGTTCCGTTTTCCCCTTGAAGTTGCACATTGAGGGCGTCGTTCGCCGCCATATCCCGTATCATGGCGAAAACGCCGTGCGGAGGCATGCTCCGCCGTACCGAAGGGGAACGTTCGATGTCCGAAAAGAATCCCGCCCGCGGTCTCGCCCTGTTTCTGACGGCCGCCATCGTCACGTTCGGCTGCCTGACCGTCATGCAGTTTCTCGAGAAGCCGTGGTTCTTCGTCGCCCTCGTCGCCATGCACGCAGGCATCGCGCTGTTCGTGGTCAGCAAGCGCGTGCTGCGCAAGCAGGAATTCGACCTCCTGCGCTACTTCAAAAGCGAGTACGCGATGCTGCTGCCGTTTTTGCTGATCATGGCCTACTCGCTGATCTCGAAGACAGGCGCGTTGCCGCCCTTCGGCTCCGCGAAGGCGTCGATCACGCTCGTGTACGCGCTCATCTGCTTCGCGGTGACGTTCTGGAACTTCCGCCACATGCAAGCCGATGCGCGAGCGCAGGCGGGGACCGACGCAGCACCGACCCCTGCGCGCGTCGCGCTCGCCGACTGAAAAGGCGCGCTCCCAACCCGCAGCGACGCGAATAAACGCGCGCGGAGTCACAAAAATCACCGCTGTGAAGCGTTTGAGGCGTTTTCCAACCACCGCTTCCGCCCATTCGTTGGGCATTTTCCCTGTTCGCGCGTGCGCGAACAGCAACCCAATTGCCGTCCCGAACTTCACAGCGGTGATTTTTGTGCAGAAAGAGCGTCTTCCGCTGGTAGACCACCATTGACATAAAGATCAGGCCAGGTTGTCATCCTGAGCGGAGACGGCGCGAGCCGCCGCAGTCGAAGGATCCCGTGAGGCACCAACCGCAACGCATGCCGCTATCGCCGCGGGGATCCTTCGGCGCGCTTCGCTCGCTCAGGATGACGATGTGCTGATCCGTGCCTCCGCACCCCGCGCCCCACCCTGCAGCGCCCGCATCCGCGCCTTCGCGCCCTCCTCCGCGCCCGCACTCGTCGACGTCCGCCCAGCCTCCTCGGCGGGGCGCCGCCGCGCAGGGGCGTCGCGACCATCGCGCCGGCCGCGTTCCGGCCGCGCCGCTTCGGGCTCCCTTGCGTGCGGAAAAATCGGGCTTTTGGCAACCCGGCCCTCCCGGCTCCCCGCTGTGGAAAGCTCCCGACCTGGGGTTTCGCCGCCCGAGACCGCGGCGGCGGCGCCCCGCGACGGCGAAATAGGGGGAAAGATTGCCAAAAGCCCGATTTTTCCGCACATAGGGAGGCGAGAGCGCGACGGCGCGGGCGCTTCCGGCCGACGCCCCGACCGGAAGCGGGCCCGCGGAACCCCAGTCGGGCGTTACACGCCAAAGAGGGAGTCAGAACGAATGTTTCACATGAAACATTCCGGGCCCCGACGCCCCGCGCTACACCCCCCGCAACGAAGCGACCCCGGCACGCAGAACGCGCCGGGGTCGTTATCGCCGGTCGATGAGGCTTCGGACTAGACCTCGCGCTCCACCACGTCGGCGATGGCGCGCGCGTGGCGCTCGGCTTCTTCGGCGCTGGCGGCCTCCACCATGACGCGCACCACCGGCTCGGTGCCGGAGGGGCGCAGCAGCACGCGGCCCGAGTCGCCCAACTCCGCCTCGGCGGCTTCGACGGCGGCCTGCACGGCGGCGTTGCCGTCCACGGCGTGCTTGTCGCCCACGCGCACGTTGATGAGCGTCTGCGGGAAGCGCGTCATCACCGACGCGGCGTCCTCGATGGTGGAACCGGCGCGCTGGCACGCGGCCAGGAACTGGAGCGCCGTCACGAGGCCGTCGCCCGTGGAGTTGTGCTCGAGGAAGATCATATGGCCGCTCTGCTCGCCGCCGAGGACGAAACCGCCCTCGCGCATGGCCTCCAGCACGTAGCGGTCGCCCACCTTCGTCTGGATGAGCTCGATGCCCGCGTCGCGCAAGGCATGGGTGAGCCCGAGGTTGCACATGACCGTGGACACGGCGGTGCCGCCGGGCAGCAGGCCGCGCTTGTGCAGGTCGATGGCGCACACGGCCTCCATCACGTCGCCGTCGATCTCGTTGCCCTTGGCGTCCATGAGCATGACGCGGTCGGCGTCGCCGTCGTGCGCGATGCCGACGTCGGCGCCCGTCTCGGCCACGAGCGCGCGCAGCGGCTCGAGATGCGTGGAGCCGCACTGCACGTTGATGTCGGTGCCGTCGAAGTCCTCGTTGACCACGACGACCTCGGCGCCCAGACGGCGCAGCGCCTCGGCGCTCGTCATGCACGACGCGCCGTGGCCCACGTCGAGCGCCACCTTGAGGCCCGCGAAGTCGATGCCCTCGTTCGCCACCGTGGACACGGCGTGCGCGACGTACAGCTCGCAGGCGTCGTCCACCGGCAGCGCCACGCCCACCTCGTCGCCGCCCGGGAGCTCCTCGACCGGCGGGCCGCCCGCGGCCAGATAAGCCTCGATCTCGTCCTCCACCGCATCGGGCAGCTTGAAGCCCTGGCTGTCGAACAGCTTGATGCCGTTGTACTCGGGCGGGTTGTGCGAGGCGGAGATGACGATGCCGCCGTCGCAGTGCAGCTCGCGCACGAGCAGCGCGATGGCGGGCGTCGGGATGATGCCGGCCAAGAGGGCCGTGCCGCCCATCGACATGATGCCGGCGGACACGGCGGCTTCCAGCATGTCGCCGGACAGGCGCGTATCCTTGCCGATGAGGATGGTGGTGCCCTGGAACGCCACGGCGGCCTGGCCCAGCTTGAAGGCCGTCTCGCACGTCAGCTCCTTGTTCGCCACACCGCGAACCCCATCCGTTCCAAATAAACGAGCCATGCTACTTCCCCCTCTTCACGTGATTCTCGTACAGACGGACGGCGCCCTCAGGGCGCTCGGCGTCGGTCATGCGGTTGTTCAGCTCGGCGGCGAACTCGTCGAGGTCGATGCCGTAGCGCTCGAGCACCACCAGCAGGTGGTACACCACGTCGGCAGCCTCGTAGCGCAGATGATCCACCGCTTCGTGGTACTCGGCCGGCAGCTCGACGGCCAGCGACTCCTCCTCCACGTCGTTGCCTCGACCGCATTCGAACGCCAGGGCGGCGGCCAGCGACGAGCACGACCAGGACTCGACGTCCTTCGCGGCAAGCGCCACTTCGCCCGCTTCCTCCATGACCTTCTTCAGCACGGTGTCGGGCGAATCGGTGAGCAGACGATGGGTGTAGCTCCCCTCGTCGGCGTCGCGTCGCGCCGCGATGGTGGCGGCAAGCGCCTCGAGCGTTGCCCCGATAGGGGATGCGGGCGGCTGCTCGTTTTCCGGTAGGTAGGTTTTGATCGGCATGAGATGATACCTTTCGAGATGATCATGCGGCTCTTCCCCTTGCGATGGCCGCACGACTTGCAGGTCCCGCAATCCAAGCGCCCGCGCAAGGGAAGGAGACAAAACGGGCAAAGCGAACAGGGGGCGCGCCTGAGCGCGCCCCCTGTCAACTACTCTTCCACGTCGTCGTCAGCGTTGGATGCTTCTTCTTCATCCTTGCTGGTCAGACCGAAGCCCAGCGATCCCACGGAGCCCAGCAGCGCATCGAGCTCTTCCAGGTTGCGCTGGTAGGAGCGCGGCGGCAGGGCCTCGCCCAGCATGTCCTCGCCCTCGGTGTTGAAGGTCGGGGGCTCGTCGCCGCCGATGAGGATGGTGTCGTCAGGCGAGAACACCATGTCGAGCAGCTGGCTCATGTCGTCGCTCGTGGCCGCGAGGTCGTCCTCGATCACGTGCGTCAGCTCGTGGGCGTCGAGGCCTTCCTTCAGCTCCTCGATGGCCTTCACGCCGATGCCCTCGATGCGCAGCAGGTCCTCCTCGGTGTGACCCACGAGGTCGGCCACCGTCTCGATGCCCGCCTCGGAGAACTTGTTGGCCCAACGCTGCGACACGCCCAGATCGTCGTAGATGTACAGGCGCGCGTCCTCGTCGGACAGCTGCGGGCCGCGATGGCCCAGCGACAGGCCGCTGTAGTAGCTGCCGTAGTTCGTACCCATGTTGAGGTAGCCGTCGCCGTCGAGCGACCAATCCTGCGGCTGGGGCAGCAGCTCCTCGATGTCGCGGAGCGCTTCCGGCGCGAAGTCGGGCAGCGTCTCGCCCAGCACCGGCGCAACCGGACGGCCCTTGTAGGTGAGGCCCACTTCGCGGTAGCGCGAGAGGCCCGTGCCCGCCGGGATCGGCTTGCCGATGATGACGTTCTCCTTGAGGCCGGCCAGATGGTCCACCTTGCCCTCGATGGCGGCGTCGGTGAGCACCTTCGTGGTCTCCTGGAACGAGGCGGCCGACAGGAACGAGTCCGTGGCCAGCGATGCCTTCGTGATGCCCAGCAGCAGCGGCTGGCCCACGGGCGGCTCCTTGCCTTCGGCGATGAGCGCGTTGGCGGCATCCTCGAACTCGAAGCGGTTGACCTGGCGACCCGGCAGGTAGTCGGACTCGCCGGCGTCCATGACGGCCACCTTGCGCAGCATCTGGCGCGCGATGACCTCGATGTGCTTGTCGTTGATGTCCACGCCCTGGGACACGTACACGCCCTGGACCTGGCTCACGATGTAGCGCAGCGTCGTGTTCGGATCGGTGAGGCGCAGCAGGTCGTGCGGGTTCACCGAGCCCTTGGTGAGCTGCTGGCCCACCTTCACTTCGCAGCCGTCCGTCACGCCGGGCAGCATCTGGGCGCGCGCCGACACGACGTACTCGCGGAAGTTGCCCTGCTGGTCGTGGATCGTGATGGTCTTGGACTGCTTGTCGCCCGAGATCTGCAGCGTGCCGGAGATCTCCGCGAGGATGGCGAGGCCCTTGGGCTTGCGCGCCTCGAACAGCTCCTGGACACGGGGAAGACCGTGGGTGATGTCCTCGCCGGCGACGCCGCCGGTGTGGAACGTGCGCATGGTGAGCTGGGTGCCCGGCTCGCCGATGGACTGGGCGGCGATGATGCCCACCGCCGTGCCGATGTTCACCGGACGCGACGTGGCGAGGTCCCAACCGTAGCACTTCTGGCACACGCCGTGCTCGGCATGGCAGGTCATGACCGTGCGGATGACGAGCGTCTCGACGCCCGCGGCATCCATGGCCTTGAGCTGGTCCATATGGGTGATGTACTCGCCCGCGCCCAGCAGCACGACGCCGTCGGTGCCCGCCACGTCGTCGAGCAGGCAGCGGCCGATGAGGTTCTCGTCGACGTCGCCCTTCTCGTTGTGCAGCGGGTACGGTACGCCGTCGGTGGTGCCGCAGTCGATCTCGCGGATGATGACGTCCTGGGCCACGTCCACGAGACGGCGGGTCAGGTAACCCGAGTCGGCGGTACGCAGCGCGGTGTCGGCCAGACCCTTACGGGCGCCGTGCGTGGAGATGAAGTACTCCAGGACGGAAAGGCCTTCGCGGAAGTTCGCCTTGATCGGGCGGTCGATGATCTCGCCCTTCGGGTCGGACATGAGGCCTCGCATACCGGCCAGCTGGCGGATCTGCTTGATGTTACCACGAGCGCCGGAGAACGCCATCATGTAGATGGGGTTGAACTTGTCGAAGTTCTCGGCCATGGCCTCGCCGACTTCCTCGTTCGCAGCGTTCCAGATGTCGACGACCTGCTTGTGGCGCTCGTCGGGGCTCATGAGGCCCATCTCGTAGTCCTCGTCGATGGCCGCGACCTTCTCGTCGGCGGCAGCCAGGATCTCGCCCTTGTTCGGCGGCACGGTGGCGTCGTACACCGACACGGTGACGCCGGCGCGCGTGGCGTAGTGGAAGCCCGCGTCCTTGAGGCCGTCGAGGATCGCCGGCACGTTGGACAGCTCGTAGCGGTTGCACACGTCCTCGACGAGGCGGCTGATCTCCTTCTTGTTCATCTCGTAGTTGAGGTACGGGTAGTCCTCGGGCAGCACGTTGTTGAACGTGATGCGGCCGATGGTGGTCTCGATGCGCTCGCCGGCCTTGTGCTCCTCGAACACGCCGAAGGCCGTGGCCACCTGCGTGTCCTTGGAGAGGCGCACCCAGATCTTGGCCTGCAGGTCCAGCTCGGCGCGCGCGTCGTAGGCGTTCATGGCGTCGTCGAAGTCGATGAAGAAGCGACCCTCGCCCTCGAAGCCGTCGCGGGCGGCCGTGAGGTAGTACAGGCCGATGATCATGTCCTGGGTGGGCACGGTCAGCGGACGGCCGTGGGCCGGCGACTTGATGTTGTTGGCGGACAGCATGAGCACGCGGGCCTCGGCCTGCGCCTCGGCGCCCAGCGGCACGTGCACGGCCATCTGGTCGCCGTCGAAGTCGGCGTTGAAGGCGGTGCAGACCAGCGGGTGCAGCTTGATGGCCTTGCCCTCGACCAGCACCGGCTCGAAGGCCTGGATGCCCAGTCGGTGCAGCGTGGGGGCGCGGTTCAGCAGCACGGGATGCTCGGTGATGACCTCTTCCAGCACGTCCCACACGTAGCTGGCACCGCGATCGACGGCGCGCTTGGCGGCCTTGATGTTGGCGGCGTACTCCAGCTCGACCAGACGCTTCATGACGAACGGCTTGAACAGCTCGAGCGCCATCTGCGACGGCAGGCCGCACTGGTGCAGCTTGAGCTGCGGGCCGACGACGATGACCGAACGGCCGGAGTAGTCGACGCGCTTGCCCAGCAGGTTCTGGCGGAAGCGGCCCTGCTTGCCCTTGAGCATGTCGGACAGCGACTTGAGCGGGCGGTTGCCCGGGCCCGTGACGGGACGGCCGCGGCGGCCGTTGTCGAACAGGCTGTCGACGGCCTCCTGCAGCATGCGCTTCTCGTTGTTGACGATGATCTCAGGCGCGCCGAGGTCCAGCAGGCGCTTGAGGCGGTTGTTGCGGTTGATGACGCGACGGTACAGGTCGTTGAGGTCCGACGTCGCGAAGCGGCCGCCGTCGAGCTGCACCATGGGGCGCAGGTCGGGCGGGATCACCGGGATGACGTCGAGGATCATGTCCGTCGGCTTGTTTTCGGACTTGAGGAACGCGTCGACCACCTTGAGTCGCTTGATGGCCTTGGCGCGCTTCTGGCCCTTGCCGTTGGCGATGACGTCGCGCAGCTCGTCGGCCGTCGCGGCCAGGTCCATGGCGTCCAGCAGGTCGCGCACGGACTCGGCGCCCATGCCGCCCGTGAAGTAGTCGCGGTAGTTGAGGCGCATCTCGCGGTAGAGGGCCTCGTCCGGCACGAGCTGCTTCGGCTCGATCTTCATGAAGGCGTCGAAGGCGTCCTGACGCAGCGCCTTGCGCTCGTTGAACTCCTCGTAGATGTCGGCGATCTCCTCGTCGACCTCCTCGGCCGTCATGCGCTCGTCCTCGTCCACGTCGTCGACGAAGTCGTCGTCCTCGGGGACGTAGTCCACGGACAGCTTGCGCGTGGCCTCCACGAGGCGGTCGCGCTCGGCGTCCAGCTCCTCGAGGTCGGCGGCCAGCTCGTCACGCAGCTCGTCGGCATCCTCCTCGCGGGCTTCCTTGTCCACCGACGTGATGATGGAGGACGCGAAGTACAGCACCTTCTCGAGCTCCTTCGGCGCGATGTCCAGGAGGTAGCCCAGGCGCGAAGGCGAGCCCTTGAAGTACCAGATATGGCTGACCGGGGCGGCCAGCTCGATGTGTCCCATGCGCTCGCGGCGAACCTTGCTGCGCGTCACCTCGACGCCGCAGCGCTCGCAGACGATGCCCTTGAAGCGCACGCGCTTGTACTTGCCGCAGGCGCACTCCCAGTCCTTCGTCGGGCCGAAGATCTTCTCGCAGAACAGGCCGTCCTTCTCGGGCTTGAGCGTGCGGTAGTTGATCGTCTCGGGCTTCTTCACCTCGCCGCGCGACCAGCTGCGCACGTCCTCGGCGTTGGCGAGCGAAATGCGCAGGGCATCGAAATTGCTTACGTCGAATTCCGTCGTCATTTATCGCTCCTCTCCGTCACCGATCAGGTCGTTCGTATCGTTGTTGCTATCGCCCATCAGCTCTCCCAGCTCGGCGGCAATGCTGTCGAGCGCATTGGCCGCGTCGTCTTCTTCAGTTTTGCGCGCGTCGGCGGCGATGGCCTCGTACAGCGCACGATCGCCGTCTTCCTGGCCGTCGCTTTCCTGCGTCACGTCGATCGTGCGATGATCGTGACCCTCCAGCTCGACGTTCAGGCACAGCGACTTCATTTCCTTCACGAGCACCTTGAAGCTCTCGGGCACCTCGGCGGCCGGGATGTTCTCGCCCTTGACGATGGCTTCGTAGGACTTGACGCGGCCCGCGGTGTCGTCGGACTTCACCGTGAGAATCTCCTGCAGCACGTTCGACGCGCCATAGGCGTAGAGCGCCCACACTTCCATCTCGCCGAAGCGCTGGCCGCCGAACTGCGCCTTGCCGCCGAGCGGCTGCTGCGTGATCAGGCTGTAAGGGCCGGTCGAGCGCGCGTGGATCTTGTCGTCCACCATGTGGCCGAGCTTCAGGATGTAGCTCTGGCCCACCGTGATGGGCTCGCGGAACTTCTCGCCCGTGCGGCCGTCGTACAGCCACGTCTTGCCCGTGCGGGACAGCTGGGGCACGAACTCGTCGCGCGCCAGGTCGCCGAACTTGGCGTGGTTGCGGTTGATGAGGTTGCGGTTCGACTTCTCGATGGCGTCGGAGATCTCCTTCTCCGTGGCGCCGTCGAACACGGGCGTGGCCACGTGCATCGGGCCCTCGACCACCGCGTCGGTCTCCTCCGCGTCGTCCCAGCCCCACTTCGCAGCCCAGCCGAGGTGGTTCTCAAGCAGCTGGCCGACGTTCATGCGGGACGGAACGCCCAGGGGGTTGAGGATGACGTCGATCGGGGTGCCGTCGGCGAGGTAGGGCATGTCCTCCACCGGCAGCACGCGGGAGATGACGCCCTTGTTGCCGTGGCGGCCGGACAGCTTGTCGCCCTGCTGCACCTTGCGCTTCTGAGCCACGTAGATGCGCACGAGCTCGTTGACGCCCGGAGCCAGCTCGTCGCCGGCTTCGCGGCTGAAGCGGCTCATGCCGATGACGCGGCCGCCGGAGCCGTGGGGCACCTTGAGGGACGTGTCGCGCACCTCGCGGGCCTTCTCGCCGAAGATGGCACGCAGCAGGCGCTCCTCGGCCGTGAGCTCCGTCTCGCCCTTCGGCGTGACCTTGCCCACCAGCACGTCGCCCGGGAACACCTCGGCGCCCACGCGGATGATGCCGTCGGCATCGAGGTCGCTGATCATGTCGTCGGAGATGTTCGGGATCTCGCGGGTGATCTCCTCGGGGCCGAGCTTCGTGTCGCGGGCGTCGATCTCGTACTCGGAGATGTGGATGGACGTGAGCAGGTCCTCGGCAACCACGCGCTCGGACACGATGATGGCGTCCTCGTAGTTATAGCCTTCCCACGGCATGTAGGCCACCATGAGGTTCTGGCCGAGCGCGAGCTCGCCGCCGTCGCAGCTGGGGCCGTCGGCCAGCACGTCGCCCGCCTGCACCTCGTCGCCCTTGCGGACGATGGGGCGGTGGTTGATGCAGCCCGACTGGTTGGAGCGCTGGAACTTCGGCACGAGGTACTCGTCGTACTCGCCGTCGTTGTTCAGCACGATGATGGTCTGGCCGTCGACGTAATCGACGACGCCCGGGTTCTGGGCGACGAGGATCTCGCCGGAGTCGACCGCGATGCGGTGCTCGATGCCGGTGCCGACGAGCGGCGCGTGCGGCTTGAGCAGCGGCACGGCCTGACGCTGCATGTTCGAGCCCATGAGGGCGCGGTTCGCGTCGTCGTGCTCGAGGAACGGGATGAGCGAGGTAGCCACCGACACCATCTGGCGCGGGGACACGTCCATGTACTCGACGAGCTCGGGCGCCACTTCGTCGGGCTCGCCGAACACGCCGGCGGCGTCCTTCGTGCGGCAGAGCACGCGGACGGCCTCGTGGAAGTTGCCCTCGTCGTCGAACGTGCCGAACTTGCGGGTCTCGGGGTCGAACAGGTCGTTGGCCTGCGCGATGGTGTAGTTCTCCTCCTCGTCGGCCGTGAGGTAGTCCACGATGTCCGTGACCAGGCCCTTCTCGACGCGGCGATACGGCGTCTCGATGAAGCCGTAGGGGTTGATGCGGGCGTAGGTTGCCAGCGAGCCGATGAGGCCGATGTTCGGGCCTTCAGGCGTCTCGATGGGGCACATGCGGCCGTAGTGGGACGTGTGGACGTCGCGCACCTCGAAGCCGGCGCGCTCGCGGGACAGGCCGCCCGGGCCGAGGGCCGACAGACGGCGCTTGTGCGTGATGCCGGCAGCGGGGTTCGTCTGGTCCATGAACTGGGACAGCTGCGAGGAGCCGAAGAACTCCTTGATGGCCGCCACGATGGGGCGGATGTTCACGAGGCTCTGCGGCGTGATCTCGTCGGGCTCCTGCATGCTCATGCGCTCGCGCACGACGCGCTCCATGCGCGACAGGCCGATGCGGAACTGGTTCTGGATCAGCTCGCCCACCGTGCGGATGCGGCGGTTGCCGAAGTGGTCGATGTCGTCGGTCTGCACGCCCTCGTCGCCGGCATGGAGCGCCACGATGTACTGCATCGTGCGCACGATGTCGTCGTTGGTGAGCGTGGAGGCCTCGTAGTCGGGGTCGAAGCCCAGCTTCTTGTTGATCTTGTAGCGGCCGACCTTCGCCAGATCGTAGCGCTGCGGGTTGAAGAACAGGCCCTCGAGCAGCGTGCGGGCGGAGTCGATGGTGGGCGGCTCGCCGGGACGGAAGCGCTTGTACAGCTCGATGAGCGACTCTTCCTTCGTGGTGGCCGGGTCGCGGTCGAGCGTGCGCAGCACCATCTCGTCGTTGCCGAGGAGCTCGATGATCTCCTCGCGCGTCTCGGCCAGGCCGAGGGCGCGCACGAGCAGCGTCGCCGGCTGCTTGCGCTTGCGGTCGATGCGCACGGACAGGATGTCGCGCTTGTCGGTCTCGAACTCGAGCCACGCGCCGCGGCTCGGGATGACCTTCGCGTTGAACAGCACCTTGTCGGACGCCTTGTCGCGCTCGGAGGCGAAGTAGACGCCCGGGGAGCGAACGAGCTGGGAGACGACGACGCGCTCCGTGCCGTTGATGATGAACGTGCCGCGCGGCGTCATGAGCGGGAAGTCGCCCATGAAGACGTCCTGCTCCTTGATCTCGCCGGTCTCGCGGTTGATGAAGCGGATCTCCACGAACAGCGGTGCTTGGTAGGAGACGTCCTTCTCCTTGCACTCGTCCACCGTGTACTTCGGCTCGCCGAACTCGTGCTTGCCGAACTCCACGCACATGTCCTTGGTGTTGTTCTCGATGGGGCTGATATCCTGGAACGCTTGCGCCAGGCCCTCGCCCTTGAAAAACTCAAAGCTGTCCGTTTGGATGGCGATGAGGTTGGGGACGTCCATGACGTCCGGGATCTTAGCGAAGCTTCGCCGATCCCTATAAAGGCTGGTCTGATCAGTCGTTTTTCCTTGAGCCACGAGGCTTTTCCTCCTTCATGTGCACCCGCATTTCTGCGAAAAAGTCGCAATTGCCTAAGATACGTCGGAAGTCAAGGCGAGTCAAGGAAAATTTTTACGAACTGTGGAAATTCTTTGTTGATTCGCCGGTTCAACTGGGACGATGGAAAGGAACCAGTTTCGATTCGCGGCGCAATTTGGATCTGCATCGTCATAATTCCCAGGGAGAGACTTTTGTTTTGTTCGTTGCGACGATGTGGAATTCGCCCAATCTCAGCTGCGGCCCTCGAATCGGCATGCGAGACTATAGGTTCCAGCGCTTACAGGCGCGCGAACACACTACGAACGAAGTTGAAACGCAGTATACTTGAAGAACAAGGAGGTCCTCATGGGACAATCCAACACTCCGAAGGCGCTCGCCTTGGGAGTATCTCTCTCCCTCGCATGCGGCCTGTTGCCGGGCGCGGCGTTCGCCGAAGAAGCACCGGCCGATGACAGCGCCTCGGGTTCCGCCGACGCGGCCCCTTCGGGCGACGCGGCCAAGCCGGCCGGGTACGACAAGGCCGATTTCTATTCCGACAGCGCCAGCGCGTCGATCGCCCGCGCCCTGATATCCCCGCTTTCGCGCTCGTCGTTCGGGCCGGTGAACCTCTCCGACACGATGAAGTACTTCGCCCGGTACGAGAGCAACCAGAACTACGACCAGGGACTCTCTTGGGGCGACGGCTATCACGCGATGGGCTACTACCAGTTCGACAACCGCTACGTGCTCAAGAGCTTCCTCGTGGCGTGCTACAACTACGACTCCACGAAGTACGCGATGTTCGGATGGGTGGCGAACACCGACATCTCGGGTGACCTGTACGACGAGGATGCCGGGGAGCTCACCGAGGTGGGCAAGCGACTCAACGACTCGTGGCACACCGCCTACGCTAACAACCCCACCGAGTTCGCCGGGCTGCAGGACAGCTACGCGTACGAGAACTACTACGTGCCCGCCGAGAACTACCTCGCAGGCCGCGGCATCGACATCTCGAACCGCTCCGATGCCGTGAAGAGCCTCTGCTGGGGCTTGGCGAACCTGTTCGGCACGTCGGGATGGCACAAGTTCGTGGGCGGCTGGTCCGACGGGTACGTGAACGGCACCTATTACGACAGCTACAACCACCCCGGCGCCGGGCTGACGAACGACATGACCGACGAGGAGTTCGTCACCGTGCTGTGCGACTACGTCGTGGCGCACGTGGGCGAGTTCTACCAGGGGCAGCCGCAGTACCATGAGGGCTGGGAAAACCGGTACCGGAACGAGAAGGCGGGATACCTGGAGATCCTCAGCCAATCCGCCACCGAGCCGGAGCCGCCGGCGGCCGAGGAGCCGGAGGAGCCCGGCGAGGAGCCCCTCCCGCCCGCCGACAACGGCACGCTGCCGCCGGACACCACCACCCCGCCGACGGACAACGACAACCCGTCGAACGAACCCGAGGATGAGCCGTCGAACGAGCCGCAGGAGCCCGAGGACACCACCCCGCCCGCCGACAACGGCACCGATCAAGGCGGCTCGAACGACGTCGTGAAGCCCGACGACAAGGAAGAGGGCACGACGACCCCGCCGACCGAGGACCCGAAGCCCGAGGAAGGGACCAAGCCGGATACCACGCCGCCCTCCGAGGAGACTGCGACGCCGCCCGACACCACGACCGGCTCCGACGCCCCCAAGGAGGAGGAGCCCACCAAGGAAGTGGTGGACAAGGAGGAAACCACCCTCGAGGAGCCTTCGACCGCCGCCCAGGAACCGCGCGACCTGCCCAAGTCCGAAAGCACCGACCAGGCAAGCGAGAACAAGCAGGCCAACGGCGAGGCCAAAACCTCGAGCCTCACCCAAACCGGCGACGACACGCTGAAGGGGCCGCTGGGCGTGGCGCTCGCGTCGGCCGGCGTGGCCGCCATTGCGGGCGCGGCGCTCGCCACACGGCGCATCCTCAAGTAGCGCGCCGCCCTTCTCCATCGCATGCGAACGCCCCGGCAGGTCCGGGGCGTTCTTGCGTTTCGGGATCGTTGCTGCCCTCCGGACACGCACATCGCGATGCGGCAAGCAGTTTTTGCGTTTTGCGAACGATTCAGGCGCTTTCGAGCGTTATCGGCGGCGAACGCGCACGAGAGGCCGGACATCGCCCCAGGTCGGCGATGTCCGATACTGCGAGCAATGCCCCGCTGAGGCCCTGCGCGTTCGCAAAACGCAAAAATTGCCTGGTACTCGGCGATTCGCGCGTTCGGCAGCGGTTCGCTTCGCGCTGGCGCTACAGCAGGCGGCCCTGGAACTTCTCCATGAGGGCGCAGGGCTGGTAGCTCATCTTGTTCTCGCGCAGGCCGGGCAGACCGAGATCCTCTTCGAGGTTGAGGTAGGTCGCCTTGCCGACGCAGAAGCGGGCCAGCTCGCGCAGCAGCGCGCGCCACACGAACCGGTAGTCGAGGTTGCCCTTGAGCACCATGACGTCGAACGCGCCGCCGGGCAGCATGCTTCCGTACGCGTACCCTTCGACGGTATCGCCGATGCGCAGGAGGATGCCTTCGAGATCGAGTTCCCGGAAGTGGTCCATGTCGAGCAGGATCTTGCGATGCTCGAGCTCGAGAGGATGCTCGTCGGTGCCGCGGCGTCGGCTCGTCTCGAACCACACCTGCTGGTAAGCGCGCAGCTCGTCCATGCCGTCGAGGACGATGGGCTCGAAGGACGCCTCGCGGCCGTACAGCTGGAAGAACTTGTTCGTCTCGCGGCGCTTCTTCGCGAGGCCCGGGCCCTCGTAGGCGGCGATGGTGTCGGTGAGGTAGAGGTAGTCGGCGAAATTGCGATCGGAGGAGAATTCGAACGCGCCCGGCAGGTCGGCGGCGAGCCGCTCGCGCTCCTCGGGCGAGAGGCCCACGAGGCACGGCTCGTGGCCTTCGACGCGCGCTTCGTCCATGAGTTTCCGCACGTCGCGAGCGATGTCCTGCGTGCCGAGCGGCGGGTAGTACGCCACCGCCCCCGGCACGCGCTCGAGCTGGCGCACGAAGAGCGTGCCGTCCTCGAGGCATATCTGGGTGCCGTACTTCTCGGTGAGCGAGTAGAGGTTGGCGAACCCGAGCGCCGAGTCGTTGCGGCCGAGCGGCAGCAGCACCTCGTTGACGGCGGCTTTGTCCTCTAGGTGGAGCGATCTGAAATCCATGGCCCTGCGTTCCGCTCGAATGATTGCGTGCAGCGGAAAGGATAGCACAGATCGCGGGCGCGCCGCAGGTGCTGCCGATCTGCAACGAAGCGAGGAGGAGGGGGGTCGCGGCGCGCAGGCGGACGAACCGACCCGCAAGAACCGACCGGTCCTTGAGTTTTGCACCCTCGTGGCGCAAAAACCTTGCGAAAGGCACTCGATCCTCGAGTTATGTACCCTCGCAAGAGGCTTCGGCGAAGAGCGCGCTTCGCCCGAACTCAGCCCACCAGGGGTTTCTCCCGTGCTCCCGCTGAGCTATACGCGAAAAAGGCTGCCACGAGGGTGCAAAACTCAAGGACACAGAAAAGAGGGGAGCCTGCTACCCGACAAGCGCACCCAGGCAGGGCGCGAATACGGGACGCCCGCATCCACTAGAGAAGCGGCTCGAGCTTCAGCTCGCGCACGACGGTGCCGTCGGCGGACTCCTCCAGCACGTTGTACGACCGGCACAGCGCGACGGGAAGGCCCTGCACGGCTGCGACGTGGCGCGGGTGGAAGGCCAAGCTGCGACCGTCGTCCTCCAGCGCGAACGCGCCGACGCCGCACGCCTCGAGCGCGCGCTGCACGAGGGGCACGTCGCCGTCGAACACCTTCATCGTCTTGAGGAAGAAGTCGTGCTCGTCGCGTTCGTACACGCCGCCGTCGAGCGGGCGGGAAGCGTTCTGCAGGCAGATCTGGTCGCGGTTCTTGTTCTCGAGCGAGCAGTAGTGCACGCCGAGCGACAACCCCTCGTCGAGCGCGAATTCCAGCAGCTCGAGGCACAGAAGTTCGCTGCCCGCCAGCGGCAGGCCGCCGGCGTAGCCGTAGTTGTACAGCACGGGGAACGGCGGGTTCTTCACCGCGAAGCCGCGGCGCTCGAACTCGTCCCACGCGCCCAGGGGGTAGCAGAACTCCAGCAGGTTGATGCCGAACGCGCCCAGGCGGTCGAGCTCGCGCAAGAGGGCGCGCATGCGCTCGCCCGTGCCGGGGACCACGGGCATCTCCACCATCACGTCGGGGATGAAGCGCGTCGCGAGCGCCAGGCGCGCGAGCGCGTCGTCGATGTCGTCCTCGCCGTCGTCGAGCTTGATGCTCATGCGCAGCTCCGCGAGCCCCGCGTCGCGCAGGCGCGCGAGCAGCGGCTCGTCGAGGAAGTCGCCGGCGGTGTACAGCCGGATATGCGCGTCGGGAAAACGCTCGTGGACGTAGGCGCAGAACGCCACGGCCTCGTCGGCGTGGAGCAGCGGCTCGCCGCCCGTCAGCCCCACGTGCGTGACGTCGCCGCCGCACGCGGCGGCGAACGCGTCCACCTCGTCGCGCCATGCGTCGTTCAGGCGCAGGTGGTCGGCGTAGTCGGCCTGGTTGGCGTTGAAGCAGAAGTAGCAGGAGCGGTTGCACGCGAGCGACAGGAAGAACGTCTTGCTCCCCCGCCCGCCCGTGCAGGCCACGCACGCCGACGACAGCCCGCCGCACACGATGCTGGCATCGCCGTTGCGGAAGCGCGCGCCCTTCGCGCGCAGGCGCTCCTTCGCCGCGCGGACGGCGTCCGCGTCGGCGTCGCGCGGCGCGATGCGGATGCCCCAGCGGCCAAGCTGCGCCAGGTAGTCGGCCTCGATGTCGGCGTACTCGTCGAGCCACGCGCGCAGCGTGGGCCGCGCCTCAAGCGGATCGGTGCTCATCGCTCAAACCTCCGTCGTCGTGCGCGGGCGCCTTCGGCGTGCCGCGTCGTTTCAGAAGATTGTACAGCGACCCCGCGTGCACGGCCACGTGAACGAGCAAAAGGGCGAGCAACGCCTTCGCCGCGATGGCGTGCAGAGGGCCCCACGCGTAGTACCCGTCCACGTACAGGCCGAACGCCTGCAGCACGGTGCCCGAAATGCCCAGGCCCGACACGAGCACCATCATGAACGCGACGAGGAGCGCCGCGTCGAGCGCCAGGTGCCCCACGCGCGCCGGACCCGCCCCGCGGCCGAGCCGCGCCAGCGTGGCCGCGACCCAATCCGCATGCAGCACGCAATGGACGAGCACCGGCACCAGCAGCGCCAGGCCCAGCCATTCGTGCACGGGCACGCCCGTGAGCGCCGGAAGGGCCGCAGCCGCGTACACGAGAAGCGCCGCAGCGTCGATGAAAAGCGTCCGTTTCACCCAGTCATCGCCCCCTTACAGCTTCCGTACGATCAGGATGAGCAGCCCGACGAGGGCCACCGGCGCCAGAATCCACAGGTTCAGGCTCGCGTCGGACGCCCGGTAGTAGCGCGTCGAGAGCGTGTCCCACGCATGGCATTCCACGCTCGCGCAGCCCGCCTCGGGACACACCATCTCGTGCTCGCCGTCGGGCTGGGGCACGTCGCCGAAGCCGTGGCACGACCCCGACGCGCAGCCCACCGCCGGGCAGGCCGAATCGGGCTCGATGGCGCGGGGAAGCCCCACGGTGGGGTTCGCGGCGGCCACGGCGCCGAACACCACGGCCCCCACGAGGAAGAACGTCACCAGGGTGATGACCGTTTTTCTCAGCATCGCATGTACCGCCCCTTCACCGCGCGCGGCGGGACGCCCTTGGAGGAAAGCGCCCCGCCGAAGACGGCCGTAGAATCTAGTGCGACTGCTCGGTGGGCTTCAACGGCAGGAACTTGAGCCCCAGCAGGAGCAGGAGCGCGCCCAACCCGACGACGCCCACCATGACGCCGAACTCGAGCGGCGACGGGAAGTACACCATCGCACCGCCCGCGCTCTGCAGCGCCGCGCCCGCATCCGTGAGCCCCGGGCCCGACACGACGGCCGGCATATCGAGGTTCGGGATCTGGAAGCCGCCCACGAGCAGCTGCACGCGCTTGCAGAAGATGCCCACGATGGCCAGCACCGCGGCGACCACGATGAGCGGGTTCGTGCGCAGCTTCGGCACGAAGGCGATCACGGCGGTGGCGGCGCAGCCCAGCACCTCGATCCAGAAGAACGGTGCCAGCGCGCCGGTGGTCAGCATGGCCACGATGTCGGCGCCCGACCCGGCCGGAAAACCCTCGGTCAGCAGGTCGCAGCCGAAGAAGTACAGGTCCACCAGCACGAACACGCCCAACAGCTTCAGCATCTTCACGACGTGCTTCTGGTCGAGCTGCACATAGCCGGCGCGACGCAGCGCGATGACCACGACGAGCACGAGGGCCACGCCGCACACGAGGGCCGACGACACGAACCAGGGGCCGAGCAGCGCGGTGTGCCACATCTCGCGCCCCTGCTGCAGGCCGAAGATCCAGGCCGTCACCGAGTGCACGAGCACGGCGCACACGAGCGCGATGGCCGACACGACGCGCAGGCCCGTCGCGGAACCCTTGCCGCCTTCGAAGCGCAGCATCGCCCACAGGTACACGATGGACAGGATAAGGTACGTGCCCAGCACGATGATGTCCCACATCAGCGGCGAGCCGAGGTTCGAGTAGGCGAACAGCTCCCACAGGCGCAGCGGTTGGCCGAGGTCGACCACCACGAAGCCGATGGCCAGCACCGTGCAGCAGATGGACGTCCACACGGCGATCTTCGAGATGCCGCCGAAGCCCTCCACCCCGAACACGCGCGGCGCGCTCGAGATGATGAGGCCGCCGGCGGACAGGCCCACGAGGAACATGAACATCGTGATGTAGAGCCCCCACGAGTCGAGGTTGCGCATGTTGGTGTTCACCATGCCGCCGGTGAGCTGGAACACCCACAGGGCCAGGCCCGCCACCGTGATGATCGCGGCCACCGCGATGGCGATGGTGAGCCCCTTGCCGCCGAACTTGGCAGCAGGAGCCTTGGCGGGCTGGGCCGCCGATACGTTCTCAGTCATGATCTCTCCCCCTTACACGAGGTAGTACACGGACGGCTTCGTGCCTTCGCTCGCCAGCAGCTGCTCGTACGAGCGCTCCTTGATGAGCTTCGACACCTCCGACTCCGGGTCGTCAAGGTCGCCGAAGTGGCGCGCGCGGGCAGGGCACAGGTCCATGCAGGCGGGCACTTCGCCGCGCGCGAGGCGCTGGTAGCAGAACGTGCACTTCTCCACCGTGTGCTTCTGGTGCGGCGCGATGTCCGCGTCGCCGATGGCGTGCTCGGTGGAGTACTTCGGCTCGTCCCAGTTGAACGAGCGCACACCGGTGTACGGGCACGCCGCCATGCACATGCGGCAGCCGATGCACTTGTCGTAGTCCTGGCGCACGACGCCCGTCTCGGGATCCTTGTACGTGGCGCCCACGGGGCACACCTTCGTGCAGGCCGGGTTCTCGCAATGCTGGCAGCTGACGGGGATGTAGCGCATGGACACGTCGGGGAAGATGCCGGCCGGCGTGTCGATCTCGTCGCCGCCCTCGGTGAGCACGCGGCTCCACCAGTTCGTGTCGGGCAGGTTGTTCGTCATCTTGCACGCCATGGAGCAGGCATTGCAGCCTACGCACCGCTTCGTGTCGATGACCATTCCGTAATGGGCCATTACCGCTCACCCCCTTCGTACTTCTCGACTTCGCAGAGGAAATCGTAGAACGCGCTGTTCGAGACGAAATCGTTCATGAAGATGTTCGTGAGGTCCTGCGTGTGGCCCTCGACGAACTGGTCGGCCTGCCACCCGTGCGGGATGGAGACGACGCCCGGCTTGATGCCCTCGGTCACGCGCGCCTTGAGCACGGCGTACCCGTGGTCGTTGTACACGCGCACGTAGTCGCCCTGCTCGATGCCGCGCGCGGCGGCGTCGGAGGCGTTCACCTTCAGCAGCGGCTCGGGCTCGAGCTCGCGCAGCCACGGCGTGTGGGCGCACTGCGAGTGCACGTGGTACTTCGGGTGCTCGCTGCAGCCCATGAGCGGGTACTTCTCGCGCAGCGGGTTCTCCCAGTACGCCTCGTTGGCGTGCTCGTAGTGCGGCAGGCGCTCGTAGTCGGCGATCTCCTGGCCGAAGTTGTTGCGCGGCGTCGGCTTCTCGATGTAGTACTGCAGACGCTGCGTGGGCGTGCTGGCGAACGTGTCCACCAGCGACTTCTCCGTGAACGCGTAGTTCTTCACGGGCTTGTCCTTGTGGAAGTCGTCGTAGCCGCAGCCGCCCGCGATGTTGGCCGGCGTGTCGATGATGGCGCGCAGGAACTCCTCGTCGGACTTGGCGTAGATCTGGCTCATGCCCAGCTTGTCGGCGATGAGGCGCATGATCTCGAGGTCGGTCTTGCACTCGTACAGCGGGTCGATCACCTTGTGGTAGTACGTCGGGAACGGCGTGGAGCCGCCGCCGTCGAAGTCCTCGGTCTCGTAGGCGTGCGTGACGGGCAGCAGCACGTCGGCGTAGCGCGCCGTGTCGGTGAGGTTGACGTCGGCGCACACGACGAAGTCGACCTTCTTCACGGCCTCGACCAGCTGCGCGCGGCCCGACTCGCAGGACAGCATGTTGCCGTTCGTGCAGAACAGCATGCGGATGTCGAGGTCTTTGCCGGCCCACTGCTTCGTCTCGAGGATCTGGGGCAGGTACATGCCGCAGATGTTGAGCGCCACCTTGCCCAGCATGTACTCGGCGGAGTTCGTGGGCATGGACGTGCCGTAGGCGCGGAACAGCATGGCGCCGGGCTTGCCCGCGTTGCCGGTGAGCGCGCCGATAAACGAGAGGTTCTTGTAGTTGTGGTGCGAGTTCACGTGGTGGCCGATGCCCTGGTACGTGAGCACGGCAACGGGGCCCTCGGTGGCGTAGGTCTTCGCCAGCATCTCGACGGTCTCGACGGGCAGGTCGCAGATCTCAGCGGCCTTCTCCACCGTGAATTCCTTGATGGAGTCGAGCGTCTTCTGGTACACCGTCTGCACCGCCACGCCCTCGTGCTCGAAGCTGCCCAGCAGCACCGGGTCGGCGGCCTTGGCGGCCGCGACGGGACCGTCCGTCGCCGCGTCCCACACGACGTTCGGGTCGATGACGCTCGGCTGGCCCGTGTAGGGGTTGATGGGCCCCTCGGTGGGCTCGACGCCCAGGTCGCTCAGGCGGAAGTACGTGCCGTCCTCCTTGATGAGCAGCGGCGAGACGGTCTTCTGCTTCATGAAGTCCTCGTCCACCAGGCCGTTCTCGACGATGTAGTTCGCCATGCCCAGCATGAGCGCGCCGTCGGTGCCGGGGCGGATGGGGACGTAGACGTCCGAGTGCATGGCCGATGCCGTGAACTGCGGATCGATGGTGATGAGCTTGGCGCCCTTCTCGCGCGCCTGGCACACGAACTGCCAGTCGTGGATGTAGGCCTCGGCCGGGTTGCCGCCCCACGCCATGATGGTTTTGGCGTTGGCGATGTCGGCGCAGTCGTTGCCCGTGACGGCGAGGTCGGACATCTGGGTTTTGAGCTGGGCGTAGTCGGCGCTCGCTCCGAGCACCGTGATGCCGGTGGACGTGATGAAGCGGCCGTAGGCCACCGACATGAAGCCGGCGGACGTGCCGTTCAGCACGTTGTTGGAACCGTAGGACGTCCACAGGGCCACCGACGAGGGGCCGTGCTGCTCCATGATGGTGCCGATCTGCGTGGACACGATATCGATGGCCTCGTCCCAGCTGATGCGCTCCCAGTCGCCGTTGCCGCGCGCTTCCCCGTTCGGGTTCTCGGGGCTCCAGCTGGCGCGCTTCATGGGGTACTTCAAACGGTCGGGCTCGTACAGGCGTTGGGGCTGGGTGTAGCCCTTCACGCACAGACGGCGGCGCACGTTGTCATCGCCCGGCAGCTGCGCTGCGGTGGTGCGCACGACCTTGCCCTCGCGCACGACCACTTCCTGCGGGCACCGGCTGCCGCAGTTGCCGCGGCAGGACGTGCGGAACACCTGCTCGCCATCGACGGCGGCGGCTCCTTCCGCGTACGCCTTCGGCGCGAGCTCGGTCAGGGCGGCACCCGTCCCCGCGACGGCTGCGACGCCTGCGACGGCACCGGTCGTCTTCAGGAAGCTCCTGCGCGTGAGTCCGCCGTGCGGGCTCTTCGTTTCCGACATGTCTCCTCCTCCATTCTTGCTGCAGAATGCCTAGGGGATGTCCGGATGAAGGTGAGCGTTCCGCGAACGGCTGTCCCCTTCGGCTGCGCGGCGCGTCGGTGCGCACGAGCGCGTTTTCCGAGATGTCCCCCTCATATCAGAAATCGGCCGATTCCTTCTGTCCCGCATTCTGCCATACGTCACTATGATTATCAATAACGATGTATGACAGAATATGACAGACGATTATTCTATTTTTAGGATATAGAGTTTGTACTGGGGATTCTTTTGCTGATTGCGCCGATCATAGCTTGCGCCGAATACGCGAAAGCGACCGTTCGCAGGCCGCTTTCGCGTTCTCTTCCCCGTTTTCGCGCGTGCGGCGCGGCGGATCAGCCCTTGCTCGGGCTTCCCTCCCCCGGCGCGTTGTCGACGAAGCCCTCGCTGAAGGCGCTCGGGATGACGAGGGTGCCGCCCGACTGCTCGACGCTTTCGTAGGCGAGGTGCATCGTGCGCAGCTTCATGGCGTCGGCGTCGCCGGCGTACACCTCGGAGGCGTCCTTGAGCATCTCCGAGATGTCCTTCTCGGCCTCGGCCAGCACCATGCGGGCGTTGCGCTTGCGCTCGGCGACGGCCTCCATGGCCATGGCGGCCTGCAGCTCCTTCGGCACGACGATGTCGCGGATCTCCACGTCGATGATCGTGATGCCCCAGGGGTTGAGCTTCTCCTCGATGGTCTCCTTCAGCAGCTCGTCCAGCTGGTCGCGGCGCGTGGCCACCTCGGACACGGTGGTGGAGCCGATGGCCTTGCGCATGGCCGTCTGGGCGATCCAGGCCACGGCCGAGGCGTAGTCCTCCACTTCCACGGTGGCGCTCTTCGCGTTCCACACCATCCAGAACAGCACGGCGTCCACGTTGATGGGGACGAGGTCGCTCGTGAGCGTCTCCTCGGCGCCGAAGTACGTGGTGGCCACGCGCTGGTCGATGCGCAGCGTGTAGAACTCGACGATGGGCCAGGTGAACACGATGCCGGGGCCCGCCACGCGGTTGAACTTGCCGAAGCGCAGCACCACCGCCTTCTCCCACTCCAGCACGATGTGCACCGACGAGGACGCCAGCCACGCGATCACGACCGCCGCCGCGAGGGCGACGAGGCCGATCTCGCCGAAGGCCGCCTGCGCAACCGCCAGCACGATGCCGAACGCCGCGACGAACACCACCACGGCGAACACGACGGCCCCATTGCGGGACGCGCGGCTGCGGCTCGTCACCGAGCGGATGCCATCGGGCATGCCGCGAGCGTCGGCGTAGGCGGGCGCGGCGCCCGTGGCGGACCCGGCGGGCGCGTTCGCCGACGCGGCTCCCCTTTGCGTATCGCGTTTCATAGAACGATCTCCCTTCGCGTTCGGGCGCGCGGCCTTTAGCCGGCGGCCCGCTTGGCTTTCGCTTCGCTCATGCTGAGCGCGAACTGCTGCTCCACGTCTTCCAGCGACATGCCCAGTTCGAAGCAGCGCTTGAGGTACTCCTGGGTGACGATCTCGGCCGTGGACGAGATGCTGACGCCCGGCTTGTCGGACACATCGAGGACAAACGCGCCCTGGCGGCGTTTGGACTGGATGTAGCCGTCCTGCTCGAGGCTCATGTACACCTTGCTCACCGTGTTGTAGTTCACCTCGACGTCCGCGGCGAGGCCGCGCACGGTGGGCAGCTGGTCGCCCGGCTTGTAGTACCCCGAGGTGATGAGGTAGATGAACCGGTTCTTCAGCTGCAACCAGATAGGGATGCTGCTTTTCTCGTTTATCTCGAACAGGGCCACGTGTTTGCTCTTTCTAGTTCGCCCAGCGCGCCATCGCGCCGGGGTCGTTCAGGGGCGCCTCGAGCTCGAGGTCGCGGTGGGCGCCGGCGTCGGCGAGCGCGGCGCGCATGCTGAACCCGCCCACGAGCACGAGCACGGCCGCCACGGCGAGCGCCGTGCGCAGCGCGTGGCCGGACGCGCGGCGGGCGGCGAACGCGACCTCCACGACGAGCGGGACGACGAGCCCGCACAGCGCGAAGCCCACCCACCACCACGCGGCGAGGTCGCCGCTCGTCAGGCGCTGGGCCGACGCGGCCGCGGTGGAATGGTCGCCGCCGAGCGCGAGCGCCACCAGCAGCGCCGCGGCCACGGCCTCGAGGGCGATGACGGCGGCGTCGATGCGCGCGAGCGCGTGCGCGAACCGGGCCACGGCCGCGTCCGCCGGCGCGAAGAACGCCGCGAGCAGCAGCACCGCGATGCCGCAGGAAAGCGACGACAGCACGAACAGCGCCGGGACGAGCGGCGAGCGCCACAAGGCCACCGCGCCCATACTCTGCAGCAGCAGGCCCGTGTACAGCATCACCACGACGCCCACGACGGCCGCCACCGCCTCGACGGCGCGCACCGCGCCGCGCGGGACGCCCGGCAGGTAGGCGAACCGCACCGCCGCGAGGAACGCCGCGCAGGCCGCGAGGGCCGCCAGCGCGTACGTGCCCACGGTGAGGAACGTCGGCGAGGGCCGCAGCAGCAGCGCGACGACGCGGTCGATGCGCCCGAGGTCGAACAGGAGGCACAGCACGCCGAGCGCCAGCGCCGCGAACCCGGCGAGCAGGCCGAAGGCCGCCACGCGCTCGAGGGGCGTCGCCTCGCCGATGGAGATGCGCGACGCGGCGCCGAACGGGGCTTTCACCCAGGCGAGGTCGAGGATCGACGCGACCGCGATAGCACCCGCGCCCGCGCCGCCGAGGAACAGATAGCCCACCGCCAATACGCTGAACACATCCCCTCCTTCGCCCGTTCGCGCACCCGACCACCCGAGTGCTTTTACGCTGGGGCCAGTATCGCACAAAACGGGAGCGTTCGATATGACAACGTGTCATATGTGGAAGGAGGGGCGCGCGGGGAAACGGCCGCGTGCCGAGGGTTTTACGGCCCTCGCACAATGGCCGCGCGGCATCGCGCGAGGTTTCTTTCCCGGCCATACTGGGCGTTCGACGACATCTTCATCGCGAGGAAGGCGGTGGCCCATGACGAAACGGACGAACCTGCGCCGCGCCCACGGCGGCGGCGAACCGCCGCGCTCGCGCGGCGCGCTCGGCGCGCGGCCGCCGGCCGAGGAGCGTCCGTGAGCGGGGGCGCCTTCCGTCGGCTGTTCGCAGGCGGGTACACCGGCGACGCCGAGCGAGGCGGCATCTCCACGATCGCCTTCGACGGCGACCGCGGCATCGCGCGCGTCGTGCGCACGGACGGATGCGCGCCGAACCCCTCCTACCTCGCACGGCGCGGGCCCTTCCTCTACGCCGCCCACGAGCTGGACGCGTGCGGGCGCATGGCCTCCTACGCCATCGAGGCCAACGGCTCGCTGACCTGCCGCGGGGCATGCACGGCGCCCCGCGATGCGGGCACGTGCTTCGTACTGCCCGACCCGAGCGGGTGCAGCCTGTACGGCGCGAACTACCTGAGCGGCTCCATCGGCTGCTGCGCGCTGCTGGACGACGGGCGGCTCGTGGCGGGGCTGCCGTCGCGGCGGCACGAGGGCCGCGGCCTGCGCGACGACCGGCAAGAGGCACCCCACGTGCACTCGCTGAGCTTCGTGCCGGGAACGCGGCTGCTGGTGGCCGTCGACCTCGGCATCGATGCGCTCGTGATCTATCCGGTGGACGCGTGCGGCGCGATCGCGCCGGAGCCCGTGGAAACGGTGCGCGTGGCGGCGGGCTCGGGGCCGCGCATGGTGGCGTACCACCCGCGGCTGCCGGTGGCCGCGCTGGCGAACGAGCTGGCATGCAACGTCCTGCTGTTCCGCTTCGACGAAGCCGGCTTGCATTGGCGGCCCGTCGCGCAGCTGGCGCTTCCGCAGACGCCGGACGGCGATGCGCTGGCGGCCCATATCGCGTTCGCGCCGGACGGACGGCAGCTGTACGCGTCGGTGCGCGGAAGCGACCGGTTGGCGGCGTTCCAGGTGGACGAGCGGGGACGGGCGGCCGGACGCTGGGACGTCGGGTGCGGCGGTCGGGGGCCGCGGCACTTCGCGCTATCGCCCGACGGGCGCTTTCTGGCGGTGGCCAACCTTGCGAGCGACGACGTGCGCCTGTTCGAGCGCGACGCCGCCGACGGAGCGGTGCGGGCCGTCGCGCACGTGCGCGTGCCGCAGCCCGCCTGCGTCGTGTGGGATGCGTGATCCGACAGCGTCAACGGCGCGGCCCCAAAGTGGCAGAGATCGCGCCGGATGTGCTGATTCGGGCGGTTCAAGCCGAGCTCGGAAGGAGAAAACCCCAGGTCGCGAATCTTGCGTTGCACGAAACTCGACGAAAATCCGCGCATTCGGCGCGATCTCTGCCACTTCCCGCGGCGGGCGGGGCGCCCTCAGGCGACGAGCGCGCCCAGGTAGGCGGCGGCCGCGCGGTAGAAGGGGTGGCGGGCCTCGGCGGCGAGGCGCTCGGCGAAGGCGGGCATCCAGGCGCGGGCGTGCCCGGAGAGGAACCGCCCGTAGGCGGCCCCGGGGGAGCCGCCGGGAAGGGCGGCGGCCTCGGGCGCGCCCGCCGGCGCCGTGGCCCCGGCGGCCAGGGAGGCCAGGTAGGACAGCAGCTCGCACTCGGCCGC
>NZ_JACOOA010000009.1:0-125690 GCF_014287365.1 Eggerthella hominis
CCGAGAGCCGCGTGTCCACCAAGTGCGTCAGCTGCGGCCGCTGCGCCGAGCAGTGCCCGAACGGCGCCATCAAGTTCATCGACTGGGAGGACATCGCGCAGAAGGTCATCGAGCAGGGCGTCGTGAGGACGACGACCCTCGTGCAGGCGTGACGGGCGCCCGATCCGCGTCCCTATCCATGATATTCATCCCATGAAGCGAACGAGAAAGGAAGCAGGGCGATGATGGAAGACGAGGTCATGTTCTCGGTGCTCTCCGCGTGCTTCGCGCCCGTCGACGAGGACGAGTGGAAGCGCGTCGTGGCCGGCACCGCGTGGCCGGACTTCCTCGACGCCGCTCGCCGGGCGTTGCAGGACGACGGGGCCCTCGGGACTTCCCCGACCCCGATATCCGAAGCGCGTCGGCGCTGCCCCTTGCAGGACTTCCTTTCCGTCGGCGAGGTGGACGCCCTGTTCCGCCCTCCGAGCTACGAGGAGAAGCGCGCGTTCGCCGCGCGCCATTTCACCGGAGGCCTGCCCGAATCGGCCATGCCGGTGGAGTCCCTGTACCGCTTGCGGCCGGTTGGCGCGCCGCCCTCCCCGCTCGCGCGGCGAGATGGGTCGTACATGGGGGATTCGGCGTCGTACATGCAGGACCTGGTCGAACGCCTGGGCTTGGAGGTGCCGCCGCAGTTCGCGGCGTGCCCCGACCACCTGGCGCTCGAGCTCGACCTGCTGGCGGTGCTGCTGCGAAGCGGCTTGCAGAGCGAGGCGCGCACGTTCCTCGCCGAACGCTTCGCATGGCTGACCGCCTATCGGATGCGCCTGCTCGCGCTCAAGGACGACGCGAGCTTCTACATCGGGCTGGTCGACGTGCTCATGGGCATTTGGGCACAGAAGTCGCCGGTGGAGATGAGCGCATGAACGACGCCGGACAGGATCGAATTCACGTGCATGCATATAGAGAGGAAACAGCTATGTCTGAGAACGCTATAACCAGGCGGAGCTTCCTGGCCGGCAGTGCGGGGGTCGCGGCTGTCGCGGCCGGCGCCGGCTTCATGAGCTTCGGTTCCTGGGAGCAGGCGCATGCTGCGGGATGGCGCAGGGAAGTGTCCACTGCCCATTCGCTGTGCAACGCCTGCTCGACCAAATGCGGGTTCACCGGATACGTCGAGAACGGCCGCCTTGCCAAGATGATCGCCGACAAGGACCACCCCTACGCCGAGGGCCATCTGTGCGCCCGCGGCTACGGCTACGCCGACATCGCCTACTCGAAGGACCGCCTGACCGATCCGCTGAAGAAGAACGACAAGGGCGAGTTCGAGGCCGTGTCGTGGGAGCAGGCCTACGCGGAGATCGCCGAGAAGGTGAAGTCCATCATCGACTCCTCCGGCCCCGAGGCGCTCGCCATCGTGCAGGACCCGCGCCCGTCCGGCAAGTACTACTCCAAGCGCTTCATGAACGCGCTGGGCAGCCCGAACGTCTACACGCACGGCGCCGCCTGCAACCTGTCGAAGAACTCCGGGTTCACGCAGGTCATCGGCGCGGGCGACTACGTCAGCGACGTGGAGAACTCGAAGATGACGATGTTCATCGGCCGCAGCTACGCCGACGCCATCCGCCCGAGCTCGGTCCACGCGCTGCAGAAGGCGCACGACAACGGCGCGCAGATCGTGCTGGTGGACCCGCGCTGCAACAACTCCATCGCGTTCGCCGACGAGTGGGTGCCCATCAACCCCGGCACCGACCTGGCGCTCGTGCTGGCCATGTCCAACGTGCTCATCTCGAACGGCCTGTACGACAAGGAGTACGTCGCCGCCAACTCGGTGGGCTTCGAGGAGTGGGCCGAGGCCATCAAGGACCACACGCCGGCGTGGGCCGAGGGCGTCACCGGCATCCCGTCCAACACCATCGTCCGCCTCGCCACCTCGTTCGCCGAAGCCGCCCCCGCGGCGTCCATCGAGCCCAGCTGGCGCGGCGCGTTCGGCTGCTCGTACGCGAACTCCGGCGAGACGGCGCGCGCGGTGTGCTGCTTCAACACGCTGCTCGGCTGCTGGAACCAGGAGGGCGGCGCGCTGCTGCTGCCCAGCGTGTCAGCGGGCGACGTCGACAAGGAGAAGTTCCCGTCGGTGCCCAAGGTGGAGGCCAAGATCGCCGGCACCGAGGAGTACCCGCTGGCGCTGTCCAGCATGGGCGTCAACCTCTTCGCGGCCGACCAGGCCAAGAAGGGCGGCATGAAGGGCATGTTCTTCTACAACTCCAACATGGTGGCGGGCTACTCCAACACGGCGTACCTGGCCGAGTGCATGGAGAGCCTGGAGCTGTGCGTGGCCATCGACGTGCAGATGTCCGAGACCTGCATGGCGGCCGACTACGTGCTGCCCGACACCTCCTATTTGGAGCGCCTCGAGCTGCCGGAGTTCATCGGCGGCAAGGTGCCGGCCGTGGCCCTGCGCGACCAGGTGATCGAGAAGGTGCACCCGAACACGAAGCCGGTCGACCAGATCTTCAGCGAGCTGGCCGAGGCGTGCGGCGTGGGCGAGTACTTCCAGTTCGGCGTCGACGAGCTGGCCGACGCGGAGCTCAAGAGCGTGGGCCTGTCCCTCGACGCGCTGAAGAAGACCGGCACGGCCTACTTCCCCGAGAAGGAGTTCTCCTACGGCGGCGTGCCGAAGTGGAAGACGCCCACCGAGAAGATCCAGTTCGCGAGCGACGCCTGTGAGAAGGCGGGGCTTTCCCGCACCCCCGTGTGGGTGGAGCCCCAGACCATGCCGATGGGCAACGAGCTGCGCCTCATCGGCGGCAAGCAGGCCATCCACTCGCACACCCAGACGGCCAACATCGAGTCCCTCATGGAGATCACGAAGAAGTACGGCCTCGACCGCGTGTGGCTCAACGCCGACAAGGCCGCGGAATGGGGCATCTCCGACGGCGACACCGTGGAGGTGTCCAGCGGCGAGCACACGGGCAAGGCGCAGGCGAAGGTGACCCAGCGCATCAACCCGACGGCGCTGTACATGCCCAGCCACTACGGCTGCTCCTCGCCCGACCAGCACACCGCCTACGAGGTGGGCCTGCGCCAGATGGACTTCGTGCCGTTCCACATTGAGCCCGCCTACGGCGGGGCGATGACCCAGGAAGCGGTCGTCACGGTCAAGAAGGTAGGTGCATGATGGCACGGTACGGAATGCTGATCAATACGAAGAAGTGCATCGGCTGCTACGCGTGCCGCGTGGCCTGCCAGCGCCAGAACGGCCTGCTGCCCGACGAGGACTTCATCCGCTACGAGGAGAAGGAGACGGGCACCTACCCCAGCGTGGGCGTCGAGACGGTCCCCCTGCAGTGCATGCACTGCGAGGACGCCCCCTGCGCGTCGGTGTGCCCGACGGGCGCGGCCCATATCGGCCCGAACGGCATCGTGAGCGTCGACCAGGGCCGCTGCATCGGCTGCCTGTACTGCATGGCGGCGTGCCCCTACCAGGTGCGCGTGCGCAACAGCGAGACGGGCGCGGTGGACAAGTGCCGCTTCTGCACCGCGTCCAACTTCGAGTCGGGCACCGAGATGGCCACGTGCGTGACGGCGTGCCCGACGGGCGTCCGCATCTTCGGCGACCTGGACGACCCGAACGGCGAGCTGGTCCGCGAGATCAACCGGACGCACGCCCAGCCCATCGCCGGGGATATAACCAAGTCCAAAGTATTCTACGTGAGGTGATGAACGATGACGTTTGAACCTATTTGGGGCGCCATCATCGCATGGTACCTGTTCCTCGCCGGTCTCGGCGGCGGCGCGTTCGTGACCTCGGCCTTTTTGGGCTGGCGCCATCCCGAGGCGGTGAACATGCGCAAGATCGGGCACATCATCGCCCCCGCCGCGGTGATCGTCGGCCTCGTGCTGCTCATGTTCGACGCGCACGCCGGCTTCATGAACCCGCTGCGCTTCGCGCTGCTGCTGACGAACTTCGGGTCGGTGATGACCTGGGGCGTCGTGTTCCTGGCGGGCTTCACGGTGGTGGCCCTCGCCGCGTTCGTGCTCGATCGCCTGAAGAGGCCGGTGCCGGTGTGGCTCGACATCGCCGGCGTGGCGTTCGGCATCGCCGTGGCCATGTACACGGGCGCCCTCCTGGGCGTGTGCAAGACGTTCCCGCTGTGGAACAACGCGCTGCTGCCCATCCTGTTCCTCGTGTCGGCCCTGTCGGCCGGTGCCGCGTCGGTGCTGGTGGTGGGCATCGTGCGCCATGCCGACGAGTTCAACCGCGCGGGCGTGCTCAAGAAGTTCCACTTCTGCCTGCCCATCATCGAGCTCGTGCTGGTGGCGGCGCTGCTGTTCATCACGTGCACGAACTCCACGGCCGGCTGGAACTCGGTCATGAGCCTGCTGGTGGGCGAGCATGCGCCGCTGTTCTGGATCGGCCTCGTGGCGATCGGCCTCGTGCTGCCCACCGTGCTCGAGACGTGGCTGCTGTTCTTCAGCCCGAAGGAGTTCGAGGAGAGCCGCGCGGCCCACTGGATCAGCTTCGGCTCCGACGCCGGCGTGCTGGTGGGCGGCTTCCTGCTGCGCTACCTCGTGGTGGTCGCGGCCCTGCCGCTGACCATGGTGGTGCCCATGTTGTAGCGGGTCCCCGCACAACCGCTTCGTCGCGCGCCGCCCCTCCGGGGGCGGCGCGCTTGCGTTGAGACGGGGTAGAAGGGGCGATGGAGCGCAACGGTTCCCCGGAAATGCTCCTTGAGGACCGATTCTGCTAAAAATTTTCGTTTGTGAACGATTTCTCGCATGCTATGGATTTTGCGACCCGGTGTTTTTCTCATACCGCTTCAAATGTTCTTGCCAAAATCGTTCACAAACGAGAATTTTTAGCAGAAACGCAATACTCGATTCGCGGAACGGCTTCTGCGTTTGCTCGTCGGAACTCACCTTTCTGCAGGTGGTCGATTCGTTCGACCTCGTTCGGCTCGTCGATTTGGCCTACGAACTGTGCGGAACGTACGACACTTCCACGGGCAACGTGCGAGAATGCGCCCCTCTGACCACGATCGCGAAACTCAAAACGTACGTGGGTAAGTCCGAAGGTGTGCGGGGGAGGAAAAAGGCGTTGCGTGCGCTGCGCTATGCTGCTGACGGATCTGCGTCTCCTCGAGAAACGGTGCTGGCCATGCTGCTGTGCCTTCCCCACAGCTTGGGCGGCTATCGGTTCGCGTTGCCTCAGTTGAACTGCCGTATTGATGTGAGTGCTCGGGCGAAGGCCGTGACTGACAAGAGGTTTTACCGTTGCGACCTCTATTGGTCCGAAGCGAAGCTGGCCGTGGAATACGACAGCGATCTTGAGCATTTGGGCTCCCGCAACGCTGCAAGCGACTCCTCTCGCCGCACAGCTTTGGATGCGCTGGGTGTTACGGTGGTGACAGTGACCACGCTGCAGATCGCAAGTCGCGTAGAGATGGAGCATGTTGCCCATCGCGTGGCGCGCTGCCTTGGAAAGAGGCTGCAATATCGGGAACCTGGCTTTTCGAGCGCCAACCTGAGACTTCGAACGAAACTGCTAAGCAGCTTGCAGGACGAAGGCGTCCTCACGGCTCTACAATGTTGAAGAAGAAGTCGTACGACACCAGGTGTTCGGTGAGCTTCGCGATGACCCCCGGATCGCCCTCGACGACGATGGCGCGCTGCGCTTCCTCGTCGCGGTTGAGGATGGCGAACATTCCCAGCCGTGGCATGGTGAGCGTGGCGTCGGCATCGGGGGACTGGGCGTTGCGCTCGTACAGCACGACGCCAGCGCGCATGGTCAACAGGTAGGGGTCTTCGTCGGTGAACGCCAGATTCACGATGAGGTTCGTATCCTGCGCGGCGTTCGCGTCCACGAGAATGCCCAGGTAGTCCAGCATCATATCCGGCGTCATGGCTTTCTGCACGTCCTGACTGCCGGTTGCCCGGTACTTCGGGTCGGCATCCACGCCGTCGCGGAGCTCTTTCGCGCCGGTGAGGTAGGCGTTGCGCCATGGGCCCGATTCTGCCGTGTAGGCCAGCTGCTCGAGCGCGTCGGCGCACAGCAGGCGCGCCTGCTGATTCGTCGGGTCGGCGAACACGAGGATGTTCGTCACCTGCGCCACCCACTGGTAGTGGCCGTCGTCGAAGTCGCGCGTGGCGCGTGCCAGCACCGCATCCGTATCGCCGAAGTATTCGACGAACTTCTTGGCGGTGTCGACGGGCGCGAGCGGGTGGAGGTTCACGGGGTTCGCATCGTACCAGCCCATGTACTTCTGATAGACGGCCTTGGCGTTATGCGCCACCGTTCCGTAGTACTGGCGCGTGTACCAGTTCTTCTCCAGTGCGGCCGGCAGCTCTATCATGTTCGCGATCTCGTTTTGCGTGTAGCCGAGGTTGAGGTACATGAGCGTCTGGTCGGTGATGAACTTGTACATGGCGGCCGTGTTCTGCAGATACTCGTTCACGAGGTCGGTGCCCCAGTGCGGCCAGTTGTGCGCCTGGAACGTCACCTGCGCCTCGGCGCCGTAACGGGCTTTCGTCTCCATGAGGTAGTTCGCCCAGGCATTGCCGTCGCGCACTTCGGCGCCGCGCAGCGTGTACAGGTTGTGCAGGGTGCCGGTGCAGTTCTCGGCCACCCAGAGGGCGTTCAGATCGGGAAACCAGGTGTTCATCTCGGCAGGTGCTTCGGTGCCGGGCGTCATCTGGAATTCCATGCGCACGCCGTCGACGACGCGCGTCTCGCCCGTGGCGGCGATGACGTCGTTCGGGGCGATGTAGGAGGTGTTGCCCTTCGACTGTCCCAAACCGATGCCGATGCTCAGGCTGCCCTGCGCGCCCGGCTCCAGCATGACACCGTACTGATAGCTGGCGCGACGGCCCATGGCATTGCCGGCGTATACGTTCTCGGCCACGGCATGCTCGGCGAAACCCTGCGGCACGATGAGGGGGATGGCGCGCTCGGCCACGTCCTGCTCGCTGACGATGCCTTTGATGCCGCCGTAGTGGTCGACGTGCGGATGGCTCATGACGATGCCGGTGACGGGGCGCTCGCCCAAGTTCTCGGTGACCAGCGCGAAAGCCGCCTGAGAGCATTCGACGCTCATGAGCGGGTCGAACACGATCCACCCGGTTTCGCCGCGCACGAACGTGATGTTGGTCATGTCGTAGCCGCGCACCTGGTAGATGCCGTCCATGACTTCGAACAGGCCGTACAGGTGGTTGAGCTGGGCGTTGCGCCAGAGGCTGGGATTGGCGGTGTCGGGAGCCTCGGCGGGGAGGCCGTCCGCGTCGTCCAGAAACGCGTACGCCTTCTGGTTCCAAACCAGCTTACCGTCCTCGTCGACGATCTCAAGCGATTCGGGTGCGGCAATGAGGCCGCGGCTGGCGAATTCCCGCTCGCGTTCGTCGGAGAAGTCGAGCAGTGCGTACACGGCTTGATTGGCCTCGGCCGTCGCCGCAGTCGCGCCCTTGCGCATGGCGTCGAGGTCGGGCGCGGCGGTGCTGGCAGGCACATCGCCCGGGTTGGCTGCGCATCCGCAGGCGACCGCGCCGGCGGCGACGAGCGCGCCTGTCGCAAAGGCTCCCGAAACGAATGTGCGTCGATCGATGGGATGATTGCGGGTCATAGGAGTGTTCTCGCTTTCGTCCGGGATCACGCGGCTCACACAATGATAGCATGCCCGCACCGATCGAGCCGCCGTCGGGTACGGCGCCCGGCTCCGCAGGTTCTTCCAGCCCCGTGATCACATGCTGGTCGTGGATCGTGAACGTTCGGCTCAGGGCATGGGGCGCGCCGGCGTCCACCCAGCCCCCGTTCTCGAAGCGCTCGCGAGCAAACGTTGCTGTCAAACGATAGGTGCCATCGCGACCATGCCGTCCGTGGGCAACACCTCTTCGAAGGGGGGGGGGTGCCGTCTACGAGCCGTCGGCGATGGCGGTAGCGCCGGAATCGCTCAATAGCTCGACGTTCCAGGTGGAGGGGTGCAGCCGTTGCGTGCCCCAAGGAACGTCGGTGGCGTCCATACTCGCGCCAATCGTCGCGAAAGGAACGCTCACGTCCGGCTCGAACAGCTGGCCGTCGTCGAAGCCTCCCAGCGCGCGGGCGACCGAATCGCGCTGGGCGCTCGGCCGCAAGGACGAGGCGGTGGCGGTGTTCTCCGAGGTGCTGTCGGCTGTCGCCGCGTACCGGTTCTTCCGCGTGGTGGCCGACGAGGGAGCAGCGGTGGAGCCGGTGCTCAAGAGTCTGGCGGACCGGTTTGCCCGCGGCGCATGGCGGCACCCTCGGCACGGGAGACGAGCGGCGTCTGCCCAATCGTGAAGTCGAGCATGGCCGAACCGGCGCAGGACGCCATCGCGGGTAGGGCGAAGGTCACCTGGTAGTCGCTGACGGTCACGGGCGGATGGGCGGTGGGGCCCGTAGGGCGTGCCGCCGTAGGTTGCGGTTGAGTGCAGGCCGCTTTTGTCGCTATAGGAATATGGCACGATGAAAAACATCATCCAGGATGAGCTTCTTGCCGTATTTCGCCGAGAGTGTTCGCCCGCATCTGTTACCTGCGATTTCGCCGTGCTTGCACTATAATAAGGCGTTTCATGGAAGGGTAATCTGATCAACGGTATCACGAAATATGCTCGCGAATGGTCGCCTGTCGGCCTCGCTATGTCCTGCGTTCTGGCCGGGTTCGCGCTGTGCTTGCACGCCGACAACCTGCTGCTGAGCGCCTATGCGATCGAAGGCGCGTCCGACCTGTTCATCCACTCGTTCCTCGCGGGCGTGGTGGTGCTGTGCGTCGTCGTGTTCGTTTCGGCGCACGACGGGGAGAAGCGGCGTTGGTCGATCGGCGCAGGGCTGCTCGCATCGGTGGCGGGCGTGCTGTGCGCGCTGCTGTACCAGGTGCTTCCCATCGAGGCGAGCGCCGTGGGGGCCGGCTTGTTTCTGGGCTTCGGCTTGACGTGCCTGCTGCGCCAATGGGGGCGCTACTACCGCCTGTTCTCCTACCAGGGCGCGCTGCTCAACACCATGCTGGCGTTTCTGGCGGCATCGTGCTGGTGGTTCGTGGTGTCGCACGCCGGCACGCCGTTCCTGTTCTGCCTCGGCATGCTCGTGCTGGTGTCGTGCGGTGCGTTGCCGCTGTTGGCAAGCCAGATCGTGCAGGCCGACGAAATCAAGGTGGGGCTGCGCAGCGCCGTCGTGGTGAAACCGCTCGAAACGATGCGCGAGGTCATGCAGAAGGGCTGGGCCGCGGTTGCCGGGCTCATGTTCAACTTCTTCACCATCGGCCTGACGCTGTGGACCGAGCGCGTCGACGCCGGCCCGGTGAACGTCGCTTTCAAGCCGGTGGCGTATCTGCTGCTCACTGTCGTTGTGTGGTGGGTCGTCGCGCACGCTTCGCGCGCGACGGACGGCATCCTCCAGGTGTTCTATCGCGTGGCGCTCCCCGTTTCGGCGGCGCTTTTGCTGGCGTGCCCCCTCGTCAACGCAACGGGAGCGCTTTCGGGGTCGATGCTGTTCTCCGTCGCCTCCTATCTGGGCGTGGCGCTGATGAACGTGCTGGGCCTCGTGGTGCTGCTGTGGATGGCGAAAAGCTCCGAGGTGGGATTTTCCAAGGTGTTCGCCGCGTTCTGCTCCAGCTGCGCGGCCAGCGTGGCGGCGGGCATGATCGCGTTCCAGCTGTTCGGCGGCCAGGCGCAGCTGCTGTGGTCGAGCGCGCTGTCGGTCTATCTCGTGGCGATGGTGCTGAGCGAGATGGTTGCGGCCGCGGGGCGCCGTCACGGGGTGTGCGAAGCCGTGCGCGAAACCGTGTGCGAGGCGGGCGCGGAGGATGAGCTGCTCGACTTGGTCGAGGAGCTCGAATAGCCGCGCGCCGAGCCATCGGCGCTGTGTTGATTTGACGCGAGCACGGGCGCCAATCTCGTCTGCAAGTAGGAGGAGCGCTATCATATATGCAGATGAAACGGGGTGCATTACCGGTTCGCTCCCCGAACGAACGAAGAAGGAGATGCCCATGGACGCACGCGTGTATGAACTTCTGAACGATCAGATCAACAAGGAGCTGTATTCCTCGTATCTGTACCTGTCCTTCGCCGACTACTACGAGGAGGAGGGCCTCGAAGGCTTCGCCAACTGGTACGAGATCCAGGCCAAGGAAGAGCGCGACCACGCCCTCATCTTCCGCAACTACCTGCACGAGAACGGCTGCAAGGTGAAGCTGCTGGCCATCGACCAGCCCGACAAGGAGTTCACCAACTTCCTGGAGCCGCTCGAGGCCGCCCTCACGCACGAGAAGTACGTCACGAGCCTCATCAACGACATCTACGCCGCTGCTGCCGAGGTGAAGGACTACCGCACCATGAAGTTCCTCGACTGGTTCATCGAGGAGCAGCAGGAGGAAGAGGACAACGCCGACAAGATGATCACGCGCATGAAGCTGTTCGGCTCCGACGCGAAGGCCCTCTACGACCTCGATCAGGAAAACGCCGCGCGCGTCTACTCCGTCCCGAGCCCTCTGGCCACCGCGTAAGCGCGCACCGTACTTCACCGCCAAAAACGCCCCCGGCCAACCGGGGGCGTTTTTTTTTGCGCCCGGAGGACAAGCGAGCCCCTTACCCGGCTTCAACAAGGCGTTGACGGCGGGGTGACGGATAGCAACGATTTGGTTGTTCACCTGCACAAAAACGCTTGCGGGGGTTCGCAAGGAGAACAAAAGAGCGTACAATCTGCGTTGTCCGACAGTTGATAAAAAAATCGCAATACGAACGAATAAAGACTATCTTCGCCAAGTAAACAGTCTCGTAAGGTATTGCTACGAACATCGCGAAAGCGATGGGCTAGTAGGCTTTCAGCCAAGCGGTACTGTCGGTATTCCTTTCGATGAGACCGGGGATCACTCCCCGGTCTCGTTGCGTTTCGGCGATGGTATGCGCGTAGGTAACGCTGGGAAAAAGCATCGAGGCCCTCATCGTTTATTGGCGTACACTGTGCTGGTACCACAGAATGGCGCGACGCCGACCACGGCACCGCTGCGCCGATACGCACCTTCGAACGAATACGATAGGAGCAGGTAATGCAAACTGCTTTGTTATGGGCCGCCGGCGGAACCGGCTTCACCTTTCTCATGACCACGCTGGGCGCCGCCTCGGTGTTCTTGTTCCGCAAGCGCAACAGCATGGTGTTTCAACAGGTATTTCTCGGGTTCGCCGCAGGCGTGATGGTGGCGGCGTCCGTGTGGTCGCTGCTCATTCCCGCCATCGAGCGCGCGGAGGAGGCGGGACAGATCGGGTGGATTCCCGCAGCGGGAGGCTTCGCCATCGGCGTGGTGTTCCTCATGGTGCTGCACCAGCTGCTGCCGCACCTGCATCCGGGCGAGAGCAAGCCCGAGGGCCTGCCCAGCAAGTGGGATCGTCCGACGCTGCTGTTCACGGCCGTCACGCTGCACAACATCCCCGAGGGCATGAGCGTGGGCTTGCTGTTCGCCATGGCGGCGCAGAACGGCGGCGATCCGGGCATGTTCGGCATGGCCGTGGCGCTGGCCATCGGCATCGGCATCCAGAACGTGCCCGAGGGCGCGGCCGTGGCGCTGCCCATGCTGCAGGAAGGCATGAGCGCGCCGAAAGCGTTCGCGCTGGGCACGCTGTCGGGCCTGGCCGAGCCTGTGTTCGGCATCCTCGTGGTGCTGTTCGCGGGGCTCATCTCGCCGTACATGCCGTGGATGCTGGCGTTCTCGGCCGGGGCCATGATGTACGTCGTGGTGGAGGAGCTCATCCCCGAGGCGCACCTGGGCGAGCACTCCAACGCCGGCACCCTCGGCGTGATGGCCGGCTTCCTCGTGATGATGATCCTGGACGTGGCGCTGGGGTAAGGCGCTGCGCGCCAGGCGTTCGTGCTCGGCGTCTGGAGCGGCGGCGCCGTGCCGGGTCGTCGAGTTATGCACCCCTCTGTCATTGAAAAGGGCCTAAAAATGACCTGTCCTCGAGTTATGCACCCTCTCTCGGCGGGCAGCGGGGGTTCCGTGACCGAAGTGAGCAGATTCACCTGGGATTTTGCGCACGCTTCGAGCTCGGCTCTCTTTCCGAGCGCCCAGCGGGGTTGCCAAAGGGGTGCATAACTCGAGAACCTTGCAGGAAACGCGCGAACCGGCGTGCTCGCGTGGCGGGTCGCTGTTGGTTGACAGACTGCTATAATCGCGTTGTCGTGTACGTCGAAGCGGGAACGTGGACCATGTTCAACAACCTGATCGTCGCATATCTCTTCCTGGGCGGTATGGGCGCGGGGGCTTGCTGCGTGCTGAACGTGCTGGGCTTCGCGACGGAGCGTGCGGGCATCGCGCCGCGGCGGCTGTTCGGCTTCGGGTTCCTCATCGCTTCGGCCGTGTGCACGGTGGGCGCGTTCTGCCTGCTCGCCGACATGAGGCGACCCGACGAGATACTGATCCTCCTCACCGAGCCCACGCTTTCGGTGGTGTCGGTGGGCGCCTACACGCTGGCGGCCACCATCCTGTGCGGGGTGTTCTCGGGGCTGGCATGGCTGCGGGTGTTCCCGGTTCCTCCGCTGGCGATGCGCATCGTCGCGGCGGTTCACCTCGTGCTGGCGTGCGCGGTTATGACGTACACCGCGTTGCTGCTCATGGCGTTCTCGGGTGTGCCGCTCTTCCGATCGCCGCTGCTCATCCCGCTGTTTTTGGCATCGTCGCTCTCGTGTGGCGCGGCGGCCGTCACGCTGTGCGCCGTCGCCACGAGAACGTGGGACAGCTTCGCGCCCGCGATGCGCCGCGTGGCGCTGGCGGATGCGGCGGTGCTGGTGGTGGAGCTGCTCGTGCTGGCGGCCTTCGTGCTGGCGAGCCTCCAGGATGCACCTGCGTCGGCATGGCGGCTGATCGGCGGAAGCGCGGCGGTCCCGTTCTGGGCCGGCCTCGTGGCGATCGGCATCGTCGCGCCGCTCGTGTTGTACGTGCTGGCGCGCAAGGTGCCCACGCTGCGCGTCCATCCGTTCGTTCCGGCGGCGCTCGTGCTGGTAGGCGGGTTCGTGCTGCGGTGGTGTATTCTGGCGGCGGCGTGAGCCGTTGGTGTACTCTGATCACGATAGATAGTCAGGTGCGAGATAAGCGGGGAATGAGGACAACCGATCGTGTTTCACTTCGAGAAGAACGAAGAAAGCCGCGTGCCTCTGTGGATGCAGCTGCGCAACCGCCTGGTGTACCTGATCAACTCGGGGCACTACCAGCCGGGCGACCAGCTGCCGACGATCCACGAGATGGCGATCGACCTCTCGATCAACTACAACACGGTCAGCAAGGTGTACACGAGCTTGGCGAACGACGGCTACATCACGTCGAAGCGCGGCGTGGGCGCGTTCGTCAACGGGTTCGACGCGGGGGAGAGCAGGGAGCAGGCCGATGCGATCGAGCAAGCGCTCGACGAGTGCATCGCCGCGCTGACGGATATCGGGCTGTCGAACCGCGACATCGAGGCCGCCATGAGGACGCGCGTCCGCAAACTGGAGCAAGAGGCCGGCACGTATCCGTCGCACGAGTAAGGGGGAGGACGTTCATGGGGATGAAACGAAACGACGAGGGCAGGGAGAACGGCAGCGGGAAGCCGCGCCGCGTGACGGTGGCGCCGCCGGGCGAGGGCGACCCGATGCAGCGGGCGTCGCGCAACGGCGTGTACTTCCTCCAGGCGATGATCATCGTGGCGGCTTTCCTGGTCGTGTGCTGCGTATTCTACCTGGCCAGCGGCAAGATCGGCTTCTTCGCCATCGCCGTGGCCGTCTTCGCCGCCATCGTGGTGGCATCGTCGGTTCACATCGCGCAGCAGTGGGAGCGCATGGTGGTGATGCGCCTGGGCAAGCTGAAGTGCGTGAAGGGACCCGGGCTGTTCTTCACCATCCCGTTCATCGAGTACAGCACGATGCGCATCGACGTGCGCATCCGCACCACGGCGTTCGGCGCGGAGGAGACGCTGTCCACCGACCTCGTGCCCCTCGACGTGGACGCGGTGGTGTTCTGGATGGTGCACGATGCCGAGCGCGCATGCGTCGCGGTGGACGACTACGCCAACCAGCTGCTGTTCTCCGCGCAGACCATCCTGCGCGACGCCATCGGCCGCGCGACGGCCGCCGAGGTGACGGCGCGCCGCGATCAGCTGGACCGCGAACTCAAGCGACTGCTGGAGGAGAAGGTGTCGGAATGGGGCATCACGGTGCTGTCGGTGGAGGTGCGCAACATCCTGCTGCCCGAAGAGTTGCAGGACGTCATGTCGTTGGAGGCGCAGGCCGAGCAGAAGAAGAAAGCGCGCCTGATCCTCATGGAAGCCGAGCCGGAAATCTCGGCGATGATCGAGCGCTACGCGCACACCTACGACGACGATACGGCGCTTGAGCTGCGGAAAATGTACCTGCTCTACGAGGGCGTCAAGGAGGGGAAGGGCACGGTCGTGGTGCCCAGCTCGTGGAACGAGGGGTTCGCCGACAAGGTGAGCGAAGCGTCTTCCCCGAAGCCTGCGAAATAACCTGAGCGGGGAATCATCTAAAACTAGAATAATGCAATCCCCCGTAGCCTCTTGAGTTTTCATATGAAAAGTGTTTTCATATGAAAACTAGAGGGGTTGGCCAATCCTGACACGGCAAGAGGGTTCTCGAAATGCGTGCGTGCGTGGTGACCCATGCGCGTTCGCCCTGGATTTCGAAGGGGGAGACATGTCTTGGACGAATGAAACGTCAGGCCTCACGAGGCGGAGTTTTCTGAAGTCGACGGCGGTTGTCGCAGGAGGGGTGTGGGCCGGCACGGCACTGGGGTGCGCGCCGAGCACATCGGGCTCCGACGACGGCGCGGCCGAAACGCAGCAGGTCAACGAGGAGCACTTCAACGTGTGCTGCCGTCCGAACTGCTTCAACACCTGCATGATGACCGCTACGGTGCGCGACGGCAAGCTGGTGAAAACGGCTCCGGCCGATTTTCCGAGCCCCGAGTTCAACCGCATCTGCCTGCGCGGCTTGGTCAGCAATGAGAACATCTATCATCCCGATCGCGTGCTGTATCCGATGAAGCAGACGGGCGCGCGCGGCAGCGACCAGTGGGAGCGCGTGAGCTGGGACGAGGCGATCGACGACATCGCCGCGAAGATCAAGGGCTATCGCGAGGAGTTCGGCGACTCGTCCATCTTCAAAACCTCGGGCTCGAGCGTGTACCACGCCACGAGCGGCACGCCGGGCAAGCTGTTCGGCACCATCAACGCGTCCACGATGAGCGGCCCGCTGGACGCCGGCAACATGTACGGCATCATGCGCGTGTTCGGGTACGGCGGCTCGCCGTGGCCCGGCAACGACCAGCGCGATTACGTGAACGCGAAGAACCTGTTTCTGTGGTGCAACAATCTGACCGATGCGCAGATCCACGACTGGCACTTCGTCGCCGACGCCATCGAGGCGGGCGCGAACGTCATCTGCATCGACCCGATCTACACGCAGATGGCCGCGAAGTCGCACAAGTGGGTACCCATCCGCCCCGGCGCCGACCTGCAGCTGATCATGTCCATGATGTACGTCATGTTGGAGGAAGACCTGGTCGACTGGGACTTCATCAAGCAGCATACGGTGGCTCCGTTCCTGGTGAAGGATGCCGACGGGCTATTCCTGCGCATGAGCGATTTGGGCGTGGAGCCCACGAAGGGCGATATCGACCCCACGACCGGCGAGCCGGCGATCATCGACCCGTACGCGGTGTGGGACGAGGACGCGGGTGCCGCCGCCGAGCTCTCGACGGTGGCCAACGCGGCGATCGAAGGTGCGTTCGACGTCGAAGGCATCGCCGTGCATACGGCGTTCACCCTGCTGAAAGCCGAGATCGAGAAGTTCGCCCCCGCGCAGGCGTCCACGATGTGCGACGTGCCGGAGGAAACCATCGTCGAGCTGGCGCGCCTCGCCTGCGACGGCCCGGTCACGCACCGCGTCGGATGGGGCACGCAGGCCTACGACAACGGCCTTGCTCCTCACGTCGCAGGCGCGACGATGGCGGCGCTCGCCGGCCAGCTGGGCAAGCCGGGCGCGAACTACAGCTCGGCCGTGTGGATGTCGTGGGCGGGCGGCAACAAGGCCGCGACCTCGCCCGCAACGCCGGCGACCTCGCCCACCATCGCGTACATGAACATGCCCGAAGTGTTCGCGAGCGGCCAGTACCTCGGCGCTCCCATCACGCCCAAGGCGCTGTGGGTGTATTCGGGCAACCCGCTGTGCACCTGGTGCGACACGAACGCGCTGCGCGACGACATCTTCGCCAACTTCGAGCTGGTGGTCACCGTGGACTACATGATGACCGACACGGCGCGCTACTCCGATTACGTGCTGCCGTGCGCCCACTGGTTCGAGTACGAGGATGCCATCACGAGCGGCAACACCTACCATGTCATCCACTCAGAGAAGGCCATCGAGCCTTTGGGCGAGGCGCTGTGCGACCTCGACATCATGCGCAAGCTGGGCATGGCGCTCGGGTTGGACGACAACCTGTTCCCGGACAGCAACGAGGCGTTCCTGCGCGAGTACTTCGACAGCGAGCTGGCCGCGAAGCAGGGCATCACGTACGACGCGCTGTGCGAGAAGAACGCCATCCACGCGTACGGCGACTACTTCATGCAGTGGCAGGACCTCACGTTCGCCACGCCGTCGGGCCGCGCGGAGTTCTACGTCGAGAAGCCCACGCCGTACGGCGTGACGGGGAAGACGCCCGACCTGTCGCGCGAGCACCTTCCCACCTGGTTCGAGCCCCGCGAGGCGTGGCCGACGAACCCGCTGGCCGAGCAGTACCCGTTCGTGCTCATGTCCGAGCGCCCGCGCTTCCGCGTGCACGGCCAGTGGTCGTACAACCGCATCCTGCGCGAGCTTGATCCGGAGCCTACGGTGAAGATCAACCCGGCCGATGCCGCCGAGGCCGGTCTGGCCGACGGCGTGCTGGTTGAATGCTACAACGACCATGGCCATGCGGTTGCCAAGCTCGTGTACAACGAGGCCATCCGTCCGGGCACCCTCGTGTACCCGAAAAGCTGGCAATCCGACCAGCACGTGGCGGGCGGCTGGTCCGAGCCGCTCTCGCGCGAGACCGACGCCGTGCTGGTCAACCAGAGCTTCATGGACTGCTTGGTGGGCATTCGCGCTTGGGAAGGAGTTGAGTAACGATGACGCAATACGGAATGGTTATCGACGTCAAGCGGTGCATCGCGTGCAGCACGTGCGTCGTGGGATGCAAGGTTGAGAACAATCTGCCGCAGGATATGTGGTGGAACAAAGTGGTGAACGAGGGCGGCGAGAACCCCGATTCTCCGGCCGGCACGTACGGCGGCGAGATGAGCATGTCGTCCTACACGCTGTCGTGCCAGCACTGCGCCAAGCCGGCCTGCGTGGCGGTGTGCGCGACGGGCGCGACGTGGAAAGACGAGGAAACCGGCATCGTGATGATCGATGCTGAGAAGTGCATCGGCTGCGGCCTGTGCGTGGAGGCCTGCCCCTATGGCGTGCGCTCGCTGCAGGAGGGCGACCCCGTGCAGTACGCCGACTTCGCCTTCGGCGCGGCGAACGCCCCCGCGCACCTGGCGGGCACGGCCGAGAAATGCACGTTCTGCCACCATCGCGTGAAGGACGGCGACGTGCCGTTCTGCGTGGAGGTGTGCCCCGGTCGCGCGCGCTTCTTCGGCGACTTGGACGATCCGAATTCCGAGGTGGCGAAGCTGGCTGCCCAAAGCAACGCCGAGCAGCTGCTGGCCGATGCGGGCACCGGTCCGAACGTCTATCTGCTGCGCTAGATGCTGCGCGTGCGGCGCCCCGCCCGACCTTCCCTCCCTCCTCGGGCGGGGCGCCCACCCAAGCAGCACGTGGCGTGAGGAGGTGCAATCATGAGTCAAGTGATCTCGCTGGCGTTTTCGGTCGCGTTCGTGGCGCTGTTCCACAACGCCATCAAGGCGAGCCCGTCGGCGTTCTACGTGCTTGCCGCGGCGACGGCGTGCTTCGGCGTGTACTTCACGTACCATCCCGTTGCCGACGGCTTCGTGCGCGCGGCGGCGTTCGCGATACAAAAGGGGCAGGTGGGATTCGCGTTTCTCGCCATCGTGATGTTCGTGGGGGCGTTTCGGGACGGTTCGGCCGTGCGCAAGGCCTTGCAGCCTGTGCGCGGGGAGCTCTCCATCGTCGCCACCATCCTGATGATCGCCCATGTCGTCCCGTATCTGGCGAGCTACGCGGGCATGGTGGGGACGCTCGGCTCGCTCAGGCCGACCGTGATCGCGTCGTTGGGGATCGCCGTGGTGCTCATCGTGCTGCTGGCCGTTCTCGCGGTCACGTCGCTGCAAGCGGTCAAGCGTGCGATGAAGGCGAATTCGTGGAAGCGTGTGCAATGGCTAGCATATGCGTTCTTCGCGCTGATATTCTTCCATATGCTTGGCTATATGATGGTACCCGTTGCGGCGGGGTCGCCGGATGCGTCGGCGGCGCTCGCGTTTTACGGTATGGTGTACGCGTCCTACGCGGTTGCGCGCGTGAGACGAGCTTGGGCTGACAAAAGAGGAGGGCACACATGGTTGACGACATGAACGGCGGCGAGGCGCGTGCGGCTGCGTGGGAGCTGGCGGCGTTCAGCTTCCGGTATCCGACGGAGGAGCTTGCCGAGGCGGTGGCGTCCGGCGAGTGGACCGATGCGGCGCGCGAGGTCGCGGAAGCGCTGGGACTTGAGCTGCCGGAGTCGTTCGGCGCGGGCGAAGCCGAGAGCGTGCAGGATTTGAAGGCGCTGCGCGTTGAGGCGACGCGCCTGTTCGTGGGCTCGCCCCAGCCGGCGGTCAGCCCCTACGAGGGCGTGCGGCGCGCGGAGGAAGAAGGCGTGCAGGCGCTCCTGTTCGTGAACCCGCACTCGATGGCGGTGGAGCGTTTCATGAAGTCGTGCGGGTTGGCCAGGCCCGAGGGGACGAACGAGCCGCTCGATCATATCGCGACCGAGTGCGAGCTGCTCGAGCATCTCGCCCTTCGCTCGCTGGGCATCGCGCCGGACGACGAGTCGCCGCTTCCCGCAAGCGCGGACCTGCCCGGGGGATCGCCGCAGGCGGCGTACGAGACCTTCCTCGCCGAGCACGTGGCGGTGTGGGCGCCCGGCTTCGCCGCCGCGGTGGCCGCCGAAACGCGTCTTCCGTTCTACCGCGACGCAGCCGAGCTGCTGAAGGTTCTTACGGCGTAACAGGCACGCGAGAAGCGCCTCCGCATTCGGAGGCGCTTCTCGTTACGGCTGGTAAGGAGGCACGGGCGGCATCGGCGCCTGCGGCTGGTAGGGCGGCGTGCGCAGCTTGTTGAGGTACACGGCCGCGATGATGAGCAGCGCCATGGTGATGAGGTTGCCGCCCAGCAGCGAGAGCGCGGCGCCGGCGATGGCCCAACCGAACGCGGTGCCCAGCTTCTCGGGGCGCGCGGACGCCTGCAGACCCATGATGCCTGCGACCAGCACCACGCCGTGGCAGATGACCAGCCAGATCACGCCGATGCTGGCCAAGCCCAGCCCGAGGGCCGTGAGCACGGCGGCTGCTTCCGCGTCGGAGCTCGACGAGAACCTCTCGACGAAACCGGGATCGTTGTGCGCGACGATGAACGACGAGCCGGGGTCGCTCAGCACGGCGCCGCCGATGCCCAGCACGACGAGCAACAGCAGACATCCTGCAAGCGCCAACGCTGACAGGACGATCACGGCGATGCTTACACCTCTCACCAACCGCGCATCGGGGTTCGGCATAGGGTATCCTTTCCTGAGAGTATCGCTGGTAGTAGTATACGATACGTTGCACTACGAAAAATCAACGGGACGTGAACGCACTGCGGAAAGGATCGTCTATGGAGAACTTCGAATTCGTGTCGCCGACCCACTTCGTGTTCGGCAAAGGCGCGGAGGAGCAGGTGGGCGCGAAGCTGGCCGAGCGCGGGGCGCGCAAGGCGCTGCTGCATTTCGGCGGGCAGAGCGCGGTGAAAAGCGGCCTGATCGATCGCGTGAAGGCGTCGCTCGACGCGGCGGGCGTCGAGCATGTGGAGCTGGGCGGCGTGCGCCCGAATCCCGAGATCACGCTTGTGCGCGAGGGCGTGGCGCTGTGCAAGGAGCACGGCATCGACTGGGTGCTCGCCGTGGGCGGCGGCTCGGTCATCGATTCGGCGAAGGCCATCGCCGTGGGCGCGCACTACGACGGCGACGTGTGGGACTTCTTCGAGACGAAACGGCAGACGAACGACGTGCTGCCCATCGCCGTGGTGCTCACCATCCCGGCTGCCGGCAGCGAGGCGTCGAAGAACACGGTGGTGTCGAACGACGAGCTGCAGATGAAGTCGGGTTACCCGAACAACGCGCAGCGCCCGAAGCTCGCGTTCATGAACCCCGAGCTCACGTTCACGCTGCCGCCGTTCCAGACGGCCGCGGGCCTCACCGACATGTTCTGCCACCTGCTGGAGCGTTTCTTCGACGACGTGGGCGCGGTGCCGGTGACGGACAACCTGTGCCTGTCGCTCATGAAGACCGTGCGCGCCGAGGCGCCGCGCGTCATGGTGGAGCCCGAGAACTACGATGCGCGCGCGAACGTCATGTGGGCGGGCATGCTGTGCCATCAGGGTCTCGCCGGCGTCGGCCGCCACGAGGACTGGGCGACGCACGGCCTGGAGCACGAGCTGTCGGCGCTCTATCCCGAGATCACGCACGGTGCGGGCCTCGCGGTGATGTTCCCGGCCTGGATGGAGTTCGTCTACTCTGAGAACCCGGCGCGCTTCGCCCACTACGGCCGCGAGGTGTTCGGCCTGGCGCCCACCGGCGACGTCGACGCCGATGCGCTGTCGGCCATCGACGAGACGCGCTCGTTCTTCGCCTCGCTCGGCATGCCCCTCACGCTGGCGGAGCTGGACATGGAGGAGGGCGACATCGAGAAGCTCATCCCCACGCTCAAGGAGAACAAGGGCGAGCCCTTCGGCAGCTTCAAGAAGCTCACCATGGACGACGCCCGCGAGATCTACAAGATCGCGCTGGTCTGACGATCGGCAAATGCTGCGAGAGCGGCTTTCGCGAGATCATTCGACGTCTCGGCGGCGATGTAAGGAAATACCAATTTTTCGTAATATCTCATACTCGCGCATGCGAAGCGCGCACGGTACACTTTGAAGAGGCGTTTTGTCGTTTCCCATCAAGGAGAGTGATCGGCGTGTTGAGGTCAAAAGGGGAGATGGATGCGAGGGGGCGTGGCGTTTTCTCTGTTTTCGTGAGCATGTCGCTCGTCTTTGGTTTGTGCCCGGTCGCTGCATTTGCGGAGGAGTTGGGGGGAGACGCGCAAACAGCCGCTGTTCAAAAGGCCGACGGCGAAGGCGACAAGGTGTCTGTTGCGGACGAGGGGGCGAACGACGCCGATGTCCCTGTATCGGAAACCCAGGACGGCGCGAACGTTCCTCAGGCACTGCCTTTCGAAGGTGAGACAACAGCCGATGATGCGCAGATCGAGCAGTCGACGGCAAGCGTGCAGGAAGCGGCGGATGCTGATGGTGCGACAGAAGCGTTGAGTGCCGAAGAAGTTGACGAAGACGTTGCAAGCGAGCTGGACATTTCCACGCTCGCCATTCCCGATATCCCCGATAGCTCCGAGACCGCGTCACTTCCGCTCGAAAGGCCATTCGGTATCGGGCTGGCTGCGATTGAGGGCGTAGATTCGGAGATGCAGGTGTTCGGCGAGTCCGACGAGGATGCGCAGGTCTTCGAGCAATCTGCGTCGAAGACCGCTACCGTCGATGGCGTAACGTACACCTATCAGAACACGACCGGCAATTACGGGACGGGTGTTTACATTGTCGATGCCACCTGGTCTTACGGAATCACTATTCCCGAGAAGATCGACGGTGTCGACGTAGTGTCCTTTAATGCCTATCCGGCATCCCAGACTGGTCAGATGTACCATCTGGATGCATCGAAGGCAACTGCTCTGGAGTGTCTCTCAACACAGGACTTGATGTCGCTAGATGTGTCGAACAACCCTAAACTTAAAGAACTGATGTGCGCGGGTGGAAGCCTTGACAGGCTTGATGTTGGTAACTGCACGTCTTTGGAAAGGTTGCAATGCTCATATAACCGCCTGACAACGCTCGACGTGTCCCGCAATCCCAATCTAACGAATCTCTACTGTACTAACAACTTCCTCACCCATCTCGATCTTTCAAAGAATACGAAGATCACCAACAAAGGTACGCACTATTATCCTAACCTACAATGTACGTATAACCTGCTCGACAACGCGAAAGATCTGGTAGCGAAGTACGGTACCGAGATGGATACCGGCAATCTGTATGACGGCATGAGCGCGGCAGTGCTCCCCCAATGCTACAAAACCGCTTCAGGGTTGGTGTATCGAGTGGAGAACTACTGGAATTCAGGACCCGAGCAATCTCAGATTAAGGTCACAGGGTATATAGGGTCGTCCAAAAAAGTCTCCATTCCTAAAACGCTTCCTGTCCGCTATGATGCAAAAACGACGTGGAGTATTGCCGTCAAGCAAGTGGATATGGTGCTAGGGCGTACGGGCAGCCGTATCATTGAGACGCTAGATGCGAGCGCGGCTACCGAGCTTACCAAATTCTGGTGCCCAGGCTGGGACATTCGCACCCTCTCCCTCCCCAAAGCTTCCTCCAAGTTGACCGATTTCGATTGCGAACAGAACAATCTCGGGACACTCGACCTCTCCAGTCTTCCCGACCTTGAATGGCTTTACTGCGCGGGGAACAATCTAACCGTGCTCGACGTAAGCAAGAACTCTAAGCTCGTCAACCTCTCATGCGGCAAAAACACCCATACGGATCTGGGTGAGGGCGAAGTCTTGCGAGGCAACGACCTGGTTGATCTCGACCTGTCCGCCAACGGCAAGCTGGAATACGTGATCTGCGACGGCAATGGTCTCAACACCGTCGATGTGAGCGGGTGTGTGCGGCTTCTCAACTTCGGCTGTTATGAGAATTCGATAACTCAAATTGACGTTTCCAAAAACCCAAGACTCGGATGGCTCAGCTGCTGGGGCAACCTTTTGACAAAGCTCGATGTGTCAGCCAACAAGGCACTCAAGGAACTCTATTGTTACGATAACTACATCGCCGACACGAAGGTTCTTACGGATCGCTTTGGGACGAACGACAAGGTGGTTCTGCCTCAGTACAAGAGTGTGCCGCCATCCCGTCTGGCAGGCGACATCGCCTTGGACACGATGGCTGCCATCACCAAACAGGGTTTTGACTCGTCCGGAACGGTGATCGTTGCTACAGCCGGTGGCTATTGGGATGCATTGGCGGCCTCGTCGCTGGCTGGCGTGAACTACTGCCCCATCCTTCTAACCGATGGGAATGCGCTCTCGACCCAGACTTCCTCCGAGATCAAGAGGCTGAAGGCGAGCAAGGTTTATATTGTGGGCGGCGTGGCGGCTGTGTCGGCCAAGGTGGAGTCGTCTCTGAAGTCTCTATCTGGCGTGAAGACCGTGAAGCGGCTCGCGGGCGGTGTTGCGGTCGACACTGCTCTCAAGATCTTCGAGGAAGGCAAAGGTTCGTGGGGAACCACGGCCGTCGTGGCTACGTCTGAGACGTTTCAAGACGCGCTGTCGGTGTCGCCCTATGGTTTCGCCAAGCGCGCCCCTATCTTCCTGGCGAACGCCTCCACTCACAAGCTTGACTCCCATGTGCTCGCGGCACTCAAATCCGGCGGGTTCTCACGCATCGTTATAGTGGGGGGTACTGCAGCCCTGTCAAGCCAGCTTGAGTCCCAGCAGCTCAAGGGTTTCTCGTGTGTGCGCCTTGCCGGCCCGACCGCTTACGAAACCTCCGGAGCGATTGCAAAGTGGTGCCTTGGCGAGGGCATGACGGCCGCAAATGTCGGCATAGCCACCGGGGACTCCTACTATGACGCGCTAGCGGGTGCCGCTTTCTGTGGCAAGAACAATTCGGCGCTCGTGCTTGTATCCGATGGCTATCGATCGAACGTGGACGGCTTCTTGAAAGAGAACAAAGCAAACGTCCTGCGCTCCTTCGTGTTTGGTGGTCCCGCCGCAGTTTCACCCAAGACATATAGCGCTATTACAGCAGCGCTAAGATAGGCATCTGCGGTGCCGCTTTCGTACGGGTCTTATGATTTTGTTGGCTCGTAATTCAATCTTGTCGCAGCCTTGATCAATGCCTAGGCCAAGGCTGCGGCATGCTGAGCATTAGTGCGATGCTTAGTAATGAAGCTTTAAAACATGCACACCAGCTTCGATAAAATGATGAAGACTCGTGCATAAAAACGTCTCGTGAGGCTCCTGTCGCTCTTTCGATTCTTTAGGCTGTCTGGAAGGCTAAAACTAGGGGTTGTGCGCGACGAGATTTAGTTCGCAGGTTTCGATCCAAAAGCATCCGTTCGAACAACACGTTGTTATTTCCCAATCAATGCGCTTGTAGATAAAAAAATCAGTTGAATATAATGGAAGGCGAGCCGCAGCTAACTCCCCACGGCTCTCGAATCGCTTCGGCGGTTTGGCTACTTGGTTACGGCTCCTTGTCCTTGCGGATCGGGAGCCGCTCCCTTATTGCGGTCAAAAACCCCAGCAAACTGGAAGCGAACGCAAGGATCGCCCGTCCCTACAAAAAGCAGCTTGCTATGATCACGATGGCGGTGGTCAGCAGGCCCGACACCGCGATGGAGACGCCGCTCATGGCGCCTTCCAGCTCGCCCATCTCGAGCGCCTTCGTCGTGCCCACCGCGTGGCTGCACGTGCCGATGGCCACGCCTTTGGCGATGCCGTCGCGCACGCGGAACAGGCGCGCCATGAGCGGTGCGGTGATGGCGCCCAGGATGCCGGTGACGATGACGGCCGCCACGGTGATGGACGTGATGCCGCCCAGCTGCTGCGACACCGCGATGGCGATGGGTGTGGTTACCGACTTGGGGATGAACGACAGCGCCAGCGTGTCGTCGAGGCCCAGCAGCTTGCACAGCGCGTAGGCGCTCGTCATGGACACGACCGAGCCCACGAGGCACCCGGCGAAGATGGGGACGAAATGGTCCTTGAGCGTTTGGCGCTGCCGGTACACCGAGTACGCCAACGCCACGGTGGCCGGTCCCAGCAGAAACGAGATGAGCTGCACGCTCTGCTCGTAGGATTCCAGGGGAATGCGCAGCGCCACGAGCGCCGCGATGATGAACGCGACGGTGACCAGCAGGGGGTTGAGCAGCGGCGATTTCACGCGCTCGTACAGCAGCACGGAAAGCTTGAACACCGCGAACGAGGCTGCGGTTCCCAGCGCCAGGGTCAGCGCAAGGTACACCATCGGGTCCATGCGCCTACGCCTCCTCGTCGGCCGTGCGCGCATCGCGCTTCGCCAGCAGCCGCGACACGAGCATCACCGTGTACGACGTCGCCAAAAACACGAGCACCGTGGTGATCACGCACACGAGCGCGAACTTAGCCGCATTGCCCTCGAGCAGGGAAAAGCATCCCATGATGGCCACGCCGGCCGGGATGAAGAACAGCGACATGTTGTCGAGCAGGCAGTCGCACGCGTCGCCCACATGGCGAGCTTTCAGCAAGCCCGTGCCCAGAAGCGCGAGCAGCAGCACCATCCCCACGATGTTGCCCGGTAGCTGGATGGGCAGCACCGAAGCCAACGCGCACCCCGCGGCGTACACCGCCACCACCACGCCGAGCTGCACGACGAGGCGCGCCCCGCGCTTGCCGGCCCGTCCGGCCTTCGTCCGCCACGAGGCATCGTTGGGAGAGGGCGCGGAGGCGCACCCGGAGACGCCCGAAGCGGCGTCGGTCAGCTGTTCCATGATTCGAATTCCTCACCAGTATGCGGATCGGCGCGGCTCTTCGCCCTGCGCCTGCGACCCGCCCGTCTTAGTCGCGCCTATTGTACGGCTGCTCCTGGGCGCAGGGGCGCGCTGCACTCAGAATTCACGCAAAACGAAAGCGGCACCGTCGAGTTTCGACGGTGCCGCCCGCGGCCCAGAGGGGGCCGGATGCTAGTCCTTGTTGCCAACCAACGCGTTTACCAGCGCCGATACGATGCTGATGACGATCGACGCCACGAACGCGCTGCCGAACGAGTCGATGACAAGCCCCACCTGGAATATCCCGTTCGCCAGCCACGCGGCGATGTACAGCATGAGCGTGTTCACCACGAGGTAGAAGATGCCCAGCGTGATCACGCTGATCGGGAGGCTGAGCACCTGCATGATGGGCTTGATGCTGATGTTGATCAGCGACAGGATCAGGCCGAAGATCGCGATGCCCACCCACGCGTCGGAGCCGCCGAGCAGCTCGATGCCGGGGACGATCCACACTGCCACGCCCACGGCGATAGCGGTGACGAGCCAGCGGATGATGAAGTTCATGACGTGCTCCTTGATATGCGGCGATACAACCGCACTACTATAGCACGCCGTCATCGGCAGGGGGCTTATCGGTCACGCAGCCGTAAACCGCATGCCCTGGCGGCCCGTGCGCACGGGCCGCCAGGCTGGCGAAACGTTACAGCACCTGGATCGTGCCGGTGGCCATGAGGGCGATCGACACCACCATGAGCACCACGATAACGGCGGCTATCGCCTTGTCCGCCACGTTCGGCAGGATCTTCTCGCCGCGCTCGCGCTGGCCGAGGGCGTACACGATGATGCCCGGCGCGAACAGGATGGTGGTGATCATGATGCCCACCAACCCGGCCGCCCACACGAGGAACACCGTGTACACGAAGCCCACGGTGCCGAACGCGCGCGCCTTTTTGACCTGGTCGGGCGTCAGGCGTTCCTTCTTCCAGGCGATCTTCATGTAGTAGGCCGCCGAGCATACGTAGGGGATGAGGATGGTGGACACGGCGCACGCGTAGAAGAACTGGTACGTGGATGACGAGAACACCGACACGATGAGGAACAGCTGCGTGATGCCGGCCGAGATGAGCACGGTCACGATGGGCGCGCCGTTCTTGTTCGTGCGCGCGAACGACTTGGGGAACACGCCCTGGCGCGCAGCCTCGAATGGCGTCTCGGCCGCGATGATCACGTAGCCCAGCATCGCGCCCAGCAGCGACAGCACCACGCCGAGGTTCACGATGCCCGCGCCGACGGGGCCGATGGCGTGCTCGAGGATGCCGGCCATCGAAGGGGTGGCCAGCTGGGCCATCTGCTCGCGCGGCATGACGCCCATGCTTTCGAGCGAGATGGTGAGGTACAGCACGAACACCGAGATGAAGCCGATGACCGTGGCGCGGCCCACGTCGCGGGCGTACTTCGCGCGTCCCGAGATGACCACGGCGCCCTCGATGCCGGTGAACACCCACACGAGCGCGATCATGGTGGAGACGATCTGCTGTCCCAGGTCGGGTCCGCCCGGCTCGCCCCAGAAGTTCTCCATGAAGATGGCGGGGTCGAACTTTCCCAGCAGCGCGATGGACAGCACGAACAGCGCCAGCGGCACGAGCTTCGCGATGGTGACGACGACGTTGATGCCGGCCGCCTCCTTCACGCCGCGCGACACGAGCCACACGAGCAGCCACAGAAACGCCGAGGCGCACACGCACGACAGCAGGTTGTTGCCGCTTTCGAACGGGTGGAAGAAGTACCCGAGCGCCGAGAACAACAGGATGGCGAACGACACGTTCGACAGGCATGCCGACACCCAGTAGCCCCAGGCGGAGTTGAACCCGACGAAGTCGCCGAAGCCCGCCGCCGCGTACGCGTAGATGCCGCCGGTGAGGTCGGGCCGGGCTTGCGACAGCCCGTTGAAGCACATCATGAGCGAGAACACGCCGACGAAGCAGATGGCCCAGCTGATGAGCACGGCACCGGTGCTGGCGCCGCCCGCGGCCATGTCGCCGGCAAGCGCGAAAATGCCTCCGCAGATGCTGGCCGTGATCACCATCATGGTGAGGCGGAATAGGTCCAGGCCGTTCGGATCGATGATCTGGCCTTTGTCGGAGGCTTTCAAGGCAGCGCTCGACATAGCCCCTCCTTTCAAAGGGGTCGAAGGGAATGCTGACGCACGGCGCAGTGCGGTGCGCGCGTCGAATATGGAACGGCGCGCCGGGCGAAGCCGCAGCGCGCCGTATGCGGCGATGTGAAGAGGGGAAGAGGGTTTCTGCGGCGTCGGCCGCAGAAACCCGTCAGGTTAGAAGCGCAGCGACAGGCAGCTCAGGCCGCCGTCGAGCTTGCGATACTCGGACGTGTCCGCGGTCAGCGTCTCGTAGCCGGCGTCCTGCACGGCCTTCAGCACGGTGGGGTAGCCCTCGGGCACGATGACGGTGCCGTTCACCCAGATGCAGTTCGCGGCGTACGCCTCGTCCTCGGGGATCTCGATGCGGTTGTACTGCTCGAAGTCGGGCTTCGTCACGAACTCGCCGGACACCAGCATGTTGCCGTCCTCCAGGTAGTTCACGCCGGTCTTCAGGTGCAGCACGAACTCTAGCGGCACCTCGGAGCCTTCGAGGCCCCAGCCTTCGAGGATCTCGAAGAACTGACGCAGGCCCTCTTCGTTCGTGCGGGCGGAGCGGCCTACGTAGAAGTGATCCCCCACCATCATGACGTCGCCGCCGTCGAGCGTGCCGGGGCTCACGATGTGCTTCACGTGCTCGTCGTCGAAGAACTGGCGCACGGCCGGCTCGATCTCGTCCTTCTCGCCGTTGCGGCTGTCGGCGCCCGGGTTCGTGATGATGGCGCCCTTGCGCGTGATGACCGCGGGGTCCTCGACGAAGCAGGAGTCGGGGAACTGCTCGAGCGCGGGCAGGACGGTCACCTCGACGCCGCACTCCTTGAGGGCCGCGATGTAGTCGTCGTGCTGCTTGAGCGCCAGCTCGTAGTCGGGCTTGCCCAGCTCGGGGGCGGAGGTGATGCCCTCGACCATGGACTTGGCAGGACGGCGGACGATGACGTTGGAGAACTTGGTCATAACGGAATCCTTTCGTAAGAGATTATTTCCGTTCGTTCCTATGCCGCACATTGTATTCTGTATATTGTATACAATCAAGGGGAAGCGGAAAGTTTTTGGAATTCGTTGAAAAGAGGGACGCGCCGACGAGGGAGGGGTGAGCGGGGTCGCGGGGAAGAGGGGCGGCGATAGGGGCGGGGGCGATGAGAGGGGCGAAGACGGGGGCGACGATGGGGCGGTGAAAAGCGAGGCGATGAGGGGGTCGGGGAAGAGGGAGCGGGGAAGAGGGACGCGCCGACGAGGGACGCGCCGACGAGGGAACGGGAGCCGCTCAAGAGAACGGCGACGAAGAAGGCGACGATGGGGGCGGGGCCCGGGTCGCTCGGGTCGCCCCCATCGCCGCGGTCTCGAAGTGGCTCCTGCGCTATCGGGCGCATGCACCTGGTCGGTCATGCATCGGTGACGGTTCGACGCGGAAATCGCGGAGCTCCAAGCAATTTTTACGTTTTGCGTACCATGCAAAGGCTTCGGCCCCTATTTTCGCTTGTTCGCTCCCGGAGGCTTTCAAGGGTGTTTTGCATATACCCAGGTCACAAGGTTTTTGCTGCAATGACCCACCCAGCCGTTTCGCCCATTCGATGCTCCTGGGTGCGCAAAACGAAAAAAATGCTTACTTCGAGCGGATTCTGCTGCTGAAACGCTGCGGCGCGCTTCGACGGCCATGCGTGCAGGGAGGGATGCGGGCGCACGCGCGGCGGGTCCTCCTCGCGCGCGGGCCAGCCGCTCGCGAACGCGCCCGAGCGCTTGTGGTATATTGGTATACACGATAGCTGTACGACAGGCGGATGATATGACGAACGAGTACCGATCGCTCAAGGACCATGTGTACGACCACATCGTCGACCTCATCGACGGCGGCACCCTCGCCGACGACCATAAGATCAGCGAGCAGCAGATATGCGATGCCCTCGGCGTCAGCCGCACGCCCGTGCGCGAAGCGCTCATCCAACTTGCCGCCGACGGGTATCTCGAGAACGTGCCGCGCAAAGGCTTTTCCGTCAAGCGCGTGACGGAGGACAGCGCCCGCGAGATCGTGGAGATCATCGGGCCGCTCGACGGTCGTGCCGCCCTGCTCGCCGTCGACGAGATGACCGAGGATGACATCGCGCAGCTGCAGTTCCTTCACGGCTCCATGCAGCTGGCCATCGACAAAGGCCTCTTCAAGAAGTACGACGACCTGCAGCACGACTTCCACGACAGCTACGTGCGCAAGTGCGGCAACTCGCGCCTCATCGGTCTGATACACCAGATGAACCGCTATTTCATGAAGCGCGAGTACGCCAATGTGGGCGAGGACGAGCTGGACGGCCTGCTGCGCAAGGCGAACGAAGAGCACGCCGAAATCGTCAGGTTGTTCGAGCTGCACGATGGGGAAGAGCTGCAGCGGTTCATTCGCGACGTCCATTGGAGCATCGACAATGCCAAGTTCCTCGTCTGGTAGCGTGCGGCCCGCTCCGCGTCCTGCGTCGACGGCGTCTGCGTGCCCCGTCGAGCGCGAGTGCGGTGCCTGCCAGCATATCGGCGTCCCGTACGCGAAACAGCTCGCGGGCAAGGACGCGCGCGTGGCCGCCCTGTTCGCCGACGTGGCCGATCCGGCCGCGCTGCGACCCATCATCGGCATGGACGAGCCCTACCATTACCGCAACAAGGTGGTGTCCCCCTACGCGCCCGGGCGCAAGCTGCAAGGCGGCACCGCGAAGCGCGGTCAGAAGCCGCACCGCGAAATCCTCTGCGGCATGTACGCGGCCGGATCGCACCGCATCGTCCCCACCGACGGCTGCCTCATCGAGAACGAGGAGGCCAAACGCATCATCCGAGCCGTGCGCGACCTCATGGGGCGCTTCGGCATCGAGCCGTACCGGGAGGACGCGGGCTCCGGATTCCTGCGCCATGCGGTGGTGCGCGTCGGCCACACGAGCGGCGAGATCCTCGTCACGCTCGTGACGAACGGCCGCACGTTCCCGGCGTCGCGCGCGTTCTGCCGCGAGCTCGTGCGTCGCTGCCCCCGCATCACGTCGGTCGTGCAGAACGTGAACGAGCGCCAGACCAACGTGATCCTCGGCGAGCGCGAGCAGACCCTGTACGGCCCGGGCTTCATCCTGGACAAGCTGTGCGGGTTGAGCTTTCGCATCTCGTCGCAATCGTTTTACCAGGTGAACGCCGTGCAGACCGAAGTGTTGTACGAGCGGGCCATCGAGATGGCGGGCTTCACCGGCACCGAGTGCGCCATCGACGCCTACTGCGGCACGGGCACCATCGGGCTCGTGGCGGCCAAGCACGGCGCGCGGCAGGTGATCGGCGTGGACACGGTGGCGTCGGCCGTGCGCGACGCGCGCGAGAACGCCAAGCACAACGGCGTGGAGAACGCGCAGTTCGTGGTGGGGGACGCAGGGGCGTTCATGCGCGAGCGCGCCGCCGCGGGCGAAGCCGTCGACGTGCTGCTCATGGACCCGCCGCGCGCGGGCGCGAGCGAGGAGTTCCTCGCCGCCGCCGCGACGCTGGCCCCGCAGCGCATCGTGTACATTTCCTGCAACCCCGAAACACAAGTGCGCGACCTGGCCTTCCTGCGGGAGCGCGGCTATGCCGTGCGCATGGTGCAGCCGGTGGATATGTTTCCCCATACGGACCACGTCGAAACGATTGCGCTCGTGGAGCGCGAAGAAGGCGCCCCTGAAAGGAGCCAGCGATGAGCGAGCGCGATCCCGAGCGATCGTCTGCCCCGAGCGAGCAGTCTGACGAGGCCGCTCCGATGATGCGGCACGATGCGCCACTGACCGCCGACGACAACCACGGAGGTGTCACCGATCTGCACAGCTTCGTGTTCGACACGGTGCTCGAGGGCATGCGCACGAGCATTTACGTGACGGACCCGAACACCGACCGCATCCTGTATATGAACGGGTTCATGAAGCACGATTACGGCGTGGAGAACCCCGAAGGGAAGGTGTGCTGGCAGGTGTTGCAGCGCGGCCTGACCGAGCGCTGCGCGTTTTGCCCCGTCGATGAGCTGTTGAGCTGCGGAAGCGAAGCGCCGCTTGTGGAGTGGGACGAAGAGAGCCCCGTGACGGGCCGCACGTACCGCAACTACGACAGCCTGGTGGAATGGATCGACGGGTCGCGCGTGCACCTGCAGCAATCGGTGGACATCACCGCGCTCGTGTCGGCGAACACCGACGAGCTGACCGGCATGATGGGGCGCCGCGCCGGCAAGGAGCGCCTCGGCCTCTCGCTTGCGCGCGCTGCGGTCGAGGGCGAAGACGTGTCCATCGTGCTGTACGACATCAACCGCCTGAAAGACGTGAACGACCAGTACGGTCACGCCGAGGGCGACTACCTCATCCGCTCGGCCGCGAACGCCATGCGGTCCGAATTCGGGCCGAACGACTACGGGTTCCGCTTGAGCGGCGACGAGTTCGTGTGCGTGTTCCTGGGCGACGCGACTTCGACGCGCGTGAAGGTCGAACGCGCCCGCACGGCGCTCACCGCGCTCCCGCGTCGCACCGATCCCCCGTACGACATGGGGTTCTGCTTCGGCATCGCCGAGATCGACCCTGCGGCGCCGCTCGAGCTGTACGAGGCGCTGGCCCTGGCCGACCAGCGCATGTACGAGGAGAAGCGCCGCTACCATATCGACCGCAACATCAACGCGCTGATCAGCGCCGAGCAGTCGGGAAGGGGCGTGTCGGTCGACCTGAGCGCGTTCTCGTACGACGAGAGCAAGCTGTACGACGCGGTGGTCGAGAGCACCGACGACTACCTCTACGTGTGCAACATGAAAACTGGCGTGTTCCGCTATCCGCGCGCCATGGTGGAGGAGTTCGACCTGCCCTCCGAGGTGGTGGAGAACGCGGCGGCCGTGTGGGGCTCGAAGGTGCATCCCGACGACAAGCAGGCGTTTCTCGAATCGAACCAGGAAATCACCGACGCGCGCACCACGCGCCACTGGATTGAGTACCGCGCCATCAACCGCAAGGGCGAGTGGGTGCGCCTGCGATGCCGCGGCCGGCTCATCCTCGATGCGAAGGGCAAGCCGCTGCTGTTCGCCGGGTTCATCACGAACCTGGGCAAGAAGAGCAAGGTCGACCCGCTGACCGGCCTGTTCAACAGGTTCGAGTTCGAGGACGACCTGCGCCGCCGCATGGAGACGGCGCCGAGCGAGACGATCAGCCTCATGGTGCTCGGCATCGACGACCTGCGGCATATCAACGACCGCTACGACCGCGCATTCGGCGACGAGGTCATCCGGTTCGTGGCGCAGCGCATCCAGAGCGCGCTGCCCGAGGAGGCGCGCGTGTACCGTCTCGACGGCGACGAGTTCGCCGTGATCATCAACGACGACGTCAACGTGCTGCGCGGAGCGTACGCCCAGTTGGGCGGCATGTTCCAACGGCAACACGACCACGAGGGCCGCAAGTTCTACTGCACGTTGTCCGGCGGCATCGCGCAGTACCCCGGCGATGCCGAGACGTACGAGAGCCTCGTGAAGTACGCCGATTACGCGCTGGAGTACGCGAAGGGGCACGGCAAGAAGCGCTGCGTGAACTTCTCGCAGCCTATCCTGGCCGAGCGCACGCGCGAGCTCGAGTTGATGGAGCTGCTGCGCGACAGCGTGGAAAACGGGTTCAAGGGGTTCAGCCTGTGCTATCAGCCCCAGGTGGAAGCCGCCACGGGACGGGTCGTGGGCGCCGAGGCCCTCGCGCGCTGGCGCTGCGACGCGTACGGCGAGCTGTCGCCGCTCGAGTTCATCCCGCTGCTCGAGGAGAGCGGCCTCATCGTGCCGATGGGGACGTGGGTGCTGCAGCATGCCGTGGATACGTGCAGGCGCTGGAGAAAGGTGATCCCGACGTTCACCATGAGCGTGAACCTTTCGTATCGCCAGCTTGACGAGGACGGCCTCGTGCCGCTCATCGTGGACACGCTGCACGAGGCGGGGCTGCCTCCCGAGAGCCTCGTGGTGGAGATGACCGAGAGCCGTTTCGCCGACGATGCCCAGGCCACGCATCAGCTGTTCCACCAGCTGCGCATGCAGGGCGTGCGTGTGGCCATGGACGATTTCGGCACGGGCTATTCGTCGCTGGGCGTGCTGAAGACCTCGCCCGCCGACATCGTGAAAATCGACCGGGCCTTCATCCGCGATATCCAGACGAGCACGTTCGATGCCACGTTCATCAAGTTCGTGGTGGAACTGTGCCATGCCGTGGGCATCAGCGTGTGCCTCGAAGGCGTGGAAACCGATGAGGAGTACGAAGTGGTGGGCGGCATGGGGCTCGACTACATCCAGGGATTCCTGTTCGGACGCCCCCTGCCCGAAGGCGAATTCGAGCGGAGGTTCTTGGAGGTGCATGCGTGATGGCTGCCGCACGGACGGACGCGCTGGTCGACCGCGTGGGGGAGGTGCTGGCGGCGCGCGCTTTGGCCGACGCCGATACGCCGGCGCTGCTGATGGTGTCGGGCGGATCGGACTCCACGGCGCTCGCCTACATCGCCTGTGACCTGCGGGAACGAGGAATGTTGGGGCAGCTGGCCATGCTGCACGTCAACCACCAGCTGCGCGCCGCCGACGCCGACGACGACGCGCGCTTCGTCGCCCGGCTGGCCGAGCTGCTGAGCATCCCGCTGTTCTCGTGCGACATCGACATCGCGGGCGAGGCCCGGCGCACGGGCGAGAACGTGGAAGCCGTCGCCCGCCGCGAGCGCTACCTGGCCGCGAACGAGGCGCTCGAAAGCCTGTGCCTTCACGCGGCCGCGCCGCTCGCCGACGGCCGCATTCTCACGGCGCACACGTCCGACGACCGCGTGGAGAGTTTCTACATGCGCTCGATCGTGGGCACGGGGCCGGGCGGGTTCCGCGCCATGAAGTACCGCAACGGGCCCGTGGTGCGCCCGCTGCTCGATGCGAGCCGCGAGGAGCTGCGCGCGTACGTTTCCGAGCGAAAGCAGGTCGGCGCGCTCGTGGCCTGCGACGGCGAGGGCAACCTGTGGCGCGAGGACGCGACGAACGCGCATACCGACCGCTTCCGCGCCTACGTGCGCCATGAGATCGTCCCGCGCGCAAAGGAGCGCAACCCCCAGCTGCTCGAGGTGCTCGGCCGCACCATGAACCTCATCGCCGACGAGGACGACATGCTGGAGCGCATGGTGGACGAGCTGATGGCCGGCCACGTCGAGGCGCTCGGCGACGACTACGGCGCAGGCTGCGTGCTGGCCCCCGCGTTCGGCGCGGAGCCGCTGCCGCTGCGCCGCCGCGCCGTGCTGCGCGCCCTGCAGCTGATGCTGGGACGCGACGCCCGCGTGGAGACGGCTTCGGTCGAGGCGGTGCTGGCCGCGTTCGACGAGGGGGCGGACGGCAAGCCCCGCGGCGGCTACGTGACCAACATCCAAGGCGACCTCGCGGTCAGCGCCAACAAGCACGGCGTGCGCATCGAGCCCATGGCCGCCTACCGGGCCCGAAGAAAGCGCGCGTAGCATTCGCGCTAGGCGCTTGCGCCGGGGTTGCGCTACAATGCGTCGCATGGAAAACGAAGAGAACACCCAAAACGCCCCGGAGGCTTCGGCCTCCTCGGACGAATCGATGCCCGCCCTCGACGTGGTGCTGGCCAGCGCCTCGCCCCGTCGCAAGCAGCTGCTTGCGGACGCGGGCGTGCGCTTCGTCGTGCACTCCTCGGATGTGGACGAAACGCTGGAACCCGACCTGCTGGCCGACCCGCCCGAGGCGTGCAAGAAGCTGGCCGAACGCAAGGCCGGCGCGGTGGTGCAGGAGGTGCTGGCCGAGGACTACACCGGCATGGCCGCCGTCATCGGCGCCGACACCATGGTGGTGCTCGACGGCGAGATCTTCGGCAAGCCCGTCAGCCTGTCCGACGCGAAGCGCATGCTGCGCCGCCTGTCCGGCCGCACCCACGAGGTGCTCACCGCCGTGTCCGTGTGGATGGTGGCCGCGCCCGAGCCCGAGAAGATCTCACTGGGCTTTCGCACGTTCGTCGAGCGCTCGGCCGTGACGTTCCACGAGCTGACCGACGAGGAGATCGCCGACTACCTGCGCAAGGGCGAGTCGTTCGACAAGGCGGGCGCCTATGCCGTGCAGGGGGCCGGAGCCGACCTGGTTGCGCGCGTGGACGGCGCGCTCGACACGGTCATCGGCTTGCCCGTCGGCCGCCTGCTCGAGGAATTCCCCGACCTCGCCGGTTCGCCGGCGTAACGGCCCAACACAACCTATCGTCCCAGTTCCCGTTGCGAAATGTAAAAATCGTGACAGGTGGGCTGGCGTTACCGTATCGTCTCCTTTTCCCGGGATGGCAATGGTACACTAACCGAATTCAAGGTAAGCGTGACGCCGTCGCTTCGTGATCATGTGATGCGATCAGGGGCGATGGCAGAAGCGAAACGCGATGAAGAGGTTAGGAACGTGCACAACGACATTTCGGAGATCCTATTCACCGAAGAGCAGATCGCAGGCCGCGTAGGCGAAATCGGCGCCGCCATCACACGCGACTACGCCGATGCGGCCGATGAGGGCATCGTCCTCATCTCGGTGCTGCGCGGAGCGGCCATCTTCATGGCGGATCTCGCGCGGCAGATCGATCTTCCGGTCGAGATGGACTACATGGCCATCTCGTCGTACGGAAACGGCGCGAAAAGCTCCGGCGTGGTGCGCATTCTGAAAGACCTCTCGTCCGAAATCGAAGGTCGCCACGTTATCGTGGCCGAGGACATCCTCGACTCCGGTCTTACCCTGACGTACCTGCTGAAAAACCTGTCGTCGCGTCAGCCGGCCTCCATCGCGGTGGCCACGCTCCTTCGCAAGAAGACGCTCGCACAGGCGAAGATCGATTGCAAATACATTGGTTTCGAGTGCCCCGATGAGTTCATCGTGGGCTACGGGCTGGACTTTGCAGAACGGTATCGCAATCTGCCCTACATCGGCATCTTGAAGCCGGAGATTTACTAGCGAAGCAGCCTTGGCGGGCGGTCGGTTCGGCTCGGTCGAACCGTGCGGCGCACTGAGGGTATGCGGCATCGGCCGCGTGCGACGGCGGGTCGGGCACCAGCCCGGTCCCTCTCGCAGCGCGAGTCGGTGAGAAAAGGAAAGTAAGACGCTATGGCACAGCAAAACAAACAATCGCAGTTCCAGCAGCCCAGTCCGAGGACGACCATCATCTCGGTCGTCCTGTTCATGCTGGTGGCCTTCTTCGTGGGCCAGCAGTTCCTGAACATGTCGTCCTCGAACGCCAAGCCCACCGACCGCCTGATCACGTCTGAGTTCGTGCAGGCCGTCGAGCAGGATCGCGCGACGAAGGTGGTGTACAGCGCCGGCGACTACTCGGTGTCCGGCACGTACTACCCCGCGGTCACGGCGGGCTCCACCGGCGCCGACGCCTTCAACGAGGCGTTCCAGGCGCTCAACGCGCGCATGGCCACGATCAAGAACCCCGACACCGGCAAGGCGCTCGGCGGCGTGGGTACCACCGACATCAATGCGGCGACGCTGGGCACCGAGCACAACTTCACCTCCACCTACTACGGCGGTTCGCTGGGCGACCTCATGGCCGCGCACCCGAACATCCCCTATGAGGTGTCGCTGCCGAGCCCCTTCATGGAGCTGCTGGGCACGCTGCTGCCCATCGGCCTGATCGCGCTCGTGCTGCTGTTCTTCTTCACGCAGATGCAGAAGGCGAACAACTCGCAGATGAGCTTCGGCAAGGCGAAGACGAAGAAATCCATCGAGGAGCGCCCCGACGTGAAGTTCTCTGACGTCGCCGGCGTGGACGAGGCCGTCGAGGAGATGCAGGAGATCAAGGACTTCCTGGCGAACCCGGCGAAGTACCAGTCCATGGGCGCGAAGATCCCCCGCGGCTGCCTGCTGGTGGGCCCTCCGGGCACCGGCAAGACGCTGCTCGCGCGCGCCGTTGCGGGCGAGGCGGGCGTGCCGTTCTTCAGCATCTCCGGCTCGGACTTCGTTGAAATGTTCGTCGGCGTGGGCGCGTCCCGCGTGCGCGACCTGTTCCAGCAGGCGAAGGACGCCTCGCCGGCCATCATCTTCATCGACGAGATCGACGCCGTCGGCCGCCAGCGCGGCACGGGCCTCGGCGGCGGCCACGACGAGCGCGAGCAGACGCTCAACCAGCTGCTCGTCGAGATGGACGGCTTCGAGAGCAACGACTCCGTGGTGCTGATCGCCGCGACGAACCGCGCGGACGTGCTGGACCCGGCGTTGCTGCGCCCCGGCCGCTTCGACCGCCAGATCGTGGTGGACGCGCCCGATGTGAAGGGCCGCGAGAAGATCCTGCAGGTGCACTCGAAGGACAAGCCCATCGGCAGCGACGTGGACCTGTCGAAGGTCGCGAAGCTCACCCCGGGCTTCACGGGCGCCGACCTGGCGAACCTCATGAACGAGTCGGCGCTGCTCACCGCGCGCCGCGGCAAGAAGATCATCACGCAGCAGGAAGTGTCCGAGTCCATGGAGCGCGTCATCGCCGGACCGGAGCGCAAGGGCCGCGTGCTGGACGAGCGGACCAAGCACACGATCGCCTACCACGAGAGCGGCCACGCCCTCGTCGGCCACTCGCTGCCGCACGCCGACCCGGTGCACAAGATCTCGATCATCTCGCGCGGCCGCGCGCTGGGCTACACGCTGTCCATCCCCAAGGAGGACAAGGTGCTCAACTCGCTCGGCGAGATGCGCGACGAGCTGGCCGTGTTCATGGGCGGCCGCGTGGCGGAGGAGATCTTCTGCGACGACATCACCACGGGCGCTTCGAACGATCTTGAGCGCGCCACGAAGATGGCCCGCGCCATCGTGACGCAGTACGGCATGAGCGCCGAGCTGGGTACGCAGGTGTTCGGCCAGCCGAACCACGAGGTGTTCCTGGGCCGCGACTACGGCAACACGCAGGACTACTCGGAGGAGACGGCCAAGCGCATCGACGACGAGGTCGCCCGCATCATGAAGGACGCGCACGACCGCGCCTACGAGATTCTGTCGAGCCATCGCGAGCAGATGGACCTCATGGCGAACGTGCTGCTCGAGCGCGAGACGGTGGAAGGCGAGGCCTGCCTGGCCCTGCTGGACAACACGTGGGACGAGTACCTCAAGCACGAGGACGAGATCAACGCCCGCAAGGAGGCCGAAGAGGCCGCCGCGCGTGCTCGCGACGAGCATCTGGCCGATCCGAACTGGAAGGAAGAGCCGGTGGAGCCGGGCGATCAGGATCCGAACCCGCCGTTCCGCGCGCCTTCCGATGTGGCCGAGGGAACCGACCCGCAGCAAGCCCCTGAGCAGAAAGGCGACGGCACCGAACGATGATCTGGCGCTGTTCAACCTATGAGTTCGATACGAGGATGCCCATGGTTATGGGCATCCTCAACGTTACCCCCGATTCCTTCTCCGACGGCGGTCAGCACGACGGCTTCGATGCCGCGCTGGCCCATGCCGAGCGCATGCTGGAGGAGGGTGCCCGCATCATCGATGTGGGCGGCGAGTCCACGCGTCCCGGCGCCGCGCCGGTGTCGGTGGACGAAGAGCTGGCGCGCGTGCTGCCGGTGGTGCGCGCGCTCGCGCAGCGCGACGTGTGCGTGAGCATCGACACGCGGCACGCCGACGTGGCGCGCGCGTGTTTGGAAGCGGGTGCGGCCATCGTGAATGACGTGTCCGGCTTCCGCGATCCGGCCATGGTGGAGGCGGCGCGCGCGAGCGATTGCGGCCTCGTGGTCATGCACATGCAGGGCGACCCCTCCACGATGCAGGACGCGCCCGCCTACGACGACGTGGTGACGGACGTGCGCGATTGGCTGCGCGACCAGGCTGCCGCGCTGGAAGCGGCGGGCATTGCGCACGACCGCATCTGCATCGATCCGGGCCCCGGGTTCGGCAAGACGCCGTCGCAGACGCTCGAGCTGGTGCGCAACTTCCAGGAGTTCGTGCGCCTGGGCTACCCGGTGATGGTGGCGGTGTCGCGCAAGAGCTTCCTGGGCTGGGCGTACGGGATCGACGAGCCGTCCGCGCGCGACGAGGTGTCGGCCACCGAGGCGCTCATGGCGTGCGAGCTGGGGGCCAGCGTGGTGCGTACGCACAACGTGGCCGCCACGATCGCCGCGCTCGAAGGGCTGCGGCCGTACGCGCTCATCGGCATGGGCTGCAACGTGCCGCTCGTGGCTCATCCGGGCGAGGAGCGCGAGGGCAAGATCGCCATGCTCAATCAGGCCATCACCGAGCTGTGCTCGCTGCCCGACTCGCAGATCGTCGACATCTCGAGCTTCTACGAGAGCGAGCCCGCCTACTACCTCGATCAGGACGCGTTCGTGAACGCCGTCGTGCTGCTGCGCACGGGCATCCCGCCGAAGGAGCTGCTGGGCTACCTCCACGCGGTGGAGAACAGCCTGGGTCGCGTGCGCACCGTGGAGAACGGGCCGCGCACCTGCGATCTCGACATCCTCGACTACCAACTGTACGTCGTGGACACCGATGTCCTCACGTTGCCGCATCCGCGCCTGCTGGAGCGCGACTTCGTGGTGCAGCCTTTGCTGGAGTTGGTGCCGGGCCACGTGCTGGCCAACGACGTTCCCGTCACGGCTGACGGCGCGTGCGTGGGAAAGGCCGTACGGCTGTGAGCGAGGGGAAAGGCGGCGCGCCGGGCGGTTTCCCCTTCCGCGTGCTTCTGCTCGACGAAGTCTCCTCCACGAACGACGAGGTCAAACGCGCGCTGGACGACGGCGAACCCGAGGGTCTCGTGGTTCGCGCGCTTCGGCAGGTTGCCGGGTACGGTCGTCAGGGCCGCGCATGGACCAGCCCCGCAGGCGGGCTGTACTGCTCGCTGCTGCTGCGCCCGCAGGTGGAGCCGCGCGAGCTGCCGACGTTGAGCCTGGTCGTGGGCATGGCGGTGCGCCGAGCGCTCGTGGCGTTGGCGGGGGATGCCGCCGCGCAAAGCGTTCGCATCAAGTGGCCCAACGACGTGGTGTGCGAGCAGGGCAAGCTCTGCGGCATCTCGCTTGAGGCGCACGGCGGCGGCGTGTGCGTGGGCGTGGGCGTGAACGTGCTGCCGCCGGACGAGCGCCCCGACGTGGGCGGCAAGAACCGCGCCGCGTACGTGGCCGACCTCGTCCCCGCCGCGCCTCCCTCCATCGAAACCGTGCTCGCCGCCTTCCTCGCCGCCTTCTCGCCGCTGTACGACGAATGGACGCGCGCCGGTTTCGCCGCCCTCGTCGACGAGTTCAACGCCCATGCGAGCCTCATCGGCCGCACGGTGAGCGTCGTCGATCGGGCGGGCTCCACCTTGGCCGAAGGCGCCGTGCGGCGCATCGACGCCCAAGGCCGCCTCGTCCTCCTCGACGCGTCCGGCGCCGAAACCCCTGTCTCATCAGGCGAAGCCCACCTCAGGTAGCGCCCGCGTGCCGCGGTTGCTGTCGTCCTCCGCTCGTTCCCGAATTCCCGCTTGACCCTCGACCTGGTTCAGGGTCTACCGTGGTTTGTGCGCCAAAGGCGCATCGAGGGAAACGCACGCAAAGGAGGAGAGATGAAACAAGCCAGATTATCACGGCGCGATTTTCTCAGGGGAGCGGGATTGACCGGGGCGGCCGCCGCGGGCATGCTCGCGTTCCCCGGGGCGGGCGCGGCGTTTGCGGACGACGGCGCCACTGCCACGCAAGCAGACGGTGAGGAAAGCGCGGGCAACCTGTACTCCCGGGTGTTGGGGGACGATGCCTCGCTGCTGCCGCTGCGCAAGGCCGCTTGTCCCGGCCCGCGCGGCCCCATCGCGTTCGAAGATCGCGAGATCGCCGAATCCGAGATAACCAGCACCGAGGAATGCGAGATCCTCATCGTGGGGGCGGGCATCGGCGGCTTGATGGGCAGCTTGAAAGCGGCGGTGGAGGGTGCGAACGTCATCACGCTCGAGAAGATGACCGAGGGCCGTTCGGCGTGGGAGAGCTTCGGCGCGGTCGGTGCGAAGTTCCAAAAGGAGCAGGGCATCGAGATCGATCCCGCCCAGCTGCGCGACGAGATCTATCGCGCCGCCGACTGGCGCGTCGACCCCGGCCCCATCGAGACGTACGTGAGCCGGTCGGGCGAGATGGCCGACTTCTGGCAGGAGATGCTCGACAAGGGCGGGTCCGGGTGGCAGCTGTACAAGTTCGATCAGGCACCGAACTACAACGGCTTCCCCGTCATCGACAGCTACGTCAACTTCAAGATGCCCGAGGGCATCAGCACCACGTGGCTGTACGGTCTGTACGTATGCAAGGAGCTGCGCGCGGTCGCCGAGACCTACGACAACCTTTCCATCCGCTACGAGATGCCGGCCGTACAGCTGGTTCGCGAGTCTGGCGGGCGCGTGACCGGGTGCATCGCCAAAAGCGGCGACCAGTACGTTCGCATCAACGCCTCGAAGGGCGTGCTGCTGGCAACCGGCGGCTACGACGCGAACCCCGAGATGATGCAAACGTGGGTCCGTCCCGAAGACTACGAGTCGTCTTCCTGGTGGAATCCCAGTTGGGGAACCACGGGCGACGGCCACATGATGGGCCTCAAAGTGGGCGCCGACATGGACTCGCTGCCGCATCCGGTGATGAACTTCAGCAACGCCACGCCCTCCACGTTCGTCGAGAAACGCGTGTACTTCCCGGGCGCGATGAACTACTCGATCATCGTGAATTCCGACGGTCAGCGCTTCGTGAACGAGAATCAGGCACGCCAGTACATCTCCAACGCCATCAACATGCAGATTCGCCGCGGCAAGAAGTGCTATCACCTTTTCGACCAGGCCATGATAGCTTCTGCGCTGGAGAAGGAGCCGAGCGCGGAGCAGCAGCTCGAGCGCGACGAGGAGAAGGGCCACCTGTTCCGCGCGTCGTCCTTGAGCGAGCTTGCCGGCATGATCGATGTCGATGCGGCGGCGCTCGAAGGCACGGTCGAGCGGTACAACAGCTTCTTCGAAGACGGCCTCGAGCGTGATCCCGACTATTACCGTTACACGGGGAACAACGTCGCGTTCACGGGCGGCACGTACTATGCGCTGGTCACGAACAGCGTCATCCTGGCGACGGTGGGCGGTCTCACCATCAACGGCGACACGCAGGTGCTCGACCGGGACGGGGCCGTGATCGAGGGCTTGTACGCGACGGGCAACGTGTCCGGCAATTTCTACGCAGGAAACTATCCGCGCCACATTCCCGGCACGTCGGTGGGGCGTGCGGCGACGTTCGGCTACGTGGCGGTAGAGCATATGTTGAAAGGAGGCCAGGCATGAGCCGATTCAAGGTGCGCGGTAGCGTTGCGATCGCCTTCGCTGCGATTGCGCTGGTGGCGATCTTCGCGGCGGCGGGATGCGCGCCGCAGCAGACCAGCTCCTCGTCGAGCGACGGGGCGAAAACCGAGGCGGTGTCGGGCGAAGCGGGAGCCTACGTTTCGGACGAGCAGTGCCTCAGCTGCCACGGAGGCAGCTACGAGGCGCTTGCGGAACGCACGGCCGATCTGGGCGACTGGAATCCGCACGACTCCCTGCATGGCGGTTACAACGCATGCGTGAACTGCCACGAGAAGGACAAGGAGATCACGTTCAACTACTGCGAGAACTGCCACGTGTACGCTCCCGACGAAGAGCCGCTGTACTAGCGGCACGCGCTGCGGCAACGCGCCTTCTTGAGGGGCTCCGGCTGGCGATTTCGCCCCGGAGCCCCTCGACCGTTTCAGCTGACGGGCACGTAGAGCGTTTCGATATCGCTTCCCAAACCGTCGAGGTTGAGGAAGGACGGGAAGAGGATGATGTCGTTGCGGAGTTGATAGCCGTGGCCGTCGAGGTACGCGAACAGGGTGGCGAACGTTTCCTTCCGCACGCTTTCCGTTCGGGTGGCCTGCCTTCTGAAGCGGATGCATTTTCCCAGGTACAGTCGTTTTACCTGCTTGAACGCGTCGCTGTCCAGCCGATGGCTCTCGTGTTCGGGCATCGTCAGCACGTAATCGGGATTCACCGTGGGCGACTGGTCAAGCAGGTCGTCCCGTTTGATGATGCGCGCGCAGCTGGTGATGCTCAGCAAGTCGTAATACTGCGAGATGGTCTTCTCATGCTCGAGCGAAACGTGGAAGTCGCGACCGTGCGACGTGTTGATGTAAAGCTGGTCGGCGGCATCCACCAGCTCGAACTCTGAACCTGGTTCGGACCTTATCGCGCCGAGGGTGCTTTCGAGCCGCCTGAGGCGGTACGCGATCAGGTCGGCCTCGCGCGTGAGCTTCTCCTGCTGGGTCAGCAGCGAGCGTTCGAACTCCTCGGTGCCCTGCTGGGCGTCGAGCATCGCGACGGCCTCGTCGATGCTGAACCCGTATTGAAGCAGCACGCGAAACGCATTTGACTTGAACGCGTCTTCGGGTGTGAATACGCGGTAACCGTTTTCTTCGCGATCCGACAGGACCAGCCCGCGCTTCTCGTAGAAGCGGATTTTCGACTGCGGCAGCCCGGTCATGGCTGCGAATTCCTTCATCCGGTACATGTTCCCCCAACCTCCATGCATCGTGGTGACGCCGTTCAATATAGCATACGCGGTGCTGCTTTACGGTGTATCTGATTTCAGGGCTGTGCGATGCCAAGATGATGGGTTACAATATGCCGTTCCTCGAAAATGGAGAAGGTTGAAAGGCAGCAGCGAACTCATGGAAACAGAAGCAACGAACCCCACTCTCAACTTCACGGAAGAAAGCACCGGCGCACCCGTCGGCAAGGATCCGAAGCGCCCGGGGCGCGACGACAAAGTCAGTCGCATGGGCACGGCATCCATTCCGCGCCTCATCGTCGAATTCGCCATCCCGTCCATTCTCGGCATGCTGGTGAACGGCGCGTACAACGTCATCGACTCCGTCTTCCTCGGCCAGGCGCTGGGCGAGATCGGCCTGGCCACCGCCACGGTGGCGATGCCCATCATGACGGTGTTCATGGCCATCGCCATGCTCGTGGGCAACGGCGGCAACGCGCTGGCCGCGCTGCGCATGGGCGAGGGCAACCGGGTCGAGGCCGAGCGCAGCCTGGGCAACACGGTGTGCCTGTCCATCGCGTTCGCGGTGGTGGTGGCCGTGGCCATGCACATCCCCGCATGCGTCGACGGCCTGCTGAGCGTGTCGGGCGCCACGGCTGAGGACTGGGAGTTCGCGCGCTCGTTCATCCAGATCATCTCGCTGGGCTTCGTGTTCCAGTGCATCGGCATGGGCGTGAACAACTTCATCCGTACGGCCGGCGCGCCGAACCGTGCGCTGGGCACCATGATCATCGGCGCCGTGTCGTGCACCATCTTCAACTTCCTGTTCGTGATGGTGCTGGGCTGGGGCGTGCAGGGCAGCGCGCTGGCCACGGTGTGCGGCCAGGCCATCTCATGCGGTGCGGTGCTGTGGTACTTCATCTTCACGAAGAACGTGCCCATGAAGCTGCACCTGCGCTTCATGCCGCTGCATGTGCGCACGGTGCGCCTCATCCTGTCGCTCGGCCTGGCCAGCTTCGCGGTGCAGGCGGGCATGGCCGTGGTGAACTTCGTGCTGAACAACCTGCTGAACATGTACGGCGCCATGAGCCCGCTGGGGGCCGAGGGCGCGCTCGCATCCATCGGCGTGGTGCAGCGCGTGTCGATGTTCGCCGTGCTGCCGCTCATCGGCGTGGCCATCGCCATCCAGCCGTTGCTGGGGTACAACTACGGCGCGCACCTGTTCGAGCGCGTGAAGAAGACGCTGTGGTACGGCATCATCGGCGCCACGGGCATCGGCGTGGTGCTGTGGACGCTCGTGCACCTGTTCCCCGAGCAGATCGTCGGGTTCTTCGGCATCACGAGCGAGTCGTTGCGCGACTTCACCGTGTTCGCGCTCAAGGTGCAGCTGCTCATGCTGCCCTTCATCGGCTTCCAAATCGTGGGCTCGAACTACTTCCAGGCCACGGGGCAGCCGTTGAAGTCCATCTTCCTGTCGCTGACGCGCCAGATCTTGTTCCTCATCCCGCTGCTCGTCGTGCTGCCGATGCTGCTGCCGGGTTGGTTCCCGCAGTTCACCAGCCTCGATGCGCTGTACTTCGCCACGCCTGCGGCCGACTTCCTGGCCATCTTCACCACGGTGGTGTTCATCATCCTGGAGATGGGCCGCCTGCGGAAGCTCAAGAGCGGCGAGCTGAAGGCGAAGTTCTAGCCCGCGCCGCCGCGCGTGCGGTGCGTGCGGAACGTGCGGAAACTGCGTGCTTCCGCATCGCTCATCCCGATTGTCACCCTTGGCTAAGCCCCGCGGTTCACAAAACCGCGGGGCTTGCTTATAGTGCGATGCTGTTGAAAACGGCATTTGAGCTTTGGGAAAGGAAGCAGCACATGGAGGCAAGCAAGGTGAAACAGGGTTCCGCGCGGGTGTCGCGCACGCGTTCCATCGCGTTCGTCGGGTTGACCATCGCGATCATGGGCGTGTCGGCATGGGTGGCCATCCCGTTCGGCCCGGTGCTGCTGACGCTGCAGATGTTCGCGCTCATGTTCGCCATCATGGCGCTCACGCCGAAGCAGTGCATGGCGGCCATCGCGGGCTATCTGGTGCTGGGCGCCGTCGGGCTGCCGATGTTCTCGGGGATGCGCGGCGGCATCGGCATGCTGATGGGTCCGACGGGCGGCTATCTGTGGGGGTATCTGCTGGGCGCCGTCGCGGCGCTGCTCGTGCGGGAGGCGCTCGGGCGCGCGATGGGCGGCGCGAAGAGCCTCGGGGGGACGAAGGCGTTTGCCGTGGACATGACGGCGTGCCTCGCGTTCATCGTGGTGACGTACGTGTGCGGATGCTTCCAGTACGCCGCCGTGGTGGGGGTCGATTTGGCCGCCGCCTTCGCCGTGACCATCGCGCCGTTCGCGGTGCCCGACGTGCTGAAGGCGGTGGCGGCCGTGCTGTGCGCCCGCGCCGTGAAGCGCGCGCTGCCGAAGCGCTAGAGCATGAAAACGGGCACCCGCGGGTGCCCGTTTTCATGATGATGGGGGGGGAGGGTCGCTATGCCTCGATGAGCACGGCGCCCGAGGTGAAGCCGCCGCCGAACGCGACGAGCACCACCTTGTCGCCGCGCGCGATGCGGCCGCTGGCGTAGGCGTCGCACAGGGCCATGGGCAGGCTGGCGGCCGACGTGTTGCCGGTGTGGTCGATGGACAGCTGGAAGAAGTCCATCGGGCGGCCCAGCTTCTTGGCCGCGTACTTGATGATGCGCTCGTTGGCCTGGTGGGGAACGATGCAGGCGACGTCGTCGAGCGTCAGGCCCGCGCGGTCGAGCGCTTCGTGCACGGCGACGGTCATGGCCTCGGCGGCGAACTTGAACACCTTGGGGCCGTCCATGCGCAGCACCTGGCGCGGCTCGCCGGCGTCCACGAGCTCGGCGATATCCAGCTCGTCGTCGATGCGGGAGAGCGTGGCATCCTCGGAGCGCGCGGCATCCACGCCCTCGACGGTGAACGGACTGGGTGCATCGAAAGCGAACGAGCAGGTCAGCGCATTGGTGTCGTCGTCAGCGTTCGTGATGAAGCTGCTCATGATGCCCGGGCGCGATTCGTCCCACTCGAGCACGGCGGCGCCGGCGCCGTCGCCGAACAGCACGCAGGTGTTGCGATCGCTCCAGTTCGTGACGCGCGTGAGGCGCTCGGCGCCCACCACGAGCGCACGGCGGATGGGGTTGCGGCCCGTCGCGCCCGGCGTGCCGGAGGCGGAGCCGGCCATCATGCATTCGGCAACGGTCAGGCCGTACACGAAGCCCGTGCATGCGGCGTTCAGGTCGAACGCGATGGCGTGCTCGAGGCCCAGGCGGCGGCGCAGCAGGCCGGCGGCGGAGGGAACCACGACGTCGGGCGTGATAGTGGCGAAGATGACGAGGTCGATGGTGGAGGGGTCGACGGCCCCTTCGCACCAGCCGCCCTCGACGAGGCCGAGGGCCTGGCGCGCGGCGGCTTCGGCAAGGTCGGTTGCGGTTTCCTCGACGGCGACGTGGCGGGTCCTGATGCCCGTGCGCGTGCTGATCCATTCGTCGTTCGTGTCGACGAGCGCTTTCAGGTCGTCGTTCGCCACTTCCAGCTTCGGGAGGGACTTTCCGCATCCGATGATCGTGCTGCCCATGCTGCTCCGTCCTCGATCGCGCCTACGCCGGGCGCGTCGTCAATGCTTTGATAATCAAACTAAATGCATTATAGCACCGAGCCTGTTCCCCGTCAGAAACCCAAGCGACCTTCACAAAGGGGCGGATGCGGTGCGGATGTTTCACGTGAAACATCCGTTCCGTTCGGATGCCTTGGCGCCGCAAAGCTCCGGTGCCCCCCCTACCGCGCGGCGGCGGCCAGCGCTTCGAACAGCGACGCGTTGCTGTCGAGGTACTCGGGGTGCCATTGGACTCCCAGGTAGAAGCGGTGCGCGGGGTCTTCCACGCCCTCGACGATGCCGTCGCCGCTGACCGCACACACCTGCAGCGGATCGGCCACGCGGGCGAGCGCCTGGTGGTGCATCGAGTTCACCAGCAGCGAGCGCGGCGCGGGGGCGACGCCTTCCCAGCTCGCCTCGAGCGACGCGGGCCATCCCGCCTTGCATCCCGATACCATGCCGCCGCCCGGGCCGTCGCACAGCACGCGGTCGAGCACGCTTCCCGGCGCGATGTCCACGCGTTGCGCGACGACGTCATAGGGCGGCTTCTGCTGGTGTACGGCGTCGGTGAGCCCGCAGGCGTGCACGTCCTGGTACAGCGATCCGCCCAGCGCCACGTTGAGCACCTGCATGCCGCGGCAGATGCCCAGGGTGGGGAGGTCGAGCTCGTGGGCGACGCGCGCCAGCTCCAGCTCGAGCGCGTCGCGATCGTCGAACACGTACACGGTTTCCGTCAGGCGCGCCTCGTCGCCGTAGGTCGCCGGGTTGAGATCCCCGCCGCCGGCCAGCACCAGGCCGTCCAGCCGCTCCACCAGCTCGCGTGCCGCGCGGCGGTTCGCATCCGCCCCGCCCGCGACGGGCGGCAGCAGCACGGGCACCGCCCCGGTGGCGGCCACGCGCCGCACGTATTCCACCGTCACGCGCTCCACGGGAACGCGTTCGTCCTTCTGCTCCTCTTCAACATACGTGGTGGTGATGCCGATGATCATGCCGCTCGCCCTCCGGTCGTCGTCTTCCTGCCAGCAGCATACGAAAAAGCGACCCGTCGGGAATCGACGCGCGCGGAATTCACAAAAGTAAGAGGGAAAGATTGGCACGGTAGTTGCTATGGGGAGGCCAGAGAAGGTTGTCGTCCCGCAAGCGCGGGCGACGCAGGATACGGGATCAGGACACAAGGAGGAACGCACATGAAGTCATCGGATCGCCCCAAGTTCGGCAACTTGCAGAACTTGAAGGTGCTCAACGCGGGCGCCGTCATCGCGGCGCCGTTCGTTTGCGAGCTGTTCGCCGAGCAAGGCGCCGACGTCATCGAGCTGGAAAGCACGGTGGCGCCCGATATGTACCGCATGTACGGCGACGCATGGTCGGTCGATCGCCGCAACCAGCGCATGATCACGCTCAACATCCCCTCGCCCGAGGGCAAGGAGATCTTGCTGCAGATGGTGAAGTGGGCCGATGTGCTGGTCGAGTCGTCCAAGGGCGGCACCTGGGAGAAGTGGGGGCTTACCGACGAGGTGCTGTGGGAGGCGAACCCGGCGCTGGTCATCCTGCATATTTCCGGCTTCGGCAACTGGGGCGATCCGGATTACGTGCGCAAGGCGTCGTTCGATCCCATCGGCCAGGCGTTCTCGGGCTACTCGAACCTCAACGGATTCCCGGATAGCCCGCCCAGCGTGACCAAGCCCTTCACCGGCGACTTCATGACCGGCCTCATGGGCGCATGGGCCACGTTGGCCGCCGTGATCCGCGCGCGCGAGACGGGCGAGGGCGAGTCCATCGACTGCTGCCAGTTCGAGGCGCTCGTGCGCCTGCAGGGCGCCACGCTGTCCGACGGCATCAACCACGGCATCCAGCCCATGCGCATCGGCAACGAAGACCTCGTGGGCGCCTGCGCCGGCGCGCAGAAGTGCAAGGACGGCTACTGCCAGGTGGCCGTGGGCGGCGCCGGCCCGGTGAAGAAGCTCGTCGAGTTCTTCGGGTTCGCCGACGATCCCGATTTCCAGCCGCTCGGCACGTACCCCTCCATCACGCGCAAGCCTGGCTGCAAGAGCCTCGATGAGCCGCTGCCCGACCGCGCCGCGAAATTCCGCGCCGCCCTCGACAGCTGGTGCGAGGAGCACACGGTTGAGGAGGTCAACCAGATCTTCGGCCAGATGGGCGTGGCGGTGAGCCCCCACATGACCTACGAGATGATGCTGAACGACCCGCATTACCAGGCGCGCGAGGTGTTCATCGACTGCTACGACGAGATCACGCAGAAGACGGTCAAGCAGGTGAACATGATCCCGCGCTTCAAGAAGCATCCCGGCAAGATCGTGCGCGGCGGCGCGAAGTACGACGCCGATACGAAAGACGTGCTGAACGAATTCGGCTACTCGGAAGAGGAGATCGAGCTGCTGTACGAGAAGGGGGTGCTGCGCAAGGGCGAATAACGCGCCGGGCGATCGGCGGCCTCGATGCGCTTCGATCGGGGCCGCGTCGCCGGGCAGGCAGGGAAAGGGAAATCCTCTGACGCCCTAACGATGGCATGGATTTTGCTCATCGCTAGAGCGTTGGGGATTCTACGTTCGACAAAGGAGGCATTATGGGATCTGAAACAATGAAGGGTAGCAACTACGCATGGGCGATCGCCATCGCCTGCGTAGCCTTCTACGCTATACCGCTTGGCTTCGTGGCCAACCAAGCGGGCCTGTTCGCGTCGCCGGTCATGGAGGAGTTCGGCTGGTCCCGCACCGACGCGACGCTGTACATGTCCATCCAGCCGTGGGTGGCTGCCATCTGCACGCCGTTCGCCGGCAAGCTCATCACCAAGTTCAATCCCCGCTGGGTGATGACCGCTGCCGCCGCCGTGTTCGGCCTGGCATCGCTCGCGTGCGCCTGGTTCACCGAGCCGTGGCAGTGGAACGTGTACGGCGTGCTGTACGGCGCGTCCGCCGCGTTCTGGATGTACATCGCCACGCCGACGTTCATCAACCGTTGGTTCGCCAAGAGCAACGGCACCGTCATCGGCGTCATCGGCGTGTGCGCGTCGCTGCTGGGCGCGTTCATGAGCCCGGTTATCCAGGGTTGGATCAGCGGTTACGGCTGGCACACCGCCCGTATCATCATCAGCGTGATCGCGCTTGTCGCGTCCGTCGTGCTGACCGCGGCGCTGCTGCGTGAGTCGCCCGAGAAGATGGGCGTGCTGCCCTGGGGCTACGGCGCTGCTGAGGTCGCATCCGCGAAGTCCGAGGCCAAGTCCGTTATCGACGTTGCCGCCGACGAGGGTGCCACGGCTGCGCAGGCGCGCAAGAATCCCGCGCTGTGGCTGCTCATCATCATGGCCGGCTTCTTCGTGATCGCTGCCGGCATGATGCAGCAGTTCTCGTCCTATGCTTCCACCGGCGCGCTCGGCGCGGCCGTGGGCGCCATGGGCGTGACCGTGTGCATGATCGGCCAGCTGTTCGGCAAGTTCGGCCTGGGTTGGCTGTGCGACCACACCGGCGCCCGCGTCTCCGGCGTGGTGGCCAGCGTCTTCGGCGCGCTCGGCATCGCCATCGTGCTGTTCAGCGTCGACAACGCCATGATGTTCTACGTGGGCGTGTTCCTGTTCGGCATCGGCTTCGCGGCGCTCAACATCGTGCCGCCCATGGCGTGCCGCCAGGCGTTCGGTCAGAAGGACTACGCCAACATCTTCTCGATGGTGGCCACCGGCCTCAACGTGTTCTCCGGTTTCTCGGCGCTCATCTACGCGCAGATCTTCGACATCACCGGATCGTTCGCCGGCTGCTTCTACCTCATCATCGGCTTCTACGTGGTGACGCTCATCTGCTCGCTCGTGATCGTCCCGATGGGCCGCCGCTCCTGGGCGAAGAAGTAAGCTCGCCCGCGCTTCGCACCCAATCGCACAACGGGCCGCCCTCGGGCGGCCCGTTTGCGTGGGGGCGTGGCTCGGAAACGGCGTCGAGGCAGCCTCGCCCTTCGTTACCGGTACCAGTCCATCACTTGCTTGTAGAGGGGGAGGATCTGCTGACGCTGTGCGCGGAAGGCGGCTTCGGCGGCGCGCAGCTCGGCCACCGTGTCGTCGGTCGCGTCGGCAACATCCACACTCAGCGCTTTCTCGAGGCGCTTGCGGGTTTGCTTGTACGTGCTTTTCGCGCCGTGGCTCATCTTCTTCTTCGCCGCGCTGTAGTAGTCGTTCGTCGCCCCGATGAACGCGTAGCACTCGAGCATCTTCTGGATGAGGTCGCGGGTGGCCCGGTCGGCCGCCTCGTGCTCGCGCGCGTCGGCCAAGGCCTGCTGGATGTCGCTCTGGGTGACGACGTCTCCGGCGGTGAACACGACGATCTCCGCGTTGCTCCGGTCCAGGTTCGCGGCCGACACGGTCAAGACGCCCGTCGCGTCCAGCTCGAACCGCAGCTCGATCTGGGGCACGCCCGCGCCGCTCCACTTGATGTTGCGCACTCGGATGCGGCACAGCTCGATGCCGTCGCGCGCGAGCGGGCGGTTCCCCATGAGGACGTGGAACTCCGCGGCCATCTGGAACGAGTCGGCCGTGGAAAACATCGTGGACGCCGTATGGGGCACGCGCACGTCGCTCGGGACCACCTCGGACACGTAGCCGCCCGGCAGCTCCACGTTGAGGGCCAGAGGCAGCAGGCCGTCGGGCAGCTCCACCTGTATGCGCGCCTCGGGCTCGTCGACGCGAACCATATTCTGATAGAGGTCGGAAGCCTTGCTCGCCATAGTCGCTCCTCCTGCATCGATCGGGTATCCCTTGCCTCGATCATCGCAAAAATCATGCCATGTTGGCATCAATTTTGCAGTGGATTTCGCAGCCGCTCTCCTGGGTGGCAACGTCGAGAAGGAGGAACCGTATGAAAGCTCAAGATTGCCCGAAGTTCGGCCCGCTGCAAGGGGTGAAGGTGGTCAACCTCACCATGGCCATCGCGGGCCCGTTCGCCTGCAGCCTGCTGGCCGACCTGGGCGCCGAGGTCATCGGCGTGGAAAGCCCGCGCGGCCGCGACACCTCGCGTCCCACCAATCAGGCGTTGCAGGGGTGGGGCACGCAGATGGAGCGACGCAACACGCGCTCGCTGTGCATGAACGTGAAGGACGGCGCGGGCCGCGCCTGGTTCTTCGAGCTGCTCAAGCAGGCGGACATCCTCGTGGACGGCTTCCGCGGCGGCCAGATGGCGAAGTGGGGCATGACCGACGAAGCGTTGTGGGAGGTCAACCCGAAGCTGACCATCGCGCACATCTCGGGCTTCGGTCAGACGGGCGATCCGGCGTACGTGTCGCGCGCCTCGTTCGACGGCATCGGCCAGGCCTACGGCTGCTTCATGGAGATGAACGGCTATCCCGATCGTCTGCCGGTGCTCGCGTTTCCCCAGGTGTCGGACTACTACGCGGGCTTCATGGCCAGCATCGGCGCGCTGGCCGGCTACATCAACGCGCAGCGAACCGGCAAGGGCGACAGCGTGGACGTTGCCCAGTACGAGGCCATGCTGCGCTGCGAGGGCTTCTATGCGCTGAACTACCTGAACACGGGCGCGCTGCCCGTGCGCGAGGGGTCGCACAGCACGTCGAGCGCCGGCTACGGCACCTACATCTGCCAGGACGGCGTGCCCATCTACACGCTCATCCTGGGTCCCGGCGTGGTGCGCGCCGCACTGCCCGTGTTCGGTTTGGAGTACGGCAGCGAGCTGTTCCCCGAAGGCACGCCGGTCATCTCGTTCGGCAGCGAGGCCGGTAACGTACTGGAGGAGGCGATGGAGGCGTTCTTCGGGTCGCACACCGCCGAGGAGGCCGAGCGCATCATGCTGGATGCGGGCGTTCCGTGCAGCCGCATCTACACCTTTGAGATGGCCGAGCAGGATCCCCACTACCAGGCGCGCGAAAGCTTCACGTCGTGGAAGAACTCCTACGACGACGAATCCATCCGCGGGGTGAACGTGGTGCCCCGCATGAAGAACAACCCCGGTCAGATTTGGCGCGGCATGCCGCTCGTGGGCGCCGACAACGAGGACATCCTCGAAGAGCTGGGCGCCACGCCCGACGACGTCGCCAGCCTCTACGACGAGCAGCTCCTCAAGAAGGAGAACGGCCCCTTCGGGTAATGTGATAGGGGGACGGGGCGCGACGTATGTCTCGCCCCGTCATTCCGGGAATACTGGAAGAGACGGGTTTGACGTCTCAGGGTCGAGCGCTGAATCGGGATAAGGGGTCGCGACGCTGATCCTCGATATAGTAGATATGCACCTCGCCGCGATCGTCGGACACTTCATAATAGATGCTGTAGTGTCCAGCGTAGGCTACCATTACCGGCTCCTTGGGTCTCGCGGCTTCGTATACGGGATCGTACGTGCGTCCGATTCCGGGGACGGTGTCGAGAATGGAGAGGACCTTGTCGATTCTCGCCCTATCGGCCCTTGAGGCAATGGTGCTTATCGCCTCAAGGGCCGTAGGGGATATGATCACCTCGTAGGTTTCCGGCCCGTTCTCCTCGTGCAGCTCGTCCATCAAAGGCCCAATTCTTCGCGCACTTCGCGATAGGGCCTGCCGAGACCTCGCCGAATCTCATCGCGGCCTTGCTTGATCCCCTCCAACGTGCGCATTTCGCGTTTGTAAGCCAAATCACGCAGCTCCATGGCCTCGTCGAATGCCTGCGCATCCATGACAACGAGATCGACGCCGCCGTTGCGCGTGATGTAGATGGGTTGACGTGTTTCGCGGCACAGGGCCGAGACCTCGCCGATGTTGCGTTGCAGGTCAGTTGTGGTTTTTGTAATCACCGTCATACCAGCCTCCTGTCATGTTTGTCTCGATTCATTCTACCAGGTTATCTGATAATTATCTGATTTGATATCGGAATCTTACGCAAACAGCATGCCGGAATGAGATAGGGCGAGACAGGGGGGCGGGGACGATGTCTCATTCCCCGTCCCCCCGCTTCGCCGAATAGCATTCCGAACGAGACATCGTCCCCGCCTCCCCCCCCCTCTCTCTCTTGTCCCGCCCCCGTCCCATTCCAACTTGGCACGGTATTTGCTTTCTGTTCTCCATCGGAAGTTTCAGGGGATTTTGAGACAAGGAGATGAGGACATGGGCACTGCACGTACCAAAGGAGCCGTGTGGGCTTGGCTCGTCGTTATCGGGTGCATCGGCTTCTATTCGATTCCGACGGGCATCGTCGGCAACACCTCGGGTATTTTTGTCGCTCCGGTGATGGACCAGTTCGGTTGGACGCAAACCGACACCACCATGTACCGTACCATCCAGCCGCTCGTCGCGGCCGTGTGCGCGCCGATCGCCGGCAAGCTGATGGAGAAGTACAACCCGCGCTGGATCCTCGCCGCGGTGTCGGCGGCCTTCGGCCTGGCGTCGTGGGCGAGCGCCTACGCCACCGAGCTGTGGCAGTGGAACCTCTACGGCGTCGTGTACGGCGTGACGTCGGCGTTCTACATGTACCTCGCGGCCCCCGTCCTGATCAACGCCTGGTTCAAGAAGAGCGCCGGTTTGGCCATCAGCATCACGGCGGCGGTGCTGTCCATCCTGGCCGCCGTGGCCAGCCCGGTGGGGCAAGAGCTGATCAACCAGTTCGGCTGGCAGACGGCGCGCGCCGCGCTGTCCATCGTAACCACGGTGCTGTCGGTGGTGCTGACGGTGGCGTTCGTGCGCAAGAGCCCGTCGGTGATGGGGCTGCTGCCGTTCGGCGCGGGCGAGAAGGACGCGTCCGACGACAAGCTCGCCGCGGCCCCCGAGGCCGACGAGGGCGCCACGGTGGCGCAGGCCATCAAGTCGCCCGGCCTCTACCTGCTCATTCTCGTGGCCTGCATCTTCGTCATGTGCGCCGCGTTCTTCCAGCAGATCCCCGCGTTCGCCGCGCACGGCGCGCTGGGCGCGAGCGCGGGCGCCATGGCCGTGTCCATCATCATGGTGGGCGGCGTGGTGTTCAAGCTGCTGCTGGGCGCGCTCAACGACAAGATCGGCGTCAAGTACACGGGCATTATCGCCGCGTCGTGCGGCGCCATCGGCATCCTGCTCGCCTACATCGCCGGCGAGAACGTGGCCCTGTTCTACGCGGGCATGGTGGTGTTCGGCGGCGGCTACGCGGGCCTCACGGTCATCGCTCCCATGCTGGCGCGCGCGGCTTTCGGCTCGCTCAACTACTCGCAAATCTACTCCTGGGTGTCCACGGGCATCTTCATCGCAACGGCCGTGTCGTTCTTGGTGTACGGCATGATCTACGACACGACGGGCTCGTTCGACCTGTGCTTCATCCTGGTCATCGCCCTGTACGTGCTGGCCGTCGTCCTGGTTCCCATCACGCTTGCGCTGTCCCAGAAGTCGTGGAAGCGCAGCGATCGGTAAATCGCGCAATCGAGAGAAAGAGGAGAACGACCCGGTGGATGAAGAAGTATTCGATGTCATGATCGTCGGCGGCGGCCTGGCCGGCTGCGCGGCGGCGTACGCGTTGGCGAAGGCCGGCGTGGAGGTGGTCGTGGTGGAGCGCGGCCCGTTCAGCGGCTCCAAGAACATGACGGGCGGCCGCCTGTACGGTCACAGCCTTGAAAAGCTCATACCGGGCTTCGCGGCATCCGCGCCGGTGGAGCGGCTGATCACGCGCGAGCGCCTGTCGTTCCTCACCGACGACAGCGCCACCACGATGGACTTCGCGAGCACGTCTCTAGGCGCGCCGGTGTGCGCTTCGTACGCGGTGCTGCGCGCCTCGTTCGACCAGTGGTTGGCCGAGCAAGCGGAGAACGAGGGCGCGCTGTTCGTCAACGAGATCCGCGTGGACGACCTCATTGTGCGCGACGGCCGCGTGTGCGGCGTGCATGCGGGCGAGGACGACATGGAGGCGAAGGTGGTGCTGCTGGCCGACGGCGCGGTGTCGCTGCTGGGCCAGAAGCTGGGCATGGTCGCGCCGCTCGACCCGCACGCCATGGCGGTGTCGGCCAAAGAGGTCATCCAGCTGGACGAGAAAACGGTGTCGGATCGCTTCGGCTGCGCGCCGGGCGAGGGCTGCGCCTGGCTGTTCGACGGGTCGTGCACCGACGGGCACATCGGCGGCGGCTTCCTGTACACGAACCGCGACAGCATCTCGCTGGGCGTGGTCACCACCATCGGCGACATCGACCACAGCGACACCTCGGTGCCCGAGATGCTCAAGCGCCTGGAGCGCCATCCCGTGGTGGCGCCGCTCATCGAGGGCGGCACCCTGCGCGAATACACGGGCCGCATGATCCTCGAGGGCGGTATCGCCGCCGTCCCCGAGCTCGTGCGCGACGGGGTGCTCATCGCGGGCGACGCCGCGGGCTTCGGGCTGAACACCGGCTACTGCGTGCGCGGCATGGACTTCGCCATCGAATCGGGACGCTTGGCGGCCGAGGCCATCCTCAAGGCGCGCGAAGCCGACGACTACGGCGCCGCCAGCCTGGGCGTGTACCGCACGCTGCTCGACGAGAGCTTCGTGATGCAGGATCTGAGGTTCTATCGCGGCTTCCCCTCCTTCATGGAGCAGACGCGGCGCATGTTCACCGAGTACCCCGTCATGTTGGAGGACCTCATGCTGGGCATGTTCCGCGTGGACGGAGCGCCGCCGAAGAAGTTGACGAAGAAGGCCCTGGCGGCCGCGAAGGGCGTGGGCCTCATGGCCCTGGCGAACGATGCGCGAAAGGGGTTGAAGGCGCTGTGATCCAGCAGATGACGGTTGAGGAGAAGCTTGCCGCTGACAAGTTCCACGTGGACGAGGAGTGCGCCCACATCGAAGTGGACAAGGCGGCCAGCAGGAACGACATCGAACGATTGGCGAAGCTGTGCCCGGCGGGCCTGTACGTGATCGACGAGCAGGGAAACTTGAGCTTCGACTACGCCGGATGCCTGGAGTGCGGCACGTGCCTCGTGGCCGCCAAGGGCACGGTGGTCACGTCGTGGAACTACCCGCGCGGCGGCATGGGCGTGGAATTTCGCCTGGGTTAGGAACACCGAGAGAGGACTTGAGACTATGAGCACGCAGTACCCCATCCTGGGATCGCCGTTGCAGGTGAACGGCGTCACCTTGAAGAACCGCATGATCACCACGTCCATGTCGCCGGGCGCGGGCTACGTGACGAAGGACAACCGTCCCACGCAGCGTTTGGCGAACTACCTGGAGGAACGGGCCGAAGGGCAGACGGCCCTCATCATCCAAACCATCTGCCCGTGGAAGCGCAACGAGATCGACCCCGACCACATCCACGAACTGCCCAGCTGCTACGACGAAAGCTGCATTCCCGACCTGCAGCGCTACCTGGTCGAGCCGGTGCACAAGCACGGCGGCCTCATCTGCGCGCAGCCGTACTACGTACACGATTGGAAGCCCGACGCCGAGACGCCGGAGGGCCCCTACGGCCCGTCCGATATCGCCATCCTCAAGTTCATGGGCGGCTTCCGCGCCATGACGCTCGAGCAGATCGAGGCGTTCAAGCAGCAGTTCTTCAACGCGGCGCGCGTGTGCAAGGCGGCCGGCTTCGACGCCATCGAGGTCATGGCCGGCGTGGGCGGCATCCTGTCGCGCTTCATGGCGCTCGCCACCAACAACCGCACCGACGAATACGGCGGCAGCCTGGAGAACCGCGTGAAGCTGACGCTTGAGGTGATCCGCGGCGTGCGCGAAGCGGTGGGGCCGGAGTTCCCCATCGTGGTGCGCTGGTCGCCCGTCGACTTCATCAAGAGCCCCGCGGGCCCGGGCCTGTCCATGGAGGAGGCGCTGCGCATCGCGCCGATGCTGGAAGAAGCGGGCTGCGACCTGCACGATCTGGCCGTGGGCTGGCACGAGACCAGCGAGCCGCTCACCACGAAGGTCATCGAGGACGGCCACTGGACGTTCATCTCCCAGCAGATCAAGACCGTGGCGAAGAAGCCGGTGGCGCAGGGATACCGCAACACCGATCCGCGCGTGATGGAGCGGAACCTGCAGGACGGCAAGATGGACGTGGTGGCCGGGCTGCGCTACAGCATCGCCGACCCGGCGCTGCCCCGCAAGGTAATGGAGGACCGCACCTGCGACATGCGCCTGTGCATCGTGTGCTGCCGCTGCCTGGACGACGTGGTGAGCCAGGGCAAACCGCTCAACAACTGCGGCGTGAACCCGCGCTTGGGCGAGGAGCTCGACCACGAGGCGTTTCCGCCGGCGCAGAGCGCCAAGAAGGTGATGGTGGTGGGCTCGGGGCCGGCCGGCATCAACGCGGCGCTGACGGCGGCGCAGCGCGGCCATGCCGTGGACCTGTACGAGGAAGGCCCGCGCCTCGGCGGATGCGTGAAGATGAGCAGCATCTTCAGCCCCTACCACGAACGCTACCTGGACTACCTCCTCACGCAGGTGAAGCAGCATCCCGAGATCACCGTGCACCTCAAGACGAAGGTCACGCCCGAGACGGTGCGGCAGGCCAAGCCCGACGCGGCCATTGTGGCCGTGGGCGGCAAGCCCGTGGGGCTGGACGTGCCGGGCGCCGACGGCAAGAACGTCGTGTCGTCGCACGATTTCCTCGAGATGATCAACGGCCACAAGCCTGCGGGGAAGAAGGGCGCGCTCAACAGCTTCATGTGGGGCGCGGGATCGCTGTTCCTCAGCATGTACTACACGCCGTCGTTCGCGCGCACGATGACCGAGAAGTCGCCGTGGCCCATCGGCCGCAGCGTCGCCATCATCGGCGGCGGCCTGCCGGGCTGCGAGTTCGGCCACCTGTGCATGGAGACGGGCCGCACCACCGCCATCGTCGAGGAGCGCAAGAAGGTGGGCTTCGACGTGGGCGGTTCGGACCGCTTCGGGCTGATCAGCGGTTTCAAGAAGGCCGAGAACGTCGAGATGTACCCGCTCACGCGCGTTACGGCCATCACCGAGGAGGGCGTGAAGGCCGTGCAGACCACGCCGGAGGGCGACAAGGAGCTGTTCATCCCCGCCAAGACCGTGGCCATCACGCTGGGCCTTGCCGAGAACCACGATCTGGGCGAGGCATGTAAGCCGCTCGTGAACGAGGTGTACCTCGTGGGCGACTGCGAGACGCCGGGGCGCATCGCCGACGCAACCAAGATGGGCTATCGCGCGGCATGCGCGCTGTAGGAGAGGAAACGCGAGTGAGTGCTATGACCGAACAACCTGTCATCCCGAGCGAAGGCGGCGAAGCCGCCGGAGCCGACGGATCTTCTGCGTGCGCCTCCGCGCACGACGTCGTGTACGCCGAGCGGCTCGAAGGGGGCATCGAGGTCGTCTACCTGAACCAGCCGCGCAAGAAGAACGCCCTGTCCGGCGAGATGATGAGCAAGCTCGACGGGCTGCTGCGCGCGGCGGACGTCGACGACGGCGTGCGCGTGGTGGTGCTGCGCGGCGCGGGGACCGACTTCTCGAGCGGCGGGGACCTCGATCAGGGCCCCGCGCTCGAGCCCGGCCCCGAGGGCGCGCGCAAGACGCTGCGTCGGTACCTGGCCGTGATCCGCACGATCCGCACGATGGCGAAGCCGGTGATCGCGATGGTGGACGGCTACGCCGTGGGCGGCGCATTCGCGCTCGTGTGCGCGTCCGACCTCGTGTGCGCGTCCGAGCGCGCGCAGTTCGTGCCGGCGTTCTGCCAGATCGGCATCGTGCCCGAGATGGGCATGATGAAGTTGCTGCCCGATCTGGTGGGTCCGCAGCGCGCCAAGGAGCTGCTGTTCTTCGGCGGCAAGATCCCCGCGCTCCAGCTGTACGACTGGGGCGTAGTGAACCGGCTGTTCCCGGCCGAAACCCTGGAAGCCGACACGCTCTGGTTCGCGCGCCAGCTGGCGGGGATGCCCGACGCGTCCATCCAGCTGACGAAGAACATCATGAACGGGCTTGCCGACGGCAATCTGGAAGCGTGCCTGGAAGCCGAATCGACGGCGTCGCCGTTTTGCACGACGACGAAGGCGTACGCCGCCACCATGGAGAAATTTGCCCGCTGAACCCTGCGAAGGTGAGACGATATGGCACAGTGCAACGTAGCGGAACCGTTCCTGGCAAGCGTGCAGGCGCATCCCGATAAAACGGCCGTCGTGTTCGACGGACGCGAGATCACCTACGGCGCCATGAACGACCGCATCAACCAGATGGCGGGCATGCTCGCCGGCGACCTGGGCGTACGGCCGGGCGATCGCGTGGCCTACCTGCTGCCGAACTGCCCCGAGCTTCTGGAGGTGTACTACGCCATCCAGAAGCTCGGAGCGGTGGCCGTGCCTTTGAACTACAAGCTCATCCCGCGCGAGATCGGCTATCTGGTGAACGCGAGCGGGGCCGAGGTGCTCGTGTTCGCCCACCAGTTCGCTGCGGCGGTGGCCGAGGCGGCGCGCGCGTTTTCGGCCGACGTGGCGCTCGTCAGCGCAGGCGGGGAGGTGGATGGCACGCTGGAGCTGGAGCGGGCGTGCGCCGGCCACGGCACTGCCGAGCCCCCGCTGTTCCGCGACCCGGATGCCCTGTCGCGCATCCAGTACACGGGCGGCTCCACGGGCCTGCCGAAGGGGGCCGCGCGCACCCATGCCGCCGACCTCGTGGAGCTCGATGCCATCATGGACTCGAACGGCATTGGCGACGACCCCGACAACGTGGTGCTCATCCAGTGCCCGCTCGAGCACCACGGCGGCCACAGCTGGTTCACCATCACGTTCGCGGCCGGGGCGACGCTGGTCATCTGCGAGGCGTTCAACGCCGAGCAGATCCTCCACTTCATCGAGTTCTACCGGGTGACGTACATGATTCTGCTGCCGCCCACCACGTACCTGCGCCTGCTGCGGTGCCCCACCATCGACCAGTGCGACCTCAGCTCGGTGCGCCTCGTGCAGAGCGCCGCCGGGGCCACCACGAAGCCCATCATCCAGGCCATCTACGACAAGTTCCCCAACGCGGTGCTCAACTACGGCTGGGGCCAGTCGGAAAGCGGCGCGGGCAGCAGTCTGAAGATCACGCGCGCGATGCTCGAGGCCGGCTCGCCCCTGCTGGAGAGCGTGGGGCGGCCGATGAAGCACGTGGAGATGAAGGTGGTGGACGAGGCCGGCCGCGAGGTGCCCGACGGCGAGGTGGGCGAAGCGCTGTTCCGCTCGGCGTCGGTGATGCGCGGCTACTACGGGCAGCGCGACCTCACCGACGAGGCGTTCACGCCCGACGGCTGGCTGCGCACGGGCGACCTCATGATGCGTGACGCGGAGGGGTACTACTACGTGCGGTCGCGCAAGAAGGACATGATCAAGTCGGGCGGCGAGAACGTGTTCGTCGCCGAGGTGGAGAACGTGCTGCGCACGCATCCCGATGTGGAGGATTGCGTCGTGTTCGGCACGAGCGACCCGGTGATGGGGGAGGCCGTGGCGGCCGTCATCCAGCCGCGTGCGGGCTCGAACCTCACGGCCGCCGAGGTGCAGACGCACTGCAAGGGCTACATCGCCAGCTACAAGAAGCCGCGCTACGTCGTGTTCATGGACGACCTGGGACGCGATGGTGCGGGCAAGGTGCGGAAGCTCGACGTCGTCGCGTACTTCGACGAGCGCAAGGAACAGGCCGCGCCGCGTCACCACGAGAAGCTGTGCAGCGACCCCGACATCTACCTCATCCAGGTGCCGTACTCGGGCGGCACGCCCATCGGTTACACGAACGCCTACCTCATCGTCACCGACGAGCGCAACCTGCTGGTGGACACCGGTGTGAGCCATGAGGCGTCCTACGAGGTGCTGCGTTCGGCGTTGCAGGATCTGCACGTGGACATGGCGCGCACCGACGTGTTCGCTACGCACTTCCACATCGACCACCTGGGGCTGGTCGCGGCGCTTGCGCACGAGGACACGCGCGTGTACCTGAGCGCACGCGACGAGGAGGTGTTCCGCGGGCGGGGCGCGCGCTCGTATCGCGGCACGGTGAAGGCGCGGCTGGCGCGCGAGGGCTTCCCGCCGGATGAGTTGGACGAGCTTGAGCGCACCGATGCCAGCCTCATCCCGCGCGTGGAATGGCCCATGCCCGAGAGCTTCGTGAACCTGGCCGACGGGGACGAGGTGCGCTACGGCGGCTATCGGATGCGGGCCGTGGACACGCCCGGGCACACGCCGGGGCACCAATGCCTGTACCTGCCCGATCAGAAGATCATGTTCTACGGCGACCACGTGCTGATGAACAGCTCGCCCAACATGGCGCCGTTCCCCGACGAGGCGGATTCCCTGGGAGACTACCTGCGCAGCCTGGACAAGGTGGCGCAGCTGCCGGTGGCGTTCGCCTGCATGGGCCACGGCTTCGTCGATCCGCAGCGGCAGGCCGAAGCCATGCCCGCGCGCATCGCGTGGCTGCGCCAGCATCACCAGCAACGGCTCGACGAGATTCTCACGCGAATCGACGAGGTTCCCGGCATGACTGGCACGGAACTTGCTAAGTCCATCACGTGGAACATTCCGCATGACACCTGGGAGGAGATCCCCATCATCCAGCGGTGGATCATCGTGTGCGAAACGCTGGCCCACCTCGACCACCTCAGGGGCGAAGGGCGGGTGCGCAGGGAGCGCGCGGGGGATGCGTACCGGTATTTCATGGGGCACTACGTACGGAGAACCGAAGGAAAGGAACGATGAGATGGATTTCAGTTTGACCGACGAGCAGCAGCTTCTGCTTGAGAGCCTCGACGAGCTGATGGAGCGCTACTGCACCGAGCAGTACATGAAGGAGTGCGACGAGAAGCATGAATGGCCGCACGAGTTCACCGACGCGCTGCTGGAGAACGGCTTCCAGATGTTGGGCGTGGACGAGGAGTTCGGCGGCACCCCCGTCGACGTGACCACGCTCATGCTGGTGGCCGAGCGCGTGTGCAAGAACGGCGCGCCCATCTACGTGTACGGCAACCTGTGCGCGCTCAAGGACATGACCGAGTACGGCACGCCCGAGCAGCAGGAGCAGTGCTTCGCCGAGGTTATGGCGGGACGCCCCGGATTCGTGCTGGGCTTCACCGAGCCGGGCGCGGGCAGCGACAGCTCTGCGCTGGCCAGCACCTACCAGCGTCGCGACGGCAAGGTGTACCTCAACGGCAGCAAGTCGTTCATGACGAACGCCGTGAATTCGAAGTACATGCTGTGCGTGGCTCGCGATGCCGACGACGACCCCGAGGAGCGCGCCAACCGCTCGCGCTTCTCCATGTGGTGGGTGCCGCTGCGCGACGACGAGGGCAACCTGACCCCCGGCATCTCCATCGAGCCGCTCGAGAAGATCGGCTGGAACATGGGCAACACCTGCGAGCTGCACATGCAGGACGTGGAGCTCGAGGAGAAGGACCTCGTGGGCGTCGAGGGCAACGGCTTCATGCAGGCCATGGTGAACTTCGAGGTGGAGCGCTTGCTGGCGTGCGCCCAATCGCTGGGCGCTGCCGAGTGCGCGTTCGAGGACGCCACGCGCTACGCCACCCAGCGCATCCAGTTCGGCAAGCCCATCGGGCGCAACCAGCTCATCCAGGAGCACATCACCGACATGTACCTGAAGATCGAGAACATGCGCAACTGGGTGTACAAGACGGCGTGGAAGATCGACAACGGCGAGTCGGTGCAGATCGACTCCGCCGTGGCGAAGCTGTACTGCGGCCGCGCCGCCTTCGAGGTGTGCGACACCGCGCTGCAGGTGATGGGCGGCATCGGCTACACGAAGGACTGCCGCATCTCGCGTCTCTGGCGCGACCAGCGCGTCTACCGTATCGGGGCCGGAACCGACGAGATCATGATCCACATCGCCGGACGAGCCATCCAGAAGCAATTTCAGGAGTAGGTCGTCTGGCTTTCGTGCGCGGCGGATCGGCCTTCGGGATGCGCGGGTTGCGTCCGCCGCGCGACGCACCGTTCCCGCAGGAGGTTCGCGGGCGCATGGAGCGCGTGCACAAACCACCGAGAAAGGACTTCATCATGCCCCAAATCTTCAATCCCGTCGACGACCTCGTTGCGGAGCAATCCCTGGTTGATTCGCTCGTTGCCGACTTCACCGAGGACGACTGGAACCGTATGGCGTCGTACTGCACCACCTGGACGTTCAAGGACGTCATCTGCCACATCGCGTTCTTCGACTACTGCGCGGTCGAGCTGCTGGCCGGGCGCGGCGAGAGCGTGAACGCCGTGGCCGACGCCGCGTCCGAACAGGACGAGCACTACCATGTGATGGCGTTCCGCGACCAGAGCGGCGCCGATATCCTGAACTGGTGGCGCGAACAGCGCACCCTTATGACGGCCGCCTTCATGGAGCTGGGCCCCAAGGGCCGCGTGCCGTGGGCCGCCGGCATCCCGCCCATGTCCGTGCGCTCGCTCGCGTCGGCGCGCCTCATGGAGCTATGGGCGCACAGCGTGGACCTCTACGACGCGCTGGGCATCGACCCCGTGGTGAAAGAGCGCATCACCTCCACGCTGTTCCTCTCGTGGCAGGGCCGTCCGAACATGTACAACGTGAACGGCCTCGCGTTCAACCCCGAGATTCCCCTGTACCTCGAGCTGACGCTGCCGTCGGGCGAGCTGTGGGCGAAGGGCGAGCCGAACGACCAGAACTACATCAAGGGCTCGGCGAAGGACTGGGCGCTCGTGGCCATCCGCCGCCGCAACTGGATGGACACCGACCTCGAGGTGGTCGGCGACGAGGCGCGCACCTACGCCGGCATCGTGCAAACCTACGCCGGCCCCGCCGATCCGGCCCCGGAAGCGAAGAACCCGCGGTAGGCGCAGGGAAGGTCCCCGAAGGCGCCGGTCCCCCTTGGGGCCTTCAGCGGTAGATCATGGGGACGGGGGAGCAGGTGGCGAAATCGGGGCACGTGTCGCAGTCCTCGCCGAGGTCGGGCGAAATGTGCTCGCGCGCCACCTGCTCGCATCCGAGCGCCGTGTAGAAGGGGACCGCCGGGCCGCGCGCGACGAACAGCAGCGCTCCGTAGCGCGCCCGCGCGTCCTCCATGAGGGTGCGTCCGACGCCCAGCCGCCGCGCCTGCGGATCGACCACGATGGGGCTGATGTACCAGCTGCCCTCGGCTTCGACGATGCGGATGAAGCCGACGATGCGCCCCTCGCTCAGCGCGACGTACGACGTTCCGCGCGGGGTGAGCGTGCCCATGCCGGCATCCTCGGCCAGGCGCGCGATGGTGTCGCCGTCGTGCTCGGTTGCTTCGCGAATGGTGAGGGTGCATGGATCGCACGTCATGAAGGGGTCCTTCCTGAGCTTTATCCATAGATTAGTGAAGTAATTAGCAAAAATCGTGCTAAAGTTTATAATATCTCATATTTAGTTGAAAATTTCACGGAATCATCTTAAAATGGGTGCATTGACACCGCTTGTCGGTAAAACTACGCGCTGGCCGAGGGGAACGGCCCCAGCGTGCCGTACCAAGGGGGTTGCATGCCGGAGTACCCGAGCCAAGCCGTTCGCATGGAAGCGCGTTCCGAGGTATCGTTGCGCACGAAGCAGCGATTGGCGCCTGCGGCCATCCAGGGGCTCGAGGTGCTGTCGCTGCCCGTCACGCGCCTCGATGCCTACGTGCGCGATCTGGTGGAGCGCAATCCCCTGCTCGATTTCGATTACGATCACGCCTCCCTGTCGTTCGAGGAGATTCCCGAAGAAGACGACGACCGCGCTTCCGGCGGCGCCGACGAGGACGCCGAGAGCGCCTACGCGCGTCCCGCCTCCATCGCCTGGGATGCGCACGGGTTCGATCTCGCGCGCCTGCGCGACGAGTGCTCCGAGACCGAGACGCTGCAGAGCCACCTGCGCATGCAGCTGACGGGAGCATGCGCCAGCGAGCGGGACCGTCTCGTGCTGGACGCCCTCATCGAGAACATCGACGACGACGGGTACTTCTCGGGCAGCATGCCCGCGGTGTGCGCGGAGGCGGGCTGCTCGACGGACGACGGCCAGCGGCTGCTCGCGCTCGTGCAAACGCTGACGCCGCGCGGCGTGGGCGCGCGCGACCTGGCCGAGTGCCTCATGCTGCAGCTCGACGACGACGTCCCCTATGCGCCGGTGATTCGCGCGATGCTGCAGAACAGCCTGGAAGATCTCGCCGAGAATCGCACGACGAAGCTCACGCGCGCGTACCATGTCAGCGTCGACGACCTCTCGGCCATCCGCGATATCATCTGCACGCTCGACCCGCGTCCCGGCTCGTCGTTCTCGCAGCGCAAGGGGACGGTGTACGTCGTGCCCGACGTGACCATCATGCCCGACGGGACGGGGTTCTCGGTGCGCGTGACCGGCCAGCTGTCGGAGACGCTCGTGCTCAACGGAACCTACGATCGCATGGCCGCGCAGGGCCGCATGGACGGCGAGGCGCGCGAGTGGCTGGGCCAGAAACGCGCCGAGGCCGATGCGGCGCTGGCCAACATCGACCAGCGCCGCCAGACGCTCCACCGCTTCGGCGTGTACCTGGCGGAGGCGCAGTACGACTTCTTCATCGGAGGCGATGCACGCATGCGCCCGCTCACCATGCAGCAGGCCGCCGACGCGCTGGGCGTGCACGTGTCCACCATCAGCCGCACGGTGCAGGACAAACACGTGCTCACCCCCTGGGGCGTGTACCCGCTCAAGCACTTCTTCTCGAGCTCGGTTGCCTGCTCGGCGGAGGAGCGTCGCCACGCGCTGTCGTCGCTGGCCATCAAGGACCGCATCAAGGATCTCGTCGCACAGGAGGACCGCCGCAAGCCCCTGAGCGATGCGACCATCACCACCATCCTGAACGGCGAGGGCGTGGACATCAAGCGCCGCACCGTGGCGAAGTATCGGGAAGCGCTCGGCATCGGGCGGCAGTCGCAGCGAAGACGGTAAGGTTCTCAATCGAGACGGAGGGGAGCGTACGTGGTATATCGAAAAGAACACGCGATAGAGGCCTGGAAAACGTTTGTCAGCACCGGAACGATCCTCGAGGACAAGGTTCGCCCCGAAATAGCTCGCTCATGGATTCGGTGCCGCGCGGCAGGCGTGAACCCATGGTCGAGCGATTTCGTCGATCAGAACGTCCCGTTGCTCGAGGAGAAGCGGGCGCGTTTCGCCGCCTCGCTCAGGGCGACCGCGCCGGTCATGAAGTTCCTCGAGATGATGCTGGGGTGCAACGTGTCGCTCATGGACGGCGAGAACTTCGTGTTCGAGCTCATGTCGCCCCTGGCAACCTATCCGCGCACGTTCGGCACGTTCACGCGCGAAGAGGAGGTGGGCACGGGCAACGCCACCGTGGTGGCGTACGAGAAGCGCCCGGTGCGCGTCGACGGGTTCGAGCACTACCGCGCCATCGTCCAGACGTACTCGGGCGTGTCGGTGCCCTACCTCGACGCGGCGGGGAAGTACTACGGCGCGCTCAACATCAACAGCCCCTTCGCCGTGCTTCCCCAGAGCGCCTTGGAGCTGTGCCGCATCGGCGTGTCGCTGACGAACGACCTGTACCGCGCGCACGCGAAGGCCGGCGCGCTGCTGTCCACCGTGGACTTCTTCAAGCCGCTCATGCTGGCGTTCGAGCATCCGGTGCTCCTCATCGACCAAAGCGGCCGCATCCTGGGCGGCAACGCGGGCATGCGGCCGTACTGTCCCGATTGGCAGCAGTACTCCTACGGGTCGCAATCGCTGAGCGCCTATCTGGGCAAGGGCTTCACCGCCCAGGACGTGCTCGACCTTCCCGAGAAGCTGGAGGCGCCGCTGCCCCTGCCGTTCAAGAAGGGCCGCTCGCGCGCCGTGCAGGAGCTCAGCCTCGTGCGGCGCGGCGTGGTGGACATCGACGGCCAGGAGCCGTTCGTCATGCTCGTGTTCGAGGACGGCGGCGAAGCCGAGCGCAACGCCAAGCGCGCGACCGGTCGCCGCAGCGACGCCGCGGTCATGCCCACGGGCGACAAGGTCGACTACATCGGCGAGACGGAGGAGTGGAAGAAGATCGACCGCATGGTGCAGAAGGTGGCTCCCATCAAGACGAACGTGCTGCTGCTGGGCGAGACGGGCACGGGCAAGGAGGTGGTGGCGCGCGCGTTGCACCGCCGCAGCGGGCGTGCCGGCGAGTTCGTGGCCATCAACTGCGGCGCCATGCCGCGCGACCTGCTGGCCACCGAGCTGTTCGGCTACGAGGGCGGCGCGTTCACCGGCGCGCGCGAGACGGGCGCGGTGGGCAAGTTCGAGTACGCCGACGGCGGCACGCTGTTCCTCGACGAGATCGGCGAGATGCCGGTGGACATGCAGGTGAGCCTGCTGCGCGTGCTGCAGGAGCAGAGCGTCACGAAGCTGGGATCGAACACGGCGAAGACGCTGGACGTGCGCGTGATCGCCGCGACGAACCAGAACATCGAGCGCCTCATCGCCGAGAAGAAGTTCCGCAGCGATCTGTACTACCGTCTGAGCCTCGTGGAGATTCGCCTGCCCCAGCTGCGACGGCGCGCCGCCGACATCCCGCCGCTCGTGGACTACTTCAACGGGCAGCTTTCCTCGGTGCTCGAGGTGCCGTGCACGCCCTTTCCCGCCGACACCATCGAGGCGTTGCAGGCCTACAGTTGGCCGGGCAACGTGCGCGAGTTGCGCAACATCGTGGAGCGCTGCCTGATCATGCAGGGCCAAGGCGCCAACGTCACCCTCGATTCGCTGCCGCCGCACATCGCGAACGCGGCGAACACGATGCCGGACGGCCCGGTCGCCCACGTTGCCGCGGCCATGCAGCAGAGCGCGGGCGCGATGCGGGAAGGCGTGGAGGACGACGCGACGTCCGAGGAGCGCCAGCTCGTGCAGGCGCTCCTCGCGCAGTACGAAGGCGACCTTGCGGCGGTGGGGCGCCAGCTCAACCTCACGCACGACGAGCTGGCCGAGTTGCTCAACCGTCTCCACCTGCGCGTTCGCGTGGTGCTCGAAAGCATCGACGATACGTTCTAGGGACGGCTTCCTTCCGGACGGAGGGCAGCCGCGACAGGCTGGCACGCTTTTTGCTTTCCGAATGCACGGAACCGCATTCCCGATACGCAAAAGGAGTGATTCATGAACATCGTTGTGTGCTACAAGATCGTGCCCGACGAGCAGGACGTGGTCGTGCAGGCCGACCGCACGCTGTCGTTCGAGCGCGCTGCGCTCAAGATCGGCGATTACGACCTGAACGCCGTGGAAGCCGGCGCGCAGCTGGCGGCCGCGCACGGGGCGTCGCTCGTGTGCCTCACCGCCGGCGGCGACGCCGTGGAGGACACGAAGCTGAAGAAGGCCATCCTCGCGCGCGGCCCGCAGGAGAACGTGGCGGTGAAGGACGCGTCGCTGCCCGAGGCCGCATCGACCACGACGGCGCAGGTGCTTGCGGCGGCCGTCAAGCAGCTGGGCGACGTGGACCTCGTGCTGTGCGGCGAGGGGTCGGCCGACCGCTACGCGCAGCAGGTGGGCGTGCAGCTGGGCGAGGTGCTGGGCCTGCCCGTCATCAACGCCGTCAGCTCCATCGAGCTCGACGGCGACGTGGCGCACGTCGAGCGCACCGTCGGCACCGTGGTGGAGCGCCTGGACGTGCCGCTCCCGGCCGTGCTGTCGGTGGTCGCCGACATGAACACGCCGCGCATCCCCTCCATGAAGGACATCCTGGGCGCGGGGAAGAAGCCCTCGCGCGTGCTTTCGCTCGAGGACGTGGGCTTCGCCGGCGCCGACGAGGCCATCGAGGTGGTGAGCACGCTTGCGCCCGAGCAGCGCGATCGCGCGTGCGAGATCCTCGAGGGCGATGACGACGAGACGGTTCAGGCATTCGTGGCGCGCGTGCGCGAGCGGCTGTAAGGAGGCTTCCATGAGCAATAAGACGATCGCGGTGTTCGCCGATGCGGTTGAGCCCTACGAGGAACTGTGCAGCGGAGCGCGGGCGCTGGGCGGCAGCCCGGTGGCGTTGTGGGCAGGCGACGAGGCCGATGCGGAGCGCATCGCTGCCTGGGGCGCGCGGGTGATTCGCGTCGGGGCCGTCCCCGAAGGCGCGCTGTACGAAGACTGCGTCCCCGCATTCCAGGAGATCCTCGAGGCTGAGCAGCCGGCGCTGGTGCTGGTGCGCATGTCGAAGCGCACGCAGTGCGTGGCGGGTCGCCTCGCCGTGCGGTTGGGCGTGCCGGTGGTCACCGACGCGTCGCGCGTGGCGCTCGACGACGCGGGCGTCGAGGTGGCGCATATGGCGTACGGCGGCGCGGCCGAGCGCGTCGAGCGAGCGCGCGGCGCGGCGCTCGTGCTCGTGGGCTCGGGCGTGTTCGAGATCGACGCGGCACCGGCTCCCGGTACGGTGGAGCGTGCGGCGGCGTCGATCGAACCGGGTCCCATCAAGCTGGTCGGGCGCCAGGAGAAGCAGGAGGAAGTGGTCGACCTCGGCTCCGCGAAGGTGGTGGTGTGCGTGGGCCGCGGCATCCAGAGCGAGCAGAACCTGGGCGTGGCGCAGCGGTTCGCGGCGCGCATCGGCGGCGAGATGGCTTGCTCGCGCCCCATCGCCGAAGGCGAGGGGTGGATGGCGCATAGCCGCTACCTGGGCGTTTCCGGTGCAACCGTCAAGCCTGACGTGTACGTGGGGCTGGGCGTGTCGGGCCAGGTGCAGCATACGGTGGGCATGGCCGAATCCCAGTTCGTGGTGGCCGTCAACAAGGATAAGAACGCCCCGCTCATGAAGCAGTGCGATCTCGGCCTCGTGGCCGACCTCGAGAAGGTGCTTCCCGCGCTTGAGGCCCTGTAATCATCCGCAGCGCGCATGATGCGAAGCGAGGCCCCGGATTTCCGGGGCCTCGCGGTCGTTTCAGGCCTCGTACACTGTGCTGCGGAGCAGGGCGAACAGGGTTCGGCAGCTCGGATCGCCGTGCTTGATGGACGACAGCATGCTGTCCCACACGAACGCGCACAGCGGCTCGGGGGCCAGCGCGTCGTGCAGGCGATCGCGCGCCACGCGCGGATCGCGCTCGAGCGCCACCACGAGGCCGCGGCGGATGTGCGCGAAGCACGCTTCCTCGCGCTTGCGCGCAGCGGCAAGGCCCTGCGCGTCGAGCGCCGCGATCTCGGTGAGCCAGTCGTCGCGGAACTTCGCGAGCGCTTCCGACAGCTGCCGAGCAAGCTCCTGGCAGAAGCAGATGAAGTCGTCGCCGGCCACGGCATGCGGCATGCGGTCGGCCAGCGCCTCGTTCCAGAACCGGCCCACCACGTCGTTGACGAGGTCGTTCTTGGTGGGGTAGGAGTTGTACACCGTGCCCACGGCCACGTTGCAGGCGCGCGCGACGTCGCGGATGCTGAGGCCCGCCAAGCCCGATTCGCTGGCCAGCGCGAAGGCGGTGTCGAGGATCTGCTGCTTGCTGATGATGGGTTTGTTGCCCATGCGCACCTCCCGCGTGCGGAAGTTCGTGGTTCGAACAGGATGCCCCTCATTGTAGAGGAAGACGCGCCTCCCCGCTCGTGAAGAAACGGTGGGCGACGGGTGCGCGGTATTGCATTCCCCCCGTTCGCTCCTTAACATGAACCTCGTTCATTAATGAACATCGTTCATAAAAGATGAAGGAAAGGAGCGCCTTATGAGTATGGAATTGATCGTGGCGAGCATCGCCATCACCTGCGCGCTGGTGCTGTATACCGTGGGAGTGTTCGGAGAACGCCGTTCGGGGACGCTGTCCCTGCGTCATGTGCTGCTGTTCTGGGGCGGCCTCGTGTGCGACACCACCGGCACGATGATCATGACGAACATGGCGCAGCAATCGGCGGCGGGCGGCTTCGGCATCCATGCGGCTACCGGCGCCATCGCCATCGCGCTCATGCTCGTGCACGCCACCTGGGCAACCGTCACGTACGTGCGTCGCAACGAGCGCGGCATGGAGCGCTTCCATACGTTCAGCACGTTCGTGTGGCTGGCATGGCTCGTCCCGTACATCATCGGCATGCTCGTGGGCATCCCGATGATCCATCTGCAGGCGGTGTGCGCCATCGGCACGAGCGTGGTCGTGGTTGCGGTGCTCGCGTTCGCGCTGTTCCGCGGCAAGAAGGGCCACGCGCAGGGAGCTCGCTAGCAGCGGGCGCGCCGCCGCCCGGAGCGGCCCGGTAGCCTCAGCGCTCGCCGGGCAGGATGGACGGCAGCGCGATGATGAAGCACGCGCCCCCGTCGGGCAGGTTGATGGCTTCCACCGTGCCGTCGTGCGCCTCCACCACCGACTTCACGATGGCCAGCCCGAGGCCCGTGCCGCCCGTGCCGCGGCTGCGCGAGGCATCGGTGCGGTAGAAGCGGTCGAACAGCAGCTGCGGGTCGATGTCGCCGAATCCGGTGCCGTCGTCCTTGACGGCGAGGATGGAGTTGCCCTTGAGGCCGAACAGCTCGATGGTGATGTGGCCGTCGGGCTCGATGAAGCGGCTCGCGTTCTCCACGAGGTTCGTCACGGCCTGCTTGAGGCGGTCGGGGTCGCCCAGCACGTCGGGGGCCTCGCCGATGATCTCGGTGTTCGCGTGGCGGTCGCGCAGGATGGGCTCGAGCGCGTCGAGCACGCCCGTGGACAGCTCGCGCAGGTTCACGCGCGACAGCTCCATGGGCATCGCCGCGTCGTCGAGGCGCTGCAGCGTCAGCAGGTCGTGGGTGAGGCGGCTCAGGCGCTCGCTCTCGTTGATGATGATGGAGCAGAACTTCTCGTGCAGCTCAGGCGGCAGGTCGGGGTCTTCCAGCATCTCGGCGTTGCCGCGGATGGCGGTGAGCGGGGTGCGCAGCTCGTGGGCCACGTCGCTGATGAACGCCGCCTGGCGGCGCTCCTTCAGCACCAGGTCGTGCTGCTGCGTCTTCATGGTTTGCGCGAGCGCCTTGAAGTCGGTGGCCAGCTCGTCGGCTTCGTACAGGCGACCGTCCGGCTCGAACGGCACGTCGGCGCCCGAGCGGTACGCGGCGGTCTTCTTCGCCAGCAAGCGCAGCGGTTCGGATATGAAGTGGCCGATGATCAAGCTGAACGTGAACACCACGAGGCCGACGGGAACAAGCAGCAAAAACGCCTTCGACGGAAGGTCGAAGGCGAGGAAGCAAATGAGGAGCAGTACCGCGCCGGCGAGAAGCGAAAGCAGGGTTGCCAGCAGCGAGAAGTATGTTTGCAGTCTTTTTATTGCCTGAACCTATATCCGTAGCCGCGAACCGTTTCCACCAAGCCGGGATCGTACCCGGCAGACTCAATCTTATCACGCAGACGCTTGATGTGGGTGTCGACGGTCTTGGTTTCCGTCAAGTATTCCCAACCCCAGGCGTCGCGCAGCAGATCCTCGCGCGAAACCACCTTGCCGGCGTTCTTCATGAGGCTGGCAAGCAGCTCGAACTCGCGCGGCGTGAGGTCGATCTCGCCGTTGGCGCCCGAAGCGGTGTGGGCATCCTCGTCCAGCGTGATGCCGCTGGCGGTGACGGCGTGGTTCGCGCCGGGGAAATCGCCGCCCGAGCCGCGACGCAGCAGAGCGCGCACGCGCGCGATGAGCTCGCGAACGCCGAAGGGCTTCGCCAGGTAGTCGTCGCCACCGATTTCGAGGCCCACGACCTTGTCCAGCTCGGTGTCGCGAGCCGACAGGAAAAGGACGGGAACGGTGGTCTTCGAACGCAGGCGGCGGCACAGCTCGTAGCCGTCCATGCCGGGAAGCATGATGTCGAGCACGAACAGGTCGTACGAGTTCTTCGTGGCAAGCGCCAGCGCGTCTTCGCCGTTGTCCACGACGTCGGTGAAGAAGCCCTCCTTCTTGAGGGCGTAGCTGACGAATTCGGTGATGGAGGGCTCGTCGTCAACAACGAGGATGCGGTGCGGAGTGTCGTTCATGTGTTGCCTTTCTATCAGATGGACTCCCGTTGCCGGTGCCTGACAGATGCGCGTGGGCGGGTTGTTATAATGTCGAGAGCAACTATAAGCATTCGGGCCGCAACCGAGGGAGACTGTCAGGAACATGTTACTTGCCATCGACGTGGGGAATACTCAAACGGTAGTCGGGATCTACCAGGACAGAAGCCTGCAATACCGGTGGCGCGTGGCCACGAATAAGAGCCATACTTCGGACGAACTTCGCGTGAAACTCGTGCCGCTGTTGGCGTCCGAAGGCCTCGCGCTCGACGACATCCACGGTGTGGCGTTGGCCTCGGTGGTTCCGGCGCTCACGATGGCGTGGTGCTCGGCGGCGCACCGCATGATCGGCGAGGAGGCGCTCGTGTGCTCGGCCGAGACGGCGGGGGCGTTGTTCGAGGCCGACTACCCCAACCCGCACGAGATCGGCGCCGACCGCGTGGCCGACGCCGTGGCCGCGAAGGCGCTGTACGGGTCGCCCGTGATCGTGGTGGATTTCGGCACGGCAACCAACATGGAGGTCATCGACGCGGACGGCCGCTTCATCGGCGGCGTCATCGCGCCGGGCGTGGAAACGTCGGCTTCTGCGTTGTTCTCGCACGCCACGAAGCTGGGCGCCATCGACCTCGTCGATCCGGGCACCGCCATCGGGCACAACACCGAGGAGGCCATCCAGGCCGGCATCGTGTACGGCGAGGCCGACCGCGTGGACGGCATCATCCGCCGCATCTTCGCCCAGCTGGGCTACGAGACGCCCGTGGTGGCGACGGGCGGCCTCGCGTCGCGCGTCGCGGCCCAGTCGCAGACCATCACCGCCATCAACCCCGAGCTGACCCTCGAGGGCCTGCGCCTCGTCTACGAGGCCCAGGAGGGGGCGGGCCGCTGAGCGCGGATCGATGGGCGCGAACGGGTTCCCTGGCTCTGCGATGCACCTGCTCCAAGGGCGCGTTGCCGCAACGCTGGCTTTATTGCGCTCTTGGGGAATGATTCTCGTCCCCGACGCGCCGAGCAGCTAGAATGCTGCTATTGGGAAAGCCACGCCGCCTGTGACGAGCAGGCGAAAAGAAAGGAAGGGCCCGACGTGTTGAGCGACATTGAAATTGCCCAGGCGACGAAACCTCTGCCCATCAGCGCGATCGCCGAGAAGGCGGGCGTGCCGGAGTCGTACCTCGAACTGTACGGCACGAACAAGGCGAAGGTGGACTACAACCTGCTCACCGATGAGGAGCACACGCCGGGGAAGCTCATCTTGGTCACGGCTATCAACCCGACGCCCGCTGGCGAGGGCAAGACCACCACGACCGTGGGCCTGTCCGACGCCCTGGCTCGCCAGGGCAAGAACATCGTCGTCGCGCTGCGCGAGCCCAGCCTGGGCCCCGTGTTCGGCGTGAAGGGCGGCGCTGCTGGCGGCGGATACGCCCAGGTCATCCCCATGGAGGATATCAACCTGCACTTCACGGGCGATTTCCATGCCATCGGTGCGGCCAACAACCTGCTGGCCGCCATGCTGGACAACCACATCCAGCAGGGCAACGAGCTGGGCATCGACGTGCGCAAGATCACGTGGAAGCGCGTGGTGGACATGAACGACCGCCAGCTGCGCAACGTGGTCGACGGCATGGGCGGCAAGGCGCACGGCGTGCCGCGCGAGGACGGCTTCGACATCACGGTGGCCAGCGAGATCATGGCCATCTTCTGCCTGTCCACCTCCATCACCGACCTCAAAGAGCGCCTGGCCCGCATCGTCGTGGGCTACACGCGCGACGACCAGCCCGTCACGGCCGGCGACCTCAACGCGCAGGGCGCGATGGCGGCGCTGCTGAAGGACGCCCTCAAGCCGAACCTCGTGCAGACGCTCGAGGGCACGCCGGCGTTCGTGCACGGCGGCCCCTTCGCCAACATCGCGCACGGCTGCAACTCCATCATGGCCACCCGCATGGCCATGGCGCTGGGCGACTACTGCGTGACGGAGGCCGGCTTCGGTGCCGACCTGGGCGCGGAGAAGTTCCTCGACATCAAGTGCCGCCTCGCGGGCCTGCGCCCCGACGCGGTGGTCGTGGTCGCCACGGTGCGCGCGCTCAAGAACCATGGCGGCGTGGCGAAGGCTGACCTCAACGACGAGAACCTCGAAGCGCTCGAGGCGGGGCTGCCGAACCTGCTGCAGCATGTGGAGAACATCACGAAGGTGTACCAGCTGCCGTGCGTCGTGGCCATCAACCGCTTCCCGACCGACACCGAGGCCGAGCTGGCGCTGGTGGAGCAGAAGTGCCGCGACCTGGGCGTGAACGTGGCCCTGTCCGAGGTGTGGGCCAAGGGCGGCGAGGGCGGCCTCGCGCTGGCCGACGAAGTGGTGCGCCTGTGCGAAGAGCCGAACGACTTCCAGTTCGCCTACGAGGACGACCTGTCGCTGGCCGAGAAGATCGAGGCCATCGCCACGCGCGTGTACCATGCCGACGGCGTGGACTTCGAGCCGAAGGCGCTGACCGAGCTGGCGAAGCTGGAGAAGCTTGGTTTCGGCGGCATGCCGGTGTGCATGGCGAAGACGCAGTACAGCTTCTCCGACGACGCGAAGAAGCTCGGCGCGCCGCGCGACTTCCGCATCACGGTGCGCAACGCGAAAGTGTCGGCCGGCGCCGGGTTCGTCGTGGCGTTAACGGGCGACATCATGACGATGCCCGGCCTGCCCAAGGTGCCCGCCGCCGAGCGCATCGACGTCGACGAAACCGGCAAGATATCGGGATTGTTCTAAGCGCGAAGGCCCCCGGTTTCCCTTGAACCCGGGGGGCCTTCTGTCGTATACTACGACTACCGGCGGTGCCCAGGATGTGAGTTTTAGTCGGTTCACGGTCCAGTTCGGGCGGCGCAGGTTAATGTGGGAGCCCGGGATTATTCCCGGGCTTTGCTATTTCAGCTTCTCCCCGGTTCCCTCCCTGCTTCGTCCGCATTTCATATAGTCCGTCCACAGGTCGCGGAGAAAGCTCGCGATCGTGGCCACCGCTGCGTAAGCGTTAAGGATTTCAAAAACGATGTTCATAGGTTTTGCCCCTTTCGCAAGAAGCGCCACCCGAATGCGGACACCGTCGGTGCGGCCATTGTACTCCTTGCGAACGATTGTGTGAAGCATCAAAAGTCCTGTTCATATGCGTAGAATTGACGTTGGAACCGCGCTTGATCCGCGTTGGAACCGCATCGGTTCCGCGCTGGACTCGCGTGCAAAATCCGATGGATTCGCGTGAGAATCGCATGAGGATTCTGCTGGAATCGCACGGGGAAATTGAGGAGGATGCGGCCGTCGGCCGCGCGCTGATCTCCCTGCGCAGTGGATTGTCGTATCATGGGGCTATGTTTCGAGTGCGCGACGCGACAAGGAGGACCTTCTTGGACACGACTTTTATCGACGAGCTGGCTTCGGCCGCCCCCACGCCGGGCGGCGGCGGTGCCTCGGCGTACGTGGGGGCGGTTGCTTCCGCGCTCGCGTCCATGGTGGGCAACTTGACGACGGGCAAGAAGACGTATGCGGCCGTGGAGGACGAGGTGCAGGACGCGTTGCGCGACCTCGAGGGCGTGCGCGCCAAGCTGCTTGCGCTCATCGAGTCGGACGCGCGGGCGTTCGAGCCGTTGGCCGCGTCGTACCGCATGCCGAAGGCCACGCCCGAGGAGGCGGCGGCGAAGCAGGCGGCGCTGCAGCTGGCGCTGGGACCTGCGTGCGACGTGCCGCTGGCTATCATGCGCGCGTGCGCCGAGGTCATCGACTACGCCGACTTCCTCGCACGCAACGGCAGCAAGCTGGCCGTGTCGGACGCGGGCGCGGCGGCGGTGCTGGCGCGCGCTGCGCTGGTGGCCGCCAGCATGAACGTGTACATCAACGCGGCCTCGATGGACGACGAGAACCGCGCCGACGGCTATCGCGCCGAAGCCGATGCGCTCATCGCCGAGGCAAACGTGCGCGCCGACGGAATTCTCGCATATACGATGGACGCGATACGGTAACATCGCCAGTTTCATGGCTTGCGAAGCAGAAAGGCAGACATGGCTGAGTTACTGAGGGGGAAGCCCGTTGTCGACAGCATGGCGCTCGACCTGGATGCGCGCATCGAGGCGCTCGGTCGTGCCGGCGTCACGCCCGCGCTTGCGCTCGTGCGCGTGGGGCAGCGGCCCGACGACCTGTCGTACGAACGCACGGCGCGCAAACGCGCGGAGTCGCTCGGCATCGCCGTCAAGCCGTACGAGCTGGACGAATTCGCCCCTCAGGCGGCCATCGAGGCGGCCGTTCGCGAAGTGAACTACGACGACGGCGTGCACGGTTGCCTGCTGTTCCGCCCGCTGCCGTCGTTCGTGGACGAGTCGCACGTGTGCGAGCTGCTCGATCCGAAGAAGGACATCGACGGCATCACGTTGGCGTCGCTGGCCTCGGTGTTCACCGACGGCCATGCGGGCTATCCTCCCGCGACGGCGGCCGCGTGCATCCAGCTGCTCGACCACTACCGGGTGCCGCTCCAGGGCAAGCACATCGTGGTGGTGGGCCGCAGCCTCGTGGTGGGCAAGCCGGTGTCCATGATGCTGCTGCGCCGCAACGCCAGCGTGACCATCTGCCACAGCAAAACGGAGCATCTTGCCAACATCATGCGCTCGGCCGATGTGGTCATCTGCGCCACGGGTCGTGCGCGGGCCTTCGGCGCGTCGTTTTTCAGTCCGGGGCAAACGGTGCTCGACGTGGGCATCAACTTCGACACGCAGGGAAACCTGTGCGGCGACGTGGACTTCGCCGAAGTTGAGCCCGTGGTGGGGGCCATCACGCCGGTGCCGGGCGGCATCGGCACGGTCACCACGTCGGTGACGATGGCGCACACGGTGGCCGCGGCCGAAGCGGCGCTCGCCGCGCGTGGGGAGGGGCGGTAGGCGGTGCGCGCTCCCTCTCCGATGGGCCGCACGTTCGTCATCGCCGACCCCGCCACCTGCATCGGCTGCAAAACGTGCATGGCCGCATGCTTCCATCGCCACGACGCGCCGAACGACGTGGCCGTTCCGCGCCTCACGCTGGTCACCACGCGCACCATCTCGGCTCCCGTGGGCTGCCACCACTGCGCCGAGGCGCCGTGCGTGGACGCGTGCCCCACCGGCTGCCTCTTCACCGACGACGAGCACGTGGGCGTGCACGCGGACAAGTGCATCGGCTGTCGCAACTGTGTGCTGGCCTGCCCGTACGGTGCCGTGGAGATCGTCACCGAGAAGCTGCCGCCCGAACCGGAGCCCGCGCCAGGCGCCGAGGCTGCGGCCGCGCCCGCCCAGGACGACAAGGGCGCCCGTGCCCGAGCGCGCGCGAAGAAGCGCAAGCGCACGAAGTCGACCGTGGTGAAGTGCGACCTGTGCATCGGCCGTTCCGGCGGTCCCGCGTGCGCCTCGGCATGCCCGACGAAGGCGCTGCGGCTCATCGACGAGCGGTTCATGGAGCGCGCGCGGCAGAACAAGCGTCGGGCCGCGGCTCGGGCGGCCGCATCGTACGCCAGCATGAAGCTCAACGCCGATCTGGACGAGGGGGAGTAGGATCATGGAAAAGCATATGGCGGTGTGCCCGTACTGCGGTGCCGGCTGCAAGATGAACCTCGTGGTGGAGAACGGCCTCGTCATCGACGCAGAGGGTCTGCCGGGCATCACGAACGAGGGCGAGCTGTGCCTCAAAGGCAGGTACGGCTACGACTTCGTCAACGACACGAAAATCCTCACGCCCCGCATCTACCATCCCATGATCCGCCGCGCGAAGGGCGCGCCGCTCGAACGCGTGACCTGGGACGAGGCACTCGATTTCACGGCCGACCGCCTGCGCTCCATCATCGCGGAGCACGGTGCGCGCTCGGTGATGCTCACCGGCTCGTCGCGCGGCGCGGGCAACGAGGCGAACTACGTGATGCAGAAGTTCACGCGCGCCTGCCTGGGCACGAACAACATCGACAACTGCGCCCGCACGTGCCACGCGGCCAGCGTCATCGGCCTCATGGAGGTGGTGGGATCGGGCGCCATGAGCGTGAGCATCCCCACGCTCGAGGAGACGGACTGCATCCTGCTGTTCGGCTACAACCCGGCGGCCAGCCATCCCATCGTGGCGCGCCGCATCGTGAACGCGAAGGAGCGCGGGGCCGAGCTCATCGTGTGCGACCCCCGCGTCATCGAGTCGGCGCGCATCGCCGACGTGTACCTGCCGTTGAAGAACGGGTCGAACGTCGCGCTGCTCAACGCGTTCGCCTACACGATCATCGACGAAGAGCTGGCCGATTGGGATTTCATCGACCAGCACACGACGGGCTTCGACGCCTGGTGGGAAGTCGTGCAGGACTACGCGCCCGAAGACGTGGAAGAGGTCACGGGCCTCGCGGCCGAGGCCATCCGCCACGCCGCGCGCCGCTACGCGAACGCCGAGACCGCCGTCATCGGCTGGGGCATGGGCGTAACGCAGCAGGCCCAGGGCGTGCAGACCGTGCGCGCCCTCGCGGCGTTGGCGATGATCACCGGGCATATCGGTCGGCATGCGAGCGGGTTGGCGCCCGTGCGCGGCCAGAACAACGTGCAGGGCAGCTGCGACATGGGCATGTGGCCGAGCCTCTATCCCGGCTACCAGCGCGTGGACGACCCCGCGGTGCGCGCCAAGTTCGCCGCCGCCTGGGGCGTGGACGAGGATCGCCTGTCGCTCGAGGAGGGCTTCAAGCTCACCGACCTGCCGCACGGCGTGGAGACGGGCACCATCCGCGCGTTCTACAACTTCGGCGAGGACCCGCTGCAAACCGAGCCCGACACGGCGCAGGTGCGCGCCGCGCTCGAAGGGCTCGACCTGCTGATCAGCCAGGACATCTTCATGACGCAGACCACGGCGCTGGCCGACGTCGTGCTGCCCGCCACGTCGTGGGCCGAGCACGACGCCGTGTACACCGCGTCCGACCGCTCGTTCCAGCGCACCACCGCGGCGCTGCCGCCGAAGGGTGGGTGCCGCCACGACTGGCAGATATTCGCCGACCTGTCCACGCGCATGGGCTACCCGATGCACTACCGCAGCGCCGAGGAGATCTGGGACGAGGTGCGCAGCCTGTGCCCCCAGTTCGCGGGCGCGACGTACGAGAAGATGGCGGGCGTCGGCTATGCGCAATGGCCCATCTACGCCGAGGCGGCGGACGACCCCGACAACCACGGCACGGCCGAGCTGTTCGCCGGCGGCGCGTTCACCACGCCCGACGGGAAGGGGCATTTGGAGGCCGCCGCGTGGCGCCCGCCCACCGAGGAGCCCGACGAGCGCTATCCGCTCGTGCTGTGCACGGTGCGCGAGGTGGGGCACTACTCGTGCCGCTCGATGACCGGCAACTGCAAGGCGCTGGCCGCGCTGGCCGACGAGCCGGGATACGTGAGCATCAGCCCGGTCGACGCCGACGCGCGCGGCATCGATGAAGAGCAGCTCGTGTGGGTGACGTCGCGCCGCGGGAAGGTGCTGGCCCGCGCGGCGGTGGACGACCGCATCAACGACGGTGCCGTGTACATGACCTACCAGTGGTGGATCGGCAAGTGCAACGAGCTGACGCTGCACGTCACGGACGGGGAGTCGGGCACGCCCGAGGACAAGTTCAGCGCCTGCCAGGTGGAGGCCATTCCCGATCAGGCATGGGCCGAGACGTACCTCGTGGAGCGCTACGCCGAGTTGAAGGCGCGGCTGGCCGCCGAGGCCGACCGGCAGCATCCGGTGGAGGAGGAGTCGGCCGAAGACGCCGTGCCCTCCACCGTCCTGAGCGATGCCGCCGGAGTCGAAGGATTCCCCGCGGCGCCGGCCGATGCGGCCCCGACTCCCACCCCCGCCTTCGCGCCCCACGAGGCCGAAGTGGCGGGGCGCGCCCTGTATGCGAACGGCGAGGAAGAGACGCTCGTATGAACCGCTTCGTCGTGTCCGATCCGTCCCGGTGCATCGGCTGCGGCGCGTGCCGCGTCACCTGCACGGAGAGCCATCGCCGCCGCGCGCTGCGGCCCGCGTCGCGCATCTCGCTCGTGAAGACGCGCACGGTGTCCGCCGCGGTGACGTGCCACCAGTGCGAGGGCGCGCCCTGCATGTCCGTGTGCCCCGAGGGGGCCATCGTGCAGGAGCGCGATCGCCTGCACGTGGACGAAAGCCGCTGCACGGGTTGTTTGCTGTGCGCGCTCGTGTGCCCCTTCGGCGCGGTGTACCCGTCGGCGCCCTCGACGGCGCACGTGAAGGCGGCGCCGTACAGCCGTGCCTCGTCGGCGCGGTCTGCGGGGCTGCTGCGCCAGAAGGAGACGGGCTCGTACACCTCGGTGGTGATGTGCGATCTGTGCGCGAAGTCGCCGGACGGGCCGCGATGCGTGGACGCCTGCCCCACGAAGGCGCTCGCCCTGGTGGACGAGGGCACGCTGGGAGCTTTGGGCCGCACGCGCCGCATCGACGCCATCGAGATGACCGACGTGGCCATGCGCGGCGTGCTGGGCGTCGAGGAGGGGGAGGCGTGATGGGTACGATGAAGCCGCGCGTGCCGAACGCCATCTCCGGAGGACGGCCCGTTCCCTTGGCGCGCCGCGCGCACGAGCCGGCGAAGGGGAAGCCCCGCCACGACTTCGGCCGGTGCATCGCCTGCGCGGCCTGCGCGGTGGCGTGCGACTCCCGCGCCATCCGCATCTTCATCGACGAGGACGAGGGCATGCTCGTGTGGACGCTCGACCTGTACGACTGCACGCAGTGCGGCCGCTGCGTGCCCGTGTGCCCGACCGGGGCGATGAGCCTCATCGAGGGCACCGAGTTCGCCGACGACTCCGAGCCGCCGAAGCGCTGCCTGTTCTCGCTGGCCGAGTGCGAGTCGTGCGGCCGCTACTACGCCACGAACAAGGAGGTGGCGTTCGCGAACGAGCTGCTCGAGCAGGAGGAGAACGCCGACGCCGCCCGTGCTCGCACGCTCACGTCCATCTGCCCCGACTGCAAGCGCCTCCACGACGCCAAAGCCGCCGCCCGCCGCAGCGGGATGAAGCGGTAGGTTCTCCGCTCTTTGGCCCGCGGTGGGCGACGTGCGGGCCGGACGTCGCCCACCGCGGCGATTCGTGCAGCTCTACGCTGCCTTCGGGAGATCCTCCTGCTTGGCGTCGTCGTCGGCGTCTGCTCCGGCGCCGCCCTCGATCACGCTGATGGCGTTCGCGGCGGCTTCCTCCACGGCAGCGGGATCGGCGCTGTCGAGCGTGTCGGTTCCGTCTTCCACGGCGCAGCCGGAACAGGCGCGGTTGCGGCCGGCCTCAAGCGCGTCGTTGATCGAGCCCGAGTAGATGGTGCCCGAATTCTTGATGTACTGGCAATCGGGGTTGAAGTGGTACACCTCGCCGAACGGCGTCCAGTACGCCAGCCCGTCGTCCGAAAGCACGGCGGCACCGGCTTCGGCCTGGTCGAGGTCCTCCTGCGACGTCGGATGGTAGTCGATGCCGCTGCCGACGGCGGCCACGAGCGCCACGCCGGCCACGATGGAGCACACCTGCTTCGTCTTCTTGTCCAGGTCCTTGTTCGTCAGCATGAGCAGCAGGATGGGCGCGAACGCGATGACCGCGATGATGACGCCGAGCTCGGTCTGCACCCAGTACGCCAGCTTGTTCTCCTTGGACGCCGGGTTGATGTGGTTCGCGCGCTTCCACAGCTGCGAGCCCACCACCACGAACACGAGGTCGACCACGAGGAAGATAACCACCCAGGTCATCGGCGGGAACTTCGGAAGATACAGCGTGCTGTTCGCCACGAGGATGGCCACCACCTCGAACACGATGCCCAGCACCCACAGCACGATGGCGCCGATGCGGAACGGCAACGCGTTCCCCTTGCGCTCCGCGTGCATCTCCTCGCGCACGGCCTGCGTCGCCGCGCCCGAACCGCCCTGCTTCGGTTTCGCGACGGTCTCCCCGGTTTTCGCGTCAACGAAGTGGCGCTCCTTCGGCTCCTTCTTCTCGGCCGGCTTCTTCGGCGCCTCGCTTGCTTTTTCGTCGTGCTCGCTCGGCTGCTTCTTCGTTGTCATAAGCGTGTCGTCCCCTCTTGTTCTCCTTGAACGGTTATCGATATGATAAGGTACGCGCAGAAGTTGAGAACGGAATAACCCCAGTTCAACGTATAGTTGAAGCAAGGAGAGAACCATGGATGTGCAGCAGATCGTAGGGCAGTTCGTGAAGGGGGCGGCCGAGGATCCGGAGCAGCTGAAGGCTTTCGGCATCGACCCGGGCGCCGCCATCAAGAACGCGACGGGGCTCGAGCTGAGCGACGAGCAGCTCAAGGACGTGGTGGGCGCCGTGGAGCCCCTGCTCGAGGGCAAGGAGCTCAACATGGACAAGGTGATGGAAGCGGTAGGCGACTTCCTGGGCGACGGCGACATCCTGGGTAAACTCTCGGGCCTGTTCGGCGGCAAGTAAACGAAATGCGGCCCCGCCTCCGGAAGCCGAGGCGGGGCCGCTGCGCGATGTGGGGGGGGGCGGCGGAGCGCTTTGGGCGGGTTTCGCCTGCCTCAAAGAACCCCGAACAAGTGCCCGAGCGCCAGCACCATGGGCACGCTGATCAGCACCCGCTCGAGATACACGGCGAACAGCTGCGGGAACGAGAAGGGGATCTTCGAGGTCAAGATGAGCGCGCCGATGTCGGTCATGTAGAGAACCTGCAGGATGCAGAGCGTCCCCACCAAGAAGCGCACTTCGACGGAAGCCTGCGCCGCCCCGAGAATGACGGGAACGAACTGATCCGCGAAGCCGACGAGCACGATCGAGCCCACCTCCATGGCGTCCGGAATCCCGAACAGCGAAAGGTAGGCTCCCAACGGCGCGCCGAGGTAGGCGAACAGATCCGTGTAAGTGGCCACCATCAGCGCGACGGTTCCGAATACCATGATGCTGGGCAGCGTGCTCACCGTCATGTTGAGCGCGCTCGTGAGGCCTCGCGACAATGCGGTGCCCAAGCCGGGAGCGCTCGCGGCGCGGGCGAGCGCCTGGCGGCAACCCCAGGCGAGCCGGCCGACGTTCTCGGGAGCCTCTTCGTCTATCTTCTTGCCGACATCATCGCAGTAGTCGCTCGTCATGGAGCAGATGGGCCAGATCCTCGGCAGCAGGAGTGCCAGGATCAGGCCCGTGATCGCTATCGTGCCGTAAAAGGCGATGAAGTGCCGCCCCAGTCCCAGTATCGAGGCGATCATGGAGCAGAAGCTGATGCTCAGGATGGAGAAGCAGCTGATGATGGTCGCCGCCTCGCGGCCGGTGTAGAAGCCCTTCTCGTATTGGGAGATGGTCAGATAGGTTCCGCAGACGCTCGAGCCGAACCATGAGGAGAGGCAGTTCGCCACCGAGCGGCCCGGTATGCGAAACAGCGGTTGGGCGACGCCGCGCAGCAGCGAGGCGAACAGGTCGACGAAGCCGTAGTCGGTGAGCAAAGGCAGGAACACGCCGCCTATCAGGTACCATGCCGTGCAGGTGGGCGCTACGGTGTACAACATGTTTCCGCCGGTGCCTTCGGATACCAGTTCCGCAGGCCCGATGCCGAGAAAGACCGCCAGCATCATAGCCGCTCCGCCGACGCGCACCGCGATCCAGAACCTGCTTGGCGAAAAGATGGCGTCAAGGCCGTCGTGCCTGCTGATGAAGGGGATGGGCGAGATACGATGCCAGAGCGAGAGTACGGCTGAAGCGGAGACCATGCATACGAGCAGCGGGACGGATACTCCTTCCAGCGACGATTTCAGCCAAGATACGATGATGCCCGAAAGCATCTCTTGGCTTTCCCCGTAGCTAACCGGAACCAGGAAGAGCAAAACCCCCGCCGTCGAGGGGACGACGAGCTTTGCGATGTCGATGATGCGTTTCTTATCCATAAGACCCACGTCCGTCGGTTCGGCCTCTTGGCATGCGATTGCGCCCGCGGCGCATGCCGCGCGCGGAGGAGCGGTGCGGCGGGAAGGACGGATACGCCATCCTTCCCGCCGTCTGGATGCGGCTACTTCTGGATGTTCTTCGTCGCGCAGTGGATGCCGCCGCCGCGGATGTTCAGATCCATGGAGTAGATGGGCACGATGGTGCGTCCGGGGTACGCCTCGGCGAGCGCCGCCATCGCCTGCTCGTCGCGCTGGCGGATGGCTTCGGGCTTGCCCTCGCGCCAATAGCTCTGCGCGATCACGACGTCGTTGCAGACCAGGTAGTTGATGTAGCTCATCGCCGGCTGCATGATGATCTCGCCTTCGGGCATGGGGGTGCCGTCGTCGAGCAGGGGCTCCTCGTTCTCAGCGAAGCGCTTGCCCCAGGTGCGGTTCGTCCAATCCTCCGGCGTGGTCGACACGTACTCGGGGATAGGGGCGGGGATGCGAATGATCGTGAGCGGGGTTCCCTCGGCGTCCGTCTCCGACTTGAGGACCTCGTAGGCCGCGTCGCAGCGCTCCTTGGTGATACGGGCGCTCTCGAGCTCGGAGGCCTCTTCCTCGCTCACTTCCAGCAGCAGCACGGTGCTCTTGTCGACGAAGCGCGCGAGCTCGTCGATGTGGCCGTTGGCCGAGCCGGAGCGGTATACGGGCTTCCCGTCGACGTGGTCGAGCACGCCGAGCGTCGAGGGCTCTTCCTCCCAATGGCACTGCGGCAGCCAGATGACCTTCTCGAGGTTGAAGACGCGCTTGAACTCCTCTTCGACCTCCTCCTTGGTCATGGAGCCGTTGCGCTTGGCAACCTCGGTCTCCTCGATGGCCATCATCACGCCGGCGCCGTTGAACTCCTTGTCGCCGCCCTCGGAGACGAGGCGCGACTCGACGATGTCGTAGCAGCCCAGCTCGATGGCCATATGCGGCGCGAACTTCTTGCACAGAAGCGACATCTCGCTGTCTTCCTCGCCCATGCCGTACATGTCGAAGCGGAAGTGGACGAGGCGCATGTTCCCCTCGTCGTCCCTCATGATGTCGGGGCCGTAATCGCGCATCCAGTGCATCATGTCGGGGATCTGGGTGATGGCGATCCGATCGAGGTCGATGCCGCCCTCGCTCAGCACCTCGCGGCAGCGATCGTAGGTGCCCGGCCATCCGCAGTTGACGACGATGTTGTCCACATGCCCGACGAGCGCCTTGACGACCTGGCGCATGACGCCCTCGGTGTACATGCCGCCGACCGGTTCGATGATGCGGGGCCAGCCGATCACGACCGTTTCCTGGGGCTCGAACTCGCCGGCGTAGCGGAACGTGTTCTCTTTCATTGCGTATCTCCTTTGCTTGCCTTCGCGCACGCGCGCTGACGGAATCGAATGCTTGCTAGTGGATATGCGCCGCGCGGGGGGGGGTAGGGCCCTCCTGCGGCGCGGCGGAAATGGGCCGGGCGCTCGGTTAGACCACCACGAACCCGAGCACGAGGTAGAAGAGCAGCGTGAGGCCGCCCGCGATGAGCGCGTAGGGGCGCAAGCTGCGGGTGAGGTCCACGGCGTTGGAGCCCAGCTCCTCGCCGATGAACATCACCAGCGCTCCGCGCGGCGAGAGCACCGAGCCAAAAGTGGCCGCCGAGAAGAGCACGGCGGAAAGGACGAAGGGGCTGATGCCCATGGAGTCGGTGACGGGCAGGCACGCCGCCATGAACAGCGCGGTGGTGGGCCAGAACATGCCGGTCAGCGTTCCGATGGCGGCTGCCGCCACGAAGAAGAACGCGAGGGCCGCGCCGGGAACCATGAAGCCCGCGACCGCCTGCACCAGCTCAGGGAAGCCGATGAGCTTCAGTATGGTGGTGAGCGTGAAGCCGACCATGAGGTAGACCGTGGGCTTGAACACGCCGAACATGCCCTTCCAGAAGCTGTCCATGAATTCGGCGAAGGTCATGACCCTCCGTGCGGTAAACCACACCATCTCGAAAGCGATGGCGACGAGGCATGCGATCGCCAGGTCGCCGTCGAGCGCGATGCCCACGGCCAAAAGGACGATCAGGGGGGTTACGAAGTCGAGGGGGCGCGCCTTGAGAGCGGCGTTGTCCAAAAGCCCCTGATCTTCATAGCAGGAGAAGTCGTAAGCGCCTTCGCGCTTCTTCGCGATGGCATGCTTGACGGTGCCGAACGCCGGCATGATGCCCAGGGAGAACAGCACGATGATGGCCGTGAGGATGATGGGGAACACCATGATCGGCATGACTTGCGTCACGAAGTCCATCATGCCGTTGGCAGCGAAGCCCGAACTGACCATGAGCTGCGAGAAGTACACCGACCACGTGGCCATGGGCGTGAACGCGACGAGCGGGATGCACAGCGCCACCACCAGCATGCCCACGACCTCGGCGGGAATGCGGTTCTTGCGTCCGATGGTCTTGCCGTACGAGTCGAGCACGGCGGCCTTCAGGAACTCGTCTGCGTAGACCAAGATGCCCAAGACGACGATGGAGAGCATCGATTTCTTCTCGTTGTTGGCGAAGCGCTTCGTGACCCAGTTGCTGAAAGCGGCGGTGGCGCCGGCGTCCGTGAGGATCTGCGTGACCGCTCCGATGGAGAGCGTGAACACGATGACCCACATGTTGCCGGGCTCGCTGCTCGTTTCCGCGAGGAAGTTGTAGAAGAGCAACGGGATGTTCCAGTCGCCGGTTTGCGCCGCATAGATGATCACGGCCGTGATGATGCCCGCGATGCACGACTCGAAGGCGCGCTTCGATATCATCACGCCTGCGAAGGCGACGATAATGGGGATGAGGCTCACGACGAACATGCTGTCCCCTCCTTTCTACGCGGTCTTACGCGTCGTTGCCCATGACGGCGTAGGTGACGGCCTTGATGGTGTGCTGGCGGTTGCCCGCCTCGCGGAAGATGTAGCCGGCGTTGTCCTCGAACACTTCGTCGGTGACCTCGAAGCCCTTGTCAAGGAACGCTTGGAGCTCCGGATCGGCGATGGCGCCGATGAGGTTCTGCGCCGCGCTGTGACCGCTGTTGTGGGTTGCCGGCAGCATGTGGATGAAAATCGCGTTCGGGTTCTTGGTGCGCTCCATGAGCTCGCGGTTGACCTGGTAGGGACGGTACTTGGCGATGCCGGGAAGCCACGTGATGGCCTTGTTGGTGAAAAATCCCCAGTTCTCGGTCGACACGACGTCCGTGCCTTCGATGGCGTCCACATCTTCGGTCTCGAGGAAGCTGCACTCGGGATGGTGCTTCGCGTACAGGTCGTTGATGAGGGCCTTCTGCTCCTCGGGAAGGGCGCCGGACCAGCCGTCGAGCTTGGCTCCCTCGGGAACCTCGCGGCGGAAGGCCACGCGCTCCTCGGGGGTGAGCAGCTCGAGCGACTCCTCGAGCGTCATGTAGGAGGTGATGAAGCGGAAATTCATGCCGAGCATGGCGCAGGCCACGGCGTAGGAGAACGCGCAGCAGGCCCCGCCGCGCCCGATGTAGGTGAACGTCTTGCCGCGGTACCCTTCGCGGCCCCAAACCTCGTCGAGCGTCATGAAGTCGGCAAGCATCTGCGTGGGATGCTCGTGCATGGTGTAGCCGTTGATGATGGGGATTGCGCTTTCGGCGGCCATCTCGACGAGCTGCTCGTGGTCCTTGCCGCGGTAGGCGATGACGTCGTACATCTCCGAGAAGACGCGCATGGAATCCTTGATGGTCTCCTTCGCGCCGAAATGCGAGTTGGAGAGGTACGTGGTTCCCATTCCCAGATCCTGCGCGGACGTCTCGAATGCGCAGCGCGTGCGCGTGGACTCCATCTCGAAGAGCATGAGCATGTTCTTGCCGATGTTCTTCTGCTGGTTCACGCCCTCTTTCTTCTCCTTCTTGAGCTTGGCGGACAGGTCGAGCAGGTGACGGAGCTGCTCGGGCGTGCATTCCTCGAGGGTCAGGAAATGCTTGCCTTTCAAGGAACCTTCTACGTTGGACATGGCTGCCTCCTTTTTGTTATAAACATACATGTTTGTATGTTTTTGGCCAAAAAAATATACCGCTCAGACCAGGCTGCTCAAAATCACCTCGACGAAATCGGCGATCTCCTCTTCCGAGAAATAGCGGTTCTGTTCGCCCGTGTCCTGCGAGGCGTTGTACGTGTCGAATCCCAGCAGGTTCATGTAGACGGAAAGCGTGAGCATCCGCGCGCTTTTGTCGCGTCGGAACTCCCCGAGATCCTGGCCCCGTTTGATCTCGCCCTCGATCAGCGAGGTGAACTCGCGGTCCAAGCGCGCCTGACGCTCGGCGAGGTCGGAAAGCTCGTCGCAGGCCTCTACCTTGTACAGGATGATTTTGGTGTAGGGGTTGTCGACGTTCTTCTTCAGGAAGTCGCACGTAAGGAAGCTCTTCACGGTCTCGTAGGCGGACTCGAAGTGCCGGTAGCTCGCGTAGATCTCGCGATAGAATTCTTCGTAGCGATCGACGACTTCGTCGAGGATGTCCTTCTTGGATTTGAAGTTCCAGTAGAACGCGCCGCGGGTGAGGCCGACGCGGCGCACGATGTCCTCGAGCGTGGTGTGGGAGTATCCCTTCTCGATGAACAGGCCGATGGCGGAGTCGATGATGAGCTCTCGCGTCTCCTGGGAGTTGTGCTGCCGAACCATATCGCCTCCTCGATGCACCATCGTCTCACCGGATAGCGCGATGATACCCGTAAAATACATTCATGTATGTTTGTTATCGGTGAACGGCGTGTTTTTATCGGTGGACGGCAGCCCTGCTGTGTGGCTCGTCATCCGAGCGAGGGCGCTGGGCGCCTTCGCTCAGGAGGCAACGCTAGCCGACGGTGGTCAGCTCGCGGGGGTAGCTGTTGAGCACTTCGCAGCCGTCGTCGGTGACCAGCACGAGGTCTTCGATGCGCACGCCGAACTCGCCGGGCAGGTAGATGCCCGGCTCGATGGAGAACACCATGCCCGCTTCAACCGGCGCGTCGTGCGTGGCCGACACGTCGCCGGGTTCGTGCACGTCGAGGCCGATCTGATGCCCGAGGCGATGGGTGAAGTACGGCCCGTAGCCGGCCTCTTCGATAACGGTGCGCGCCGCCGCGTCGATGTCGCAGAAGCGCACGCCGGGGGCCACCAACTCGCGGGCCGCTTCGTTCGCGCGCCGCACGGTATCGTGCACCTCGCGCTGCTTCTCGGTGGGCTCGCCGAACACGAACGCGCGCGTCATGTCGGAGCAGTATTCGTCCTGACGGCAGCCGACGTCGAACAGCACCACGTCGCCGCTGGCCAGCGGCGTGTCGTCGGGTTCGTGATGCGGGTCGGCGGCGTTCGCGCCGAAGCTGACGATGGGCGTGAACGAGTGTCCCTGCGCGCCCAGTTCGCGATAGATCGCCTCCAGCTGGCCGGCCACGTCGGCTTCGGTGACGCCCTCGTGCACGAGCTGGCGGAAGCGGCCCATCGCGGCATCGTTCGTGGCGCTGGCAGCGCGCATGAGCTCGCGCTCGGCATCGTCCTTGATGGCGCGCGCGTCGTCGACGGCCTCGGAGGCCAGCGCGAAGCCCGCTGCGGCACCGCGGTCCATGAGCGGCAGCAAGAAGCGCGCGGGCAGGTTCTTGTCGCAGCCGAGCGGCGCGTCGGGGTCGCACAGCTCTTCGACGATGGCCAGCGGGTCGTCGGTATCCGTGAACGAGCGGACGGCGCACGCCGCATCGGCCGGGGCGGTGAACAGCGCGTTCAGCACGAGCGTGGGCGGGATGCTCGGAGCGATGATCAGCCCGAGGAAGCGTTCGCCCGGCTCGGCGTAGACGCCGGTGAGGTACTGGATGGAACGGGGATCGCACACGAGCATCTGCTCGAGGTCGCGGCTCGCGAGGTTGCTCCTCACGGCGTCGACGCGCTGTTCGTACATGGCGTGGCTCCTAACGTGGTCGTCGGCAGAACCGAACTGCTTGACTTCTTTGTTCGCTGCGATCATAGCTCATCGAACGCCTCGTGCGGAGGGCGTCCGCCGAATGCGGTGATATTCGGGAGGGCTGGTTCGCGCAGGGGCGTTGGCGTATGATACGGAGCATGGCAAACGGACTGACATACACGCGCAAAACGACCTCGTCCGAAGCGACGAAACAGCTGGCGGCCACGCTTGCGCCCTACTTGCAGGCGGGCGACGTCATCGTGCTGTCGGGCGACCTGGGAGCGGGCAAGACGCAGTTCGTGCAGGGCGTCGCGGCGGGCCTCGGCGTGCGCGATCAGGTGACCAGCCCCACGTTCAACATCCTGCTGACGTATCCGGCCGGCTTGCTGCCGCTGTACCACTTCGACCTGTACCGTCTCGAGGAGGCGGACGAGCTCGAGGACATCGGCTATTACGAGACCATCGACGGCGACGGCGCGTCGTTCATCGAGTGGGGCGAGAAGTTCCCCGAGGCGTTGCCGTACGGCTATCTCGAGCTGTCGCTGCGCGTGGACGACGCGGGCAACCGCGCGGTCACGGCGCATGCCTACGGCGACCGCGCGCGCAGGTTGCTGTTCGTATGGGCGAAGGATTCTAAGTCGCGGCTCATGAAGTGCGCGGGAGGAAATGCGTGAGCGAATTGAACTCGCGTCCTGAGGGCGCGTCTGAACGGGCACGATACGTGCTCGCATTCGATACTGCCAACGAAATCATCGCGATCGGCCTGGGCGTGCTGCGCGCGTCGTCGCAGGCGGTCGAGGTGGTGGCGTCCGTCGAGGTGGAGGCGCGTCGCGCGTCGAACACGCAGCTGTTGCCGCGCATCGACGAGGCGTTGACCGCGCACGGCGTGGCGCGCGAGGATATCGCGTGCGTGACGGTGGGGCGCGGCCCGGGCTCGTTCACGGGCGTGCGCATCGCGATGGCCACGGCGAAGGGCGTCGCGTCGGCGCTCGAGGTTGCGCTCGTGGGCGTGTCGTCGCTCGATGCGGTGGCGTGGAACGCGTGGGCGGCGGGCGAGCGCGGGCCGTTGGCCGTGGTGGCCGACGCCATGCGCAAGGAAGTGTACCCGGTGCGCTACCTGCTGGGCGACGAGGGAATCGAGCGACTCGAGGCCGACCGCGTGGTGAAGGCCGAGCTTGCCGCCGAAGAGTTGGCCGCCGATGAGGCGTCGCTGCAGGTGACGGGCGATGCGCTGCGCAAGTACGCCGATCTGTTCGAGGCGTGCGGCGCGACGCTGGCGCCCGAGCTGTGGACGCCGACGGGGCGCGGGCTGCTGCTGGCACTGCAGGCGGCGTGGCGAGCCGGCGAGGCGGACCCGTTCGACGCGCGCCGCCACGATCCCGCGTTCGCGCTGCCCGTGTACACGCGGCTGTCGGACGCGGAGGAGAACGAGCGCATCCGCCTGGCGAAGAACGATCCGAAGAACCTCATGACCGGCGTGCAGGACGTGGCGAAGCGGGCCGACCAGCGCGCCACCATGCACGACACCGCCATCCTGAACGCGCAGCCCGACGAGCGCGGCATCACGTACAAGCCGCTCGATGCCGCCCACGCGGCTGCGGTTGCGGCGCTGGAGTCGCAGGTCATGGGTTCGGACGCCTGGAACGAAGCCCTCGTCGCCGACGAGCTCCCCCGCCTCGACCGCGTATGGTGGGCGGCTTACGAGGGGGAGGCGCTCGCAGGCTACGCCGGCGGGTGGATCGTCGACGGGCAGGTGCAGATCCTCAAGGTGGGCGTCGACCCGGCCATGCGCCGCCGCGGCATCGCGCGCGGGCTGCTGGCCCGCGTGGCGGCCGACGCGCGCGACCTGGGCGCGTCAAGCTGCTCGCTCGAGGTGCGCGCGGGCAACGCCGGCGCGCAGGCGCTGTACGCCGCGCTCGGCCTGGTCGCGCTCGGCGTGCGCCCGCGCTACTATTCCGACGGCGAGGACGCCGTCATCATGGAGGGCCCCCTGCCGCAGGGCTTGCACGACGTGGCCGGCATGGAGCTGCACGTGCACGACGCGATGGGCGAGGCGTCCGCGGCTCGCCCCCTCATCCTCGCCATCGAATCGTCCTGCGACGAGACGGCGGCCGCCATCGTCGACGGCAACGGCACGCTCATCGCCGACGTCGTGGCTTCGCAGATCGACTTCCACGCGCGTTTCGGCGGCGTGGTGCCCGAGATCGCCAGCCGCAAGCACATCGAGGCCATTTGCGGCGTGTGCGACGAGTGCTTCGACGTGGCGGCTGCCGCGCTTGGGATGGAGCGTCTCACCTGGCGCGATCTCGATTCCGTGGCCGTGACCTACGCGCCGGGGCTCGTGGGCGCGCTCGTGGTGGGCGTCGCCTTCGCGAAAGGCGCGGCCTGGGCGGCCGACCTGCCGTTCATCGGCGTCAACCACCTCGAGGGCCACCTGTACGCCAACAAGATCGGCGCGCCCGACTTCGAACCCCCCGCGGTGGTGTCGCTCGTGTCGGGCGGCAACACGCTGCTCGTGCACATGAAAGACTGGGGCGACTACGAAACGCTGGGAGCCACCATCGACGACGCGGTGGGCGAGGCGTTCGACAAGGTGGCGAAGGCGTTGGGCCTGGGCTATCCGGGCGGCCCCGTCATCTCGAAGCAGGCCGCACTGGGCGACCCGTCGGCCATCCCGTTCCCGCGTGCCATGATGCACTCGGGCGACCTGCGCTTCTCGCTGTCGGGGCTGAAAACCGCAGTGGTCACCTACATCAACAACGAGCGCGCCGCCGGGCGCGAGCTCAACGTGCCCGACATCGCTGCCAGTTTCCAGCAGGCCGTGGTGGACGTGCAGGTGAAGAAGGCCGAGATGGCGCTGCGGCAAACGGGTGCGCGCACGTTCTGCCTCGGCGGCGGCGTGGCCGCGAACCCCGTGCTGCGCGACGCTTACCAGCAGCTGTGCGAGCGCTTGCGCGTGCGACTGACCCTGCCGCCCATGAGCGCCTGCGGCGACAACGCCGGCATGATCGCGCTCGTGGCCCTCGACCGCCACAACCAGGGCAAGTTCTTCCCCCTCGAAGCCGACGCCCAAGCCCACGCCAACCTCGACGACCCGTACTAAGGAAGGGGTGCGCTAGCCCCCTCTCCCTCTTCCCGTCGCGCGCGACTCCTCCTGCGAATGTTTCACGTGAAACATTCGTTCGGGGGCGCGATCGCGCGCGTCGTTTCCCCATCTTAATCCTTCCTTAACACGCGGGCTTCCATCTTTACGTCGCGCTCATGCGGTTCTTCTTATGCTGGGTTCGTGGCGGCGCTCCCGTACGCGCCGCCACGCCAGGCAACTCGTAAGGAAGGATCATGATGAGTATCGTAACCGGGATCGTTGGGGGTTTGAGCATCGTCGTTGCTCTCTACCTCTTCTATGTGCTTCTGCGAGGGGGTGATGAACGATGACGGGTGAAGTGTTCGAGTACGCAATCTACCTCGCGCTGCTGGTGGCCCTCGCCATTCCGCTGTCCGCGTATATCAACCGAGTGATGGCGGGCGAGCGGGTGGCCGTGCTGTCGCGCGTGCTCAATCCGGTGGAGAACCTCATCTACCGCGGCATCCGCGTCAATCGTCAGGAAGACATGGGCTGGAAGCGCTACCTGGTGAGCGCGCTCGCATTTTCGGCCATCTCGCTCGTGGGGCTGTTCGCCATCCTCATGCTGCAGGGCGTGCTGCCCGGCAACCCGGAGGGCATGTCCGGCCTCAGCTGGGACCTCGCGTTCAACACCGCCGTCAGCTTCGTGACGAACACGAACTGGCAGGCCTACAGCGGCGAGGCGGCGCTCAGCTACTTCTCGCAGGCCATCGGCCTGACCGTGCAGAACTTCGTCACGCCGGCCGTGGGCATCGCCGTGCTGTTCGCGCTGTTCCGCGGCATCGTCGCCGAGAACGTGTCCGGTTTGGGCAACTTCTGGAAAGACGTGACGCGCGCGGTGCTGTTCGTGCTGCTGCCGCTGTCGTTGGTGGTGGCTATCGTCGATGTCGCGCAGGGCTCGCCCCAGAACCTCTCGCCCTACGAGACGGTGCAGCTGGTGGAGCCGGTGGGCGTCACGGCCGACGGCGACATCGTGAGCGCCGACGACCCAGCGGCCGAGCAGATCGTCACGCAGGAGGCCATCCCCCTGGGGCCGCAGGCCAGCCAGGTTGCCATCAAGCAGCTCGGCACGAACGGCGGCGGCTACAACGGCGTGAACTCCGCCAGCCCGCTTGAGAACCCCACGCCGCTGACGAACCTCATCCAGTGCATATCGCTGCTGCTCATCCCCGTGTCGCTCGTGTTCAGCTTCGGCCGCTTCGTGAACGACCGTCGACAAGGGCGCGCCCTGTTCGCGGCCCTGTTCATCCTGCTGCTGGCGGGCCTCGTGGCCATCGCGTACTTCGAGCAGGTGGGCACGCCGCAACTCGCGCAGGACGGCGCAGTGTACATGGGCACGTCCGATCAGTCGGGCGGCAACATGGAAGGCAAGGAAACGCGCTTCGGCGTGACGGACTCGTCGCTGTGGGCGGCGTTCACCACCGCCGCTTCGAACGGCGCGGTGAACTCGATGCACGACAGCTTCACGCCCCTCGGCGGCATGGTGCCCATGATTCTCATGGCGCTCGGCGAAGTGGTGTTCGGCGGCGTGGGCTGCGGCCTGTACTCGCTGCTCGGGTTCGTGCTGCTCACGGTGTTCATCGCCGGCCTCATGGTAGGACGCACGCCGGAGTATCTCGGCAAGAAGATCGGGCCGAAGGAGATGCGCATGGCGGTGATCCTGTGCGTCACCACGCCGCTCGTCATCCTCGTGGGCGCGGCCGTCATGTGCCTCGACCCCGCCACGGTCGACAGCCTCACCAACTCGGGCGCGCACGGATTCTCGGAAGTGCTGTACGCGGCCATCTCGGCGGGCGGCAACAACGGCTCGGCGTTCGCGGGCCTCAGCGCGAACACGCCCATGATCAACGTGGTGCTGGGCGTCGAGATGCTGGTGAACCGCTTCATTCCGCTGGCGGCGGCACTCGTGCTGGCCGGCGGCTTGGCGAAGCGCTCGAAGGTGGCGACGAGCGCAGGAACGCTGTCCACCTGCAACACCATGTTCGTGTTCCTGCTGATCGTTATCGTGCTGCTGGTGGGTGCGCTCACGATGTTCCCCGCGCTTGCGCTGGGTCCCATTGCCGAGCATCTTCAGATGGTGCTCGGGTAAGGCAAGGTGAATGGAGCTATGACTACAACAACTTGGGAAGACGCGGGCGCTCGCAGCCCCCGCGGCAATCGGAACGACGGCGCCATGAACGCGCTCGCGAAGCGCGCGGTGCGCGACGCCTTCGCGAAGCTCGATCCCCGCGAGCAGGCGAAGAACCCCGTCATGCTCATGGTGTACCTCTCGGCCATCCTCACGCTGGGGCTGTTCGTGCTGGCGCTGTTCGGCGTGACGGACTCGCATCCGGCGTTCGTGCTGGCCATCTCGGTGGTGCTGTGGCTCACCGTGCTGTTCTCGAACTTCGCGGAAGCGTTGGCCGAGGGCCGCGGCAAGGCGCAGGCCGACTCGCTGCGCGCCGCCAAGTGCGACGTGGACGCGCACAAGATCAACCAGGGCCAGCTGGCCAAGGGCATGCATCTCGACGACCCGGCCGAGTTCTTCCGCCTGAACGCGAGCGAGGTGAGCTCGGCGCTGCTCAAGAAGAAGGACCTGTTCTTCGTGGCGGCGGGCGAGCAGATTCCCGCCGACGGCGAGATCGTCCTGGGCGCGGCCTCGGTGGACGAGAGCGCCATCACGGGCGAGTCTGCCCCGGTCATCCGCGAGTCGGGTGGCGATCGCTCGGCCGTGACCGGCGGCACCACGGTGCTGTCCGACTGGCTGGTGGTGGAGGTGACGGCCGATGCGGGCCACAGCTTCCTCGACCAGATGATCGCGATGGTGGAATCGGCCTCGCGCAAGAAGACGCCGAACGAGATCGCCCTCGAGATCCTGCTCGTGGCGCTGACCATCGTGTTCCTCATCGTGGCCGTGGCGCTGTTCCCGTTCAGCGCGTTCACGGCCGGGCAGGAGGGCGCGGCGAACCCGACGACGCTCACCTCGCTCATCGCGCTGTTCGTGTGCCTGGCGCCCACCACCATCGGCGCGTTGCTGTCGGCCATCGGCATCGCCGGCATGAGCCGCCTCAACCAGGCGAACGTGCTGGCCATGAGCGGCCGAGCCGTGGAGGCCGCGGGCGACGTGGACGTGCTGCTGCTCGACAAGACGGGCACCATCACGCTGGGCAACCGCCAGGCCGCCGCGTTCATCCCGGTGGACGGCGCGTCGGAGCGCGACGTGGCCGACGCGGCGCAGCTGGCCAGCCTCACCGACGAGACGCCCGAGGGCCGCAGCATCGTGGTGTTGGCGAAGGAGCTGTTCGACATCCGCGCTCGCGAGCTGGAAGGGTCGGGCATGGAGTCCATCCCGTTCACGGCGCAGACGCGCATGAGCGGCGTCGACTTCGGCGGCCATGAGATTCGGAAGGGGGCGGCCGATGCCGTCAAGAGTTATGTGGAGTCGCACGGCGGCACGTACAGCGCTCAGTGCGCCGGCATCGTTGAGGATGTCTCGCGCGCAGGTGGCACTCCGCTGCTCGTTGCTCGCGATCATCGTATTCTGGGCGTCGTGCATCTGAAGGACATCGTGAAGCAGGGCATCAAGGAGAACTTCTCCGACCTGCGCACCATGGGCATCAAAACCGTCATGATCACGGGCGACAACCCCATGACGGCGGCGGCCATCGCGGCCGAGGCCGGCGTGGACGACTTCATCGCCGAGGCGACGCCCGAGACGAAGCTGGCCGCCATCCGCGGGTACCAGGCCGAGGGCCACATGGTGGCCATGACGGGCGACGGCACGAACGACGCGCCCGCGCTCGCGCAGGCCGACGTGGCCGTGGCCATGAACAGCGGCACCCAGGCGGCGAAGGAAGCCGGCAACATGGTGGACCTCGACTCCAGCCCGACGAAGCTCATCGACATCGTGCGTATCGGCAAGCAGCTGCTCATGACGCGCGGCAGCCTGACCACGTTCTCCATCGCGAACGACGTGGCCAAGTACTTCGCCATCATCCCGGCGCTGTTCGTGCCGCTGTACCCGCAGCTCGAGGCGCTCAACATCATGCAGCTGGGCAGCCCGTCGTCGGCCATCCTGGCGGCCATCATCTACAACGCGCTGATCATCGTGGCGCTGATCCCGCTGGCGCTCAAGGGCGTGAAGTACCGCGAGGGCACGGCGCAGAGCCTGCTCACCCGCAACCTCGTGGTGTACGGCGTGGGCGGCGTGGTGCTGCCGTTCGTGGCCATCAAACTGTTGGACATGGCGTTGGTGGCCATCGGCGTGTAGCCCTTTTTCACGGGTCCGGCGAGCCAACTCGCAGGACGAAAGCGCGGGCGGCCGGGCACAAGCGGCCGCCCGCCGGCGGAGCTACTATCGAAAGGAAGCGAACCGTAATGAGCAAGTTGAAGACCTGGGGGAGCGCAGCGCTGTTCTTCGTGGCGATGACGCTGCTGTGCGGCGTGCTGTACACGGCGGTTACCACGGGCATCGCGCAGCTGCTGTTTCCCCAGCAGGCGAATGGGTCCATCATCGAAGTGGACGGCGTGAAGTACGGCAGTACGGTGGTGGGCCAGGAGTTCTCGGACGACGATCATATGTGGGGGCGTCCCACGAACGCGAACGTCAGCACGTTCACCGACGATGCGGGCAACCCCGTGATGTGGTACGGTCCCTCGAACCTGAGCCCGGCCAGCGACGAGTTCGACCAGCTCGTGGCCGAGCGCGTGGAGAAGATCCGCGAGGCGCACCCGGAGAAGGGCGACCGCGCCATCCCGAGCGACCTCGTGACGTGCTCCGGCAGCGGCCTCGACCCGCACATCTCGCCGGCTGCCGCCGAGTACCAGGTGGATCGCCTCGCGAAGAACACGGGCAAGAGCACGGAGGAGGTTCGCGACATCATCGAGCAGTGCACCGAGCAGCCCCAGTTCGGCGTGTTGGGCCAGGCGCGCGTGAACGTGCTGAAAGTGAACCTCATGCTCGACGGCGTGCTGTAGCAGGGTTCCGGCGGTCTGACGGCCGCCGGAACGGGCCGACAGGCCGCGCCGCGAAGCAAGTCCCCGAAGGGAGCCCCTCGCTGGCTCACTGCGCCAACCCGTGATCCGCTCGACAACCAACGAGGAATGGTGCGTGCTATGATGAGCGGCGCGAAAGGAAAGGACGATCATGACCGATACGAGGTGCGACGGCTTCGACGCCCGGCGCGATCCCGATGCCATCCTGCGGCAAATCGAGGAAGCCGAGGCCACCGAGGGCGACACGCGCGGCAAGCTCAAGATATTCTTCGGTTATGCGGCGGGCGTCGGCAAGACGTACGCCATGCTCACGGAGGCCCATGAGGTGTTGGCGAAGGGCTATGACGTGGTGGTGGGATACGTGGAGCCTCACACGCGCGTCGAGACGATGGCGCTCGTCGACGGGCTCGAGCAGATTCCCCCGCGCGAGCAGCGCCATCGCGGCATCACGCTGAGGGAGTTCGATCTCGATGCCGCCTTGGAACGCCGCCCGCAGATCATGCTCGTGGACGAGCTGGCCCACACGAACGCCCCGGGCGGCCGTCACAAGAAGCGCTACCAGGACGTGGAGGAGCTGCTGCGCGCCGGCATCAACGTGTTCACCACCGTCAACGTGCAGCATCTCGAGGGGCTCAACGACAAGATCGCCGCCATCACGCACGTCAGCGTGGCCGAGCGCATTCCCGACCGGCTGTTCGACCAGGCCGCGTCCGTCGAGCTCGTCGACATCGAGCCCGACGACCTCATCGAGCGCCTGGAGGCGGGCAAGATATACCTGCCCGAGCGCGCGAACACGGCGCTGGCCAACTTCTTCTCGCGCAAGAACCTGGCGGCGCTGCGCGAGATCTCGCTGCGCCGCATGGCCGACCGCCTCACGCGCAAGGGCGAATGCGTGGAGGCCGGCCGCCACTTCGAGGTGGGCGAAGACGTGCTCGTGTACGTCACGGCCGATGCGGGCAACGTGAAGGCCATCCGCGAAGCGGCGAACATGGCGGAGGCCTACCACGGCGCGCTCACGGCGCTCATCGTGGAAACGTCGCGCGACAAGCGGGTGGAGGGCGAGGTGCGCGGCCGCCTGCGCGCCAACACCGACCTTGCCGAGGAGTTGGGCGCGCACGTGGTCACGCTGTACGGCGAGGACATCGCCCAGCAGATCGCGCAGTATGCCGAGACGGCGGGCATCGCGCACATCGTGGTGGGCAGCACGATGGGGCTGCGCTCGCTGGCGCTCGGCCGCGAGGGGCTGGCGAACCGGCTCATGCGTCACGTGCACGGCGCGGTGGTGAACGTGGTTCCGGTGCGCGACCTGCCGGTGCAGTACGGACGTCTGCGCGAGGCCGCCGGCCTGCGCCCCACAACGGGCGACGTGTGGAAGGCGCTGGCGGCTGTGGGCATCGCCACGGCACTCGGCATGGGCGTGTACGCCATCGGGCTGTCGTCGTCGGTCATCCTCATGCTGTACCTGCTCGTGGTGCTGTTCGTGGCCACGAAGGCCGACGGGTTCTTCTACGGGCTCATCGCGTCGCTCGGCAGCATGCTGGCGTACAACTTCTTCTTCACCACGCCGCGCTTCACCTTCAACGCCTACGGGCTGAACTACCCGTTCATCTTCGGCTTCCTGCTGCTGGGCACGCTGGCGGCCTCGTCGCTGGCCGTGCGCATGAAGCGCCAGGCCATCAGCACCACGCGCCGCGCGTACCGCACCGAGGTGCTGCTGGAATCCAGCCGGAAGCTGCAGGCGGCACCCGACGTGGACACGTGCTTCCGTCTGGCTGCGCAGCAGATCATCAAGCTGTTGAATCGGCCCGTGGTGATGTACCGGCTGCACGACGGCGTGCTGGGCGCGCCCGAGGTGTACGACGTGCCGGGCACCGTGGGCGACGGCTCGTCGGCGGCGCTCGTGTCGCCGGGCGAAGCGGGCGTCGCGGCGTGGGTGGCCTCGAACAACGAGCGCGCGGGCGCCACCACCGAGACGTTGGCCGACGCGCGCTGCCTCTACCTGCCCATCAGGGCGAAGGATGCCGTGTACGGCGTGGCGGGCCTCGTGGTGGACGGCACCGACGACGAGGATTTCGGCGGCTTCGAGAAGAACCTGCTGCTCATGGTGCTGGACGAGTGCGGCCAGGCCGCCGAGCAGATCAGCCTCGAGCGCGAGCGCCGCCACATGGCCGTGCGCGTGGAGAAGGAGACGCTGCGCTCGAACCTGCTGCGCACCATCTCGCACGACCTGCGCACGCCCCTCACCAGCATTTCCGGCGACGCGGACGTGCTGTTGCACGAAGGCGGCGCGCTCAGCGAGGAGCAGAAGGAGCGCCTGTACCGCGACATTCACGACGACGCGTGCTGGCTGGTCACGCTCGTAGAGAACCTGCTGTCCATCACGCGCATCGACAACGGCACGCTGCAGATCGCCCGTCAGCCCGAGTTGGTGGGCGAAGTGGTGCGCGAGGCGCTGCAGCATACGGATCGGCGCGCCGAGCAGCGCCGCATCGACGTGTTGCTGGACGACGAGCTGCTCATGGCCCAGATGGACGCGCGCCTGATCATCCAGGTGATCATCAACCTCGTGAACAACGCCGTGTCCTACACGCCGCCCGACGGGCGCATCGTCGTGTCGGCCCGTGCGGTGGCGGCGAGCGGCGGCGAGGGGCCGCGCGTGCGCATCGGCGTGTCGGATGAGGGCCCCGGCATTTCTGCGGAGGAACGCACGCATCTGTTCGACCTGTTTTACAATGGTTCCACCGGCAAACGCGGCGACAAGAGCGGCGACTTCAAGCGCGGCTTGGGCCTCGGGTTGCCGCTGTGCCATTCCATCGTCGACGTGCACGGCGGCGTGCTGGAGGTGCGCAACGTCGAGCCGCACGGCAGCGAGTTCTGGTTCATGCTGCCCGCCGTGCAGGCCGACGACGTGATTGCCGAGCGCATGAACGAGTCCGAAGCGTCCACGACGGAGGAGCGCCATGGCTGATGGCTACAGGATACTGGTGGTGGAAGACGACACGGCGGTGCGGCGTCTCGTGACGACGACGCTCAACCTGCACGGGTACGCCTGCCAGGAGGCCAAGACGGCCAACCAGGCGCTGCTCGAGCTGTCCACCCAACCGCCCGACCTGGTGGTGCTCGACCTGGGGCTGCCCGACCGCGATGGCGTAGAAGTCATCCGCACGCTGCGGGAATGGTCGGCGCTGCCGGTCATCGTGCTGTCGGCGCGGCTGGAGGACGCCGACAAGGTGGAAGCGCTCGACGCCGGCGCCGACGACTACCTCGTGAAGCCGTTTTCCGTCGAAGAGCTGCTCGCACGCGTGCGCGTGGCGCTGCGCCGGCTCGACCGCGAGCGCGCCATGCGCGGCCAGGCCGACGACGCGGTGTACGAGAACGGCGGTCTGAGCATCGACTTCGCGGCCGCGTGCGTGCACCGCGACGGCGAGGAGATCCACCTCACGCCTATCGAGTACAAGCTGCTGTGCCTGCTCGCACGCAACACCGGCAAGGTGCTCACGCACAACTACGTGCTCAAGGAAGTGTGGGGCAGCGCGCTCGCGTCCGACCGCTCGTCGCTGCGCGTGTTCATGGCCACGCTCCGCAAGAAGATCGAGCCCGACCCCGCGAACCCCCGCTACATCCAAACCCACGTAGGAGTAGGCTACCGCATGATGCGCGTAGAGTAAGGCGCGTTCTTTCGCGAGCCCGGGCATCCTCTGCGCTTTCCTGCGCCGCGCAACCCCGCCCGCCAAACGAATTTGCCGAAATGCCGGGAATATTTGCTTCAATCCGCGCCTCTGATCAGCGAGAATGATTGTGATGAAACCGCTGCGGAAGGAAACGGCATGGTGGGCGAGAAACTGATGAAGCTGCGGAAGAAGCGGGGGATGAGCCAGCAGCAGGTGGCCGCCGCGCTGGGCGTGACGCGCCAGACCGTCTCGAATTGGGAATGCGACCAGGGCGCGCCGGCGCTCGACAAGGCGAGCGAGCTTGCGCGGCTCTACGGCGTGAGCCTGGACGACCTCGTGGCCGACGACGTGGAAGTCGTGATGGCCGACCCCGATCGCGTCACGAGGGAGCCGCGCGATCTGCACGTCCTCAAGCGCCTCGAAGGAAAGCGCTGCCGCATCTGCTACCGAGCGGTATTCGGCGAACTGAATTTCTACGATCCCGCCACCATGCCCGACAAGGTTCGCGTGCTCGCCGTCGGCGACGAATGGCTTCGTGTCGAGTGCGAGCTTCGCAGCGGCGCGTTCCGGTCGAAGAAGGAGACGGCGGTACGCCTCATCGATGTCGACGCGATCGACAGCATGCTCGCATGGCCGAGCGACGACGAGGAGGCGGCATCATGATCGAGTTGTTGCTGGTCATCGTCATCGTGCAGCTCGGATTCGTGCTCAGCAGGTTGCCGAAGAAGGACGCCGCTTCGCAGGACAGCTTCACCGCGCGTTGGGAGCGCGAGCGGGAGGACAACGCCGCACGCATCGCCTCTCAGCTGCGCGAACTGCACGGTCGCGCATGCGTCTTCACCTTGTGGACGCCGGGGCGCATCTTCGCCGATGCAGGAGCATCGAGCGCGCAAGGCAACGGAATCGTCCTCGACTCCGACGACGAGTGGGCGCTCATCGAGTGCCCCGCTCCCTTCGGCGCCAAGGGCGCCACGCAACGCCTGTTCCGCGTAGCCGACATCAAGTCCGTAGCGGAAATCACCGGATAGCCCCTGCGCTTTGTTCCCGGCTTCCCGGTGTGCCGCGGGTTCCATGCGGCGAACTGCGGCTCTCCTACGCTGCCGGCTTCGTCGCGACGTGCACGGCGGCGATGCCACCTGTGTAGTTCTTCCAGGTCACGTTCTCGAACCCGGCCTTCTCCATCATGGTCGCCAGCCCCTGCTGATCGGGGAACGCCTTGATGGAGCGCGACAGGTACACGAAGCCCTCGCGGTCGCCCGTGATGAGCCCGCCCCAGAAGGGGATGAGGTGCTTGAGGTAGAAACCGTACAATGCGCGCCACACGGCGTTCGGCGGCGTGGAAAACTCCAGGCACACGAGCGCGCCGCCGGGCCTCAGCACGCGAAACATCTCGGACAGCGCTTGGTCGCGCTCGGGCATGTTGCGGATGCCGTACGCCATGGTGATGGCGTCGTACGAGCAATCGTCGTACGGGATGTGTTGCGCATCCACCACCTCGAAGTCCACCGGCACGCCCTCGGCCTTGCCGTCCGCGTAGTGCATGCGCGCCACGTCGAGCATTTCGTTCACGAGGTCGGTGCACTGGATATGGCGGGGGTGCTTGGCGTGTGCCACGGTGAACGTTACATCGCCCGTGCCGCCCGCGATGTCGAGCACGTCCGCGTGCGCGCCGATGGGCGCCTGGCGCATCATGCCGGCCAACCACGCCTTGTAGGCGCCGAAGCTCGACACGGCGTTGAACCGCTCGTATTTCTTGGCGATGGAGGAGAAGATGTCTTTCACGCGTTCGGACGAAATGTCCGCGGGCGCTTCCTTGCCGGTAGCGGTATCGATGCTCACAGGTGATGCTCCGTTAATCAGGAAAGATTGGAAGGTGTAACCTTATTATACAGGAAAGGAACCTGCCAAGAACAGGCTCCTTTTTTCCACGGGCCGAGCGTATAATCTCCCGAACCCACGAAGGAGACAGAGGAGCACTTTTGGAACACGAGCACACAGATCCCACGGCCAGCCCTGAAACCAGCCCCGAACCCAGCCCCGAGCTCAATCCCGAGTCCGACCCGGTGTTCGAGGCGGAGCAGCGCCACCTGAGCGAGACGTACGCCACGCTGCAGACCATGGGCCGCGACCTGCTGGCGAAGATGGAGCGGAACAGCAAGGACGCCGCCGCCGACAAGCTGGCGATGGTGGACGAGCTGACGGTGAACCTCGCCAGCTACGCCGACGCCATGGAAACCTACGCCGACTTCGCCACGGTGAACCGGGTGATCGATGCGTACAACCTCGCGCAAACCGTCGATGCCGAGAAGCTCACGAGCATACAGGTGCTGCTCAGGCAGCCCTACTTCGCGAAGGTGGTCATGCAGCTCAAGCCCGGCCAGAAGCCCAAGGAGCTCTACATCGGCACGGCCGGCATCTCCGACGACGCGTACCGCCGTCTCGTGGTGGACTGGCGCTCGCCGGTGGCCGAGGTGTACTACAACCAGGAGAACGGCCCCACGTCCTACGAGGCCAACGGGCGCACCATCCACGTGGACCTCAAGCTGCGTCGTCAGTTCGACATCGAGGCCGACCGGCTGAACGCCTACTTCGACACGAGCGTCGCCATCCAGGACGCCATGCTGCTGGCCTCGCTGACGAAGCAGCGCACGGCGCAGATGAAGGCCATCACCGCCACCATCCAGAAGGAGCAGAACCTCGTCATCCGCCACGAGGACGTCCCGACCCTGCTCGTGAGCGGCATCGCCGGCAGCGGGAAGACGTCCGTGCTCATGCAGCGCATCGCCTACCTGTTCTACCAGCAGCGCGAGAGCCTCGACCCCAGCGAGGTGTTCCTCATCACGCCGAACCCCGTGTTCGAGCACTACATCGAAGGCGTGCTGCCCGACCTGGGCGAGCGCAACCCCGAATGCCTCACCTGGGACGAGTTCCTGCAGGGGCTCATGCCGCCCGACCGCACCGGCGGGCAGGCGCCCGCGTCCCTCGACACGTTCGAGCGCATCGACGCCGCCTGCGCCACGTTCACGTTCGACCAGCACGATTTCAAGGAGCTTCGCATCAACGGCGAGCGCCTGGTCACCGTCGGCCAGATCCTCCAGGTGGCCGCGAAGTTCAAGAACATCCCCGCCGGCCCGCATCTCGTCACGCTCATGCGCGAGGAGCTGCTGGAACGCCTGGAAAGCCGCCTCAAGCAGCTGGCATCGTCGGAGAAGGTGCTCGACGAGATCGCGGAACTCGCTCCCGACGAGCAGGTCGACCTGTTCCACGAGACGTTCGACCCGCACGACGAAAACCAGGTGCGCGCCATGGGGCAGCAGTACGTGGACGCCCGCTTCGCGTCTGCGCGCCGCGCGGTGGAGAACGACGACTGGCTGCGCATCGATCGCATCGGCATGCGCCTGCTGGGCGTGGAGAACCTTGTGCCGGTGGAATGGCTCTACCTCAAGATGGCGCTCACGGGCCTCGGCAACCCGAGCGCGAAGTACGTGATGATCGACGAGGTGCAGGACTACACGGTGGCTCAATTGGCCGTGCTCGCGCGCTACTTCAAGCGCGCCCACTTCCTGTTGCTGGGCGACGGGAACCAGGCCATCGCGCCGGGCACGGCCACCTTCGACGAGGTGCGCGCGCTGTTCCGGAAGGCGCGCGGCCCGCTGGAGGAATGCCGCCTCATGACCAGCTACCGCTCAACGCCCGAGATCACGCAGCTGTTCGCCAGCCTGCTCAGCTCCGAGGAGCGTCTGCGCATCTCGTCCATCCAGCGCGCCGACACCGCGCCGGTGATCCGCGCGTACGCCGACCGCGACGAATACGACCGCGCGCTGCGCCGCACCATCGCGGAAGCCTCCGAAAACGACGGGCTGACCGCGGTGATAGTGCCCCAGAAGCACCAGGCCAAGCAGCTGCAGAAAGCGTTGGGCGATGCGGCCCCCGCGCTCATCGACGCGTCCGCGACGCTGCCGGCGCGCGGCGTGGTGCTCGTGCCGCTGCGCTTGGCGAAGGGGTTGGAGTTCGACCACGTCATCGTCCCCGACGCCAGCGCGCAGACGTTCCCGGACGACCCGCTGTCGCGCCGCCGCCTGTACACCACCATCTCGCGCGCCACGCGCACCATCACGCTGCTCGCGCAAGGCGAGGTCACGCCTCTGCTGGCCGACCGCTCCTGACGCCGCCCCTTCGGGGCGATTCCGTGCGGACGGCTGCCGATTCCCCTGTGTGCGTTTGCCGCAGAGGGGACAGGGAATGCTATGATACGCATCATGCGATTATTCTAAGAGATTGGCGGGACAGACATGCTTTTGTGCGCACAATACATTCTTCCCATCACGTCCGAGCCGTTCCAGAACGGCGCGGTGCTGATCCGCGACGGCGTCATCCGCGACATCGGCACGGCCGAGATGCTCAAGCTGCGCTATCCCGACGAAGAAGTGGCGGACTTCGGCCAGGCGGCGCTCATGCCGGGCCTCGTCGACCTGCACACGCATCTCGAGAACTCCGTCATGCGCGGCATCGTGCACGACGTGCCGTACACCACCTGGATCACGTCCATGGTGGAGAAAAGCGCCAAGATGGACGTGGGCGATTGGTACGATTCCGCCATCCTCGGAGGCCTCGAGGCGCTGTCGAGCGGCATCACCTGCGTCGCCGACATCACCACCACCGGCGCCGCCTGCACCGCCACGCAGAAGCTGGGCATGCGCAGCGTCATCTACCGCGAAGTGGGCGCCATGGACAAGCGCCGCGTCGACTACGCCATGCGCATCGCCGAGAACGACATCATGCACTGGCGCGAAGAGGTGGACGGCGACCGCATCACCATCGGCGTGGCCCCCGCGGCCATGTACGCGTGCCACCCCTCCGTGTTCACGAAAGTGTCGGAGTTCGCGCGTCGCGAGAACGTGCCCGTGGCCATGCACATGGCCGGCAACCGCGAGGAATACAACTTCATCAAGTACGGCTCGTCGCCGTTCTCGGTGCACACGATGGACCAGAAGCGCGGTTTCGTCGAGATTCCGCCGTGGCTGCCCACCGGCACGACGCCCGTGCGCTACGCCCTGAACTGGGGCGCGTTCGAGTCCGACAACGTGCTGGCCATCCACTGCGTGCACGTGGACGACAAGGACGTGCAGAAGCTGAAAGAGTACGACGTGGCCGTGGCCGTGTGCCCGCGCTGCAACGCGCAGCTGGGCATGGGTGTGGCGCCCATCAACGAGTTCATGCGCGCCGGCCTGCGCTTGGGGATGGGCACCGACTCGCCCGCCGCGACCGACTCCACCGACATGCTCACCGAGATGCGCATCGGCATGCTGGTGCAGCGCGCGGTGAACGTGGGCGAGTTCCTGGACTCGGCCACCATGCTGGAGATGGCCACCATCGGCGGCGCCCGCGCGCTCAGGCTGGACGACAAGATCGGCTCGCTCGACGTGGGCAAGCTGGCCGACATCATCGCCGTGGACCTGTCCGGTTCGCACCAGACGCCCACCACCGACCCGGTGTCGGCCGTCGTGAACACCTGCAGCGGTGCCGACATCCTCATGACGATGGTGAACGGGGTCGCGCTGTACGAGAAGAACAAGTGGAACGTGGGCGTCGAAGTAGCGAAGAACATCGCCCGCGTCATCGAGATCCGCGGTAAGTTGAGGTTGTAATCCATGGGAACGAACCAGAAGTTGACGGCTCAGCAGAAGAGCGAACGCGTCCGTGCCGCACAGGAGCGCGAGCGCAAGGAGAAAGAGCGTCGCGAGGCGGCGGCGCGCACGAAGAAGATCTTCACCATCGTCGTGTGCGTCATCCTCGTGCTGGCGCTCGGCATCCCCACGGTGGCGCTCGCCTTTCTCGGGAACGGCTCGTAAAGGAGCCGACCCGCGACACGCCCTCCGCTTTCGCGGAGGGCGTGTCGCCGCTAAAACGAGGCTTCGTGTCACAAAAATCACCGCTGTGAAGCGATTTCGGTGTCTTTCGAGTCTTTCCGCCGCTTTGCGCTCGCGATGCATCGGCATGCAGCCGTCGTTTTACCAGGTCGCAGGCATCGACGTCGCTCGCTCGCCGGGGGAGGGGCTTCACAGCGGTGATTTTTGTGACACGAAGGGCGCGCGCGGTCCGCTTTTCCGATCCAGTTCAAACGGTGTACGCCTCAATCGGTGTTCGTTGGGTGCATCGTCGTGCCATTCGTCATGCTTTTTCTGTAGAGCTATCTCGTTTGGGTGCAGGGGGCAGGTTTGTGATACTATAAATCGTTGCCGCGCATGGGGCGTGGAAACGAGAGAAGAGTAACCGCACAAAGGGGTTTGCTTTGTTTGGTATAGGTGGATTCGAGCTATTCCTCATTCTGCTGTTCGGGTTTCTGATCTTCGGACCCGACAAGTTGCCTGCTATGGCGAAGACGCTGGGGAAAGCCATCAACAAGTTCCGGAGCGCTCAAGAGGAAATGAACAAGGTCATCAAGACGGAGGTCTACGACCCCACGTCCGACGAGCCGTTCAAGAACCCGCTTGAGGCGCTGTCGAAGGTCGGCGAGATCGGCAAGGACGACAAGGAGGAGAAGACCGAGAGCTTCTCCGAGCGCAAGGCGAGGTACGACAGGGAACGCGCGGCCAAGAAGGCCGCCGAGGCCGAGAAGGCCGGAAGCGGCGAGGCTGCCGCGACCACTGCCGCCGCCGCGACGACGGCCGCTGCGGCCAAGCCGGTCGCCAAGCCCGACGGATCGTTCGCCAAGCCGGAAGCGGCGAAGCCCGCGGAGACGAAGCCGGCTACGAAGCCTGCCGCGACCACCGCGAAGCCGAAGCCGTCGCCCGACGAGCTCTACGGCACGAAGCCCGCCGCCAAGAAGCCGGCGGCCTCTCCCGCGCCCGCGAAGAGCGCGGCCAAGCCCGCGGCCGCGAAGCCTGCAGCCGCCAAGCCCGCAGCCAAGCCCGCCGCGAAGCCCACGGCCGCGAAGGCTGCGGCCGCTTCCAAGCCTGCTGCCAAGACCGACGCCGAGAAGGCTGCGGCTCGCTCGGCGGCGGCGAAGAAGGCTGCGGCCACGCGCGCTGCGAACAAGAAGGCGGCCGAAGCGACGACCAAATCCAACACGAACGAGAAGGGGGAATAAGCCATGCCCGTCGGACCGGCTCGAATGCCCCTATTCGATCACCTGGGCGAGCTGCGCATGCGTCTCGTGCGCATCATCGCGTGCCTCGCTATCGCCGTGGTTGTGTTCTACATGGCCACGCCCGTTATCAGCCAATTTCTGCTCCAGCCTATTTCTCCGTACCTGCCGGACGGCGTTGACGGCTTGCTGTCGGGTACGATCGTGCTCGATCCGTTCGAGGCGTTCGCGACGCGCTTCAAAATATCCATCTGGACCTCGATCGTGGCCTGCTCGCCCGTCATTCTCTGGCAGATCCTCGCGTTTTTCCTGCCGGCCCTCAAGCCCAGCGAGCGCAAGTGGTTCGTCCCCACGTTCGCTGCGGCGGTTGCGCTGTTCGTGTTCGGCACGGTGTTCTGCTACCTGATCATCCTTGACCCGGCGTTCCAGTGGCTGACCGACCAGGCCGCGGGCTTGGGCGAGGTGGTGCCGCGCGCGTCGACGTACATCGACACCATCATCAAGTTCGAGCTGGGCTTCGGCTTCGCGTTCGAGCTGCCGCTCATCGTGTTCTACCTCGTCATCTTCGACGTCGTTCCGTACAAGAAGCTGCGCGGCAGCTGGCGTACGGTGTACGTCGTGCTCATGGTCATCTCGGCCATGGCCACGCCGGACGCGTCCCCGGTCACCATGCTGCTCATGTTCGCCGCCCTGCTGGTGCTGTACGAGGGCAGCCTGTTGATCGCTCGCGTCGTGTTGAGCAAGCGCATCAAGAAGCAGACCGAAGAGCTCGATGCCGAAGAGGCCGAAGAGCGTGCCGAGGAGCTGGCGCTCAAGAAGACGAAGGCCAAGAAGGCCAAGTAGTCCGAACCGTACCTTGTCGAAGGCCCGTCGCACAGCGGCGGGCCTTGTGCGTTTTCTGGGCAGCATTCGCACCCGTTGACGCATCGATGCCTGCACGGCCGCGGCTCTTCGGCTACTATAGGCACGAACGATGCAAGGTGGATCAAGCGCGAAGGAGCGTCATGCACGAATTGGGAATCATGACGGGCGTGATGGACGCGGTGACGGCGTCGGCGCAGCAGGCCGGGGCCACGCGCGTGCTGAAGGTGAGCCTGTCGGTGGGAGAGATGACCGAGGCCATCGAGGACGCGCTCATGTTCGCGTTCGAGGCCCTGTCGGAAGGCACGCTCTGCGAAGGCGCCGAGCTGGAGATCACCATGGTGCGACCGAAGAGCCGCTGCTTGGAATGCGGTGCCGAATACGGGCACGACCGGTTCCACATGCTGTGCCCGGAATGCAACAGCTTCGCCACCGAGCTCATAGCCGGCCGCGAGCTGCAAATCGACTCGATTGAAGTCGACATACCCGACGATGATGACGATGACGAGGAGAACGAGGACTAACCATGCAAATCGATCTGAAGCAGCCGATCCTCCAGAAGAACGACGCGATCGCCTCCGAGCTGCGCCAGCGCTTCGCCGACAACCACGTGTTCGTGCTCGACCTGCTGGCCAGCCCCGGTTCGGGCAAGACGTCCACCATCCTGGCCACCATCGACGCGCTGCGCGACGAGTTCAACATCGCCGTCATCGAGGGCGATATCGCCAGCAACGTGGACGCCGAGAAGATCAAGGCGCAGGGCATCGCCGCCGTGCAGATCAACACGGGCGGCGCGTGCCACCTCGAAAGCGCGATGATCAAGCGCGCCGTGGACGTGCTCGACCTGGAGCGCCTCGACCTCATCATCGTGGAGAACGTGGGCAACCTCGTGTGCCCCACCGATTTCGATCTGGGCGAAAACGCCAAGGTGATGATCCTGTCCGTGCCCGAGGGCGACGACAAGCCGCTCAAGTACCCCGGCGTGTTCCAGGTGGCCGAGGCCGTGGTGCTCAACAAGGTGGACACCATGCCCGTGTTCAACTTCGACCGCGCGGCGTTCGACGAGGCGGTCGCGCAGCTGAACCCGCAGGCGCCCATCTTCCCGATCGCCGCCACGAAGGGCGACGGCGTCGAAGCCTGGACCGAATGGCTGGCCGACCGCATCCGCGCTATCCAGTAACGCTATGGAGAACAGCGAACGGTATCGCCTTTGCGTCGAGGCGCTTGAGGCTTTCATGGACGGCGCCGGGTTCACCGACGTCGTGATCGGCTTGTCCGGCGGCATGGACTCGAGCCTCGTGGCCGTCATGTGCGTGGACGCGCTCGGCGCCGAGCACGTCCACGGCGTGCTCATGCCGGGGCCGTATTCCACCGAGCACTCGGTGGACGACGCGCTCGAGCTGGCGCGGAACCTGGGCCTCGAGCCGCGCACGGTGTCCATCGCCGAGCCGTACCGGGCGTTCGAGGCCGCGCTCGCCGACGCGTGCGGCGGCAAGCTCGAGGGGCTGGCGGCCGAAAACACGCAGGCGCGCTGCCGCATGGTGTGCCTCATGGCGCTGTCGAACGCCTACGGGTGGATGCTCGTGAACACGGGCAACAAGAGCGAGGCCATGATGGGCTATTCCACGCTGTACGGCGACACGGCCGGCGCGTTCGCGCCGATCGGCGGCCTGTACAAAACCGACGTGTTCGCGGTGGCCCGTTGGCGCAACGACCAGGCCGAAGCTGCTGGCACGACGCCTCCCATTCCCGAGCACGTGTTCACGAAGCCGCCCAGCGCCGAGCTGTCGCCCGAGCAGGAGGACGAGAAGAGCATGGGGATCGACTACGCCACGCTCGACCGTCTGTTGGAAGCGCACGTGGAGCGCGGGCTGGACGCGACGGCGCTCGCGGCCGAAGGGTTCGACGCCGCCGACGTCGAGCGCGTGCTGCGAACGGTGCGCGCGACGGCGTTCAAACGCGCTCTCGAGCCCCCGAGCCCCGATGCGGCGTTCTACGTCTAGCCAGCGAACCGAGTAAAGGAGGTCTTCCGCCATGGAGCGCCGCGCGTTCTTCAAACTTGCGGGCTTGTCCGCTGCCGTGCTCACCGTGGGCGGAACCCTCGGTGCATGCGAGGCGGGAAAGCTGCCGGACAATCCCCTGACCGCCGCGAACGAAGCGAACGAAACCGCTGGGCAGTCGAGCGTGATGGGCCAGCCGGCCATCTCGTTCGACGCCGACGTCGACGTGCTGATCGTGGGCAGCGGCGTGGCGGGCCTGTCGGCCGCCATGGACCCGCTCGAGGCGAAGCGCTCGGTGATGGTGGTGGAGAAGCTCGACCTGCTGGGCGGCGAGAGCTACGAATCGAACGGCGTCATGCGCATCGCCGGCACCGACGTACAGCAGGGCGCGGGTGTGAAGACCACGGTCGACGAGGCATGGGAGGCGCGCAAGAAGGAGCTGAGCGCCGCCGGCATCGAGGATCTCGAGTTCGCGAAAACGCTGTTCGCCGCCGCGACGGACTGGGCCAATCGCCTGGCGTCCGACTACAACGCGCAGTTCGCCGATCCGAAAACCTACGTGGACGGCAAGGTGAACACGTCGGTCATGCTGCCGAAGAACGGCCTCGGCGACATGCAGAGCGTCATGATGCCGCTGCGCGACGGCCTCACCGCCAAAGGCGCCACCTTCTCGACCGGCCATCGAGCCATCGCGTTCATCCTGAACGAGGGCGGCGCGGCATGCGGCATGCGCTTCTGCGTGGAATCGGGCACGTCGGTGCTCGACGTCCGAGCGCGCCGCATCGTCGTCGCCACGGGCGGCTTCGCCAGCAGCCAGCCGCTCGTGCATGCGAACACGCCCGATTACGAGCGCGTGGGCTGTTACACGGTCGCCTCCATGGGCGAGGGCCAGCAGCTGTGCGCGCTGCTGGGCGGCCAACTGCTGGACATGGACAAAGCCGCGCCGCTCACCAGCAACCTGCCGCAGGCCACCGCGTGGGGGATGTTCGGCCCCACGGTCATCGTGGACGCGTTGGGGAAGCGCTTCGCGCGCGAGGACGACGCGAACGCCGCGGCCGGCGCCTGCTTCTCCGAAGAGCGGGGCTACTGGTGGACCGTGTTCGGCAAGCAGCTTACCGAGAGCGGCCAGTCGCGCAGCATCGCAGAGGTGGCCAGCAAGAACACCAAGCGCCTCATCGGCCCGTTCGACGATCTGGACGCGCTGGCCGCGGGCATGGGCGTCTCGGCCGACGTTCTGAACGAGACGTTCGACCGCTACGACGGGTTCGTGAAAGACGGCAAGGACGCCGACTTCGGCCGCACCCTGTATCTGGACGAGCTCGAAGCTCCCTACTACGCGCTCAAGCAGCTGCCGCAGCGGTACAAGTCGAGCGGCGGCGTGAAGACGGACAAGACGGGCCAGGTGCTCAGCATCGTGGGCGCCGTCATCCCCAACGTGTACTGCTGCGGCGCGGCCGCCGCGTCGAGCGTGGGCGGCCTCGCGTCGAACGGCGCGTTCGGCATGCTGGTGGGCCAGGCGGTTGCCGCCGCGCTCGATGCCGAGGATGCCGAGGACGCCGCCGCGCCGCAGGATGCTTCCTGATCGCAACCTCCCTCGTTGCTGACGGGTTGCCAAGGTGCAAAGCCGCGGCAACCGGGCCTCAATCGACGCATGACACAATGTCTCCATACCTACTTGAAGCTGCATGCGGCGCGCCTGCGTGTCGTCTGACCAGCGACGGATACGGAATTGGAGGTCTTCTATGTTCGGGGAAAGCAAGGCTGAGCGCGGAGGCGGCATGTCGCGTCGCGCGTTTCTGACGGGCGCGTGCGCCACCGGCGCGGTGGCGATGGTGGGCGGCCTGACCGCCTGCGCGACGCCGCCGCAGGACACCGGCCAAGGCGATGCGGGCGGCACAGGTACCGGCACGAACGGCGACGCGGTGCCCGGCAACAAGGCGCCCGGCAAGGTGGACAAGACCTACGACACCGACCTGCTCATCGTCGGCGCGGGCGGCAGCGGCTTGGCGTGCGCCGTGCAGGCGGCGCTCAACGGCACGAACTTCATCCTCGTGGACAAGAACAATCAGGTGGGCGGCAATGCGAGCTTCGTCGAGGGCATGTTCGCCGTCAACTCGACGCTGCAGCGCGAGCAGGGCATCGACATCCAGCCCGCCGAGATCGTGGAAGCCGAGCTCACGCGCGGCCAGCATCGCCAGAACGGCGATTTGTGGCTCGACCTCGTGAACAAGTCGGCCGACAACATCGCCTGGTGCATCGAGCAGGGCGTCATGTACTCCGGCACGGTGGACGACTACTACGGCGGCCTGTTCCCCACGTTCCACTGGTTCAAGGACAACAAGGCCGCGGTGGGCTACGTCGAGCCGATGAAGGCGCGCCTCGACGAGCTGGGCGTGCAGCTGCACCTCAAGACCACGGTGAACGGCCTCATCATGAAGGACGGCAAGATCGTTGGCGCATACGCCGACGGCGACGAGGGCGTGCTGCAGTACAACGCCAAGGCGGTGGTGTTCGCCACGGGCGGTTTCGGCGGCAACGAGGAGGTCATTGCCGAGCAGGGATGGAATACCGACGGCATGCACATCGTGGGTTCGCCGAACGCCGCGGGCGACGGCTATCGCCTCGCCATGGACAACGGCGCGCTCAACTTCATGGCCGATTCGGCGCAGTCCATCCTGTACGCTATCGAGGCATTCCCGCCCATCGACTTCCACGATGCGGCCGAGAACCCCATCAACGGCTACTTCGGCATCGCGGCCGGTGGGCCCGTGCTGTGGGTGAACGAGGCGTGCCAGCGGTACACGCGCGAGAACCTCACGGCCGACAACCTCGTGCTGCAGTGCATCCCCGGCAAGGGCAACAAGGAGAACTTCGTGGTGTTCGACCAGACCATCTTCGACCAGTTCTTCGGCAAGGACGACGACGCGAAGAAGATGTTCGACGACGCGCTCGCCTCGAACGGCGGCGGCAGCCTGTACGCGGGCGACTCGATCGAGGCCCTCGCGAACAACTTCAACCTCGACGCCGACGCGCTCAAGGCGACGATCGACCACTACAACGAGCTGTGCCGTGACGGCTCCGACAGCGACTTCGGCAAGGCGGCCGACCTCATGGTGCCCATCGAGACGTCGCCGTTCTACCTGGCCAAGCTGTCGTACAGCTACTTCTTCTCGGTCGGCGGCATCACCACCGACAAGCAGCGCCGCGTGCTGGACGGCAACCGCAACCCCATCGACGGCCTGTACGCCATCGGCAACGACGGCAACATGCTGTATCGCAACGTGTACACCATCAACATGCCGGGCACCGCGTTCGGCAACCAGGTGAACAGCGGCCGAGAATCCGCGAACGCCGTGATGGACTACCTGAAGCGGTAGGGGATGCGCCGATAGAGAACGCGCCGGAAGGCTCCCGTTGCGGGAGCCTTCCGTGTTGAGGGGAGGGGGTCCGATGCCCTACGCCTTGAGCGCCTCGACGACGGCTTTGCCGGAGATGAGGCCGCTGCCCGCGTTCGGGCTGAGGTCGCTGCCGCTGTCGGCAACGGTGGAGCCGGCGCAGTAGACGTTGGGGATGGGGGTGCCGTCCTTGTCCGTCAGCTGGCTGTCGGTGGTGATCTTCATGCCGCCGTGCGTCTTGTAGCGGTAGGGGAAGTGCTTCATGGCGTAGAACGGCGCGGACAACGACTGCAGGAACAGCTTCTTGCCGAACTCGGTGTCCTCGCCCGCGGCCACCATGGCATCGTAGGTTTCGAACGTGGCCTTCAGCGTGTCGGCCGGCACGTCCATGGCGGCGGCCAGCTCGTCGAGCGTGGCGCACGGCCCCACGAGGCGATCGGCGTTGCTCTTCATGTTCATCTCGACGTTCCACTTCTGGCTGCCGTTGACGGTCTGATCGTCGAAGATGGTCCACCAGAAGCCCAGTCCCAGTTCGGCGGCTGCGTCGGGCGAGTCGTGGCTCTGGTCTTCCTTGATGAAGCGACGGCCCTGCGGGGTCACCTGCACCTGCGGCGAGAAGTAACCCCACACCGTCACCTGGGCGAGGTCGCTCATGCGGTTGGCTTCCATGTCCATGTGCGTGTACTCGCCGCCGATGGCCTTGCACAGCTGGTGGCCTTCGCCCATGGAGTTCACGGTCAGCGGCCCCAAGCGCGCCTGGCTGGGCAGGTACGTGGACACCATCTCCTGGTTGCACGAGAAGCCGCCCGTGGCCACGATGATCTTCTTCGCACGGATGTCGACGGTTTTGTTGTTCTTCTCGTCGTTGAAGCGCACGCCGATGGGCGCGCCCTCGCCGTCCACGATGAAGTTCGTGGCGCGCAGGTTCAGCTTGTACGTGGCGCCCTTCTGCTCGAGGCCCTTCTGCAGCGGCGTGAGCACCTGGGTCATGTCGCCGATGCCGTTGCCCGGCAGCAGCATCGAGGTGGGAGCGCCCGTGTTCATGTAGTCGGTGATAGGCTGGAACACGGCGCCGTAGTCGGCGGCCACGCGGTCGGCCCACTCGGTTTGGTAGACGTACACGCGGTGCTTGTACTCCATGTCGTCGGTCTCGCCCTTCTTCTCGAGCACCGGCTGGTAGGCCTTCCACTTCTCCTCGGGATCGCCCTCGATGCCGGCGTCCTTCTGCATCTTGCTGCCCGACACGTTCATGACGCCGCAGGCGATGAAGCTTTCGCCGCCCACGCGCTCCAGCTTGTCCACGAGCATGACCTTGTGGCCCGCTTCGACGGGGTCCATCGCGGCCGACATGCCGGCGATGCCCGTGCCCAGGATGAGCACGTCGGTTTCCTCGCTGAACGAGACGGGCGCGGTGCCCACCACCTGCTCGGCCGCGTTCGCGTCGCCCGACCCGTCCGACGCCCCGCCGCTCGGCGAGCATCCTGCCAGCGCGCCGCCCGCGGCGATGACCGCGCCCGAAGCGATGGCGGCCTTCAAGAAATTGCGGCGATCCATTGCAGTTTTCATAGCGTTCCTCCCTGTTGTTGCGTGGTGATCCCTCCGTGCCGCCGCTTGCGTGGCGACGGGTTCACCCTACGTTCGATCAGGGAATTCGTCACCGTCCGTTTCGGACTATATTGTCCTCGGACGGCCGGAATCCTGTGCGTTTGCCTCATGGGTGCCCGCCGTTTCCGGTATGATGCCCCCTATGAGGGAAACGGGAGGGAACAACCAGAAACAGGTGCCGCGGTCGCGCGCTCATCCGGCTGTGTTTTCGGCCATGGTGATCGTGGGCTTCGGCCTGTACCGCGGCGTGAACTCGAACGCCTACCTTTCCGCGTTCGCGTTCGTCGAAGCGCCGTTCGTGTTCGTGCCCGACCTCTTCTTCAACGTGGTGGTGGCGTGCTCGGTCATCGTGTGCGCGGCCGTGGCCGTGGCGTTGGCGCTGACGGGGAGGATCAAGCCGAACACCATGCCGTTCGCACTGCCGACTGCCCTGCTTTTGGCGGGGAACCTGGCCGCGCTGCTGGGCGTGGTGCTGGCGCTGCCCTCCGACGTCGCGCTGCTGGTGCCCGGCGTGCTGTACGGTGCGGGAAGCGTCATGCTGTCGCTGTTCTGGATCGAGGCGTTCGCGGCCAGCAAACCCAGCGTCATCGTGGTGCAGATCGCGCTCGGCATGCTGCTGAACGTGGTGGTGTCGTCGGCGCTGTCTCCGCTGTCGGGCGACGCGCAGATGCGCCTGAGCTGCGCGCTGCTCGTGGTGATGGCGGGATGCGCCTGGTTCGTGCGACGGCAGCTGCGCGCTGCGAGCGACGAGGGCGAGGCGGAGGGAAAGGCGGCCGGCGGAGCGCTTCCGGTCAAGGAGCTTCCCGCCGAAGAGCCGGCCCGCACGGGGCTGGGCGCGTCGCTGCGCGCGCGGTGGGGCGCGTACCGCGACGCATTCCTGGAACTGGGCGACTCGCTCGTGGCGTTCTTCGTGCTCGAGGCCGTCATCGGGCTGCTCAACAGCTTCATGCTGGCGGGCTCCATCGACTTCGAGGGCTCGGGCGCCGTGTCCATCGCCGCCATCGTGGGCGCCATCGTCGTGTTCTGCTTCATCGTGTTCGTGGCGCATCGCATCCCGAAGGTGTCCACCGTGTCGGGCGTGGTCATGCCCGTGCTGGCTGCGATGCTCGTGTTCCTCCCGTTTCTCAGCGAGCAGTACAACCTCGTGTTCTCGCTGTTGCTGCTGGGCAGCTACTGGTTCGTCGCGCTGCTCATCACGTACCTCGTGGCCGAGGTGGCGCACGTGCGGAAGGTGTCGCCGTACGTGCTGATGGGCGTGGCGATGGGAGTCGCCCGGGTGTGCCTGGTCGTCGCGCTGCTGGCGGGGTACGCGGCCGGCGTGGCGGGCGGCGGTCCCAGCGACGAGGCGGAGCACACGATGCGCTACCTCGTGATCATCGTCGTGGTGCTGTACGCGCTGTGCATGGCGCTCGTGTTCTTCTCGCGCGACCGCAAGCGTCGGCGCGCGGAAGAAGCGTCCGCGACACCGGGGGAGGTCGAAGCGCCGACGGGTCCCGTCGCTCCCGCCGACGCCGGGGCGGCTGCCGTGTCCGAGGGCGAGACGGCGCTCGATGCGCGCTGTGCCGCGGTGGCGCACGAGGGCGGCCTCACCGATCGGGAGGCCGAGATTCTCGGCTACCTCGCGCGCGGGCGCACGAAGGCCTACATCGCCGACGTGCTGTTCGTCACCGAGAACACCGTTCGCAGCCACGTGCGCAACATCTATTCCAAGCTGGGCGTGCACACGCGCCAAGAGCTGCTCGACCTCCTGGAGCGCTGAGCCCCACCTTCCGGCAACATACATCGCCTGGGGTATGGCAGAGTCTCGACGGGTCGCGTAGTATGAGGCCATGGATACCATTCTGGTGAACAATCGACCGATGAGCCCCAAGGACTGGGGCATCGACGCCGCCGTCACGGCGCTGGCGTTCCTGTTCGGCAGCGTGCAGCTGATGCTGGCGGCGTCGAACATCATCATCTCCGACTTCGGCCTGCGCCAGTACTTGGGCATGGTGGACGCCGTGCCGAACGTGCAGGTGTTCGTGGCTTTGGCCATCACCACGCTGCCGCTTATCGTGCGCCGCCGCTTCCCCTGGCCCGTGTTTCTGTTCTGCCTCGTCTCGTTCTTGGGGCTGCAGAACGCGTTCAACGGATTCTCGCTCACCATCGTCGGGCCGGTGGTGGCCATCTACACCATCGCCAGCGAGCGCGGCCGCACCGAGGCCGTCGTCGCGGTGGTGCTGGCCGTGGCGGGCCTCATGTTCTCGGACCCGCATGCGGGCACGGCCAACATGGTGCTGTTCACGCGCTTCCAGAACATCGCGATGGTGGTGGCCGCCGGCTTGGCCGGCTACGCCTACCGCACGCATCGCGCATACGTGAAGGCCACCGAGGAGCGCGCCGTCGAAGCCGAGCGCACGCGCGAGGAGGAGGCGGCCCGGCGCGTGGAGGAAGAACGCGTGCGCATCGCGCGCGAGGTGCACGACATCACGGCGCATTCGCTGTCGGCCGTCAGCATCCAGGCAGCCGCCGCCGAGCGCATGATCGACCGCGATCCCGCTGCCGCGAAGGAGGCCATCGCCACCGTGCGCGCCACCGCGAAGAGCGCGCTTGACGATATCCGCAGCATGATCGGCGTGCTGCGCTGCGGAGACGACGCGGCGGAGACGGCGCCCACGGCGGGAACCGATCGGCTGGACGACCTCGTGACGTACCTGTGCGATGCGGGCATCGAAGCCACGCTCGAAGCGAAGGGCTACTGTCGAGCGGACGTGCCCGCGCATGTGGACATGGCGCTGTTCGGCATCGCGCGCGAAGCGGTCACGAACATCGTGCGGCACGCCCATGCGCGCACGGTGTCCATTCGCTTGACGGTCGAGGCGGGCAAGGCGCGCCTCGTGGTGGAAGACGACGGCAACGGATGCGGCTTGTCGGCATCGGCGGCGTCTGCGGGCGCGTTGCCCCAGGCGGCCGATGGCGAAGGCCACGGCATCGCCGGCATGGCGGAGCGCGTGCACCTGCTGGGAGGCACGTTCGCGGCGGGCGACCGGGCGGGCGGAGGCTTCCGCGTGGTCGCGTGCCTGCCGACGAAGGGAGCGGAGGCGTAAATGGAAGAACGCGTGTGCGTGGTGGTTGCAGACGATCAGGATCTCGTCCGCAGCGGGTTCAAGCTCATCCTCATGTCCTACGACGGCATCGACGTGGTGGGGGAGGCGCGCGACGGCCACGAAGCGGTGGAACTGGCTTCGCGGCTGCATCCCGACGTGGTGCTCATGGATATCCGCATGCCGCGCATGAACGGCATCGAGGCCACGCGCGCCATCCACGACGACCCCGCGCTCGAAGGCGTGCATGTGCTCATCCTCACGACGTTCGACCTCGACGAATACGTGTACGACGCGCTGGCCGCCGGTGCCAGCGGGTTTCTGCTCAAGGACGCCGAGCCCGACGAGATCGCCGCGGCCGTGCGCGTCGTGGCGCAGGGCGACGCCCTCATCGAGCCGTCCATCACGCGCCGTCTCATCGAGACGTTCGTGGCCACCCGCCCCGCCACGCTCGGCGGCGCCGCTGCCGTGGCCGCCGGGCTGCGCGCCCTCACCGATCGCGAGCGCGAGATCCTCGCCCTGGTGGCGCGCGGGTTCACGAACGATGAAATAGGCTCCGAGCTGTTCATATCGCCCGCAACGGTGAAAACCCATCTCGCCCGCATCATGGCGAAGCTCGACGCTCACGATCGTGCCCAGCTCGTCGTGCGCGCCTACGAAGGAGGCCTCGTGAAGCCCGGAGCGTTTTCGCGCTAGACGCCCCATCTCCTGGGCGCGGCGCAAGGCTGCGGCAGTCGCCCGTTTGCCAATTGTGATGATCGTTTGACGATTATGCAAAATCTCAGTCACGAGCGCTCAGATTTCCTCCAATCCCCTTGCATTCAGTGATGAGGATGCTATGATAACGCAATGTTTAGCACTCGTTACCGAGGAGTGCTAGCAGTCACCACCAACGAGTGGTTAAATAGCGAACATGCGGCAAACCGGGTTCGTGCATACGTCGGACGAAAGGAAGGCAACGTTATGAATTTGAAACCTCTGGGTGATCGCGTTATCGTCAAGCAGGACGAGGCCGAGGAGACGACGGCCTCCGGTCTGTTCCTCGCGACCGAAGCGAAGGAGAAGCCCCAGAGCGGCACCGTGCTGGCAGTGGGCGACGGCAAGCTCGACAAGGACGGCAACCTCGTTCCGGTTCCCGTAAAGGTGGGCGACAAGGTCGTGTACGGCAAGTTCGGCGGCACCGAGATCAACGTCGAAGGCGAGGACGTGCTGATCCTCCGCGGCGACGATCTGTACGCTGTATTCGCATAGCTCGACCTGACGGCTTTTTGTGACGGCTATTCGACTCGCCACAAAAACCCTGTGATTACCTTTATTGATAAACGCGGTTGAAAGGATACATGCAACATGGCTAAGGAAATCAAGTTCGAAGCCGACGCTCGCAGCGCGCTTGCCGCCGGCGTCAACAAGCTGGCCGACGCCGTCAAGGTGACGCTTGGCCCCAAGGGCCGTTACGTGGCGCTTGAGAAGTCCTACGGCGCTCCGCTCATCACGAACGACGGCGTGACCGTCGCCAAGGAAGTCGAGCTCGAGGACCCCATCGAGAACATGGGCGCTCAGCTGGTTCGCGAAGTTGCCGTGAAGACGAACGATGTGGCCGGCGACGGCACCACGACGGCGACGCTGCTCGCCGACGTCATCGTGTCCGAGGGCCTGCGCAACGTGACCGCCGGCGCTGACGCGCTCGGCATCCGCCGCGGCATCCAGAAGGCCACCGACGTCGTGGTCGAGGCTATCAAGGCCGACGCGACGCCCGTGTCCACCAAGGAGCAGATCGCGAACGTCGGCACCATTTCCGCCGGCGACGCCGAAATTGGCAACGCCATCGCCGAAGCCATGAGCGCGGTCGGCAACGACGGCGCCATCTCCGTCGAGGAGAGCCAGACGTTCGGCCTCGAAATGGACATCGTCGAGGGCATGCAGTACGAGCGCGGCTACATCTCGCCGTACATGGCCACCGACATGGAGAAGATGGAGGCCGTGCTCAGCGACCCCTACATCCTGCTCACCGATCAGAAGGTCACCAACATCCAGGATATGGTGCCCCTGCTGGAAGAGGTCATGAAGTCCGGTCGTCCGCTGTTCATCGTCGCGGAAGACGTTGAGGGCGAGGCGCTGGCCACCATCCTGCTGAACAAGCTGCGCGGCACGTTCAACTGCGTCGCCATCAAGGCCCCCGGCTTCGGCGACCGCCGCAAGCGCATCCTCGAGGACATCGCGGCCGTCACGGGCGCGCAGGTCATCGACAAGGACTTCGGCATGACCATGGCCGATGCCCGCATCGACATGCTGGGCCATGCCAAGACGGTCAAGGTCACGAAGGACACGGCCCTCATCGTGGACGGCGCTGGCGACAAGAAGGCCATCGACGACCGCATCAGCCAGATCAAGGCCGAGCTCGAGCGCGTCGACTCCGACTTCGACCGCGAGAAGCTGCAGGAGCGCCTGGCGAAGCTGTCCGGCGGCGTGGCGGTGCTCAAGGTGGGCGCTGCGACCGAGTCCGAGCTCAAGGAGAAGAAGTCCCGCATCGAGGACGCCCTGCAGGCGACCCGCGCGGCGGTCGAAGAGGGCATCGTCGCCGGCGGCGGCGTGGCGCTGGTCGACGTCCTGCCGAAGCTCGACGACGTCGAGACGGCCGACAAGGACGAAGAGGTCGGCGTGGCTATCATCCGCAAGGCGCTTGAGGCTCCGATGCGCGCCATCGCCCAGAACGCTGGCTTCGAGGGCAGCGTCGTGGTCGAGCACGTCAAGGGCATGGGCGCTGGCGAAGGCCTGAACTGTGCCAACGGCGAGTACGGCAACATGATCGAGATGGGCGTCAACGACCCCGTGAAGGTGACCCGCACGGCTCTGCAGTCCGCTGCCTCCGTTGCGGCCCTCATCCTCATCACCGAGGCCACCATCAACGAGATCCCGAAGGACCCGGATCCGGCGGCCATGGCTGCTATGGCCGGTGCCGGCGGCATGGGCGGTATGATGTAGGCCCTGCGCAACGCGCAACGTGCTTTATCAAGGGAGGCGGCCGCTGGCCGTCTCCCTCTTTTATAGTAGGGTGCTTTCCAGGGACGCGTGCTTCCTCCTGTTGTGAACGGCCCTTCCGAATCTTTTCCAGGTTTCCCGAAACTCGCCCTTGCGTTCGGGGCCGCGAGCCTGTAGCATATGCAAGCTGCCTTCCCCCGGGAGAGGCGAGGCAGTGCCGGAACCCCCGGTCCGCAGCACGCGAAAGCGGCCCGCGGAAAAAATTCTCGAGAAACTGGAAAATAGTTCTTGACGGCGGGGTGACGGGCGCGTAATATATCTCCTTGCGCTTCGGGTGGAACCGAAAGCGACGGGGCCCCGGGAGGGGC
>NZ_JACOOA010000010.1:0-124129 GCF_014287365.1 Eggerthella hominis
CCATTCCGAACCCGGCAGTTAAGCCTGCCATCGCCGAAAGTACTGCGGGGTCAGCCCGTGGGAGGACAGGACGTCGCGCTCGCCCAGGGCGTTTCCGTTTCCGCCGAGAGGCCCGAGGGGCCCCCGATCCTGGCCGGATCGGGGGCCCTTTTCCTTTGCCCCGGGCCCCTCAGGGGGCGCGCCGCGCCCGGAGGGCGCGGGCGGCGACCGACCGATGCGGTTCCACCTTCGGCACGATTCTTGTCTGATATATGTTGACAACATACATGCTAGAGGAGTATAGATGTTGTTAGCATATAGAGGTAGGCGATTGCGAAGGGACGTGAGGCCTATGCCGCGGGGCGATTGCGGCGGCGAGGGCGAGGCACGCCAACCGTGCTGTCGACGCCGCGGCGGCGGTGGCGGGGCGTTGGTGGAGCCGGCTGCGCTGGCGGCGCTGCTGTACGCGGGCGGGTACGGTTACGACATGCGCAAGACCATCCTCGACCGAACGGACGGCGAGGTGGACGTCGACGTGGGCGGATTGTACCGGTCGTTGCGGCGCCTCGAGGACGAAGGCGCGGTGGTCTCCCGCTGGTGCGACGAGGAATCGGGGCCGCGCCGTCGCGAGTACGAATTGACTCAGCAAGGTGTTGAACTGGCCGAACAGTGGCTCGACGCGCTTCGGGCACGCCGTCACCTCGATGACCTGCTGGTCGATCTGCTCGAAGGCGGCTTGGCTGAGCTGGAGCGGAACAACGCTTAGATGCGTAGGCAGAGAAAACGGACACGAGCGAAAGAAGGACGAGATGAGCGAAACGATGAAACTGGCGGTGCCGACGATGGGCGAAGCGGGCCTCGACTCCCAGCGTGCCGGACACTTCGGCCACTGCGACTGCTTCACCGTGGTGGAGATCACGGACGGCGAGATCGCGGGCACGAGCACGGTGGCGAACCCTCCGCACGAAGAGGGCGGCTGCCTGCGCCCGGTCGGGCTGCTGGCCGATGCCGGGGTGGATGCCATCGTGGCGGCGGGTATGGGCATGCGCCCGCTCATGGGCTTCAACCAGGCGGGCATCACGGTGTATTTCGAGAACCAGACGCCGATCGTGGGCGATGCGGCGAAGTTGGTGGCCGCTGGCAGCGTGCCGGTGATGAGCGCCGACAACGCATGCAACCATCATCACTGATCGCCGGATCGCAGGTGGTTAGCGAGCACTCCCGTGGCCTGGCCCGGGAGTGTTTTTCTTTGTTCGATCATGCGGTCATGCTATGCTGCAAGGAGACGACGGAAGGATGAAGCGGTGCAGCAACTCGATGAACAAGGCAGGTATCGTCTCGGCGCGGCGGAGTTGCTGCTGGGGGTGAAGCGCTGCGTGCTGGAAGGCGCGGTGCCCCCGATTTCCGGGAAGCAGGAGGGGCTTGCCGGCGCATACGGCTGGGTGGCCAAAGGGTTGCCGATGCCGGCTGCGGGCGGTTCGTACGTCGTCGAATTCATCGAGAAGAACGACCTCGTCATCTTGGCGTACGTCGATCCGTTCGGACGCGCATTCTCCCTCCGGGAGCCGTCTGCCGTGCCGCCTGCGCGCGTTCCCGACCTGTCGTTCGCGAAGCTGCCGAGCCAAACGACGGCGGGCGAGGAGCTGGGGTGCGTGTACGTGCGCGGAGGCGACGGGTCGCAGCGCGAGGTGGCGCAGTACCGGTGCGCGCGCGGGCGCTACGCCCTGTTCGATTCCTGGTACGATTTCGGGCCCTATGGCGCGAACCTTTCGTACGACGATGCGATGGCGCGGGCCTACTTGGCGTTCGTGCATCGGCCTTCGCTCGGCGCGTCGGAGGTGCCCGAGCGCGGTTTGGAGGGCGTGCACGAGCGGCTGCGCGGCGACAAGCCCCTCACGGCGATGCGGTCGATCGTGGCCGATGCGCGTTGCGCGGAGAACGATCCGGTGTGCCGTCCCCCGGCGCTCGTCAGCTGCTTGGCGCGCTGGTTGGCGGACGCGGGGTTGGACGAGCTAGCGGGGGTGAAGGACGAGGCGCTGCGTTTGGTGCGCACGGCTCGCTACGCCAACACGTACTACCTGGGCGTCGAGGACGAGGATGCCCCCCTCCCCGTCGAGACGGTTTGGGCGCTTGAAGCGGCGCTCAACCGGTTCCTTCTGGTGGGCGAGGCGTTCGGCGATCGCGCCTCGCTGGCAACCGAGGCGGACTGCGCCCGCTGGGACGCCTACTTGTTGGAGACGGTGGCCGCGCAGCATCCTGGTGCGGGCGACCTCGCGGATGCACCCGGGGCGACGGATGCGAGCGCGGGCGAATGGGACGTGCGCTGCGCATTGGGCGCGACGCTGGAGCGTCTGCGTCTTCCGGTGCGCATCGATGCGGCGATACGCTGCGATGCGGCGGCGGGCGCGGCGGCGGTCGAACTGACCGTGCCGGGCGCGTCGCTCATGCCTGTGCACTTGTGGCGAGAAGGAGCCGGCTGGGAGCGGGCGACGGACGAGGAGCGCGATGCTCAAGCGCATCGCTACGCGCTGCATCTGGGACTGGTGTTGGCTGCCGCGGCGTTCGACGCCTCGTCGGCGATGCGTCGCGTCGACGTTGCAGCGCGTCCGCAGGCGGGCGTGGCGGCTGCTTCGTCGAGCGAGAATGCGGGCGAGTTCCCGCAGGAATCGCGCGAGCGAGCGTTCGTGCAGGCGACGTTCAACAGGGAAACCTACGAGGCGTTCGGCCGTTTCGAAGAGGCGCGCGCGGGCGATCCAATGCCGCCGTACCTGGCGAGCGATGCGCGCTTCGACGTTGAAGAAGCGGAAGCGTTCTCGTTCGTGGAGGGGCTGGAGTCCTTCGAACTGCGGCGGCGCATGCCGGAGGTCGTGGACGGCGAGCTGGCGGAGGCCGCGCGGGTCGCGCTGGGCGCCGATCGCTGCAGGGACGTGCGCATCACGTTCGATGCCGCGCGGCGGCGCATGGCCGAGGAGCTGGCCGACCGCATCGTGCGCGCTTCGAGCGCGACGGATGCCATCCGCATCGTGCGCGCGGCGCAAGAGGAGGCGGCGGCGAAAGACGATGATCGGGCGGTTGCCGCTTGCACGCGGCTCATGGCGGCGCTCGCCGAGGGCGAGATCGACATGGGCGACCAGAACGCCGTGGTGGGACGCTTCCTCGGGGACGATCGCTGCCTGGTGGCGCTGGGCCGTGCGCGCACGCTGGCGACCAACGATCCGGAAGCGGCGGTGCAGGTGCTCATCGACGCCGTGGGCGAGGCGGCGGCGCTCGATGGGTTCGTGGACGGTGCGACCACCGTGTACCGCGCGTTCGATTCGTATGCGTCGCGCGTGCTGTACAACCGCGCGCGGCGCGGCGCGGGCGCTCCGGCGCGTGCGTCCGCGGACGTGGACAAGCGCGTTGAGCTGGTTCCCGATTCCTACTACCTGTGCCATCTGGAGATCACGCAGCTTCTGGAGCACTCGTTCGAGCGTACCGAGGAGGCGCTGCGGTTCGGGCAGCGGGCCATCGAGATAGGGCCGGCGACGGCTGCCGGGTACCGGCAGCTCGGGCGCGCGTACATGCTGGTGGGCGACATGGAGAATGCGGCCGAGGTGCTGCAGGAAGGGCTGCTGATCGCCGTGCAGCCGAACGACATCGCCATGGCCTACTACCAGCTGGCGTACGTGCTGTGGAAGGCGGGGCGACCTCAGGCGGGCGCGGCGTGCTACCTCAAATCGCTCATGACCTCGTCGTCGATGGCGTTGCAGGCCACGGCTGAGCTGCAGGAGCTCGTCGAGGAGACGGGTGTCGTGCTGCCGGGGAAGGAGATCGTCGACGAGGCGTTGGCGGAGCATGCGGTGCCGGTGGCGCCGACCGCCGAGGTGCTTGACACGCTGGGCTCGGACGCGGCGGCGGCCGTCGATGCCGGTCTGTTCCCCGTGGCCCGCAACCTGTTGGCGCTGCGTCTGCGTTACCGTCCGGACGACGCGCTCGTGAACGTGCTCCGTTCGTTGGGCGAGTGATGGCGGTCGCGTTGCAGTTTGCGCTACAATAGACCGATTCAGAACGCGCGAGACGAAGGATACGCCATGGCTTTGCAAGCTCCCGAAGGAACGAAAGACCTCCTGCCCGACGAGGCGAAATTCTGGGCGTATTTCAAGGCGACGGCAGCCGATTTGTTCGGCCGCTACGGATACGTGACCATCGAGACGCCCATCTTCGAGCAGACGGAGCTGTTCGTGCGCGGTATTGGCGAGGCGACCGACGTCGTGTCGAAGGAGATGTTCACGGCCATCTCGGGCGAGAACCTCAACAAGCTGGTGGCCGGCGGAACCATCAAGGGGAAGAGCCGCCTGTCGCTGCGCCCCGAAGGCACGGCCGGCGTGGTGCGCGCGGTCGCGCAGCACGACCTCGTGCCGCAGGGTGCGGCTCCTGCGAAGCTCATGTACGCCGGTCCGATGTTTCGTGCCGAGCGTCCTCAGAAGGGCCGCCAGCGTCAGTTCAACCAGGTGGGCATCGAGTGCCTGGGTGCTGAGGATCCCAGCGTGGACGCCGAGGGCATCATCATGCTCATGCGCTTCTTCGCGACCATCGGCATCCCCGTGGAATCCACGCGGCTGCTGGTGAACTCGATGGGGTGCGAGCAATGCCGCCCCGCCTACCGCGATGCGGTGAAGGCGTACATGGACGCGCACGCCGACGAGCTGTGCGACGAGTGCAAGCGCCGTGCCGAGATCAACCCCCTGCGTGCGTTCGACTGCAAGAACCCCGGATGCGCCGCGGTGATGGCCGATGCGCCGAAGATCACCGATCATCTGTGCGATGACTGCCGCGAGCACTACGAGACGGTGAAGGGGTACCTCGCGGGCGCCGATCTGGCGTTCGAGGAGGACCCGAAGCTCGTGCGCGGTTTGGACTACTACACGCGCACGGTGTTCGAGGTGCAGGTGACCGAGGGCATGGGCAGCCAGAACGCCATCGGCGGCGGCGGTCGCTACGACAAGCTGGTGGAGGAAGTGGGCGGCCGTCCCACGCCCGGCTTCGGCTTCGCGTTGGGCTACGAGCGCTGCGCGCTGGCGCTGCAGGCGACGGGCTACGAGTTCCCGACGGCGCATCGCTGCGATTTCTTCGTGGCGTGCGTCGACGACTCGGTGCGCGGCGAGGCGTTCTCGCTCATGCAGGCATCTCGCGACGCCGGCCTGATCTGCGAGATGGACCACCAACACCGCAGCTTGAAGAGCCAGTTCAAGCTGGCCGACAAGCTGGGGGTTTCCATCGTGGCGGTGTTGGGTCCCGACGAGCTGGCCGCCGGGCAGGTGAAGGTGCGCAACATGCGGACGCACGAGGAGCGCACGGCGGACATCGCTGCGGTGAAGACGTTGCTGGCGCATTTCGGCGGCGAGGCGTTCGGCGGCGCGGATGCGTTCGAGGCGGCGTTGGGTAAGCTGGACGCTGAATGAGGATGCCGATGATGCGCGGCGCGAGGGCGGCCGTACTGTCGGTCGCGCTCGTCGCGGCGCTGGGCCTTGCCGGCTGTGCGACGGGCGAGCCGGCGACGGATGCCGGCGAGGACGCGGAAGCGCCGGTTGAGCAGCCGACGGTTGAGCAGCCGGCAGTGGAGCAGCCGACGGAGGAGGACCGGTCGCTTGTCGAGCGCACCATTGACACGCCGTACTACACGGTGGTGGTGCCCGAATCGTGGCGCGGCGTGCTCGCGTACGACTACGATGACGCCTACACCATCGACGAGCAGAGCAAAGGTACCGACACCGAGCTGGGCGTAGGCTACACCACCACGGTCAGGAACACCGAGACGGATGAGGTGTTCGGCGTGACGATGTACACCGACGCATGGGGCCCGCAAGGGCACTTCATGTGCGAGAAAGCGGGCTCGTCAACGGTGATGCCCGGCAACTACGTCGCGGTGGTCAAGGGGCTGACGCAGCCGTTCGACGGCTGGGGTTCGATTCCTCAGGACGACAAAGATGCCATGACGGCGCAGATGGCGGAGTACGCAAGCTGGGTCGCCGTGAAGTAACCGCGCCGCGTGCGCAATGCGGCGGAAACCGACGAAGGCGGCCAAGGGGCCGCCTTCGTCGTAGGGGGAGGGAAGGTCCTACCAGGTTCCGTCGCTCAGGTTCTTGCCGAGCAGGTAGCCGAACGTGGTGCAGGCGCCGCCCAGGTTGATGCCGGGCACCTTGTAGTCGTACACGTCGCCGTACATGTCGCCCACGACCGTGCCCACGCCGTACAGGCCGGGGATGGGATCGTTGTTCGAATCGCACACGTGCATCTGGATGTCGGTGTTGAGACCTCCCGTGATGCACAGCGTGTAGGGCTCGTTCTTGATGCCGTAGAACGGCGGCTGCTTCACCGGCAGCAGGAAGCGCTTGTCCTTGTGGAACTCGTCGTCGAGGCCCGTCTCGCAGTACGAGTTGTACCGCTCCACCTGAGCGAGGAACTCCTCGCGGGGGAGGCCCAGACCGTCGGCCAGCTCCTCGAGCGTGTCGGCCTTGACGGCGTTCTCGGCCATGGTGGCGTCGAAGCCGGCGTACTCGTCGGTGGTGGTCCAATCGGTGTTCGGATCGAACAGCGCGGCGATGGCGTCGTAGACCTCTTGCGTGTCGCGCGCCTCACCGCCCACGCGGTCGCTCTGCCAGGGGGCGGAGTCGCGCACCCAGTTCTCGTCCCAGATGAGGAACGCGCATCCGTCGGGCTGCACGCGCTGCGGGTAGGGCATGTAGCCGTACGTGCAGTTCTCGTTGGAGTAGCGCACGCCCTTCTTGTTCACGAGCAGGCCGGGGAACGTGGTGAGCGCACCTTCCGCCCACCAGCGGCACGGGAGCACCTCGTCGCCCATCGTGGCCAGCATGGGGGCGTTCGGCGTGTACTTCTGCCAGGATGCGCCGATCCACAGCGCCAGCTTGAGGCCGCTGCCGTCGTAGACGCCGCCGTAGCCGAAGGGCAGCGCCATGGGGCAGTACTTCGCCACCATGTCTTTGTCCTGCGAGAAATCGCCCGTGGCCAGCACGACGCCCTTCGTTGCCGTGTAACGCGTGTACTCGCTGTTGTGCTTCGCGACGCAGCCGGTGACGCGTCCGGTGTTGTCGCCTTCGCGGTCGAGCTGCACGGCGGTGGTGCTGTAGAAGATCTGGCCGCCGCCTTTCTGGATCTCCTCGGCCAGGGCCTCGACGACGATCTGCTGCGACGCGCCGGCGGCCTGGGCGCCCTCGGCGACAAAGGAGTGCGACACGTTGAGCGTTTTGAGCGGACCGCCGTCCCACCAGTCGGTGCCGCCGTCGCGCTGGTTGTTCTCGATGACGGTGGAGATGCCGTAGGGTTCCATCTTGTCCATGAGCCAGTTCATGGCGTTGCCCGACTCGTCGTAGACGAGCCACCACTTCTCCTGGTCGAGGCGGAAGCTGTTCGACGCGAATATCTCCTGGAAGATGGGCTCGATTTGCTCGCGGGTGAAGTCGAGGCCCAGCTCGTGGGTCAGGCGCGTGTTGAAGGCCGCGTTGGAGCCGCCGCGCGACACAGGGCCGTCGCTCGAGGCGATGAGCACGACGTCGGCGCCTTCCTCGACGGCGGACGCGGCGGTGACGAGGCCGCCCACGCCGGCGCCGATGACGAGGATCTCGCACTCCACGGTGTTCGTGATCTTGCTCTCGTCCACGGGCTCGGGCGGGATCTCGAAGTTCCATTTCGCGCTCTGGAACTTCTCGGCATCGAGGACGAGGTCGCCCGACGCGGCGGCAACGCTTTCCTTATCCTGCGGCGCGCACCCGGCCAGGCCGAACGTGCCGGCTGCAGCGGCCGCTCCGGCCACCCCGGCCACTGTGGCGCCTTTGAGGAAGCTTCGACGGTCCATTGATCTTGCTGTTCCCATGGTTCCCTCCTTGATCGGTGGTTCGATGGGGACAGCTTAGGCGCAGGGGCGTCGGCGCGCGTCACTCAAAGTGTGGCATTGGGCTGGTCTGCGCCCAAGGGCTGCGGTATCACTCGAAATGCGTTATTTCTTCCTGGCCCCATCCTCTATACTGGGGCCACGGGATCGCGCCCATGGAAGGGGAGTCATGGATAAAGGGATTGCCGCTGACGAGGGGAGCCCGGTGCTCTTCGTGCGCCCGACGATACTCGACGTGGGTATCGGGGTGCTGTATTTCTTCACGTCGCATATGGTCATTCGGGCGCTGTACTTCATCGGGGTCGATCGCACCGCCGACGAGCTGTCGACGTTCTTTCTCGTGGTTATCGCGTCGACCATCCTGGCCCACTTGCTGGCCCGGCCGCTGCTGAAGGTGCGGCGGTTCGCGGAATCGGCGTTGGGCGTTCCGGCGGTCAGCGTGGCGGCGGCGCTGGGAGCGACGCTCGCGCTTGTGTCGATGCTGCCGGTGGTGGGCGTGCTGCTGTTCTACGTGGCGGGGGCGTTGCTGGGGTTGGCGTGCGGGTGGATCATCGTCATCTGGACGTCGACGATCCATGCATCGCGGCCCGAGGGAGATTCGTTCTACCTCGACCCTGCGTTGGCGGTGGCCGTCGTGTGCTACTTTGCCTTCCGGTGCGTCAGCTCGTTCTCCGAAACCATCAGCCAAGGCTTTCTGCTGGCGTTGCCGCTGGTGACCATCGCGTGCATCATCCGCGCCAGCCAGCCGACGGACGAGGGCGAGACGATGGGATTGGGCGAGGGCGCGCGTGCGTTGCAGGTGCTCGTGGTGGTGGCCGCCGCGTTCGCCATTGGGTGCGCCGCGTGCGTGTACCTGTCGGGCCGCGAGAACGACGTGCTGTCGTCGGGACTCAACTACATGGTGCTGTTCGAGGTGCTCGCGGTGATCCTCATGGTGTTCTGCTGCTGGCTCATGAGCCGGTTCGCTCAGCATCGCTCGACGCTGACGCCGCGCGGATCCGCCGTGCTCACGTTCTGCGTGTGCTATATCCCGCTGTTCTCCATCGGCCTCGTGATGGGAGGCGCCGCCATCCCCGCGAACGCGCCGGACGCGCTGTGGGAGAGCAACATGTGGGTGCTGCTCATCGCCATCTTCGCCTATGACATCCGCGAATCGGTGTACGCCATTCGCGGGCTGGCGGTGGGGCTCATGTTCGAGGCGATGTGCATCGGCCAGCTGATCGCGCGCGTGTCGACGCTCGGCCTTTCGTCGTACGCGATGGCGGCGGCGGGCGGGCTGACGGCGCTGTACTTCTTCAGCGTGGGGCGGCAGCTTGCCCGCTCGATGCCGAAGCGGAAGCCGAAGCGCGCCGAGGAGGCGAAGGACGAGGAGCCGAAGCGGGAGCTTGCCGAGGCGGGCGAGGATCGCGGCGGGGCGGGGAGCGAGGAGTTGCCCTCGGAGCTGCTGGCGTACTGCCAGAAGCTGGCGCTGGAGAACGGGCTGACGCCGCGGGAGGTGGAGATCTTGGGGCTCATCGCGATGGGGCGCAGCGCGAAGTACATCGCCGAGGAGCTGCTGATCTCGCACAACACGACGCGCACCCACATCAAGCACGTGTACGAGAAGCTCAACATCCACTCCAAGCAGGAGCTGCTCGACCTCGTGCTGTTCGGCTCGGGCATGATGTGAGACGCGCCCGCGTCGCCGGGGAGGGGGTGCGGCGACGCGGGCGCAGGGACATCGCCGGAACGCCCCGAGGGGGACTCGGGGCGTTCCGGGAGGGATGGCGGGTTAGCCGAGGAACGCGCCCACGGCTTTGCCGCATTCGCGGCCGAGCGTGATGGCGAGGCCCAGGCTGACGCCGGGGATGGGCGTGATGTACTCGTAGCCGAAGCGACGGCCGCAGTCGTTGCCCGACACGTACAGGCCGGGGATGGGTTCGAAGTTCTCATCGAGGGCGTTCTGGTCGCCGTCGGTGATGATGCCGCCGCAGGTGACCATCGTCTCGCCCAGCTCGGGCTCGAACGTGCAGGCGTAGTAGGGCGCCGTGTCGACGGGGAACAGCACGGCTTCGTCGCGGCCGAACTCCTGATCGGCGCCGGCGGCGCAGTAGCTGTTGTAGTTCTCGATGGTCTCGACGAAGGCGGTGACGGCGTCGCCTTCGAGCCCCATCTGCTTCGCGAGGCCCTCGAGCGTGTCGTCGGCGATGAACTCGATGGTGGTCACCGGTCCCATGCCGCCCTTGTCGTCCTCGGCCTTCGCGGGCTCCTCGTAGGTGCCCTTGAAGATGGCGTACGCCTTGTCGAGCGACTCCTGCAGCGAGGCGATGTTCTCGTCCGTGGCCGTGAAGCCGGCATGCTGCGGGATGGTGTACTGGCGGTACGTGGGGAAGTTCGCGTCGCATACGGCGTACTTCGCCTTGCGCGTCTTGTAGATGGTGGAGAGGCCGCGCTGCTCGGACGTGGGGTAGTACTCGTTGCAGAAGCGCTTGCCGTTCTCGTCGATCCACACGGCCTGGGGCAGGCAGTTCATCTTGCCCGGCACCGAGAGGCCCTTCATGTTCATGCCGGGGATGGGGCAGGTTTCCAGGTGCGCGCCGGCCCAGTGGGCCATCTGCACGCCGCGGCCGTCGTTCGCCGACATCGAGGAGAGCTGCTCGTCGCCCACGAGCGCGCCGGCCATGTCGGGGATGAGGTCGGCCATCATCTCGGGGTTGCCGCCGAAGCCGCCGCACGCGATGACCACGGCCTTGCAGGTGAACTTCAGGTTGCCGTCGCTGTTGGTGGCCACGAGGCCGGCCACCTTGCCGTCGTCCATGATGACGTACTGGGCCTCGGTGCCGAACAGGAACTCGGCTCCGGCGGCCTTCGCGGCGGCGCGGTTGTACTCGTGGATCTTCGTCTGGTTGCAGTCGCCGTAGAAGCTGCACACGCTGGGCCAGAACTTGATGGGGCCCAGGTGGTCCATCTGGTGCTCGGTGGGCGGGAAGAAGGCGGTGGTCATGGTGGCGAGGTCGTCGTCGGTGAGGTCCGAGAGGTACCAGTCCATGTTCGCGCCGGAGTTCTGCGCGTACTTCATGACGAGCTCCTGGTTCGGGTAGTTCCCCGTGATGGTCATCCAGTTCTGGAAGAACTCGACCGGGTCGATCTCGGGCACGCCGCGCTCTTTGAGGATGCTCGCGTTGAGCGTGCCGGCCTCGTTGCCCACGGCGGCGAAGGTGTCCTCGGGCTGCTTCTCGACGAGGATGACCTTCTTGCCCTCTTCGGCCAGCTCGCGGCAGGCGGTGATGCCCGCGAAGCCGTGGCCGCAGACGACGACGTCGCAGTCGTACTCCTTCGCGAAGTCGGTGATCTCGGCCGGCGGCGTCTTCCAGCTCGACGCGTTTGCGGCGGAGGCGTTCGCGGAGCCTTCTTCGGCTCCGGCGCTGCTTGCCTGCGGTGCGCAGCCGGCAAGCCCCGCTCCGGCGGCGACGGCGGCGGTGGCGCCGAGGCCCAAGAATGCGCGGCGCGATAGTCCGGTGGTGCTCTTCATGGTGGTTCCTCCCTTGCTCCTTGTGCGGTTCTCTTTGGTTCTTGGTTCGTTCCGCCCGGCCGGGTTCGTGCCGGGTGGATGTCGAGCATGCTAGGCGCTGCGGGCGACGGGCGTAATCGCGGCGTTGGGGGATTCCGTCTCGCGGCCCCTCGCGGAAATGGGGTATATGTGCAAACCCGCAGGTAGGAGGTTCGCTGTTGGGGACGGCTGAGGCGGGTGCTTGCGCTATACTTGAGCGAACGAAGGCATCGCACGACAGAGCGAAGGGAGGGCTCGAGTGCGTTTTTCGCAGGACTTCAAGCTGGAATCGCTGCTGTTCGTCGCGTTTTTCGCCACGCTGCCGCTCTATTCTCCGAACCTCGTGATGTTCCACGATCTGCTGAGCGGGTCGGAGGCGTTCATGCCGCCGTTCGTGAACACGATGATGGTGAGCGCGGTGGCGGCAGGGCTGGGCGTGGCCCTCGTCTCGACGCGTCGAGGCGTTGCGACGTTCGTGCGGTTTCCCGTCGTGCTGGCGAGCACGGTGTGCTATCTCGCGGGATTCGGCCTGTTCGCGCTCACGCTCGGCGTCGAGGGGCTCGGCTCCGAGGGGCTTGCCATGGCGGCCGGTATCGCGGTCTCGCTGGGCGTGGTGCCGCTGTGCGTGGCGTGGGGGACGTACTTGTCCGTGCTCGACCTGCGCCAGGCGCTGCTGTCGTTCTCGCTGATGATCGGCGTGGCGTCGCTGGCGGAGCTGTTGCTGTCGGCGGTGGAGATCCGCGTGGGGCTCGTGGCGTACGGCCTGCTGCTGGTGCTGGGATGCGTACTGCCGTGCTGGAAGGCGGCGCGCGGGTCGCTCGCGCGCGTGGCCGGCGGGGCGGGCGGCGAGGATCGCGAGCTCGAGCGCTTCGCCACCGAGGCTGCGGGGGCGATCGGCGGTCGCGAAGGGCTGTTGCGCGGCGTGCGCGGCATGGCGTCGGTGCTGGCGATGCCGTTCGCGGGGCTGCTCGTGTTCGCGTTCGTCATGGGCGTGCGCAAGTTCCTCGTGTTCGACCTGTTCTACGTCGAGGCGCTCGGCGGCATCGTGGCGGCGCTCGTGGTGCTGCCGCTGTGCCTGGTGAAGACGGAGCGGCCGCTGCTGTCGCTGATCTACCAGGTGCTGCTGCCGCTGTTCGCGCTCGTGCTCGTGGTGCTGAACAGCTTCCCGGTGGGCACGGTGTTCCAGTGGCTCGCGGCGACGTTCTCGTACGTGTTCTACGGCGTGGTGGGCATCCTGGCGCTGGCCAGCCTGTGCGCGATGGCCCATGCGCGCGAGTTCCCGCCGACGCTCATCTACGGGCTGACCGTGTCGGGCTTCGCGCTGGCGTCGCTCGGGGGCATCATGTGCGGGGCACTGCCTCCGTTCGAGGATCAGCAGGGCGGGCCCATCCTGCTGGTGGTGAGCACGATCTACTTCGCGGTGCTCGTGGCCGCGCCACTGCTGATGGCGTGGCGGCGCGAGGGGCGCGACGGCGGCGATGTCGTGCTGGGTCGGGCGGGCGAGGGTGCGCCGACGCAGCTGCAGCAACGATGCGAGCGGATCGCGGGTGATCGCGGCCTGTCGCCCCGGGAGACGGAGGTGCTGGCGTACCTGGGGCGCGGCCACGGCATCGTGTTCGTGGCGAGCACGCTGGTCATTTCCGAGAGCACCGTGCGCACGCACGTGAAGAGCATCTACCGCAAGCTCGAGGTCTCGTCGCGCGAGGAGCTGCTGCAGCTGATCGACGAGGGGTGAGCGGGGCGTCGGGGCGTGAGCGGTGGCGTTTCGACGCTGTTTCATGTATACTGCATGTAAAACGCAGGACATGAAAGGAGTCGCTATGCCCGCTTTGCAGGTACGAGATTTCCCCGACGAGCTGTACGAGCAGCTGAAAGCGTACGCCGCGAGCCAGCATCGCAGCGTGGCGCAGCAGACCATCGTGGCGGTCGAGCAGATGCTCGAGGCGGCCGACGCGCAGCACTATTGGGACGGCCGGGAGCTGCATCGCCTGGAACGCCGCCCGCGCTACCTCGATTTCGACACCGAGACCGAGCGAGCCGCCCGCATCGAGAAGCGCAAGGCGCTGTTCGCGGAGATTCGGCGATTCGAGTGGAGCGGGCCGAAGCAGACTGCGGACGAGATCGTCGAGTTCGTGCACGAAGGTCGTCGAGAGCGCGATCGCCAGATGAGCGATGTCCTCGGCTTGCCGTATGACGAGGAGGTGTGACGTGATCGTTCTCGACTGCAATGCCGCCATCAATATCGTGACCGAGACTCCTGACGGAAGGGGCCTAGAGGCGTTGCTGCTCAAGGGCGAGGGCGTTGTCTCCCCTGCGTTTTTTTGCGCGGAGATTACGCACGTGTTGGAAAAGCGAGTGCGTGGAGGCTACTCGAACGACAGGGAAGCTCAAGAAATGGGGCGCATGTGCTTGTCGCTCGTGGACGAGTTCGTTCCCGATACGGACTTGTGGGAAGAAGCGCTGTCGGAGTCTCTTCGTTTGCGGCATTCGTCATACGATTTGCTGTATCTCGTGCTCGCGCGACGCAATGCGGCTACGCTGTTCACGCTCGATCGCACGCTGCAGCAGCTGTGCCTGGACAACGGGGTGAACTGCGTGCTGACGGATACGGAGTTCTAGCGGGGCGTTCGCGCGCATTTTGCATGAAGGTAGCTGCTCGGATGCGTGCATCGCACGCACTTTGCACACGCGATGCAGTACAATGACTAGGTTTGAGTAACGTCTGCCGCGTCCTGGACGGACGGCAGATGCAGATAGCAGTGCTGAGGAGCAAGGAACCAACGTTATGACGGACTTCATGAACGAATACTGCATGCACACCGCCACGTGCGGCGAGCTGCGCAAGGGCGACGTCGGCCGCGAGGTCGTGCTGACGGGCTGGGCGTGGCACAACCGCGACCACGGCGGCCTCATCTTCATCGACCTGCGCGATCGCGCGGGCTACACGCAGGTGGTCGTCGACCCCGACTGCGTGAGCGCCGACGACTTCGCGAAGGCCGAGCACCTGGGTCGCGAGTACGTGCTGAAGATCGCGGGCACGGTGCGCGATCGCGGTGCGGAAGCCGTCAACCCGAACATGGCCACGGGTGAGATCGAGGTGCTGGCGAAGTCCGTCGAGGTCCTGAACACGAGCGTCACCCCGCCGTTCTCCATCGAAGACGGCATCGAGACGGACGAGATTACGCGCATGAAGTGGCGCTACCTCGACATCCGCCGTCCCGAGATGTTCGAGGCCCTGCACCTGCGCCACAAGGTGGCCCAGGCCATGCGCGGCGCGCTGAACGAGCGCGGTTTCCTCGAGGTGGAGACGCCCATCCTGGCGAACTCCACGCCCGAGGGCGCGCGCGACTACATCGTGCCGAGCCGTCCGAACCCGGGCCGCTTCTACGCGCTGCCGCAGAGCCCGCAGCAGTTCAAGCAGATGCTCATGGTGGGAGGCGTCGAGCGCTACTACCAGATCGCCCGGTGCTTCCGCGACGAGGACCTGCGCGCCGACCGTCAGCCCGAGTTCACGCAGGTGGACATCGAGATGGGCTTCGTGCAGGGCGAGGACGTGATGAACCTCATGGAGGACGTCATGGCCGAGACGCTGCAGGCCGTGGGCGTCGACCACGCGTTCCCGCTGCAGCGCATGCAGTACCGCGAGTCCATGGACCGCTTCGGCAACGACCGTCCCGACACGCGCTTCGGCATGGAGCTGAAGGACATCACCGACATCGTGAAGGACACGGGCTTCAAGGTGTTCTCGAGCGTGGCGCAGTCCGGCGGCGTGGTGAAGGCCATCAACGCGAAGGGCGCGGGCGACTGGAGCCGCGGCGACGTGGAGAAGCTGGCCGACATCGCGGCCGAGAACGGCGCAAAGGGCATGGCCTGGATCGCGTTCACGACCGACGGCAAGGAGAAGAGCCCCATCATCAAGTTCTTCAGCGATGAGGAGTTCGCCGCGCTCAAGGAGGCCATGGACGTGGAGCCGGGCGACCTGCTGCTGTTCGCCGCCGACACCTACGAGGTGGCGAGCGCCGTGCTGAGCGCGCTGCGCCTGCACATGGCCGAGGCGCTGAACGTGCCGCGCGAGGGCCATCAGCTGCTGTGGGTGGTGAACTTCCCCATGTTCAAGTACGACGAGGACGAGAAGAAGTACGCCGCCGAGCACCATCCGTTCACCCACGTGTTGGACGAGGACGTGGACAAGATCGAGAGCGACCCGCTGGCGTGCGGCAGCTACAGCTACGACCTCGTGATGGACGGCTTCGAAGTGGGCGGCGGCACCATCCGTATCCACAACGCCGACGAGCAGCGCGCCGTGCTGCGCACGTGCGGCCTGAGCGATGAGGAGATCGAGGAGAAGTTCGGCCACCTCATCCACGCGCTCGAGCTGGGCGCGCCGCCGCACGGCGGCATCGCGCTGGGCCTCGACCGCCTGGTCATGCTGCTGGGCGGCAAGGCGTCCATCCGCGACGTCATCGCCTTCCCGAAGACGAGCTCCGCGAGCGACCCGATGACGGGCGCCCCGAGCGCCGTGACGGGCCGCCAGCTCAAGGAAGTCAACCTGCGCACGCTGTAGGGGAGCGGCTTCGGCCAATCTGGAACGCATCGAAACGACCTGCCGAACGGCGGGTCGTTTTTTGTTCGGGGGCAGGCGACCGTCGCGCTCCATCGATGCGAAGCGGCGTCCGTGAAAAAATAAAGGCACCTGTGAAATAGGTCTTGCATTGATGTGAAGGTACCTGTATGATGCCAATCGACAGGTACCTTAGAAACTGCATCGACCTGAGAATCCAGCGCAGGGTTCTCAGGTCAAAGATCTCTCGACAGGAGCTTTGCATGAAACATGATAACGATTACTACTTGCGCGAAGCGGCGCCCGTGAGCGCCATCGCGCACATGTGCGTGCCGTTGCTGGCCGCGATGGGCGTGATGACGCTGGCCTCGCTCGTCGACGCGTTCTTCGTCGGCCAGCTGGGCGACACGGCGGCGCTCGCCGCGGTTGCGCTCGCGCTGCCGTTCACCACGGGCCTCATGGCGGTGGGCGATTTGCTGGGTACGGGCGGCAGCACGTTCATCGCGCGTTTGCTGGGAGCGGGTAAAGCAGGGGAGGCCAAGCGCGTATCGGCGACGAACCACGCGCTCGCCCTCGTCTTCGGCGTGATCGCCGCAGTGCTGAGCCTCGCGTTCCTCGAGCCGCTGGCGAACCTGCTGGGCGCGACGGGCGACACGCTCGCGCCGACGATGACGTACCTGGGCATCCTGGCCGCTGGCGCGCCGTTGGCGGTGCTGAGCTTCGTGCTCGATCAGGACGTGCGCGCCGAGGGCGCCGCGAAGGCGTCGATGATCGGCACCATCATCTCGGCGGTGGCGAACTTGGTGCTCGACCCGCTGTTCATATTCGCCTTCGGGTGGGGCGTGGCGGGCGCTGCGCTCGCCACGGTGGCCTCATGGCTGGTCAGCGCAACGTACCTCGTGGTGTACGTCAAGCGCGGCGGCACCCAGAGCATCTCGCCCAAAGACGCCCTGTTCACCGCTCCCGTGCTCAAGGAGATCCTGAGCGTCGGGTTCTCCGCGTTCGCCATGACGCTGCTCATGACCGTGTCGGCGTGGGTGCTCGACGTGCTGGCCGCCGGATACTCGGCTGCGACGGTGGCGGGCATCGGCATCGCGTTCCGCGTCTCGATGTTCGCGGGGCTGTTCACGGTTGCGGCCACGGTGGGCGTCGTGCCGCTCATCGGGTACGCGTACGCCGCTGGCAACCGAACGCGCATCAAGGAGCTCGTGAAGACGGTGGCGCTCATCCTGGCCGTGCTGCTGGCCGCTGCCGGCGCCGCGCTGCTCGTGTTCGGCCGTCCGCTGGTGGGCGTGTTCTCAAGCGATCCGGCCGTGATCGAAGTGGGGATGTTCGCGCTGATCGCGCTCGTGGCGGGCGTGTTCGTCTCAAGCGCGTCCGAGCTGATCTTGGGCATGCTGCAGGCGCTTGGCCGGGGCGTTCCCGCCTCGGTGGTGTCGGTGGCGCGTGGCGTGATCACCATCGCGCTGTACGTGGCGGGCAACGCGCTGTTCGCGTTCGCCGGGCTGATGCTGGCCGGGGTGGTGAGCGAGGCGCTGGCGCTCATCGTGGCGTTGGCCTTCGTGCCCTACCTCGTGAAGAAGGTGCGCGGCGCAGGCCGTGCCGACAAGGAAATCGAGACGACCGAGGCGATTCTGATCGCGCCGGCGCTCGAAGTGTAAAAAGGAACCTTTATAATGAATGCATGGAATGAAAACGACCTGTTTGGTTTCGACGGATTTGAAGAGGGAGACGGTTCTTCGATGGGCGATTCCGAAGACATGCGACTGTGGGGGCTGCTGAGCCGGCTGCAATGGCTCACGTCCCGCTACCTGATGAACGCCGGCCGGGACGATGCCGCCATCCGCGACGTCAGCCGCGGCCAGGGCAAGGTGCTCACGCTGCTGAAGCTCAAGCCCGAGATCAGCCAGAAGGACCTCACCGTCCTCATGGACATGCGCCAGCAGTCGCTGGGCGAGCTGCTCTCGAAGCTGGAGAAGAAGGGCCTCGTGGTGCGCGAACCCTCCGAAGAGGATCGGCGCAAGGTGATCGTGCGCATCACCGACGAGGGCCGCGCTGAGGCGGAGAAGCTGGGCGAGAGGCCCACGGTGGAGTTCGCGTTCTTCGACTGCCTCACCGACGAGGAGAAGGCGAACCTGCAGGACTACCTGGGGCGCATGGTCGCCGAACTCGAGTCCACGCTGGGAGACACCGACGACGGCAACGAGTTCGAGAGCCGGCGCCGCGAGCGGGAGCGTTTCTTCGACGGCTTGGGCGCGGGCGGCCCCGACGGGCGCGGTCGCGGCGGATGGCCCGGTTTCGGCGGCCCCGACGGGCGCGACAGGGGCGGTCTCGACCATGACGAGGCTATGGAGGTGTTCCGCTCGATGATCGACGGCGGGCGGCGCGGGCCTCAGCGCCGAGGCGATCGCGGTCCCGATTGGGGTCGCGGGCGGCGCTCCGACGAGCGCTAGGCCGGCGCGCATCACCCAAGATCGTCGCGGGCGTCGAAGGCGGCGGCCAGCAGGTTCTCGAGCAGCTCCTGGCCGTCCGCCGAAAACGGCGCGGTGCTCATGGCGCACACGAGGTAGTCGCGCCCGCCCGCGCTCACGATGCCCGCATCGCATACGCCGCAGAAAGCCGGGTCGTCGTCCGCGTACCACCCGGCTTTCCCGCGCACGGTCGCTTCCGGGGGAAGGGCGTTGCGCAGAAACGACGTCTCCGATTGCCCGAGCAGCTCGGACAGCCACGACGCCGACGCAGCGTCGCCGTCGAGGTACTGCGCCATGAGAAGCCAGAGCATGCCCGACGTGCGCGTGCTGTACGTGGGGAACCAGTCGTCGGTCAGGTTGGCCGGCAGCCCCCGGTCGGCGATCCATGCGGAAAACCCGGCCGCATCGTAGGACGCGCGCAGGATGCGGTAGGAGTCGTTGTCGGACTGGGTGACGCTGTCGGCGATGAGCGTCCCCAGCGGGTAGGAGGCCAGGCCGTCGTACAGGTACGTGCCGGTCGGGTCCATGAAGGCCGTCGCCGGGGCCTCGAAGCACGGCGTGTCGGGGGCGGCCAGCTCCGTGTCGAGCTGGGTTTCGCAGAGGTAGAGCGCGTACGGGGCTTTGAACGTGCTGGCGCCGTAGGCGGTCTCATCGAGGTTGCCCGCGAGGCCGCATCCCGTCTCGAGGTCGACCAGCAGGTACCCGGCGTCCCAGCCGCGGGCGGCGAACGCGTCGCGCGCTTCCTTGAAGCGGGCGGCGGACGTCTCCGAGAGGGACGGGGCGGCGTCGGCTCTGTCGGGGTCGAGGCAGAAGGCGAACGGGTCCGCCTGCCCGGGAAGCGCCGCGAGGTCGGCGAGCGCGGGGGCGTAGGACGCGCGCGTCGTGGACGGGGCATCGGCCTGCGGAAGCGACGGAGAAGGGGACGTTCGCGCGCGCTCGACGGCACAGGCGCTTCGCACGTCGTCGATGCCGGCCTGCAGGGCGGTTGCGAATGCGGGTGCGAGCCCACCGCAGGAGGCCGGCGCGGGCGCGCTCGACCACGCCGTCGCTGCGCCCGCGCCGATCGCGACGACGGCGACGACGGCCGCGCCTGCGACGATGGCGCGGCGGTGCGTCGGACGCGCATGTGCGGCATGCTGTGCCACGGTTCCTCCGATTCCTGGTTGAACGTACGGTTGATTCTACCAGAACCCGGAAACCGCGCGAAAGGCGAAAGGCGAGCGCGCATCGGCGTCAGACGTCGATGAGTTCCTGCAGCTCCTTCTTGCTGTGCACGTCGAGCTTGGCGTACAGGCGCCGCGCGTGGCCGCGCACCGTGTTCTCGGCGATGAACAGCGTTTCGGCGATGTAGGCCTTGCTGCGCCCCTTGCACAGCAGCTGCATGACTTCGATCTCCCGGACGGTGAGGTCGTGCTGCTTCCCGATGGCCGCGCAGCGCTCGTCGATGAGGGCGAAGTCGTGCGGCGCCGGGCTCGACTCGTCGAGGTCGGAGAAGATGCGCTGCATGGTGGGGTCGCGATAGTCCAGCAGCAGGCTGAGCGCGATCATGATGGCGAACAGCAGCACGAGGGCGAGCGTGGGGCTCATGGCCGGCGCGACGAGGCCGCTCGAGCCCAGCAGCCTCCCCAGGTAGTTCGGCAGCGTGTACGCGAGCCATCCCAGGCCGAACACGACGTAGGGGTGCAGGTTGCTGTGGTGGGCGATGTCCGAGAGCAGCAGCCAGAGGAACACCACCACCAGGTAGGATATGCTCGTGGAGCACATGGCTTGCAACCCGGCCGTGGGCTCGAACACGCTGAGCACGAGCATGGCGCCGATGAGCAGCATGATGCCGCGCCACAGCTGCGCGAAGCTGACCGAGCGACGTTTGACGACCACCCACCAGAGGATGAGCAGCGACACGGCCACTTCGATGACGTGGCCCAGCAGCGATGCGTTGGGCAGCGGGTTGTCGTACATGCTGGGCAGCCCGCCGATGAAGGTGTAGACGAACGCGTAGGCGGCCACGCAGGCGAACACCTTCCAGAGCGATCCGAACGTTTCCGCGGTGTAGCGGATGTCGGTGGTGGGAAGAGGCTGCTGCCGCTTGAACGAGCGGGACAAAAACATCGTCGACAGCAGCGGCAAGCAGCATGCGGCCGCGGTGCCGGCTTCGGCGGGCAGCGCCGTGATGATCGACTTCGCAACCGCTCCCAGGATGCAGGCGGCGAAAATGCAGCCGAGCGCGTTGCGCAGGGCCAAACCGCTGTAGAACACGCCCCACCGCAGGTAGCCCCATCCCAGGCAAACGCCGCCGAGGGCCACGACGGCTCCGCTCAGGAGCGGAGGGAACGCCACCGCGCTCGACCCGACGGCGTAGAGGGCCGTGGTGGCGCAGCCGATGGCGGTGAGCACGACGTCCGAGGCTTGCATGCGCGTGCGGTTCGGCTTCTCGGCCCGACGAAACGCGACGGCCATCACGATGAGGAACACGGACTGGGCCAGGTACAGGGAGAACCATGAGTCGCCGCTCCCCGACGGGTACGGCTTGTTCGAGTTGAGCCACAGTATCCACGTGTGCATGGTCCACAGCCCGAAGCACGGAAACGCCGCCGCGAGCAGCGACATCCGGGATCGGCTCTGCGACCGTTCGAGCATCGACGGTTCAGCCATGATCGTTCCCCTTACGCAACGCGTCGGATGCGCCCCTCTGCGCGATCCGCGAATCCCTCCCCTCGATTATAGGAGCGTTCTGCCGCCCGCTCGGCCCGTTCGGGCAAAACAACACCTTTCGTGCCTAGGGAAAAACCAACCTGCTCCCCTTCGTGCCCATCGGCGGGGAAAAGAGGACACGGTTCGTAGCTAGAACGCATGCGGCATCGCGGGCATAGTCGTCGTAGGCCGCAGGAGGCGGCCGGAGCAAGGAATGCGACGCGTAACGAGAGGAGGGACCAATGGGGATGAATCGCGGAACCGTGCAAGCGCGGAGCCGACGCGCCGCGATGGCGACGGCGGTGGCCGTGGCGGCGACGACCTTCGCCATCGCGGGGCTGTTGAGCGCATGCGCGCCGAAACAGCAGCAGGCGGACGCTTCGTCCGGCGAAGGCGCAGACGCGGCGATCACGGTGGCGTGGTCGGCGGACATAGCGTGCTCGTCGTGCCATGCGCACGAAGCGCAGACGGAGTCCGACACGGCCTGCCTGGCGAGCAAGCACGAGGCGGATTCGTGCGAAAGCTGCCATGGGGCGGCGGAGAGCCTTGCGGGCGCGCATGCGAACGCTTCGGCCGACGCATCCATGCCGACGAAGCTGAGCAAGGAGCATGCGGTAAGCGAGGAAGCATGCCTCGCCTGCCATGGAAGCTGGGACGAGCTGGCTGCGAAGAGCGTGGACGTGACGGTTCTCACCGATGCCGACGGCACGACGGTCAACCCGCACGCGATGGACCGAACGGGCGACCACGCCGCCATCACCTGCACGAGCTGCCATAGCGTGCACGAGGCCGAGACCGATCAGAAAGAGCTCTGCCTGAGCTGTCATCACGAGGACGTGTTCGAATGTCGAACGTGCCACGAATAGAAGGAAGGGGAACTACCATGGGGAAGAACAACGAGCATACGCTGGGACGCCGCGATTTTCTCAAGGGAGCCGCCGTTGCGGCAGCGGGCGCCGCGGTCATGGGCATGGCCGGGTGCTCGGAGGCGGGAAGCGCTTCCGCCGCGGCGGGCAAGCGGGCCGTCGAGCCCGAGGCGTGGGACGCGGAGACGGACGTCGTGGTGATGGGGTACGGATTCGCCGGCCAGGCGGCCGCCATCAGCGCCGCGGCGGCAGGGTCGCAGGTGGTCATCTTCGAGAAGGCGCCCGAGGAGCATGCGGGCGGCAACAGCGCGGTGTGCTGCGGGTTTCTCAACATCTGCTCGGGCGACGGCGCGGCCGAGGCCTGGAAGGCCATCACCGACGGCGGCGTGACCGACGCCGAATGCGAGGCGGTGGCGAAGGCGTCCACCGACATGCCGCAGTGGTTCAGCGACAACATCGTGGAAAGCGAAGTGGTGGTGAAGTCGGGTGCCGACGCCGTGCGCAAGCTGTGGGGCAAGGAGTACCCCGACGCGAACGCCGTCAACCTGACTATCGAAGGTAAGGGCCAGACGGGCGGCGGCGCGTACCTGCACCAGCTGTGCGCCGACGTCATCAAGGACCGCTACGCCGATTCGATTTCCATTCGCTACGAATCGCCGGTGACCGAGCTGGTGTACGACGCCGATGCGCGCGAAGTGCTGGGCGTGCAGTACGACGAGGGCGGCCAGGCGAAGTACTGCAAGGCGAAGAAGGCCGTCATCATGGCGTGCGGCGGCTACGAAGGCAACCCCCAGATGATCGAGGACTTCGTGCTGACGCATTACAAGCAGTACCCCATCGGCAGCCCCTACAACACGGGCGACGGCATCCGCATGGTGGCGGGCATCGGGGCGAAGCTGCGCCATATGGCCGCCGTCGAGTACGGCTCGCCCGCGTGCCTCGAGCTGTCGGAGAAGTACAACCAGGCCATCGCGTGCTACAACGGCGGCGACACCACGTCGATGATTTACGTCAGCCAGCACGGCGAGCGCTTCATGGCCGAGGACGGGAAGTGGCCGGCGCACGACAAGCGCTACCCGTACCCGTGCTTCGAGGAGAACAAGGACACGGCCGAAACGCCCAACTATCCCTGGTGGATGGTGTTCGACGAGACGCGCCGCACGAAGGGAACCCTGTTCGCGTGGTCGAACGCCGAGCGCAACGAGGGATGGGCCGCCGTCCACAACGTGTACCAGTGGTCCGACGACAACGTGAAGGAAGTCGAGGACGGCGTGGTGCTGAAGGCCGACAGCATCGAGGAGCTGGGCAAGCTCATGGGCTACGACGACGCTGATCTGGCCACGTTCACGGCGACGGTGGAGAAGTTCAACGCCGACGTTGCCGACGGGGGCACCGACAGCGCGTTCGGCCGTGCTCCCGCCGTCTCGAGCAAGGGCGACGTCACGCCGGTCAACCCGCTGAACAACCCGCCGTATTACGCGGTGCAGTGCTGCATCTCGTATCTCAACACGAACGGCGGCCCGGCGCGCAACGACAAGTGGCAGGCGCTCGACTGGAACGACGAGCCCATCGGCCGCCTGTACTCGGCGGGCGAGTTCGGCTCGGTGTTCTACCACTACTACTGGGGCGGCGGCAACGTGAACGAGTGCTTCGCGAGCGGCATGGTGGCCGGTCAAGAGGCGAACGCCCTCGACGCTTGGAGCGCCGCGTAAAGCATACCCGGAAGCCGATGCCGCATGCGAATCCCTCCCTCCCTCGCATGCGATCCGGCTCCCCTGATGAGGCGGCCCCGCCGATACGGCGGGGCCGCCTCGCGTGCTTTAGCTGACGAGCACGAGGGGGAGCGCGGCGACGATGAGGAGGTAGCGCAGCACCCAGCCTCCCACCAGCACGCCGATTTCCGACCCGGCTGCCGCGACGCGGCCTTGCGCGCTGCGCTCGAACGCGTCGGACGCCCCGAGCATCGACCAGGCTTCGATGGCGGCGGGCGCCACCAGGCCGACGGCCAGGAAGGCGATCCAGAAGGGGAGCGCGTAGTCTCCGACGAGCAGGCTGGAGACCGAGGCCGATCCCGCGCTGGAGTTGAAGCCGGTGATGAACAGCAGCGAAGCCACCAGCAGCAGCTCGATGAGCGGCAGCGCGAAGTGGGTTCGCTTCAGGGACTCCACGCGGGCGAACTCGTCAGGGCGCGCGAGGGCCCCGTACAGCATGACTGCGGCCATGCCCGTGGATAGCGCCGACACGAGGAAGAGGATGGGCAGCAGCGCGTTGTTCCAGAGCGGGAAGGTGTTCGCGACGCCGAGCAGCGCGCCGGTGTACACGGCCACGCACAGGCCCAGCGCGACGCCCGCGATCTCAAGCGCGTTCGGCACCGCCTTCTTCAGGATGTCGAGCAGCGCCACCGCCAAGGCGACGAGCGTGAATCCGGCCAGGAAGACCACGCCCCAGCTCATGACCGATCCGAAATTGGACAGCAGGAGGGCGAATCGCAGCGGATTGTGCAGGCCGGCCTCGGCGTCGAGCATGAGCAGCAGCAGGCCCGCGATGACCACGGCCGGGGCGATCAGGTGCCCGGCTCGTCGCATGTTGACGGCTTCGGGGTGCTTCCATCGCAGGTACGCCGACGCGACGAACGCTCCGCCGCCCAGTCCGGCCAGGAACAAGTACCACGCGATGATGCCGCCCCATACAGGTTCATAAGACATCGTCGTTCACCTCGCATAGAAAACTTTGGCCTTCGTCAGATCGCCCGCCAGGGGAACGGCGTTCGATGCAACGATGGCTTTGGACAATTCGCTTTCGGGATCGTCGAGATCGCCGAATATCCGAGCTTTGGTGGGGCATACTTCGACGCACGAGCTGATCGTCGCGCCGTCGAGGGCGCTGGCCGTGCAGAACCGGCATTTGTCGACGACGCCCGTCTCCTCGTTTTGGACGCGCACCTGGTAGGGGCACGCCGCCATGCAGTACTTGCAGCCGATGCAGCGGCCGTGATCGACGCTGACGATGCCGTTCTCGTTGATGCGCGAGGCGCCGGTGGGGCACACGCGCACGCAGGGCGCGTCGTCGCAGTGCATGCATTGGAGGGGAACCGTTTCGACGCGGGCGTGCGGGTACGAGCCTGCCTCACGCTGCTCGTACGTGACGAAGGCCTCCCGCTGCCCCAGGTTGTTCAGGCTTTGGCACGCGGTGCGGCAGGCGTAGCAGCTGATGCAGCGGTTCGTGTCGATGAGCATTCCAAAGCGGGTCATCGGGTGCCTCCTTTCGATATGAATACCAGCGTTTCGTCGCGCGCAGTCGTCCCGAATCCCGGCTCGGCGGCAAGCGACGTCGCGAAAGCGCTCGTGGGCGAGGGCAACATGACGGCTTTCGGGTGCATGCACGGGGTGGTGCGCATGATGCAGGTTTCCGAGGCTTCGGCCGCGGCGGTGGAGATCGTGACCGTGTCGCCGTCCTCGATCCCCAGATCTCGGGCCGCGGAAACGTTCATCCAGAGGCGATCCAGCCCGCATTCCCGCGAGATCGACTGGAGCTTCTCGGCCTGGGCGAGCTCTTCGACGAACGTCGCAGACTGGCAGTCGGTCAGAAGCCTGAACTCCCGCTGGTCCGGCGAGGGGGAGACGGCGGGCTCGATCCACCGGGCCGTTCGCCCGAGGCCCGCGCGCTCGAACTCGTCGCTGGCGAACGCGATCGACCCCGCCTGCAAGACGCTCGCTTGCGTGGGCAGCGGCACGAACGCGACGTGGGCGAAATCTTCCGGTTCGAGTCCGACGCTGGCGAGGCGCGCCGCGACGACGTCGTCGCAGGAGCACGCGAAACGCTCCCCGACGCCGCAGGCGGAAGCGAGGTCGCTCACGATCGCGTCGATCGTCCGGGCATCCGGGCAAACGGGGTCGACGGCCTGCGCGCGCAGCGAGGCGATCGCGACGGACCCGGACGCGAAGGAGGGAAAGCCGCGGCTTTCGAGCGGGGTCGGCTCGGGCAAAAGGTACCCGATGCCCGCGTCGTTCGCCGGTTTGACGGAGCCCACGAAAACGCACGTATCGAGCTGCGAGAAGCGCCCGTCGCCCGCCGCTCGCACCGAGGGATCGCCGAGGCACCCGTCGCCGAAGAGGAACAGGCTCTTGACGGTGCCGTCTTCGATGCCTCGGACGAGCATCGTGGACGCGCCCGCCTCGGAAACGAGGGGGTAGTCGGCATCGCCGAGGCGCGCGGCGGACGGGGCGGGAAGGTCGGGTAGGGCGTTGAAACCGGGGTCGGCGAAGGTCGCCTCGGGCGCCGCGAGGGCCCCTCCTTCCCGGTTCCAGCTTCCCAAGAGGGTGTTGAGCAGCGCGGTCGCGCGAATCGTCGCGCTCGCGTTCGCATAGCGTCCGGAAACGCCGTCCGCCACCACCGAGACGGCCGGGGCGGCCTCGGCCAGCTGGAGCGCGATGCGCGAGATGTCGCTTGCGGGTATGCCGGTGAGCGATTCCGCCCAGGCGGGGCGGTACTCGTTGAGCTCGGCCTTCCACGCCGCGAACCCCTCGTCGGACGCATCGAGGTAGCTGGTATCGTAGCGTCCCTCGTCGACGACGACCTGGCAGAGCGCGAGGACGAACGCCAGCTCGGTCCCCGCTGCGAGGGGCGTCCATTCGTCGAGCAGCGTGTCGGATGCCGAGCGATAGGGGCTGACGCGGCACAGCCGCCCGCCGTTTTCCTTCGCGGCGGCCTGGGTCGCGACGAGCGAGGGCCGCGTTCCGCCCAGAGGGTCTTGGCCGACGAACAGGATCATGGCGGTACGCGCGGCGTCGGGAACGTACCGGCTCGCGCCGATCGTCCGCTTCAAGACGTTCGCACATGCCTCCCGCCCCGTGCGATCGGCGGCGAACACGTTGGGCGAGCCGAGCGCGTGCATGAGCCGCTTCCCGTACGCGGCGGCGATCGCGCGCCCGTCGTGCAGCAGCGCGATGCTCTCGGCCCCTGCGGTGCCCGCCGCGGCGTCGAGCGCCGCGGCGATGTCGCCGATCGCCTCGTCCCAGCCGATCGGCTCCCACGAGCCGCTCGCGGTCCGCTTCATCGGTTCGGCGATGCGATCGCTTGCGTACGTCGCATCCCCGTATGCGTAACCGGCGGCGCAGAGCCTGCCCCGGCTGAAAGGATGGCCTCCGTCGCCGCGCAGGCCGGTAAGCGAGCCCTCCTTCACCAAGGCGGTGAGGCCGCATTGTTCCGGGCAAAGGCCGCAGACGGTGGGCACGGCGACGGCGTCGGCGCTCGTCGGGCTCGTCCATCCGTAGAGGCGTTCGTGGGACGCGCTTGCGCATCCCGTCAGAAGCGAAGCTGCGGCGAGCGCGCCTGCGCCGCCGACGAAGCTTCGCCTCGTAGGCAGATTGGTGTGCATGATGACCCCTTTCCGCGCTACGCGTCGACCGTCGAGACGAGGCCCTTGGCAAGCACTTCGTCGGCGATGTCTTTCCAGTCGATGAAGGTGATGGCCCCGTTCGGGCATTGGTCGGCGCATCTTCCGCACGAGATGCACTTCGTGGACACGCCGGTCAGCGGGTCCACGACGGGCATGTTCCAGGGGCAGGCCGAATGGCAGCCGCCGCATCCGATGCAGCGTTCGGCGTCGATGGCCCGCGCGCCCGTCTCCTCGTCGGTGTAGATGGCGTGGACGGGGCAGTACGCGGCGCAGCGCGGCTCGGCGCACTGCTTGCAGCTTTGGATGGTGTACTGGCAATCGCCGAATTGCCCGTCGGGCGAATCGGGGGATGGGCCGAAGTTGTAGTTCTCCCACACCCGCACGCGGGCGGTGTGCTGGGATACGTGGCCGTCGTTCTTCAGCGTGCACATCATCTCGCAGCGCTGGCATCCCGAACAGCGCCCGCGATCCGTGACGATCATCTTCGTCGGCGTGGTGCTGACCTCGATGCGCCCCGATGCGATGGCGCTTTCGGCGACGCCCCATCGTGAGAGCGCTCCGCCCAGTATCAAGCCCGCAACGCCGCACCCTGCCATGCCCAGGACCGTCCGGCGCGTGACGGCCGGCTTCCCCTTCGCGGGCGATGGCTGCTCGTGCTCGGTTGAGGCATCGTTGCATGAATCGTGTTCAACCATACTTCTCGTCTCCTTTGTTTCGGCGCGATGCTCCGAACCCCCTCGTTCCACATACCCATTCGCCGCTGCGCATGGGCACAGTATGGATCTCGCCCGGATGCCGACCTCCTCCCTTTGCAGTGAGAAGGGGCGGATTCGTCAAAAATCGTCTGAAAAAGAGGAGGCCGCCGCAAGCGGTTCTGGCATGATGGACGCGTTGTGGATCAACGAGCCTCCTGTTCGCCGAAGCTGCGCATCAGCCAGAATGAAAAGGAGACTTGCTATGACAGAGACGGTATCGTACGGCTGGGCGGGGAAGTTCCTCCGCGTCGACCTGACGACCGGGAGGGTCACGACCGATTCCACCGAGCCGTACAAGCAGTACATCGGCGGGATGGGCCTTGCCAACAAGATCATGTACGACGAGGTGCCCGCCGGCACCGACCCGTTTTCCCCCGAAAACAAGATCGTCTTCGCGGTGGGGCCGCTGACGGCCTCGGGCGTGCCCCTGGCCGGGCGCACCACCATCGGGACGCTTTCGCCCATCACCCAGGACCACCTGGTCATCGATGCGCATTGCGGCGGCATGATCGGCGCCCGCATCAAGCTCGCCGGTTACGACGCGATCGTCATCGAGGGGCAGAGTGCCACCCCATGCTACATCCACGTCGTCGACGACGTGGTGGAGATCAAGGACGCGTCCGACGTGTGGGGGCTCGGCACGCGGGCTACCACCGAGAAGCTCACGCGCCGCGAGGGCACGCGCGCCTGCGTGGCGTCCATCGGACCGGCCGGCGAGAACCTGCTTCCCTATTCGACGATCATGAACTCGCGCAACCACTCCGCAGGCGCAGGATCGGGCGCGGTCATGGGGTCGAAGCGCTGCAAGGCGCTGGTGGTGGAGGGCAACGGCCAGGTGAACGTCGCCGACCCCCAAGCGGTTTCGGATCTGAGCGACTACATGCTGAAAGAGCTGATCGGGTCCAACAACAACCACGTGGTTCCCTCCACGCAGCAGGAATGGGCCGAGTACTACGACGAGACGTCGCGCTGGACCGCGCAGAAGGGGCTGTTCTGGGGTGCGGCCGAGGGCGGTCCCATCGAGACGGGGGAGCCGAAGCCCGGCGAGCTGAACACCATCGGCTATCGCTGCATGAAGGCGACGAAGGACCTCGGCATCGAGGCCGAGCCGTACACGGTGAAGATGGGCGGCTGCCACGGGTGCCCCATCCACTGCCACGCCGACATGATATCCAAGGGGGCGGCCAACGTCACGGGCATGCAGACGGTGGGCAACACGTGCACGGCGATGTCGATCTACCGCCGGTTCGACTCGTTCTTGAAGACGGGGTTGAAGGACAAGGAAGACATCCTGGTATGGAACCTCGTCTTGGGATCGACGATGGACGACCTCGGCTTGTGGGAGGGCTACGGCCAGCTGTGGTACGACTTCGGGTGGACGTATGCCGAGGGCATCCTGGAGGAGGTCATGTCCCCCGAGGACTACGCGAAGGTGGATTGGTCGAAGTTCTACAGCAACGATCCGTCGGTTGCGGTCGACTTCCTGCGCACCATCGCGTCGAACGACTCCGAGCTGTCCTATTTGGCGCACGGCCCTCTCGTCTGGACCGAGCGTTGGGGTCATCCCGAGTGGCTCGAGAACGAGAAATGCCACAACATCAGCCCGCGCGGCTGGGCCGTCCATCACGGCAACGACGACTCCTATCAGGTGGGCGCCGTGTCGAACATGCTGTTCAACCGCGATCCGATGGCCCACTCGGCCACCAACTTCCTGCGCAACGGGTTGCCCTTGGAGCTGCAGAAGGAGATCGGCGCGGAGCTATGGGGCAGCCCCGACGCGGTCGACGGCCCCGACAACTTCACGCCGATGAACGAGTACAAGGCGCGGTTCTGCTGGTGGAACGTGGTGACCGACGTGCTGCACGACAGCCTGACCCTGTGCAACTGGGTGTGGCCGATGGCGGCGAGCCCGGTCAAGTCGCGCGGGTACCGCGGGGACCTCGACATGGAGGCCAAGTTCTACAAGGCGGTCACCGGCATCGACGCGACCACCGAGGACCTGTACCACGCCGCCGCGCGCATCATGACGCTGCAGCGCGCGAACACGATGCGGGGCATGGGGACGAACGACCTGCGTCGCGAGCATGACATCCTGTGCTCGTGGGTGTACGACGCCGACCCCGACATGGAGCCGTTCACCGAGGGCACGACGAAGATGGAGCGCAACGATTTCCAGACGGCGCTCGGCATGGTGTACCAGGAGTTCAAGTGGGATGAGGAGAAGGGCTGCCCCACGGCCGCGTCGCTCGATTACTACGACATGCCCGACGTGAAGGCGGAGCTGCAATCGCTCGGGCTGGTCGACTAGAGCGGCCGCGTTGTGAGGAAGGCCGGGCGATGCCCGGCCTTCCTCACGTTGGGGGGGGGGGCTACAGGTTCAGGAACCGCTTCACCGAATAGGTTTCGGCGAGGGAGCGCGCGTATCCCCGGCTCAGGTGGAGCGTGGAGAAGTAGTACACGTCGTCGTTGGAGGCGCGGACCGTTTCGAGGTCGGGGTAGGCGCCGGAGGCGACGGCCGCCTCGAACGCCCGCGCCACGCGCTCCTCGTCGAGGAAGAACGGCGCGTTGGCCAGCGATTGGGCCAGCAGGGGCCGCGGGTAGAGCTTCGACTCCTCGCGGGCGCAGGCGACGAGCGTCGCCACGTCGTCGTCTTCCTCGGCGAGGTGCGCCCACGTCGCGTAGGCGTCGGTCATGACGTCGGTCGAGTACAGGGAGGAGCCGGCCGAACCGTGCACCTCGGCGATGTCGTCGCACGCGAGGGGCGGCAGGCCCTCGTCCCGCGCCCCGTCTTCGTCCTCTTCGTCTTCCTCGCCGCCGGCCGTGCGGCCGGCGAGCTGCTCGGCCACGAGCTGAGCGAACGCTTCGTCGTCCAGGTGGTCGGGAACCTCGGCGAGCTGCGCCCAGAGGGGCTGGGGCGTGAGGTTGCCGTCGGACGAACGGTGCCGGACGCAGGAGAAGAGCCGTGCGAGCGCCGCGCGCTCGGCTTCGATGGTCGCGCGCCGCTCCTCGCGCTGTTCGGTCGCTGCGTCGACGATGTCGGCGCAGCGTTCGTCTTGCCGGTGTTCTCGTTCGTCCATGATGGCCTCCGCTCTCGTTGTGCTGCACTCCGAGTATACGGATGACGGGACGGGCCCCCTCGTCCCTAAGCGATGATTTTTCGCGTTCTGCGGGCGATCCCGCCCTTCCGCGCGTTACTTGCGCACGTACTCGGCCATGTAGTTGAGGATGTCCTGGCGCGAGTGGAGGTCGGTTTTCTGGTAGATGTTGCGGATGTGCGTGCGCACGGTGGTGCTGGCCACGCTGAGCTCTTCGGATATGTGGGCCTGCGTGTGGCCGAGCGCGTACAGCGTGAGCACCTCGACCTCGCGCTTCGACAGCATGAACTGGGCGCCCATCACGATCGCGTCGCGCCGCATCGAGGCCTCCGCGCCGCCTTCCGACGGATCGTCCGGCCCGACGCTTTGCAGCACGCGCTTCTCGAACAGCCTCAGCTCGTCGTCGTGCTGACGTTGGGCGAGGGCGAGATCGCGCCGCGCCTGGATGGTGGACTGGATGCTCTGCACGGCGAACAGGGCCACGCCGCCCACGAGCAGGACGCCCGCGACGATGTCGGTTTCCATGGCGAACACGGGGACGAACGAGGCGAGCCACAGGGGCAGGAGGTAGGCGATGTTGATGAGGAGCGCGTAGAAATACGGGTCCCGCTTGCCCAGGTGCATGAAGCGGATGATGATGAACCAGCGCAGGATGCGGTTGAAGTCGTCCAGCACCATGGTGAGCAGGTCGATGTGCGCGCCGAGGCCGGTGGTGGCCAGGTTGAGGAACATGATGGTGCTGGCCAGGACGAACACCATGAGCCAGCACACGGTGGTGGCCGCGAACGGCGCCTTCCAGATGGAGCCGAACAGGCACGCCATGAAGACGAAGGAGAACAGGACGCCCAGCGCCATGTTCGTGGGCGAGAACAGGGAGGAGAGGGATTCGTTCTCGAAGTTGAGGCGCAGCAGACTCAGGATGACGGAGAACAGCAGCAGGGTCGCGGTGTTCCCGATGACATACCAGTTCGGCGACTTCTTCTCGTCGGCGCGATCGCCGGCATGATCGACCGGCTCCTGCGCGACGTCGGTCGCGAGCCTGTTCAGGGACGACCGGCCGGTCCGGACGATCGCGATGAGGTACAGCTGCACGCCGGCCAGCGCGAACGACGCGGCGTATTCGGCCGCCGCTCCCAGCGAGGGCAGCACGTAGAGCAGCCCTTTGGACAGGAAGTAGGCGAGGAACACGTAGGCCATGGTCGCGCGGATGTTGAGATGGCGTGCGCAGCGAAGCCAGAAGAACAGCAGCCCGGTGATGGCGAGGGCGCCCACCATCGAGGCGGCGAGGGCGAGCGTTTCGCTCGGGTGTCCGAGCAGCGTCGAGACGAGGAGCGCGGCGCTTGCGGCGAGGCTGAGCGCCGTGCACGCGTACGCGATGCGCTTCACGACCCGTTTTTGCAGGTGGTCGCTTCGGAAGGCCAGGTAGATCAGACAGAGGGCGAACAGCCCCAGGCGCAGCACGTGGAACACGTCGTACACGATGGTTTGGGCGTCCCCGCCGAAGACGAGCGTCGTGGGGATGGTGATGTCGATGAGGCGGTGCGCCTGGGGCTGCAGGGTTCCCGAAAAGTTGAAGGGCGTGAGCACCGAGAACGAGACGCGCGCGAACGCCAGGCCCAGGATGCAGGGCACGAGCGCCCGGTAGCTGCGCGCGACGGCGCGGCTGGGCGCCTCCTTGGTTTCGGCCGATGAGGTTTTCACGAGATGTCAGCTTTCATGTGCGCTCCCCTCACAGCTGCTTCGCGTCTCTGGCATTCTAGCATAGACCGCACGCGTCGAGGCTCTGTGGACATTTGGTTGCTTCGGCAGGGGAGGGGGAGCGCGGCGGGCGCGCTTCGTCTATACTGATGCTTCGCATGCGCGAGCATGCTTTTATGAGTATCTCGGATGGGCCGGGGCGGCGCCATGTTCCGAACCTGGTCAGGTCCGGGAGGAAGCAGCCATAAGGGACCGCTGGCGAGCGCCCCTGCCTATCCGGGATACTCGGTTCCGCCGATCTGACGACCGACGGAACGGCTCGACGCTGCGGGGCGCCCTCTTGCCGAATCTCGCGGCGATGTCGACGACTCACGTACCGAAGTACGCTTCGCCGTCGCCATCCCCACGATCTTCGGTACGAGGGCGCCCCTCGCTGACTTGCGTGGAGATGCGCGGTGGTTTGACAACCTGTGGCACTGAAGGGCATTCATGGACATCATCAACTTCTTCGTCAACCTGCTCAGCGACCCGCGCGGGGCGATTGCCGGCTGGATCATCGCGTTGGGCCCCTTTTGGGTGTACTCGCCGCTGTTCCTCATCGTGTTCGTGGAGACGGGCCTCGTGTTCTTCCCCTTCCTGCCCGGCGATTCGCTGCTGTTCGCAGCCGGCGTGTTCTCGGCCGACGGCGGCGGGTTGAACATCTGGGCCACGCTCATCGTGTTCTACGTCGCGGCCATCCTGGGCAACACCTCGAACTACTGGATCGCCCGCTTCTTCGGCAAGCGCATCATCGACTCCGGCAAGGTGAAGGCGCTCACGCCCGAGCGCATGGCCAAGCTCGACCACTTCTTCGCGAAGTTCGGCGGCCTGACCATCGTCATCACGCGCTTCATGCCGTTCTTCCGCACGTTCGCCCCGTTCATCGCCGGTACCGGCCACATGAACTTCGGCAAGTTCACGCTGTTCAACTGCATCGGCGGCATCGCGTGGGTCAGCCTGTTCGTGCTGGTGGGCTACTTCTTCGGCGGCATTCCCGTGGTGCAGGAGCACTTCGAGGTCATCGTGCTGGGCATCGTGGCCGTGTCGGTGGCGCCGGCCATCGTCGGCGCCGTCAAAGCGGCGATGAGCGCTCGCAAGGCGAAGAAGGCCAACGCCGACGCATAAGGCGCGCGGCGTGCGCGATCAAGATGAAAGCAAACGCGAGATTGTGAGCATACACGATGGCAGAGGCACTCTATAGAAAATACCGCCCGCAGATCTTCGAAGACGTGGTGGGCCAGGAGCACATAGAACGCACGATCAAGAACGCGATCGAGCAGGACAAGGTGAGCCACGCCTACCTGTTCACGGGCCCGCGCGGTACCGGCAAGACCACCACCGCGCGCCTGCTGGCGAAAGCGCTGCTGTGCGAGCACGGCCCCACGCCCGAGCCCGACGGCACGTGCGACGACTGCGTGATGATCGCGAACGGCGAGCACCCCGACGTGTACGAGCTGGACGCCGCGTCGCGCACCGGCGTGGAGAACGTGCGCGAGGAGATCATCGGGCGCGTGCAGTTCGCCCCCACGCGCGGGCGCTACAAGATCTATATCATCGACGAGGTCCACATGCTGTCGACGGCGGCGTTCAACGCGCTGCTGAAGACGCTCGAGGAGCCGCCGAGCCACGTCGTGTTCATCCTGGCCACCACCGATCCGCAGAAGGTGCCCGAGACCATCCACTCGCGCTGCCAGCGCTTCGACTTCCGCCGCATCTCGGCCGAGTCCATCGTGTCGCGCCTCGGCGCCATCTGCGTGTCCGAGGACGTGGAGTTCGAGGGCGAGGCGCTCGACCTCATCGCGCATCGCGCCGAAGGCGGCATGCGCAACGCGCTGACCTCGCTCGAGCAGCTCATCGCGTTCGGCGAGGGCAAGGTGACGATGGAGGTGGCCGAACGGCTGCTGGGATCCATCGACACGAACGACCTCGCCGAGATCGTGCGGGCCATCGGCACGCGCGACGTGGCGTCGTGCTTCCGCTGGACGGCCGAGTACGTGGAGACGGGCGCCGATCTCGCGCAGTTCACGCGCGACCTGGCCGAGCACATCCGCAACATGTACGTGCTGTCGCTGGCGGGCGCCGACGTGGCGCTCGACGTGGGCGAGACCGTGCGCCGCGAGCTGGCGAGCGAGCTGCCGCTGTTCGGGCCCGACCGGCTGGCGCGGCTGCTGGGCGTGCTGGGCGATCTGTCGGCCGAGCTGAAGACGTCGACGAACCCGCGCCTGTCGTTCGAGATCGCGCTCACCCGCATGGTGCGTCCCGATTCGGATCTGACGCTGGAAGCGCTCGCCGAGCGCGTCGAGGTGCTGGAGAGCGGGCATTCCGCGGTGGCGCACGTGACCGGCGGCGGGGCTGCCGCGGCGGCGAGCGCTGCACCGGCGCAGGCGCCGGCTGCGGCGGCGCCTGCGCCCCAACCGGTCGCAGCGGCCCCCGCCCCCAGCCATGTGCCGACGGAGAATCATGCCGTGACGGCCGGCGTTGCGCCGACGCAATCGGCACCGACCCCGCAGGTCGTTCCGCCGTCGCAAGGGGCGGGGGGAGCGCCGGCGCAGCCTGCGCCTGCTGCGCAAGTCGCTTCGCCGTCGCAGGCGAGCGGGCCTGCTCCTGCCCCGGCCGGCGCCCCCACGGACCAGCTGAAGGCGAGCTTGCAGAACCCCGCCGCGTTGCAGCGGGTGTGGCAGGCGGCGCTGGCGACGCTCAAGAAGAACAAGGCCGCCTACGGCGTGCTGTTCCTCAACACGAAGGCGGTGTACGACGCGGACAAGGGGACGCTGATCATCGAGTTCCCGGCTGAGAACTCGTTTGCGTTCAAGGCGGTGCAGAAACCCGACGTGCAGGAGGCCGTGTCGGTGGCGCTCACGCAGGCATGCGGCGAGTCGCTGCACTTCGCCTACGCGCAGGGCGGCGCGGTTGCCACGGCTTCGGCATCGGCGGCGGTTCCCGCGTCGGCTCCGCGTCCCGCGCCCGCGCCGCGCCCGCAGGTGCAGCAGGCGGCCCCGGCTCCGCGTCCCGCGCCGGCTTCTGTTCCCGCGTCCGCCCCCCGGCCGGCCGCGGTTCCCGACTACGACATTCCCCCGTACGAGGACGAAGTGGTTCCGTACGACGACGGCTTCGTCTCGTCCTCTCCGGCCCCGGCTCCCGCCGCGACCCCCGCGCCCGCGCCCGCGCCGGCTGCGACCCCCGCGCCGACGCCCGGGCCCGCGCCGGTCGATGCGCACTCGTCGGCGACGCCGACGCCTGCGGACGCCAAGTCGCCCGAGGAGCTGCAGGCCATCCTGGCCGCCGGCTTCGGCGATGGCGTGCGCGTCGAAGAAGTGAGAGAATAACGCGACAGATATTCCGCCGCACGCATGCGGCATGTGCAAACGACCCTGAAAGATAGGAGACGACGATGTCCAAACGAGGCGGTTTTCCCGGCGGTGGCGGCGGCAACATGGGCGCCATGATGAAGCAGGCGCAGAAGATGCAGGCCGAGCTGGCGAAGGCTCAGGACGAGATCAAGGACATGACGTTCGAGGCCACGGCCGGCGGCGGCATGGTGAAGGTCGTGGCAACCGGCGACATGGCCGTGCAGAGCATCGTCATCGACCCCGAGGCCGTGGATCCCGAGGACGTCGAAATGCTGCAGGATATGGTGGCAGCCGCCGTGAACGAGGCGCTGCGCGGCGTGTCCGAGCTGAGCTCCCAGCGCCTGAATGCCGCCACGGGCGGCATGAACATCCCGGGCCTCATGTAGCCCGGTCCGGAAGAATACGATCGTGTACGCTGCGCCGTCCATCCAGAAGCTGCTCGACGAGCTGGAACGCTTGCCGGGCGTCGGGCCGAAGTCGGCGCAGCGTATCGCGTACTGGATCCTCAACACCGACAAGGCGACGGCGCTGCGCCTGTCCGAGGCCATCGCCGAGGTGAAGGAAACCGTGCGCTTCTGCTCGCGCTGCTTCAACTACGCCGAGGGCGAGCTGTGCGAGATATGCCAGTCGTCCAAGCGCGACGCGAGCATCATCTGCGTGGTCAGCGAGCCGCGCGACATCCCGCCCATCGAGCGCACCGCCGTCTACAACGGCGTGTACCACGTGTTGGGTGGGGCGCTTTCGCCCATGGAGGGCGTCGGCCCCGACGAGCTTCATATCGCCGAGCTCATGAAGCGCCTCGCGTCCGACGAGGTGCGCGAGGTGGTGCTGGCCACGAACCCCAACGTGGAAGGCGAGACCACGGCGACCTACCTCGCCCGGCTCATCAAACCGCTCGGCATCGCCGTCACCCGTCCCGCCAGCGGCCTGCCCGTCGGCGGCGACCTCGAGTTCGCCGACGAGGTGACCCTCGGCCGCGCCATCGAAGCCAGGCGGCCGCTGTAGGGCAAGCGAGGGGAGTTTACTCCTTGCGCGTGCGAGTTTAATCCCGGCGGGGGGCCTCCCTTGCGACCTGATGAAGTAGTATAGAATGCAAGGCGGCGGCATCGAAACGGGTGATGGGGCCTGCCGATGGGGCAAGGGGGACGCATGAGGGCGTGGCCGGCGGCGAAATACTTGACGTACTGTTTCTGGCGCTCGTGGATATTGGTGGTATACACCGCGCCTATCTGGAGCTATGTGGCGGCTGGAACAGGGGCGGCGTCCTGCTCGTTCTCCATGTACGCCTGGTCGACCGTGGCGTTCGCCGCGGTTGCGGCGCTGTTGGCGCTGTTCCATGGACAAGCCTCCCGCCTGCTTTCGCGCAAGGGCGTCATGTGCGCGGCGGGCATCGTTTCGTCGGTCGGCATGCTGATGGAGTACGCGGGCGCGTTCCTGTTCGGCGGCGGCGGGAACCCGCTGTTCGTGATCGGCGCGCTGCTCACGGGTGTCGGGACCGCGTTCATCGCCGTGCGCGCCGGCCAGATCTACGCTGCGACGCGTCCGGTGGTGGCCGTGACGAACACCGCGCTTTCCGAGCTGGCTTCCGGGCTCGTCTTCTTCTTCGTGGTGGGCACCGTGCCCCAGATCGCCTTGCTGGTAGCGGCGCTGCTTCCCCTGGCCGCCGCGCTCATGACCCTGTTCGAGCCCGATGCGGACGAGGCCCGGATGCCGGCGCGCCATCGGGCCGCCGAACTCGATGCGTCGACGCGGCGGGCGAGCGTGTCCGCGTTCGTCCGCTTCCTCGTGGTGGTGTTCCTGCTCACGTTCATGGCGAACCTGTCGAAAGGGGCGTTCGCGCTGCAGGATGCCGATGCCTCTCTGGCCAGCGGCACGGTGGGCGTTTCGCTGGTCATCTTGGTAAGCTTCGTGCTGGTGCTGGTCAGCAGCTTGCTCAAGTCGTTCGACTTCGGCGTGGCGTACTACCCGCTCGTGCTCATGCTGGTGCTGGCGGTGGTCGTGGTGTTCTCGTCCGACGCGGGCAACATGGCTGCGGCGTCGGTGATCGTGCTGGTGTACTGCCTGTTCTCGTTGTTCATGTGGTGCTTGCTCGCGTATCTGGCGCGCAGCGACTACTGGAGTCCCATCCAGGTGTTCGGTTGGGGCCGCTCCGTGTTCGCGCTCGGCTCCTTTGCGGGGCTCGTGGTGGGGCAGGGCTATCCCGCTTTGGGGCTGGGCGAGTCGCAGTCGTTCGTGATCGGCCTGGTGCTGGCGTTCTTGCTGGTGGCCGCGTCCATGCTCATCTTTCGCGAAAGCGACGTGCGCAAGATCACGAGCGCCGGTTGGCTGGCCGTCGAGGCGGTGGCGGCGACGCCGAGCCGGGGCGACGTCGGCGAAGCCGTCGGCCCGGTCGACGCGACGATGCGCGGGGATGCGCGCGATGCCGGCACCGGCGGGGCCGTCGGGACCGTCTTCGGCCTCGATGCCGAGACGTTCGCGGCCGACCACAACCTCACCGTGCGCGAGCGCGAGGTGTTCGACCTCATGCTGCGCGGGCGCGATGCGAAATCCATCGGCGAGGCGCTCGTCATCTCCGACAACACGGCCAAAGCGCACATCCGCAGCATCTACGCCAAGACCGGCGTTCACACGCGCCAGGAGTTCATCGACGCCACCGAGCACGTGGCTCGCTGATTCGAATACGGCTCCCGTTCTTTTGGAAGCGGCCGCTATGCGGCCGTTTTGCCCGTTGGGGCTCGAGTTTACTCATCTCGTTCCCCGGTTTAGGCTTTCCAGGCGATAGGCGCGCAGGCTCGCGCCGCGCACAATCTCTCTCGTGAAGGTCGCCGCGGCGCAACGTCGCGAACGACCATGAGGAGACGAGAGAGAAAGGCGATGTGTATGAGTCAGCTCAACATGTCGAGGCGCGGGTTCGTGAAAGCCGCTGCCGCCACCGGCGCGCTTGCCGCGTTCGGGACGGCGACTGTCGGCACTGCGTTCCGCGAAGCGCATGCCGACGAGACGACCTCGCAGACGAAGAAGGTCTACACCTCCTGCCAGGCGTGCATCTGCAGCTGCGCCGTCATCGCGACGGTGCGCGACGGGCGCGTCATCCGGCTCGAGGGCAATCCGGAAAGCCCCATCAGCCGCGGAGGCCTGTGCGCGAAGGGGCTGTCGGGCATCCAGGCGCTGTACAACCCCTGCCGCAACAAGTACCCCATGAAGCGCGTGGGGGAGCGCGGCACGAACAGCTTCGAGCGCATCAGCTGGGACCAGGCCATCGAGGAGATCGCGCAGAAGCTTACGCAGGATTTCTTCAAGTACGGCGGTGAGTCGCTGGTCACCTCCACGGGAGGCGGCGGCAACCCGCACTTCAGCTCGCCGTGCCGGTTCACGCAGGCGCTCGGGTCGCCGAACATCTTCGAACCGGGCTGCGCGCAGTGCTTCCTGCCGCGCATGGCCACGTTCTCGCTCATGTACGGCGGCAGCAAATCGGGCACCACGTCGATGGCCGACTCGAAGTACGGCGGCTGCGCGTCGCTCTACTTCCCGGAGGACAACCCCATCCAGACGCTCGTCATGTGGGGCACGTGCACCAGCTACCACGCCCCCTCCGGTTCGGGTCGCGCCATCGCCGAGTTGCGCGCTCGCGACCAGGGCCTCGATATGGTGGTGGTCGATCCGCGGTTCACGCCGGACGCCGCCATGGCGGACGTGTGGCTGCCCATCCGCCCCGGCACGGACGTGGCGCTCATGATGACGTGGATCCGCTACATCATCGAGAACGAGCTGTACGACGAGGACTTCTGCAAGCGCTGGACCAACTTGCCGTACCTTATCGACACCGAGACGAAGAAGATGCTGCGCGCCTGGGAGGTGGGCTTGGGCGATGCCGACGCGGTCGACGCCGACGACACGTTCGTGGTGTGGGATCGGGCGACGAACTCCGCGAAGCCGCTGCCGTGGCCCTACGACGAGGCGCTCGACCCCGCGTTCTTCGGCACGTACGAGATCGACGGAACGCAGTATCCCACGGCGTTCACGCTGCTGCAGGAGCGCGTGGACGAGTGGACGCTGGAGCGCGGCTGCGAGGTGTGTTGCCTCGATGAGGACCAGGTGGAGAAGGCCATCCGCATCTACGCCGAGAACGCCCCGTCGGGCCTCATCCTGGGCGTGGCCACCGATATGAGCCCGCAGTCGGCCCAGGGCACCGAGGGCGCGTGCATCCTGGAGTTTTTGCTGGGCAACGTGGAGAAGCCGGGCGCGCTTTTGCAGCGCTTCCCCGACCCGCCGAACAAGGTGGACCTCGGCACCATGAACACGCTGGTCACCGGCGAGATGCTGGAGAAGCGCCTGGGGTATCGCGAGCACAAGGGCCTCGGCATCTGGTCGCACGCGCACATCCCCACCGTGTTCAAGGCCATCACCACGGGCGAGCCGTACCAGCCGCGCAACTGGATGGAGCGCTCGGGCAACAAGCATGCCATGATCGGCAACGCGGGCCAGCTCACCGAGATCATCGACAAGATGGAGATGATCTGCCACCTGTACATGTACCCCACGGCGTTCACCATCGAGGCGGCCGACTACGTGCTGCCCACGCAGGAGTGGCTGGAGAGCTACTTCACCATCGCGCACGCGAACAAGATCATCATCCGTCAGCCGGTGGTGCACCTGTACGAAACGGTGAACGAAGGCGTCATCTGGTCCGAGATCGCGCATCGTTGCGCCGAGCTGGGCAATCCGTTCGCGCAGAAGGCCTTCGACAAGGAGTACCTGGCAACGCTGGGCACCGATCTCGTGTACTGGCGCGGCCAGCAGGAGATGATGGACTTCCACATGGGCACCCTGCCCATGAGCTGGGACGAGCTGGCCGAGCTGGGCACGTACGAGTGGATATCCAAGGAGGACTACCTCACGTACTACACCTACAAGACCATCGACCCGAAGACGGGGAAGGAGAAGGGCTGGAGCACGCCGTCCAAGAAGGTGGAGCCGTACTCCGAGGCGACGCTCATGCTGGGCCGCACCGGCGAGCCGTGGGCCATGGCCGAAGGCAAATCCTATACGATGCCAGCAGCCGATGAGGACTACGATCCCTTGATCTACTATCTGGAGCCCGAGGAGACGAACCTGACCGATACCGAGTATCCCATCATGCTCACCCAGGGCCGCATCCCGCACTACCATCACGGCACGCTGCGCAACATCCCCTACCTGCGCGAGCTGTACCCGGTACCCCTCGTCAGCATCCATCCCGAGACGGCCGCCGCATGCGGCGTGGAAGACGGGCAGTGGGTGTGGGTCGAGAGCCGCCGCGGCAAGGTGCGCGGCAAAGCCTGCGTGACCCTGGGCATCGCCAAGGGCACCGTGCACATGGAACGGTTCTGGAACCCCGAGTACCTGGACACCGACACGCCGAGCAAGGCGTGGACCGAGATGAACGTGAACATGCTCACCAAGACCGACGGGCGTTTCAGCCCCGAGCACGGCACGTACACGCTGCGCGGCTTCACCGTGAAGGTGTACCCCGCTCCCGAGGGCGCTCCCGAGGGCGCCTGGATCGATCCGACCGACTTCGAGCCGTGGATGCCTGCGTTCAGCGAATCCACTGAGGTGGTGTTCAAATAATGGCCCAGTACGCAATCGTCGTCGACCTCGACCGCTGCATCGGCTGTCACGGATGCGAGGTCGCCTGCAAGAACGAGAACAACATCGCGTTGGGGGAGTATTGGAACAAGGTGGTGGATCGCGGCCCCTTCGGCGAGTACCCCGACCTGGAGATGTACTTCCTGCCCACCATGTGCCAGCAATGCCAGGACGCACCCTGCGCGAACGTGTGCCCCACCGGGGCGAGCTACCGCGATGCCGACGGCATGGTGCTGGTGGACAAGGAGAAGTGCATCGGCTGCAAGTACTGCATGATGGCCTGCCCCTACGGCGTGCGATCGTGGAACGTCGCCGAGAGCGTGGTGGAGAAGTGCACCTTGTGCGCCCATCTGACCAAGAACGGCGAGCTGCCCCTGTGCGTGCGCACGTGCTCGGCCGGCGCGCGCTTCTTCGGCGACCTGGACGATCCCTCGTCCGATGCGGCGAAGGCGCTGGCGGCGGCCGACCCCGCCAGCGTCCACACGCTCGTCGACGTGGGGAACCGCCCGGCGACGCACTATATCCTGTCACCTCAGCGCGCGGCTTGGAAGGAAGGTGAGCGGGCATGACGATCCAATGGTCTTTGGTGCTGTTCACGGTGTTGTCCGGATGCGGCGCTTGGCTGTTCGCCTGCACGGCCGCCGACGAGTTCCGGGGTGGCGCGGCGAAACGGGTTCGCATTCCGGCCTGCATCGGCGCGATCGCGCTGCTGGTGGTGGGCGGAATCGCCTCGGCCACGCACCTCTCGCACGTCGATCGCATGATGGCGGTGCTCGCGCACCCCACGGCGGGCATCTTCCTGGAGGCGCTGCTGCTGGGCCTGCTGGCCGTGTGCATCGCGGCGTACGCGCTGCTGGTGAAGCGCGAGGCGTCGCCGACGGCGCGCAAGGTGCTGGCGGCGACGGGCATCGTTTTGGCGGCGGCGTTCTCGTTCGCGTGCGGCGTGTCCTACATGATGTCGTCGCGTCCGGTGTGGAACACGGTTGCGCTGCCGCTGGCGTACCTGGGCACGGCGATGGCTTCGGGCACGGCGCTCTACCTCATGCTGTGCGCGGCCTTCAAAGTGGATGACGGCGACATGAGGGGCGCTGCCCGCTACGCCGCCGTCGGAGGAGCGGTTGCGCTCGTGCTGGGCCTTGCGTACGGCGTGGCGAGCGGGATCGCGTTCGGCGAGCAGGCGGCCCTGTTCTGGGCGGCCGTGGTGCTGTGCGGCTCGGCGGCGCCGACGGCGTGCGGCGCGCTGGCGGCGCGGAAGCCGGGCAGCGCGTTGGCGCTCGGCGCGGTGGGGCTGGCGGGCGCGCTGGTGGGCTCCATCGCCCTGCGCGCGGCGATGTGGCTCGTGGGCGTCGCGGTGGCCAACTATTTCGGATTCGCGCTCTAGGGTTCGCGTCCCGGGCGACGCGTGCGCCGCCCGGGACGATGGAAGAAAGCAAGGCGAGATATGGCTGATTACACGAGGCGGGCGTTTTTGGGATTCGCCGCCGCCACGGCCGCATGCGCCGGCGTGGGCGGAGCGGCGAAGGCGTTCGCCGGCGACGGCGACCTGCTGCGCCCGCCGGGCGGTCAGGACGAGGGCGCGCTGTGGGCGGCATGCGTGAAATGCGATCGCTGCCGCAGCGCGTGCCCGACGAACGTGGTGGGGGTCGCGCATGTGGAGGACGGGCTGCTGCAAGCTCGCACGCCCGTGCTCGATTTCCATCGAGGGTACTGCGATTTCTGCGGGAAGTGCCAGGAGTGCTGCCCGACCGGGGCGCTGGGCCCGTTCGACCCCGAACGCGACGAGCTGGGCGTGGCCGTCGTGCAGAAGGACCGCTGCATCGCGTACTTCGAGGGGTGCGTCGAATGCGAGAAGGCGTGCCCGTACGAGGCGATCGCGCTTGACGAGGCCGGGCACCCGGTGGTCGATGCGGCGGCGTGCAACGGCTGCGGCGTGTGCGAAAACGTGTGCCCGGCGCTCGTGTACCGCTCGTTCGCGGGCGGCACGCGGCGCGGCATCGTGGTGGTTTCGCCCGCGCGCTACGAGCGCCTGGGCACGACGGTGGCGAACGATGAGAGCGAGATGATGGCATGAGGAAGCCCCCGGCGTCCACCTTGCGGATATTGAGCGCGCTCGGCGTGGCGGCGCTCGTGTGTGCGGGCCTGGCGTTCCATACGGGCACGGGCACGCCCAGCTCGTTCGGGATCGCCGACATCGCGGCGTTGTGCCCGCTGGGAGGCTTGGAGGCGGCCATCGCGTCGAGGACGGTGGTGCCGCCGATGCTCATCGGGCTGGCCGTCGTCGTGGTGATCACGCTGCTTCTGGGCCGCGCGTTCTGCGCTTGGGGTTGCCCCGTGCCCCTGCTGAAGCGGGCGTTTCGCGGGAAGAAGGCGAGCGTGCCCGCGCCCGCGAAGCGGGAGGCGGGCGTGGCGGGCGACTCGCGTATGTGGGTGCTCGGCGGGGCGCTGCTCTCCACTGCGGCGCTCGGCTTTCCGGTGTTCTGCCTCGTGTGCCCGGTGGGGCTGACGTTCGGCACGCTCGTCGTGGTGTGGCGGGTGTTCCAGTTCAACGAGGTCACCTGGTCGTTGGCGGTGTTTCCGGCGCTGCTCGTTTTGGAGCTGGCGGTAGCGCGGAAATGGTGCCATCGGTTCTGCCCGTTGGGGGCGCTGCTGTCGCTGATCTCGCGCGGCAACCGGACGTTCCGTCCGAGCGCCGCCGCGAAAGCGTGCCTGCACGCCGCGCACGGGGAGGGATGCCGTCGCTGCGCCGAGGCGTGCCCCGAGGGCATCGACCTGCACGACTCGGCGGCCTCTGCCCCGCTGAACGAGTGCGTGAAATGCCGCGCATGCGCCGATGCGTGCCCGGCGCATGCCATAACGTTCCCGTTCTTGCCCAAGAAGCCCGCGCTCGGGTCGTCTGCGGCCGAGCTTGATTTGAAGGAGGAGCAATGAGAGTCGAAGAGGTGTTCAAAGCGGCACCCGGATGCCAGAAGGTGCTGATGGCCGCGCTGGAAGCGTGCCGCGTGCCGCGCACGCCCGGCGAGCTGGATGCGGTCATGGGCGAGGTGCTGCGGTGCAACCGCTCGGTCTACCGCCCGGTGGAATTGCGCGCGCTGCTGGAGCGGTACGGCGCCTTGGCGTACGAGCCCAGCGAGGAGGAGCTTGCGGCGGAGGCCGCGCGCGCTGCGGGCGAGGAGCCGGAGGTTCCCGTCGACGAGGACGGCAACCTCGTGGCGGTCGATCCGGCCGAGGGCACGTGGTCGCTCACGGAGGAGGGCGCGGCCTATCTCGACGCCGACCCTCTAGGCGCGAAGGCGGAGGCGCTGTTGGCCAAAGACGCGGTCTACGTGCCGGTGTACCGCGCGCTGCTGGAGCTGGCAGCCGAGCGCCCGCGGTCGAAAAGCGCTATCGACGAGGCGATCGATCCCCATCCGCTCGCGCAGAGCCCGCGTTTGTTCGCCGGCTATTTCCTGGGCGAGCTGGAGCGGGTCGATGCGATGGAGTGGGCCGATGCCTGGCGCATCACCCCGCGCGGCCGCAACCTGCTGGAAGCGCTGCGCGATAAGGAGCACGACGAGAGCGGCGTTGCCGCGAAGGAGGCATGATGACGAACGAGGGAACGAGCGCTCTTGTGGAGGCGCTCCGCCAGCAGAATGCGGCATACGGGTTTTGCTCCCGCTTGCTGCGCACCGAGGTCGACGACGATGCGCTTGCGCGCTTGCGGGCGATGAAACTTCCCGCCGATACGGGCAACGGCCACCTTGATGCGGGCTACCGCGGCCTGTGCGCTGCCGTGAGCGCGGGCGGCGAGCGCATGCGCGGCGATTTGGCGGTGGACTTCCTGCACACGTTCATCGGCGTGACGCAGGAGATCGAGCACGTGGCGTTTCCGTACGAATCGGTGTACACGTCGCCCGAGCGTTTGCTGATGCAGGATGCGCGCGACGAGGTGCTGGCGGCGTACCGCGCGGCGAAGGTGGTGCTGGTGGACGAGGCGTGCGAGCCGGAGGACCACCTGGCGTTCGAGCTGGAGTTCATGCAGCTGCTGGGCGAGCGCGCCGCCGACGCCTTCGATGCGGGGGACGAAGGGGCGTGCGCGCGCCTGTTGGAAACTCGCCGCGCGTTCCTCGAGGAGCATCTGCTGAACTGGGTGCCTGCGTTCGCCGCCGACGTGCAGCGCATCGCGCGCACGGGCTTCTACCGCGCGCTCGCGGACATCGTGCTGGGCGTGCTCGAAACCGACCGTGCGTTTCTCGCCGACGTGCTGGACGATGCGGCGTAGCGTCGGAACGCGGGCATAAAAAATGGGACGCGAACGTCCCAAAGAAAGACAAAGGGTTCTGCCCCCTCCAAAAAACAGAACCCTTATCTTTACCGAAGCATCAAAGCCTCTGTAAATGCACGGATGATTATACCACCCCTCTCCACGAAATCACAACATATATTTTCGGCGAACACCGTTCAACCTTGCGACCTGCGGAAACGGGAGCATCAAACGGTGGTTGCGGACTTCGTCAGGCGCAGGATGTCCTCGCGCGACGACACGTCGAGCTTGCGGTAGATGTTGTGGATGTGGGTGCGCACCGTGTTCGGCGAGATGAACAGGACGTCGGAGATGTAGGCGCCGCTGTGCCCCTCGGCGAGGTAGGCGAGGATCTCCTGCTCGCGCGCCGTGAGGTTGTGCGCGGCGGCCAGCTGGGCGCAGCGATCGAGCGACCGGGCGGGCGTCGCCTCGTCCTCGATGCGTTCGGCGGCGCGCGGCTCGTCGCGGGCGTCGCGCGTGCGGCGCACGTACGACGACAGCACCATGACGAACGCGTACAGCGTGGTGGTCACCGTCACCGCCACGTGGACGAGGTCGTCGTCGAGCACGCTCGCGAAGCTCTGGCCGGCGAACGAGGCGGCGCAGAACAACAGCACGGCGGTGGAGAACACGAGGTCGGCCGAGAACTCGCCCGCGTTCGCGATGGCGCACAGCGTGGCCAGCGTGAGGATGGCGGCGAGCGCGTACAGCGCGTAGGTTAAAAACGACACGAGCGCCGATCCGCTGCCGACGGACGCGGAGATGCTCGTGGCGGCCAGCAGCACCATGGCCATGAGCGGCAGGAACGTCTGGTGCATGCCGCCGCGCAGCGCGAAGCGCTTCTTGCGCAGGGCCGTGTAGGCCAGCAGCGCCGCCGCGTCGAGCGCGAGCGCGGCCAGGTAGGCGTCCTGGCTCTCGTTGAACGCGGTGCGCATGACCGCCATCGCGAATGCGAACACGAGCAGCCCCAGCCCCGGCGCGACGATGACGTCGGCCAGCGAGGCGATGGTGGCGCTTGCCGTGCGGCCCTCGGGACGCTCGGGCGCCGCCTCGTCGCCGTCGTGCGCCATCCCCGAGAACGCGAGGGGGACGATGACGGCCACGATGGAGCTCAGCACGAACAGCACCGTCACGCCCGGCAGCGGCAGGACGGCGTACAGGAAGCAGATGCCCGCCGACAGCATGCTGGCGAGCGAGACCGCGACGAGCGCGCGCTTGATCTTGAAGCGCGCGCAGATGCGCCCCCAGGCGAGCGCCAGGCACGCGTCGCCGAGGGCCGCGGCCGTGGACAGCGCGATGATCGGCGCGTCGTCCGGGCTGCCGAACCAGGAGAAGTACGCGAACGCGAGCGCGCAGCACAGGTACAGGATGCCGCCTCCCGCGCCGAGCAGCATGAAGGGGAGGCGCTTGCCCGTCAGCGACAGCCCCACGAACAGCGCTCCGAACAGCGTGGCGGCCAGCAGCGTGGTTTCCGCGAACGTGCCCATGAACAGCTCGGCGTGCTCGAAGCGCAGAAACGAGATGACGGTGCCCGAGTAGATGAGCAGCGTGGAGAACAGGCAGGCGACCCCGACGATCAGCGCAGCCGTCGCGGGCGGTGAAATCTCGCCGTCCGTCCGCGCGCTGCCAAGCTCTTTCGTGCTGTTGCGTTGTGCCTCGATGGTCGCTCCCTTCCCGCCGTGTGCGTCGCATTATACCATTCACGCACTTCACCTGCGCAAACGACCAGCGTTGAGACGGTCTACGTAAAACTGTTGAGATGACCGTCCCATCTGCGGAAACGGAAATCAACGTTTTTTCGGATGGAAGCGCGCGCCGTCGGAGGCAAAGATGGGGGCGCAGAGTTCAAGGCACAACGCAGAAGCACAACGCAAAGGAGATGGGGAACATGGAGCTTTCTCGCAGGAACTTCTTGGTGGGCGCGGCGAGCGCGGGCATCGTCGGCGCGATGGCGGGGCTGACCGGATGCGCGCCGCAGACGTCGGCCGCATCGGCGAAGGGCGGCGACGCGTCGTCCGCCGAGGGCGCGGCGGCGCGCCCGACCTATTACATGTGCGACGAGGATTGGCTGGGCAGCGCGCCCGAGATCGCCGACGCCGACATCGCGGAGACGAAGAGCTTCGACGTCGTGGTGGTGGGCGGCGGCCATGCCGGCACGCAGGCGGCGCTCGCGGCGGCGCAGGAGGGTGCGAAGGTGGCCGTCATCGAGAAGCACAACGACGGCGAGATCGTCTACCGCGGCGACGACATCTGCTCGTACAACTCCCAGATGCTCGAGGCGTGGGGCTTCGGCCCGTACGACCTCGACGAGATCGTCAACGAGTACGTGCGCCGCGCCAACGGCCGGTGCAACACCGAGGTCATCCGCTCGTTCGTGTACAACTCCGGCGAGATGATGGACAACCTGGCCTCGCTCATCCCCGAGACGTCGGACGTGTTCGACTACGAGGGCGGGCAGTGCATCGTGCAGATCGCCTACGACAAGCCCAGCGGCGCCGATTACCCCGTGGAGGTGTCGGGCTACAAGATGTGGGCCTCCACCGTGCAGACGGTGGGCACGAAGAACGAGCAGCCCGTGGGCAAGAAGCAGAAGACGGGCATCTCGCGCCTGGCCGAGATCGAGGAGTACTGCCGCGATGCGGCCGAGGACCTGGGCGCGGAGTGGTTCTGCGGGCAGACCGCGGCACGCTGCGTGCAGGACGCCGACGGAGCCGTGACCGGCGTCATCGCCGAGGACGCCGACGGAAACTACGTGAAGTACGAGGCGTCCAAGGGCGTCATCCTGGCCACGGGCGACTTCGGCGGCAACACCGACATGGTGTGGGAGCTGTGCTCCGAATGCGCCGAGAACGCCGAGCGCCACGGCGTGGATCGCGGCGAGCTCATGGGCATGACCGACTGCGACGGCTCCGGCCACAAGATCGGATGCTGGGCGGGCGGTGCCATCGAGAGCCATCCGCGCCCGGTGGCGGGCGACGCGCCCTCCATCTCGTTCGGCCCCTGGGGCTCCACGCCGTGCCTGTGGATGAACTGCAACGGCCAGCGCTTCATGAACGAGTCGTTCGCCGGCCTCGTGCTGGCGCAGTCGGCGCGCCAGCCCATCGACCTGGACGCCAAGATGGTGGGCAACTTCGCCATCATGGACAGCAAGTACATGCAGTACATCCAGGCGGGCGGCCTCGATCACGGCGCTCCCAACTGGGGCTTCCCCGAGGGCATCGAGGAGTTCCAGGCGAACATGGAGGCGGCCGACCCCGCCGTCGGCACCGCCGAGGTGCGCGGCCTGGAGATCGCGAACCGCACGAGCCCGTTCGTGAACGAGATCTTCGTGGGCGCCACCGTCGAGGAGGTGCTGAAGAACGCGGGCCTCGAGGGCGAGGCGCTCGAGAACGCCAAGGCCAGCGTCGAGCGCTACAACGAGCTGTGCGCGGCGGGCAAGGACACCGACTTCGGCAAGCCGGAGAACCTGCTGATCCCCATCGACGAGGGCCCGTTCTACCTGGCCGTGCAGGGTACGAACAAGCTGTACGGTCCCGGCCTCAACACGCTGGCGGGCCTGTGCGTGAACGGCAACTACCAGGTGCTGACCGCGTCGAAGAACGCGGTGATCGACGGCCTGTACGCCGTGGGCAACACGATGGGCGAGCGCTACGGCAACGCCTACAACTGCCCCTCGGCCGGCAACAACATGGGCAACGCCATGACGAGCGGCCGCGTGGCCGGCAAGCACGCCGCCACCGCGTAGCCCCTTTCCGACGACATCCCTCCCTCCCAGCGATGCCGCGCCCCTCAGGGCGCGGCATCGTCGCCTTCAGCGACGGTCGCCTTCAGCGGCGCACGCGGCGCTTCATGCTATACTGGTGCGCCGAAAGGACGCGTGGAACATGGTAAACATTCCCAGCCCCGCCTTGGCTATTGTCGGGCGGCACAATTCAGGTAAGACGACGCTCATCGAGCAGCTCATCGCCGAGCTGGTGCGACGCGGTCGCGATGTGGGCAGCGTGAAGCACCACAGCCACGTGGGCTTCGATATCGACTACCCCGGGAAGGACTCGTATCGCCACCGCGCCGCCGGCGCGCGCGAGACGGTGATCGCCGCGCCCGGGCAGATGGCGCGCATCAAGACGGTGGAGGGCGAGGTGGAGTGCTCGGACATCGTGCGCAGCATGCCGGGCCACGACATCGTGGTGGTGGAGGGGTACCGCAAAAGCGGGCTGCCCACCATCGAGATCATGCGCTCGGGCAACGACGCCGACGCGCGGGTGGCCGACGTGTTCGCCGAGGGCGCGCGCAGCGGGTGGCCGCTGGGCACCGACTTCGCCCAGTTCACGCGCGGCACCGTGCCGCCGGCCGACGACGAGGCGCGCGAGCAGCTGCGCCGCGCCGCGCAGCAGGCCGAGGACGCGTCGGGCGACCATTTCAAGACGCAGCATCCCGACTACGCCGACATCTCGAACAAGCTGCCGACGTCGGACACGGTGGCCGTCGTCACCGACATCGATCAGGCGCGCCACGCGGCCGAGCTGTACCACGTGCCGGCGTTCGCGCTCGACGACATCGCGGGCCTCGCCGATTTCGTGGAGCAGCGCTTCGTGCGCCCGCGCGTCACCGTGGTCATCCAGGCCGGCGGCGAGAGCCGGCGCATGGGGCAGAGCAAGGCCACCGTGCCGTTCGCGGGCCGTCCGCTGATCTGCCGGCTGGTGGAGCGCCTCGGGCCGGTGGCGGACGACCTCGTCATCACGACGAACGAGCCGGAGAAGCTGGCCTTCCTGCACATCGAGTTCCCGCAGTACCGCATCCAGCTGGTGTGCGACGCGTTCAACGTGCGCGGTGCGCTGCCGGGCCTGTACACGGCGCTGCAGGCCGCGCGCAACCCGTACGTGGCCGTGGTGGCGTGCGACATGGTGTTCGCCTCCGCGTCGCTCGTGGTGGCCGAGGCGCTGGCGATGAACGAGACGGGCGCCGACGTGGTGGTGCCGGTGAACAAGCACGGGTTCGAGCCGTTCCACGCGATGTACCGTCGCATGGGCTGCCTGCCCGCCGTGCGCGCCGCGCTCGATCGCGGCGAGAAGCGCGCCCAGGGGTTCTTCGCGGACGTGCAGGTGTGCGAGTTTCCGCAGGAGCGCGTGCTGGAGGCCGAGCCGATGGGCGGCTGCTTCATCAACGCGAACACGCCCGAGGAGCTGCACGCCATCGAGGAGACGTTCCTCGAGAAGTAGGGGAAGACGAGACGAGGGATTGGCATGCCGAACCTGGTAGACATAGTGGAAGTGGCCGAGGCGCTGGAGTCGAGGGCCGTGTACCTGGCGAGCGATCGCTGCGTGGTGGTGCGCAACCGCCACGCGTCGTGCGCGAAGTGCTCCGACGCGTGCCCGACGGGCTCGGTGTTCGCGGCCGACAACGTGCTGGAGCTCGACGCGGAAGGGTGCGTCGCGTGCGGCGCCTGCACCACGGTGTGCCCGGTCGAGGCGCTCATCCCGCTGCGCCCGCTCGACGAGGATCTGGCGTCGAGCGTGGCCGCCGGCGTGGCGGCGACCGACGGGCAGGCGGTGTTCGCGTGCGCGCGCATCGCGTCGAAGCGCCTGGCCGACCCTGCGAAGTTCGCGGAGGTCCCGTGCCTCGCGCGCATGGAGGAGAGCGTGCTGCTGGGGCTCGCCGCGCGCGGCGTGAGCGACATCGTGCTGGTGGACGGCACGTGCGCCACGTGCAAGTTCCGCGCGAACGTGCCGGGCATCGACGCCACGGTGGCCTCGGCGAACGAGCTGGCGGCCGCGCAGGGCTCGGACATTCGCGTGACGCGCGCGTCGGCGTTTCCCGACGAGGTGCTGCTGGAGGACAAGCGCACGCTGCTGGGCGAGTCGCGACGCGGCTTCTTCACGAGCGCGCGCACGAGGGCGAAGGATGCCGCGGGCAAGACGGCCGAGGTGATGGTGTTCAAGAACGACAACGCGGCCCCGTCGCTGCGCGAGCGTCTGCGCATGTCCGATGCGGGCACGCTGCCGCAGTTCAACCCGCAACGGCGCATGCTCGTGCTGGACGCGATGGATCGCCTGGGATCCCCGGTGGTGCCCGAGATCGACACGCGGCTGTTCGGCTCGGTGTCCATCGACACCGACGCGTGCAGCTCGTGCAACATGTGCACGGTGTTCTGCCCCACGGGCGCGCTGCGCAAGAGCGAGCTCGTTCCCGAGGAGGGGGAGGGCAGCTTCCTCGAGTTCTCGGCGGCCGATTGCGTGCAGTGCAACCTGTGCGCCGACGCGTGCCTCAAGAACTGCCTGACGGTGAGCTCGACCGTGTCCACCGCGGAGCTGTTCGACTTCGAGCCGCGGCTGATCCACCTTCCGAACCCGCCCGCGCGGCCCGGCATCTTGTCGAGCTTGAAGCGATAGAGTCTTCCGGCGTGGGGATGCACTGTCGGCCCGAGCACACGGTTTTCGTCTGAATTCCGTGTTTTTGGGCTGACAGTGCCGTTCGGGCGACGCGGTGCTGCCTGGCATCGGAGATTCGCAGCTTTTCGCCAACTGTACCTTTCTTTTGTACAAAAGTTACTGTATAAAGAAAGTGAACAGTTGATAGTCGGAGACGGAGCAATACCATGAACAGCGATTTCATCGTAGCGGTGCACGCACTCGTGTACCTGAACCACCGAGCGGACATCGTCTCAAGCGAGGCCCTGGCCGAGAACATCTGCACGAACGCCGCCCGCGTGCGCAAGGTGATGGCGCCGCTCAAGCGGGCGGGCTTCGTGACCACGCGCGAGGGCAACGTCGGCGGCTATCGGTTCGCGGGCGACGCCTCGACGCTCAACCTGCGCATGGTGGCGGAGGCGCTGGACATCCGGTTCGTGCAATCGAGCTGGCACAGCGGCGGCGTGGACATGGAGTGCCTCGTGGCCTCCGGCATGGAGGGCATCATGGACGACCTATTCCTCGACCTGGACGAGCGCTGCCGTGAACGCCTCGCGCAGATCACGATCGCCAATATCGACCACCGCATCTTCGGCCCCTGCGGGGTCGTGTCGCTCGACGGCGAGCTCGCGTCCGTCGGCACGGGAAGCTAGGAGACGGCCATGGGCTTTTCCCTCGAATCGAGCATCCCTGCGCTCACCGTGTTCGTCCAAGGCCTGCTGAGCTTCTTCTCGCCGTGCGTGCTGCCGCTGATCCCGCTGTACGTGGGCTATTTGGCCGGCGGTGCGGCGAAGACGAACGACGACGGCACCATCGAGTACCCGCGCAAGAAAGTGTTCGTGAACACGTTGTTCTTCGTCGTGGGCGTGAGCTTCGCGTTCTTCCTGCTGGGCTTCGGCTTCACGGCGCTCGGCCAGTTCTTCACGGGCAACCAGCGCGTGTTCTCAGTTATCGCCGGCGTCATCATGGTGGCGTTCGGCCTGTACATGCTGGGCGTGTTCGGCAAGACGAAGCTCGTCGAGAAGGAGCATCGCCTGCCGTTCCAGCTGGGCCGCTTCGCCATGAACCCCCTCGTGGCGCTCGTGCTGGGCTTCACGTTCAGCTTCGCGTGGACGCCGTGCGTGGGCCCCGTGCTGGCCAGCGTGCTGCTGATGGCGTCGTCGAGCGCGTCGGCTGCGGCGGGCTTCGGGCTGGTGGCCGTGTACACGGTCGGCTTCGTGCTGCCGTTTTTGGCGGTGGGCCTGTTCACCGGCGAGGTGCTGCGGTTCTTCCGCACGCACGGCAACGTGGTGAAGTACACGGTGAAGGTGGGCGGCGCGCTGCTCATCGTGATGGGCGTCATGACCGTGACCGGGTGGATGAACGGCGTGACCAGCTACCTGTCGTCGTTCGGCGGCGTGCCGGCCGCGCAGGAGCAGCCCGCCAACCAGGGCGCGGACGGCGCGTCGAAGGGCGGCAACGATGCCGACAGCGGCAGCGCCGGCTCCTCCGATGCCGGCAAGAACGACGCTTCCGGCAGCGCAGCGAGCGATGCCGACGTGCAAGCGGCGCCCCTCGCCGACCTCAAGCTGGTCGACCAGAACGGCGAGGAGCACTCGCTGGACGAGTATCGCGGCAAGACGGTGTTCCTCAACTTCTGGGCCACCTGGTGCGGGCCGTGCCAGCGCGAGATCCCCGACATCGAGGCGCTGTACAAGGATCGCGGCGAGAACGAGGGCGACCTCGTGGTGCTGGGCGTGGCGAACCCCAAAACCGACAGCCATCCCAACAACAGCGACGTGAGCGTGGACGAGGTCAAGGCGTTCATCGACGAGCAGGGCATCACGTACCCGGTGCTCATGGACACCGAAGGCACGATGTTCAGCGGCTACCGCATCATGTCGTTCCCCACGACGTTCATGATCGACAAGGACGGCAACATCTTCGGCTACATCAGCGGCATGCTCACCCCCGACATGATGAACAGCATCGTCGAGCAGACGATGACCGGCGTGCGGAAGTAGCGCCCCGCCCGCGCCGCTTCGCGCGGCACCTGTCGAGCATCGGTGTTTCACGTGAAACATTCGTTCGTGAAAGGGATCCCGCCGGGGGTCCCTTTTCGCGTCCCCTTCCTCTTTCCGCAGCGCATTCGCATGCGTTGATGCTTTACAACGTAAAGAAAACGCGCTACCATTCGATTTACGCTGTAAAGTAATCGAACAAGGAGGAGCTATGGGAGGATACGACGTGTCGCGTCGCTCGTTCCTGAAGGGGATCGGCCTGGCCGGCTTGTCTGCCGGCGCGCTGGGCGCGTTGGGCGCAACGGGCGTCGCCTTCGGCGACGAAGCAGCCGCCGGCGAGGACGCTGCGGACGCGAGGTACCGATCCGCGTGGTCGAACCAGGCGAAAGCGACCTGTCCCGGGCCGCGCGGCCCGATCGCCTACGAAGAACGCGAGATCGCCGCAAGCGAGATCGCGACGTCCGAGGAGTGCGAGGTGCTGGTGATCGGCGCGGGCATCGCGGGGCTCACGGCGGCGCTCAAGGCGGCCGACGAGGGGGCGAAGACGCTGTGCCTCGAGAAGATGACGAAGGGCCGCGGCTGCTTCGAGTGTTTCGGCGCCTACAACGCGCAAAGCCAGAAGGACGCCGGCATCGAGATCGACCCGGCGCAGCTGCTCGACGAGATCTACCGCTCGGCCTACTGGCGCACGCGTCCCGAGCCGGCGAACACGTACGTGTACCGATCGGGCGAGGCGACCGATTTCTGGCAGAAGATGCTCGACAAGGGCGAGAACGGGTTCGTCATCACGCCGGTGGAGGAGGCGCCCAGCACGAACGGCATGCCGACGATCCCTTCGGAGCTGGGATTCTACGACAGCCCGTCGCTGCCGCCCGACGCGGGCGTGCGCTCGGGCTATTCGGGCATCTACGTGTGCCTGGAGATGGCCGAGGTTGCCAACACGTACGATAACCTGGACGTGCGCTATCGCACGCCGGCCGTGCAGCTGGTTCGCGAGGACGGCGGCCGCGTGGCGGGCGCCATCGTGCGCACCGATGACGGATACGCGCGCATCGACGCCAGCAAGGGCGTGATCCTGGCCACCGGCGGCTACGACGCGAACCCCGAGATGATGGAGGCGTGGGTGCGCCCGGAGGACTACGCGTCGTCGAGCTGGTGGAATCCGGGTTGGGGCACCACGGGCGACGGCCATATGATGGGCCTGGCCGTGGGCGCGCAGATGGACTCGCTGCCGCAGCCGGTCATGAACTTCCGCTGGGGCAACCCCGACTCGTTCTTCGACGCGCGCGTGTGGACGCCCATCTGGCTGGCGATCAACGTGAACGCCCAGGGCAAGCGCTACGTGAACGAGGATCTTCCCTTCCAGGCCGTGTCGAACGCGCAGAACGCGCAGCCCGCGTACGGCGCGAACTGCTGGCAGGTGTTCGACGACGGCATGCTGGGGGCGTCCGACGAGGAGGTTGCCGGCGCGCGGGAGGCGTTGGCCGAGTTCGAGGAGAGGGGGTGGGCGTTTTCCGCCGCCAGCCCGCGCGAGCTCGCCGAGAAATGCGGCATCGACGCCGACGGCCTCGAGCAGACCGTCGCCGCGTGGAACGGTTACTGCGAGAGCAAGAAGGACCTCGAGTTCAACCGTTTCATGGAAAGCGTCGCCCCGTTCGCCGGCACCACGTACTACGCGCTGACCACGAACAGCTGCGTGCTTGCCACGGTGGGCGGTCTCACCATCGACGGCTCGTGCCGCGTGCTCGATGTCGACGATCGGCCGATCGAGGGCCTGTACGCCGTCGGCAACGCGTCGGGCAACTTCTTCGCCGGCAACTACCCTCGTCATATTCCCGGAACGTCCATCGGACGCGCCGTCACGTTCGGCTATGTGGCCGCCGAGCATGCGGTGAAAGGAGCGTAAGCCATGTTGAACGTCAAACGATCCACGCTCGGCGTGCTGTCGACGGTCGTGCTCGTCCTGGCCCTGGCCCTGGGGCTGGCGGCGTGCGCGCCCCAGGCGGCCGACTCCGGCGCCGATGCCGAGGGTTCCTCGGCGAAGACGGCGCAGGCTGCCGCGGGCGACGGCACCGGCGCCTACGTGTCCGACGAGCAGTGCCTGAGCTGCCACGGCGGCTCGTACGAGGCGCTGGCCGAAACCACCTCGTCGTACGGCCAGAGCAATCCGCACGATTCCATCCACGGCGGCTACAGCTCGTGTGTGAACTGCCACGCGCGCGACAAGGAAGTCACCGACAACCAGTGCCTGCACTGCCACGATTGGCCGCATGATCCCCAGGCGTAAGGTGGGGCGCGCTTGAGGAGGAGGGCCGAAGCCGATGCGCTTCGGCCCTCCTGGTTTTTCGCGGACGATGGCTTCGAGGGGGCGCGGGGCGGGCGGCAGTCGTGCTATGCTGGGCGAAAAGCGGTGCTGGCAGGAGGGACGCGACGTGGATGCGGGAACCGGGAAAAGGCGCAAGAGCGGGTTGACGCGGGACGGCATCGTCGATGCGGCGTACCGCATGATCGACCGCGACGGCATGGGTGCGTTCACGATGCGCGCGCTCGGCGCGGAGCTGGGCGTGTCGGCCATGGCGTTCTACGCGCACTTCTCCTCGCGCGAGGAGGTGCTCGTGGCGGTGCTCACGCGTTTCATGGAAACGCTCGACACCGACCCGGTGCCGGGCGAGCGGTGGGACGACACGCTGCGCCGCACCATGACGTCGATCCATCGGGAATACTGCGCGCACCCCCACATGAACGACATCGACCTCGACCCGCGCATCGCGTACGAGGGCCTGGCGGCGCACACCGAGAAGATCGTATCGCTCCATTTGGACCAGGGGATGCCCGAACCGGTGCTCACGAAGGCGTGGGCGATGATCGATGCGTTCCTCACCGGTTTCAACGGCAGCGCGATCGCCGCGGCGCAGCGTCGGCAGGCCGACGAGGAAGCGGGTGCCGCGGTGGACGACGCTCCCGTGTGGCAGCAAATCGTGGACGCGGCGTATTCGGAGGAGTCGTTCGCCAACGGCGTGGAGATGATCATCATGGGCGTGCGCGGCCTGGCTTCGCCCGATCCCTGCGCCTGGCGCACGCCTGAATAGGACGCGCCCCGGAGGAAGCCGGGGCGCTTTTGGGGCGCCGCGCGTGGGAGGGGGTGCGCGCGGCCGATCGGGGATGCGCGCGTCTTACTGGGCGGCCAGCAGCTTCACCACGTGGAGCGCCTCGGTCATCGTGCGGCCGCAGGCCACGCCGTGCATCTGGTCGGGGTAGTTGCCGCTGAACAGCGAGCCGGAGCAGTCGCCGGCGCAGTACAGGCCCTCGATGGGCTCGAAGTCGGTGTTGAGTGCCTGGCAGTCGGCATTGATGCGGACGCCGTCGATGGTGGTGAGCAGCGTGCCGCCCAGCGTGGCGCCGAAGAACGGCGGGGTGCGCAGCTCGGACAAGCGGTAGGGCTCCTTGCCGAAGTCGGCGTCCTCCTGCGCGTCGTACAGCTCGTTGTAGCGTTCGCACGTGGCGAGGAAGGTCTTCTTCGCATCGGCGTCGAAGCCCAACTTGTCGGCCAGCTCCTCGAGGGTGTCGGCCTTTTGCAGGCGGCCGTCGGCGAGCTCCTTCTCGAAGTACTTGTCCAGATCGTACGAGCCGTCCTCCTTCTTGGCGCCGAGCACGGCCTGACGGGTCATGGCCGAGCATCCCAGCGTGTGGAAGCGCTGCACGTCGTCGCCGAAATTGCCGTCCCACACGCTGACGTACACGCCGCCGGGCTGCTGGGCCGCGGCGTGGGGCAGGTAGTCGTAGTCGGCGGACTCGAGGGCGAAGCGCTCGCCGCGCAGGTTGACTTTGAGGAAGGGCTGGGTGCCGGGGTTGAACTGCCCGTTGCCCGGCCATTGGGGATTGCCGGCCTTGACGGACTCCTCGGTGTAGCCGGCGGTGGTGCCCGGGGTTACGAGGCCGCGGTCGAAGATCATCGTGGCGCTCGTGATGTCCTTCACGGCGCCGGCCCACAGCGCCGCCTTGATACCGTCGCCCGTGTTGTTCTGGTTGTAGCCGAGCGCGGTCACCGACGCGGTGGTGATGGGGGACAGCGAGGACAGCATGGCGGGGTTCGCGGAGTAGCCGCCCGTGGTGAGCAGCACGCCCTTCTTGGCGTTGATCTGCACGTTGCCGTTGTCGGTCTTGAAGATGGCTCCGGTCACCTTGCCCGCGTCGTCGGTGACGAGCTTCACCAGCTCGTGCTTGTAGGAGATCTCGTAGCCGTTGTCGTTCATGACCTGCTCGAACAGCTGGTTGCGGTCGGGCACGCCGTCGCGCCCGCCCTCGGCGTTGGCGTAGTGGTGCTCGCCGCAGGGGGTGTAGAACTCGGTGGCGCCCATGCCGCCCGGCATCTCGAACTCGTCGGCGATGACCACGGCGCCGGCCGCGCTCATGTACTGGTCGACGTACTCGAACATGTCGTTGCTCTCGTTCATCCACATGTTGATGAGGTTGTGGTCGCAGGTGCCGCTGGAGTAGCGGGCCCACTCGCCGTGCAGGCGGGCGCGATCGGTGTGATAGCCCTGGTCGGTGAAGGGCTTGGTGTCGACGGCGTTGAACCAGTGGCGCGTGGCGCCCACCTCGGTGCCCTTCTCGCACAGGATGAAGTCCATCTTCTGATCGGACGCGTACGCGCCGGCGATCATGCCGCCGTTGCCCGCGCCGACGATGAGCAGGTCGGTGTCCTTCGTCTCAGCGATGTCGCCCGTCTCGGGCGCGGCGCCCAGCCAGTCCACCGTGATGGCGGCGCTGCCGTCGTCCATGGCCACAACGTTGTTGTCGGCGACGCCTGCGGTCGCGCCCGCGGCGCTCGAGGCGTTCTCGGCTTCGGCGGTGCCTGCGGCCTTGGGCGCGCAGCCGCTCAGGCCGAGCGCTGCCAGCGCGCCGAGGCCCGCGGCGCCGCCGAGAAAGCTGCGGCGCGAGATGCCCGCGGCGTTCGTTCCGGTCGTTCCGATCGTGTCGTTCGTTCCCATGATGATCCTCCTGTGCGTTGCGATGCGTTCGTGCGGTTCCGGGTGGGAAACCGCTTCCCTCGCCGTGCATCCTACGGCGCTATGCGGCGCTTGAAACCACCCTGCCAGGGGCGTTTCCGGCAGGTTCGCAGGTGGCGCACCGCTCCCCCTGCGGGGGTGATTCGCCTTGAATCGGCTGGTGAAAGGCAGGCTTGGCGAGGATAACCGACGCGCTCGGCGGCGGTTTCGCCTACAATGGGAGCAAGCGACGAGGGGAGGGAACCTTGCAGTCAATCGTGGAGCGCGCTCGCGGGCTGGGGAGCGCCATGAGCGTCACCGTGGCGGCGTGCATGATCGCGCTGGGCGTCATGGGATGCGCCGGGGGCGTCCTGAACGCCAGCCTGTACGCGCGCGTGGCCGAGTACTACGGCATCGCCCGCGAGATATCGACGCTGTCGTCGGGCGTCCTGTTCCTGGCCGTGTTCCTCGTGGCCACGCGCAAGCCGTCGCTGCTCGATCGCCGGCTGCTGACGGTGGTGGCGCTCGGCTGCGCGATCACGGCGGCGTTCGTGCTCGAGTTCGCGCTGCGCCTCGCGGACGGCCCTTTGACGGTGGCGGGGTTCCTGTTCTTCAACGCGGCCTCGTCCTGGGCGTCCGTTTTGCTGGCATCGGCGCTTTCCTCGCTGAGGTCGTCGAGGGCGGTGCTCGTGAGCGTGGTGTGCGGCATGGCGCTGGGCGAGGTGGCGCGCGTGGCGCACCCGATCGTTCCGTTCGAGGTGGGGGTCATCGAGGTCGTGGGCGCGTACGCGCTCGTCATCGTGCTGCTGTACCGCCGCAGCGCGCCGGTGCTCGACGAGGTGGCGCACGGCGCGCCCCCTGCGAGCCTGGAGCTTTCCAACCCCGAGTCGTTCCTGCAACCGGCCCATGCGCTGTTCCTCTGCGTGGGGCTGTTCAGCGTGGCGACGGGTTACGGGCTCACGCTCAACGAGGTGTCGCACGCGCCCATCAGCGTGAGCATCTCGGCGTTCGTGCTGGTGGGCGTGGCGCTGTGGATGCTGTTGTCGCGCAGCGAGAGCAAGGAGGACCTGCTGTTCTCGTTCTCGATGCTGCTCGTGGTGGCCGGTTTCGTCATCGCGCCGTTCACGTTTTTGACCGACCTGCCGTCGGCGAACGCGCTGCTGCGCATCGGCGCGCGCTGCTTCGACATGCTCGTGTGGCTCGTCGTGCTGGCGGTGGGCCGCCGGAACCTGCTGGCCCTGCTGCCCACGTTCGCGCTCGTGCGCTTCATGGGTTCCGTCGGCACCGACGTGGGAGCTATCGCGGGCCACACGACGAACGACCTCGTGGGCACGAACAGCGACGCGGCCATGCTCATCGCCGAGGCCGTGCTGTTCGCGTTCGTCGCGTTTCTGTGGCTGGGCTTCCGGAGGTTCAGCTTCAGCGACACCATCCGCGGCGTGGTGGGCGTGAGCGGCGGGACGGCGTCGGCTGCGGTCGGCGGGGAGCCGGAGCCGCAGGAGCTCAGCATCGAGGAGCGGTGCGCCGAGCTGGGGGAGGCGCGCGGGCTGACCGAGCGCGAGACGGAGATCTTCGCCATGCTGGCGCGCGGGCGCAACGGCCAGTTCGTCATGGACCGCTACGTGGTGTCGCGCAACACGGTGAAGAGCCACGTCAAGCACATCTACGCCAAGCTCGACGTGCATTCTCAGCAAGAGCTGATCGACCTGGTAGAGCGCGCGGGGGAGTAGGGACGAAGGGCCGCGAGGGCGCCTGCTGCGGACGCCCTCGCGGTTTGGGAGGGGGTGCGGCCTAGTGCTGGTCTGCGCTTTGCGCCGGCGGTTCGACGGCGGCGAAGTAATCGGCAAGGGCTTGCACGTCGTCGTCGGAAAGCGTGGGCAGCATGCTCTCGACCATCGCGGCATCGACGTTCTCCTTGCTCCAGCCGGGAAGGTCTGTTCTGAGGTGGCAGCTCAGGCAGTACGTGTCGACGTCTCCATCGTTCGCCGCGCCTTCGATGAGCGACGTGGTGTTCGTCGCCGGCGCGGCCGGTGCGCTTGCGGTGTTCTCCGCGGCGGCCGAGGCGGTGGCGGTGGTTTTGGGCGCGCAGCCCGCGAGCGCGCAGACGAGAAGGGCGCAGGCGAGGGCGCTTGCGGCGACGGTCGCCGTCTTGGTGTTCAAGCTGGTCATGGGTTTCTCCGTTTCTCTAGAGCGTTTCAGCGCGGGCGAGGTCGCGGCCGACCATGTAGCCGAACGTGGTGCCCGATCCCAGCGTCATGCCGTAGTCGTGCCAGACGTAGTCCTGTCCTGTTTGCAGGCCGCCCATGTCGTTGCCCACGCAGTACAGGCCTTCGATGGGCTCGCCGGTTTTGCGGCCGATCACCTGGCACTCGTCGTTGACTTTGAGCGCGCCCAACGTGCCGCCGATGGTGTACTGGCGCACCATCGCGTAGTACGGGGCGGTGCCGATCGTGTAAAGGTTCTCCGGCTCCTTGTAGTAGTCGGCGTCGTACCCCTGCGCGGCCAGCTCGTTGTTGCGATCGACCGTCGCCTGCAGCGCGGCCGCGTCGACGCCGATGGTTTTGGCGAGGTCGGCGAGGGAGTCCGCTCGATAGAGGCACGGGCGCACTTTGTCCTGATAGTCGGCGATGTCGTCGTCGGAGAGGATGGCTTTCTCTTGGCCGATGGACGTGAGCCACGCGCCGTAGTCCGCGTCGAAGATGTTGTAGTACGTGCCGGATTCGCTCGGCTCCTTGCACAGCGCGCCGTTGGATTCCATCTCGCTGGCGTCTTCCTTCATGACGCGATGACCCTGATCGTTGACCAGCAAAAACGGCTGCTTCTCGATGTCGGTGCGCAGCGGCGAATCGGTGTAGTAGCGGATGTCGATCTTCTTCGAGCGCAGCGGCGCGATGTCGGCCCCGGCCCAGATGGCCATGAGGGCCCCGTCGCCCGTGTTGTCCTCGGGAAAGCACCCGTTCGTGAAGCTGACGGCCGACGGGAGCCAGCGCGCGACGAGTTCCGCGTTGCCGCCGTAGCCTCCCGTGGCGATGACGGTGCCCTTCGAGGCGTTGATCTGCACGAAGCTGCCGTCTTTCCGTTGCCCGATGGCGCCCGTGACCGCGCCGGACTCGTCCGTGACCAGCTGCAGGGCCGGCGTGCTGTAGTGAAACGTCACGTCGTAAGCGTCCTCGAAGTGCTTGGCGAAGGCCATGTTGAGATCGGTGGCCTGCATGGGCCACGCCACCTTGTCGGCCTTCGGTCCGAAGAACGTGTGCTGAAGGCCCAGTTCGTTGCCGGTCTTGATCTGCCAGTCGATGGCCTCGCCGCACTCGTCGAAGAACTTGTTGAGCAGCGCGGTGTCGGTGCCGAACCCGTTGAGCTCGAGGAACTCCGCTTTGAGCGCCTTGATCTCGTCGTCGGTGTACGACGTCCCCTGCTCTTCCACGATGGTGGGTGCGTTGAACCCGGCGAAGATGATGCCGTGGGAGTAGACGCGCGGGCTTTTCTGCAGCACGGCGACCTTCGCGCCGTTCTGGGCGGCTGCGCAGGCGCACGGCACGCCGGCGGCTCCGGCGCCGATGACGAGCACGTCGACGTCCTGCGTCTCGGCAATGTCGGTGATGGGCGCGGGTGCGGCGAAATACGGGTCGCTGTCGATGCCGGGAGCGTATGCGCTCGCATTGGCGCTGGTGGATGCGTTGTTGGGCGTCGTGGCGAACGCCTGCGCCGCAGGGCTGCCCGCAAGCGACGCTCCTCCCATGGCGACGGCTGCCAGAACCCCTCCCTTGAAGAAGTCGCGACGCGAGAATCCTCCCGCGTCCGTGGTCGTCCTGCTCGTGTTCATATGATCCCCTCTCTTCGATGGTGTGCCGTATCTTCGTTCAGGTTAGGCGGCGGATGGGCGAGGGGGATCGTCCAAACGGAAGGACGGAAAGGGTCCTCAGGGCTGATTTTCTCATCCCTTGCCTTTGATCAGGCTTTTCGCGAAAATGCGATGCTCCAAGCGAAGCGATACTTGGTATAATCCCCATCCAAAGGCATGATGCGCTCGGGCGATTGGGACGCGCGCGTTGGGGAGCGGGGTGCGGGATGGGGATGGAAGGCGGCTCTACCACGAAGGCGACGATGCCCTATCGTGCCGTGTTTCCCTTTCTGGGTATGGCGCTGCTCCTTTCATGCACCTGGTGCTCGGACTTCTCCTTCGCCGCGCCGACGCGGGCCGATGCGACGGTGCTGTTCTACCTCCCGCGCGTATGCACGATCGTCGCGCTTGCATGTTGCGCCCTGCGTCCCGAGCGCTTGCGCCTGCGGGAGCGCGGTTCCCTCGTCCCCGCGTTTCTCGGCGCGTGCGCGGGGGCGGGCAGGCTTCTGGGGGCGTGTGCGGGAATGCTGCCGGCCGGAGAGGCGCTTTCCTATCTCGGCGTGACGATGTACGGGGTTGCGGAAGCGGTCTTGCTGGTGTTGTGGTTGGCGCGCTGCTGCGCGCTGGAGCCTCGTCGGACGCGCATCGTGTTCCCGCTCGCCTACCTGTTGGTGGCCTGCGTCTATTTCGTCCTCATGGTCCTCGACCCGGTGATCGTCTTGGCGCTGCTCACCTTGTTCCCCGTTGCGTCGGGCCTTCTGCTTGGAAGCGTCGCCGGAGAAGGGCTCGACGGCTCCGGCGAGCCGGGGGCGGGGGATGAGGAGGCGCCGGTCGCCTGGACGTTCCCGTTTCTCCCGGTCGCGCTCATGGTGGTGTACAAGCTCATCTTCTACTTCTCGCTGTCGTTGACCGACGGGCCGTCGTTGTACGGTCCGCTCGGCATTATCGTGATCACCCTCGTGGCGCTCGTCGCCACCTGGTTCTTCTTCGATCGCTACTCGGCCAGCCTGCTCTATCGGCTCGCTTTGCCCCTCATGGTGGGCGGTTTGCTGCTGCTCGCATGGCTCCATGCCGGCAGCATGGTGGCGACGCTGCTCACGAATGCGAGCAACATCGGTTTCGAGCTGTTCATCCTCATCACGCTGGCGGAGATCTGCTTCAAATACCGCATCGACGGCATCTGGATGTTCAGCATCGTGCAGACGGCCCAGGTGGCGGCTTCGACGCTGGGATGGTGCTTGGGCGAGGCGTTCACCGCGGCGAATCCGGTCGGGTCGCTGCACGCGAGCGCGGTCGTCGCGGCCATCGTGGTCGCGCTCATCGCCTTGTCGATGCTCTTCTTCAACGACCGGCTGGTTTCGAAGACGTTCGGCACCGAGCCCGTGCGCGCGGACGGCTCGGGATCGCGCGCGGCGGGTGCGACGATGTCGCACTACGAGGAGCTGGTGTGGCGATGCGCCCGAGTCGCGAGGCGCTACGGCCTGACCCATCGCGAGGAGGAGGTGCTCGAGCTCCTGTCGCAGGGGATGAGCACCGCGCGCATCGAAGAGGATCTGTGCATCTCGAACAGCACCGCCAAAACGCACATTCGCCACCTGTACGAGAAGATGGGCGTGCACTCGCGCGACGAGGCGCGCAAGATCGTCGAGGCCGACTAGCGCGGGCGGGTGCGGGGCGGGCGAGCTCTTCCTTGGTCGCGCTGCATCCGATGGCAATGCTGTACCGATTTTGGGACAGGTTGCTTTCTGGGCTTATCGGTTGTGCGGGGTCATGGTGACCCCGCACATTTCGCTATCACTCGATAAGCGCGGTTATGTAAAGTCGAGCGAACTCGAGGCTTCCGACCTCGCTTTTCTCGCGCCGGAGCTCACGAGCGAGGCCGAGGGCCCGATCCAGGCGCCGGCCCGCGCCGAACGCCGCCTCGCCTACCGCTTCGTCAAGCGCGCCTTCGACATCGCCTTCTCGCTGTGCGCTATCGCCGTGCTCCTGGTCCCTTCGATCGTGCTCTGCGTCGCCATCCGCCTCGAGAGCCCGGGCAACCCCCTGTACTCCCAGAAGCGCGTCGGCCGCATCGGGCGCGACGGGCAGGTGCGCACCTTCGACATGTACAAGTTCCGCTCCATGCACAAGGACGCCGACGAGCGCCTGGCGGAGCTGGCCGACCTCAACGAGGCCGACGGCCCGCTCTTCAAGATCAAGGACGACCCGCGCGTCACGCGCATCGGCCGCTTCATCCGCAAGCACTCCGTCGACGAGCTGCCCCAGTTCCTCAACTGCCTCGCAGGCCAGCTCTCCTGCGTGGGCCCGCGCCCGCCGCTGCCCTCCGAGGTCGCCCAGTACGACGAGCGCGCCATGCGCCGCCTCTCCGTCAAGCCCGGCCTCACCGGCTACTGGCAGGTGAGGGGCCGCAGCGACACGACGTTCGACGACATGGTCGCCATGGATCTCGCCTACATCGAGGAGCGCTCCTTCGCGACGGACCTGCGGGTGATCGCGAAGACGGTAATCACGATGTTCGACGGCAAGGGGGCGTGCTGAAGCTAGAAAATGGCGTATGTAAGTCCCAAAAGATATCCGATCCTCAATACCTACGTGAATGCGCTCACGCTCGAAGAAACGGTTTTGGAAGTCGAGAAGATTATCGCCTCGAGGCAGCCCACACAGCATGTGGTGATCAACGCTTCGAAGATCAACCTGATGAACGACGATCCCGCACTTTCCGAGATCGTGAACACTTGCCCCCTCATCAACGCCGACGGCGCCTCTATCGTTTGGGCTGCGAAACAGGTTGGTGTTCCCTTGGTCGAGCGGGTGGCTGGCATAGACCTGTTTCAAAGGCTCATCGCGGTATCTGCGGGAAAAGGTTACAAGGTCTACCTCTTCGGGGCGAAAGAAGAAGTTGTTCGCAAGGTCAAAGATATTCTCGAGAGAGAGTATCCTTCTTTAAAAATCGTTGGATACCGCAATGGATATTTCACTGAGAAAGACGAGTCTTCGATTGTTGCCGACATTGCAGCTTCAAAGGCGGACATCGTGTTTGTTGCGTTTTCGTCTCCTCGGAAAGAGTACTGGACTCATAGGCACTTGAATCAGTTGGGAGCCTCTTTCGTCATGGGCGTTGGCGGCAGTTTTGACGTTGTTGCTGGCGTTACGAATCGTGCGCCTAGATGGATGCAGGGGGTAGGTCTCGAATGGCTATACCGCTTCATTCAAGAACCTCGTCGCTTATGGAAGCGATACGTCGTGGGCAATGCCCGATTTATTTCTTATGTTTTCAGATGCAGAAGAGCAAGCAGGAAGGTTTCTGAGAGTCATGATTAATGTCATTGGTTTGGGATACATCGGCTTGCCGACGGCGCTTATGTTCGCAGCGCACGGCGTGGAGGTAGTGGGGACCGACTACGACGAGGGCCTGATCGCGACACTTAACTCCGGGCGTACAACTTTCAAAGAAGACGGCCTCGACACACTATTCGCCTCTGCTGTAAAAGCGGGTGTAGCCTTCAGTACGGAGTATCAGGAAACTGACATGTACATCGTCTCGGTTCCAACGCCCTACGATAAGGACTCTAAGAAGATCGACCCATGCTATGTGTGCGCAGCGGTGGGGAGTATCATGGCGGTCTGTCCGAAAGGTGCCACGGTGGTTATCGAGTCCACCGTCTCTCCGGGCACCATCGACCGCTTCGTGCGTCCTGTCGTGGAGGAGCAGGGGTTCGTCATCGGTGAGGACATCAACCTGGTGCACGCGCCCGAGCGCATCATCCCGGGCAACATGGTCTACGAGCTGCTTCATAACAATCGCACTATCGGAGCGGACGATCCCACTGTTGGAGAACGTGTTAGAAAACTCTATGCGTCTTTCTGCCAAGGCGAGATCGCTGTTACCGACATCCGTACGGCAGAGATGACCAAGGTGGTGGAGAACACCTTTCGCGACATCAATATCGCCTTTGCAAACGAGCTAGCCAAGATCTGCCGCTCGGATGGCATGGACGTTCGCGAGATCATTCGCATAGCGAACAAGCACCCCCGGGTGAACATCCTTTCGCCTGGACCCGGCGTGGGCGGACACTGTATCAGCGTGGATCCGTGGTTCCTCGTGGGCGACTATCCGGGCCTCGCACGTCTCATCCGCAACGCGCGGGAGACCAATGACTCTATGCCAGACTATGTGTTGCAGCGCGCTAGCGAGATCGCGGCAGAGAGGGGGATCGTGGATGCTTCTAAAATTGGCATCTATGGTCTCGCCTACAAGGAAAATGTCGATGACGTCCGCGAGAGCCCGACGTTGCAGATGCTCGAGAGCATGGAGCATCACCTCTGTGTTGGAGCGTGCAGAGTCTATGACCCCTGGGTTGAGGATGATGTCGTCCCCAACCAGGTTCACTCCATGGAAGAGTTCTTGGAGGGCATAGAGATGGTGATCGTGATGGTGGGCCACGCACAGCTTAAGAGTGACCTGTCGGTTCTCGACGGTAGGGTCGTCCTCGATACCCGCGATGTCTGTGGCACAGGCAAGAACATCTGTAAGCTGTGACTTGCATGGAGCGTTGTTTCTTGAAGAAGAAAGTCCTTTTGGTGTTCGGAACCCGACCTGAGGCTATCAAGATGTGCCCACTCATCAAGGAGTTGAAGTCCCGTCCGGACGAGTTCGAGGTTCGGGTCTGTGTCACGGGGCAGCATCGCGAGATGCTTGATCAGGTATTAGGCACTTTCGGTGTGACCCCCGACTACGATCTCGCCATCATGAAGCCCGGCCAGACGCTCTTCGACGTTACCTGCGACGTCCTCCTCGGTATGAGGGCGGTGCTCGAAGAGGACGAGCCTGACGTGGTGCTGGTCCACGGCGACACTACCACGTCATTCTCCGCTGCACTTGCGTGTTACTATCTTCAGATTCCGGTGGGACACGTCGAGGCCGGTCTCCGTACGCAAAACATCTACTCGCCATGGCCCGAGGAATTCAATCGCCAAGCGGTGGATATCGTCGCAAACTACTATTTCGCCCCAACGGAGGCATCAAAAAGGAACCTGCTAAACGAGGGAAAGTCTGAAGGTCGCATCTGGGTCACCGGCAATACTGGCATAGATGCTTTGCGTACGACGATTTGCGATGGTTATTCCTGTCCTGATCTCGATTGGGCCGAAGACTCTCGTCTCATTCTTATCACTGCCCATCGCCGCGAAAACTTGGGTGAGCCCATGCGTCGAATGTTTCGCGCTATCCGTCACGTAATGGAAGAGCATCCAGATACGAAGGCAATTTACCCTATTCACATGAACCCTCTCGTAAGAAAGGCAGCATGCGAAGAGCTTGGCGATTTCGATCGTTTGAGGATAATCGATCCGCTAGAGGTGTTGGACTTTCACAACTTCATGGCGGCAAGCTACCTTATTCTCACTGATTCGGGTGGCATCCAGGAGGAAGCTCCTAGTCTTGGGAAACCCGTCCTTGTCATGCGGGACACTACTGAGCGCCCCGAGGGAGAGAAGGCCGGTACGCTAAAGCTTGTGGGAACTGAAGAAGATGTCATCTATCGTGAGTTTTCTCGTCTGCTCTCCGATGGGGCCGAATACGATGCGATGAGCAAGGCCTCCAATCCCTATGGTGATGGATTTGCGAGTGCTCGCATTGCGGACGTGCTGAAGGATCAGTCAACATGGAGCTGAAGAAGCGTTTTACCTTGTCATTAAAGAACAGTCTGAGGTTCTTGCCTGATAGGACATACATAAACTTATATTATTACGCCAAATTCGGTGGGTTTCCTGATATTGATAATCCGAGGACCTTTAACGAAAAGATTCAATGGATGAAATTCAACTACCGAGATCCTCGGTTGTCGAATTTGGTAGACAAACTCGAAGTCCGTAGATTTGTACAAAAGACCATTGGTGCAGAGTATCTTGTACCCCTAATCGGAGTCTTTGACACTGTAGAGGATTTCGCGAAAGCCGATCTCCCCAACGAATTCGTGGTCAAATGCACTCATGATTCGCAAAGTACGCATGTTTGCTCGAATAAAGAAGCGTTTGAAATTGACGTGGTTGTCGACGAGCTTAGGGTTGCATTGCGTAGGAATTGGTTTTGGCAGGGCCGAGAATGGGCCTATAAAAACTGCAAGCCAAGGATCATCGTCGAAGAATACTTGAAGGAGCCCGGAAAAACGACGCCGAATGATTATAAATTCTATTGTTTCAACGGTAAGGTCGAAATGGTGCAGACAGACACGGATCGGTTCGAGTCGCGTCATGCGCAGCAATACTATTCCCCGACATGGGAATCCTACGGTGATTGGGATAGGTATACCGTTGAGGAATGCAATCAAATGGGGAAGCCGCATCTGCTTGAGCAAATGATCGAGTTGTCGGAAAGGCTTGCAGCTGGATTTCCTCACGTGAGAGTTGATTGGTACTGCATCGAAGGATCCCCGTTGTTCGGGGAACTGACGTTTTATACGGGCGGTGGTTTCGATCCGTTTCATTCACAGGAAAACAAGCTTGACGACTGGTTGGATAAGAAACTAGGGGAACTGTTTGTGCTCCCTGTTTGTCCAAATGGAGCGTAGTGACGATAGACGTAGACAAGCGACTCCGCGTTCTTATGGTAGGCCCAGGTCTTTCTTCACGAGGCGGGATGGCTACGGTAGAACGACAGCTGGTGAGCGCTCTTCCGTCAACTGGTATCGAGGTTGACTTCCTTTCGACTTACGAAGAGGGTGCGATCGTCCAGAGGATGCTTGCCGGTCTTAGGGGGTATATTCGTTTCTCGAGAATACTGGATAAATATGACATCGTACATATTCATACGGCTTCGAGAAATAGTCTCAGGCGCAAGAGCCGATTTGCGAATCTCGCCATGAACAGGGGGAAGAAAGTCATCTTTCATCTCCATGGAGGCGAGTTCGCTGTGTGGTTCGACAACGAGCTTGCTGAGAAGGATCGGAGTGAGGTTCGTTCACTCTTTGATGCTGCGGATGCCGTCGTGGTGCTGTCTGAGGAATGGGCTGAATGGATGACCTCGAGGAGGTTTAGCCCTAAGAGGCTCGTTGTCATGCACAATGCGGTTTCGGTACCGATGGAGTCATGCTCGCCCTGCTCTCATCGAGACATCCTTTTTCTGGGGCGCCTTGATGAGAACAAGGGTCCTGACGTGCTTTTGCGTGCATCAGTGCAAGTTCTGAAAAGCCATCCTGAGACAAAGCTTGTTTTCGGCGGGGATGGGTCGCTTGAGAAGTACAAGGCTTTGGCGAATAAGCTCGGAATTTCCGATCACTGCGAGTTTCTTGGCTGGGTTGCCGCAGAAGAGAAAGAGCTTCTGTTTGAACGCGCTGCCGTTTACTGCCTACCTTCGAAGAATGAAGGCATGCCCATGAGCTTGCTTGAGGCGATGGCGCGTGGGATACCTGCCATTGCTACGCCTGTAGGCGGCGTTCCGCAGGTGATTGAGGATGGCGCTAGCGGTTTCCTTATGCCGATAGATAGCGAGGGGCGGTTATCGGAGCTTCTGTCGATGCTGCTTGCTGATGGTCTTCTTCGGCAAGCTATCGGATGCAAGGGCAGAGAGAAAATTATCGGGTCGTTTGATTTGAAAAACAATGTAGTCAGGCTTGCGGAGCTGTACTGGATGCTTGTGCGCCAACGCGTCGAGTAGTGACCATATGCGAAACGGATACAATTATATGGTTCAATCGATATCAACTTTAATTGGAAATATCCCTCGAGACCGAGTCAGACTACTGGATCGAAAGATTACGGTCAGTCGGCTTCTTTTTGCGGAAATTCCGATCATCATTGTCGTTAACTTTCTGGTTAATATATCCATCATTCCCAGTATGGCGACATATCTGCTGGATGTATTCAATGTCGCTGTGGCGTTGTTTTCACTGAAAGCGATCGCTCGGCTTTTTGATCATTCAAGATGGTATGGTTACCTGCTTCTAGTTTTTGCGGTGTATGGAGCATTCATGGCTCTGCTGAATGCGGTTGACCCTATTTTGTTCGCATGGGAATTTTTCCAATTGTTCAGGTTTATTCTATTTGGGCTGCTCTGTGCTGCGTATTTCAGGGTTGATGATTTTGTTCGCGTTTGGCGGCTTCTTTATAAGCTTCAACCCGTCAACGTGGCGTTCGTCGCATATGAGTACATTGTAATGGGCCTAGACAGGGACAATCTCGGCGGCATTTTTGGCACTGTTGCTGGCTGCAACGGGCCTCTGAACGTTTTTCTCGGTCTTTGTGTGGCCTACGCTTTCGTTTCCTGTTTGAACAATCGCGATGTTGGCGTGGTGGGCTTCGCGCTAACTTGTATTTCATGTCTGATCATCGTATCTCTTGCGGAAATTAAGTTTTTTTACTTCGAGTTTCTGACGATTGCGGTAATTAGTCTTTTTATCAATCGTCCGTCTTTCAAGACTGTCGGCGTTATCATTGTATCGATCGCGGGTATTGTTTTGGCGCTCAATGTATTGAAGACGGTCAATCCGTATCATTACAGTGTACTTATGGACGTGAATTCGATTATGGGCGCTGCCGATAACCATGATCTTGAAACAGGATATGGCGTTTCTCGCATTGGGATGTTCTCGCAGATGGATAGCATGTTTTTCCATGGCGATATAATTGAGCGCTTTATTGGCATGGGGATCGGAGCGACTACCATGTCGTCTATCTCCCTGTTCTGTTCGCCCTTTTTTTACGCCAACGGCTATTTGAAGTATTACTACCTGCAATCCGCAATGCTGTATCTGCAGATGGGTTACCTCGGCCTTTTATTCTATTCGATTGCCTCCGCTGGTCCTTCGATTCGTTCGTTGTTTTCAAGCGTGCGCTCAAATGAACGATTGCGACCAGCTTGCGAGCTATGCGCTTGCGTAGCCGTCCTCTTTCTTATGAACTGCTTTTACGAGAACTCGGCAAGAACTTTCTTTTCGTGTATTTGGGCACTGTTTCTTTTTGCTCCACTAGTCCTTTCTGAGCATCATGAAGCTAGAAAGGACAACGATGGGTCTCGTTAGCGTTGTCGTACCAATATATAACGTCGAGCAATATCTTGAGGAATGCGTTATGAGCATCCTAAAGCAGACTGTCCGGAATATTGAGGTCATCCTTGTTGACGATGGATCACCTGACGGCAGCGGTCATCTGTCCGACGAACTTGCCGAACGGGACAAGCGCATACGCGTCGTTCATCAAGAGAACCAGGGGCTTGGGCCAGCAAGGAACACGGGTCTCAGCCTTGCAAAAGGCGAATACGTGATGTTCGTCGATTCGGATGACTGGATTGACGAAGACATGGTCGAGAGACTGCTTGAGACGGTTCGCGAAACTGATGCGGATGCTGCGTTCTCAGGCTATAGAGTGATGCGTTGCGGTGCTGTGGACTATGAAAGTAGGCATCCTCTCGCTGGCAGTATTCTTGAAGGCGAAGAGCAGATATGGAAGTTGAGACGTGCCTTTTTCGGTGCTTATCCGAATCGTAATGTTTCAGATAACACGCCGGTGTCAGTCTGTTTTTCGATGTACCGCCTCGACCTGATTCGGGAACATAACATTGCGTTCTGGAATGTTCGATCCGAAGATCGTTTTTTCAACGCAGAGTTTTGCAAGAACGCGAATACGATTGCGGTTTCCGATTCCGTTTTCTACAACTACAGGAACGACAGACAGCCATCAATCACGAATGGTTTTAACGACTCCTCGATACAAGATAACGAGCAATTGTTCGATCTGCTTTTTCGAATGGGGTCCCAGGAGACCCAACGAAAAGAAGAAGCGATACTGCGCATCAAAAGAAGCGTCATTGACTGCACGAGAACCTTGCTTATGAGCTTGGAATCCTGTGAAATGCCGACTTCCGAAAAAGTAGAACTTGCAGGTAACCTCTTACATTCGAAGATGCTTAGACGGGCAGTGGAAGACTTCCCGTTCACTGCTCTCCCTGTGCAGCAGCAAGCGTTTTATCTGGCTGAGTTCTTTATGCTTCCAAAAACAGCGTTGGCTCTTGCCTCCATCAGAAACAGAAAAAGGTAATTCAATGAACTTGACGGATATGCTGCGGTTTCGTCGTGGGAGTGTTCTCTCCAAACTGTATCAGTGGAAAGCGATGCGAATCGGCGCCGATATACCCTCTTCAGTGACAATTGGGCGCGATGTGAAATTTCCGCACAATTCGCTCGGCACCGTCATCCACCCTGACGTGGTTATCGAGGATGCTTGTGTTGTGTATCAAAACGTTACTCTTGGCAGGCAGGACGCATACGCCGAGGCTCCTGCCAACGTTAAGCTGACGCTCGTTTTGCATAGAGGATGCATAATCTGCGCAGGGGCGAAAGTACTCGCATCGTTTGGCAAGCCTGTCCATATCGGTAAAGGAGCAATAGTTGGCGCAAATGCCGTTTTGACACATTCCATTGGAGATTATGAAATATGGGCTGGTATTCCAGCTCGTTTGATCGGAACTGCGACCAACGAAACGCCTCCTAAGGAGCCGCTTAAATGAGCGCGCAGAAGAATCCTGACGATATTCCCAGAACGATCCATTATTGTTGGTTTGGCGGGAATCTTTTAGGTGAACAGGAACTGCGTTGCATGGAATCGTGGCGTAAGTATTTGCCGGGTTACGAAATTGTTTGTTGGGACGAGTCTAATTTCGATATTCGGTGCTGCGACTACGTCTCTGAAGCATACGATGCAAAAAAGTGGGCGTTTGTAAGCGACTATGCGCGTTTCAAGATTCTGTACGAGCGCGGCGGCATCTATTTCGATACAGATGTAGAGCTGGTTCAGCCAATTGACGATATTCTAGCCAACGGCCCGTTTATGGGATTCGAGACGGACTCTGACGGCATAGAAGTCGGCTCCGTAAATGCTGGACTTGGCCTTTCTGTCGGACCTGGTCTCGATCTCTACCAATCCATTCTCGATTCATACGAAAACGACCATTTTGTTAAGGACGGCGAGTCGTTTGATCAAACGACCGTTGTGATTCGAGTAACCAGGATTCTCGAGCAAAATGGACTCAAGCCTCTGCTCGGAATTCAGGATGTCGCAGGGGTGACCATATATCCGGCGGAGTACTTCAATCCCAAAGATATGTATACTGGCGAGATCAGAATTACTTCAAACACTCGCTCTATCCATCACTTTAGCATGTCGTGGTTTACTGAAAAGGATATTTTCGAGCATAACATCGGGAGGCATCTTAGGAAGATTGGCCTTCCAGAAAAGATGGTCTTCAAGCTCTGCGCCGTGGCGGAGATCGTTAGGTTCGCCGATTTAGAGCGAGTTCTGAAACGGGTAAGGGGCTAATCTGTTGATTGATCCGGATGATATGAAGCCGAGGGTTGCTGTGATGACATGGTTCTCCTACGAGAACTACGGCACGGTGCTGCAGGCGATCGCGTTGCAGCGGATCCTAAGCCATCGAGGTGTCGAGCCCTTTCTTATTGATTATAGTCCCCGGCCGACTAAAGAGCGATCTGAGCGGATGGATATGGTCGCCTTGGCCAAGAAAGCCGTCGGCAAGTTTAAAGACCATAGCTCCACTCCGTATCATTCTAGCGCGCGGAGCGAGCTGTTTGCCGCGTTCTTGACTGAGTATGCCGAGACGAGCGAACCGGTGAACTCCGCCCCAGAGCTCAGGGCTCTCGCCTCGAGTGCTGCTGCCTGTATTTGCGGAAGCGATCAGGTATGGTCGCCTACGTGTTTCGATGAGAATTACTTTTTGCCATTCGTTGACGATCCTGCGAAAAGGATTGCGTATGCACCGAGCTTTGGGGCGAGCAATATCGTCGACCCGGAGATTCGCCAACGTACGGCGGAGCTTGTTGGTGGCTTCGGATCTCTATCTGCGCGCGAGTCTAGGGGCGTGGAGCTGATCGGGGAGCTTGCTGGCCGTAAGGCGGAACTCGTCCTCGACCCGACGCTGTTATTTGATTATGCCGGATGGAAAGACCTTCTTGGCGGCGGATCCGAATTGGAAAAACCGAATAAGTACGTTCTCTGCTACTTCCTCGGGGATCCTTCGCGCTACAGGCGAGCGGTTAGCAGCTATGCTGAATTCCTCGGTCTGCCAATTATTGTGATACCGACATTCAACGATCAGCGTGAGAACGTACCTCCCTTTGAGGTTGGGCCTAAGGAGTATGTCGAACTCCTTTCTGGAGCAAGCTATGTCCTCACGGATTCGTTTCATGGCGTAGCTTTCGCTACAAATTTCAATAAACCATTCTCGGTTTTTAAACGCTTTTCCGACTCCGATCAGAAGAGCCAAAACTCGCGCATCACGGGCTTCCTAGAGCTCATGAGGTTGAGCGAAAGGCTTGTCGATCCTGAAGGTGCTCTTGCGTCTGAAACGTGTGACTTTAGTATCGCGAATCGAGCACTGGAAGACCTTCGCCGCTCTTCGATGGCATATCTGGAAAAGTCACTTGAAATCGCCTTTAAGACGTATACAGAAGGCGAGAAGCCGAAGAAGCCGATCCATATTACCGACCAATGTTGTGGGTGCGGAGCTTGCGCGGTGGTCTGTCCGCGCAAGGCTGTAGCTGTCTCCGAAAACGTCGACGGTTTTCAGGCTTATAGCATTGACGATGGCCTCTGTGTGGCATGCGGGGCGTGTGTCAAGGTGTGTCCAATGGCAACTATATCGGCACCGAGTTTGAGAAATGCGCTTGGGATGTGCTCCTATAAGAGTGCTGACAAGGTTTCCCTGACGATGTCCTCATCCGGCGGACTTTGTAATGATCTGTCGGTCTTTCTGCTCGCCAAGGACTATCGCGTTTTCGGGTGTGCTTACGACCGGGAACAGGATGCCGCCGTGGTCGTTGAGGTTGACGAGGACAAGGTCAATTCCCTCAAGGGTTCGAAATACATCCAGGCCCGTTCGGCCGAAGCGCTGGCAAAGGCGAGTGATGGAGACGGCAGGGTCGCTTTCTTCGGTACGCCGTGCCAGATCGCTGGTCTCGATGCCTTGCTGCGTCAAAAGAGCATGCGCGATTCGGCGGTTCTTGTCGAGCTCATTTGCCGTGGCGTGCCGACTGCGAACTTGTGGCGCCGCTACATTGAGGAGCGCGTCGAGCGCGACGGCGTGGGTAGGCATCCTGATGTTCAGTTCCGTTGGAAGGCAAACGGATGGTCGTCCGTGAAGATGATGAGAGTGATGGGCGGCGCAAGGGACTATTCCGCGGCTGAGCCAAAAGATGACTTCTATGCCTTTTTTGGTCAGGGCCTTTGCAATGCGAAGAGCTGCTACGAGTGCCCTTACCGCGAGCGTTCTGCCGCCGATGTACGTACGGGAGATTATTGGGGTCCTCGGTTCTCCGATGATTGCGAGGGTGTTTCGATGGCTGTCGTGATGACCGAGAGGGGTAGGGCGATTGTCGAGGAGTTGGCTAACCTCGGCGCTGAAGCCAATGCCCAAAAACTCCAAGAGTACTGGGACTGCCAGCAGCCCTACAATCAGGGGCTGCCAATAATGTGGGGCGATATCATTGTCGAACTTGCTCGTGGCGACAAAGCCCTCTCTGCCCTGCGTAGGAGATATTGCGGAGGATATGATCAGCGTCGCCGTCTCATGAAAGCAAAAGCTGTTGTTAAGAAAATTCTGGGGCATGGATAGGTCGTGCAGACCAAACGAAAATATCTAGCCAAGAACATTGGACTCTTCGCTTTGAGCGGGTTTGTGCCAAAGGCGCTGTCGTTCTTTCTGGTGCCTCTCTACACGAGCATCTTGACGACGGCGCAGTATGGTGTAGCGGATCTCATTTCGACGACGGTGATGCTGCTTGTGCCAATTTTTTCGCTGGACATCCAGGATGCGGCGATGCGCTTCGCGCTGGATAAGCACTGCGACAACAGGGCGGTATTCACTGTGGGTGTGAAGACGGTCGGGATTGGCACCTGCCTAGTCTCGCTGCTTCTATTCGCCGTGTCGCTGCTTGGCATCCCGGGATTCGACGGCGAGTACCTCTTCTTCACGGCGATCATGTTCTTCGCGACGGCGGGCTCCAATGTGTTCTCTCTGTTCTGCCGCGGGATCGACAAGGTCAAGACGGTGGTGGTGTCGAGCATCCTCAACTCCGTTATTGCGCTCACGTGCAATATCGTCTTTCTTGCGGTTCTTGGTTGGGGTCTTACGGGCTATCTTTTAGCCAATACGCTCGGTTCGCTCGTAGCAATTGTCTACATGCTCGTCGCCGCGAGGCTCTACCGTTACGTTGATTTGAAGACTGACACCGAGCTCAGAAATGCTATGTTTCGGTATAGTTTCCCGCTTATTTTTAGCGTGGTGGCATGGTGGGTCAATAGCGCTTCGGATCGCTATATTCTTACGCTAATCTGTGGTGTAGGCGTGAGCGGCATTTATGCTGTGGCGTATAAAATTCCGAGCATTCTCTCGATGTTCGGAAACGTTTTCTCCCAAGCATGGTCGATTTCCGCTATCAGAGAATTTGATTCCAAGGATAAAGACGGTTTTTTCGGCACGACATTCAGTCTAATGAGTTTTGCTATGACGTTGACGTGCTCCGTGATAATGATCGCAAACATTCCAATCGCTTCGTTTCTTTATGCGAAGGACTTCTTCGAGGCGTGGCGGTTCGTGCCCCCGCTGTTGCTAGCTGTTGTGTTCGATATTCTCTGTCAGTTCATCGGTGGTGTATTCACTGCGACGAAAGATACCAAGACGCTTTCTTGCACGACTGTTGCAGGCGCAGCTTTGAACGTTGTGTTGAACCTACTGCTGATTCCATATCTCGGTGCCATGGGAGCGGCTATTGCAACGATGATTGGTTACGGCGGTGTGCTCGCTGCGCGTGTGATTGCGCTCCGAAGGCACATTAAGATGAGGATTGCGTGGGGAAAAGTGCTCACATCGTACGGTCTCTTAATCGCGCAGCTTGTGATTGCCGAGTTCGGTGTTTGGTTGATTCCTGCTCAGGTTGCAGTGCTTTTTGGATTGGTTTTGCTCCACCGCGACGAGACAAGAAGCATTATCGGATTGTTAAAAACCATAATCGAAAGCCGTTGTTCTCGCTAATGGATTATCTTCAAGCTCTAATGTGTATCAGGATGCGAGCAGGATTGATCCCCCTTGTCTGAGCTTGAAACGACATGGTTGATCGCTGAAAGTGCCTTTATGTCTCTTTCGGATTCAATTTGCGTCGAATATGCGCGTATCGGTTTTTCGATTCGTAGTACGGTAGGTAATCTGCGTACTCCGTGAGAATCAGGTATTCGGAGCGTCCGTGCAACTTGGTTGTTTATGTTGGCAAATTAGATTGCATGTAATATACATGTAAATGGATAGTTTTCTATAGCTTTACGTTGACGTCTTTTCCGTCAGCAGAAACCCCTCCACCACTCGGTTGAACTCCTCGGGGTTTCCCGCCGCCACGAAGTGATCGCCCTCTACGAAGGCCAGCCTCGCACCCGGGATGCCGCTAGCTATCAACCTGGTGTGGTCTTCCTTGATCATGTCCTTCGTGCCGGCCACCACCAGCGTTGGTGTGCTCAGCGCGGCTAGCTCCTCCGGGGCGATGTTCGGGTCGTTCACCATGAGGCCGAGCATCTCGGCGTTGCGGCGCGCCTGCTCGCTCCACCTCCCGAAGAACGACGCTATCCGATAGCCCGCGACGATGGGCAGCTGCACCGACGGCTTCACGCCGCCGGCGTCGAGGTTCGCGCCGTTGAGCACGAGCTTGCCCACGCGCTTTGGATGCGCGAGCGCGAACACGAGGGCGATGTTGCCGCCGTCCGAGAATCCCAGCAAATGAGCGCGCTCGATGCCGTGCTCGTCCATGAAGGCCAGCAGGTCGTCGGCGAACTGGCGGATGGTGAAGGGCGCCTCCCCGCGCGGCGACTTCCCGTGCCCGCGCGTGTCGAGCGCGATCACGCGGAAGCGCGACGCGAACGCGTCTATCTGATGCTCGAAGTACGAGCCGTCCTCGCCGTTGCCGTGCAGCAGGATGAGCGTCTCGCCCGATCCTTGCTCGCGGTAGTGCAGTTCGACGTCCATCGTCGCCCTTCGTCCCGTGTCGTATTGAATCGCGCTCCATGATAGCATGCGCCGTTATGCTACACTTTCGAGCCGTTACCACCTGAAAACGACGAACGAGGAGGCACCGGTGCCTACGGCACGCGACACAACCGCCGCGGCGGAAGCCGACGGCTTGCGCATCGACGAATCCGAGCGCAAGAGCTGGGCCAGCATCGCGTTCATCCGCGCGGGCGGCATGTTCAGCGCGCCGACGCTCATGGTGGGCGCGTCGCTGGGGCTGGGCCTCGCGCTCGGCGGCGCGGCGCTCGCCACGCTCGTGGGGTTCGGCTTCATCGTGGCCTACATGTGCTTCGTGTCCATGCAAGCCTCCGACCTGGGGCTCCCCACGGCATCGCTCGCGGCTCCCGCGCTCGGGCGCGCCGGCGCGCGCTACCTCGTATCGCTCATCGTGGGCGTGGTGACCATCGGCTGGTTCGGCGTGCAGACGGCCGTGTGCGGAGCGTCGCTGGCGCTCATGCTGGCCGACGTGTTCGGCCTGGCCGTGCCCGTGTGGGCATGCTCGGTGGCGCTCGGCGCGCTCATGCTGGCGACGGCGCTCGTGGGCTTCGACGGGCTGAAGTGGGTGAGCTCCGTCGCCGCGCCGCTGCTGGTGGCCATCTGCCTGTACGGCGTGGGCGCGTCGGTGGCGCAAACGGGCAGCCTCGACGCGTTGTTGGGCTACGTGCCGCTGCCGGCCGACGCCATCGGCCTCATCGCCGGCGTGAACATGGCGGTGGGCCTGTTCGCGTTCGCGGGCGCCACGGCCGGCGACTTCGCCCGCTTCGCGCGCACACGGCGCGACGCGGTGCTGTCGTGCGTCGTCGGCGTCATCCCCGCAGCGCTCGTGGCGTTGGTGGCGGGAGCGGCGCTGGCCATCGTCACCGGTCAGGGCGACATCGCCGTCATCATGAACTCCATCGGGTTGCCGGCGGTGGGCCTCATCGCGCTCGTGCTGTCGGCGTGGACGGTGAACGCGAGCAACGTGTACTCCGCCGGCCTCGGCTTCGCCGTCATGCTGGGTAAGGGCGAGGGCGGCAGCAAGCTGACCACGGCCGTCTCCGGCATCGCGGGCATCGCGCTGGCGGTGGGCGGCATCCTCGGGCAGTTCGAGGCGTTCCTCACCGTGCTGTCGGCCTGCGGCCCCGCGCTGGCCGGCGTGATGGTAGCGGACTACTGGCTGGTGCGGAAAGGCCGCCCGGCGAACGTGCGCGTGAGCGACGGCGTGTCCGCACCGGGCGTGGCGGGGCTCGTGTGCGGCATCGCGGTGGCGCTCGTCACGGGCGGCACGTTCGCGCTCGTGCCGGGGCTCGGCGCGCTCGACCTGCCGTTCTTCGTCGGGCCGGTGAACGGCATCGTCGTGGCGATGGCGGCCTACGCGCTGTCCTACCGCCTGGCGGGCGGCGAGCGGTTCGCGGGGCGCATCGCCCTCAAACGGCCCGCGGAATCGACTATCATGAACCATGCCGCACCCGATGCGGCGGACGGCATACAGGAAGGACGAGCATGAGGAAGATCGGCATCCAGGAAATCGAAGACATCGCGCTGGGCGCGGCGCTTCTCGGCGCAGGCGGGGGCGGCGACCCCTACATCGGCAAGCTCACGGCCATCGGCGCCGTGAAGGAATGCGGCGAAGTCGAGCTCATCGGCGCCGACGAGGTGCCCGAGGGCGCGTTCATCATGCCGACGGCGTCCATGGGCGCGCCGACCATCCTCGCCGAGAAGGGCGTGGGCGCCAACGAGTTCGCCAAGCTGTTCGACATGGTGTCGCGCTACTACGGCAAGCCCGTGTACGCCACCATGCCCATGGAGGCCGGCGGCGTGAACTCCATGCTGCCCATCGCCGCGGCCGCGCGCCTCGGCATCCCCATGGTGGACGCCGACGGCATGGGCCGTGCGTTCCCCGAGCTGCAGATGGTCACGTTCACCATCGGCGGCGCGTCGGCCACGCCCATGGCGTTCATCGACGAGAAGGGCAACTCGGGCATCCTCGACACCATCACGAACAAGTGGACTGAGGACATCGCCCGCGCGGCCACCATGACCATGGGCGGAACCATCACCATCGCGTTGTTCTGCATGGATGCCGACACGTTGAAGAGCTTTGGTGTGCACGGCATCGTGACGCGCTCCGAGGAGCTGGGCCGCGCCATCCGCACGGCGAAGGACGGGGCGGCTGCGGCCGGCCTCACGCCCGAGGAGTTCTTCCTGAAGTTCACGGGCGGCCACAAGCTGTTCAAGGGGAAGATCTCCGACGTGCTGCGCGAGACGCGCGGCGCGTTCAACTTCGGCAAGGTGGTGCTCGACGGCATCGGCGAGGACAAGGGATCGCAGGCGTTCGTCGAGTTCCAGAACGAGAACCTCAGCTGCGTGGTGGACGGCGAGATCAGGGCCACGGTGCCCGACCTCATCTGCCTCGTGGACCCCGACACGTTCACGCCCGTGCCCACCGACGCGCTCAAGTACGGCAAGCGCGTGCTGGTCGTGGGCCTCGAGTGCTTCGATATGTGGCGCACGCCGGCGGGCATCGACCTCGTGGGGCCGCGCTATTTCGGCATCGACACCGACTATATCCCCGTGGAAGAGCGCAGCGCGCGGAAGGAGGCGTAAGCCATGTACAAACTGGGCATCGACGTGGGCGGGACGAACACCGACGCCGTCCTGATCGACGAGAACCTGCAGGTGGTGGCCGCGGTGAAGAACCCCACCTCGGGCGACATCTACACGGGCATCATGGGTGCGGTGGACGCCGTGCTCGACGAGAGCGGCGTCGATCGCGCGCTCATCGGGCAGGCCATGCTGGGCACCACCCAGTGCACGAACGCCATCGTGGAGCGCAAGGGCCTCGCGCCCATCGCCATCCTGCGCATTGGCGCGCCGGCCACGGTGGGCATCCCGCCGATGGTGGACTGGGCCGAGGACATCGCGGCCGTGTGCGTGGACGCGCTCGTCATCGAGGGCGGCTTCGAGTACGACGGCAAGCGCCTGGCGGAGTTCGACGAGGCCGCGTGCCGCGCGTTCTTCGAGGGCGTGAAGGGGCGCGTGGAGGCGGTGGCCGTGTCGAGCGTGTTCTCCACCGTGCGCAACGACGACGAGCTGCGCGCCGCCGAGATCGCGCGCGAGGTGCTGGGCGAGGGCGTGCACGTGTCCATCTCGAGCGAAATCGGCTCGATGGGCCTGATCGAGCGCGAGAACGCCACCATCCTGAACGCGGCGCTGCACGACGTGGCGCGTCGCTTCACGGAGGGCTTCGCGCAGAGCCTGGCCGACAAGGGCGTGGTGAACGCCGAGGTGTACCTGTCGCAGAACGACGGCACGCTCATGACCATGGAGCACGCGCGCCGCTATCCCATCCTCACCATCGCGTGCGGGCCGACGAACTCCATCCGCGGCGCCAGCTACCTGTCGCGCCGCGACGACGCCATCGTCATCGACGTGGGCGGCACCACCACCGACCTGGGCGTGCTGGCGCACGGCTTCCCGCGCGAGAGCGGCGTGGCGGTGACCATCGGCGGCGTGCGCACGAACTTCCGCATGCCCGACGTGGTGTCCATCGGCCTGGGCGGCGGCTCCATCGTGCGCGTGGCCGACGACGGCACCGTGTGCGTGGGCCCCGACTCGGTGGGCTACGAGATCGCGCGCAAGGCGCTCGTGTTCGGCGGCGATACGATGACGGCCACCGACATCGCCGTGCGCCTGGGGATGGCCGAAGTGGGGGACGGGGCACTCGTGGCCGACATCCCCGAGGACGTGGCCGAGCGCGCGATGGCCGCCATCCGCGCGCTCGTGGAGGATGCCATCGACATGATGAAGGTGTCGAGCGACGACATCGACGTGGTGCTGGTGGGCGGCGGCGCCATCGTGCTGCCGCACGAGCTGGCCGGCACGGCCGAGGTGGACGCGCCCGAGCACGCGGGCTGCGCGAACGCCATCGGCTCGGCCATCTCGAAGGTGAGCGGCGTGTACGAGGCGTTGGTCGACTACGACGTCACGCCGCGCGACGAGGCGCTGGCCATCGCGCGCGCCGCCGCCGTGGACGCCGCGGTGGAGGCCGGTGCGGTGCGCGACACCGTGGAGATCATCGACGCCGAGGACGTGCCCCTGGCGTACTATCCGGGCCACACGAACCGCGTGAAGGTGAAAGCCGCAGGCGATTTGGGGTAGCCCCCGGCTTCCGGGCTCCCAGAAGCGCGCCGATCGAGCGCGGCCGTCAACGCGACGGCCGCGCTCTTCTTTTGCCGGTCCCCGTGTTCGCCCGATGCACTCGTCGTTCGTTGAGGCGATCCGTTGGCGTTCGCTTGTGTTATCATACGACCGGATGATACTTTGAAAGGAAGGCTGGGCGCGCGTGTTCGAGACGTTGCGGGTGAACGATACATCGGGCGTTCCCGTGTGGATTCAAATCCGCAACCACATGATCTTCCTGATCCGATCGGGGCGGCTGCGGCCGGGAGACACGCTGCCCACCGTGCGCGAGCTGGCCATTCAGCTGGGCGTGAACTACAACACCATCCACAAGGTGTATCAGGACCTCGAGACCGACGGGTTGATCCTGTCGGGCCGCGGGAAGCGTTCGACCATCGCCGAAATCGACCGGGAAGCGCTCAACCTTCCCGATTCGCCGGTGGACGTCGTGATCGAGGAGCTGGTGCGCGTGATTCGGGAAACGGGGATTTCCCGCGTGGACGCGATGGCGCGGATCGAGGAAGCGTTCGCGACGCTCGACGAGTGAGAGGGGAGAGCCATGGGGGAGAAGAAGTCGTATTTCGACGAACAGGACGAGATGAGCGCCGATGACGTCGTGATCGCGACCGAAGCGCAATTCGACGAGACGACGACGAGCCGAACCGGTGCGACGGCGCTTCGATGGGTGCTGACGCTGGTTGTGTTCGCCCTGTTCGTGGGTGCGGCGTGGCTTGCATGGTCGCCGGTGCTCGCCGTCGTGGGCGCGGTGGCCGCCGCCGTGCTGTTCAGCTGCATGCACGTGGTTCTGGAGTGGGAGCGCTCGGTGGTCCTGCGCTTCGGCAAGTTCAACCGCGTGGCCGGCCCCGGCCTCATCTTCATGATCCCGCTCGTGGAATACTCGGCGGCCACCGTGGACATGCGCATGCGCTCGACGGCGTTCAAGGCTGAGCACGTGCTGACGGCCGACCTCGTGCCCGTGAACGTGGACGCCGTGCTGTTCTGGACGGTGTGGGATGCCGGGAAGGCGTGCTCCGAGGTGAAGAACTACGTTCGCCTGGTGTACTGGGCGGCGCAGACCACCCTGCGCGACGTGATGGGCGCGGTGAACATCGCCCAGCTGAGCACGCGCCGCGAGCAGATCGACCGCGAGGTGGCCGACATCCTCGAGCGCAAGACGAACGAATGGGGCATCACCGTGGTGTCGGTGGAGATCCGCGACATCGAGATACCCGACGACCTGCAGGAATCGCTGTCCGCCGAGGCGCGCGCCGAGCGCGAGTACAACGCGCGCATCATCCTGGCCGAGGTGGAGAAGGAAATCTCGGAGATGTTCGTGGACGCCGCGCGCACGTACGGGCGCGAGGATGCGGCTCTCCAGCTGCGCGCGATGAGCTTCGTCTCCGACAGCGTGCGGGAGAAGGGCGGCCTCGTGGTCATCCCCAGCGCGCTGTCCGAGGCCTTCGAAGGGTTGGAGAGCATCGCGAAGAAGGGGTAGCGCGCCGCCCGCGCTGCCGTCCCGGAGCGCATTCCCGGGCGCGTTCGTTGCAGGGTCTCGTCGCTGACGCGGCGGGGCCCTTCTCTATTCTCAAAAAAGAATCATATACCTGTAAGACAAGTATCACAAATTTGTATGATTTATGATACGATACCGGCAGAGGGCGAGTATCGAACAATAGGAGAGGAGAGTGCAATGCGAAAGCGCGCTATATGGACGACGGCGCTGTGCTGTGCGATGGGGTTCTCGCTCGCAGCCTGCGTCCCGAACGTCGAAGGGGAGGGGGATGGCCAGTCTCGCGTTGTGGCGGGAAGCGACCTGCCCGATGACGCGACGCTGCAGGATCGCATAGACAAGGTCCAATCGGACGTGGAGGCCTATGCCCCCGAGATCCGCACGCTTGAGGACGGAACGAGTATCCAGCTCACGCCCGATGCTGCGTCGAACCAATTTGGATTGAACCATCTGAACGGCGCACCGGCAGCGTATAACACGCAGTATCTGAATGCCGACAACAGGGGATGTGTTTCGTGCCATGAGGATGGGCTGGCCGATCTCGTAAACAACAAGATGGACTATCCGCACATCAAGATCACGAACAACCTTGGTTCCGACGTGACGCCGATGCAGTGCGTTCACTGCCATTCGGAGGATGGCTACAGCAACAGCTACGATTCGTTCGGAAGCTTGATCCATGGCATGCACAGCCGCGATTCGTTTAAGGGCTCGTGCCTGTCGTGCCACGACGCTACCGACAATGGCACGATGCGGCTTTGGGAGGAGGCGAAGTACGATGTGCTCAGGGGCTTCTCGTATGTGGAAAATGCCCAAGGCCGTTTCTCGTACGAACAAGAAACCCTCACCGATCTGCCTCAGATCGACTGGATGTTGGCGACGCTTGACGATGCAGAGGTTGAAAGCCTGGTCAAAGGATCGAATGGGGAATCGCTCGATTCGGAAAGCCTGATCAACGATTGGGATATTACGGTGAGCGGCGAAGTCGACAATCCCGTATCGGTAAACCTTGGAGAGCTGATCAAAGAGGCTCCCAGCGAGACCTTTGTTACCGGGGCGCAGTGCGTCATCAATCCCGAAGGCGGTGAGCTCATTGCGAACATGGAGATCACGGGCATTCCGATGAGCTATGTGCTCGACAAGGCTGGCGTAAAGGAAGGCGCGAACGTCATCTACCCGACGGCACCGTCGGGCTATACCCAGGCGTTGCCTGTCGAAGGCGCTGAAAACGGCGAAATCTACCTCGTGTACAAATTGAACGGCGAGTACCTGACGTACGAAGAGGGCGCACCTGTCATGGTGTGGGACACCGATCTGCGGTGCCTGGGCAATCATACGCGATTCGTGAGCGAGGTTGTTGTCGCGAGCGTTCCTGAGGAGGAAGTGCATTTCTACAACGGTCTTCCCGATCGTGAGGGAAATTATTTCGACAAGCCAAATGCCGGCATAACGAACTTCCATGATGGGCAGATTGTCGAAGTTGGAAAACCGTTCGATTTCACGGGCTTCGCTCAGGCGTTTGACGAGCAGATTGTTGCCGTGGAGTTCTCTCTCGATCAGGGTGAAACCTGGACCACGTTCGACACGTCCGACTCCGACGAGACGAAGGTCGTGTGGTGGACGTTCGCGTATACGCCGGAAAACGCGGGGTCGTACGTGATGTCGATTCGCGCAGTCAGCGACACGGGCAAGGTGTCGCCGTATCCGATCAAGGTTATGTTCAACGCAAAGTAACGTGGGGAAACAAGTGCCGCGCCCGGCATGCGGGGCAGGTCGGGCGCGTGGTAAGAGGAGGTGCGCAATGAGCACGTTGAAGAAAACGTTAGTGCTGGGAACGAGCTCGGTGCTGGCGCTGGCGGGCGTGAGCGGCGGCATAGCTGTGGCGGCCACCGATGCGGGGCCGCAGCAGGATGCGCCGGAGGCGGTGTCTCGCGATGCGAGCGCGACGTACGCGAAAACCGACATCGTCACGCTCGATGCGGTGGAGGGGCAGTTCGCCTTCACGCAGAGTGAGACGTCGTCCAACGAGGACATCCAGAAGAATCTCGGCGCGTCGCAGTATCTGTGCGGAGCCCGCCCAACGGGCGAGGCGTCCGCGGCGGATGTGGCTCCCGAGGATTGGCAGATCGCTGTCGGCGGCGCGGTGGCGAACCCGTACACCGCCACCTACGGCGAGCTCGTCCAGACCGATGAGGTGCAGTCGTTGCTGATGGGCTGCGCATGCGCCGGGAATCCCGCCGACGGCAAGGCGAGCGCGAACGCCGAGGTCACGGGCATCTCGGTGCTCACGATGATCGGTATGGCGCAGCCGGATGCGAACGCGAACACCATCGTGTTCACGTCGGCCGACGGCTACGAGGTGGCGCTGCCGCTGTCGTACGTGCAGCGGCGCTACTGCCCGATCGTGTTCGACGTGAACGGTGCGCCGCTGGCCGAGAGCGTGGGCGGCGTGAACCAGTTGTGGCTGGGCTCCACCTCGGCGAACTACTTCGCGCGCGACGTGGTGGCCATCACGCTCGAGGACCGCGAGACGCCCCCGCCCAGCCCGAGCAGCGACGAGGCGCGTGAGGCGTACGCCAACCTGCCGAACGTCGGCGTGCTTCTGGGCGGCGACGTCGCATGATCCCCTGCGTGCGGGGAAGCGTCGGCAAGCCGGTCAGGCTCAAGGGGACCGCGTACGACTTCGATCGCGCGATATCCGCGATCCAGTTCTCGCTCGATGAGGGCGCTCACTGGACCGAGTACCCGACCGCGAGCACCACCGACTACCAGAACGTCACCTGGGCGTTCGACTTCACGCCGCCGCAGGCAGGCCGGTATCGGATGAAAGTGAGGGCCGTGAACGATCGGGGAGAAGCGAGCCCCGAGGCGGCTTATGTCGAATTGGAGATTGACTGAAAGGGGGGAGGCATGCAAGCGAAAACGCTGATGACACGGCGGGTCCTACTGCAAGGAACCGCAGCGTTGGGAGTCTCGGCGCTTGCGGTCGGCGGGGCTGTAGGCGCGGGGAGCTCGGCCTTCGCCGAAGATGCGGGCGCGGGCGCGAACGGCCCGGGGGTCGGAGACGTGCAATACGGCTTTCTCGTCGACCTTGGGAAGTGCGTGAACTGCGAGTTGTGCATCGAGGCGTGCCGCCGGGAGAACCGCCTGTCGGACGACACGCCCGACAGGCGGCGGATAACCCTGTTCGTGAACGCGAAAGGGGAGAACGTCACGCTGTCCACGTCGTGTATGCATTGCGGCGAGCCGAGCTGCTTGCGCGTGTGCCCGGCGGGTGCCATCTCGAAGGGCGATGCGGGCATCGTGTCGGTTGACCAGGAACGTTGCATCGGGTGCAAGTACTGCTTCCAAGCGTGCCCGTACGAGGTGCCGCGGTACAACTCCGTGGCCATGGACAAGTGCGATTGCTGTCTGGGCGCAGGCGTGCCGGCGGGCGAGACGCCGCACTGCGTGCGCGCGTGCAAGTTCGACGCGTTGCGCTACGGCCCGCTCGACGAGCTGATGGCGCAGGCGAACGACGCAGCGGTGCCCATCGCGCAGGCGAACGATCCGTCGTGCCTGCTGCTGGGAACGAGGGGGTGAGCGCTATGTTGCAACTGACTTGGAGCTGGCAACCCGCCCTGTACCTGTTCTTGGGTGGCATGGGTGCCGGCGCGTTCGTCATGGCGGCGGTGCTGTTCCTGATCGACCGGACGCGCCACCGCCTGATCGTGTGCGTGTCGATGTGGGCCGCGCTTTTCAGCTTGGCGGCCGGTCTGCTGTTGCTGCTCACCGAGCTCATCACGCCGGCGCGCGGCCTGTTGATGTGGCAGAGCTTCGGGCACTTTACCTCGTGGATGACCTACGGTGCGTGGGGCGCGTTCGCGGCGATGGCGGTGTTCGCGGTGTCGGCGCTGCTGGCGACGAGGCCGGTGGGCGTGTGGCTGGCGAAGAAGTGGGCCTGGTTCGAGAAGAAGGGCACGACCCTGCGGCGGGTGCTCGCGGTGATCGGCATCGTGTTGGGCGCGTTCGTGGCGGTGTACACGGGCATGCTGCTCATGACGGCCGAGAGCGTTCCCCTGTGGGACACTCCGTTGCTGCCGGCGCTGTTCACCGTGTCGGCGTTCGACACGGGCGTGGCGCTGGTCGAGCTGGTGGCGATCGTGCTATCGAAGAAAGACGCCCTCGTTCCCAAGGCGCGTCTGCTCATGGAGCGGATCGTCGTGGTGCTCGTGCTGGTAGAGGGCGTGGTGATGGCGGTGTTCCTGGCCAGCATGCTGGGTGCCGACGCGCAGACGGCGGTGGGCGCGACGGCCGCGGCCTCCGCGACGCTTCTGGTGTCGGGCGGCCTCGCGCCCTGTTTCTGGGGCATGGTGGTGGTGTGCGGGCTCGCGGTGCCGCTGGCGATGGCCCTCATGGGGCTCGTGCTGCACCGGCGCGGCGGCAAGAAGCCCGGCGCAAAGCAGCATGCGGGCACGGCGCTCATGGCCGTCGGTGCCGTAGGGGCGTTGATCGGCGGGTGCGAGCTGCGCTTCTTGATCCTTGCGGCCGGCATCCATGCCGACGTGATCGCCGAAACGGTGATGAGCCTGATCGGATAGGCGCAAGGGCGGCACCCTCCCTCGCCGCCCTCCGCGCGCGAACCGGCAGCCATGGCGGCTGCCGGTTCGCGTTTCGGGGCAATTTTTGCGCGCGCTGCGTGCTTGTGGTACGGTGGGCGGGCGCGTTTCGGGCGCGCGCGACGAGGAGGATCGGCCGGTGAAGGGGGTTGGCGGTGGCGCATCGAGTGGGGGAGCCTCTCGAGTTCGACGGGTACGTTGACGATTTCGAGCACAACGTGTCCGCCATGCAGTTCTCGCTGGACGGCGGCGCCACGTGGACGACCTACCCCACGTCGGGCGCGGTCATCGACAAGGGCGTGAACTGGCACTTCGTGTATCGTCCCGAGCGCCCCGGGCGTTATCTGCTGAAGGTGCGCGCGGTGGACGGCGCGGGCGCGGCGTCGGACATCGTCGCGGAGTATGCGTTCGAGGTGGAGCGGTGACGGAGGTTGACGCGAGCGTGCGCGCGTTCGGCGGCTTCCGTCTGCGCGCCGTCGACGGCGGGCCGCTCGAGGGCGCGTGCTTGTTCCGCTCGGCCTCGCTTGCGCGCATCACCGAGGACGAGGCGGCCTACCTGGTGGGCGAGCTGGGCGTTCGCTCGATCTACGATCTGCGCAACCGGTGGGAGGTCGCATCGAGCCCCGAGCCGCGCATCGTGGGCGCGAAGACGCTCGCGTTCGAGCCCTCCACCGACCGCGGGCGCTCCGACGCGTCGCGCCGCCTCGTGGCCGGCGTCATCGGCGAGTACGGCCGCCCCGAAGAGCGCATGATCCGCAACTACCGACGTTACGCGCGCGAGTTCCCCCTCATGGGCACCGTCCTGCGCACGATGGCCGCCGAGCGCCGCGCGGCACTCGTGCACTGCGAGCACGGCAAGGACCGCACGGGTGTGCTGTGCGCCGTGCTGCAACGCATCGCGGGGGCTTCCGAGGATGACGTCATGGCCGCGTACCTGGCCACGAACGAGGTGAACGCCGAGGCGACGGAGCGCGAGATGTCCCAGCTCGAGCAGGGGATGTCGGACGAGGAGCGGGCGGTGCTCAGGTCGTTTCTCGAGGCGCGACCCGCGTACCTGCGCGCGTTCTTCGACGAGATCGACGGACAAGCCGGCGGATTCGCGGCGTACGTCCGCGACGCGCTGCGTTTGACGCCCGCCCAGGTGGCCAGCCTCTGCGCGCTGCTGGCTCGCTGAGCGCTGGCCGTTGCGGGGCGTCGCGCTTGCGCCGGTTCCGCATGGGGGGCGTTTTCGGAAAGCGCCCTGGCGCAGATCGCATGGTATGAACGATTCCGGGGCGTCTTTTCGGGAACGGTTCGAGAAAATCTCCTGATCGGGGGCGATACGGAGAACGCCGCGACGCAATGGCGGGCCGGGCCGCCATTGCGCTCGCACCTCGGGGCAGCCGCTGGTTCGCGCTCGTGCCGCTTCCGCCGCCTGCCACCGGTTCCCGATCGCAGGGGGTTCCGCTTTCCGACGGCTGTGCTATACTGTCCCCGCGCTTTAGTACAGTAAAGTAGAAAAGCGGTCGAAGCGAAGGCGCCACCAGGGAAGGGCGCGCATCGGCCGGGTTCGGGATGATGGGAGATGCGATGAAGAAGAAACTCGTTGCGCTCGTGGCCGCCGTTGTCACGCTGGCGCTGTCCGCGGTGATGCTGGCCGGGTGCTCCGGCGGCGGCGACGCGCAGAATGCCGACAGCTCGACGTCGGATGGCTCGTTCACGTTGGCAGTGGGCTTCGACCAGGGGTACCCGCCGTACGGCTACGTGGGCGACGACGGCCAGTTCACCGGCTTCGACCTGGAGCTTGCCAAGGCCGTGTGCGAGAAGAACGGTTGGGAGCTCAAGCTGGAGCCCATCGACTGGGACGCGAAGGACGCGCTCATCGGCAGCGGCACCATCAACTGCATCTGGAACGGCTTCACCATGGAGGGCCGCGAGGACGGATACACGTTCTCCGAGCCGTACATGTACAACGAGCAGGTGGTGGTCGTGAAGAAGGACAGCGGCATGACGAAGCTCGAGGACCTGGCTGGGAAAATTGTCCTGACGCAGGTTGATTCGGCGGCGCTTGAGGTTCTGGAGGACGAGGACGGCCAGAAGGCCCTCGCCGGAACGTTCAAGGAACTGCAGACCATCGGCGACTACAACAACGCGTTCATGCAGCTCGAATCCGGCATGGTGGATGCGGTGGCGTGCGACCTGTCCATCGCCAGCTACCAGATGGCGGCCAAGCCCGACGCGTACGTGAAGCTGGGCGTGCTGGCTCCCGAGAACTACGCGGTGGGCTTCAAGAAGGGCGACACCGAGCTGGCCAAGCAGGTGACCGACGCGCTCAAGGCGCTTGACGAGGACGGCACCGTCAAGCAGCTGTGCGACAAGTACGCCGACCAGGGAATCACCTACGACAACTGGGTGCTGTAAGGGTTAGGGTTCCGCCGGCCTGCCGGCCGGCGGGTCTGCTCGATGCTGCGGGCCGTTCGCGCACCGAATCTTCGCGCGATCCCGGAAGCTCGCGTACCGCAGTACGCTTCGCCTCCGCGATCCCTCGAATCTTCGGCACGGGAACGGCCCTCGCTGACGTTATTGGACCTGTTATGTTTGAGAAAGGCCGGACATGGAATTCGCGACCATGATGGAGCTGTTGCTCTCGGGCTTGGCGTTCACCTTGCAGATATTCCTCACCACCCTCGTCGGCTCGCTGCCGTTGGGCGTGCTGGTGGCGTTCGGCCGCATGAGCCGGTTCAAGCCGGTCGCGCTCGTCACGCGCTTCTACATCTCGGTGATGCGCGGCACGCCCCTCATGCTGCAGCTCATGGCGCTCATGTTCGGCCCGTACTACCTGTTCGGCCTGCAGATGGGCAACGACTGGAAGTACTGGGCGTGCTCCATCGGCTTCATCATCAACTACGCGGCCTACTTCGGCGAGATCTACCGCGGCGGCATCCAGTCCATCCCGCGCGGGCAGTACGAGGCGGCCGAGGTGCTGGGCTACTCGCGCTTCCAGACGTTCATGAAGATCGTGCTTCCCCAGGTGGTCAAGCGCATCCTGCCGGCCATGAGCAACGAAATCATCACGCTGGTCAAGGACACGTCGCTCGCGTTCGTGCTGGGCATCATGGAAATGTTCAGCCAGGCGAAGGCCATCGCCGCCTCGCAGGTGAGCATGCTTCCCTACGTGATCGCAGGCGTGATCTACTGGGTGTTCAACTTCATCGTGGAAATCATCCTGACCCGCGTCGAGAAGCGGCTGAACTACTACCATGATTAGGAGCGACGTCATGACCAACGAACAACCTGTCGTGCTGCTCGAACATGCGCGGAAGAGCTTCGGCGACACGCCGGTGCTCAAGGACATCTCGCTCAAGGTGCAGCCGGGCGAGGTGGTGGCCGTCATCGGGCCGTCGGGCGGCGGCAAGTCGACGTTGCTGCGCTGCATGACGCTGCTGGAGACGCTCGACGCGGGGCGCCTCGCGTACGGCGACCTCGTGGTGGCGGAAGACGGCGGGAGCGGTGCGGCGACGTACGCGTCGAAGGCCGTGCTCAAGGAGGCGAAGACGCGCTTCGGGCTGGTGTTCCAGAACTTCAACCTGTTCCCGCACTACTCGGTGCTGAAGAACATCACCGACGCGCCCCTGCACGTGCAGAAACGTCCGAAGGACGAGGTGCTGGCGGCGGCGCGCGGCCTGTTGGCGAAGATGGGCCTCGAGGGCAAGGAGGACATGGTGCCCTGCGAGCTGTCGGGCGGCCAGCAGCAGCGCGTGGCCATCGCCCGCGCGCTTGCGCTCGACCCCGACGTGCTGTTCTTCGACGAGCCCACGAGCGCGCTCGACCCCGAGCTGACGAAGGACGTGCTCAAGGTCATCCGCGACCTGGCGGCCGAGAACATGACGATGGTCATCGTGACGCACGAGATGAACTTCGCGCGCGACGTGGCCGACCATATCGTGTTCATGGACGGCGGCGTTATCGTGGAAGAGGGGCCGGCCGAGCAGCTGATCAACAACCCCCAGCACCAGCGCACCCAAGCGTTCCTGGCGAAGTTCGAGGGGGAGTAGGGGCTCTCTCGCCCCTCGCCGCATTGCGGGATACGGCGCTATACTGATCCCGTAACCTATTCAGAAAGCGGGGCGAGACGATGGCTATCGACAACGTGAGAGCGTATTTGCGCGAGCGGGGCATGGAGGAGCGCGTGCTCGAGTTCGAGACGTCGAGCGCCACCGTCGAGCTGGCCGCGCAGGCGGTGGGGTGCGAGCCGGCGCGCATCGCGAAGACGCTGTCGTTCCACGTGGGCGACCGCGTCGCGCTCGTGGTGGCCGCGGGCGACGCGCGCATCGACAACCCCAAGTACAAGGCGCAGTTCGGGTGCAAGGCGAAGATGCTCGCCGCCGACGAGGCCGAGCCGCTCATCGGCCACGGCGTGGGCGGCGTGTGCCCGTTCGCGCTCAACGAGGGCGTTGGCGTGTTCCTCGACGAATCGCTGCGCCGCTTCGACGTCGTGTACCCCGCCGCCGGCAGCGCCGCAAGCGCCGTGCGGCTGACGCCCGACGAGCTGGAGCGCTGCGCCGCGCCGTGCACGTGGGTCGACGTGTGCAAGGTCGTCTGATGGAAGCGGGGGAGCGCCGTCCCGGCGAGGTGACGTTCTACGTCGTGCGCCACGGGCAGACGCTGTTCAACGTCATGGGCAAGGTGCAGGGCTGGTGCGACACGCCGCTCACGGACGAGGGCGTGCGCGCCGCGCAATCGCTCGGTCGCGGGCTGGCGGAGGTGGATTTCGCCGCGGCGTACGCGAGCGACAGCGGCCGTGCCGTGCATACGCTCGACGAGCTGCTGCGCGCGCGGGCGGGCGCGGCGGTGCCCTTCGGGCCGCACGCCGACCAGCGTCTGCGCGAGTGGTGCTACGGCGACCTCGAGGGCGAGCCGGGCGAGCTGCTGCACGCCACGCTCGATGCGGGGTTCGGCGCGCCGCTGTCGTTCGAGGAGCACAACCGACGGTTGCCCGAGGTAGCCGACGTGCTGGCCGACGCGGACTGCTCCGGCCGCGCCGAGCGCTTCGACGCCATCGAGCGCCGCCTGCGCGGGTTCTTCCGGGAGGCCGGCGACGCGGGGCTCGCGCGCGGCGGCGGCAACGTGCTGGTGGTGACGCACTCGTTCGTCGTGCGCACGCTCGTGTACCTCATCGACCCGGAGCGCGTGAACGATCCGGTGAAGATCCCGAACGCGAGCGTCACGCGCATCTCCTACGACGGCTCCGACTTCCGGCTGGGCGAGATCGGCTCCACCGCCTGGCAGCGTCCGTAAACGCGGAAGCGGCCGGGATCGCGCCCCGGCCGCTTCGTGGAGCTACCAGCGATCCCAGCTGATGCGGCATGAGGGGCCGCCGGTTCCGCCGTCCCGGCCGCCGCGCTCGTGCCGATGATCGCCATGACAATGGTGATGGTCGCGATCGTGGCTGTGGCCGTGCTCATGCTCGTGGTCATGGTCGTGCTCATGCCCGTGCTCGTGATGTCGGCGGCCCTGGGGCGCTCCTTCCTCGGTTCCCTCGTGGTCGAGCGGGTGCTTGCGCACGCCCATCAGCCATTCGCCGGCCAGCAGCTGCGCGCCCATCGGCATGAAGCGCACCGAGATGGCGCCCACCTTGTTGTACCAGCCGGTCACGGCGCAGCGCTCGCCACGCATGAGCGCGCGGTACACGCGGACGGCCGTCTCGTCGGCGTCCATCGAGAAGTACTTCCACGCGGGCGCGCCTTCGATGCCGGCGTTCTTCGAGAAGTTCGTGCGCGTCGCGCCGGGGCACGCGGTGGTCACCGACACGCCCGTGTGCTTGAGCTCGCGCGACAGCGCCGTGGAGAACGACAGCACGAACGCCTTCGCCGCGCCGTACAGCGCGTTGTAGGGGCAGGGGGTTTTCGCCACCATCGAGCTCATGTTGAGGATGCGGCCGTGGCCGCGTTCGAGCATGGGGTGCAGGAACACGCTCGTCAACTCGGCGAGGCTCGTAGCGCTCACCTGGATCATCGAGCGGATGTCGGCGATGGACAGCTCCGAGAACTGCCCGGCGGGGCTGTAGCCCGCATCGTTGACGAGGAACTCGATGTCCTTGCCCGCCTCTTGGACGCGCTTGAAGATGGTGCGCGCGGCGTCGGGGTCTGAGAGGTCGCACGCGACGGGAAGCACGTCGATGCCGAGTACGCGCAGGTCCTTCGCCTGCTTTTCCAGTGCTTCCTCGTCGCGGGCGACGGTGACCAAATCGTAGCCGTCGCTGGCGAACAGCAGGCAGAGGGATTCTCCGATGCCGCTCGTCGCGCCGGTGACCAGTGCGGTTTCTGCCATGATGGCGCTCCTTTCGTGCCGGACGCGCAGCGCCCGTGTCGTGTTCCCCGCCATCATAGGAGCGCCGCGCGAACGCCGTGCGGGCGGTCGCGCGGCCGTTGGAAAGGTGCGACCCGCACGCAATCCCCCTGAAATCGCGACGAAATCGCTTCGCGGAACGGGGCGCCTGCCGCGGTGCGGAGCCCGCCGGGCGATTCGCGGGTCCCGCCGCCTGTCCGGGGGAGAGCGCTTAAGAATCCGCCGGAGCCCCCTCGGGCGCAGGTTCCTCGTCGAGGTGGCGCATGCCGCGTGCGACCAGGGCGAAGGCCGTGATCGCGACCCAGCAGCCCACGAGCGCGACGGCTGCGACGGAGGTTCCCAGCACGCTGACGCCCACCGAGGTGGCGAACACGGCCACGGGCGCCGCCACGAGCAGCAGCGAGTTCTGCGTGCCCAGCGCGCTGCCGCGCGACTGCTCGGGGATGCGGTCGAGCATGAAGAAGCCCATGAGCGCCGACGCGGGGCCGGCGCTCACGCCCAGCACGAGCGCGCCCAGCAGCATGAACGGGTAGGCGGGCAGCGCGCCCAGGATGGCCACGCCGATCAGCATGCCGAACATCGACAGCACGTACCACGTCCGGCGCGACAGGCGCGGGGCGAGCGCCGCGTACGCGAGCGAGCTGGCCAGCAGGCCCAACGACATGGCCGACAGCACGTAGCCCAGCAGCTCCGGATGTCCGCTGTCCGTGAAGTACACGGGCAGCACGAGGCCCTGGAACGATCCCATGACCATCACGATGCCGAACGTGAGCAGGGTGGAAACCGTCAGCACGCCGTCGGTGCGGAACAGCACGCGCACGCCGGTGCGCAGCGCGCCCACCGTCGAGGACACGATGCCCTGCTGGGTGGCCGGGGTGTCGCCGACCGCCGCGCCCGCCGTACGCACGGCTCCCACCGAACGCGGGATGGTGGTCGTGGCCAGCGCCGCCAGGAACGACAGGGCAGCTGTGAACCACAGCGACGGCACGCCGCCGACCAGCCCGATGAAAAGCGCCGCCAGCGCCGGCCCGATGATGGTGGTCAGCGAGTCGAGCGACTGCGACAGCCCCATGAACCGCTGCAGGTCTACGCCGTCGCGCTCGACGACCTCGGGCAGCAGCGCGTCGCGCGCCGTCATGCCGGGGATGTCGCCCACGGCGCCCAGCAGGCCCAACGCGACGAACCACCAGAAGTTCAGCCCCCAGACCATATCTACCACGGGGATGAGCGCGATGCTGGCGGCCGACACGACGTCGGAGATGATGGAGATGGTGCGGCGGTTGAAGCGGTCGAGCGCCGCACCGCCCACGATGCCGATGATCATCTGGGGGACGGAGCAGATGAGCGCCAGCGTGCCCGCTGCCAGCGCGTCGCCGGTGGTGGCCAGCAGGATGAGGGGCAGGGCGACGCTGGCGATGGAGTTGCCCAGCAGGGAAAGCGCGTTCGATACGAGGAATCTGATGGATGTGCGGCCGAACATGAGGGGTCCTTTCTGGCGAGATCCTTCGACTGCGCGCCTGCGGCGCTTCGCTCGGGATGACAATTCGTGCTAGAAAGGAGTAAAAACTACGACGTTACGTCGGGGTCAAGCGTCCTGTGGCGAAGATGTGGAGGGAAGCCGTTCGAGGATGCGCGCCTCGAGCGCCTCCGCGAGACGATCCGTCGCAACGCGCTGGGCCTCGTTCAGGTCCTTCTTCGTTATCTCGCGCAGGAGGTCCTCGGAAACGCTGTCGTAGTCCTTGTCCCAGTTGGCCGGGTCGAAGCAATCGATGAAGGGGCCGAGCAGCTCCATCGCGGCATCGATCGCGCAGTCGATCTCGTCGCGCGAGGCGTCTGCGGGCAGCTCGTCGAAGCGGACCTGAACGGCTTGGAGCTGGTCGATCATCTCGCCGTCGAACAGCGCCGAGATGACGCGCTCAAGCTCGTCGGCGTCCTCCTCGGTGAACAGGTTGCCGGCGAGCAGGAGGGCTTCTCGGTCGCTTTTCGTGATGGAAGAGCGTGCGGAAAGCTCCTCGAACAGCTTCTTGATCCGTGCGAACCGCACCGGCAGGTCGAGGTCGATCTGCTCCCGCTTCAGCAGCGCGATGGTGCGGCGCTGCTCTTGCAGGCGCTCGATCTGCAGCTCCAGCTCGCGATCGAGCTCGTCGAGGGCCTCGTCGGCATGCGGCCCGGAGGCCTCGGCCAGGTTCGCGTCCATCTCGTCGAGCACCTCGCCGATGCGCGACAGCGAGAACCCCAGCGACGACAGCCGCTTGACGCGAAGCAGGCGCACGAGATCCTCCGCGTGGTAGTCGCGGTAGCCGTTCTCGCCGCGCGGCGGCTCGGGCAGCAGCCCGATGGCGTGGTAGTGGCGCAGCGTGCGCACCGACACCCCCGCCAGCTTCGCCAGTTCGCTCGATTTCATGGCGCGACGCCTACTGCGCCCGGCGGATCATGAGGCGCTCTTCGATGGGGAAGGCGTCGATGCTGCGGCGCTCCACCGTCTCGAAGCCGAAGTGGCCGTACAGCTGCTCGAGCCGATCGGTGTAGCAATCGAGGTAGCAGTCCAGCCCGTGCTCGTCGGCGTAGGCGAGGAAGGGCGTGAACAGGCGACGGAACGCCCCCGTGCCACGTTGATCGGGATCGACGCCGGCCGAGATGAAGTAGACGAAGTCCTCGTCCGCGCCCGCGCGCTCGAGCGGCCAGCTCGTGGAGGAAATGGGGTCCATCGCCTCGATGCGCGGCCCCAGCACGTCGATCTCCTCGTCGGTGAGCACCTCGGCCAGAAGCGCGCCCGACTCCTCCTCCAGCTCGGTCCAGTCGACGTCGCCCAGCTCGCTGCGCAGGTAGACGTTCGCGGCGCCCGCGCGGTCGGGCAGCGCGTACACGCACTGGTACGGCGCGGTGACGGCGTAGTCCGACCGGATGACGGCGCGGGTGATCTCGAGTTTGCGGTCGGTTCCGATGCCCAGCTCGTCGAGCGCTTCAAGCCAGGTGACGTACCACATCTCCTCGAGGAAGCACGTGCCCACCATGGTGGCGAGCGCGTCGAGCTCTTCGGTCTGATCAGGCTGAACGGTGATGAGTCCGGATAGGTTCATAGCGTGTCCTTTAGCGATTCGGTTTCGGTTCGTCTTCGATTCTCGCACGACCGGCCAGCCTTGTCGAGCGCCTCGGCGATTCGGGTTACAACTGAGGGCAAGGCGCGGCCGTACTGCAATCCGGCCGCGCCGATCCACCTGTCCGCATTCTCCGAAGGAGGCTCGTCCATGACCGTCAAGGATTTTCTCGATACCAATGATTTCACGAAGGACCAGCTGCTCGATATGATCGAGCTGTCGCGCGTGCTCAAGCGCTGCGTGAAGGCCGGCTACTTCCCCGAGCTGCTGAAGCACAAGACGCTCGGCATGATCTTCCAGCAGGTTTCCACCCGCACGCGCCTGTCGTTCGAGGGCGCCATGGCCGATCTCGGCGGCACGGGCCAGTTCTACGCGCCCGGCACCATCCAGCTGGGCGGGCACGAGACCATCGAGGACTCGGCGCGCGTCATGAGCCGCCTGCTCGACATCCTCGAAGCGCGCGTCGACCACCACGAGGACCTCGTGGAGCTGGCGAAGTACGCCACGATCCCCGTGATCAACGGCATGTCCGACTACAACCATCCCACCCAGGAGATGGGCGACCTCCTCACCATGATCGAGCACCTGCCCGAGGGCAAGCGCATCGAGAACTGCAAGATGGTGTTCGTGGGCGACGCCACCCAGGTGTGCGTGTCCGAGATGTTCATCACCTCGAAGATGGGCATGACGTTCGTGCAGTACGGCCCCGAGGGCCATCAGATCCGCGAGGACCTGCTGGAGATCGGCCGCAAGAACTGCGAGGTGTCGGGCGGCAGCGTGAGCGTCACCGACAACCGCGAGGAGGCCATGAAGGACGCCGACTTCGTGTACACCGACGTGTGGTACGGCCTGTACGACAAGGAGCTGTCGAAGGACGAGCGCATGGCCATCTTCTACCCGAAGTACCAGGTGACCGAGGAGCTCATGGCGATGGCCGCCCCGGACGCCAAGTTCATGCACTGCCTGCCCGCCTCGCGCGGCGAGGAAGTCACCGACGCGGTCATCGACGGCCCGCAGTCCATCTGCTGGGACGAGGCCGAGAACCGCAAGCACTCCATCCGCGGCTTGCTGGCGTACTTCTGCAAGCAGGCCGAAACCGAGGAGCCCGAAGCCGGCGAGGCGCACGACCAGCTGAACTACCTGCTGGAAGGCCTCGGCAAGCAAGCGATCAAGTAAGGGTCCGACTGATTTGAAAGAGGCTCCTTATGGCAAAGAATAAGAAATTCCGGTTGATCGACGCGATCTTGTCGGTGATCACCGTCGTGTTCGTGGCCGAGGCGGCGGCTCCCGCAGCCGCCATCGGCAACTCGCAGTTCTTCTGGTGGATCTTCCTCATCATCGCGTTTTTGCTGCCGTACGGCCTGGTGGTTTCCGAGTTGGGCACCACGTACGACGACGAGGGCGGCCTGTACGACTGGGTGCGCCGCGCGTTCGGCGACAAGTGGGGCAGCCGCGTGAGCTGGTACTACTGGATCAACTTCCCGCTGTGGATGGCGTCGCTCGCCTTCCTGTTCCCTGAGACCATCTCGATGATCACGGGGATGGAGATCGGGTTGGTGCCCTCGCTCATCATCGAGCTGGCGTTCATCTGGATCGTCGTGTTCCTCAGCTTCTCGAAGGTGTCGGACTCGGCCTGGATCCTCAACCTGGCCGCCGTGCTCAAGGTGGGCATCGCGGTGGTCGTGGGCGGCCTGGGCATCTGGTACGCGGTGAACTTCGGCTTCGCGAACGAGATGACGCCCGAGTCGTTCTTGCCGGCGCTCGACTCGAACAGCCTGACGTATCTGTCCATCATCCTGTTCAACTTCATGGGCTTCGAGGTCATCACCACGTACGTGGGCTCGATGGAGAACCCGAACAAGCAGATCCCCCGCGCCATCATCGCCGGCGGCATCGCCATCGCCGCGCTGTACCTGTTCAGCTCGTTCGGCATCGGCGCCGCCATCCCCGCGATGGACATCTCGCTCGACTCCGGCATCATGGACGCCGTGGGCATCATGGCGGGCGTGGGCAGCGTGCTGTTCATCGTGGTGGGCATCGTGTTCCTCATCACGCTGTTCGGCAACATGGTCAGCTGGTCGTTCGGCGTGAACTTCGTGGCCGAGCACGCCGCGCGCAAGAAGAACATGCCGAAGGTGTTCGCGCACGAGAGCAAGAAGAACGGCATGCCCACCGGTGCCGCCATCGTCAACGGCGTGGTGGCCAGCGCGCTCGTGCTGCTGTCGCCCGTGATGGAGCTGGCCGGTTTCGACAGCTTCTTCTGGATCTTCTTCTCCATGAACATCGTGTTCCTGCTGATCAGCTACATCCCCATGTTCCCGGCGTTTTTGAAGCTGCGCAAGATCGACCCCGCCGCCAAGCGCGTGTTCAAGGTGCCCGGCGGCCATGGCGTGGCGCTCGTGGTGGCGTGGCTGCCCGTGGTGCTGCTCGTGCTGGCCATCATCGCCACCATCGTGCCGCTGAACGGCTCGCCCGAGGAGATGGGCAAGATCCCCATGCTCATCGGCGTGATCGCGTTCGTCATCCTGGGCGAGATCGTGCGCATCTGGTCGGCGCGCGGGCGCAACAGCGACTACGGCGGCATGGGATCGAACGGCGACCCGCTCGACTTCGACGTGGCGCAGGGATTCGTGGAGATGCCCGAGTCCGAGAAGATCGCCATCGAAGAGGACGAGCTCATCGGCCGAGAACCGCGCGACCTGGTGTAACCAACCCGAAAGGACGTACCTATGGATACGATTTACGAGAACGAATCGACCCCGAAGAAAGACGGCTACCGCATGCCCGGCGAGTTCGAGCCGCAGGAGTGCATCTGGATGCTGTGGCCCCACCGCCCCGACAACTGGCGTGACGGCGCGAAGCCCGCGCAGAAGGCGTTCGCGGACGTGGCGCGCGGCATCGCGCAGTACGAGCCGGTCATCGTGGGCGTGAACCCCGAGGACTACGCCGCCGCGCACTACGTGCTGGCGGGCGAGGAGAACATCCTCGTCGTGGAGATGACCAGCGACGACTCGTGGATCCGCGACTGCGGCCCCACGTTCGTGGTGAACGATGCGGGCGACGTGCGCGCGGTGCACTGGCACTTCAACGCGTGGGGCGGCCTGGTGGACGGCCTGTACTTCCCGTGGGACCAGGACGCGCTCGTGGGCCTCAAGGTGGCCGACCTGGCGGGCGTGGACCGCTATCGCCCCGACTCCTTCGTGCTCGAGGGCGGCTCCATCCACGTGGACGGCGAAGGCACCGTGATGACCACGGAGATGTGCCTCTTGTCCGAGGGGCGCAACCCCGAGCTGTCGAAGGAGCAGATCGAAGGGTACCTGTGCGACTACCTGGGCGTCGACAAGGTCATCTGGATCAAGGACGGCATCGACCCCGAGGAGACGAACGGGCACATCGACGACGTGGCCTGCTTCGTGCGCCCCGGCGAGGTGGCGTGCATCTGGACCGATGACGAGGACAACCCCTTCTACGAGGCCGCGCATGCCGCCTACGACACCCTGTCGAACGCCACCGACGCGAAGGGGCGGGCGCTCAAGGTGCACAAGCTGATCATGCCGAAGAAGCCCACCTACATGACGCAGGAGGAAGTGGACGCCATCGACGTGGTGGAGGGCACCATCCCGCGCACCACCGAGGACGTGTGCATCGCCTCGTACATGAACTTCCTCATCGGCAACGACTTCGTGCTGGTGCCCCAGTACGACGACGAGTACGACGAGCGCGCCCTGCAGCAGGTGCAGGAGATGTTCCCCGAGCGCGAGATCGTCGGCGTGCCCACCCGCGAGGTGGTCTACGGCGGCGGCAACATCCACTGCATCACCCAGCAGCAGCCCGCGGGGCTGTAGGCGAATTCCGAGCGGGGCCCGTCCCTTGGGGTGGGCCCCGCTCTGCGATCGAAAGGAGCTTCCATGCCCTATCAGAAAGGCGCCGGCAAGTCGGTGGTCATCGCGTTGGGCGGCAACGCCTTGGGCTCGACCCCCGAGGAGCAGCTCGAGCTGGTGAAACACACCGCGCAGAACATCGTCGACATGGTGGCCGAGGGCATCAACGTCGTCGTCTCGCACGGCAACGGGCCGCAGGTCGGCATGATCGAGAGCGCGTTCGACTACGCGAACGCGCACGACGGCAAGACGCCGGCCATGCCGCTGCCCGAGTGCGGCGCGATGAGCCAGGGCTACATCGGCTACCAGCTGTCCCAGGCGCTGCTCAACGAGCTGAAGGAGCGCGGCATCATGCGCTCGTCGGTGGCGCTGATCACGCAGACCGTGGTGGATGCCGACGACCCCGCGTTCGACGACCCCACGAAGCCCGTGGGCGCGTTTCTCACCGAGGACGAGGCCGTGCGCCTCGCCGCCGAGACGGGCGCCATGTTCAAGGAGGACGCCGGGCGCGGCTGGCGTCAGGTGGTCGCGTCTCCGCAGCCGCAGCGCATCGTGGAGTTCGACGCCGTCAAGGACCTCATGAACGACGGCTACGTGGTGGTGTGCGCCGGCGGCGGTGGCGTGCCGGTCGTCGAGGACGCGAGCGGCTACCACGGCGTGCCGGCCGTCATCGACAAGGACCGCTCGAGCGCGAAGCTGGCCGCCGAGTTCGAGGCGGACATGCTGGTCATCCTCACGGCGGTGGAGAAGGTGGCCATCAACTTCAACACGCCCGAGCAGGAGGAGATCGACGTCATGGACGTGGCCCAGGCCGAACGCTACATCGCGGAGGGCCAGTTCGCTCCGGGCAGCATGCTGCCGAAGGTGGAGGCGTGCATCGAGTACGTGCGCGCCTACCCCGAGGGCCGCGCGCTCATCACCTCGCTCGAAAGCGCCGCCGCCGGCCTCAAAGGCGAGACGGGAACGCTGATCGTCGCGTAGCGGACGCGAATTCCGGTCGCGTGGACGCGAATCGGGGGCCATGACAATTTTGGCGTGCGGTTCTCGTCGTGCGACGTCGCTGCAACAAGCAAAGCCCCAGGTGGCGAGATTTCGATTCGCCTTCTGGGGCTTTGCGTTGCCAAGAGAATTGTCACCGGTGCCGTTTTGCGTCCAAAAGCGGGGAGGCACGCGAAGGGAGGCGCGCGGAGGGAGGCGTGCGGCGTGCGGCGAGCGCTTCGCTAGTCGTGGCAGGTGTGGCAGGAGTACACGCCGGCGTGGTGGCACGAGTCGCAGTATTCGGGCGCGCTCTCCTCGGCCGGCTCGCTGTCGTGCATGACGTGGCAGCTGGCGCAGTCGGTGGAGGCGTGGTCCTCGTTCTCGGGCATGGCGTGCGGGTTCACCGTGGTGCCCTCGCTGTCGGTGAGCAGTGCGAGGTCGGCGGTCTTCGCCGCGAGCTCCTCGTAGCTGCCGTGGCACGACAGGCACGCGGCCTCGTCGATGGTGGTGCTGCGCAGTTTGGTCGCGCGCTTCTTGGCTTCGTCGGGCGTGGCGTTCTCGTGGGCGCTCGCCAGGCCGCTCTCGTCGGTGTGGCAGGTCGCGCACGTGGTGCTCTCGGCGGCGTGCGTGGCGGCGAGGCACGCCGCGTCGTCCATCGACCCATCTTCCTTCTCGTGGCATTGCGCGCAGGTGGAATCGTAGCTCCAGGTGAAAGCGACCTGCGTCGATTCCGCGTTCGCGCCTTCGCTGCCGGTTTCGTCGTTGTGCTGCGGAGCGCACGCGGCGAGGCCGCCGAGGGCGACGATGCCGCATGTTGCCAACGCGACGGTTATGCACAGGTGCATTCGGTTCACGGCTGACTCCTTCGTCGAACGTGGTTGCGGATGGCCCCGCTCGGCGCGGGCGAGGGGAGGGAGGGTGTCGCCCTCCGCCGAGCGGGGCGGGGAAGCGGCGGCGTCCGCGTTCGCACGCCGCCGCGGCGTATGGTTTTACTTCGCGGCATCCCAGGCGGTCTCGGCCGCGGCGTTCTCGCCGGCGATGCGCCCGCACACGATGCATTCGGTCACGTTGCCGCCGCCCTGGTACACGAACTTGAAGCACGACGACATCTCGCCGGCCGAGTATAGGCGCGGGATGGGCTCGTTGCGCCAGTCGATGACGCGGCGCTCGCCGTCGGCCTGCAGGCCGCCCTTCGTGTTGGGGCCGCCCGCCACGAGCGGCATCGCATAGAACGGCGGCGTGCTGATGGGCTGGAATCCCTTGTCCGTCTCTTCGCCGGTCAGCGGGTCCTTCGACGTGCTCGTGCGCCCGAACTCCTCGTCGACGCCGGTGTCCACCATGTGCTGGTACTGCTCCATCGTGGCGGCCAGCACGGCGGGATCCATCCGGCCCCTGTTGAGCTCGTGGGTGTCGCGGATCTTCTCGGCCAGCTCTTCGATGGTGTCGGCTTTGATGAGCCATCCCTTGTCGATGGCGGTCTGGTTGTCCTCGTCCCACGGGATGATGCCGAAGCCGCAGGTGGAAAGCGTGATGTTGACCAGCGGCGCCGACGTGCGCTTCGTCTCGTCGATGATCATGTACGACGGGTTGTTCGGGAATTCCAGCTTCTCGATGTCCATGTGCACGGCGTTCTTGTACGAGAAGTAACGGCTCGGGTCCTTCGTGATGAGCGTCTCGTTCATGAAGCGGCGGCCTTCGGAGTTCACGACGATGGTGCCGGCGCCGCCCACCGAGTCGGTGATGGAGCCCACGTTGCAGTCGTTCTTCGTCACGTCGGGGCACGACCAGATGAGGCGCGACGCCGCCTTGCCCACCTTCGCCAGCTGCGCGCCCGCCTCGCATCCCATGCGGATGCCGTCGCCCTCGTTGGAAAGCGTGCCGTAGAACGCCCAGCCGGTCATGCCCTCGCCTTCGAGGAACGCGCGGCGCATCTCTTCGTTGTACTCGTAACCGCCGGTCGTGAGGATGACGCCCTTTTTCGCCTTGATGCGGACGTCGGCCCCTCCCTGCTGGGCGACGACGCCGATCACTTCGCCTGCGTCGTTCTGGATGAGCTTTTGACCGGGCGTTTCGTATGCCACTTCGATCTTGTCGGTGCGGTCGGCGATGCCCGTCTTCAAGCAGTTGAAGAATGCGAGGCCGGCGGCCGTGTCTTCCTTCGGCATGTCGATGGTGGGGAACTTGGGCCCCGTGGCCGACTTGCCGTACGTGCTGTTGTAGCTCTTGTAGCCCGCTTTCTCGGCGCCGGGGAAGTCGGGGAAGGCCGCGCCGCCGCGCTCGATCACCTTGAAATCGGGGTCGAGGCTCTGCATGAATTCGACGTTGAGCGGCTCGTACTCGGCGAACTTCTCCACGATGCCGTCCACGAACAGGGGCGACTGCTCGCCCTCGTTCTTCGTCGGCAGGTTCTCGCCCGAGAACATGCCGCGCAGGTATTCCTTGAGCGCTTCCTTGTCGCCGTCCTTGTCGGGCGAGTGGAAGATGCCGCCGGACATGAGCGTGTTGCTGAGGTGCTCCGCTTCCGCGTTCTTCTCGAGCAGGATGACGCTGGCGCCCGCGTCGGCCGCGGCGATGGCCGCGCATGCGCCCGCGCCGCCGAAGCCCACGACGACCACGTCCGCTTCCTTGTCCCATGCCTCCTGGTCGGTGCCGCCGCCGGCCGCCTGATCGGCGCAGCCCGTCAGGCCGAGCGCCGAGGCGCCCACGGCCGCTCCCGCTGCGGCCAGGCCTGCGTTGCGCAGAAAATCGCGACGTGAAACCGATGATGCTCCCATGATGGTCCCCTTTCCTTGATGGTTCCGTGGTGCCGGCGATGCCGACGCCCTGAGAGTAGGCGGCGGGACAGAATGGGGCATCGTGCGAACCGGCAGATATTGCCCCTGGTCGCACTATCGTCCGAACCGGATGATGTATGGTGGGGCGGATGCATCTATCGTGCGAAGTGGCTTGAGGGGGCTGGATGCAGGGCGCGCAGGGGAGGGGTTGCTATGCGGTTCACGGGAAGCGGTCTTGGGAGTGTGGCGCTCGACGAGCGCAAGCGCGCCATCGCGGCGCTCGTCGGCCTGGCGGTGATGGGCGTTTGGGTGAACCTGGTCGGATACGGCGGGGTGTTTCTCGAGCCGTCGTCGACCGACTCCTCGCTCGAGACGACGCGGTACGCGTACCACGCGGGTCGCGTCGCGGTCTCGCTGCTGATCCTCGTCGCTCCCGGGGCGTTCGAGCGCTTCGGGCGCGGCATGCGGACGTACCTGCCGCTGGTCATGTGCTTCTGCACCGCCGGGTTCGCCATCGCGTTCCACCAGACGCTCGTGGCGCCGGTGGTGCTCGGCGTGGGCGCCTCGTTCGTGCTCGGCATGGGGTACCTGTGGATCGTGGCGTCGTTCTACATCGCGCTGGCGCGGGCGGTCCCGCTGCGCCCGGCCATCGTCGTGGCGCTTGCGAGCCAGGTGATCGAGCAGGTGCTGAGCGTTGCGGCAAGCTCGGCGCTGAGCGCGACGGCGCAGATCGTCGTGTGCTGCGCGTGCCCGCTCGTCGCGCTGGCGGCTTTGCCGCGCGCGTGGCGGAAGCGCGATGCCGCGCAGGGCGGCGTCGTGGCCGACAAGGCGCGATCGCACCTCTACCTGCTGCTCGTCGCCTCGGGGGTTTCCATCGTCACGCTCAGCGCGGTGAGCAACGTCGGGATATGGGGAAGCGCGCGGGTCGAATACGTTGCCGAGGACGCGCTGGTCTCGTGCGTGCGGACGTGCCTTGCCTGCGTGCTGCTGACGGCGTTCGCGTTGGGCACGCTCGTGGCTTCGGCCGACAAGCCGCTGGGGTACCGCTACCAGGTGCCGTTCCTCGTCATCGTAGGGTGCTTCATGCTGGCGGTGCTCAAGCAGGTGCTTCCCGGCATGTGGAGCGAGCCGGTGACGGTGGTGCTGCTGGCGGCCGAGTTCTTCTCGCACATCCTCACCTGGACGCTCGTCATGAACGCCGAGAAGGATCTGGCGGGGCCGTCGTACTTCAACGCCGGCATGTCGTTGGCGCCGTACAGCATCTGCTCTATCGGGTGGATATTCCTGCTCGAAACCGACCAGGTGGCGTCGGCGTTCGTGGTGCTTGCGGTGTCGTACGCGCTCATCATCGTGGTGGCCGTGCACCCGCGCTTGCTGTACGAGCGGCGGCAGCGCACGCTCACGTCGGCGGATGCGCTCAACGAGTACACGATCGAGGGCGAGCCCGAGATCCCGCTTGAGAGCAACGGCGCCGCCGTGGTGGAGGTGGTGGATCGTCGCTGCGTGCTGCTGGGCGAGCGCTACGGGCTGTCGCAGCGCGAGACGCAGGTGCTGTCGCTGCTGGCGCAGGGCCGGTCGCGGCCGGCCATCCAGCGCGAGCTCGTGCTGTCCGAGGGCACCGTGAAGACCCACGTCGCCCACATCTACGAGAAGATGGGCGTCGGCTCGCGCCAGGAGGTGTTCGACATCGTGTACGATGCGGGCGTCGACGGGGAGACGGCCCCCGCATCTTCGTGAGTCTTCCTACGCCCCCTCGACCAGCGCTTCCCCCTCCGGCGCTCCCAGCGCGGACGCACCCGCATCCGCGCTCGCGCTCGCGTCCGCGCGCTTGAGCTTGCGGCATTCGCGGGCGGCCAGCGCCACGGCCAGGGCGGCGGCCAGCAGGTCGGCGGGCGGCTGCGACCACCAGACGCCCGTGATGCCCTCGAGCGCGGCCAGCGCCACGATCAGCGGGATGGCGAACAGCAGGTAGCGGCAGATGCCCAGCACGATGGACGTGCGCTCCTGGCCAACGGCTTGGAAGTACGCCGAGGCCACCTGTGCCATGAACCCGAACGGCGCGCACACCAGCAGCGGCAGGAAGTGCGAGGCCGTCAGCTCGACGAGGGCGGGGTCGTCGCCGATGAAGAACGCCGAGATGGGCGCCGCGAACGCGATGACCAGCCCGCACACCACGGCCAGGATGGCGAACGTGCCGCCCAGGCTGGCCTTCACCAGCTCGCGCAGGCGGTCGTGGTGCCGTGCGCCGCAGTTGAAGCTGGCGATGGGCTGCAATCCGTACGTGGCGCTCAGGCACAGCATATCCAAAAGGTAGATGACGTAGCCGTTGATCACGGCGAACGCGGCGAGGTCGGGGTCGCCGCCCAGCGCGCCCAGGTAGTTGTTGATGACCATCGTGTACACGAGGCTGGCGGCCTGCACCAGGAACAGCGGCAGCCCTTGCCACAGGATGGCGCCGCACACCTTACGCTCCAGCTTCATGCCCGAGAACGTCACCTTGAAGGTTGACTTCTTGTTGAACTGGAAATACAGGATGGCGAAGAACCACAGCCCCGTGCTCATGCCGTAGTACGCGCCCGCGGCGGCGAAGCCCAGCTGCAGCACGTACACGCACACGTACAGCCACAACAGCGACACGACCGAGGCGATGACGGCCAGCGCCGATGCCAGCGAGGGCTTCTCGTCGGTGCGCAAGAGCGAGCACAGCAGCTGGCCCAGCGTGCAGAACGGGTAGAAGCACATGAGCAGGCGGATGAACGCCGTCACGTCGGCGTGGATGTCGGCCGTGGCGCCCAGCAGCGTGGCGATCTGCGGCGCGAACAGGGCGATAGCGGCCGAAAGCGCCACCAGCAGGTACGCCGACAGCCAGAAGCCCTGCGCGAACACCTTCTGCGCGCCCGCCGCGTCGCCGCTGCCGAGGCGCTGGCCGGCCGCTGCGGCGGTGCCCATGCCCAGCGCGCCGCCCAGCGCCAGGTTCAGCAGCTCGAGCGGCAGGATGACGGTGACGGCGGCCAGCCCGAGCGGGCCCAGGCCGTTGCCGATGATGAGCCCCTCGAGCACCACCATCACCATCTGGGCCAGCATGCCGGCGAACGTGATGGCTGCGTAGCGTGCGAACAGCGGCTTGATGGGAGCGGTTCCCAGCTCGCGTTCGGCGGGTTCGGGCTCGATGAGCAGCTCGTCCATGGCCGTCGGCCTCCTAGCCTGTGTGGCGCGTTTCCCTTGGATCGACGATACCGCGAAGCGGCGACGAGCGGGGGATTATACCGGTCGCGTTTCGCCCCCGCGCGGGATTATATGGGATTAGCACGTCGCGCTGGATGTATTTGAACAAAAATCCCCGACGTGCGGACTGCGCCTGAGAGAAGAAGCCTCCGTACCTATTCTGGAAAGCGGATTTCGCGCGGTGTGATGATGACAGCGTTCCTGATCAGGTGTTTCTTTTAGCGGTTGCCGCCCAACGCGCGGATGTCGAGCGCGATGTTTCGCACGTCGCCCGTTATTGTGCAATATGAAGGCGTTTTGCATGTTAGGATAAGCGCATACAGGGAGTTAGTGCGAGTGCCCTTCTCATGAAGCGGCCCATTGCGGAAACGGTGCCCTCGTTTTCCTTACCACACCCGCAAGATCCTCTTAACGTAGGGCGCGAAGGGGATGTTGTGCTTACGATGTTTGCGGAAACCTATACGAGCGGCCGGCGAGCCGCATGATCGCTCCGACAATATGCTTCGGGCGCGAAACCGCCCTTCAGATTCTGCGCACGACTGGTCCGGGTGCGCGCGCCTATCTGCGAGCCGATGCGAGCATGCTGCCCGATCGGGCTCCAAGCCCACGCGAGCTTGAAAGAGCCATCGAGCTCGTACGGACGAGCTATCCTTCGGTGGCGATCGACCTGCCTGCCCATGTCCTGGTGGCGAGCTCGTCTCGACGTCGCATGTCGCAAGCGTGCAAGTCGCATGTTTGCGCATCCGCGCTGCAAGGGCGATCCCTGCACCGGCTGGGCAAAGGCGTGTTCGCAAGCGCGGCCGCTCTTGCCTTCGTGCATATCGCGGCGCAGGAAAAAAGCGAGGTCGCCCTGTTGGAGCTCGGCTACGAATTGTGCGGTTCGTATCAAACGCGACGAACCGGGGTCGCTTCTGCCTATCAGGTGGAGCCTCTTGCTTCCGTCAAAGTGTTTGAAAACTTCGCAACTCGTAATCCTTCGTTGCGCGGTTCGGGAAAAGTGGCGAGCATCGCACGCTACTTGGCCGACGATTCTGCATCCCCTCGCGAAACCAAGCAAGCGCTCGCTTTCGGTTTGCCTATGATGTACGGGGGTCATGGGCTGGGCATTCCTCGTATGAACTACAAGATACTCGCAAGCCCTGCGGCACGGGCGCTTACGGGGAAAACGTATTTCCGCGGCGACCTGTGCTGGCCCGAAGCGAAACTCGACGTCGAGTATCAAAGCAAAGAGTCGCACTCGGGCGAGAAAAAGCGCATCTCGGATTCTCGCAGGACGAACGCCCTCGTCTCGATGGGGTGGACGGTCGTGTGCGTCACGAACGACGAGCTCGACAGCATGGTTGCTACGGATGCGATCGCAGAGACGATTCGCCGCCATCTTGGAAAGCGATTGCAGGTTCGCGTCTCCGGCTACCACGCACGAAAGCTGAAGCTGAGAAGGCAGCTGGGATTGCCCATTGGATACGATTAGGTCTACCCGCGTTTTCTTGCGGCCCGACATCGATTTTGCAGCGGAATCGGTCGTGTTTGAACAAAAATCCCCGACGTGCGGGATGTCGTTTCTGCCATCGTGTCGCGCGGTTTTTGCTTGGTTTGGGAAACGCCAGGTCAGGAACATGGTTGTATCGAAATGCGCGGCTTGGGGCCCTGATGGGCGATTCGAAAGCGTTTTCCGAAGCTCTCCGAACCCGTGCGATGCCGACGCGGGCGGTGCCCCCGGTTCCGCGTCGGGGGCACCTGAAAAAGAAGGGGATGGGGATGTTTAGGCCCCGAACACCTTCTTGCCGCCCAGGTACGTGGCCAGCACCTTTGCGCCCAGAATCTCCTCGGGGGCGCACGTCACGAGGTCGGTGTCGAGCACCGCGAGGTCGGCCAGCTTGCCCACCTCGAGCGACCCGACTTCGTCGCCGCTGCCCGCGGCGACGGCGCTGCCCAGCGTGTAGGCGCGCACGGCGTCGGCGGCGTCGATCTTCTCCTGCGGCTGCCAGCCGCCCGCGGGCTCGCCGGTGGCCGGGCTCTGGCGCGTCACGGCGTCGTAGATCACCTCGCGCGAGTTGATGTCCACCACGGGCGAGTCGGTGCCGAACGAGAACTTCACGCCCGCGTCGAGGTAGCTGCGATACGGCCACATCCATCGCGCGCGCTCGGGCCCCAGGTCGCGCTCGATGCCGTTCGGGTCGAGCACCGTGTGGGGCGGCTGGCAGTTGGCCGACACGTCGAGCTCGGCCAGCCGCGCGATGTCCTCCGGTAGGAAGTTCTCGAGGTGTTCCAGCCCGTTCTGGCCGGCCACGGGGCCGAACTTCGCGCGCGCCTCCTCGAAGATGTCGAGCGCCACGTGGATGGCGCGGTCGCCGATGGTGTGGATGCGCACGGCGAAGCCTTCCGCAGCCGCGCCCAGCACGATCCGGCGCATGCGCTCGGGATCGGTGACCGGCGCGCCGCATTCGCCCTCGTACGCCGCGTTCGCATACGGCTCGGTGAGCCAGGCGGTGTGGGTGGACGACACGCCGTCGAAGAACTGCTTGAGGCCGGGGGAGCGCAGCAGGTCGTTGCCGGCGAACTCGTCGCGCAGCGCGCGGGCGCGGGCGAGGTCCTCCAGCGCGGTGGGGAACATGTTGATGCGCACCGTGAGGTCGCCGCGCTCGTACAGCGCGCGGTACACGTCGTCGCGCACGAAGTCGCCGCCCGGGACGGCCAGCAGCGACACGTCGCACACGCTCGTGATGCCCTCGGCGTTGAGGTCGGCCAGGAACTGCTTGATGCCGGCGTTCGTCTCCTCCTCGCTGAACTGCAGCATGGTGGGGATGAGCTGCGTGGCGGCGGTCTCCTGGATGATGCCGGTCAGCTCGCCGTGCTCGTCCTTCTGGTAGATGCCGCCGGCGGGCGGCACCGAGTCCTTCGTGATGCCGAACTTCTCGAGGCCCTTCGAATTCGTCCACAGCGTGTGGGAGTCGCCCGACTGCAGGCACACGGGACGGTCGGGGTAGGCGGCGTCGAGGACGTCCTTCGTGGGCAGCACGGGGTTGTCCCACAGCGGGTGGTACCAGCCGTACGACAGCATGAACTCGTCGCGCGGGCGGGCGTCCTCCACCTGCTTGAGCGCCTCGACGCAGTCCTCGGGGCAGGTGCCCTCGCAGAACACCACGTAGGGCGAGCGATCCATCGCCGAGGGGAAGAAGTGCAGGTGGGAATCGTGGAAACCGGGGCAGACGAACGCGTTGCCCAGGTCTTCCTGCCGGGTGGCGGGCCCTGCGTAGGCGGCGGCCTCCTCGCGCGGCCCGACGAAGACGATGTGGCCGCCCTCGATGGCGATGCTGCCGTCCATCGTGGCGTCGGCGCCCGGCTCGGCGGTGAAGATGCGGGTGCTGCTCAGAATCAGATCGGCCGGCTTCATGCGACGGCTCCTTCCTGCGGGAGGTCAGACGTATCGGGTGCGGTCTCGGTGCGCAGCGAGCCCAGGCGGCGCAGCTCGCGCACCACGAACACCAGGGTGAACGCGAAGCACAGCACGTCGGCTACCGGCTGCGCCCACCACACGCCCGTGATGCCCATGAACGAGGACATGATCATGATGCAGGGGACGGTGAAGATGAGATAGCGGCTCATGCCCAGCACCGTGGCGATGACCACCTTGTCCACGGCTTGGAAGTACGCCGACATCACGTTCGACACGGTTCCCAGGCACGCCAGCGCGCACAGCGGCAGGGCGTTCGCGGCGGCAAGCGCGATGAGGTCGGGCTCGTTGCCGCAGAAGATGGTGCAGATGGGCACGGCGCACACGATGAACAGCACCGAGATCACGGCGATGGCGCCGGCGGTGTCCACCACGGCCACGCGGATGAGCGTCTTCAGGCGGTCGGGGCGCTTGGCGCCGAAGTTGACGCTGGCCAGGGGCTGCACGCCGTACGTCGCGCACAGCCACATCATGTTGAGGATGTACACGAGGTACCCGTTCAGGATGGCGAACGCGGAAATCTCCAAATCGCCGCCCAGCACGCCCAGGTAGTTGTTGATGACGATGGTGTACAGGAGGCTGGCCACCTGCACGAGGAAGGTGGGCAGGCCGATGACGAGGATCTCGCGGCACAGCGCGCCCTCGATCTTCATGTCGGACAGCGAGATCTTGAAGTTCGTGTGCTTGCTGAAGATGAAGTAGAACACCACGACGAACCACAGGCCGATCGAGGTGCCGTAGTACACGGCGGCGCCGGCCACGCCCATGTTCGCCAGGAAGATGGAGCAGTACAGCCACACGATGGCCAGCACGGCCGAGCCGAACATGGCGGCGGTGGCCAGGGCCGGCTTCTCGTCCACGCGCAGCACCGACGACATCATCTGGCCGAGGATGCAGAACGGGTAGAAGCACACGAAGATGCGCATGAACGTGACCACGCCGTCCACGAGGTCGGGCGTGGCGCCCAGCATGAGGGCGATCTGCGGCGCGAAGATGAAGATGAGCACCGAGACGGCCAGGATCAGGTACGTGGACAGCCAGAAGCCCTGCGAGAACGCCTTGCGCGCTCCCGCCGCGTCGCCCGCTCCCAGGCGGTTGCCCGCCACGGTGGCCACGCCCATGCCGAGCGACCCGCCCAGCGCCAGATTCAGCAGCTCGAGCGGCATGATGATGCCCACGACGGCCAGGCCGAACGATCCCAGGCCGTTGCCGATGATCACCCCCTCCAGGATAACCATGACGGCCTGCGCGGCCATGCCGATGAGCGTGATGAGCGAGTACTTCACGAACAGACCGTGCACGGGTTTGGTGCCGAGCTCGCGGTCCTCGTCGGTGGCCGCGACGGCGGTCGTATCCTCTGCCATCAGCGCTGCCCTCCTTTCCCAATCCGGTTGAAGCGGACGCGGTGCCGCTTCCTCGGGACGACCGGGCGGTCGCCCTCGCGTGCGGGCGGCTCCCTTGCGGCCGCCCCCTCTGGAAACGACCATACGCCCGTCGCCCCGCCGGAGGAAAGTTTATAAGGGGTTGGATTCCCCGCCCCCGGGATTAGAAGGGGTTAGCACGCTTTTGAGCAGGGGAGATTCCTAGTCTTCCTTCCAGAAGCTCTGGAGGAGCTGTTGGCGGGAGCCGACGCCCGCCTTGTGGTAGATGTTGTGCACGTGCGCCTTCACCGTGCCCAGCGACAGCGTGAGCGCGCTCGCGATGTTCTGGTTGTCCTTGCCCTCCAGCAGCAGGGCCAGCACGTCGCGCTCGCGCGGCGTGAGCGCGTGGCGGTCGGCGTAGCGCGCCAGCTGCGTGTGGGCGCGCTGCTGCACCTTCGTGGTGGCGCCGGTGGGCGGCTCGTGGAAGCGGATGGACAGGGTGTCGGCCGCCGAGCGGATGGCCAGCACGGCGCAGAAGATAACCGCGGCGTTCTCGCACATGTTGCGCTCGCTGAGGTGGTACGTGAAAGACAGGTCGGTGATTTGGGGCGCGAGGTAGTACATCATGACCGAGTCTTCCACGAACACGAGCGCGATCATCACGGCGAACACGAGATACGGCTTTCTCATGCGCAGCAGGTGCTGCCGCAACGCCTCGTCGCCGGTGCGGCGGTACGCCCAGAACCCGTAGGCGAGCGCCGATGCCACGCAGAGGTCGCGCACGCCGTAGAAGATCCATTGGCTCAGCCGCGAGTCCTGCACGGCCACCACGACGACGGCCTGCACGAGCACGCAGATGCCGCAGGGCACGGCGATGCGCAGCCAGGTGCGGCGCTCGACGTATTCCAGCACCACCCACCACACGCTCATGATGAACAGCGTGGAGAACGCCAGCTTGAACCACGGGTGCATGAAGGGGAACGTCACGATCTCGGCCAACGTCTCGGGTTTCAGATACGAGTACTCGTCGAGGAAGATGAGCGACGTTTCCAGGCAGAACGCGAGGAAGAAGGCCATGACGCCCAGGTACGTGGTGCGGTGCGACACGAAGTAGGCCGACAGCGACATGCTGGCCGAGAACAGGCACATCAGGATGAACAGCATGGTGTAGCAGAACCAAACCTCGTTCATGGGGCCTCCTCGTCGTGGGCGCGCCGCGTGGTCTGCCTGGTCATTCCTTCCAGAAGTCGCGGGTGAGCTCCTGGCGGCTCGCGTGATCCGTCTTCTTCAGGATGTTGTGCACGTGCGCCTTCACCGTGCCCAGAGCCAGCTGCAGATCGCTGGCGATGTTCTGGTTGTCCTTGCCCTGCAGCACGAGCGCGAGGATCTCCCGCTCGCGGGCGGTCATGCCGTGGCGCTCGCTGTAGGCGGGCAGCAGGTCGTCGATCTGCTGGCGCACGACGGGGTTCTCGGACACCGGGGGCTCCTTGAACCGCAGGCGCAGCGTGGCGGCGGCTTCGCGCAGGCTGAAGAAGGCGAACGCCAGCATGAGGAAGTTCTCGGAGAAGTTGCGCTCGGATATGTAGAGGGGAAGCATGGCGACGGTGGTGGGATCCCACACCAGCATCATGAACGTGTCCTCGAGGATAATGCACATCGTCAGCACGAGCGTGATCAGGAACAGGGGCTCCTGCCGGCGCATCCTCGCCTTCTCGATCTCGCTTTTCGTGGTGCGGTAGCGCAGCAGCGCGTACGCGAGGCACCACAGCAGGAATATCTGGCGCATGCTGTAGAACAGCCATTGCTTGTACTGCCCCTCGGGCACGGCGATGATGACGGTGGCGCTGAGCACGACGAATCCCACGGCCGGCACGATCCGCATCGACAGGCGCTTGTCCCCGAGGAAGTCGAGCGCGACGAGCCACAGCGATTGGATGATGCCCAGCGCGAAGAAGATCCTCAGAGCCGGCTGATCGATGATGTAGAACACTTCGAGGGGAAACTCGGTGTTCTGGCCGAGGTATTCGTTCTGGAAGATGAGCGCGAGGTCGAGAAAGTAGAACAGGAAGAACGCCACCATATATAGGTGGCTGCGTTTGCGGCAGACGAAGTACGCGGAAAGGGAGATCGTTCCCGCCGCGATGCAAACGAGCATGACGAGGATCGTGTAGAAGTAGAAGGCAATCTCCAAGGTTTAGTCCCCTCGCTTTCCCGCGTGCGGGTCGGCCGTTCTTCCTGCGGTCATTCTACCTCGTGGGTTTAGGGAGTCGTATCGGGGTTGTAGTGCTTTTGTAATCCAAGATTATAACACCTGATCAGAAGATGGATTACCAAGGATTATTTCGGTTATAGACTCTTTTTGAAGAAAATAATCTTCATTATTCCTTCACAACGGAGGGTGCCGGCTGCATAGTGGGCGCCATGAGAAGCGGCCGACGAACCGGAAGCCGCGGACACCGATCCCACATAGGAGGAACCATGGCAGTGAAGGACTACATCGACACCAACGACTTCACCAAGGAAGAGCTGCTCGACATGATCGAGCTGGCGCGGTCCATGAAGACCATGATCGAGGAGGGCGGCCGCTACCCGCTGATCCTGAAGGACCGGACCCTCGGCATGATCTTCCAGCAGGTGTCCACCCGCACCCGCATCTCCTTCGAGACGGCCATGACCGACCTGGGCGGCCACGCGCAGTTCTTCGGCCCGGGCACCATCCAGCTCGGCGGCCACGAGACGCTCGAGGACACGGCGCGGGTCATGGGCTCGCTCGTGGACGTCCTCATGGCCCGCGTGAACCGCCACCCCGACGTGGTGGGCCTCGCCGCCAACAGCGCGGCCCCGGTGATCAACGGCATGTCCGACTACAACCACCCCACCCAGGAGCTCGGCGACCTCATGACCATGATCGAGAACCTGCCCGAGGGCAAGTCCATCGAGGACTGCAAGCTCGCCTTCGTCGGCGACGCCACCCAGGTGTGCGTGTCGCTCATGTTCATCGCCTCGAAGATGGGCATGGACTTCGTGCACTTCGGCCCGAAGGGCCACCAGGTGACCGACGGCGGCCTCGTCGTCGACAAGACCGTCGACATCATGGCGATCGCCGAGGGGAACTGCAAGCTCTCCGGCGGCACGGTGACCGTCTCCGACGACGTCGAGTCCATCAAGGGCGCCGACTTCGTCTACACCGACGTGTGGTACGGCCTCTACGACGAGGAGGAGGGCGGCGCGAGCTACATGGACGTCTTCTACCCCAAGTACCAGGTGACGATGGACATGATGGACTTCGCCGGCCCGGGCTCCAAGTTCATGCACTGCCTGCCGGCCACCCGCGGCGAGGAGGTGACCGACGAGGTCATGGACCATCCCGAGCGCTCGCTTTGCTGGGTGGAGGCCGAGAACCGCAAGCACTCCATCCGCGCGATCCTGGCCTACCTCTGCCCCAAGGCGGAGGAGGACGCCGCCGTCGCCGACGCGGCCGAGGCCCGCATGAACGCGGTGCTCAACAAGATCGCCTAGCGATGCCTCGGGTGTTCCGAGGGGGACGGACCCCCTCGGAACACCCGCACTGATCGAACGCTCCACCGGGCCGGGCCCGCGCTCAAGCTGACGCGACCTGGTGGGGCTGACCCCCTGGAAGGGGATACCAATGGGTAATAAAGTCAAGAAGTTCTCATTCATCAGCGTCATTCTTTCCGTGATCTGCGTGGTGTTCGTGGCCGAGGCCGCCGCTCCCGCCGCCGCTATCGGCAACCAGCAGTTCTTCTGGTGGATCTTCCTCATCATCACGTTCCTGCTTCCCTACGGCATGGTGGTGGCCGAGCTGGGAACCACTTACGATTCCGACGGCGGCCTGTACGACTGGATCCGCGAAGCCTTCGGCGATCGCTGGGGCAGCCGCGTGGCGTGGTACTACTGGATCAACTTCCCGCTGTGGATCGCATCGTTGGCCACGCTGTTCCCCGACATCCTCGGCATGGTGTTCGGCGTCGAGTTCGAGCTCGCCCCGGTCCTGCTCATCGAGCTGGCCTTCGTGTGGATCGTCGTGTTCATGAGCTTCTCGAAGGTGTCTGACTCCGCCTGGATCCTCAACGGCGGTGCCGTCCTCAAGGTGCTCATCGCGGTGTCCGTGGGCGGTCTCGGCATCTGGTACGCCGTGAACAACGGCTTCGCCAGCGACATGTCGCCGGCCACGTTCATGCCCGACCTCACCAACACCAACGCGTTGACGTACCTGTCCATCATCTTGTTCAACTTCATGGGCTTCGAGGTTATCTGCACGTTCGCCGGTGCCATGAAGAATCCCTCGAAGGACATTCCGAAGGCCATCGTGCTGGGCGGTCTGGCCATCGGTGCCATCTACCTGTTCTGCTCGTTCGGCATCGGCGCGGCCATCCCGGCCGACCAGATCGACCCGGACTTCGGCATGATCTACGCCGTGATGACCATGGTGGGCGAGGCGTCCCCGATCTTCATGATCATCTGCATCATCTTCCTCGTCACCCTGTTCGCGAACATGGCCTCCTGGTCGTTCGGCGTGAACTTCGTGGCCGACTACGCCGCCAAGCACGGCAACATGCCCAAGCTGTTCTCGCATGAGAACGCGAAGACGGAGATGCCCACCGGCGCGGCTATCATCAACGGCGTGGTGGCATCGCTCGCCCTCATGCTGCAGCTGATTCCGATCCCGGCCATCTCCGACGGTATCTTCTGGATGCTGTTCTCCATGAACGTTGTGTTCCTGCTGATCAGCTACATCCCGATGTTCCCGGCGTTCCTCAAGATGCGCAAGGTGGACCCGAACCGCAAGCGCGTGTTCACGTTCCCCTTCAAGGGCAAGCTCATGTACGTTATGCTGGCCATCCCCGCCATCGAGCTCGTGCTCGCCATCATCGCCACCATCGTGCCGCTCAACGGCACGGAGGAGGAGCTCTCGAAGATCCCCATGCTCATTGGCGTGATCGTGTTCGTGGTGCTCGGCGAAGTGGTGCGCATCTGGTCGAAGCGCGGCCGCACGGAAGAGTACAAGGGCTTGACGCCCGCCCTGGCCGCCGAGCGTTTGGACGCGGAAGCCGCCGAAGAGGCTGGCGAGGATGCCGAAGCCGAAGAGGCGAAGAGCGACGCGGAGCCCGAGCCCGTACCGGTGGCGTAGCAACCGCCGCAACCGCAAGCAACGCTTGAAAGCAAGTACTGCAAATCAAAACAGAAAGGTGTGCATTATGAAGACGATTCACGAGAGCGAATCCACCCCGAAGGCAGACGGCTACCGCATGCCCGGCGAGTTCGAGCCGCAGACCCGCATCTGGATGGCGTGGCCGCATCGCACCGACACGTGGGCCTGGGGCGCGAAGCCGGCCCAGAAGCAGTACGCCGACGTCGCCCGCGCCATCGCCCAGTTCGAGCCCGTCACGATGTGCGTGAACCAGGCCGACTACACCAACGCCAAGGCGATGTTCGAGAACGATGAGAACGTCACCGTCATCGAGATGACCACCGACGACGCGTGGGTGCGCGACACCGGCGCCACCTGGGTCGTCAACGACGAGGGCGACAAGCGCGCCGTGCATTGGCACTTCAACGCCTACGGCGGTTTCGAGAACGGCCTGTACTTCCCCTGGGACAAGGACGAGCAGATCGCGCTCAAGATGGCCGAGATGAGCGGTTGCCGCCGCTATCGCCCCGAGAGCTTCATCCTCGAGGGCGGCTCTATCCACGTCGACGGCGAGGGCACGGTCATCACCACCGACATGTGCCTGCTCGATCCCGGCCGCAACGCGTCGGCCACCGACTTCGAGCCCTGGTCCGAAGAGCTGCGCGCGTACTGCGACGAGCAGCTCAAGAAGTATCTGGGCGTCGAGAAGGTCATCTGGGTCAAGGACGGCATCGATCCCGAAGAGACGAACGGCCACATCGACGACGTCGCCCAGATCGTCGCGCCCGGCAAGGTGCTGTGCATCTGGTCCGACGATCCGGACTACCCGTTCTACAACGAGTGCCATGCCGCCTACGAGACGCTGTCGAACGCGACGGATGCCAAGGGCCGCAAGCTCGAGGTGACCAAGCTCGTCATGCCGGTGAACCCGCTGTACATGGATCAGGATTCGTGCGATTCCATCGACACCGATGAGAACGCCGAGCCGCGCGTGGCCGACGAGCCGCTGATCGCTTCCTACATGAACTTCCTCATCGTCAACGGCGGCGTCATCGTGCCGCAGTACGGCGACGAGAACGACGCGCTGGCCGTCGAGCAGATCCAGGCCGCGTTCGACGAGGCGTGGGGCGAGGGCGTGTACAAGGCCGTGGGCGTGAAGACCGACCAGGTCGTCTTCGGCGGCGGCAACATCCACTGCATCACCCAGCAGGAACCCGCCGGCAAGTAGTACCGCGCGCCGTGGCGCGCCTGGAATCCTCCCGGTCGAGTGCGTTCATGCGCGCCGACCGGGCGGATTCATAGGATGCATTTTCCAGAGAACCGCGCGTTTTCCTTCGGCTTCCCGGTGCGCACCGGCGAAGGGAGCGATGCGGCAGGAGCGGTCCTTTTCGCCAGGGGCCGCTCCGCCTTTTCCATCAATCCTCGATAGAAGGAGTTTCGTATGCCTTACCAGAAGGGTGACGGCAAGTCGGTCGTCATCGCGCTCGGCGGCAATGCGCTGGGCAACACGCCGCAGGAGCAGCTCGACCTCGTGAAGAACACCGCCAAGCACATCGTGGACATGGTGGGCGAGGGCACGAACGTCGTGGTCAGCCACGGCAACGGCCCGCAGGTCGGCATGATCAACAACGCCTTCGCCTACGCGAGCGCCCACGACGGCAAGACCCCCGAGATGCCGTTCCCCGAGGCCGGCGCCATGAGCCAGGGCTACATCGGCTACCAGCTGTCCCAGGCCATCCTCAACGACCTCAAGGATCGCGGCATCATGCGCTCCACCGCCTGCATCGTCACGCAGACCGTGGTGGATCCAGACGACCCGGCGTTCCAGAACCCCACGAAGCCCGTCGGCGCGTTCCTGTCCGAGGAGGAGGCCAAGGCCAAGGCCGCCGAGACCGGTTGGACGTTCAAGGAGGACGCCGGCCGCGGCTGGCGCCAGGTGGTGGCTTCGCCGAAGCCCGTGCGCATCGTCGAGTTCGACGCGGTGAAGGACCTCATGGACGACGGCTACATCGTGGTGTCCACGGGCGGCGGCGGCGTGCCGGTGTTCGAGGAGGACGGCCAGTACACGGGCGTCCCCGCGGTCATCGACAAGGACCGCTCCTCGGCCAAGCTCGCGGCCGACTTCGGCGCTGACATGCTCGTCATCCTCACGGCCGTCGAGAAGGTGTGCATCAACTTCGGCAAGCCCGACCAGGCCGAGATCTCCACGATGACCGTGGCCGAGGCCGAGGAGTACATCGCCCAGGGCCAGTTCGCCCCCGGCTCCATGCTGCCGAAGGTGGAGGCCTGCATCGAGTTCGTGCAGGCGCATCCCGAGGGCAAGGCCCTCATCACGAGCCTCGAGTGCGCCGCCGCGGGCCTCGAAGGCAAGACCGGCACGGTGATCACCGCCTAGCGCAGCAACCTCGCATCGCCAGCTCCACCAAGCGCCCCGCCCCGACCTCGGTCCCGGCGGGGCGCTTTGCTATTCCTTCCAAAAATCCTGCATGAGCTCCCGGCGGCTCGCCTGGTCGGTTTTCTTCAGGATGTTGTGCGTGTGCGATTTCACCGTGCCCACGGCAAGCTGCAGCTCGCTCGCGATGTTCTGGTAATCCTTGCCCAGCAGCGTGAGCCTGAGGATGTCGCGCTCGCGCGGCGTCAGCCGATGCTGCTCGGCGTACAGCGGCAGCACGTCCTCGATGTGTATCTGGGACGCGGGGCTGTCGGGGGTGGGCGGCTCCTTCGCCCTGAGATGAAGGGTTCTGATGCCCGTGCGCAGGGCGAAGAAGGCGTACACCAGGACGAGGGTGTTCTCCGAGAAATTGCGCTCGGACAGGTACAGCGGCAGCAGGGACGCCGCGATGGCTCCCGACGGCGTCCAGATGAGGATGAGCAGCGTGTTCTCGACGACGATGCAAACCACGAGCACGGCCGTTGCGATGAACAGCGGCCTCTGCCGGCATAGCCGCGCGTGCTCGACGGCGCTCCCGGTGCGCCGGTACTGCGCGAAGGAGTACGCAAGGCACCAGACGAAGAACGCCTCGCGTAGGCTGTAGAAGCACCATTGTTTCCAATCGCCTTCGGGCATCAGCATGACGATGAGGAAGCTGGCGACGACGAACGCGGTCGCCGGGGCGATTTTGAGCACGAGACTCCGCTTGTTGAGGTAATCGCACACGATGAGCCAGATCGATTCCAGGATGCCCACGGCGAACACGGTTTTGAGCAGGGGCTGCTCGATGCCGTAGTACGAATCGAGGGGAATGAGCGTGCCGTGGTTCAGGTACTCGCTCTGGAATATGAGCACGAGGTCGAAGAAGTAGAACAGGAAGAAGAACACGGTGAAGAGGTACGTGCGGTTCTGCGAGATGAGGAACGTGGAGATCGCGATCGTGCTTGCGGCGATGCAAACCAGCATGACGAGTACCGTGTAAACGTAGAAAACAATTTCCAACGTGATCTACTCCCCTTCGATCCCCGGTGCGAGCCTGTGTGCTCATGATAACCCTCCGAAGGGGAGGCGATAGCGGTTCAAATGCGTTCAGGGCCGGTTCAAAAAGGTTCAGACGCGTTCAAACGGGTTCATGCGATGCCGACCGCACTATCACCCCTTTGTAATACCTCCTGCTCATACGCTGTATTTCTGGTTCAGTTCCCCTGGGGGCGAACTGCGCCGAAAAATGAACTCCATTATTCCTTCACAACCTCACCTCCTGCTCCCATGCTGTGCGCCATGAGAAGCGGCCGACGAACCGGAAGCCGCGGACACCGATCCCACATAGGAGGAACCATGGCAGTGAAGGACTACATCGACACCAACGACTTCACCAAGGAAGAGCTGCTCGACATGATCGAGCTGGCGCGGTCCATGAAGACCATGATCGAGGAGGGCGGCCGCTACCCGCTGATCCTGAAGGACCGGACGCTCGGCATGATCTTCCAGCAGGTGTCCACCCGCACCCGCATCTCCTTCGAGACGGCCATGGCCGACCTCGGCGGCCACGCGCAGTTCTTCGGCCCGGGCACCATCCAGCTCGGCGGCCACGAGACGCTCGAGGACACGGCGCGGGTCATGGGCTCGCTCGTGGACATCCTCATGGCCCGC
>NZ_JACOOA010000011.1:0-52941 GCF_014287365.1 Eggerthella hominis
CCGAGAGCCGCGTGTCCACCAAGTGCGTCAGCTGCGGCCGCTGCGCCGAGCAGTGCCCGAACGGCGCCATCAAGTTCATCGACTGGGAGGACATCGCGCAGAAGGTCATCGAGCAGGGCATCGTGAGGACGACGACCCTCGTGCAGGCGTAAGACCGGACGTGCAGGCGAGATGCGGAGGGGAGGCTTGGGCGGAGATGGAATGCGACGAAGTGTTCACGGTGCTGTCGATATGCTTCGCGCCCGTCGAACGGGACGAGTGGGAGCAGCTGGTCGGTAGCGCGCTGTGGTCCGACTTCCTGGACGCCGTCGCCCGCTGCGGCTCGCAGGACGAAGCGGCGCTCGCCGACCGCGATCCTATGGTGCGTGCGCTGCTCGCGCCGCCGTCGTACGACGAGAAGCGCGCGTTCGCCGCGCGCCACTTCACGGGAGGGCTGCCGGAATCGGCGGTTCCGGTGGAGTCGCTGTACACGGCGTGGTCGAACGGCTCGCTGCCGTCGCCGTTCTCGAAGGCCGGGGGCATGTACCAGGGCGATGCGGCGCGCTACTTGCGCGACCTGGTCGAACGCCTGGGCTTGGAGGTGCCGCCGCAGTTCGCGGCCTGCCCCGACCACCTGGCGCTCGAACTCGACCTCGTCGCCGTGCTGCTGCGATCGGGACGGGGCGATGCCGCGCTCCAGTTCGCGCAGGAACGGTTCTCGTGGCTCGCCGTGTACCGCAGGCGGTTGCTGGAGCTTGCCGACGACGCCCGGTTCTACATCGCGCTCATCGACGTGATCCTGGATGCGCGGGAACGTCTCGCGCCGACGACGGGCGCATGACCGATGAACATACGCGTGTCGAGCGCAATCGTTCGCGCGCATGCATATAAGAGAGGAAGAAGCTATGTCAGAACACGCTATAACCAGGCGGAGCTTCCTGGCTGGCAGTGCCGGGGCGCTTGCGCTCACGGCGGCGGCCGGCTACGTGAGCTTCGACGCTTGGGAGCAAGCGCACGCTGATGACGGGTCGTACGGCAAGGAAACCAAGACCGTCCATTCGCTGTGCAACGCCTGCTCGAGCAAATGCGGTTTCACGGCGTACGTCGTCGACGGGCGTTTGACGAAGCTCATCGGCGATGCCGATCATCCGTACGCCCAGGGCAAGCTCTGCGCCCGCGGGTACGGTTACTCGCAGATCGCCTATTCGAAGGACCGCCTGACCGACCCGCTGAAGAAGAACGACAAGGGCGCGTTCGAGGCCGTGTCGTGGGAGCAGGCCTACGCGGAGATCGCCGAGAAGGTGAAGGCTATCGTGGCCGAGAAGGGCCCGCAGGCCTTGGCCATGGTACAGGACCCGCGTCCGTCCGGCAAGTACTACTCTAAGCGCTTCATGAACGCGCTGGGCTCGGCGAACGTGTACACGCACGGCGCCGCGTGCAACCTGTCGAAGGAGAGCGGGTTCACCCAGGCCATCGGCACGGCGAGCTACGCGTCGGACATGGAGAACTCGAAGATGACGATGTTCATCGGCCGCAGCTACGCCGACGCCATCCGCCCGAGCTCGGTGGCCGAGCTGCAGCGCGCTCACGAGAACGGCGCGCGCATCGTGCTGGTGGACCCGCGCTGCAACAATTCCATCGCGTTCGCCGACGAGTGGGTGCCCATCAACCCCGGCACCGACCTGGCGCTCGTGCTGGCCATGTCCAACGTGCTGGTCAGCCGCGGCCTGTACGACCAGGAGTTCGTGGCCGCCAACGCGACGGGCTTCGAGGAGTGGGCTGCGGTCCTGCCGCAGTACACGCCCGAGTGGGCCGAAAGCGTCACCGGCGTCCCCGCCGTCACCATCGAGCGCCTGGCCGTGGAATTCGCCGAAGCCGCCCCCGCGGCGTCCATCGAGCCCAGCTGGCGCGGCGCGTTCGGCTGCTCGTACGAGAACTCCGGCGAGACGGCGCGCGCGGTGTGCCTGTTCAACACGCTGCTCGGCTGCTGGAACCAGGAGGGCGGCGCCATCTTCACGCCCAGCGTGTCGGCGGGCGAGTTGGACGACGAGCGCTTCGCGGCCCCGCCGAAGCCCGAGGCCAAGATCGCCGGCTCCGAGGAGTACCCGTTGGCGCTGTCCAGCATGGGAACGAACCTCTTCGCGGCCGAACAGGCCAAGAACGGCGAGGTCAAGGGCATGTTCTTCTACAACTCGAACATGGCCGCCGGCTATTCGAACACGGCGTACCTGGCCGATGCGCTGTCTCGGCTCGACCTCATGGTGGTCGTGGACGTGCAGATGTCCGAGACGGCCATGCTGGCCGACTACGTGCTGCCCGATACGAGCTACCTCGAGCGACTCGAGCTGCCGGAGTTCATCGGCGGCAAGGTGCCGGCCGTGGCCCTGCGCGACCAGGTGCTGGAGAAGATCCATCCGAACACGCGCCCGGTCGACCAGATTTTCGGCGAGCTGGCCGAGGCGTGCGGCGTGGGCGAGTACTTCCGGTTCGGCGTCGACGAGCTGGCGGATGCGCAGCTGCGCACCGTGGGTCTGTCGCTCGACACGCTGAGGCGGACGGGAACCGCGTACTTCCCCGAGAAGGAGTTCTCGTACGGCACCGCTCCGAAATGGAAGACGCCCACCGAGAAAGTGCAGTTCGCAAGCGAAGCGTGCGAGAAGGCGGGGCTGTCGCCCTGCCCGGTGTGGGTGGAGCCGGCCGTCATGCCGATGGGCGACGAGCTGCGCCTCATCGGCGGCAAGCAGGCCATCCACAGCCATACCCAGACGGCCAATATCGAGGACCTCATGCAGATCACGAAGGACTACGATCTCACGCGCGTGTGGCTCAACGCCGACGAGGCGGCCCGTCGCGGCATCGCCGACGGCGACGAGGTGGAGGTGACGAACGGCGAGCACACGGGGCGCGTGCGCTGCAAGGTGACCCAGCGCATCAACCCGACGGCGCTGTACATGCCCAGCCACTACGGCTGCTCCTCGCCCGACCAGCACACCGCCTACGAGGTGGGCCTGCGCCAGATGGACTTCGTGCCGTTTCGCATGGAGCCGGCGTACGGGGCGGCCTGCACGCAGGAGACGGTCGTCACGGTCAAGAAGGTAGGTGCATGATGGCGCGGTACGGAATGCTGATCAATACGAAGAAGTGCATCGGCTGCTACGCGTGCCGCGTGGCCTGCCAGCGCCAGAACGACTTGCTGCCCACGGAGGACTTCATCCGCTACGAGGAGAAGGAAACCGGGACGTACCCCAACGTGCGCGTGGAGACGGTGCCGCTGCAGTGCATGCACTGCGCGGACGCTCCCTGCGTCTCGGTGTGCCCCACGGGCGCGGCCTACCAGGGCGCGGACGGCATCGTCGGCGTGGATCACGGGCGCTGCATCGGCTGCCTGTACTGCATGGCCGCATGCCCCTACCAGGTGCGCGTGCGCAACAGCGAGACGGGCGCGGTGGACAAGTGCCGCTTCTGCACGGTGTCGGCCGAAACGAGCGGCACGAAGATGTGCTCGTGCGTGGAAGCGTGCCTGACGGGAGCGCGCCTGTTCGGCGACCTGGACGATCCGGCCAGCGACATCTCGAAGGAGATCGTCGCGACGAACGCGCAGCCCATCGCGGGCGATCTGACCAAAGCAAACGTATTCTACGTGAGGTGATGAACGATGACGTTTGAACCTATTTGGGGCGCCATCATCGCATGGTACCTGTTCCTCGCCGGTCTCGGCGGCGGCGCGTTCGTGACCTCGGCCTTCCTGGGGTGGCGCCATCCCGAGGCCGTGTCGATGCGCAAGATCGGGCACCTCGTGGCCCCGATCGTCGTGATCGTCGGCCTGTGCCTGCTGATGTTCGACGCGAAGGCGGGGCTGATGAACCCGCTGCGCTTCGCGCTGCTGCTGACGAACTTCGGGTCGGTGATGACCTGGGGCGTCGTGTTCCTCGGAGGCTTCACGGTGGTCTCGCTCGTCGTGGTGGCGCTCGACTTCATGAAGAAGCGGGTTCCGGTGTGGCTCGACATCGCCGGCGTGGCGTTCGGCATTGCCGTGGCCATGTACACGGGCGCCCTCTTGGGCGTGTGCAAGACGTTCCCGCTGTGGAACAACGCGCTGCTGCCCATCCTGTTCCTCGTGTCGGCGGTGTCGACCGGCGCGGCGTCGGTGCTGCTCATCAGCATCTTCAAGCATGCCGACGAGTTCAACCGCGCGGGCGTGCTCAAGAAGTTCCACTTCTGCCTGCCCGTCATCGAGCTCGTGCTGGTGGCGGCGCTGCTGTTCATCACGTGCACGAACTCCACGGCCGGTTGGAGCGCGGTCATGTCGCTGCTCGTCGGCCAGCATGCGCCGCTGTTCTGGATCGGCCTCGTGCTGGTCGGCCTCGTGCTGCCCACCGTGCTCGAGACGTGGCTGCTGTTCTTCAGCCCGAAGGAGTTTGAGGAGAGCCGCAAGGCTCACTGGATCAGCGCCGCATCGGACGCCGGCGTGCTGGTGGGCGGCTTCCTGCTGCGCTACCTCGTGGTGGTCGCGGCCCTGCCGCTGACCGTGGTGGTGCCCATGCTGTAGCCGTCCTCCTCTGTCCTTTGCGTGAAATGCCTGAAAACGGCCGCGAGCTTGACGCGGTCGTTTTCATTTTCAGGTAAGATGGGCGGTTAGAACAACCTATATGAACGACCACCGAGAGGATAAGGCTTATGTCTGAAGGATACCGATACGACCGCGTGCTGCTCAAGTTGTCTGGCGAGGCGCTGGCGGGCGACGTCGGCTACGGCATCGATCCGAAGGTGGTGGACGACCTCGCCGACCAGATCGCCGAAATCGTGCGCTCCGGCGTGCAGATGGCCGTCGTCGTGGGCGGCGGCAACATCTTCCGCGGGCTGGCCGGCTCGGCCGAGGGTATGGACCGCGCGCAGGCCGACTACATCGGCATGCTGGCCACGGTGATGAACGCCCTCGCCCTCCAGGACGCCTTCGAGCGCCACGGTATCTTCTCCCGCGTGCAGAGCGCCATCAACATGCAGGAAGTGTCCGAGCCCTACATCCGCCGTCGCGCCATCCGTCATATGGAGAAGGGCCGCGTGGTCATTCTGGCCGCCGGCACGGGCAACCCGTACTTCACCACCGACACCACGGCGGCGCTGCGTGCGTGCGAGCTGGACGTGGACGTGCTGATGAAGGCCACGAAGGTGGACGGCGTGTACGACAGCGATCCCAAGAAGAACCCCGACGCCCAGCGCTTCGACCGCATCAGCTACATGGACGTGCTGTCGCGAGGCCTCAACGTCATGGACTCCACGGCCACGTCGCTGTGCATGGACAACGACGTGCCCATGATCGTGTTCGACCTGACGGTCAAAGGCAACATTTCGCGCGCCTTGAAGGGCGAAGACGTCGGAACCACGGTAGAATCGCGGTAGAATAGCAAGAGCGCATGCGCGTGCGCGCCGTTTTGCGGTTGGCGCGTTGCGAGGAGCAGGGTGAAAGGAATCGGGATGAGTATAGACGATAGCATGTTGCAGGCCGAGGAGCGCATGGACAAGGCGCTGGCTTCGCTGGGCGAGGCGTTTGCGTCCGTCCGCACCGGGCGCGCGAACGCCATGGTGCTCGATCGCATCAGGGTGGACTACTACGGCGTGCCGACGCCGGTGAACCAGATGGCGGGCGTCAAGACGCCCGACGCGCACATGCTGGTCATCGAGCCGTGGGACAAGGGCGTGCTCGGCGCCATCGAGCACGCGATCATGCAGAGCGATCTGGGCGTGACGCCGTCGAACGACGGTTCCGTCATCCGCCTGCCGTTCCCCGCGCTCACCGAGGAACGCCGTCGCGAGCTGGTGAAGCAGTGCAAGACGTACGCCGAGGAGGCGCGCGTGGCCGTGCGCAACGCCCGTCGAGACGCGAACGCCGCCATCGAGCGCGCCGTCAAGGAGGAGAGCCTCCCCGAGGACGACGAGCGCCGCGGCCAGGCCGAGGTGCAGAAGCTCACCGACAAGTACATCGCCGACATCGACGAGGCGTTCAAGAAGAAGGAAGCCGAAGTGATGGAGATTTAACGTTCCGGCGGTCTGCCGACCGCCGGAACCGCTCGACGCTGCGGGCTTCCGGGGCGCCCGATCTCGCGGCGATGCCGATGACTTGCGTACCGAAGTACGCTTCGCCATCGCCATCCCCACGATCTCGGGCACCGCGAAAGCCCTCGCTGACTTACTACGCCAACCTGGGTGTTTTGCGAGGTACTCTTGAACAAGCCGCTCGACTACATATTCCCGAACTCTCCTGCGGATCTCGACCCGACCCGTCTCGACCCTGCGGCGGTGCCGCAGCACGTGGCCGTCATCATGGACGGCAACGGGCGCTGGGCGAAGGAGCGCGGGAAGAACCGCCTGTTCGGCCATAAGGCCGGCATCGAAGCGGTGCGCGAGACCATCCGCTGCGCGTCCGACGTGGGCGTGCGCTACCTCACCATCTACTCGTTCTCGTCCGAGAACTGGAAGCGCCCGCAGGACGAGGTCATCGGCCTCATGAACCTGTTCGCCACCACGATGCTCGCCGAGGTCGACGGCCTGCACGAGGAGGGCGTGCGCGTCATGACCATCGGCCGCACCGACGAGCTGCCGAAGAAAACGCGCGACGCGTTCGCGAAGGCGTGGGAGAAGACGAAGGACAACGACGGCATGACGCTGGTCGTGGCCGTGAACTATGGCGGCCGCGTCGAGCTGCTCGACGCCATGCAGTCCTACATGGACGGCGCGCACGCCGCGCTGCGCGAGGGCCGCGCCCCCGAGCCTTTGAGCGAGGAGACGCTGGCGCGCCACCTGTACACGGCGGACATTCCCGATCCCGACCTGCTCATCCGCACGAGCGGCGAGATGCGCGTGTCGAACTTCCTGCTGTGGCAGATCGCCTATTCCGAGTTCGTGTGCACCGAGACGCTGTGGCCGGACTTCGACCGCTACGAGCTTCTGCGCGCGCTGCTGGAATTCCAGTCGCGCGATCGGCGATTCGGGGCGGTGAAGTAGGTGGCATCGCGGCCCGACGAACAGGTTGAGGCGGGCGACGACCGCAAGCGCACGGGGCGCATCAAGGATTTCGCCTACGAGAAAACCCCCAAGAAGCTGAAGAACGCCACCGACCTGCAGGTGCGTTTCCGCACGGGCTTCGTGTACGTGGCGCTGTCGGTGCTGTGCATCCTCATCAGCGATTGGACCACGGTGGCGTTCCTCGTGGTCACGGCCGGCATCACGGCGGGCGAGTTCTACTACATGCTGCGGTCGGACGCGAAGCTGCCCAACGAGATGCTCGGCATCATCGCGGCCATGCTGTACCCGCTCAGCGTGTTCCTGCTGGGATTGAACGGCGCGCTGTTCGTGAGCCTCGCGTTGCTGCTGGCCCTGATCGTGTGGTACGTGTTCTGGATGCGAGCGCGCGTGCCCGACGTGGGCGTGAGCTTCTTCGGCGCCGCGTACTGCGGCATGCTGCTGTCGGGCCTCGTGGTCATCCGCACGGCGCTGCCTCAGCCGTGGGGCGGCGTGCTGGCGCTCGGCATCTTCTTCAGCGTGTGGGCGAACGACTCGTTCGCCTACCTCGTGGGCAGCAAGATCGGCAAGCACAAGCTGGCGCCGCGCACGAGCCCGAAGAAGAGCTGGGAGGGCTTCATCGCCGGGCTCGTCGGGTCCGCGGCGTTCTGGTGCCTCATGACGCTCATCCCGGGCGTGACGATGTCCATCCCGCAGGCGCTGATGTTCGGCCTGATCAGCGGCTTGATGGGCGTGCTCGGCGATCTGGCCGAGAGCCGCATCAAGCGCAACTCGGGCTTCAAGGACTCCGGCACCATCATGCCGGGCCACGGCGGCCTGCTCGACCGCTGCGACTCGCTGTTCCTGGTGGCCGTCACCTCGGCCATCCTGCTGCTGGGCTTCGGCTGCATCCCGTTCCCCGTTCCGCTGCTCTAGGAGGCGCGCATGAGACGCATCGTTGTGTTGGGTTCCACGGGTTCCATCGGCACGCAGACGCTCGACGTGGTGCGCCGCCATCCCGACAAGCTGGACGTGGTGGGCCTCGCGGTGAACACGCGGGCCGACGAGCTGTTGGCGCAGGCGCGCGCGTTTGGCGTGCGCCACCTCGCGGTGGGCGACGAGCGCCTGGCGGGCGAGCCGATAGCCGACGAGCTGGCCGCGCAGGCGCGCAGCGGCGCGCAGTCGGCCGCAGGCGCGCCGTCGTCGCTGGCCGAGGCCGTGGCGCGCCGCAACGCGGGCGGCGAGGGGTCGCTCGGGTTCGGCGCCGACGCCGTGGTGGACCTCGTGCGCCTTCCCGAAGCCGACATCGTGGTGAACGCGCTCGTGGGCGCCGCCGGCCTGCGCGCTAGCTACGAGACGCTCGCGGCGGGCAAGGTACTCGCGCTGGCGAACAAGGAATCCCTCGTGGTGGGCGGCGACCTCATCATGCCCCTGGCGGCCGAGCCGGGGCGCCTCATGCCCATCGACTCGGAGCACGGGGCCATCTACCAGTGCCTGCTGGGCGAGGACCCGCGCGAAGTGTCGCGCTTGTGGGTGACGGCGTCGGGCGGCCCCTTCCGCGGGCGCACGCGCGCCGACCTCGCCGACATCACGCCCGCTCAGGCGCTTGCGCATCCCACGTGGAACATGGGCGCGAAGATATCCATCGACTCGTCCACGCTCATGAACAAGGGGCTCGAGGTCATCGAGGCGCACCATCTGTTCGCCATGCCCTACGACCGCATCAGCGTGGTCGTGCAGCCGCAGAGCGCCATCCACTCCATGGTGGAGTATTCCGACGGCAGCGTGAAGGCCCACCTCGGCACCACCGACATGCGCATCCCCATCCAGTTCGCGCTGTCGTACCCGGAGCGCTGGGACGCGCCCGTCGAGCCGCTCGATTTCACGAAGCTCGGCAGCCTCGAGTTCGCCGCGCCCGACACCGACACGTTCCGCTGCCTCGCGCTGGCCCGCGCGGCCGGCGAGCGCGGCGGCACGCTGCCCTGCGTCATGAACGCCGCGAACGAGGTGGCCGTGGCCGCGTTCCTCGCCGAAGAGGGCAGCTATTTGGGGATCGCGCAGTGCGTCGAAGCCGTCATGGACGCCCACGAGCGCGACGGCGTCCAGCGCGTGGAGAGCCTCGGACAGCTCGAGGAGCTCGACGCCTGGGCCCGCGCGGAAGCCCGCCGCCGGATCGTGCAGTAGGAGCGAACGCCCCGCCTGCCGCTCGACCCCCGCTCGGGGGTAGCGGCGGCAGGCGCGCCGCGTCTCCGCGAATGCGTCACCGCCCCCGCTCCGCGCCCATTCCGTTCCGCTGCGGCGCTCCTCCGTCAGAATATCGGGTGGTCCAGGCGGTCGATCAGCCCGGGGACGTTGCCGTAGTGGTTCTCGGCGGGCAGGTAGTAGGTGTAGCGCCCGCCGCCGCGTTTCAGGATGCCGCCCTCCTTCACCAGCGTGGCGAGCGCGCGCTCGATCGTCGTCTCGCTCATGAGCGGGCACGAGCGGACGATGTCCTGCTTGGTCGTCCCGTAGGATCGCTGGGTCACGATCATGTTCACGCGATCGACGTTCGTGGGCGGCTTCCCGTCGGCGATCAGGTACACCTGGTAGAACCGCAGATAGGATTCCACCAGTATCTCGAGAAGGTACTCGGTGAAGGGCCGGTAGTCGTTCCTCCCCGTCTCCCAGCCGTGCGAGCTCGCTCGCATCGCCTTGACCATCTGGGGATACGTGTGCTCCACGAGCGAGGGCACGCTGATGTAGCGGGCGATGCGGTGGTTGGCCCGGTTGAGCAGGTGCACGCCGACGAGCAGGCACGTCAGCTCCCTGTTCCGGTCGAACACGCCGAGGTTGTACAGATCGACGACGAAGGGGCCGAGGATGAGCAGCGGGTCGAGCCTTCCGTCCCCCACCGCGTGCTCCCATACCTCGCACAGCCCGCGCAGCTGGGTCGTGCGCGCGCCCAGCCGCGCGGGCTTCGGGAGCCGCTCGACCGTCTCCGGCGGGAAGAACGCGTCGTCGGGGGAGGGGCCGTCCAGGGGCTCCTCCGCGCACAGCGCTTGGTGCAGCGTCATCACGGCGCCGGCCGTGGGCGCGATGTCGAAGCGGTGGGCGTCCGAGGCTTCGAGGAGGTGGCGGGCGGTGCGCTCGAAGCAGGCGGGAAGCGGGTCGGGCGGCAGGCCGAGCGCCTGTTCGTGCTTCGCGTGGAGCGGCCGAAGGCAGCGGACCGTCTGCTCCAGCGCCGACGGGGCCAGCACCTCGAGGTTCTCGGGGTGCTGCCGAAGGAACAGGAGCAGCCGGGCCTTCAGGTCGTGGATCATCGTCGTGGCCCAGTACATCCGGTGCGACGCCAGGGTTTCGGGGCATTTCGAGTAGTCGAACGCGCGCGAGACGGTATGGAAGGTCGAGGTGCCCATCTGCTCCAATTTTCTTGGCGAATGATGCAATTATCCTTGTGAAAGGATAGCACGAAACGGATCGCGAGAAAATGATCAGCCGCTTCATCAGGTATTTTTCCTCAAAGGCAGCATTTATTCGCAAAAAAGATAATAGATTACGGACGCGCAACCTATACTACAAGGCGCAAAGGGAAGCGTTCGCAAGGAGGAATGAATGGAAGCCATGAATCGTCGGCAGTTCGTCAAGATCGGGGCCGTGGCGGGGTTGAGCATCTTCGCGTTCGGCGCGTTGCCCGGGTGCGGGCAGGAGGCCGTGGGGACCGACGCGGGGCAGCAGGGCGGCAAGACCATGCGCACGGTCACCGACATGCTCGGGCGCGACGTCGAGATCTGCGTTCCCGAGGAGATCACCGCGTACGGATGCAACGCGTGGGCGGAGGTGCCGTTCATGTCGATGCTCGGCGTGACGGACGCCCTGCTCGCGGGATACGACCTGGACATCACCGAGAACATGAAGATCCTGTACCCGGGGTGCGACCACTACACCGAGCGACCCTTCACGAGCGAAGGCGCCGCCAACATCGAGGAAGCGCTCACGCTCGACCTGGACTTCGTGTTCCTGCGGACGAACGACGCCGCCGACGAGCGCTTGAAGCAGATGGAGGACGCGGGGATCAAGGTGCTGTGCTGCCTGCCGGGCGGCATGGACGAGATCGACGAGTATCTCCTGTTCATGGGGACGGTCTTCGGCGATGCCGCCACGAAGCGCGCCCAGGAGCTCATCTCGTACCAGGAAGCGTGCCTGAAGGATCTCAACGACGCGGCGCGCACCGTCACCGAGCGCCCGCGCGTGGTCATCTTGTGGGGCATGGGCGACGGCACGTACCGCCTCCAGGGCAACGATGCGGAAGTGATCATGGTGGCGAAGCTGGCGGGCGCCGACCTGTGCTACGACGAGCCGCAGTACACCGAGGTGTCGATGGAGCAGGTGCTCGCCTACGACCCCGACATCTTCATCAACTTCCGCGACAACGTCGAGCGCGCCGACCTCGAGGCGAACGAGGCGTTCACCTCGTCGCGCGCCTACCAGGCCGGGCGGTTCTACTCGGTGCCCTACACGCTCGCGGGGCAGGCTCCCTCGTCGTTCCCCTTCACCGACGTCTGCGCCTACTACCTCATGTCCGTGATCCGCGGCGACGCGTACGAGGGCCCCACCGTCAAAGAGGCGCTCAAGAACAACGCGCTGAACTTCTTCGACTACGAGCCGAGCGAGGATGAGCTGACCGCGATGGAGAACGGCGAGGTCATCGAGCTGACGGCAAGCCATAAGAAGAGCGCGTAGGCTGCTGGGCGCCACGATGGGCTACTCGGTTTCCGACAACGACATCCTCGGCGAGTCGCTCGAGCGCGGGCAGAAGAAGCGCACGCGGCTCCTCGGCGTGCTCGCCGGGGTCGCGCTCGTCGTCTCGTTTTTGTTCTGCCTGGTGGTGGGCCGTTACACCACGGGGGTCGTCGAGACGTTCGCCGCCTTCGCCTACGGCACGGTGGACGCGGTCATCGACCTCCTCGAGCTTCCCACGCTCGTGCCGGGCATCTCCTACGACATCCCCAACCCCGTTCCGATCATCTGGGACACGACGAGCTACCTCGTGCTGTGGACCATCCGGCTGCCGCGCATGATCGGCGTGGTGTTCGTCGGCGGCGGCTTGGCGATGGCGGGCGCGAGCTACCAGGGCGTTTTCCGCAACCCGATCGTGTCGGAATCCATCCTCGGCGTCACGGCGGGCGCGGCGTTCGGCGCCGGCCTCGGGTTCTACCTCTACGGCGGCCAGTACCTGGTCATGGCGCTCGCGTTCGTCGGGGCGCTCGTGGCGGTGGCGCTCTCGTACGTGTCGAGCCGGGCCATCAACGGCAACCCGACGCTGCTGCTCGTGCTGGCGGGCACGGTGGTGGGGTCGCTGTTCTCCGCGGGGCTCACGGTGCTGCAGTACCTCATCGGGCCGGAAGATTCGCGGCTCGGCGATATCGTGTTCTGGCTCATGGGCTCGTTCTCGAAGATCAGCGGAGGCGACGTCGCGTACCTCGTCGTGGGCATCTCGCTGTGCGCGCTCGTGCTTGCCAATCAGCGATGGAAGCTCAACGTGCTGTCGCTTGGCGACGAGGAGGCGCGCGCCCTCGGCATCGACACGCGCAGGACGCGCCTCGTGATCATCGTGGCGGCCACCCTCCTGACGGCGGTCGCCGTGTCGGTGTGCGGAACCATCGGCTGGGTGGGGCTCGTCGTTCCCCAGATGGTCCGCATGCTCGTGGGGCCGGACAACCGCCGGCTCATCCCGCTGTGCTTCTTCTTCGGCGGAACGTTCATGCTCCTGATCGACTGCCTGTGCCGCAGCCTCGTAGCGGGCGAGATCCCTGTCGGCGTTGCCACCGCGGTCATCGGCGCACCGTTGTTCCTGGTCATCCTCAAGCGCCTGAATCGCGGGTGGGTGTGATGACGAGGATAACCATCGAGCACGCGACGTTCTCCTACGACGGGAAGACGGACATCTTCTCCGACCTGAGCTACGAGATCGAGGGCGAGCAGGTGTTCTGCATCCTCGGCCCCAACGGCATCGGCAAGTCGACCCTGTTGAAGGCCGTCCTGAACCTGCATCCGCTCAAAGAGGGGCGCATCTTGCTCGACGGCAAGGACATCCGGGCGATCTCGCCCGCCGCGCTGGCCCGCATCATCGCGTACATCCCCCAGAACTACCAGTTCGCCTTCCCCTATTCGGTGATCGACCTCGTGCTCATGGGCCGGACGCCCCACCTGAACCGGTTGGCGAAGCCCTCGAAGAAGGATTACCGGGCGTGCGCCGACGCCCTCGTCTCTCTGGGGCTGGAGGGGCTGGTCGATCGCCCGTGCACGCAGCTCTCGGGGGGTCAGCTGCAGCTGGTCATGCTGGCCCGCGCCATCGCGCAGGAAGCCGAGTACATCGTGCTGGACGAGCCGACCTCGCATCTCGATTTCGGCAAGCAGATGCAGACGCTCGAGGTGATCGAGGCCATGCGCGACCGGGGCATGGGCATCATCATGACGACGCACTACCCCGATCACGCGTTTCTGGTGTGCGACACCGTGGCCATCATGCAGCGCGGGTCCTTCGTCGCCATCGGCAAGCCGGAGGACGTGGTGAACGAGCAGAGCCTGCAGGACATTTACGGCGTCGAGGTGAAGATCGCCGACTTCACGTTCGGCGATCAGCATCGCAAGGTGTGCGTGCCCATGGGGCATGCGGATGCGCGCTTCGCGCCTCGGGAAAGGTGAGGGTATGTGGCAGCAAGGGCCGGAAGCCGGCACGTTCTATCGGAACCTCGTCAAGCTGGGGATCGGGTTCATGGGCAAGCCGTGCGAGTCGGCGTGCATGCACTGCAAGGGACGGGGCGGGGGAGGCGCGGGCGAGAAGCGCCCCGTCGGCAACCCCCGCAAGCCCGTCTCCTGCCACGAGGCCATGCGGGTGGCGCAGCGGATCGACGAGTGGCGCAAGGAGCGGGGCATCGACCTGCTCATCACGTTCGGCGGCGCGGACACGCCCGACTACCCCGGGGTGTTCGACGAGATGCGCTTCGTGCGGCGCCTGTACAACCGCCGCGGGTTCGCATGCAACGGCATGGCTATGCGCACGCGCGCCGAGCTGGACGAATGGTTTCGCGAAGCCAAGGAGGCGGGGACGAAGATCGTCTTCACGACGTTCTACGGCACCCGCGAGTTCCACGACTGGTTCGCGGGGCGCGACGGCGACTTCGACCTCATGATCGACACGGCCAAGGCGATCGCGCACAACGGGCTGTACAACTGCCACACGCTGTTCGTGTCCAAGAGCACCACGCCCTACCTCGCCGAGCTGAGCGACATCCTCGATGCGCTTCCGGGGAAGAAGCACCTCGGCTACCGTCCGATCCTCAACAAGATGGAGGTGCTCACCGACGAATCCGAGCGCTACACGCGCGACGAGTACCTCGCGCTGCCCGAGCGCTACCGGAGGGCCCATCACTACCCGATGGGCACGCGTCGGGAATGGCGCGACCACGTTCTGGGCGACCGGTTCCGCGAAGATACCCGCGACGAACGCCTGCACACGATAATCGACGTGGGCGACGTGGATCTCGAGGCGTTCTACGCACGGCCCGTCGAGGCGTTCCTCGACGACGTGATCGACGCCGAGCTGGCCAAAAGGGAGCGCACGCCCACGGTGCGCGAGCTCGCCGAGCGCTACGGCGACCGCCGGATCGACAGCGAGCTGCTGTTCACGCTGTTCGACCTGCACATGGAATGGATGTACCTCTGGCGCCAGGAGCACCCCGGGTTCGTCCCCTACTACGCCACGATCGAATAGAAGCCGAGCGTCCCCCAGCGCTACGCTTCCGCACCCTCCGAACGCTAGTACCCCATTCGCTCCAGCTTGCGATACAGCGTGCTTCTCGAGATGCCCATGTCGCGGGCGACAAGCGACTTGTTACCTCGATGCTTGATCATGAGCGATCGGATCTCCTCCGCTTCGTAGTCTTCGTAGCTGATCTCAGAAGCCGATTGCCAAGTTGCCGACGAGGCGTGCCCGGTGTCGGGGATCGTCGGGTGCGACGGGCCTTTGCCGCCGCGCAAAGCGCGCACCACGTCGGGCGGCATCGATGCGAGGGTGAGCGTCGAGGTCGTGCTCACGTTGACGCAGCGCTCCAGGATGTTGCGCAGCTCGCGCAAGTTGCCCGGCCAGGGGTAGCGCGAGAACAGCTCGATGACCTCGGGGTTCGCCGCGCGCACGTCCTTCCCGAGCCGGCCGGAGATGCTGGTGAGGAAATGGTCGACCAGCAAGCTCATGTCGTCGACGCGGTCGCGCAGCGAGGGTAGCTCGAGATGCAGCACGTTCAAGCGGAAATACAGATCCAAGCGGAACATGTTCTGGTTCACGCACTCCCATAAGTCCTTGTTCGTGGCGGCGATGATGCGCACGTCCAGTTTGAGGAACTTCTTGCTGCCGATGCGCGAGATCACGCCGTCTTCCAAGAACCTCAACAGGAAACTTTGCATGTCGAGGGGCATCTCGGCGATCTCGTCGAGGAAGACGGTGCCTCCGTTGGCCTGCTCGAACTTGCCCGGCGCACCCTCTTTGCGAGCGCCGGTGAATGCGCCGCCCTCGTAACCGAACAGCTCGCTGCCGATGAGCTCTTTCGGGATAGCCCCGCAGTTGATGGGGATGAACGGTGCCTTCCGTCGAGAGCTCGCATTGTGGATGGCCTGGGCGAACATTTCTTTGCCCGTGCCGCTCTCGCCGGTGATCAGCACGTTGCTCGGGCTTGCAGCCGCGCAGGCTGCCGTTTCCTTGGCCGAGCGAAATGCGGGGGCCGAACCTTTGAGGTCGTCGAACGTGAATAGCGCCGATTTAGAGGGTTCGTTGCGCACCGAGTGCTGGGAAGTGATGGTGATCTTCAGTCCCGCGATGGAGCCGTCGTCTTCGCGTATGTGCTGGCAGTTCACGGGGTAGAAATGGCTCTCGCCGCGCTTGTTCTCGATGAAGCTTTCGCGAGGCACCTGCGCTTTGCCTTTCAGGCATATGAGGTACGGCTTGAGCTCGGGCATGAACGAGGCGAGCGGCACGCCGTTCGAAGAGGTGACGGCACGTCCGAATTCTTGCTGGAACAGACGGTCGACGAACACCACCTCCCCGCGCTTGTTCACGAGGATGAACGCGTCGGGGCTGGTGTGAGCGGATTTTTCCAGCAAGCCGATACGCTGTTCGATAGCGGGGTAGAGCAGGCGGTTTTTAAAAGCGAAGTCCTCTACGTTGAGCGCGTAGCAAATGGATTCGTGCACCTGATGGGTCAGACGCTCGAGCGGCAGCAGAACGAGGTTCACGGAAGCGAAGCTCGAGGCTTCCTGCACGCCAAAGCGAGCGTAGCACGCGTAGTCGCAGAACAAATCGAGGTAGTTCTCCTGGCCGATGCGGATGAAGGTGACGAACGGGGTCTGCCGTGCCTGGTTAGCAACGAATACGCCCACATTCTCCTCCGAGAACACGGTGCCCATGCGAACGCCTTGCGCCTTGAGCTCGGTGAGAAGCTTCCGGTCGCCTCCTTTGGAAAATACCGAGAGGGTTTCGTCGAGGTAGAACAGGGCGGCGCCTTGGCTGCTGAAGAAGTTCTTCTTCGCGTTGTAGTACTCCTTCAGGTAGGCGAGATGGGTGAAGTGCTGGCGATCGAGATCCTCGAACACCTTGAGGTTGCGCTTCGAATCGTCAAGAGAGCGGAGGCGTCGATCGATCCCCGCGGCCTGCGATTGCTTCCATTCCGCGCCCAAATGGGCAAAAGGCTCGTCTTGAGCGATGCGCCCCCCGGCGAGCACGCGTTTTTTAAGCGCGAGAATCGGTTCCGCTTCGTATTGGTCGATGCCCATGCTCGAATCCCCTTCCCCTGGGTGGCAGAGCGATGCTTGTTCCTATCATAAAACGAAACAGTACAAAATGATACAAAACGATACATTTTATGAAACAGCATGCAACAAGCTTTTCGCTTCGCGTTGCGTTTTCGATTCGTCAGAACTGGGTGGAAACCCTGTTTCAGCAGGTTGGAATCTGGCCATTGTTTTGCATGGAATAAGGGCAAGGGGATACTTCGAATTGCATGAAGGGCGGTGTGCGTTCATGTCGCAAGCGATAATCGCGCTCATCATCTTGGCGGTCGTCATGGTCCTGTTCGTCTCGGAGGCGTTGCCTCTGCCGGTTACGGCGCTTTTCGGAGCCATCGCCATGGCGGTCTTCGGCATCATCGGCTTCGACCAGGTCTTTGCGGGCTTCGGGAGCGACACGCTCATGATGGTGGCGGGTATGCTCGTCATCGGCCAGGCGGTGTACGAATCCGGTGTCGTCGATCGCATGGGAGGATTGCTCCGCAAGCTCGTCTCGATGGGCGAGCGATCTTCCATAGCGCTGGTTTCCCTCGTTGCAGGGTTGCTGTCGGCGTTCATGAGCAATACGGCTATCGTCGCATCGATTCTTCCTATGGTGGACTCTCTGGCGGAATCCAGCGGAAAGCGATCGCTGCGCACGGGTTTGGCCATGTCGGTGGGGGCTGCCGCCATCTTGGGCGGCAGCCTCACCTTGGTGGGGTCGACGCCGCAGCTCGTAGCCCAGGGCATCCTCGAAAGCTCGGGCGGAGAGACGCTTGGTTTCTTCACGCTGTTGAAAGGCGCGCTTCCGCTGTTCGTGCTGGGCATCGCCTACTACGCCACGGTTGGGCGTCGGCTGCTGGCTCTTCGAGCTGATATCCCTGCTCAGGGCGAAGCCGTCTCTCTTCCCATCGAGGAGGAACCGAAGGTTCGGCCTTCGACGAGAAAGGCTGTGATCACCGCAGCGACGTTCGCGGCGTGCGTGGCCGGTTTCGTGGCTGGCGTGTGGACGGTAGGGACCGTGGCGTTGGCGGGCGCATTGTTCTTGATCGCCATGGGTTGCATCGATATGAAAAGCGTGGTGCGCAACGTGGACTGGTCGGCCGTGGTGATCCTTGGCGGGTCGCTGGGCTTTTCGGCGGGGCTCGAGGAATCGGGTGCGGGCGCGCTCGTCGCGAACACCATCATCGACCTGTGCGGAGGCGCTGCGGCGAATCCGCTTGCTATCTTTGCGGCGATGGTGGTTATCACCGCCGTCCTGTCCAACTTCATGAGCAATACCGCTGTCGTGGCCATGTTGGCGCCGATGGGCTTGTTCCTCGCGGAGACTATGGGTTTCAACCCCATCACCATGGTGGTCGGCATCGTGCTTGCTGCCAGCATCTGCCTCGCTACGCCCATCGGCTCGCCTCCTATGACGCTCACGCTGTCGGCTGGCTATCGTTTCGGCGACTACCTCAAGGTGGGCGCTCCGTTATGCGTTTTGCTCGTGCTCGCCACCATCGTGGTGGTGCCGCTGTTGTACGGGGTTTCCTGAGCCTTTAGGCGTCCGAGCGCGAGAGTTGGCCACCGATTTGCATGGAATGGTAGATGAAGGATCCTGCGGCATTCGATGCCGCGGGAACGTGCAAGGAGAAAGGAAAGGGCTATGAGAGACGTACTTGTCGGCTTCAAATGGGTGCTTGACGAAGCCGATGTGCGCATAGGGGACGATCTGGCGGTCGATCTGGGCGCGGCTACGCGCAAGATCAGCGACTACGACAAGAACGCTATCGAAGCGGGATGCCGCGCCGCCGAGCAACTGCAGGGCTGTGCCATCGGCGTGTCGTGCGGTGCGCAGGAAACGAAAAAGGCGTTCGTCGACGCTTTGGCGCGCGGGCTCGATGCCGGTGTGTGGGTGAAAACGACCGAGGCTGCTTCCGCCGCCGTGGCGGCGCGCGCCATCGCAGCAGTTGCGCGTGACCGCGACGTGGCGCTCGTCGTGTGCTCCGAAGGGTCAAGCGACGACTACGCGCGGCAAACGGGTTCTCGCGTCGGGGCGTTGCTCGATTGGCCGGTTGCCACCTCGGTCCTTTCGCTGCAAGTGGAAGGGGATGCCGCGTTCGTGAGGCGGCGCATGGATACTTGCGAACAGGTGGTGCGTTTGCAGCTTCCCGCCGTGGTGTCGGTGTTGCCCGAGATCAACCCAGCGCCCATCCCGGGGCTCAAAGCCGTTTTGGCGGCCAAGAAGAAAGCTGTCGATGAGCTGGATGCGGCCGATCTCGACATCGACGAAGCGACGGGCATCGTGCTCGACGGTATGAGCGGGTATGCGAACGATCGCAAGAACGTGCTGATCGAAGGAGACTCCGTCGCAGAGGTGGCAGAGAGGCTGCTCGAAGCTCTCAGGAAGGAAGGGGTGCTGTGATGGCGGGGGTGTTTGTGTTCGGATCGACGCCCGAGCTTGCTGCTGAAGCGCTTGCCTGCGCAAGCGAGGCAGGTCGGCGTGCGACGGTGGTGACGACGGGCGGCCAGGACGCTCAAGAGTATCGCAGCCTCGATTGCGAGGGGATCGTGCACGTGCAGGGCGGAAACCCTCTTCCCGAGGCATACGCGGCCGACGTGGCCGCGCTGCTCGAAGATCGCGGCGCTCAGGCGTTCGTCGTGTGCGGTGACCCGACGGGGCGCGATCTGGCGGCGCGCGTCGCCGGATTGTTGGACGCTCCCATGGTAAGCGAGGCGTCCGTGCTGCGCATCGAAGACGGAGGCATCGTAGCGCATCGGCTCGCGTTCGGCGGCGCTGTGGTACGCCGAGAACGTATCGCGGGATTCGGCGTGGTGAGCGTTGCCCCCGGCGCTTGGACGCCGAGCGCTCCTCCGGACGCTGATGCGCCGGTTGAGATGGCGGACGGAAACCCCGATGCGCGTATGCAGCTGATGGAAGTGCGGCCACTCGAGAAGGGAACCGTCGATTTGACGAAGGCCGAGCGTATCGTGTGCGCCGGCATGGCGTTCTCGACGAAGGAAGAGCTCGAAGCCGCGTATCGGGTCGCGCGTGCCCTCGATGCCGAAGTGGGTTGCTCGCGCGGGCTTGCCGAGGACCATCACTGGTTCTCCGAGTACATCGGACTCTCCGGGGTGCAGGTTGCTCCGAAGCTGTACCTGGGCCTGGGCATTTCGGGGCAAGTGCAGCACACCGTGGGAATTCGCGGCGCGCAGGTGGTCGTCGCGGTGAACAAAGACGCTGCAGCGCCGATCATGAACGCGTGCGACTACGGGGTGGTCGGCGATTTGTTCGCGGTGTCGGATGCGCTTGTGGAGGCACTCGGCCGATAAGGCCGTGCGTACGAAAGGGTGCCGAGCGCGCCTGCGTCTGCGAGCGCGCCGGGAAACGATGTGGAGAAGGAGGCAGTATCGATGAAGGACAATCTGATCGGCCAAGAGTACGGACCGCTGCAAGGGGTGCGCGTGATGCTGACGGGCGTCGCGTTTGCGGGCCCCTTCGCCGCTCGTTGGCTGGGTGACATGGGCGCTGAGATCATCAAGATCGAGATACCGGGGGCGGGGGATACCTCGCGCATCGGGCGTCGGGTGGGAGAAGCCGGCGTCGTGCCGAAATGGATCAGCCTCGGGCGCAACATGAACAGCTTCGAATTCAACATGAACTTCGACAAGGCCCCGGATTCCAAGCAGGTATTCGAAGACCTGGTGAAGCAGTGCGATATCTGGATCAACAGCGTGCCGAACATCGGCAAGCACGGTGCCACCGACGAGCTTGCGTTCGCGGCCAACCCGAAGCTGGTCATCGTGCATGTGACGGGATACGGGCTTCCCGAGAACGGGGGAGACGAGCGGTTGCTGGGCCGTCCGAGCGTCGATCCGGTGGCGCAGGCGTTCAGCGGGCTCGCGGCCATGCAGGGCATGCCCGACGGCCCCTTCCTCACGGCGAACCCCATTCTTGCCGACATCGTCACCGCCCATCAAGCGGCGTGCGGGGCGCTGGCTGCGTACATCAGCGCGCAGCATACGGGCAAGGGCCAGGTGGTCGACTCGTCGTTGTACGAAAGCGCCGCGTACCTCATGAGCTATCACTGGTGCTCTCAGCTGAACGGCGAGGGCCTGTACCATCGCTCCGGTCCGCTCAATCAGCTGTGGCGTCCCTTCGGGTACTACGAATGCAGGGATGGCGAATGGGTGGCCGTGGGTGTATGGGGCCTTGGCATCTGGCAAAAGTTCTGCGACCTCATGGGCGTGAGCGTCGAGGATTTCCCCTACATGGCGACGTGCGGTCAGGAAGATCCCGACAAGGTGGCGCAGATGGACGCTATCTGGCAGAAGTATCTCGATAGCCATACGGCGGTGGAGGTTGAAGCGGCGTTCATGGCGGCCGGCATGCCCACCTCGAAGCTCAACAACGCCGAGGACGCTTACCGGCATCCCCATTGGCAGGCGCGCGGCGATTTCATCAAGATCAAGGATGTCACCTCGGGCGACGAGTTCGTGGACATCGCCACGTCGCCCAAGTTCAACGGAACGCCGTGCACGGTGTACAAAGGGGCACCGCTTCTGGGCCAGGAAAGCGAGCGCGTTATGAAGGACATTCTCGGTTACGACGACGATCGCATCGAGGCGCTCAAGGAGAGCGGCTCGGTGGCCGCCTCGCTCATCACGAAGTAAACCAGTCATTGCGAGAAGGGAAACGACTATGGAGTTGACGGAAAACCAGGAGATGTACCTCAAAATACTCGATGAGTTCATCGAGCAGGAGATCGAGCCGCGCATCAAAGAACTCGACACGGTCGACGAGTATCCCGTATGGATGCAGCAGCGCGTGGCCGAACTCGGATTCACGCGATTGGTGGCCCCTGAAGAGCACGGCGGCCTTGGCGAGAACATGACCACGCTGCTGCTGCTCATCATGCGCGCCTGCCGCTACAACAATACGCTCGGGTCGCTCATCAACTGCTCGAACAACGCGAACAAGCTGTTGAGCTTTGCGAACGAGCAGCAGATCGAGACGTTCTTGCCACGCATTCTGGACGAGGGCCGCTTCATGGGCATGGCCTACACCGAGCCTTCGGGCGGTTCGGATTCGCGCGCCGTGCAGACCACCGCCGTGCTCGATGGAGACGAATGGGTCATCAACGGCACGAAGAGCTTCATCTCGTACCGCAGCGCCGTGGGCAGCTGGCAGGTGAGCGCCAAAACCGTGAACGAGGAGGGCGTCGAGGGCATCAGCGTGTTCCTCGTCGACGCCCAGGCGCCCGGCGTAAGCTACGGCGCGCACTACGACAAATTCGGTTGGTGCGGTTCCGACACGGGCGATGTGTACTTCAAGGATTGTCGCGTGCCCGCTTGGAGCGTATGCGGCGAGGTCAACAAAGGCCTGCATGTGTCGTTGTCCACGCTCGACGGAGCACGCCTCGTCATCGGTGCCCGCGCGGTGGGCTATGCCGAGGGCGCGTTCGAGAAGGCATGGGAGTACGCTTCGACGCGGGAGGCGTTCGGCCGCATGCTCACCGACTTCCAGGCGCTGCAGCATTACTTCGCCGACATGTACAGCGATATCGAGGTGAGCCGCGGTTACCTCATGCACCTCGCATCCGAGCTTGATGCCGGCCGTTCCGTTGGCAAAGGCGGCTCCATCGCGAAGCTCAAGTGCACCACGATGGCGCAGCAGGTGTGTCAACGCGCTATGGAGATATGCGGCGGTATGGGCTTGCTCAAGGATTTCGGGTTGTCGCGTTACTACGAGGACGCATGCGTGCTCATCACGGGCGAGGGAACCAGCGAGATACAGAAGAACATCATCTTCAAATCCATCAAGAAGGATCGTCGATAAGCCATCGAGGATAAGGGGTATGCAATGGAATTCTCAGTGAAGAAGATCGCGTTTCTCGTCGTTGCGATCGTGGCGGGGGTGGGGCTCGCGCTCGTTCCTCCGCCGGGAGGGCTTGAAGCGTCGAGCATGCAGGTGCTCGGTATCCTGCTGGGTGCCGTCATCCTTTGGGCGGGCGGGGTGCTGCCCGAGGCGGCCACGGCCATCCTCATGAGCATGCTGTTCATCGTGGTGGCGAAAGTGCCTATCGACACCTCGCTGTCGGCTTTTTCGGGTTCGACGTTCTGGCTGCTCGTTGCCGCGTTCGGCCTGGGGGCGGCCATCAAGGAGTGCGGTCTGCTCGAGCGCATCTCCATCCTGCTGTTGAGGCTGTTCCCGAAAAGCTACAAGGGGCAAGTGTTGGGGCTTTCCGCAGTGACCACCATCACGGCCCCCATCATTCCCAGCAAGGCCGCCAAATGCTCCATCCTCTCGCCGCTTACACGCGGCATCAGCGAGGCCATGGGCTACAAGAACGAAGGCAAGGAGGCAACCGGCCTGTTCCTGTCGTACTACGCGGCGACCTGCTTTTCCCCTGCCATGTTCATCACCGCGTCGGTGACCACGGCGGCGCTCGTGGGCATGTACTCGCCCGAGATCCAAGAGCAGTACACGATGGTCACCTGGGCGCTGTGCGCCGCACCGTGGCTCATCCTCATGTTCGTCGGCAACTATCTCTTCATCAGCCGCCGGTATCGTCCGGCTTCGGGAAACAAGCTTGACGTAAGCTTCCTCGACCAGCGCCTGAAGGAGTTGGGCGCGTGGACGAAGAAGGAGAAGATCATGGGCGTCGTCATGATCGTCACCATCCTTCTGTGGGTGTTCAAGAGCCAGCTGGGCGTTCCCGAGTACGCTGCCGCGCTGTTCGCGCTCGTCGCAGCGCTCGCGTTCGATATCTTGCCCATCAAGAAGTGGCGCTCGAACGTGGCTTGGGATTCGCTTATCTTCATCGGTTGCGCCGTCAGCTTGTCCACCGTGCTGCCCGCCGTCGGCGTCACCGATTGGCTTGTCGCGGCGGTCGGCCCGTATACGTCGATGTTCTTCAGCAACCCGTTCCTCATGATCGCGGGTCTTGCGGTGCTCACCATCGTGGTGCGCTTCCTCATCCTGTCGGAAATCGGGTACCTGTCGGTATTCACCGCGTTTTTGTTCCCGCTCGCCATTGCGGCAGGTGTGAACCCCTGGATCGTTGGTTTCATCATGAACGCCTTCGTAATCGTATGGTTCTTGCCCTATCAAAGCTCGGTGTACCTGACCGCCATCCACAGCGCTGGCGAAGGATGGGTTACGGAAGGGGCCACGACGAAGTACTGCTTCGTGTACTGCGCTATCGCGTTGGCGGCATCGTTCATCTCGTACTTCGCATGGCAGGCAATGGGTATCTGGACGATTTGAGAACGCGTGTCGTTTTGGGGAAATCGATGACGTATTAGCAGGGGAAGTGGAATGGATGTTTCAAGTCGACTATTTTCTGACGAGAAATGCGACCTGTTATCCCGATCGGCTTGCCGTCGCTACGGGGAAAGGCGCGCTCACGTGGAAGGAGCTCGATGGGCGCGCCACCTGGCTAGCTCAAGCGCTTGCGACGAAGGGGGTGCGCAAGGGGATGCGGGTAGCTGTGCTGTGGCACAATTCCATCGAATGGGCGCTGATTTGGTACGCCTGCCAACGGTTGGGGGCGGTTCCGATGCCCTTGAACACGCGCCTGCTTCCTGAGGAGATCGTGCGTCATGTAGAGTTGGCGATGTGCGAGGTGATGTTCTGCGCCGCCCGCTTCACGGCGGCGGCGCAGAGCGTGGCGGCGACGAGCGAGCTTGAGTTGCTGATCGTGGAAACGTCGCCTGCGACCGATTCGCTCGAAGCCGTGTCGTGGGACGACCTGCTTGCTTGCGGGTCGTCCGAGCGGCCCGACGTCGATGTGGAAGAGGACGATGAGTCCGTCGTCCTCTTCACGAGCGGCACGACGGGGGAGCCGAAGGGCGTGGTGCGCACGCAGCGTATGGTGCGCGATCACGCGCTCGTGCTGGCGATGGGCGATGGCGCATCGCGCGACGAAGTGATGGTGACGGCGTCTCCGCTGTATCACACGGCGGGATTGCTTTGCGTGCTCAAGATGGCGGCCCTTGCCGGCACGCTCGTGCTCGCAGAGCGGCTCGACCCGTCGGCGGTGCTCGACTTGATCGAGCGGTACCGGGCGACGCAAGTGATGTTGGTTCCTCCGGTGGTGTACGGTCGTCTGGCCGCTTTCGAACGATGGCGCTCTTACGACCTTTCAAGCGTGCGCCAGGTGCTCATATCGGCGGGCCGTTGCGATCTGAGTTATGCGCGCATCGCGTTCATGTTGTTTCCGAATGCGAGCTTGAGATTTTCGTGGGGTTCGACCGAGGCGTGCTCGTTGACGGGTGAGGCGGTGAGTCGTGAAGAGATCGAACGCGACCCCGAGCTGGTGTGCACCGTGGGCTCGGTGAATCCTTTGGTGGAGATTCGCCTGGTCGATGAGCAGGGATTCGACGTGTCGGATGGAAGCGTGGGCGAGGCGCTTGTGCGATCGTCCATGGTGTTCGGGGGGTATCTGGGGACGGGGGAGCTTGACGAACCGTTCGTCGATGGATGGCTTAAGACGGGCGACATGCTGAAACGTGATGCGCGTGGGTTCTACTACCTGGTCGACCGCAAGAAGGACATGATCAAAACCGGAGGGGAGAACGTGTACGCGCTCGAGGTGGAGCGGGTGCTGCTGCAGCACCCTTCCGTCGAAGACTGTGCCGTCGTCGGCGTGCGCGACGAGCGGTACGAGGAGGGCATCGCCGCCGCTTTCAAGCTTGTGCCGGGGGCGACGCTGACAGCCGACGACGTGGTGACGTTGTGCGAAGGTCGGTTGCCGGGATTCAAGAAGCCCCGCTATTGGGCCGTCGTCGACGAGCTTCCCGTCAACAGCGTGGGGAAGGTTCAAAAAGGAAAGCTGCGCGCGCAGGGCAGATCGCTGTTCTCGCCGCTGCATGGATAGAATGGAAAGGACTAGGGCATGGCAGATTTCGACGCGATCGTCGTGGGCTCGGGATGCGCAGGCTCGGTGGCGGCGCACGAGCTTGCGAAAGCGGGCAGAAGCGTGCTGGTGATCGAGCGCGGCGCCTTCGCCGGAGCCAAGAACATGACGGGCGGACGCCTCTACACGCACTCACTCGAACAGGTGTTTCCCGATTTTCGAGAAGAAGCTCCGCTCGAGCGTCGCATCGCGCATGAGCGTATCTCGATGATCACCGAAGACGCGAACTTCACGGTGGACTTCACGAGCCGAGCGATGGGTGCGAAAGGCCAGGAGTCGTATGCGGTGCTGCGCGCGCCGTTCGATCAATGGCTTGCCTCGAAAGCCGAAGAGGCCGGTGCTGAGTGCATCTGCGGCATCGCGGTGGAGTCGCTCATCAAGGACGACGTCGGCCGCGTATGCGGTGTGCAAGCAGGTGAAGACGAGATCACGGCGGATGTCGTGCTGCTTTGCGATGGCGTTAACTCGCTGTTGACCGCACAGGCGGTGGGTGCCGAGCGTCCGCCTGCAAGCGCCGTGGCCGTCGGCGTCAAGCAGGTAGTGGAAGTGCCCGAGCGCGTTATCACCGATCGCGCGCTGGGAGGATCCGACGACGAAGGTGCAGCGTGGCTGTTCAGCGGCTATTCCACGCATGGCTCGTTCGGAGGCGGCTTCGTGTACACGAACCGCGCATCGGTTTCGATCGGCGTGGTCGCAGGAATCGAGGCTACGATGGAGCGCGGTTCGGTGTCGGTGTGCCGGATGCTGGAGGATCTGAAAAGGCATCCTGCCGTGGCCCCCCTGATCAAGGACGGAAAGGTCGTAGAGCATTCGGGTCACATGGTTCCGGAGGGCGGTCTCGCCATCATGCCGAAACTCGTCGGCGACGGCGTGATGCTGGCAGGAGAGAGCGCCATGATGTGCGTGAACCTCGGCTATCAGGTGCGCGGCATGGACTACGCTATCGCGGCGGGCATGCACGCGGGGCGCGAAGCCGCCAAGGCGCTCGATCGCGGCGATACAAGCGCGCTCGCTCTTTCGGGGTACGAGGCGGCGCTTGAAGCCAGCTTCGTGTTGAAGGACTTGCGGCAATTCTCTCGAGTTCCTGCGTTCATGGAGGGATTCGACCGCATGTTCTCGGGGTATCCCGAAATGGTATGCGACCTCATGGATCAGCTGTTCATCGTGGATGGTGCGCCGGTCAAGCCTCTGAAGACGGGCTTGATGCCCATCGTGAAGCGGATCGGCATGATGAACCTGCTCAAGGATGCGAGAGGGGCGATGAAGGCCTTATGAGCGAAATCGAAATCACGGTGAACGTCGACGAGTATCTGGCGCTCAACAAGTACGAAGTCGATGAAGAGAACGCGCACATTGCGCTTGTCGACAATCCCTCCGATGCGGAATTCAGAAAACTCGTTTTGGTCTGCCCCGCAGCCCTCTACAAGGTGGACGAGTCGGGCGCTCAGTCCTTTGACTACGCCGGATGCCTCGAGTGCGGCACCTGCCGCATCGCATGTGGCGACACCATCGTCGAGAGGTGGCAGAATCCTCGGCCTACGATGGGCGTGGAGTACCGGTTCGGCTAGGCGTCATGAAGCAGTCCCAGCACATCACCCAAAAACTCGGTTTGTCGCAGCGCCACGTGCAGACGATGAACATGCTTGCCATGACGGCGACCGAGCTGGGCGCGTACCTCGATGAGGTTGCGCTCGAGAATCCGGTGATCGAGGTTGCGCGCCCCGCTGTCGAAGTGGGCGTGTTCGGCGGGGCGCGCTCGGGGGCGGGCGCGCTTGGCATCGACGAGGAGCTCGTCGATGCGGAGACGCCCGATAAGGAGGATTTCCTGCTCAGCCAAGTGAATACCGAAAGGCTCTCGTGCGAGGAGCTGAGCGCGCTGCGCTACCTGATCGGGATGATCGACGAGAACGGATTCTTGCCGCAATCTGCCGAACAGGCAGCGCGAGGCGTCGGGATCGATCGTCCGACGTTCGTCGATATGCTGAAGCTCCTCCATTCCCTCGAGCCTCACGGTATCGGTGCGCGCACGGTGCAGGAAAGCTTGCTGCTCCAACTGCGCGCGCTCTCGCACGATGCGTGGCTGGCGGAATCCATCGTCCGCGATCATGTGGCGCTTCTTGCGAAAAACAGGGTGTTCGAACTTGAACGGGCTTTTCCCGACGCGACGCGTGAGGAGGTGGTCGAAGCGCTGCGCCTCATTCGCGGGCTCGATCCGCGCCCGGGATCGATGTTCGTCGTTGAACGGACCCAGTACGTTCTCGCCGACGTGATCGTGGAAGAAACCGAAGCGGGGTTCGAGATCGGGTTGGGGCCGGCCGGGGGATACGACGTGCGTCTCGATGGGGCGTATAGGTTGACCGTGCGGGAGGGCGCCGATCGGGGCGCGGAAGCATGGGTGGAGGCAAAATACCGACAAGCGTACGGGCTGCGTGCGAGCTTGAAGCAGCGACGCGAGCTGATGCTGACCATTACCGAGTGCGTCGTGCGCAGGCAGAAAGCGTTCTTCTCGTTAGGAGCCCGTTACCTGGAGGGGCTGACCATGAGTCAGGTTGCCAAGGACTTGGAACTCAGCGTGTCCACCGTAAGCCGAGCGGTCAAAGGGTCGTACGTGCAATGCCGTTGGGGCGTTCTCCCGTTCAGATCGTTGTTCTCTCAATCGGCCATAGAGCGTCCTGCGGCAAGCGGCGATCCGCACATGATGCTGCGCGATATCGTGGCTGGCGAGCAGCGTTCCAAGCCGTTGAGCGATCAGAAGATCGTCGAAGAGTTCGCCCGCCGCGGCGTCGATCTTTCTCGGAGGACCGTCGCGCGCTATCGACAAGAGCTCGGCATCCCCCCTGCCTCCGAACGCCGGTATCGGTAGTTCCTAGTGTTGGCGGCGCTACGCTTCTGCGACGTCCATGATGGCCGAGCGTTCGTAGAGCGTCTTGACGTCGAAGCGTTCGCCGTCGGGCCACACGATGGCGTCCCTGACGCGGGACTCCAACGCATGTGCGAATCTCGGGGCGGAAGCGGTGACTCGGGGCTTTCGGTGACGGACTCCTCACAGCTATCCTTGCGGTAAGCGTGCGCCCCGTTTTGGCGCGGGGCGGCACGTGCCTTGCGAACGAACGTGTTCCGCGCCGAATCGCGATGTACGCGGCGTGCGAAGGGCGCGGCGAGCGATGCGCGTATCAGCAGCGACGCTCTGCGCCCGGAAAGGGCGGACAAGACGTTTGCTCGCCGCCGATGCGAGTTCATCCTGCTGCTTATGCAATTGCGCGGGCCCGCTCTTTCAGTATAGCGAGCTGGTCTTACGTTTCCATGGCGCAGATCCAGCAGGGATTCTTCTCGATCCAACGCGGTTCCCACGCGGAACGCACGCGCTTCCCATGCGCCGCGCTCGCGGTTCCCACGCGGATTGCACGCGCCTCGCCCGCGAATCCAACGCCGATCCAACGCCCCTCCCCTCGGAGCCGGGGGTGCGGAATGCGGAACGTGGGTGCCAGGTGGAGAATGCGAAAGCGAGGGCTCCATGCAGCCCTTGTAGTTTTTTCGCACATCGGTTCGCAGCAGCTATGGCGGCGCGCCCTTCTCCCTATAATGGGGGCACGCAAGAAGCATTCCTCGCAACCGAAAGGGAACCGAGTATATGGATATCGTTCTCATGATCATCTACGCCACGCTCATCCTGGGCTTCCTCGTGTTCATCCACGAGGGCGGGCACTACCTGGCCTCGCGCGCCTTCGGCGTGCGCGTGACCGAGTTCATGCTGGGGCTTCCGGGGCCCAGCATCGGCTTCACGAAGTGGGGCACGAAATTCGGCGTGACGCCCTTTTTGCTGGGCGGCTACGCGAAGGTGTGCGGCATGGAGCCGGGCGAGATGAGCCCGCACCTCGAGCCGGTGCTCGCCGCGCTCTACCGTCGCGGCACCGCGAACATGGAAGACATCGCCGCCGATTGCGGCATCACCGACGACGAGGCGTACGAGGCGCTCGACGAGCTCGTCGAATGGGGCAGCATCGCCGGCCCCACCAAGCAGGACAAGTACAACACGTACCGTGCTCCGGTGGTGAAGCCGACCAGGAAGCAGCTCGATGCGGGCATCCGCCCCTACGAGCTCGGCCAGGCGCGCCCGGTCGCCGACGCGCACGCGCTGTTCGAGAGCGAGTACAAGCAGCAGTACCGCAGCCTGCCGTTCTGGAAGCGCTCCGTCATCCTCGTGGCCGGCGTGGCCGTGAACCTGCTGTTCGCCGTGTTGCTGTTCGTGGTGCTGTTCTCCCTCATCGGCGTGGACGTGCAATTGACGTCGGGCGAGATCCGGCACATCAACCTCAACCCGCTCGAAGCCGTGCAGATGGGCTTCATGTACATCGGCATGGTGGTGCAGCTTATCGCAGGCCTGTTCAACCCGTCGACGGCGGGCGAAGTCGTGCAGAACTCGACGTCGGTCATCGGCATCGCCGCGATGTCGAAGCAGGCGGTGGACATGGGGTTGGCCAGCGCCATCTCGTTCGTGGCCTCCATCTCGGTGTCGCTCGGCATCATGAACCTGCTGCCCATCCCGCCCCTCGACGGCGGTCGCTTCGTCATCGAGGTGTTCCAGAAGGTGTCGCGCAAGGTCGTGTCCATGAAAGCGCTCAACTACCTGAGCGCCGCCGGCATGATCCTGTTCATCGGCTTCTTCCTCGTCATGGCCAACCAGGATATCCAGCGCATCATCTCGGGGGCGGGATTCGGCGGCTAGGTCGCCTCATCCGCGGAAACCCGGTGCAGATGCGCCCGAAAGCTTCCATTACGGGTTAGAATATCCTCCATGCGCGCAAGCGCTGGCAACCACGACCCTGAAACGGAGGCCCTTGTGGCAACGCATGCCAAACCGAATGAGGCTACCCGCCGCGTGATGGTGGGCTCCGTACCGCTCGGCGGCGGCGCGCCCGTCGTCGTGCAGTCCATGCTGAACGCGCCGGCCAACGACGTCGACGCCAACCTCGCGCAGATCGAGGCGCTCGCGAACGCGGGCTGCGAGATCGTGCGCATGGCCATCCCGCACCACGCGAACCTCGACGCGTTCGAGGCCGTGTGCAAGCGATCGCCCCTGCCGGTGGTCGCCGACATCCACTTCGACTCGGGGATAGCCATCGAGGCGGCCCGTCGCGGCGCGGCCAAGCTGCGCATCAACCCCGGCAACATCGGGGGGCTCGCCAAAACCGACGCCGTGCTCGACGCGGCGGGGGAGGCGGGCATTCCCATCCGCATCGGGGTGAACGCGGGCTCGCTCGACAACAAGCTGGCGGCGCGCGACGACCTCACGCTGCCCGAGAAGCTGGCGCGCTCGGCCGCCGATTACGTGCGCTACTGCGAGGGCCGCGGCTTCCACGACCTCGTGGTCAGCGCGAAGGCCCACGACGTCATGACCACGGTGCGCACGTACCGCCTGCTCAGCGAGGAGCTGCCGCAGGTACCGCTGCATATCGGCGTCACCGAGGCCGGCACGACGTTCCAGGGCGTCATCAAAAGCGCCAGCGGCCTGGGCATCTTGCTGGAAGAGGGCATCGGCGACACGCTGCGCATCTCGCTCACGGACGATCCCGTGCAGGAGGTTCGTGCATGCTGGACGCTGCTTGCGGCGCTCGACCTGCGCCGACGCAACGCCGAGCTCATCAGCTGCCCCACGTGCGGGCGCTGCCAGGTGGATCTCATCGGGCTCGCGCGCGAGGTGGAAGGGCGCATCGCGCACCTGGACAAGCCGCTCAAGGTGGCCGTCATGGGCTGCGTGGTGAACGGTCCGGGCGAGGCCGCCGACGCCGATATCGGCGTGGCGTGCGGTTTGGGGTCGGGCGTGGTGTTTTCACACGGGAACGTCGTCCGCAAGGTGGAGGAGAATGCCATCGTGGACGCTTTGATGGAGGAGATAGGAAAGCTATGACGAACGCGAATATCATGCGCATGAGCCAGGTCTACGCGCCCACGCTCAAGGAAGATCCCGCCGATGCGGAAATCGCCAGCCACAAGCTGCTGCTGCGCGCCGGTTTCATCCGCAAGACGGCTTCGGGCGTGTACACGTTCCTGCCCCTGGGCAAGCGCGTGCTGGCCAAGGTGGAGAACATCGTGCGCGAGGAGATGGACGGCATCGGCGCGCAGGAGATCATGATGCCGGCGCTGCAGCCCGGCGAGCTGTGGCACGAGAGCGGCCGCTGGGATGACTACGGCCCCGAGCTCATGCGCCTCGTCGATCGCCACGACCGTGAATTCTGCCTCGGGCCCACCCACGAGGAGCTCATCACCTCGCTCGTGCGCAACGAGCTGCGCTCCTACAAGGAGCTGCCGCTGTCGCTCTACCAGATCCAGGTGAAGTTCCGCGACGAGATCCGCCCGCGCTTCGGCCTGCTGCGCAGCCGCGAGTTCATCATGAAGGACGCCTACAGCTTCCATGCCGACCAGGAGTCGCTGCAGAAGACCTACGACGACATGAGCGAGGCGTACGGCCGCATCTGCGACCGCATGGGCATGGACTACCGTCCCGTCGAGGCCGACCCCGGCCAAATCGGCGGCAGCGTGACCTGCGAGTTCATGGCGCTCGCCGATGCGGGCGAGGCCGAGCTCGTGCACTGCACGTGCGGATACGCCGCCAACACCGAGGCCGGCGACTGCCTGGCGCGCCCCACCGTGTACGACGTGCCGCAGATGGAGAAGATCGCCACGCCCGACGTGCACACCATCGCCGAGCTGGCCGCGTTCCTCGACATCCCCGAATCGTCCACGGTGAAGGCCCTGTCCGGCAAGAACGACGAGGGCAAGCTCGTCGTCATGTTCGTGCCGGGCGACCACGAGCTCAACGAGCTGAAGGCCGCGCGCGTGGCCGGCGGCTTCACGCTGCTCACCGACGAGGACATGGAGGCCTTCGGCCTGCACAAGGGCTCGATGGGCCCCGTGGGCCTGCCCGAATCCGCCTACGTCATCGCCGCGCGCAGCCTGCAGGCCGTGCCGAAGTGGGTCGTGGGCGCCAACGAGGACGGCTACCACTACGTGGGCGCCAAGCTGGGCGAGGACTTCCAGGTGGACGAATGGGCCGACCTCTGCATCGTGCAGCCGGGCGACAGCTGCCCGTCCTGCGGGCTGCCGCTCGAGGGCGCGCGCGGCATCGAGGTGTCGCAGGTGTTCCAGCTGGGCGACAAGTACTCGAAGGCGATGGGCGCCACGTTCATGGCGGAAGACGGCTCCGAGCAGCCGTTCCTCATGGGCTGCTACGGCGTGGGCGTCTCGCGCACCATGGCCGCCATCGTCGAGCAGCACAACGACGAGAACGGCATCATGTGGCCGCTCACGGTTGCGCCGGCGCACGTGTGCGTCATCCCGCTGACGGTGGGCGACGACGAGGTGCAGCCCGCGGCCGAGAAGCTGGCGAACGATCTGGCGAAGCTGGGCCTCGAGGTGGTCATCGACGACCGCAAGGAGCGTGCCGGCGTGAAGTTCGCCGACGCCGACCTCATCGGCTGGCCGTTGCAGGTCATCGTGGGCAAGCGCGGCTTGGCCGAGCAGAAGGTGGAGATCAAGCGCCGCAGCACGGGCGCCCGCCGCGACATCCCGCTGGCGGCCCTCACCGACGCGCTCGCGTTCTCCCAGCGCAACGCCAAAGTCTGGGGCTCCGAACTGTCCCTGTTCGGCGGGTTGTTCGAGTAGTCCGCTTTTTATGGCGCGGGGAGGGGCTTTCGGTTCGTTGAGCGCTGCCGCGCCGATTCGTGCTGGAAACGGCATGCGATCGGCGCGGCGGGAGACGTTCGACAATGCGCGCACCCTCCGCGCCACGGGGATGAGGCACGATTCACCAGGGAAGGACCTATGACTACGCGCACCATGCAAGCCGTCCTGTTCGATCTCGACGGGACGTTGCTCGACACGCACGACCTGCTGCTCACCACGTTCCGCTACACGGCTCTCACCGTGCTGCGCGAGTCCGTTCCCGACGAGCGCCTCATGGCGAAGGTGGGCCAGCCGCTCAACACGCAGATGTGGGACTTCACGGACGATCCGGCCGTGCACGACGAGCTGTGCCGCGTGTACCGGGAGTACAACGCCGCGGTGCATGACGACCTCATCAGGCTGTTCGACGGCACCGTGCCCATGCTCGAGCGGCTCAAGGAGGCCGGCTACCCGCTGGCCGTGGTCACGTCGAAGCGCCACGAGGTGGCCATGCGCGGGCTCGACCGCTTCGAGCTGGCCGGCTACTTCGACTTCCTCATCGGCTCCGACGACTGGACGGAGCACAAGCCGCACCCCGGCCCCGTGGCGCACGGCTGCGAGCGGCTGGGCCTCGCGCCCGAGACATGCCTGTACGTGGGCGACAGCCCGTTCGACATGCAGGCGGGCAACGGTGCGGGCTGCGCCACCGCCGCGGCGCTATGGGGCATGTTCCCCCAGGTCGTGCTCGAGGCCGAGCGCCCCACCTACGTGTGCGCCGACGGCATCGAAATCCCCCCGCTGCTCGGCTGCTAGCGCATCCCCGGTCCTGGTACGCCCCCCCCCTCAGCGGGCGTACGCGTCGGCGATCCAGGCCTGCGTCACGTCGAGGAACGCGCGCGTGGCCGTCGAGGCCGTTTCCAGCGAGCGCAACGCGATGGCGATCTCGCGGCTCGTCTCCACCTCGGGCTGCTTGACGGCCAGGGGAAACGGTGCGTCGCGCAGGATGAGGTCCGCCAGCACGCTGAAACCCAGCCCCGCGCTCACCATGCTCATCACCGCGTAGTCGCTGTCGATGGTGAAGCGCACGTTGGGCTCCACGTCGTTCGCGCGGAACAGCGTCTCCATCTCCGACGACGTCCCGCTCTTCAGGCGGATGTACGGCTCCTCCGCCAGCGCCTCGCGCGGCACGAACGGCGCGTCGGCCAGCGGGTGGTCGGGCGGCAGCACCACGAGCAGCGGGTCCTTGCGCAAGGGCACGGCGTGCAGGTCGTGCTTGATGGGATAGACGAAGAACCCGCAGTCGGCGTCGCCGCGCCACACGGCCTCCTCCAGCTCGTCCTCGTCGTCGACGCAGATCAGCTGCAAGTCGATGCCGGGATGCTGCGCGAGGAAGCGCTTCGCGATGCCGGGGAACCACTGGATGGCCGTGCTCGTGAACGCCGCCACGCGCACGATGCCGCTCTCGAGGTGCTTGAGCTCGGCAAGGCGCATCTCCAGCTGCCGCTCGCTGTTGCACACGTTCTGCATCCAGGGCAGCAGGTCGGAGCCCTCCGCGGTGAGGTGCGCGCCGCCGTAGTCGCGCACGAACAGCGGCACGTCCAGCTCGCGTTCGAGCGTGCTCACGAGGTAGCTGATGCCGGCTTGCGTGTATCCCAGGTCGTGCGCGGCCTGCTTGAAGCTGCCCGTCTCGGCCACCTTCAGAACCGCTTCGTATTTCTGGTTGCTCATGCGCCTATCCTTCACCGCTCACGGAATCTTCACAATCGGGGCTCATACCTTGCACTATACGGAGTGCGACATGGGTAAACAAGGTTTTCTTGAAATATTAAAAAGAAAATCTCATTTTACTTTTACCAGGCGAAACCATACCATAGTCCGGCAACCCAAGAACATCGTTCGAGAAGCCCCGCAAGGGCGGGGCTTGGAAGCCTTGCGCTGCCTTGCGCCGTGCAAGCTGTGAACCGGAAGGAGGCACCCCATGGAAACCCGTAGCAAGCGTTGGCCCTATGTCGCGTGCGTCGTGCTGCAAACCGTCATCTTCGGCTCGGGCAACGCCATCACGAAGATGGCGTACGAGAGCATCACGCCCATGTGGTGCCTCGCCATCAGGTTCGGCCTGGCCACGCTCGTGTTCGCGCTCTTCTTCGGTCCGCGCATCGTGCGCCAGCTGCGCGGCGCGCGCCTCGGCGCCTGGCTGCCCGCGGCGCTGTGCATGGCGCTCGCGTACCTCACCTGCAACGTGGCGCTCGACCTCACCACGGCCACCAACGTGGGCTTCCTCGTGGCGCTGCCCGTGGTGTTCGCGCCGCTGCTCTCCTCGGTGGTGAATCGCCGCCGCTACCCGCTGGCCTTCCTGCCGTTTCAGGCGGCGGTCGTGGTCGGGCTCTACCTGCTGTGCAGCAACGGGGGAGCGCCGTCGTTCGGCTTGGGCGAGATCCTCGCGCTGCTGTCCTCCGTGGCGCTGGCCGGCGCGCTCGTGTTCGGCGAACGGGGCCTCGAGCAGCTCGATGCCGTCACCGTGGCCGGCACGCAGATCGCCGCGTCGTTCGTCGTGGCCCTCGCGTGCGCGCTGGCCTTCGAGCCGACCGTGAACGTGCTGGCCGTGCAGCCCATGGCGTGGGGCACCATCGCCTTCCTCGCGCTGCTCAGCACCTGCCTCACGTTCATGCTGCAGAACGTGTCGCTGACGAAGCTGCCGTCGTCCACCGTGTCGCTGCTGCTCACGGGCGAGCCGGTGTTCACCGCGGCGTTCTCGTTCGCGTTGCTGGGCGAGGTGCTGTCCACGGCGGGCCTCGTGGGCGCCGCGCTCATCGTGGCCAGCGTCGTGGCCGCCACGTGGGTGGAGGGCCGCCAGGCCGCGCCCGCCGCGTCGCCGGCGCTGCAGGCCGAGCAGGGGCTCGCGTTCGAGGAAGGATGGTTCGAAGGTGCGGAGTTCGGCGCTTCCGCTCCCCTGGCCGGGGTGGAGCTGCCTCACCTCGTGCCTCCCGAACGTCGCTCCTTCGCCTCCGAGCGCGCGGCGTAGCTACCTTCCCGCGGCCGGGTCGCCCCCCGGCCATCCCTTTTCGCGCGTCAAGCGGCGAGCGGCTCATGCCCGCTCGCCGCTTCGTTTCTGCCGTCCATGCGCGGCGGCTCGGCGAAAACGTCCTTTCGTCTGGTCACGTTGCCCCGATTGGTGGTTGTTCGCCGGCGCGCAGGGTATCTTTCTCTATAGTACAAGGGTAGCAACGCCTTGACTGCTTGTCGCTATATGGGAGGAGCGTGCATGTCCGATGGCATCGAAACCCTTGTCCAACGATGAAGCGAAGGATCTGATGAAGCAGCTCGGCATGGCCGAGTCTTCCGCGCGTTCCGAGGAGCGCACCCCGAGGAAGGGGAGCGCGTCGGGCGATTCGAGCGTCGCCCAGCTGCTGAGCGAGCTCTATCGCTCCGACATCGGCCGCAGGCCGCCGCGCGTGACGCGCGGCTGACGATCCCGACCGACGACCGTCGCCCCATCGGGGGCGGCGGGGCAGGCGGAAAGCGGAGAAGCGGCAACCTTCCCTTGACGACTCCGCGCTCACCCGTTGCGAGCATTGCCCTTTTCGCCGATTTGGTGCATCATGATTGCAGAGGCTGTCCGCGAGCGGACGGCAGATCGCCAAGCATAGGAGGCTCTCATGGCTAACCTCAGCGACGGATTCAAAGACATCTTCCTGGCCGGCATCGGCGCGATGGCCATCACCGGCGAAAAGACCAAGGATCTGGTGGACCAGCTCATCTCCAAGGGCGAGCTCACGGTGGACCAGGGCAAGCAGATCAACACCGAACTCAAGCACAAGGCCGAGGACATGGCCGCATCGGTGCGCTACGACGTGCTCGAGGCGCGCATGGCCGCCATGACGCCCGAGGAGCGCGCGGCGTTCGCCGCCAAGGCCGCCGAGATCGCCGAGAAGGCGAACGCGAAACCGGCTCCCGAGGCCGAGGTGGGCGACGCGTCCGCCGTGGCCGTGGACGACGAGGCGGCTGCGGCTGCCGAGCCGCAGACGCCGGGCGTCTAGCGCGCGGCTGCGAGCTGCCCGTCCATGCCTGAGAACACGCTGCTGCGCTACTTCTTCAGTTCCGGATCGGAGGTCGATCCCGAGGATCGGTTCCACCTGAACCGCAAGACGCGCACGCGGCGCCTCAAGGAAATATCCGATATCCTGCGGAAGCACCACTTCCTCAAGGGCTTCTCGCCCGAGGAGTTCCGCGCCATGCTGGAGGATTTGGGCCCCAGCTTCGTGAAGATCGGCCAAACGCTGTCCACGCGCTCGGAGATCCTGCCGAAAGCGTACTGCGACGAGCTGGCGAAGCTGCAGATGGAGTGCGACCCGCTGCCCTTCGAAGCCATCCTCGCGGCCCTCGACGATATCTACGGCGATGCGCAGGGCGACGTGTTCGACGCCATCGACCCCACGCCGCTCGGCAGCGCATCGCTGGCGCAGGTGCACAAGGCGCGCCTCGTCAGCGGCGAGATCGTGGCCGTGAAGATCCAGCGTCCCGGCGTGAAGGCCACCATGGCCCAGGATATCGACATCATGCGCATGGTGGCGCGCCACGCCGCGCGCTTCATGAAGGACGAGCAGATGCTCGACCTGCGCGACGTGGTGGAAGAGCTGTGGGCGACGTTCTTGGAGGAGACGGACTTCCAGCGCGAGGCCGCCAACCTCGAGGAGTTCGCGCGCCTCAACGCCAACGTTGCCTTCATCGACTGTCCGAAGGTGTACACCGAGCTGTGCGGCGAGTACGTGCTGGTGATGGAGTACATCGACGGCATCCCCATCCTCGCGGTCGATCGCCTGCGCGAATCCGGCTACGACCTCGGGGAGATCGGCGAGAAGATCCTCGACAACTACGCCTCGCAGATCCTCGATCACGGCTTCTTCCACGCCGACCCGCATCCGGGCAACCTCCTCATCCGCAACGGCAAGATCGTCTACATCGACCTCGGCATCATGGGCCGCCTGTCCCCGCGCGACCGCGCCGGGTTCGGCAACATCATCGAGGCGGTGGGGATGGAAAGCTCGTCCGAGCTCAAGGACGCGCTCATGTCCTTCGCCATCGCGAAGGACAACTCGGCCATCGACCACACGCGCTTCCTGGCCGATCTCGACCTGCTGCTCAGCGACTACGGATCGTGCGACGTGGCCGACATCGACATCGGCTCGTTCCTCAACGACATCCTCATGCTCACGCGCTCGTGCAAGGTGACGCTGCCGTCGTCCATCACGAGCGTTTCGCGCGGCATCGTCACGCTCGAGGGCACCATCGCGCCGTTTATCCCGAACCAGAACGTCGTGTCCATCATCAACGCGCACATCCAACGGTCGAAGAACCAGGGCGACGAGCTCGTGCAAGCCATGCAGGACCTCGCGCTCGCGTTGCGCTCGTCGTCGCGCGGCGCGCTCGACGCGGCGCAGTACTCCGGCGAGACGCTCAAGATGCTCACGCGCGGGCAGCTCAAGATGAACATGGAGGTGCTCGGCAGCGAGGCGCCGCTGTCGAAGCTGGCCAAGATCATCAACCGCCTGACCATCGGCATCATCATCGCGGGTCTGTTCATCGGGTCGAGCATGCTGTCGCTGTCGTCCATGGAGCCGCGCCTGCTGGGCGTGCCGGTGCTCGCGTTCTTCGGCTACCTCGGCGCCGCGGTGCTGTCGGTATGGGTGGTCTTCGATATCAGCAAGCGCAAACTGTAGTGCTGAAACGCTGCGATTTCCCCAGTTCAGGCGTTCCGCAACCAATAATTGCGGAAAATTCCAACTGAAATAGGTCGCGCTCGTTTCCTCGCAACCGTAGTCTTTTGGGTACGCTACTATGGATGAAACGAGAAAGGCAGCACACCATGAACGTAGAGATCGCGCAACGCCTGGCCGACCGCCGCAAGCAGGCGGGGCTTTCGCAGGAAGCGCTCGCCGAGCAGCTAGGCGTGTCGCGACAGGCCGTGTCGAAGTGGGAGCGCTCCGAGTCGTCTCCCGACACCGACAACCTCATCGCGCTGGCGCAGCTGTACGGCTTGTCGCTGGACGATCTGCTGTACGTCGACGACGAGATCCGCGACGACGTCACGTTCGAAGCGGCCGATCGCGCTGCCAAGCGCGAAGCCGAGCAGGCTGCCCCGGCGGCGTCCGCCGTGGCGGATCCGCCGCCCGCGCCCGCCGATGCGGCCGCGGCTGCGGGCGCGACGACCGAGGCCGAGGCGACGTACGGTCCCGGCGTCTCGTCGTCGGACAAGAAGGGCAAGGTGCACATCGGCCCCGGCGGCATCCACGTGGTGGACGGCGACGAGTACGTGCACGTGTCGTGGCGCGACGGCGTGCACGTGAGGGACGGCAAGAAGGGCGAGGAAGTGCACGTGGGCTGGGACGGCGTGCACGTGAAGAGCCCCGGCAACGGCGCGGGCGACGACGACGTGCTCGTCGACGGCGCCAAGGTGGTCATCAACGGCGAGCAGTTCGACAGCTGGCAGGACGCCCACGAGCGGTACCGCCACGGGTGGGATCAGGACGAGCGCTGGTACGAGCCGTGCGCCTACAGCGTGCAGGGCGAGCGCTTCGACAACCTCGACGACGCCCGCGCGAAGTACGGCGACGAGGTGGGGAAGTCCATCCCCGTGCGCAAGCACTACCTGCGCGACTTCGAGAAGTCGTGGGTGAAGTTTCCGTACCCGCTCGTGGTGATCATCGTCTACCTGCTGCTGGGCATCCTCAACGGCGCCTGGGCCATGGGGCTGTTCCTGTTCCTCACCATCCCGCTCTATTATATGGTAGGGCACGCCATCGGCCGCAAGCGCATCGTGCCGCTGATCTCGGGCGCGTACCCCATCGCCGTGGTGGCCTGGTTCTGCTGGATGGCGTTCGTGCTGAACCAGCCGCATCCCGCCTGGGTGGCCTTCCTCACCATCCCCGTGGTGGAATGGCTCGTGCATAGCCTGTCCCACTGGTGGCGCGACCGCAAGCGTCGCAACGCCGCCGCAAAAGACGCCCCCATCGACGTCGACGCGCAATAAAGAACCGGGCCGCAAGATGCGGCCCGGTTTTCGTTCATGCTCTTGTCTTCGGCGCGTTAGTCGTTCTTGCTGGCGAACTTGCTGAAGTTGTAGCCGCCGACGCCGGTCTTCTTCTTGGAGCCGCCCTGCTTGGCCGCGTTCCGCTCGCCCTGGCCCGCCTTCGCGTGCTTCTTCTTCTCGTTCAGCTCGAGGCGGCGCTTCGCATGGTCCATGTTGGTGCTGCGCGGGCCGTCAGCCTTCTCGAAGGAGCGCTTGCCTTCGGCGCGCTTGCCGCGACCGGGGCGGTTGTCGGAGCGGGTCTCGAACTCGCGCTTCTCGCCGGCATGCTTGCCCTCGTGCTTGGCACCCGCCGGGCGCTCGCGACGGTCGCCGCTGCGCGCGGGACGCCCGGAGCCGGAGCCCTTGGCGCCCTTGTAGCCGCCCTTGCGCGGACCGCCGCTCTTCTTGCCCTTCTCGATGTCGGCCATGTTCAGCTCGTACGTCTCCAACTCCATGAGCGGGATGTCCTTGCCGATGAGCCTCTCGATGTCGCCCATCGTGCGGCGCGACTCGCGCGTGACGAACGAGATGGCGTAGCCCTGCTCGCCGGCACGGCCCGTGCGGCCGATGCGGTGCACGTAGTCCTCGGGCATGTCGGGCAGGTCGAAGTTGATGACGTGGTCCACGTCGGGCACGTCGATGCCGCGCGCCAGCACGTCGGTGGCCACGAGGATGGACGTGCGGCCACGACGGAAGTTGTCGAGCGCGCGCTTGCGCTGGCCCTGCGACTTGTCCGAGTGGATGGACTCGGCGCGGTACCCGGCGTCGCACAGCGCCTCGGAGCAATCCTCGGTGCGGTTCTTCGTGCGCGCGAACACGATGATGCGGTCGGAGCCCTTCTCCTCCAGCACGGCTTCCAGCAGCTCCTGCTTCTTGAAGTTCGCGATGGGCATCATGAACTGCTCGACGTTCTTCGCGGTCTCGCCGTTGCGGGCGATCTCCACGATGGCCGGGTCGTTCAGCAGCGAACCGAGGTTCTTCTGGATGGACTGGTCGATGGTGGCCGAGAACAGCAGCGTCTGGCGGTTGTCGGGCGTCGCGTCCACGATGGTGGTGACGGCGGGCAAAAAGCCCATGTCCAGCATGCGGTCGGCCTCGTCGAGCACGAGGGCCTCGATGCTGCCGAGGTCGATGACGCCTTTGTTCATCAGGTCGTTCAAGCGGCCGGGCGTGGCGATGAGCACGTCGGTGCCGCGGCGGATCTCGTTGATCTGGGGGCCGTAGGGCGTGCCGCCGAACACGGTGGTCACGTAATGGCCCGTCTTGCGGGTGATCTGCATGCACGTCTGCGAGATCTGCTGAGCCAGCTCGCGCGTGGGGCTGACCACCAGCACGCGCGGGGCGCGCTTGCCCTTCTTGCCGCGCGGCAGCGTGCTCAGGATGGGCAGCAGGAACGCAGCGGTCTTGCCGGTGCCGGTGCTGGCGGCGGCGATGAGGTCGCGGCCTTCCAAGACCAGCGGGATGGCCTGCAGCTGTACGGGGGTGGGGTTCTCGTAGCCCAGACGCTCGACGGCGGCAAGGGCAGCCTCGGACAAGCCGAGGTCGGCGAAATTCTGCATATTCGTTTCCGTTTCTCTTCGTACGCGCCCGGTGCGCGCTTTTCGGTCGCACCCGCTCCTGCGGTGTGCTTGCGCTTGACTCGAGCCGCTTTCTGATTCGTTGGCGATTGCGCGAAAAGAAACAGGAAAGAATTTCGTGTAAAGCGACTGATCATTATGACCGCCCGTAGGGGGGAAAGTAAAGAAAAATGTAAAAAGTGATCACGGATATGTACTAAACTCCATGAAATCGGAAGGCTTTCGGGGTCGTATTTGCTTGGTTACCGCCCACCGGCGAACGATGTGTGGTTCTGGTGACCGCGCAGGCTGTCCAAAGAATTTATAATCGCTTACATCACCTTTGACGTGGGAAAACGAAAAAACTCGGGGGGGGGGGGGGCTTCATCGAAGGTGCTTTTTTCTGTTGCTAAACTGCAACCGTGCTATTATCATAAGGCAGGAAAAACGAGTGCTCCGCCTCAAATCGGAGTTGAAGGTTTTCGCGACGGGCGAGGCGGACGGTAAGGAAACGCATTTTCCCTATGGGACTTGACGATAACAACAGAAGGGCGGCCTCGGGTCGTCATGGCTCCTCCGCCCCCCGCGGAGGTTCTCGCGCCTACGGGCAGCCTTCCGCCGGCGCGTACAACGCGGCCCCGCGCGGCGAGCGTCCCTATCCGCAGGGCGGCGGGCATGCTCCGCGGCCGACCGGCCAGACGTCCTATCCCGGCCAGCAGCCGGCGAACTACGGCTACGCCTCGCAAGCCGACGAGATCATCCGCGTGCGCAAGAAGCGGAAGAAGCACACCAAGCTGAAGCGGGCCGCGCTCATCGCACTCGCGGTCATCGTGGTGCTCGTGGGCGGCGTCGCCGCGTACGGTGCCTGGTACACGAGCAGCCTTTCCAGCAACATGGCGCTCGATGCGCAGGAGCAGAACGAGCTCAACACCGTGCTCGCCCCCTCCGATTCCCAGGTGGAGCCGTTCTACGTGCTGCTCGTGGGCTCGGACAACTGGGAAACCTACGGGGAGCGCTCGGACGCCCTCGTGCTCGTGCGCATCGATCCGGTGGATCACGTCATCACCATGGTGTCGGTGCCGCGCGATACGCCGTACCAGCTCAACGGTACGACGACTAAGATCAACCAAGCGTTCGCCGAGGGGGGCGCGGCCGGCGCCGTCACGGCGGTCCAGGACCTCACCGGCGTGAAGATTTCCGACTACGTCGAGATCGAGTTCGCCGGCCTGGCCGAGTTCGTCGACTCGATGGGCGGCATCTACGTGGACGTGCCCTACACCATCGATTACCAGGTGTACACGCAGGACCAGGCTCCCATCCACATCGAGGCCGGCAACCAGCTGCTCAACGGCGAGCAGTGCGTGGCGCTCGCCCGCATGCGCACCGCCTACGGCGACGACCAGGAGGCCATTCGCCAGTCCAATGTGCGCGCGATGGCCGTGGCGCTCATGAAGAACGTGCTGCAAGCTCCGCCGGTCGAGATTCCCGGTTTGATCCAGAATCTGTCCCAGTGCGTGTCCACGAACATCGATCTGCAAACGATGATCTCGCTCGCCACCGATTTCGCCCAGGCAGGCAGCCCCACCATCTACACCTGCACCGGCCCGTACAAGGGCGACTTCATGGAAGAGCTCGGCGGTGTGTGGCTGTGCTACGAAGATCCCGAAGGTTGGGCTACACTGATGAAGGCGGTCGACTCCGGTGAGAATCCCGAAGCCGCTGAGACCACCGTGCAGGGTAAGTAACAGCGTACGCGCGCTGGCGACAGAAAGACGAACGAATGACACTGCTCGAACTATTCAAATTGCTGCGCAAGCACCTGGCCTTGGTGGTCGCGCTGCCCGTCGTGCTCGCGATCGCGACGGCAGGCTTCAGCTGGGGCCTCATGCAGAACCAGTACACGGCGACGGTTTCCGTGTACGTGCTTACATCGAACGACGACACGGGCTCGAACACCACCGCGTACAACGACCTCACCGCCAGCCAGCTCATGGCGAACGATATCGCCACCTTGGCGAAGTCGGAGACGGTGCAGAAGCGCACGGCTGAGTCGCTCGACATGTCGTCGCTCGGCGGGTACAAGATCTCCGTCGAGGCCGGTACTACGACGCGCGTGATCAGCATCTCGGTGACGGCGGGGAAGCCCGATGCGGCCGCCATCGTCGCCAATCAGATTGCAGCGGAGCTCTCTTCGTTTGCGCAGGAGAAGATGGGCGTCGAGAGCGTGAACGTAATCGATGCGGCCCAGGTGCCCACGTCGCCGTCGGGCCCGCCGCGCACCATGTACACGGCGGTCGCGTTCCTCGCGGGCATCTTCCTGGCGGTGGCCATCGTGGTGCTGCTGGACATGCTGAACACGCGGGTGCGCAACCCCGAAGAGGCTGAAGAACTGCTGGGCGTGCCGGTCATCGGCCGTATCCCCACGATCAAGGGTTAGGAGGGAACAGGCCATGGCTAAGAAAAAGAAGCAGTCGTCCAATCAGCTCGAGGTGCAGAACGCGGCGAAGACGCTGTTCGCGAACATCCGCTTCATGTCGCCCGACAACCCCATCCGCTCCATCGTCATGACGAGCTCGGTGCCGAACGAAGGCAAGTCCACGTGCTCCGTGGAATTGGCGCGCGCCATCGCGACGTCCGGCAAGACCGTGCTCCTCGTGGAGGCCGACATGCGCCGTCGCACGCTCGCCAGCCTGCTGAACGTGCGTCCCGCGGCGGGCGTGTACGCCGTGCTCACCGATGCGGCCCCGCTGAAGACGGCCGTGACGGCGACGCAGACCCCCAACCTGTTCTTCCTCGACGTCGAGCCGAACATTCCCAACCCGGCCGACATCATCTCGTCCAAGCGCTACCAGAAGCTCGTCGCCACGCTTGAGGACAGCTACGACTACGTGATCTTCGACATGCCGCCGGTCGGCACGTTCGTCGACGCCGCCATCCTGTCTACCCTGGTGGACGGCACGGTGCTCGTGGTGAAGCCCGGCTCGACGAAGCGCTCCGAGCTCGTGGACGCCTGCGATCAGCTGAAGAAGGCCGATGCGAACATCCTCGGCATCTGCGCGACGTTCTGCGAGGGCACGGGTTCCGAGTACTACTACGCGTACTATACGCAGGATGGCGAGCGTTTGAAAAACGACGATGATCTTGCGTTGCAGACCGAGGGCCGCGTACCGGCTCCTGCGGCGGGCCGTCGTGCAAGCCGCGGAGCGCAGGGGAGCGCGGTGCCCGCGGGTGGACGTGGCGGTTTCGCCAAGATCGAGCCCCCGGCTGGAAGGGGCCGTAACGCCCGATGAGAGATCTGCACTGTCATATCCTTCCCGGCGTCGACGATGGCGCGCGCAACCTGGACGAGTCTCTGGCCATGCTGGAGGCCGCCAAGGCTGCGGGCATCACGTCCATCGTGTGCACCCCGCATTGCCGCGACCCGTACTTCGATTACGACGCGATGTGGGATGCTTACGAGCTGCTCGTGGCGCACGCCGACGGGTTCCCGTTGACGATGGGCTTCGAGGTGAACCACGCGAAGCTCATGGATTTGGGTATGGACTGGGCCGATCGGCTGCACTACGACGGCACGAACGAGTTTTTGCTTGAGCTTTCCACGCGGGCCCGCAAGCCCGATTTCGAAGTGTACGAGCGGACCATCTTCGAGTTGCAGGGGAAGGGCTACCAGGTGATCATCGCCCATCCCGAGCGCTACCGCGCCATTCAGGAGGATGTCGAGGTAGCGCGCAACCTGGTCAAGATGGGTTGCAAGCTCCAGGCGTCGGCCGATTTCGTGGCCGGCGGGCGCATGGGCGCCGAGCGTAAGCCCGCGAAGCGCCTGTTCGACGAGAACCTGTACGCGTACATCGCGAGCGACGCGCACCGGGTGGAGCACTACGACTACTTCGCGGAGGCGAAGCGGACGTACCGCACGCGGGGAGCGCACGCGCGCCTGTAAGCGTGCGTCGGGTTGACGGCTTTCTGCCGTTAGGCCACAGGTCCGGCCTGTGACCTAACGGCAGGAAACTGCACACATATCTTGAGGAAAGCGGGATCGTCGCTGGGTGCGCGTTCCGGATCGATCAAGAGGATGCATATCGTTGTTGCGTTTTGGCCGAATGGCTAGGGCGAAGCCGTATCTTTATTTCGTCTTGCCAGGGAGGTGATGGCATTGTGGTACGTCGTGCAAACGGTCGGCGGCCAGGAAAAGCACGTGCTTGACCTGATCAACAAGCTTGTCGACGAAGAATTAATCCAAGAATCCTTCATCCCCCAATATGAAGTCAAGAAGCGTATCCAGGGCGTATGGAAAATGCGCACCGAAGTGCTGCTTCCTGGCTATATTTTCGTCATCACCGATCATCCTGGGAAGCTGCGGGAAGCGCTGCGAAGCGTGCCCAAGTTCACCAGACTCCTCGGCAACAACGATGTGTTCACGCCTCTTGACGATCAAGAAGCCGCCTTCATCAACGCGTTCACCCAACCCGGCCATCGCGTGGTCGAGTTCTCGAACGGCGTGATGGAAGGAGACGAAATCGTGATCCTCAACGGCCCGCTCATGAACCAGACGGGCCTCATCAAGAAGCTCGATCGCCACAAGCGCCTGGCGTATCTGGAGATGGAGATTCTTGGCCGTATGAAAACCATCAAAGTCGGATTAGAGATTGTTCGAAAAAAACCCTGACAATTGTATAGATGTAACCGCCGGCGGAGCCGCCGCGTTGGCAGACGACGACTTCGCGTCAGCGGGGGAGAGCGCTTCGAGCGCCCCGGAGATTTCCACGCCCCCAAAGTCTGATAAGCGCGGTTATGTAAAGTCGAGCGAAACCCTCGGGGATACGGAGCCGATGGCCGCTTCCGACGTGGCGTTCCTGGCCCCCGAGCTGGTCTCCGAGGCCGAGGGGCCCGTCCCCGTCCCCGAGCGCGCCGACCGCCGCCTCGCCTACCGCTTCGTGAAGCGCGCCTTCGACATCGCCTTCTCGCTCGCCGCGATCGCAGTGCTCGTAGTCCCCTCGATCATCCTGTGCGTCGCCATCCGCCTCGAGAGCCCGGGCAACCCCCTGTACTCGCAGAAGCGCGTCGGCCGCATCGGGCGCGACGGGCAGGTGCGCACCTTCGACATGTACAAGTTCCGTTCCATGAGCGCCGACGCCGACGAGCGCCTGGCGGAGCTCGCCGACCTCAACGAGGCCGACGGCCCGCTCTTCAAGATCAAGGACGACCCGCGCGTCACGCGCATCGGGAGGTTCATCCGCAAGCACTCGATAGACGAGCTGCCCCAGTTCCTCAACTGCCTCATGGGCCAGCTCTCCTGCGTGGGCCCGCGCCCGCCGCTGCCCTCCGAGGTCGCCCAGTACGACGAGCGCGCCATGCGCCGCCTCTCCGTCAAGCCCGGCCTCACCGGCTACTGGCAGGTGAGGGGCCGCAGCGACACGACGTTCGACGACATGGTCGCCATGGACCTCGCCTACATCGAGGAGCGCTCCTTCGCGACGGACCTGCGGGTGATCGCGAAGACGGTTGTGACCATGCTCGACGGCAAGGGAGCATGCTGATGGCAAGTACGCATAGCTACCCTGATCGAGTAGAGGTTATGGGCGTGCCAATCGACCCATGGACCATGCAGCAGACCGTCTCAAGAATTGGAGAGCTTGCACAAATGGGATCCTTCGCGCACGTGATTGGTGTAAACGCTGACAAGCTTCTTCAAATGAGGGACGATCCCTGGATGGACGGATGCGTTCGTCGATGCGAGATAGTGAATGCAGATGGTGCATCCATGGTGATAGCGGCCAAAAAGCTCGGCATCGAAGTGCCCGAACGCGTCGCGGGCATCGATCTTATGTGGAAGCTTTGCGATCTGGCTGAAGAGAAAGGATATTCCGTCTATCTGTTAGGTGCTAAGACTGAGGTAGTTGAGAGTGCGGTGAAAGCACTTATTGAGCAGTATCCGCAGATGAATGTCTGTGGATATCGAGATGGTTACTTCAAGGAGTGCGAGTTTGACTCTGTTGTTGCAGAGGTCTCTTCGATGCGCCCCGCGATTGTGTTCGTAGGCATCACCAGTCCGAAGAAGGAGCAGCTGATTGAATACTTCCGCACACAGGAGGTAGCGGGTGTATTTGTGGGCGTTGGCGGATCGTTCGATGTCGTATCCGGCAACATTCCACGCGCTCCTGTATGGATGCAGCGGGCGAACTTGGAGTGGTTGTTCCGCATGATGCAGGAGCCAGGGAGGCTTATTAAGCGATACGCTGTCGGCAATATTCGTTTCTACCGTATCCTGCGTAAAGCCCAACGCGAGCAGGGAGGGCAATGATCGACGCTCTGTCCATTACAGTTCTTGAGGATTACCTCCATCCAGAGCTGGACTGGGCAGAAGAAGCGCCGAGCTTGGGTAGGCCCGCGCTCGTGATGCGGGACGCGACCGAGCTTCCTGAAGGCATGGCTGTGGCCGCTGGTACGTTAAAGCTTGTAGGACTGATGAGGATGTAGTTTACCGGATTTTTCGCGTCTTCTCTCAAATAAAGAAGGGTACGAGTCAATGTCGCACGCGAGCAATCCATACGGCGACGGTCATGCTAGCGAGTGCATGGCTAATGTGTTGGCGCAGATCATTTATTAAGACAACCGACCTGAAGTCCGCTAGGGAAAGGTTTCACGGCTTCAAGCCGTGCGTATCGATTTCAGGGGATTGCTACGTAATGAGTGTTTGTGCAAGATGCTATTTGGAGGCAGATAGTGAATAGTCGGCAACAGTACAAGATAGCTCTCAGTCTAAATGAAGAGACGGATTTGCACGATAACTTAAATGGACTTGTGTCGATTGTGGTACCTGTGTACAACGTAGAAAACTACATCGAACGTTGCGTGCAAAGTATAATGACCCAGACATATAGCATGATCGAAGTAATTCTTGTCGATGATGGGTCAACAGACTCTTCTGCAGACTTATGCGAAGCACTGGCTGACAAAGACGATCGCATAAAAGTGATTCATAAAGAAAACGGCGGACTCTCATCTGCGCGAAATGCAGCATTGCCTCTTGTTGAGGGAGAGTACCTCACATTCGTCGATGGCGACGACGTGATTCGTTCCCAACATGTCGAAATCTTAGCGCGCGCTCTGCACGGCGACAACAGGGGTATTTCCAGCGTGAGCGCAATTTCAATACCAAACCAAGACTCGCTCCCAAACTTGTCATGGAGTAAAGTCGACTGCCTTGAGCTGTCGCAAAAGGAAGCGCTCTCGCAAATGCTTCTAGGGAAAGGGCTTAGCGTGTCGGCTTGTGGAAAGATGGCTCATAAAGATATATGGGCATCAACTCCTTTTCCCGAAGATAGGGTATATGAAGACTTGTCTGTTATGTCAAAAATAATCAGTACAGTGGGCAAGGTTTACTCGGTTGACGCTGCCTCCTACGGACAAGTGTTCAGAATCGACTCCATAACCAGAAAAAGCAAAATGAGCGCGCGCCAATACCTTGATTATCATGCTGCAATTCATGACTGCTGCGATTATGCAGAGCAGATGTTTCCTGGCGAGTTTGAGCATGAGGTGCTGAGCAGAAAGCTATTAGAGTATGCGAGACTCGAAAACCTATGGCTTGATGTCGTCGAACCCAATGAGGCATGCCTGAGAGCGCGTAAAGAGGCTCAAAGGTTCCTGAAAAGCGATGCAGGGAAATGGCTTCATGGTAAGCAGATACCTCTAGCCGTGAAGACGAAGGCGTGCATCCAGATAATATCTCCGAAACTGTATTCCACTTTCTTCCGCTTGCTCCAGCGCTTAAAGCAAAGGCGAGTTTGCTAGATGGTCTTGCGTAATCTGCCGCAAGCGAAAGTTAAAGAAATAGTGCTCTTTCTTCTATTTCTACTACTTGCTTTCGAGAACGTCTTGCAAGATAAAATATCTCTTTCTTTTTCATACCTTGACGAAGGCTCTGCTGTTTTCCTTGCTGTATGGGCTGTTGCTAGCGCGATTTTCCATCACAAAAAGGGACGTCAACTCAACCGCAGTGACGCTATATGTCTCGTGTCTCTTGCGATTCTGTGCATCGTGGGTTTTACGGGAAACGTATTACGCGATATTCAGGTTTATCAAGAGGCAACAATCATCGATTTCTTTACCTGCATAAAGTTCGCAATTGCGTTTATTTCATCTAAAATCATTCTCAATGATAAAGAGATGCTGTGCTTATTGGATATGTGTGTTGGCTTCGCTAAGGTTGCGGTTATTATTCTTTTGCTTGTAGCCGTTGCTAATCAATTCATGAATCTGGGCTTTTCTCTTAGTTCGAGGTTCGGGATAGGGGCTTTTCAGTTCCTGTTTGGGCATCCTTCAAACTTCGCTGCTACTATTGTTGGATTTGTTGCTCTCCTGCTTCTCGATCCCAAGAAGAACGCCGTCTATATCATTTGCGCTTTTCTTTTGCTGGCGTTAACAACAAGGATAAAGGCCATCGGACTTGTTCTCGTTCTCTCGATCGCGCTTCTCATATTCCCGGGGAAGGAGCGAATTCCGAAATCTTTTGTCGTGATGGCGGGTTTGGCGGTTCTTGCAATAGCCTATGAACAAATCGGACTCTATTATCTCAATGATGGAACCGCGAGGAGCGTCCTTCTCTCTAAGTCGTTCGAGGTTGCAAACATGTTTTTCCCCACAGGCGCAGGATTTGCATCGTACGGATCAAACATTACACGTGATTTTTATCCGGCTTTTTACTACTATCTTGGTTTTGACCACGTCCATGGACTGACTCCTCTGAACTCCAACTATCTAGTCGATAGTTTCTGGCCTATCATTATCGGACAGTTTGGCTGGCTAGGTTTGATTTTGTTCCTCACTTTTGTAGTCAGCTTTTTTCGTAGCGTTTTGTACGATCAATTTTGTCGCCGTAGAAATTTATGGGCTTCTCTTACAATACCGATTTATCTGCTCATTGCAAGCTCATCCGAATCCGCCTTTTTCTCCTCCTACTCCGTGTACCTTGCTTTCACGCTCGTGCTTATACTCATGGGTAATGCAACGATAGAGGAAAGCTGCTCGATTGCCAGAAAACGGTCGAACAGTACGGCTATAAAAGAAGGGGCAAACTCTTATGGCATCGAAAAACACTTGGCAGATCGATAGATATCAACAAATGAAGCCAGGGTCGAAGTCTTTGAGCGTCGCTTTGACGTTACGTGGGGATATGCCTTTCGGAGGAGCCGAGAGAAGACTCTTAAGGATATTCAATGAGATCGGGATCACGCATCGGGTTTCCGTGCTCGTTAGGGCATGCTTGAAAACGGAGCTGCAGAACCGACTTGATCAAGCCGCTTGCTGCACCGACAATTTTTCGGAGATAAGGTTCAGCGCCCCTAAAGACAAGATAATTGGGACGTTGGATTCGCTCCGGCAGCTTATGGCGATAAACCCTGACGTAATTATATCTTTTGACGCAGGCCCATTTAATAGGGTTATGGTCAGATGGATGCATTTTCTTGGGAAACACGTTGTTCTGACTATTGCGAATGACCTCTACTACGATGAAGCTATGAAGGGGACGGAAAACCAAGCGTTAAGAAGACTTCTTCAAAAAGCTGATCATATTGATCTGCTTTATCCGAGACAAGAGCGATATTATCGCAAACTACTTCAAGGTAAAACCGTCTTGACCGTCACCCCTGGAACGTTTACCGATCTAAGATTATTTCAACCAGGCAAGAAAGAGCGCCTGTTTGTTTTTATCGCCGCTCGACTAGAGGATTATAAGAATCCACGGATGGTTCTTGAAGCTGCCATCAAATGTGCCCCCATGCTTAGAAAACGAGGTTACAAGGTTCTTATTTGCGGCAAGGGCTGGGAGGAAGATGCTTTGAGGCAAATGATCCGAGAGCGTGGAGTTTCTGATGTGGTCGAAATGCCGGGCTATGTAAAACCACACGAAATACTACCTCGCGCAAATGTTCTATGTGCTACGAACCTCATCAACAACTACCCTTCGCAAACGATAGCCGAAGCAGCAGCGTGCGGGTGCTTTTTGATTGCTACAGAAGTAGGAGAGACGTACAGGATACTTGATGATAGCTACTCAGTGGGAATCCCCCCAACCGTTCAGGCTTTGGCTGAAAAAATGGGTTGGTACATGGAATTAGACGCTGAGACTCAAGTAAGGTACTCCTGTTCGGCTAGAAGGTACGCGTTGTCTCATTTTTCGATCGAGCAGTCGAAAGAATACTTCCAATCAATATGCTTCAAGCATATTGAGCACCCTGAATAATGGCATTGACATTCGGAAGCAAGGCATCGTTTAGGGCATTTTGTGAATATAAAAACGGTGCGACGAAAGGGAATCGAACGTTGATGTGGTTTTGCTCAAGAAAAGGACCCCTTCATGGCATGCAACGCAATGATACAGCTTATGTGCAGCTTTCATGCTCGAAATGTTCCAATGGTCCCGCGCCTGATCAGTAGTTTTGTAAGGGCGATTTATGCTTGCGACATCAAACCAACCGCGAACATAGCGCGAAGCGCGGTGTTGGTTCACGATGGCCTTGGATGCGTTTTCCATGAAAACGTTGTCCTCGAAGAAGGGGTCAGGATATACCAAAACGTCACTCTCGGCGGTAGCGGCAAGACTTGCCCCAATTTGGAGAAGGGGCATGATTATCCGACGATAAAGAAAAACGCCGTAATTTATGCAGGTGCATGTGTGCTTGGTCCCGTCACCGTTGGAGAAAGTTCAATCGTAGGTGCGAACGCAGTTGTACTGACGGATGTTCCGCCAAATAGTTTAGCCGTAGGAGTGCCTGCCGTGATCAAACCTCGATCGCCCTTGTCCACTATCTCGACAAACGAAAGGAATAATTAGCCATGAGGATGAACCTGAAGAAAAAGGTCGCCGACCGCACCCTCGTCTGCGGCACGGTGGGCCTCGGCTACGTGGGGCTGCCGCTGGCCGTGGAGAAGGCCAAGGCCGGCTTCAAGACGATCGGCTTCGACGTGCAGGCCGACA
>NZ_JACOOA010000012.1:0-39103 GCF_014287365.1 Eggerthella hominis
GGCGAGCCGAGGTTCGAGTAGGCGAACAGCTCCCACAGGCGGGCCGGCTGGCCGAGGTCCACCACGACGAACCCGACGGCGAGCACCGTGCAGCAGATCGACGTCCACACGGCCACCTTCGAGATGCCGCCGAAGCCCTTCATCCCGAAGGCGCGCGGCACGCTCGAGATGATGAGGCCGCCGGCCGACAGGCCCACCAGGAACATGAACATGGTGATGTAGAGCCCCCACGAGTCGAGGTTGCGCATGCCGGTCTGCACGAGGCCGCCGGAGAGCTGGACGCCCCACAGCGCGACGCCCGCGGCCGCGATCACGGCGGCCACCGCGATGCCGATATTGAGTCCTTTACCCCCGAACCGGGCAGCAGGAGCCTTGGCGGGCGATGCCGCCGATACGTTCTCAGACATGTCGTTCTCCTTATCTCCCTAGACGAGGTAGTAGACGGAGGGACTGGTGCCGCGTTCGGGCAACAGCTGCATGTACTCGCGATCGCGGATCAGGCGCGACACCTCGGAGTCGGGGTCGTTGAAATCCCCGAAGAAGCGCGCGTACGCGGGACACCCGTCGACGCACAGCGGGTTCTCCCCCTTCGCGATGCGGTGATAGCACATCGTGCACTTCTCCACCACGTGCTTCTGGTGCGCGGGAACGTCCGCGTCGCCCATCGCGTGGTCCACCGAAAACTTCGGCTCCTCCCAGTTGAACGAGCGCACGCCGGTGTACGGGCACGCCGACATGCACATGCGGCAGCCGATGCACTTGTCGTAGTCCTGGCGCACGACGCCGGCCTCCTCGTCCCGGTAGGTGGCGCCCACGGGGCACACCTTCACGCAGGCCGGGTTGTCGCAGTGCTGGCAGGCCACCGTGATGAACGTTCGCGAGGCGGCCTTGTACGCCCCCTTGAACGAGTCGATGCTCTCTCCGCCGTCGGTGAGCACGCGGTTCCACCACAGGCCGTCGGGGATGTTGTTCTCGCTCTTGCACGCGACGGCGCAGGTGTGGCATCCGACGCAGCGCTTCGTGTCGACCACGAAGCCAAGTCTTTGCGTAGTCATTATTCGTTCCCTCCATCCCACTTGCGCACTTCAACGCACGTATCGCCGAACGACGAGTTCACCGCGAAAGGATCCATATGCAACGAGCAGAGCGACGCGAGGTCTCCCGACTTGTACTGGCGCCCTTGCAAGCCCTTCGGGTACTGCAGCATGCCGGGACGCTTGTCCGCGTCGAGCACGGCCCGCGCCACGCCGTGGCCGCGGTCGTTGTACACTTCCACATCGTCACCGTCCACGATGCCTCTCGCCTTCGCGTCATCGGGATTCATGCGCACGATGGGCCCGCGTTCGATCTCGTTCAGCCACACGCCGTCGAACCCGCCCGTGTGGAAACGGCCGCGCGAGTGCTCCGGGATGAGGATGAGGGGGTACTTCTTCATCGCATCGGTTCCCGGCCACGCCTCGAAGGGCGGGTAGAAGCGCGGCAGGCGCTCGGGAGCCACGTCCAGGTCGAGGCCGAGATCGACGCGCGGGAGGGGCTTCTCGCAGTAGAACTCGACCTTGCCCGTCGGCGTGTAGTACTTCCCATCCGCGTATCCCACGCCTGCGGGGATGTAGCGCATGTCCTTCTTCTCGCGCAGCGCGTCGAGCGTGATGCCCTGCGCCGTGAGCGCCGGAAAGTTCAGCTGCTCGCGCAGCCACGACTCGTCGTCGCCCTCGAAGTACGCGCCGATGCCCAATCCCTCGGCAAGCAGCTTGGCCACCTGCAAGTCGGGCTTCGCTTCGAACGCCGGCTCGACGATCTTCGGACCATGCTGGACGTGGTAGGACAGCGTCGCGCCGTACACGTCTTCAACCTCGTAATAGTGCGCCGCCGGCAGAACGATGTCGGAGTACAGCGCCGAGTCGGTGAACGCCACGTCGAGGCAGACGATGAACTCCATCTTATCGATGATCTCGGCGATGATCTTGTTCTTGTCGGGCCTGCCGCCCACCAGCGCCGACCCCCTGATGTAGAGGGCCTTGAACGGCGGATAGTCCTTGCCCTTGAACGTGCCCGTCTCCATCACCTCGGGAAGATGCAGCACCGGGATGGTGGTGGTGAACGTGCCCGTCGGGAACAGGAAACTCGCGTTTCGCATGCCCATGAACGCGGTGGCCTGCACGCCCGCGCCCGGCTTGCCCACCATGCCGGTCACCGCCAGCAGCAAGCCGAGGCCCGAGCCGAACTGCAAGCCGTTGTCGTACGCCTGCGATCCGAGGCCGAACATGTGGGAGACGGGACCGTCCACCGCCAAACGCGCCAGGCGGCGTATGTCGTCGGCGGACATATCGACGATGTCGGCAACGTCCTCCGGCTTGTACTCCTGCACGCTTTCGACCATGAGGCTGTACGCGGTTTTCACCTTGAAGCCCCCGACGGTCCATGATCCCTCGAGCTCGGGGTCGGTCGATTCGGCCGACGACATCTCCTTGCCCGACGCCGCGTCCCACACCACCGGCGGATCGATCATCGTCGGCTTCTTGGTCGTGGCGTTCACCGGACCCTCGGTGGGCTCCACGCCCAGGTCGCTCATTCGCAGGAACTCTTTCGTATCGTCGCGCACGAGGAACGGGCCCACCGTGTCGCGCTTCAGATAGGCGGTGTCCTGCAGGTCTTCCGCGATGATCTCCTGCACCATCGAGAGCATGAGAGCCGGGTCCGATCCCGGACGCACGGTGTACCATTCGTCGGCGTGCGCCGAAACGGTGGTCTCATTGGGGTCGATCGAGATGATCCTCGCACCCTGCTCCTGCGCCTCCATCAGGTAGCGCCAGCGCTGCGTGTAGGTCTCGGAAAGGTTGTTTCCCCACATGAACACCGTTTTTGCGTTGAAGATGTCCTCTTCGAACGGCTCGTTGCCGGGCGCCGTCATGATACCCGTCGCAGGGTTTCCGTACACGCGCTGCAGCCCGTGGTAAACGGCCCAGTCCGCGCACATCTCCACGTTCGTGAATTGCAGGATGTTCTCCAGACGGCTTGCGCCGGAGACGGTGAAGCGCGCGCCCGACGAGCCCGTGCTCACGAGGATGGACTGACCGCCGTACTGGTCGATATAGCCCTTCCATTTTTCCGTGATGGTGGCGATGGCCTCTTCCCAGGAGATGCGCTCCCACTGGTTCTGGCCGCGCTCGCCGACGCGCTTCATGGGATACTTGATGCGCTCTTGCGAGTACATGCGCTGCGGAAGCGAATACCCCTTGAGGCAAGGCCTTCTTCCGAACAGGGCGTCGGGGTCGGGCGACACCTTCACCGCTCGACCGTCGCGCACCGTCACGTTGTAGTTACATGAGAAGCAGCCGCCGAAGTAGCATCGGCCCGGCATGACCTTCTCTCCGGAATCCCCGTTTGCCGTCCCCGACTCCGCGGCCAACGCATGCATAGCAGGAGTTGCGCCGCCCGCCAACGCCGTGGCACCCGCAACAAGACCGGTGGTCTTGAGAAAGCTTCTGCGGGTGAGTCCGGTGTGCGGGTCATTCGTTCCTGACATTTCTCCTCCTCCAAAGATCGTGTCAGGATATCCCCCTCGATCGTCGGCTGGAAGGCGGTGCAGCTGGTGCCTCCCGCGCGCGCAATCCTTCAGGATATCCCCCATCGTGCTCCTGATAAGAATTGGCCAAATCCTTGTGACTGTCACATTATCACAATGACTTGCGACAATCAATCTAAGGGATTAGCCTAGTTGCAGGATAGAGGGGATGGGGCGAACGAATGTTTCACGTGAAACATGGGGGGCTGGGAGGCGACGCAGGTCGCCGCGGGACGGCCCATCGAGTCGCGGGCGCGGCCCCGCGCCACGAGAGGCGGGGCGCGACGGCGGCGATGGGTCGGAACGGCGCGCCCTTAGCGGCCGTTGGCTACGAGCCGTTGGGCGAGCCTTGCCTGCACGAGGGCGAGGATGTCGTCGTCGGCCATGCCCGCGTTGGCGCAGGTGCGGATCAGGTCGTCCACCAGCAGCTCGACGGGGCTGTCGGCGGCGAGGGTGGCGCCCACGGCGTGGCGCTCGGCTACGAACGTGCCCCTCCCCTTGCGCGTGGAGATGTAGCCCTCGCGCTCGAGGTCCATGTAGGCGCGGTTCACCGTGTTGTAGCTGATGTCGAGATCCACCGCCAAAGCGCGCACGGTGGGCAGGCGGTCGCCCGTCTTGTACTCGCCCGAGCCGATGAGGTAGGCGATGCGGTTCTTCACCTGGATCCAGACCGGCAGGCCGCTGTTGTAGTCAAGTTCGAATGAGGCGAGTGGGTTCATAGAGCCTATCTCTCAGTAGTTCGGTCGCCGTTCATCATAGCACTATCCGTGAATCCGTCGCTCATGGCGCTGGGCACGGTGACCACGGTGCCCTTGGACTTCTTCACCGTCTCGTACTGCATGAGCATGGTGCGCAGCTTGAGCGCCGCGCCCGCGTCGCCGTAGGCCTGCGCGGCCTCGGCCAGCATCTCCGCGAGCTCGGCCTCCACGCCGGCCACGGTCATGCGCGCGTTCTTCTCGCGGTCGGCCTGCGCTTCCAGTGACATGACCTCCTGCAGCTCGTCGGGGATCACGATGTCGCGCACCTTCACCGAGATGATGTCGACGCCCCAGCTGGCGGCCTCTTTCTCGATGTCGTCCTTGATCTCGGCGTCCAGCTGGTCGCGGCGCAGCGCCACCTCGGCCACCGTGGAGCGTCCCACCGCCTCGCGCAGGGCCGTCTGGGCGAGGAACGACACGGCCGCGTAGTAGTCCTCGACTTCGGTGCACGCCTTCTCGGCGTCCCACACCACCCAGAACAGCACGGCGTCCACCGTGACGGGCACGAGATCGGCCGTGAGCGTCTTCTCCGCGTAGAACGGCGTGGCGATGGTGCGCTGGTCCACGCGGATGGTGCCGTGCTCGATGATGGGGATGGTGAAGTACAGGCCCGGCCCCACGACGCGGTTCAAGTTGCCGAACCGCAGCACGACCACCTTCTCCCAGGAAAGCGCGATGTGCGTCGACGACAGCACGAGCAGCGCCACCAGCAGCATGGCGACGATGGCCTCGATGCCCACTTGGCCCGTTGCCGCGTAGGCGACGCCCAGCACCACGGCGCACGAGGCGATGAACACCGCGATGTTGAAGATGACCGCGCCGTTGCGCGACGATTTGCGCGGCACGTACGAGGTTGCCGCCCTGATCTCGGCGTCCTTGTCGCGCACGTCGTAGGGCGCGTCCTTCGCGAACCGCTCGCTTGCCCGTCGTTTCGCCATCGCTCTCGCTCCTTATCCCCGGTTATCCCTGCTGTCCGAACCCTGCAAGCCCGTACAGCGCCTCCGGCATCTGCGTCACATCGTACGCGCCCGCGCCGACGATGCACCAGCGCAGCGCAAACCCCCCAACCAGCAGCAATGCCGCGATCCACAGCAGCTGCGTGCGGCTGTTCCCGTGCGTCAGGAAGCGCTCGAGCACGAGCGGCACGGCCAGGCCGCACACCGCGAGCACGCCCCAGAACACGGGGGCCAGCTCGCCGAGCACGAGCGCGCGGGCCGCCGCGACCGTCCCCTCGCCCGCGAAAGCGAGCAGCAGGAAGACGGCCAGGCAGCCCGCTTCCACGAGCACGATGCCGCCGTCGACACGCGCGAGCCACACGAGCGGCCCGCGGTACGGGTGCCGCGTCTCCACGAACGACGCCGCCAAAAACGCCACGGCGATGCCGCACGACGCCGACGACAGCACGAACAGCGCCGGCACGAACGGCGTGCGCCACAGCAGCACCGACGCGAGGCTCTCCAGCAGCACGCCGGTGTAGGCCGCCGTCGCGCCCGCCGCCGCGACGCCCGCCGCCGCGAGGCACACGACCGCGACGCGGGGCAGGCGCACGGTGTCGAACAGCGCGAACGCCGAGAACGCCGCCGCAAGCACCAGCGCGGCCGCAAGCGCGAACGACCCGACCGCCATCGCCGACGGCTCAGGCGAGGTCAGCAGGTGGAGCAGGCGGTCGGGACGGCCGAGGTCCGCGAGCAGGCACAGGATGCCCGTCGCCAACGTCACCGCGCAGACGGGCCACCCCCGCGCGAAGAACTCCTCGGGCATGGCGAGCGCGCGCCATCGCAGCGCGCGAGCGCACTCGAGCACGCACAGCACGGCGAGGGCGCCCGCGCCGGTTCCGCCCAGGAAGAGATAGCCTATCGTGAGCGCGTTGAACATGCGACGCCCGTCCCCTTCGAATTGTCGCAATACAGCAATTCATTGGTATTATAGCACCAGGCGAATGCTGCTTTCCCGGCAATCGACGCGCAGAGGATATTTCGCTCTAGCATATCGTTCAGAGCAGAGTACAATGTGCTCAATCAACGAGGAGGGGGCGCCATGTACCGGAAAACGCTTCACATCAACCTGTTCGGCGTCTCCGGCCCGCTCGTCGCGGCCTTGCAAGGCATCGCGCCCCTCGAGCGCTTCACCCACGAGCTCAGCGCCCTCGACGATTGGGACGACGACGCGTTCCTCGCGGGCGACATCGTGATCGCGGACGCCGCCCTGCTCGAGAAGGCGCACGGAGCCTCCCGCCCCTCCCGCGCGCTCAAGGCGCTCTCCTCGCAGCGACGCCAGCAGCGCGGCGAATCGTTCAGCGCCTTCGTCATCGTCGCCGATGCCGGCACGCTGGCCGCCTGGGACGCCGACGACTACGCGCTGGTCGACGCCGCCTGGATCGCACCGCTCGACGAGACGCGGCTCGCCTTCGAGTTCGCCCGCCTGCAACGCGAGGCCCTGCTGGCGTCCGACCTGCGCCTGACCCGCACTTACCTCGACACCGCCATCGACTCCACGCCCGAGCTCATCTGGTTCAAAGACGCGCGCGGCTCCCACCTCAAGGTGAACGACGCGTTTTGCGCCACCGTGGAGAAGACGAAGCGGCAGGTGGAGGGTCGCGGACACTACTTCATCTGGGACATCACGCCCGAGGAGTACGCAACCGGCGAGTACGTGTGCCTGGAATCCGAGGACGAGACGATGGAGGCCGGCCGCACGTGCCTGTTCGACGAGCAGGTGAAGACGAAGCGCGGCATGCGGCAGTTCAAAACGTACAAGTCGCCCCTGTTCGACGAGGACGGGCGCACGATGGGCACCGTGGGCATCGCGCACGACGTGACCGACCTGGGCAACATCGCCACCGAGCTGGACATCCTCATCAACGCGCTGCCGTTCTCGGTGGTCATCGAGGACGCGGACGGCATCATCCTCAACGCGAACCGCGAAACCGAGACGTACTTCAAGGTGGATCGGCACCGCATCGTCGGCAGGCACATCAAGGACTGGCGGCGCATCGTGTTCGGCGACGAGCTCGCCCAGCAGCGCCAGATCCACGAGGATCGCGAGTTCGAAGCCGTGATCGACGGCGAGCGCAAGGTGCTCGAGATGAACAAGACCCCCATCGTGGACGTGTTCGGCAACAAGACGGGCCAGATGCGCATCTACCGCGACGTGACGGAGGCGCGCAGGCTCGAGGAGCGCGCCGTGATGAACGCGCGCACCGACTATCTGACCGGGCTGTACAACCGGCGTTACTTCTACGAGTACCTCGAGGAGCGCGACCGCGCCGAGCCGCTGTCGCTCGTCACGCTCGACCTGGACGACTTCAAGGACATCAACGACCAGTACGGCCACGCGGTGGGCGACGAGGCGCTGCTGAAGGTGGGCACCCTGCTGCGCCAGACGTTCCCGGAAGGCCTGGCCATCCGCTGGGGCGGCGACGAGTTCGTGGTGGCGGTGTTCGGCGAACGCGATCCGCGCGAGCTGCGCGAGCAGGCCGAGGGGCTGCTGGCAAAGCTGTGCAAGCGTTCCACGGTCGACGAGCACGCGCGGCCGCTCACGGGCAGCATCGGCATCGTGACGTCCGACGATCAGAACTTCTCCATCGACGAGCTCATCCGACGCAGCGACGAGGCGCTGTACCGCGCCAAGCGCGCCGGGAAATCGCAATGCTGCGTGTACGGCGAGGGAGAGCCGACCCGCTAACCGGCCCTCCCTTCCGCTTCCGTCAGTTGCTCGAGTCGATGCGGAACTCGCCGCTGGCGATGTGCGCGTTCACGCTGGCGCTGCCGTCGCCGCTCGTGTACACGTTGCCGTTCTGCGAGAACGAGAACGCGCTGGTGAAGTCGCCGGACGCCTTGTCGATGCGCGCGGTGAACCCGCTGTCGCGAGGCACGGCCACCCCCACCTCGCCGCTGGCGATGTCCACGTCGATGGACGAGGGGCATACCTCCTCGCACACGACGCGCGTCTCGCCGGACGCCGTGCGCACGTTCACCCGATCGGGGAAGCGGCCCTCGACGTTCAGGTGCCCGCTGGCGACGTCGACGCGCAGCTCGTCCGCCCGCAGGTCCAGCCCCGTCAGATCGCCCGACGCAAGCTGCAGCTTGAGCGATTCGCAGCCGAGGCCGCTCACGTCGTAGTCGCCCGACGCGCCGTCGATGTCGACGGTGCCCAGCTGCTGGGCGTAGCTCTTCGGGATGCGCACCTCGAGGCTCTTGCGCCCCATCAGCGCGGAGCACGAGAACCACTGGCCGTAGTCCACGTTGAGCGTGTCGCCGCTGACGGACCAGCGCATCTGCTGCGCCTTCGTCGCGCCGCCCGTGGACGTCTCGATGAGCTCGATGGCGTCGCCGCCGTCGGTCACGCCCACCTTGACCTCGCCGGCGCCCCACTTGATGGACAGGTTCTTGACGTCGGCCGCGTCGACGCTGGCCGAGCCCATGCTCGTCTCTCCCCAGATGCCGCTGCTCAGACGCCAGGACGAGCAGCCGCCGAAGCCGATGGCGCCCAGGATGAGCGCGCCGAACACGATGATGAGCGCGATTTTGACATACGACGCCCCCGTTAGTTTCGTCATGATGAGACCCTTTCGCTAGCGCCGGTTCGACCGGTAGTTCGGGTCGTTCTCGATGATGTGCGCGATCCAGTAGTACAGCGGGATCGTGAGGAACAGGATCCAGCCCGGATGCCACCAGCCGAACAGGAAGCCCAGCACCATGTACGCGAACACGCAGAACACGGGGTACGGGAACGTCGACCAGGGGCCGCGCTGGCGGCGCTGCTGATTGCCGTAGGATTCGGGGGCCTGCGGCGCGTAGGGAGCCTGCGGCTGCTGAGGTTGCTGGGGTTGCTGGGGCGTGGGGGCCGCGCCGTAGAAGGGCTGCTGGACCGGTTGGGGCTGCGGTTGGGGCTGCGGCTGCGGGGCCTGGTGCGCCTGCTCGGCCGTCGCGCGGGCCTGCGCCGCGGCCACGGCCGCCTGCGCCGCGCGCACGGCTGCCTCGTTGGCGCGCACGGCGGCTTCCTGCGCCTGGGCCTCGGCGGTGACGTCCTTGTCCTTCTCCTCGAACAGAACGTCGTCCACCACGTCGTCGTCGATGCACAGCAGGTCGTCGATGGACACGCCGTACAGCTTCGCGAGCGCGATGAGGTTTCCCGTGTCGGGCGACGACTCGGCGCGTTCCCACTTCGACACCGCCTGCCGCGACAGCCCGAGCTGCTCGGCCAGCTCCTCTTGACTGTATCCTTGCTCGCGTCGCATAGCAGCTAAGCGCTGGGCAATCTCGACGTTCATGAACGATCCCTTCTTCGACGTTGGGGACATGGTGTCCGCTCCTTCTCGATTCCCAGCCTACGGTTGCCTGGCTCGTTGCACCAGCATGTCTGGTTATCATTTTACGCAACCGCCGGTTGCATACGCCTGCGAAGTGGGATTTCGTGACATTTGTCACGCTGAAATTCGCCTTGCATCACCTCCTTTCGGCAATGACCGAGGCGAGGTCGCGGTTGGGCTCGTCGGCATCGGCATCCCAGGCAGGCGACGCGTAGAGGCCGAAGGTGCCCGATTCGAGGGCGACGTCGTACACGATCTCGTCCTGCGTGCGCACGAGCGGGCTCGCATCGGTTTGGACGCCGAGATCGCCCGCCCAGCGATAGGCCTGCGCAGCCGAGTCGCGCTCGCGCTCGAGGGCGAGGGAGCTTTCGAACCGCGCAGAATCGGCATCGGGGTCGACGTCGCTCGGGGCGGCGAGCGAGACGTGCGCCGTGCACCCTTCGGCGGCATTCGGCTGGCAGATTGCGAGCGCGCCGCGCTTCACCGTCGCCTCCGCGCGAAAGCCTTCGCCCTCGCGCAGCGCGCCGTCCGTGAGCGTGGCGAACACGTTGCCGCCGTCGAGCGCGAGCTTGAACGAACGCGAGCCCGCACGCACATGCGCGGTGCCCTCATCCACCGCGAGGTCGAGCTCCTCGACGTCGAGGCCGTGCCCCGCGGGCGCGGATTCTTCGGGTGGATCCTCCCGATCGTCGAGCACGCCGTTGCGCAGGACAACCTCCAGTCGCCGTCCGGCAAGCCGCGAAACCTTGAACGTCGCCGTGCTCGTGTTGAGCGTGAGCGTGTCGAACGACCAGCCGCCCGTATCGTAGCCGCGCTCGTCTTTCGCATCGTCCATCGGCAGCCAGATGGTCAGGTCGCGCCCTGCCGACGGGTCGTCCCAGCCGCGCGCGTCGCCGTCCCAGAGATGCAGCGTGCCGTCCTCGATCTTGTACGAGGCACGCATCCCTTCCCCTGCTAGAACCGACTCTTCCACGGTGAGCGGGAAGAACGAGCTCGTGGGGACGAACTCCACCGTACCCGCCGGCCATTCGAGCACGACGTTCCGGAAACCGACCGTGTTGAAGTCGCGCCCGCGGATCTCAGGGTAACCCAACAGGCGCTTGATGCCGCTCTTGAGGTCGAGCTGCCCGCCCGGGTAAGGGACGGTGCCCGACCCCAAGAACGCTCCCGCGGCAAACGCCGCCGCCACGCCCAAGCCGATGGCGGCGCGGCGAGTCCATCGACGCGGAGAACGAGGCGCAAGCGGGTCGGCCGATGCCGAATCGTCGGGCTGGCCGGGCTCGACGAGCGTCGGCTCCCTATCGGCTGCGGGCTTCGGCTCTGCGCCGCGACCCGGGCGCACGAGCTCGTCGAGCGACACGCCGTAGAAGTCGGCCAGCGCGACGAGGTTCTCCGTGTCGGGCGACGACTCCCCGCGCTCCCACTTGGAGACGGCTTGGCGAGACAGGCCCAACGCGCGCGCCAGCTCGCCCTGCGACAGGCCGCGACGGCGACGCATCTGGGCGAGGCGCTCGGCGATATCGAGGTTCATTGGGAGGGCTCCTTCCCCGCTTCCAACAGGCGACATCCCGATCATAGCGACCGCTGGCGCGACGCGCCAGTAATTCCAGTGCGCACTTTGACAACTTGCAGTTGTCGGCTTTCGATCAGCGCCGACAGGCCTCGCATGCCCTATAATGGAGCGAGCGAATCGAAGGAGGCGTCGCATGGAAACCGACAAGATCGACCGTCGCGTGCAGTACACGAAGCGCGCCCTCACCACCGCCCTCATCGACCTCATGCGCGAGAACCACATCTCCAAGATATCGGTGAAGGCGCTGTGCGTTGCCGCCGACGTGAACCGCAGCACGTTCTACGCCCACTTCCGCAACCAGTACGATCTGCTGGCGCATGTCGAGGCCGAGGCGCTCGGCGACCTCAAGGCGCGGCTGCTGGCCGACAACGAGCCGCGCACGCGCAACGTGGTGAAGATCCTCGAGTACGCGAAGGAAAACGCCGACGTGTTCATCATGCTGCTGGACGAGAGCGACGGCAGCTTCCAGCAACAGATCATGGAGCTGGCGCACCTCGTGGATTTGCAGATGTCGGACGCGCCCGGCGCGGTGGAGGCCGACAACCTCGAGTACATGTACCTGTTCGCCGTGTCGGGCGCCCTCGGCATGCTGTCGCATTGGCTGAAGAAGGGCACGCCGCAATCCCCCGCCGAGATGTCGGAGCTGCTGCTGCGCATGATCCAGCACGGCATCGAGGAGCGCGTGTAGGAAACCGAGGGGTCGCCGGCCAACGTCATCGGCGCTGCGTTGCCTCCCACTCGCGATCCCCAGTCGTGATCCCAACGTCGGCGGTGCAGGGCGCGTTTCGCGGCAGAAATTTGCGGTTTAGGCACGGAAACGGGAGGCTTCTTTCGAGTACGCATCGGAACCGCTGGAGAAACGCCAGGTCAGATTTTTCCATCGCTGAAAGAGGCATGTGAGTCATCGCACAAGCGTGCCTAAACCGAAAATCTCTGCCAGATTACGATAGGATGACCGAATGGATATGCTTATCGGATACGAATCGGCGCTGAAGTATTGGAGGACGGTAGGACCTCGCTTCCTGCGCGGCTACGACGCGCGGCAATCGGCGACGAGACGCGCTCGACGCGCCGCAGCATCGAAGGAGCGACCGGCCCTTCCCGAGGGCAACCGACGCCCCGCCGGATGCATCCTTCCCCTGGAGGTGCTGGTGGGCGACCCCGGCATCCGGACGAGAACGCCTAGCGTGACCAGCTGTTTCTGGTCGTCCGACCTTCCCGAACGGTCGTTCATCGACGCGGGCAACGGGTTCCTCGTCAGCACGCCGGAATTCTGCTTCCTGCAGATGGCGAACCGGCTGTCGGTCACGCAGCTCATGATGCTGGGATACGAGCTGTGCGGGACGTACGTCCTGGTCGACAAGGGACCGGCACCGCGAAGGGATGCGCCGCTCACCACGGTTGCCAAGCTACGGGCGTTCGCCGAGGGAGCCCCGAACGCACGCGGGCGGAAGAAGGCGCTGCGAGCTTTGCGCTCTGTGCTGGATCGGTCGGCGTCGCCCATGGAATCGGTGCTCGCCATGCTGCTGAGCCTGCCGTACAGCCTGGGCGGCTACGGGCTGGCGCAGCCGTCGCTGAACTTCCGCGTGGACGTGCCGCCCCGCTTCCGCAAGCTGGCCGACCGCACGTACTGCGCATGCGACCTGTGCTGGCCCGAGGCGCGCTTGGCCGTGGAATACGACAGCAGGCTGCACCACGCCGATCCCGAACGACAGGAAAGCGACGCGCGGCGACGCGGCACGCTCACATCCCTCGGGTTCACCGTGGTCACCGTTTCCCGGGCGCAGGCGATGGACAGCGGCTCGTTCAACCGCCTCGCCCATCAGCTGGCCAAGCTCTTGGGGAAGCGGTTGCGCTACGTCGACCCGGGATTCACGCACACGCATCTCGCCTTGCGCGACGAGCTGTTGGAAGCCGTCGGGATGCACGCGAGCTGAGGAGCCGAGAGCGGCCTACCCCTGGAACAGGGCGATGAAGCGGTCCCAGATGGTCTGCTCCTGCTCGGGCTCTTCCTCTTCGGGGGCTTCGGGCTGCTCGATGGCTGCCGTGGTCATGACGAACTGCACGGCCTCCACGTCGGCGTTTTGCGACGACATGAACGAGACGGGGTCGAACTCCGGGAAGTCGTAGTCGGCCATGAGCTCGGAGATCTGCTCTTTCATGGTGTCGGGCAGCGTGATGGTGGACGCGTTGAGCTGGCCCATGCCGCTGCTGAGCTCGCCCGCCCCGCTGGCCAGCTGGCCGGTACCGCTGGCGAGCTGGCTCGTGCCGGACGACAGCTGGCTGTAGTTGCCGGCAAGCGCCGACAGGCCCGACGCGTACTGCGTCAGCCCCTCGTGGAACTGGCCGTACTGGCCGGACAGCTGCGCGATGCCGTCGGCCAGCTGGGAGAGCTGGTCGAGCTGCCCGCCGCCGACGGCGGCGTCGAGCGAGGAGGCCATGGAGCGAAGTGCGGCCTCTTGCTGGGCGAGGGCATCCGGCAAGGAGCCGAGCAGCTGGCTCGCGCCGTCGAAAGCCGCTTTCGTCGCGGCGTAGGTGCCCTTGACGGTTTGGGCGGCCTCGTAGTTCGCGAGCAGCTGATTCAACGTCGCGGCGTCGTCGGGATTGCCCGACGCGCTCGCAGCTGCGGCCAAGCTCCCGATCTGCTCTGCGGTCAGCGTGCCGTCGGGAATGGAAGCGATAGCCCCGTCAAGCGCGGGAAACGCCTGGGCATACCCTTGCTGCACGAGCGTCGCATTCTTCGCCAGCTCCCCCAACCCATCCGCCAACGCATTCAACCCGCCGGGCAGCTGCCCCAGCTGGTCGAGCTGCGAGAGGTCCGCGCCCTGCAGGCCGCTGGCGATGGCCGAGAGCGCGCTGCCGATCTGGCTCGAGGCGCTCACCAGCTGGCTCGACGAGCCGTTCAGCTGGTTGAGCCCCTGGCCGAACGCCGCGGAGCCCGACGACAGGCTCTGCGCGCCGCTGGTCAGCTCGTCCACGCCCGCCGCCAGCGACGAGGTGCCGTCGGCCAGCGCGCTCACCGCGTCGGACAGCGTGCTCATGCCGTCGACCATCTCGTCGGTGTCGGGCATCTCGATGACCGACGAGTACGGCAGCGCGGCGATCTGCGCGCCCGTCATCTCGAAATCCTTCACCTTGGCCGTGAGCGTGAAGTCGCCGTCCTGGCCGGGCAGCACGGTGAACGCCACCGTCGTGTCTTCGCCGGATTGCGCGATGGTGGCGCCCTCGCCCGCCACCTCGGATGCCACGGCGCCCGGCAGCGTGAACGTGATCTGCAGCATGAAGCTGTCGTAGAACGCGGGGTCGACGGCGTCGTTGCGCGCGGTGGTCACGTGGATGGACAGGTCGCCCGAGGCGCCGGCCAGCTGATCGGCCTCGACCTTCTTGCCGTCCAGCTCGTAGGCGATCGACACGTTCCACGGCAGCGTGGTGTCGGCGGCGTCGCCCTGGTAGTACAGCGTGCCCTCCTCGGCCTCGAACGTGGTCGCGTCGCCAGCCCGTGCCAGCTCGGTCTCGTTCGTGAGGTTCTGCACGGCCGTGTAATCGCCGTGGTCGACGACGGTGCCCGCCGCCTCCACGTCGAAGCGGTTCACCACGTACACGGCCTCCGGCTTGCCGTTCGCGGCCAGGGTGGCGTACACCACCTCGGACTTCTCGTACGTCGCGGCGGGCGCGGAAGCTGCCGAGGTCGACGCGGCTTTCGCTTGCGCGGCACCGTCCTGCGCAAGCGCCATCGCGCCGGGCACGCAGGTAGCGGACAAGGCCACGGTCAAAACCGCGATCAGACCGGTTCGCATGGCGGTATGCTTTTTCATGATGCATCTCCTTCGGACGCGGGGAGCGGGTCGGGGATCGACGCGGGGTTCGCGGGCTCTGGGTTCGCGGGCGCGAAGTTCGCGCGCCAGGTGGTGCGTCGGATGACGCGGTCGAGCAGCACGAGCAGCGCCGGCAAGAAGCACGTGACCAGCGCCAACGACAGCAGCGCGCCGCGCGCCAGCAGCAGGCCCAAGCTGGACACCGCCGACATGCTGGACGCGAACCCCAGCGCGAAGCCCGCGGTGGCCAGGATGCTGGCCGACACGAGCAGCGACGGGAACGTCTCGCCCAGCGCGAGATGTGCGGCCTTGCGGGCCGGGACGCGCTGGCGATGGCGCAGGTAATGCGTGGTCAGCAGGATGCCGTAGTCGATCGTGGCGCCCAGCTGCACCGTGTTGATGACGAGGTAGCCGATGAAGTTCACCGACTCGCCCGTGAAGTACGGGATGGACAGGTTGATCCAGATGCCCGACTCGATGGTGAGCAGCAGCACGAGCGGCAGCGTCAGCGAGCGGAACGTCACCAGCAGCACCAGCAGGATGGCGACGATGGCCACGGCGCTGACCACCACGTTGTCCACGGCCACGATGTTCTTCATGTCGTAGAGGTTCGCAGATTGGCCGGCCGTGTAGTACGTGTCGTAGTGGTTCGCAGCCGTCTGTTGGATGGCCTCCACCGTGGCAAACGCCTCGTCGCTTTCGGTGTCGGTGCTGGTGTAGGCGATGATGCGCGCGTAGTTCGGCGAGTAGAACTGGTCGACCACGCTCTGGTCGAGGAAGCCCTGCGGGATGGCGGCGCCCACGGAGGCGGCGTACGAGATGACGCTCGTCACGTTGTCGAGCTTCGCCAGGTCGTCCGACAGGGCGGCCTCCGCCGCCACGTCGCCGCGCGGCACGAGCACCACCACGGCGTTCTGCTGGCCGAACTCGTCCTGCACCATGAGCGTGTCGGCGCCGGCGCGCAGGTTCGGGTCGGGCTCGCTGTTCTGGTAGGTGAACACGGTGTGGGCCTGCCCCAGGAACGCGGGCACCACGAGGGCAAGCACGAGGATGAGCGCCGGCACCCGCACCTTCGACAGCACCGTGCCGATGTTCTTGAACGAGGGCATGAACGGCCGATGCTTCGTCTTGTCGATGAGCTTGTACAGCGTGAGCGTGACCGCCGGCAGGAACACCATGACGGTGAAGAAGCTGAAGATGATGCCCTTCACGAGGTTGATGCCGAGGTCCGCGCCGATCTGGAACTGCATGAACGCGAGCGCGGCGAAGCCGAACAGCGTGGTGACCGCGCTGGCGGCGATGGTGGACAGCGATTTGCGCATGGCCGCGGCCATGGCCTGCTCCACGTTCGGCGTGCGCTGGCGCTCGGCCGCGAACGCGTGCAGCAGGAAGATGGCGTAGTCCAGCGACACGGCCAGCTGCAGGATGGGGCTCACCGAGAACGTGATGAACGACACCTCGCCCAGCACGATGTTCGTGCCCATGTTGATGAGGATGGACACGCCGATGGCGGCGATGAACAGCACCGGCTCGATCCACGACGTGGTGGACAGCACGAGCAGCAAGAGGATGATGGGCACGAGGATGAGCGCGGCGTTGCCGGCTTCCTCCGACGTGCTGGCCGTGGTCTGCGCCGTGTCGGACGCCTCGCCCGACACGGCGTTGCCCGGGCCCGCCTCGTCGACGAGCGCGCGCAGCGCGGGGATGGCGGCGCCCTCGGAGCCCTCGGCCACGGTGACCTGGAACAGCGCGGCGCCGTCGCGATAGTACGTCTCCACCGTGGAGGCGTCGGCCATCTCAAGGGGCACGGTGACGTCCACGACGTCGTCGAGCCACATGACGCCCTCGACGCCGTCCACCGCGGCGATCTTGTCCTTGAGCGCGAGCGCCTGGGCCAAGCTCACGTCATGGACGAGCACGTTGGCGTTGGGGACGGCCTGGGTGAACTCGTCGTTCATGATGGCGACGGCCGTGGTGGATTGGGCCTCGTCGGGCAGGTAGTCCACCATGTCGTAGTTGACGCCCACGAACGGGATCATGGCCGCGCACACCACGGCGACGGCCAGGAAGGCCCCCACGACGGCTTTGCGTCGCGCGATGATACCGTTGATGATGCGATCCATACCCGCCCGCCTGTCCGCTTCGTCCGCGCGCCGTGTGCGCTTAGCTATCCTACATCATGCATGATAACCAACACGGTGTAGCGAAACAACCGACACGGCATGCTCGAACTGCCCGTATTCCAACACTTTGCGAACGTTCTGTCGGGCATTCACAAAACCGTCAGATGCAGAAGCACCGTGACGCAGCGACCATCACGCCCCACGAAGCATCGGGCGCGCGGAGCGGGGCGGCTAGCGGGCTGCGTTGTCGCGGAGGGCCTTGAGCTTGGCGAGGGTTGCGGGGTCGATGCGCGAGGCCACCGTGTTCTTCTCGGCCACCTTAGGGGTGTCGTCGAGGCGCGCCTCCTCGTAGTACATGGCCACCTCGCGCGAGAAGCCGTCCGCGCTCATGCGATCCACGCCGAAGCCGAACGTCGTGTCCTGAACGGTGGCGTCGCTCGTGACGACGAGCGTTTCCACCTGGCGCTCGCGCGCGTCGTGGGCCAGCTTCTCGATGACCTTGTCGGCCGACTGGCCCGCCGGCGAGAACACGATGCGCACGCCGCCGACCTTCTCGGCCTCGCCGTTCGAGAACGCGTTCTTCGCGCCGTCGAACACGATGACGGCCTTCCAGTCGCGGCCGGCGTAGTTCACCACGTCGTTGATGAGCATCTCGCGCGCCGCGTTGAACGTGTCGTCGGTGTAGTCCTCATCGGGCGCGTTGCGGTAGCGGCTGCCGGAGCGCAGCACGTTGTACCCGTCCACGATGAGGAGTTTCTTACGTTGCTTGGCCATGATCCGTCCGCATCAACCCGTACGTCCGCCGCTGCTTACTGGTTCTGGCGCAGCCACTCGTACATGCAGGCGGTGGACGCCTGGGCCACGTTGAGCGAGGCCACCTCGCCCTCGATGGGCAGCTTCACGAGGAAGTCGCAATGCTCCATGACCAGGCGCGAGATGCCCTCCTGCTCGTTGCCCATCACGAGCGCGATCTTGCCCTTGAGGTTCGCGTTCCAGATGAGGTCCGAGGCGTGCTCGGTGGCGCCGGCGATCCAGAAGCCCTCATCCTTGAGGCGGCCCATCGCCTGCACGAGGTTCGACACCTGCGCCACGGGCACGTGCGAGATGGCGCCGGCCGAGCTCTTGTACGTGGACGCCTCCACGTGCGCGCTGCGCTTGTTGGGGATCACGATGCCGCACGCGCCCACCGCCTCGGCGCTGCGCGACACGGCGCCGAGGTTGCCCGCGTCCGTGATGTGGTCGAGGATGACCACGAGCGCGCGGCCGTCGTGCTCCGCGGCCGACGTTCCGGCCGCGTCGATCACGTCGCCGATGCCCACGTAGGGAAACGGCGCGGCCTTCGCCATGACGCCCTGGTGGCTGCCGCGGTCGGACTTGCTGTCCAGCACCTTGCGCGGTACCATCTCCACGGTGGCGCCGACGCGCTTCGCCTTGCGCAGGATGTCCTCGATGAGGCCGTCGCGCTGCACGTTGTCGGCCATGAGAATGCTCTTGATGGGCACGCCCGTGCGCAGCGCCTCGATGACGGGGCGCTTGCCCTCGATGAAATCAGCCATGTTCCACGATCCTTCGCATCTTCTCCCGCGTCGATCCTGGCATAGCATCGCACGGCACGTTGTTGATACGGCCAGTATGCCAGATGAGCGAGCCATCGGCGACGCCGACGCGCGTTTCTTCAGCGTATCGTCATGCGAACGCGTCAGCGACGGGCGGCGCGCTCAGTCGCGCTTCTCGCGGCTGCGGCGCCAACGACCCCGGCGCCGGCGCTCCTTCTGCGCCACCGTGGCGTCGCCGCCGTGCAGGAACACGCCGGACACGACGCGCTTCACCTTCCCCACCCCGCGCGCCACGTGCGGCGTGAGGTCGGCCTCGTTGCGCGTCTTCCAGTCGAAGTACACGCTCCAATACCGCAGGAACACGACGACGAAGACGCAGGCCACGCCCGCAAGCGGCAGCGGGCTGCCCCCGTAGGCCAGGATCACGAACGCCAGCGAGCCGCCGAGGCCCGCCACCGCGTAGAAGTTCGATTGCTGGAAGATGCCGGGCGTCTCGCCCACGCAGATATCGCGTACCGCGCCGCCGCCCACCGCCGTGATGGCGCCGAGGATGACCGACAGCACGAACCCCTGCTCGAGCGAGAACGCCTTGCTGGCGCCGGCGAGCGCGAACAGGCCCACCGACAACGCGTCGGCGAAGAACACCGTGGCGTCGAGATGGCGGAACAGCCCGCGGAAGTAGAACACGAACGCGCAGATGGCGATGCAGATGAGGATGAGGTCGGGATGCGAGGTGAAGTACACGCCGTGGTCCTGCAGCAGCACGTCGCGGATGATGCCGCCGCCGTACCCCGTGAGCAGGCCGAGCACCACCGTGCCGATGATGTCGAGCTTACGGTCGCACGCGAACAGGGCGCCCGTCAGCACGCCGACGATGACGGAGAAGTAGTCGATGCTCCACGGCACCGTGAGCACCTGGGAATCGGAGAACGCTTGCTGCAGAAATGTGGTGTCCATACGCCCCTTTCGGAATCTGGGCTTATGAAACCACACCTGCGAGGTTTCCGCCAGAGCGAATGTTCGGCGTGCAGTTAGCACAGGGCACTTACACATGATGACCGAACTGGTATGATACGAGGGAAACGCAATCGGGCCGCGCCCGCGCGCCCGCGCACCGAATGAAGGGACTCACGTTGAACAAGAAGATCGTTGCGACCGCGGCCTGCGCGTTCCTGGCGCTGGCGCTTACCGGATGCGGCTCGAAAGCCGAAGAACCCAACCTGCCCGACCCGAACGCCAGCTCGTCGAGCAGCGGCTACACCGTCACCGACGCGGCCAAGCTCAAGGCGCTCTCGGTGGGCGAGTCGGCCGTCTGGCGCGACTACGAGGTGACCGTGAAGTCGATCGACCGCACGAACGGCCAGCTGAACGTGCAGATCGACGTGAAGGCGCACGCGAACGCGCAGCAGCTTTCCACCGAATGCCTGCTGTCGTTCGGCATGCCTCCCGTCAGCTCGACGTTCGACGGCGGCACCATCTCCGTGGCAGCAGGCGAGACGGCGTCGGGCACGCTCACGTTCGACGACCGGTACTCCTCGCAGCGCCTGTTCTGGAACGACGGCGCCACCGAGGCCACGTGGCTGCTCGACCAGACCCCGGCCGCAACCGAGCCCACGCCGCAGCCCGAGACGCCGGCCGAGCCCGAGACGCCCGAACCCGCCGAGGATCCGCAGGCCAAGGCCGTGGCAGCCGTCGAGGCCGCGCTGCCGGCGCTCATCGCCGACAACACGTACTACACCTACCAGAGCTTCGACCCCGCCACGGCCGCCATGACGCCCGTCGAAGGCGGCTACCAGTACGCCAACGACGTCTCCATCCTCGACGGCGACGGCAACGCGACCGTCACGAACGTGCTGCTCACCTGCGACGCAGACGGCAACGTCACCTCGATGACGGTGGACGGTGCGCTGATCTTCTAGGGTACGCGGCCCGCCCGCACCGCAACGAGAAACGGCCCGTGACGGGCCGTTTTTTTTTGCGCGGAGGACAGGCGGGGCAAGTTGCTGCGCGGGGGAAGAGGCCGCGGCGCGACAGAAGGGCCGGGGCGCGACCGGGAAAGCCCCTTACAGCGCCGTCCCCCTCTTCGGGGTGCTCAGCGCTTCCACGTCCACGCCCTCGATGCGCAAGAGGGCGATCTTCTTCTGCAGGCCGCCGGCGTACCCGGTGAGGCTGCCGGTCGAGCCCACGACGCGGTGGCACGGCAGGATGATGGAGATGGGGTTGCGCCCAACGGCGCTGCCCACGGCGCGCGCCGAGGTGCGGGCTCCCGTCTGCTCCTCGAGGCGGCGCGCGATCTGGCCGTACGTGGTCAGCTGGCCGTACGGTATCTCAGCGAGCTGCGCCCACACCCGCTGCTGGAAGGCGGTGCCGCGCGGGCTCACGGGCGGAAGCGCGCCGGGATCGTCGCCCGCGAAGTAGCGCTCGAGCCAGGCGCGCGCCTCGGCGAGCACCGGCAGGTCGGGCCGCTCTTCGGCAGCTTCGAGCGTGGCCTCGAAGTACTTCTGCCCTTCCAGCCACAGGCCGATGATCGCCTCGTCGTCGCTGGCGACGGTGACCGGCCCCACGGGCGAATCCATCGTGAGAAGGTAATCCATAGGTGCTCCTTACGTGTTCGGGGTTTCGTCGGGCCGACCGTGCGGCGTCGACCACAGGGACATGACGGCGTACGAGCGCCACGGGCTCCACGATTCGGAGGCCCGCGCCAGCTCGCGCGGCTTGAGCTCGGGGAAGGCGGCGCGCACGGCCAGGTCGGTCGCCGGGAAGGCATCGGGATGGCCGTAGGCGCGCATGAGCAGGTACTGCACGGTCCACGGGCCGATGCCGGGAATCGCCGCGAGCGCGCGGGCCTCGGCGGCGAGATCGGCTCCGGGGCGCAGCGCCACCGCGCCTGCGCGCACGGCCTGCGCCAACGCGCAGATGGCGCGGGCGCGCTGGCCGATCACGCCGAGCTCGCCCAGGCGCTCCGCCGCCCCGTCCGCGCACAGCGCCTCAGGAGGAGGGAACGCCGTCGTGAGCGCCGCGTGCGGCGTGGCAGCCGGCGATCCGAACGCGTGCGCGACGCGTCCGGCCAACGTGCCGGCGGCCTTCACCGTGATCTGCTGGCCGAGGATGGCGCGCACGGCCATCTCGAAGCCGTCGAAGCAGCACGGCAGCCGCACGCCCGGGATGCGGGAGGCGGCGGGCACGCGCGCATGGAAGTCGGCAAGGCCGGCCTCCACCGCAGCAGGGAGGCAGTCGGCGTCGAAGAGGCGGCGCGTGCGCGCCACGACGAGCGGCAGCTCGTCGAACAGCTCGGGGGACACGGTGAGCGCGAGGCGGTTGCGCTTGGGCTCGTCGGCGACCCTGATCCAACCGACGCGCGGGGCCGTGTCCGGCCTCGACGCGTCCGCCTCGAGGCGCACCGTGCGCAGGTACGCGCCGTCCTCGACCGCCTCGACGCCCTCGATGGCGCGCAGGCGCAGGAACTCGAGCAGCAGGTCGAAGCGGTACGGCGGCCGGTAACCCACGTGCAGCACGATGGGCCCTTCCCCGCCCTCGCCCTGCGCCGCGGCGCTTGCGGCGGCGCCCGCTCGGGCGCGAAACCGGCTCGGGGGCATGCGGTAGCGCTGCGAGAACGCGTCGTTGAACCGGCGCACCGACGAGAAGCCGCACGCGTACGCCACGCGCGTGACGGGCAGCTCGGTGTCGGTGAGCAGGCTTTTCGCGAGCAGCAGGCGGCAGGTGGCACGATAGGAGGCAGGCGTCACGCCGAACGCGCGCTCGAAGAGGCGGCGCAGCTGCCGCTCGGAAAACCCCAGCCTCGCCGCGATGTCGGCGATGGAGCATGCGCCCGATCCCTCGCGGATGAGCGCCGCGGCCCGCGCCACCGCGCGGTCGGCGCCCTCGTCGACGGGGACGCCCGGCGCCAGCTCGGGGCGGCACTTGAGGCAGGGGCGATAGCCCGCCGCCTCGGCCTCGGCCGCGCTCGCGTAGAACGTGCAGTTCTCGAACTTGGGCGTTTTCGCCGGGCACACGGCGCGGCAGTACACGCCGGTCGACCGCACGCCCACGAAGAACAGCCCGTCGAAGCGCGCATCGTGCGCGCTCAGCGCTTCCCAGCACGTGCGATCGCTGTACTCCATCACGGGCATCCCTTCGCGTTCATCGGCAACAACGCCCATGAAACCACAAAGCGCGCCCGAGCACTAGCCGTTTTCGGACATGCAAGTATTCACCACGAGCACGGCGCCGGCGCGGCGGCGGCAAGAGGCGGCCTCGCGCTAGCGCAGCGCCTGCACGTGCCAGACGAGCAGGGCCTGAGCCAGCCCCACGAGGGGAGCGAAGTAGCCGTGCGCGGCCGTCTCGGCGATGCGCACGCGGAACGCTTCCGCCCAGGAAAGCGGGTGAGCCTCGATGAAGTCGGCGACGGCGTCGGGCGCGGGCGTGTCCTCCGCGCCTGCGTCCACGCGGGCGCACTGCGACGAGAGGTACAGCAGCTCGATGCCCATGTGGTCCTCGTACTGGTTGTTCTCGTTCCGCACCTCGAGCCCCGTCGCGCGCAGCAGCTCGCGCATCTCGAACGTGGCCTGGCCGAACCCCACGGTCACGTCCTGGCCGCGGTACATCGTCTCCCACGGCGCCGCGGCGGGCGACGGCGGGCCCACGAACAGCTTCGTGTACTCGACGGCGACGCGCTGGGGCTCGTCCTCGCCCGCCTCGGCGCGGCGGGCGGCCTCCTCGGCGTAGCGTGCGCACGCCGCCACGGCCTCGGCCACGGCAGCGTCGTCGAACGTGGGGAACGATGCCCAGAATGCCGGATCCAACCCGACCGTCGACGTCATCGTCATCGGCTTCAACAGCGAGTTCCCGATGAACGCGTAGGCTTCGGACAGGGTCTTCCAGGGAATCTCTTTCGCCATGGCGAAAAACTCCTTTCAGCGCGGGGCGCGCAACGTGAGCCGGGATGCAGCGGGTACAGCATACCGCAACGGAAGCGGTCCTTGGCGACGCGGGGAGGGAAAGCGTCGCCAAGGACCAACGGATGGAAAGGTCGAGAGGGCCGAAGCCGCCGCGAGCCGCGAGGGCCGCGCGCCTTACGCGGCTTCGCCCGCCGCGGCCTCGACGGCCTCGCGCTTCGCCGCGCGGGCGGGCAGCAGCTTCTGCGTCAGCACGACGAACGCGAGCGCGCCGAGGGACACCACGCCGATGACGACGACGATCTCCACCCAGGTGGGAGCGTACGAGCTGGCGACGGCCCACATGTCGAGCCCCGTCGCGTGCGCCGCGGCCGACGAGCCCGAGGCCACGCCGGGGGCGCCCATCACGTTGAACTCGACGAACGAGGTGAGCAACAGCCACACGCGCTTGAAGAACACGCCCACCACCACGCACACGCTGGCGGCAGCCACCAACCCCATCCGCGCGCGGTTCTTCGCGAACACGAGGATGCAGAACGGGATGAGGATGCCCACGACGATCTCGAACCAGAAGAACGGAGCGGTGGCGCCCGTCGCCATGATGGCGAGCGTCTCGGCGCCGGCGGCGCCCGGGTAGGCCATGGTCAGCACTTCGCAACCCACGAGGAAGCCGTCGATGGCGATGCAGGTGGCCAGCAGGCCGGCCAGGTTGGACAGCAGCTTCTTATCGGTTTTGAAGCGACCGGATTTGTTGAGCCCCATGAGCGAGAGCAGCAGCAGGGCCAAGCCGGAATCCATGGCCGATACCACGAACAGCGGCGCCATGATGGCCGAGTACCAGCCTTCGCGCGCCATCTCGAGACCGAAGATCCACGCCGTCACCGAGTGCACGAGGATGGCGACGGGCAGCGCGAAGCGCGACACGATGGCCACCTTGTCCTGCGCGCCCGGCTTCTTCGACTTCATGAAGTACAGGTACACGACGTTGATGGCGAGGTACAGCGTGATGACGCAGATGTCCCAGAACAAAGGCGAGGTCACGTTCGGCCCCGTGACGATGCGCCACACGCGCTGGATGCCGCCGAGGTCGATGAGCACGAACATGCCGGCGCAGCAGATGCATACCGTCGACAGGATGACGGCGGGCAGCGCCACCTTCTTGTACTCGGCCACGTGGAACACGCTAGCCGAGGAGGCCACGATGAGGCCGCCGGCCGACAGGCCCACGAAGAACATGAAGCACGTGATGTAGAGGCCCCACGACGTGCCGTTGTTCATGCCGGTCACGCCGAGGCCGCCTATCAGCTGGTAGATCCAAGCGGCGACTCCCGCCACCGTCAGCGCGCCCAGCACCCCGATGGCAGCTTTGGTTTTCGTAGAGGTTCCCATGATGCGCACCTCCTCCTTAATTGAAGTAATGAACTTGCGGACGGGTGCCTTGCTCCTCGAGGAGGACGGTCGCGTTGCGCTCTCGGACGATGCGCGATACCTCACTATCGGGATCGTCGAGGTCGCCGAAAATGCGAGCTTTGGCGAGACAGCACCGCACGCACATTGGCTCGTCTCCACGATCGGTGCGTTCCTTGCACAAGGTGCATTTCTCAACCACACCTTTGCCTCGAACCGGCACGTCTTTGTCGCCGTAATTGAAATCAGGATCACGCACCGGTTCACTCCAGTTGAACACACGTGCGTTGTACGGACACGCCGCCATGCACATGCGGCACCCAATGCACTTCTCGTAGTCAATCTCCACGCGCCCCAAGGCATCCTTGTACGTGGCCCCTGTCGGGCACACGCGCATGCAGGCGGGGTTCTCGCAATGTTGACAGGCAATAGGCAGATGCGAGCGCGAGACATGGGGATACGTCCCCCTTACACCCACTTCGAATTCGCAACTCTCGTTGAGAACGCGATTCCACGCCATACCCATAGGCACGTTGTTCTGCATCTTGCACGCCATAGCACACGTGTTGCACCCCGTGCAACGATCCAAGTTAATGGCAATAGCCAACCGAGTCATATGGATCACCTAAGCTTTCTTAACTTCGATAAGCGTGTCGTTGAAGGGAGTGACCCTCCCCTTGGCGAGCGCTTTCCCGCGTGGATTTGCCGCATCGTTGGTAACATTCTGCAAATTCCCGGCATGCATGTACTTGTCCCAAATGCCCTCGACAATAGCCACCGTTCCCGGACGAACGGCCTCGGTGGCGACGCACGCGCACTGAAACGATCCTCGATCGTTAAACGCTTCGATCACGTCTCCGGATTCCAAACCTCGCGCCATCATGTCGACAGGATTCATCTCCAACGTCGGCTCATAGTACTGGCGCAACCACGAGGCGTCCATGAAATTCTGATGAATGAAGTACTTGGATCGACGCTGGGTCATAACGAGGGGATACGTATCTCGCAGCGGATTACCCTCGAACGCTTCGTGCGGCGCTTCGTACCGTGGCAACGCTTGCCCAAATTCTACGAGGTTCTCGTAATACAGGTCGATTTTCCCCGATGTCGTTTTGTAGGTTTGATTGCTGTAACTGCGCGCGATATCCGGCTGACCCTTCAAGGCAACTACGCCGTTATGGGCCACAACTTCGTCGAGAGTGATACCGGCAACGGCCTTGTCGGTTGCGTTATCCAACTGAAAACGCGCAAGTTCCTCCTGGCTTTTCGGCAAAACGTCTTCGTATCCAAGACGCTTTGCCATCTCGCGATCGATCCAAAAATCCGTTTTACTCTCAAACAAGGGGTCGAGAACTTTCTGCTGCAGAAGAACGTGCCCGCGCAAAGCGCGAAGAAAGCCGATCTCCTCGTCGAGTTCGAAGTGAGAGCATACCGGCAGAACTATATCGGCCCAATCCACCGACGGCGTGTGCCAGATATCCTGAACCACAACGAAATCGAGACCCTTCGCCCACTCGTTCGTGCGGTTCTGATTACCCGCGATCTGCTGAAACGCACCGTTCTGTACCCACATGAAGCGAATACCGCTCTCCTCGTCGCGATAGTCGACGCTGTCTTTGGGGGCTGATGCGTTTTTGCACTCGGATGGCAACGGCCAGGATGCGAGGTTGGCTGCACCGAAAATTTTCTGGTACGCATTCACGTATGCGCCCGCCCCCCAACCGGGAGTGTCCGTCCCGAACGACCCGACGAGCGTGGCGAGCAGAACTGCCGCATGCCCGGCTACATCGGCGTTGTAGAACTTCTCTCCTCCACCAAAGCCGAACGAAAGGATCGAGGGACCGCTGTTCGCATACTTGTCGGTGATCTCAACAAACACGTCTTCATCGATACCAGTCGTTTCAGCAGCCCATGAGAGCGAGTACTGCTTTTGATTCTCCTTCAACAGTTTGAACACTGTTGCATACGTTTCACCGTCAATGGACGTCTCGTAATCCAACGCAGGACTGATCCCTTCCGCGTCATATGCGCTCATAGAGGAAGATATTTCGTCCCACACCATAAAGGGATTATCAGAGCCCGCCTGCTTAGTGTCGGCAACGGGGTTTTTTCTTAGAAGCGAGCCGTCGGATCGCTTGACCAGGAACGGCATACTCGTGTTGGATTTCAGATACGGAGCGTTGTACCACTCATTATCGAGGATCAGCGAGATCATGCCGAGATAGAGAGCCGGGTCGGTTCCGGCAATCATGGGAATCCATTGCGAACTCTTCTCCGCAGTAGTACAGAAGTTGGGATCGAGCGTAATTATCTCCGCGCCCGCCTCCTTCGCCTCGAAGAAGTACCGCGCCGTCACCATGCACGTCTCCAACATGTTGCATCCCACGTTCAGGATGGTTTTGGCGTTCTTCCAGTCGGTCACTTCGTTAGATGAGGCACCCTGCTGGCCTGATTCAGCGAGCGCCGGAGAGAAACCATTGCCCAAGCCGATATCGATACCGCGATGGGGCTTCTCCTGACCCTTGAGCAACTTTGGGAGAAACGTGGTGAGGGAGTCGACGGCAGTTTGAACAGCTATCGCTTCCGCACCGTATTTTTCCTGAGTCTCTTTCACCTTGTTGGCGATGGTGTCGAGTGCCTCATCCCAGGTGATCTCGACGAATTCACCCGCACCACGCTCACCGACGCGCTTGAGTGGAACCTGCAAACGCTCTTCGCTGTACGTATGCTGGATTTCGGAAATGCCTTTCAGGCAAATGGTCTCGTTGCGTTTGTCGGGCCAGTCGTTAGGTTCGACCAACACCATACGCCCATCGCGTACCGTGCACTTCAGATGGCAATTGCACTGGCAGTGGCGATAATGGAACGTATACCCCACCCGCTCCCCTGCCTCGGCGTGGGCTTGGGTGGGCGCGAGCCAGTTGTCGGCCGTGACCATGCCGGCGGCACCTGCGAGGCCCAAGGCCCCTGCCGCTGCGCCCGTCGCCTTCAGAAAGCTCCTGCGCGTGAGCCCGCTGTGCGGGCTGCTCGTTCCTGACATGTCTCCTCCTCAAAGATGTCGTCAGGATATCCCCGTAGTGCCGGTCGCGCGGTCCTCACACCGTCCGACCAACAAGCCTCATGCGAGGATACCCCCTCTTCCTCGTGAGAATTGGCCAAATTCCACTGGCCCCACTATACGAAATTATCCTATGACAATCAAGGATTGTCATAGGATAATTTTCAGGTGTCATTATACTATTTTATGGATAATTTTTCGTGATTCCGCAGGTCATGTTCTTATCCTCCTTCGTATGAGGCTCGAAGGATAGCACAGGACACGCTTCGCGCACCGGAGAATCATGGGAACAAATGTTTCACGTGAAACATTCGAGGTGCGCCAGGGAGCGGAGGCGGAAGTGAGGAGCTTCCGCCTCCAAGGGGGTGAGGAGCCCCTTCCCCAGCGTCACGGGTTGGACGTGATCAGGCAGCTTGCGCGGTCGTTTCGTCCGACGGCTTCAGCAGCTTGCTCGCCAAGACGAGGAACGCCAGCGCGCCGAGCGACACCACGCCGACGACCACCATGATTTCGACCCAGGTGGGCGCGTACACGCCAAGCGTCGACCAGATGTCGGTGGCGCCGGCATGGACGCCGGCCGACGACCCCGAGGAGATGCCCGGCGCGCCGTACACGTTCGGATGGACGAACGCCGTGAACAGCAGCCACACACGCTTGAAGAACACGCCCACCACCACGAGCGCCGAGGCCAGGATCACGAGCTTCGGACGCTGGCGGTTGGCCGAGAACACGAGGATGCAGAACGGGATGAGCAGCCCCGCGATGATCTCGAACCAGAAGAAGGGCGAGGTGACGCCGTTGAACAGCGTGCCGAGCGTCTCCATGCCGCCGGCGGTTTGCGGGTAGGCCACCGTCAGCAGCTCGCAGCCGATGAAGAACGCGTCGACCGCGATGCACGTGGCCAAGAGGCCGGCCAGCGTGGCCATGAGCTTGCGGCCGAGCTCGAACACCTTCGCCGCCTGCAGCGCCAGCAGCACGATGAGCAGCAGCGCCAAGCCCGAGTCCATGGCCGAGGCCACGAAGATGGGCGCCATGATGGCCGAGTACCAGGCCTCGCGCGCCAGCTGCAGGCCGAAGATCCACGCCGTCACCGAGTGCACGAGGATGGCGATGGGCAGCGCGAACCGCGAGATGATGCTGACCGCGTGCGGGTTGGCCCGCTTCGAGGTCATGAAGTACAGGTAGAGGACGTTGATGACGAGGTAGCAGGTGATCACGCAGATGTCCCACAGAAGCGGCGACATCGGGTTCGGCGACACGAGCACGTTCCAGATGCGCTGGATGCCGCCGAGGTCGATGAGCACGAACATGCCGGCGCAGCAGATGCACACCGTCGACAGGATGATGGCCGGCACCGCCACCTTCTTGAACTGCGCGATGTGGAACACCGACGCCGAGGAGGCCACGATCAGCCCGCCGGCCGACAGGCCCACGAAGAACATGAAGCAGGTGATGTAGAGGCCCCACGACGTGGAGTTGTTCATGCCGGTCACGCCCAGGCCGTTCATCAGCTGGTAGATCCACGTGCCCACGCCCACCGCGGCCAGCACGGCCAGCACGACGGAGGCGGTTTTGAATTTCATCGAGGTTCCGAAGGTTCCCATGGCGCTCCCCTATCCGTAGTAGTGGACTTGCGGGCGGGTGCCCTGTTCTTCCAGCAGCACGCCGGCGCGACGCTCCCGGACGATGCGCGACACGTCGCTGTTCGGGTCGTCCAGATCGCCGAACACGCGCGCTTTCGTGGGGCAGCACACCACGCACATGGGCTCATCGCCGCGGTCGGTGCGCTCCTTGCACAGCGTGCATTTCTCCACGACGCCCTTGCCGCGCACGGGCACGTCCTTGTCGCCGTAGTTGAAGTCGGGGTCGCGGCGCGGCTCGTTCCAGTTGAACACGCGGGCGTTGTAGGGGCAGGCCGCCATGCACGTGCGGCAGCCGATGCACTTGTCGTAGGCGATCTCGACGCGGCCCTTTTCGTCCTTGTACGTGGCGCCCGTGGGGCACACGCGCAGGCAGGCGGGGTTCTCGCAGTGCTGGCACGCCACGGGAAGGTAGGCGCGCGACACGTTCGGATACTGCCCGACGGCGCCGTCCACGATGTCGCATCCCTCGGTGAGCACGCGGTTCCACAGCATGCCCATGGGCACGTTGTTCTGCATCTTGCAGGCGTTGGCGCAGGTGTGGCACCCGATGCAACGCCCCGTGTTGATGGCGAGTCCGAATCTGGTCATGGCGCCCACCTACGCTTTCTTCACTTCGACGAGCGTGTCGTTGTACGGGATGACCGGGCCGTTCAGCAACGCGCGCCCGCGGTCGGATATCCCGGGATTCGTGACGTTCTGGATGTTGCCGGCGCTCATGAACTTCGACCACTCGCCCTCGAAGATGCGCGCGGAGCCCGGGCGAACCGACTCGTCGCCCACCACGGGGCAGGCGAAGCTGCCGCGATCGTTGAACGCCTCCACCGTGTCGCCGTTGGTCAGGCCGCGCTGCTCCATGTCCGCAGGGTTGAGGTGCAGGGCCGCCGTGGAGTACTGGCGAATCCATTCGGCGTCGCAGAACTGGTTGTGGATGTGGAAGCGCGTGCGCATCTGGCACAGCTGCAGGGGGAAGCGGTCGCGCAGCTTGCTGTCCGCGCCCGTCTCCTCGGGGGCTTCGTAGGCGGGCAGCGCCTGGTCGAATTTCACGAGATCCGGGAAGTACACGTCGAAGCGGCCCGACGCCGTGGGAACCTTGCCGTCGGAGAACGGCACGGCCGACGGCGCGCGGTACGGCAGCACGCCCTGGTTGGCCCGCAGCTCCTCGAGCGTGATGCCCGCGACCTTCGCGTCCTTCGCCGTGTCCAGCATGCGCACGATGCGCTCCTCGTTGGTCTTCGGCAACGAAGCGTCGATGCCGAGGGCGCGGGCCAGCTCGCGCTCGAACGCGAAGTCGGTCTTGCTCTCGAACAGCGGCTCGAGCACCTGCTGGCGCAGCATGACCTGGCCCTTGTTCGAGCGGACGCCGCCGAGCGCCTCGTCGCTCTCGAAACGCGAGCAGATGGGCAGCACGAGATCGGCGTACTGCGCGCCCGTGCTGTGGTACACGTCGGCGTACACGATGAAGTCGAGGCCCTGCACCCACTCGTCCAGCTTGTTGAGGTCGGCGAAGCGCTGCTGGATCTGGTCGCCCACACCGATGAAGCACTTGACGGGGCTGTCCACGTAGGGCAGCTCGAAGGCGGGGACGGCCAAGGTCGAGGGCTTCATGTCCTCCGCAAGCGGCCACGCGCCGAGCCCGGCGCTGCCGTAACCGAAGCCGGGATAGCCCACGCCGCCGCCGGCGCGCCCGATGTTGCCGGTGATCGCGGCCAGCAGCCCGGCCGCATGGCCGGCGATGTCGGCGTTGCCGTACTTGTCGTTGCCGCCGTAGCCCACGGCGATGCACGCGGGTCCGCCCGTGGCGTAGCGCTCGGCCAGCGACTCGATGGTATCGGCCGGGATGCCCGTGACCTTCGACGCCCACGCGGTGTCGTAGCCTTGCTGGTTCTTCTTGAGCAGCGAGAGCACCGTCGTGTACGTTTCGCCGTCGACGGTGAAGGTGCCTTCGAGCGCAGGAGACTCCACATCTGCTGCCGGGCGCGCGGCTTGCGCCGCGTCGTCCCAGACCAGGAAGGGGTTGGCTGCGCCGTCCTCCGGCGCGGCGGCCGCCGGGTCGACCGCATGGTCGCGCAGCAGCGTGCCGTCGGCTTGCGCCACGAGGAACGGCAGCGAGGTGCGCGCGCCCACGTACGCCTCGTCGTACCAGCCGTTGTCCAGCACGTGCGTGATCATGCCGAGGAACAGCGCGGCGTCGGTGCCGGGTTCGAGGGGGATCCACTCGTCGCACTTCGTGGCGGTCGTGCTGTAATGCGGGTCGATGGCGATGGCGTGCATGCCCGCATCCTTCGCGTCGAAGAAGGGTTTGGTTTGCGTGAGGCTCGACTCGATGAAGTTGACGCCCACGAACAGCAGGGTCTTGCAATTCATCCAATCGGCCACGCCGTTGAACGCGCTCACCGCGCCCAGGGGGCCGGAGCGCTTGGCGCCGCCGTAGACGGGAGCCAGGCCGTTGGCGTAGCCCACGTCGATGCCGCCGACGGTGTCCATGGACGCACTCAGCAGCTTGCCCAGCTCGGACGCCACCTCCGACTCCATGGCGATGCTGGCGAACACGCTCTGCTTGCCGTAGGCGTCCCAGCATTTCCGCACTTCCTCGGCGAAGTAGGCCGTCGCCTCGTCCCAGGAGATGGCGACGAATTCGTTGGCGCCGCGCTCGCCCACGCGCTTGAGCGGCGTTTGGATGCGCTCGGCGCTGTAGACGTGCTGGATCTCGGAGAGGCCCTTGAGGCAGACGGTTTGCAGTCCCTCTTTGGCTTTGTCGTTCGGCTGGATCAAGCACAGGCGGCCGTCGCGCACGGTGCACTTCAGCATGCAATGCCCGCGGCAGTGAGCCTGGTGATAGGTGTAGGCGACGTGCTCCTCCGGCTCCGCGTACGCCTCGGTCGGTGCGAGCCAATCGTCTGCCGCGAACATTCCTGCAGCTCTCGCAACGCCCAGCGTGCCGGCTGCGGCGCCCGTGGCCCTGAGAAAGCTGCGGCGGGTCAGCGTCGTGTTTGGCCTGTTCGTACCTGACATGGTTCCTCCTCGTCACGCTCGCGCCCCGGCGCAAAGCGTCGCTCGTCGTGTCAGGATGGCCGCCGGCACCTCGCGGAACCTGCGGACATCTGGATGGAATTGGCCAAATCCTATTAAAGTACTATAGTAAATAATCCTATGACAATCAAGGTACTGTATACAATTTATTTACATTTGATTGTATTATTTTGAGGATAGTACGACGCGCAGGCGCACCCGCATTCTCGCGCAAAAAAAAAGAACGGATGTTTCACGTGAAACATCCGTTCTCGATCATCGCATGTGCCGCATGCGGCCGCTGCTACGCCCCCGCGCCGGGCCCCTTTCCCAGCACGTCCTTCGCGGCATCGCCCAGCACGTCGCCGAAGCCCTCGCTGAAGCTGCTGGGCACCACCACCGTGCCGCCCGTCTCGCGCACGCTCTCGTACAGCAGGTGCATCGCGCGCAGGCGCAGCGCGGCGTCGTTCTTCGCGTACGTGTCGCCCATGTCGTCCATCATCTCGCAGATGTCCTGTTCGGCCTCCATGAGGATGATGCGGGCCTTCTTGCGCTGTTCGGCCTGGGCCTCCAGCGACATGACATCCTGCAGCTCCTTCGGCAGCAGGATGTCGCGGATCTCCACCGACAGCACCGTGATGCCCCAGGGCGCCACCTTCTCCTCGAGCACGCGCTTGAGCTCGCGGTCGAGCTGCTCGCGACGGATGGCCACCTCGGCCACGCTCGCGCGCCCGATGGCGTCGCGCAGCGCCGTCTGGGCCGCCAGCTCCACGGCGCGCGTGAAGTCGCCCACCTCGATGCAGGCCGCTTTCGCGTCCCACACGTGCCAGAACAGCACCGCGTTCACATCGAGCGGCACGAGGTCGGCCGTGAGGGTCTCTTCGGCGCCGAACGTGGTGGCGCGCACGCGGGTGTCCACGCGCATGGTGTTCTGCTCGATGACGGGAAACGTCCAGAACAGGCCCGGTCCCGACACGCGGTTGAACGTGCCGAAACGCAGCACCACCACCTTCTCCCATTGCTGCGCGATGTGCACGGCCGCCGTGGCCAGCAGCGCGAGGACGAGCGCGACCGCGATGGCCGCGACGCCCACGCCCGCAAGCGCCCACCACGCGCCCAGCACGAGGCCGAAGGTCAGCAGGAACACCACCGCCGAGAACAGCAGCACGCCGGTGCTCGACGCGCGCTCGCCCACGATCTCGGTGCTGGCCTCGGGGACGACGCGCCAGCGCGCGTGCGACGACGCGGAGGGCGATGCGGGCGCACCGCCGACGCCCCGTGCCGCCTCAGCTTCGTTTCGCCTGGTCTTCACCCGCATCACGCTCCTGCCTGTTTCTTGCGTACCGTGCCGCCCACGTCGACCGGAACGATGCGCGCCGTGCCGTCGCCCCGCTCGAGCGGCGACTCGAGGCCCTCGTCCTTCTTGATCTGCTTGATTTTCTTGATCATGCACTTCTGCACGTCGTCGAGCGACAGCCCCAGGTCGCGGCAGGCCGCCACGCAGTCGCTCATGATGCCGTCGACGTCCTTCGTGTACTCCTCGTCCATCTCGGCATCGAGGTCGCGCACGAACACGCCGCGTCCGCGCGTCGATTCCAGGTAGCCGTCGGAGACGAGGCTCAGGTACGCCTTGTTCACCGTGTTGTAGTTGATGGATATCTCCGAGGCCAGGCCGCGCACGGTGGGCAGCTGGTCGCCCGGCTTGAAGTACCCCGAGTTGATCAGGTAGATGAGCCGCTGGCGCAGCTGCACCCACAACGGCACGTCGGTGGTCGAATCCACTTCGAACGGAAACATATCACATCACTCCCATCGAGCTGAGCACCGGGTGGGCACCAGCCGCAACAACGCAGAACCGCATGACGAACCCGCCGGCCAGCACGCACGCCGCCGTAAACAGGGCGACGCCCGGCAGCGGGCGGCGGCGCTTGGCGAGCACGCCGTCCAGCACGAGCGGCACCGCCAGGCCGAGCGCGACGAAGCAGCCCCAGAACAGCTGCGCGTTGGCGCCCGCCACCAGCTCCCGCACCGACTGCGCGGCGGCGAGCTCGGTGCCGTTGGACAGCGGCGCGCCGGCCAGCGAAGCCGCGCACACGAACACCGCGACGACGATCGCCTCGATCACGATGACCGCGGCATCGACCGCCGCCAAGCGTCCGAGCACGGCATCGAACGCGGATGCCACGCCCGTGAGCTGGGCAAGCGCCAGCAGGCATGCGATGCCGCACGACAGCGACGAGGCCGCGAACAACGCCGGCAGCCACGGCGTGGACCACAGGGGCACCGCGCCGAGGCTCTGGAGCAGGAGCCCCGTGTACACCATGACCACCGCCGCCACGAGCGCAGTCGTCACCTGGAGGATGCGCACGAGGGCGACGTTCCAGGTGCCGACGCCAAGCCACGCGAAGCCGAGCGCCGCCGCGAGCGCCAGGCACGCCGCGAGCGCCCACGACCCCACCGCCAGGTACGACGCCGTGGGATGCAGGAGCAGCAGGATCACGCGCTCGGCGTTGCCGAGGTCGGCCAGCAAGCACACGATGCCGAGCGCCAGCAGCACGAACGCGGTGGCGAACCCCGAGCCGAGCAGCTTGCGGTATGCGGCGTTCGGACGAAGGTGCACGCCCGGGGGCGTTGACACGCATGCGTGCGGAACGAGCAAGCCGAGCACGGAGAGCACGAGAGCGAGCCCCGCCCCGGTGCCGCCGAGGAACAGGTAGCACACGACCAGATCGCTCAGCACGCCGCCTCCCCTCGTCGTTTGCGGGGCGGCACCCCGCACCCGCACGCCGTCGTCCCGCGCACCCGCCGCCCGCGCGCCCAAATAGTCATAGGATAATTCTATCACGCACGAGGGTGCCGCGCCATCGCAACGAGAAACGACGCGATGGCGAAAATCTTGAAGCGACCGGCGAATTTTCCATAAATATGCCCCAATGTACCCTCGTGGATACACGCCTTCGTATTCATCGGGTTACGCTTGACGCATGGGTAATCTCAGCAAAAAGCAGACGATGGAACGCAAGGACCCCCTTGTGAGAAAATACGCGTCTGACCTTGGGACAAACCTCCGACAGATCCGAAAAGACCAAGGATTGACGCAGAAAAAGCTGGGGCTCATGATCGGCTCGGAACACTCTCGCATCAGCAATATCGAATGCGGCTACGTCGCCTTAAGCATTCCGGACCTCGTGAAGCTGAGCCGCGCGCTCGACGTCGACCCCTGCCAGCTCGCCGACCTCGCGCCGCTCAAGCTGATCGATTATCCCGAGCAGGCGGACGGCCACGCGCGGCTGTAGCCGCCTTCCCGACGCACGCTCCCAACCTTACAGCTGGTCCACCAGGCTCTTCAGCTTGCGAACGAGCCCCTGCGGCAACGGCACGCCGGCGCGATCCATCTGGCGCGCCTCCTCCGCGCTGCGGATGGCAAGCTGCAGCGCGCGAGCCGCATCGGCCGTCGTCTTGGGCCGTGACGCTTTGAGGTGAGCCTTCAGCTGGCCGAGCGTCATCTCCTGGCGCTGGTATTCGGCGAACAGGTCGAGCTGCTTCTGGTTCGGCAACTCCGAGATGGCACGCAACGTGAGCGGATCGATGGCTCCCGCCTGCGCCTCCACCTGCCAGTTCTCGTTCAGGTCGCCCGTAAGGAGCTCGGCCTGCTCGCGCGTTTCGCGCAGGCGCCTCTCGGCCGCGATGGCGCGCTTGACCGTAGCCGGCGACACCGACTGCCCCGTCTCCTCGGTCACGATGCGCGCGATGATGTCGTTCGTGCGCACGCCTTTGAGCGACGGGTCGGCCTCGCGCAACGCCGGCACTTCCCTGCCGATGGCCGCGTAGCGCGCGCCGCGCTCCTCCTGCGACAAGCGGCGAGTCACGAGGTTGGTGACATTGAGCAGCACGCGGGCGCGGGCGTCGTCGAGGTCGTCGACGAGCGTGACCGGGATGGCGCGGAAGGCCGCGTCCTCGCGGGCAAGGCGCTTGTACGCCTCGAGTCGGCGGTGGCCGGCGATCATCTGGTAGGCGCCGTCCGGCAGCTTGCGCACGAGCGGCAGCTGCCCGAGGCCCTCTGAGCGGATGGACGCGACGAGCTCCTGCATCTCGCTTTCGTCCATGGTGAAGTCGTTCTCCGGGTGCGACTGGATGCTGTCAACCGGCAAAGTGAGCGTTTGGTAGGGAGATGACATGGGGGGGGGGTTACCTTTCTTCTTTATTGCATATTTTAACTAAAATATACGTATTAATTGCATACAGCTTTTCATTTTACGATCACATGCACTTTCAATATCGAATACTCCAAAACCAATCAACCACGGGGTCACCGTGACCCCGCCCATCATACCACCACCCCGTCCCCGATAAGCGCGGTTATGTAAAGTCGAGCGATGCGGTCGGGGATACGGAGCCGATGGCCGCTTCCGACGTGGCGTTCCTCGCCCCTCTGGATTCCGATTCGCGGGGCACGCTTTTCCGGGACATTGCTCGTCGACGTAAAATAGAATATCCGGATGCAAGTATGGTTAACGACAAGTCCATCTTAGGTAAGTCGAGCCAAACTTTCAGAGAGAACTTCTCGTCAAGAATAAGAAGCATCATTTACCGGTATGCGAAACGCTTATTCGATATTACCTTCAGCGCTTTTATTCTCGTTGTAGCGCTTGTCCCCGGACTAATACTTGCGACTGCAATTGCGATCGAGACTAAAGCTTGGCCTATCTATTCTCAAGAGCGAATTGGAAAAGGTGGGCACCCCTTTCGGATTTATAAATTCCGGACTATGGTATCCGATTCCCATAACATAGAAAAATATTTTACCTCTGAGCAAATGGATGCATGGAGGCGCGAGCGTAAGGTTGTCGACGACCCACGCATCACACCTTTAGGAAGAGTACTTAGATCTACTAGCGTTGATGAGCTGCCTAACTTCATAAACGTCTTAAAAGGAGAGATGAGCGTCATTGGTCCGCGTGCGATTTCGTTTGACGAGCTTTCAAATTTTGGCGAAAATAAGGACCTTTTGCTTTCCGTCCCAGCTGGAATTACCGGATGGTGGCAGGTTTCAAGACGCAATCAAGCCACCTTCGAAACCGGAGAGCGTCAAGCTCTGGAATTGGAATACGTTAGGAACGCGGGATTCATTCTCGATGCAAAGGTTTTTATCAGGACTTTTGGCGTTATGTTCGGAAGGAGAAGAACAGGAAGATGAAGTTGTCGCTCCTTCGTCACAACCTGGAAGAACGCCTCGCTTCTGCGTGCAACGCAAGTTCCGGAGAGTCTGCAAGTCTTCGTCTGCGTTGACTAAGACGATGCTTCTCCCAAAGGCCTATCGGTTATGCTTTGCAAAGGTTAAAAGATGATTTCAGATAGACTCACAGAGAAATACGAAAGTTATACGACTGTAATACCCGTTTACTTTAAAGAGACTGCACGCAATTTGAAAAAATGCGTCGATAGCGTCTACTCTCAAACCGTCCTTCCGGAAGAAGTATTTCTTGTCTGCGACGGCCCGCTAACACAGGAGCTTGATGAGGCAATTATATGTTTGAGCAAAAAGTACGGGTCTTTCAGAGTCTACCGTCTTGATGAGAACAAGGGGGCGGCCGTTGCTTTTCAAAAGGGAATGGATTTGTCCCACACGGATCTCATTGAGAAATTAGGGAGCGACGACGTTTGCCGCCCATGCAGGGCGGAACTCCTGCTTAATGAGTTTGCCGAGGATCCCAAGCTGGCTGTTGTTGGAGGGTACATGCAGATGTATCGTGAAGACGCGGGAGACTGTGGTGACATTAGGGTAGTTCCATCAACTCCGGAAAGTATTGTAAAGTTTTCTAAAAGAAGGAATCCGTTTAATGATACGACGGTAATTCTTAGAAAAAGCGCTGCCAACGTCGTTGGAGGATACGATCCATCGATGATTCGAGCTCAAGACTATGAGCTGTATACTCGCATAATACATTCGGGATATAGGGTGAAAAATATACCAATCGTACTATGCGATGCCCAAGAAGACGAGAAAGCTATTCTTAGACGAAAAACATGGATACACACACGTTGCTTCGTAAAAGTTAGGTGGCGAATTTTCAGGAATGGCTTTAGTGGCCTTCTGGATTTTCTTGTCCCATGCGTTCTCCAGCTATTCATAATGATTCTTCCCGCGTCGGTGTGCTTGAGCTCGTACCGAATCCATTTAAGGAAGCAGAAAGGTATATGTAACGATGACTAACAACTTCGATCCTCCTGAAGAAATGGGTTTCGTTTTAGAATCCGCTCTGCTTCGGTCGGTCGCCGACCGCACCCTCGTCTGCGGCACGGTGGGCCTCGGCTACGTGGGGCTGCCGCTGGCCGTGGAGAAGGCCAAGGCCGGCTTCAAGACGATCGGCTTCGACGTGCAGGCCGACA
>NZ_JACOOA010000013.1:0-33680 GCF_014287365.1 Eggerthella hominis
TTCATGCACTGCCTGCCGGCCACCCGCGGCGAGGAGGTGACCGACGAGGTCATGGACCATCCCGAGCGCTCGCTTTGCTGGGTGGAGGCCGAGAACCGCAAGCACTCCATCCGCGCGATACTGGCCTACCTCTGCCCCAAGGCGGAGGAGGACGCCGCCGTCGCCGACGCGGCCGAGGCCCGCATGAACGCGGTGCTGGGGAAGATCGGCAAGTAGGTTCCGGACGCGGCGTCCTCGCCGTCTTCGACGGTGCGGCGGCCGACCGCGGTCGCCGCACCGCTTCTGCACGAGCTACAGGAAGGATCTCACGATGAAAACGCGAGAGAAAGCAGTGAAAGAGGTGAAGTTTCGCCATGGCGTGCTGGCGCTCGGGGCGCTTGCGGTCGTCATGTTCGGCTGCGTGGTGGGGCTGGGGTCCGAGCCGCAGATCCCGCTGGTCATCGGGTGCGCCATCGCCGGCGGCATCGCCCTGTACCTGGGCCGCACGTGGGAGGACGTGCTCGATGCCATGCTCAAGGGCATCAACGACTCGATGGAGGCCGTGCTCATCCTGATGTGCATCGGCATGCTGGTGGGCGTGTGGATCCAATCGGGCACGGTTCCCACCATGATCTACTACGGCCTGATGGTGGTGACGCCCGAGCTGTTCCTGCCCATCGCCTTCGTGGTGACGCTTGTCGTCGGCGTCGTGCTGGGCTCGTGGGGCGCGGCCGGCACCATCGGCATCGCCTTCTTGGGCATCGCCGCCGCGCTGAACGTCCCACTGGGCATGGCTGCCGGTGCCATCGTCGCCGGAGCGTACGTCAGCGAGATCATCTCGCCGCTGGTCGACGGGCCGAACCTGGCCGCCGCCATCGCCGACTGCGGCGTGTTCGCGTTGTGCAAGCGCTTCCTCGTGCTGTGCCTCGTCACGTGCGCGGGCTGCACCGTCGTATACCTCGTGATTGGCATGAACCTTAACCTTGCGGGTTCCGCCGACGTATCGGGCCAGGTCGCGTCGCTGCTGACGGCGCTTGATGCGAACTACAACATCGGCCCCGTCACGCTCATCCCGCTCGCGGTGATGATCGTGTGCATCGCCCTGAAGGTGCCGGCCATCCCGTCCTTCCTCGTGGCCATCGCCTTCGGCATGCTCGAGGCGTGCACGCTGCAGGGCTCCGACCTGTCCACGGTGGTCGAGGTCGCCAACCTGGGCGTGGTGAGCAGCACCGGCTTCGCCGAGCTCGACGCGCTCCTGTCCAACGGCGGCATCCAGGAGATGATGAGCACCATCTCCATCGTCGTGCTCGTCATGGCCTTCGGTGGCATCATGCAGCACACGCACCTCATGGACGCGCTGGTCGATCCTATCGTCAGCCGCCTGCGTCGCTTCGCCCAGCTGGTCACGGCCACCGTGTTCTCGGGCGCGCTGTTCAACGTGCTGCTGCCTGACCAGTACCCGGCCATCACGCTGTCCACGCAGATGTACAGCAAGGAGTTCCGCCGTCGCGGCGTGGAGAACGAGGTGTGGGGCAACATCGTGAACTCGAGCGCCGGCATCACCTCGGTGCTCGTGCCGTGGAATACCTGCGCCGTGTACATGGTGACGGTGCTGGGCGTCCCGTGTCTCGCCTATGCGCCGTACGCGTTCTTCTGCTACCTGTATCCGCTGGTCATCATCGTGGCGGGCATGTTCTTCAGCCGGAAGCTCGGTTGGATTTCCCGGCCCGAAGCCGTCGAGCCCGACGCCGTCGCCGTGCGGGAGGGCTGCCCGGACGGCGTGACCGCCGCCCAAAACGCGTAACGAACCGGAGGCTCGCGCGACAGGTGCGCGCGGGCCTCGCTCGATGGAGCACTTCGCCCAGAGCGCATGGCCTGTGCGCCCCGCCCGAAGCGCCCCGCTCGCACGCGGCCGTCCGGCTTGCGTGAAGAGGGATTTCGGAAGTGAGGGATTCACATGAAGGGAAACTTGAAGGAGGCGCGAGGCCATGCGTGGCTCGTCGTGCTCGCCTGCGGGTTCATGATCTCGGGATCGATCGGCTTTCTCACGGTGGTTGCGGGCAACTTCTACGTGCCCGTCAGCGAGAGCCTCGGCGTGGAGGAGTCGTCGCTGACGCTCTACATGACCATCGTGTGCCTGGGGCAGGCGATCAGCATGCCCATCGCCGGGCGCGTGGTTCCCAAGATGAACATCGCCGTGCATATGACGCTGATCAACGCCGTGGAGGCGGCTGCTGTGGTGGTGATGTGCCTGTACAACGACGTGTCGCTGTGGTACGTCTCGGGCGCGATCGTGGGCATCTGCATGGGGTTCAACACCTCGGTGGGCATCGCCATCATCCTGAACAACTGGTTCTACAAGCGCACCGGTTTGGCCATCGGCATCGCCTGGGCGCTCGCCAGCGTGTGCAACGCCATCATGAGCCCCATCATCAACTCGGTGATCTCGACGGCCGGATGGCGCGTAGGCTACGTGGTGCTCGGCTTGTCGGCCGCCGTGCTCATGTGCGGCTCCTCCCTGTTCATCATCAGGCTGAAGCCCGAGGTGAAGGGCTACCTGCCATACGGGTACGCCGAGGTCGGCGCCGCCGCCGAGCAGGGATCGACCGAGGGCGTGGACTTCAAGCGAGCGGTGAAATCGCCCGCGTTCATCGCGCTCATCGCCGCGATGTGCCTGATCGTCATGACCACGGTGACCAACCAGCTGTTCCCCATGTACGGGACGTCGGTCGGGTTCGCCCCGCACGTGGGCAGCCTCATGGTTTCGGTGGCGATGCTGTGCGATATCGCCTGGAACCCGCTCATCGGCTGGACGTGCGACAAGTTCGGCCCGGCGCGCGCCGTGGTCATGTGGGCCTCGGTGACGGTGCTGTCGTTCGTGTGCCTGCTGTTCAGCTCCGCCTCGCCGGTCCTCGCCTGCATCGGCGCCGGCCTGAACGACTCGATGTATGCCGTGTTCGGCACGGGCATCGCCACGCTGACCATGGCGATGTTCGGCCACAAGGACTACGGCAAGATATACTCGCTGGTTCCGGCCATCGGCTATGTGCTGGGCTCCATGGGCGCCCCGCTGCTGACGTCGCTCTACGAGCAGACGGGAAGCTTCCAGTCCGTCTGGATCTTCTGCATCGTGTGCGACGTGGCGATAGCGATATTTGCGGTCGTAGCGATGAGATCCAGCAAGAAGCTCGCATGGAGTCGCGGGAACAGCCCCGCCATCGAAGAGCCCGTGTTCGAGAAGGTGGAAGAGCAGCCTGTTTTGGCGTGAGGAGAGGGAGGTTGCTACGGGAAGCCCCTGCTGCGGCTTGACGACAGAATGTTACGAAGGGCGCTTCGGACGGCTGGCTTTTTCGAGCTCTTGCGCGAGAAAGCCGTCCAGTTCGGAGCGCCCTGAAATGCCCAGCTTCTTGTACGTGTTGTGGGCGTGTGTCTTCACTGTCCCGACTGAGATGTACTCGCGTTCGCTGATAGCGCGGTTGCTCATGCCTTCGGCCAGCATGCGCAACATCTCCTCCTCGCGCTTCGTCAATCCGTAGCGGTGCGCCACGACGGGGATGAGGTCGGCTTCCGAAGCTTTCCGTTCCAGATACCTGCGGTAACGAAGATAGAGGAATCCCGCTGCCAGATACGCGCACCCCAGCACTTCCATAGGGACCCTCCGAAGCGGATATATGTTTGCTTGAACACCCTGAAAGGTGATGATCGAATCGGCGATCTCGCAAGCGACGAACACGGCCAGCGCTGCGGCCAGCGCGAAGGCTTCCGAGCGGTTTGATCGCACTGTGCGCACGAGCAGCATGCGCATGCCGAACATGACGACCCATAAGCGCAGCACGGTGGAGATGACCCATTCCGCTATGACCGAGACGGCGAAATCTGGGATGGTCCAGCTGACGACGGTTCCCAGGAAGCACATCATCCAAAAGGCCGCTTCTTGGTTCGGGTGGCTGCGGTCAAACGAGCTGGTCAGAATGAGGCGATAGCATAACAACATGGCCAGGCTCAGCGACGCGTAGACGTACGGTGCAGTTTCCTGCAGCCACGTGAGCGTAGCTTCGAATTCCGGGATGAAATCGAACATGTACAGCACGATGATGTCGATGAGATAGAGCAGATACAGCAAAGCCACGTACAGGAAGGTGCTGACGCCTTCTGCTCGGTACAGGCGCAGGTAGGTAGAGCAAAGGTAGAGGCTCGCGAAACTGATGGCTATGTTGTAGAAAAAGAGCAGGTACGTCATAGCTCCCCCTTTCGAGAATTTGATTATAAAAGGGTCGCCGGTTCGTTGTGCTCGGGCTTGCGAGGGAGACGGCGAAATACGAGGGTAGAAAAAATCTAAACCGCGTTCTAATCCCGTTTTGCCCTGTTCGCCGCATCGCGCACTTTCTATGGTGAGCGCATCGGGTTCGAAACGAGCCCTGAGAGAGCAAAGCCGAGTTCGAAGGGAGCGGGCATGGACAAGCGGCATAACGCGAAGGTGGAGGGACGCGATCGGGTGGGTCTGACGAGACGCTCGTTCGTTGCAAGTTCGGCGGTGATGACGTTGGGAGCGCTGGCGTGCCTTGCCGGTTGCAGCGTTCCGTCGAGCGGGAGCGGAGATCCATCGGCAGCGCCATCCGAACAGACTGCGGATGTGGTGTTCAGAAACGGGCACGTGCAAACAATGGTCAGCGAAGGAGACGTGGCAGAGGCGGTTGCAATACGGGGCAACGAGATCGTGTATGTGGGTGACGATGCCGGCGCAGAGGCCTTTATTGCGGACGGCACGAACGTCATCGACTTGGACGGGGCATTCCTGTCACCAGGATTCATGGACGGGCACATCCACGCACCGGGGACATGGCTCGATCAGCTGTTCAACGTGTACCTTGAGGGCATGAAAACGAACGACGAGTACCTGGCTGCCATCAAGTCGTTTGTGGACGCTCACCCCGAGATGGACGCGTACTTCGGGCGTCCGTTCATGCTGAACGCCTACCAACAGGCCGACGGTTCGAATCCCGGACCCAGCAAGACGGACCTCGATGCGATTTGCGCCGACAAGCCCGTGGTCATTACCGACGTGTCGGGGCATTCCGCGTGGGTCAACTCAAGAGCGCTCGAGTTGGCCGGCATCACCGCCGACACGCCGAACCCTGAAGGCGGAGTCATCTACCGCGATGCGAGCGGCGAGCCGTCCGGCTGTGTGACCGATGCGGCGTACGACCTCGTCTCGAGTGCAGTGCCGATGACCATCACGAACGAACAGATGGAAGAAGCGCTCGTTTCGTTTATGGAGGAAGCGAACTCGTACGGGGTGACGGGCATCACGAACATCACACGCGGCGGCCTCGACGTCAACGATCTGTATCGCCGAATGGAGCGCGAAGGTCGACTCAGTCTACGCATGCGCGTTGTGACGACGATGGATCCGCTGTACTCCTACCAGGACGTGTTCGACACCATCGCGTCGAGCGTTCCTCAGGATACCGACATGGTCAGCACGAACACGGTTAAGATCTTCTATGACGGCGTGACCGAGAGCGGTACGGCCGTCATGCTTGAGCCGTATCTGCCCGAAGCGGGCTTGGGAGATGGCTGGGTCGGTGAGCCTATCTGGCCGGATGCTGAGTTCCAGGAGATGGTCAAGAGCTTCGACGCCGCGGGCGTGCAGGTGCACGTCCATGCAATTGGGGACGGGGCGGTGCGGGCGACGCTCGACGCGTACGAGGCGGCGCGCGCGGAGAACGGGATGCGTGATGCGCGTCATACCATTACGCACGCTTGCGCGATCACCGACGACGACGTCAAGCGCATGGCCGATCTCGATATCGTCGGGGCGCTCCAATTCCTTTGGATGTACGGCGATTCGCTGTACGAGCTGGAGAAGGCGTACATCGGTGAGGAGCGTGCGCTGGCCATGTATCCCACGAAGGACATGCATGAGGCGGGCGTAGTCGTATCGGGTGCGTCCGACGCCCCGGTGACGCCTTATGTGGTGCTCGACGAGATCGAGGTGGGCGTCACCCGCAACAGCCCCTACGCCGGAGAAGACAACGCCGACATGCATCGCTGGCCCGAACAGGGGTTGACCGCCTACCAAATGCTCGAAGCGTACACGAAGAACGTCGCCTACCAGAACTTTATGGACGATCTCGTGGGGACCATTGAGGTGGGCAAGCGTGCCGATCTGGTGGTGCTCGCGCAGAACATCTTGGAAACCGATCCGCGCACTATCTCCGATACGAAGGTGCTCTATACCGTTTCCGACGGCCGCATCGTGTACGAAGGCTAACGCGGTGGGCGGGGCGGGGTCCCGCGCTGCGAACGTGGGACCCTGCCCTGAGCTTTGGGGCCGCGCTTCGAGTGTTTTAGCTCGGAGGAGTCTCCGTCTGAGCCGTCGTTTCTCGATCTTGCCCCGACGAAAGAAGCACGCTGCCATGCGGTACAATACCCCCATGAGCGAACCGGCATCCATCTTGATCATCGAGGACGACGCCGCCATCAACGAGGTGGTGGCGGTTCATCTGCGCCGCAGCGGCTTCGCGTGCACGCAGGCGTTCTCGGGCAGCGAGGGGCGGCTGCTGCTGGGCGGCGGCCAGCCGTTCGACCTCGTCGTCACCGACCTCATGATGCCCGGCTTGGCGGGCGAGGACGTCGTGCGGCTCGTGCGCGCAGGCGTCGACGTGCCCGTCATCGTGATGTCGGCGCGCACGACCGCCGCCGACAAAGTGGCCCTGCTCGAGCTGGGCGCCGACGACTACCTGACCAAGCCGTTCGACCTCGACGAGCTGCTCGCCCGCGTGCAGGTGCAGCTGCGCCACGCTCGAGCTCGCAGCAGCGCGCCGTCCGCTGCCGAGCCCCCTGCCGCCCGTCCCGACGCGCCGGGCGCCGCAGCTCCTCTGCATTACAAAGACTGGGAAGTCGACGCCGACGCCCGCACGTTGACGGTGCGCGGCGAGCAGGTGCGTCTCACGCGCCTCGAGTTCAACATCGTCGAAGCCCTCGTGCGCCGGCCGCGCAAGGCGTTCACGAAGAGCGAGCTGTTCGAGATCGCGTGGAACGAGGAGAGCGCCGTCGAGGAGAAGGCCATCAACGTGCATGTCAGCAACATCCGCACCAAGCTGCGCGCTGCCGGCTCCGCGGGCGAGATCGAGACGGTGTGGGGCGTCGGCTTCAAGCTGGCCGAATGACCGCGCCCTTCGCGCCGCGGGGTTCCGCCTCCGCCGCCGAGTCGCCCGCCGTACTGCCGCCCGTCGTACCGCCGCCCGCCGCGCCTGTTCTTACAACTTTCTTAACGTTTTCGGGAAGGTTCCCAAACCTCTTCTCCGTATCGTGGACGACAGGGTATCCACGGCAGGAAGGAGAATCGCATGCTGGCAATTGAGACGCGGGGCCTGAGCAAGGCCTATGGGAGACGCAACGTCGTCGACAGGCTGAACATGCATGTCGCGCAAGGCGACATCTACGGGTTCGTCGGGCGAAACGGCGCGGGCAAATCCACGACGATGAAGATGATGTGCGGCATGATCCGCCCGACGGCGGGGGAGGTGCGGCTGTTCGGCCGTCTGGCCGCCGACCCGTCGGGCGACGCCGAGTACGGCGAGGCCGTCCGCATCGGCGCGCTGGTGGAAAGCCCGGGGCTGTACCCCAACATGTCCGCGTTCGATAACATGCGCTGCAAGGCCATCGCGCTGGGCATCGTGGACGATGTGGAGGAAATCGAGCAGCTGCTGAGCATCGTGGGGCTGAACACTGCGGGCAGGAAGCGAACGGAGGACTACTCGATGGGCATGAAGCAGCGCCTCGGATTGGCGCTGGCGATGCTCGGCTCGCCCGACCTGCTGTTGCTGGACGAGCCGATGAACGGGCTGGACCCCGAGGGCGTGCGCGAGATGCGCAACCTTATCATCCGCTTGAACGAGCAGCGCGGCGTCACCGTGGTGGTGAGCTCGCACGTGCTCGACCAGCTGGGGCGCATCGCCACGCGCTACGGCGTGATCAACGCGGGCCGAATGGTATGCGAGATGACGGCGGACGAAGTGGCCCAGGCGTGCGGCGACTACCTGGTCGTGCGCACGGCCGAGCCGGAACGCACGCTGGCGCTGCTGGCCGAGGCGCATCCCGGCATCGCCTGCACGGCGTTGCCGGACGGGACGCTGCGCTTGCAGGACGCGTCGGAGGAACACGCAACGCTCGACGCGACCATGATCGGCACGTTCCTGGCTGCGAACAGCATCCCGGTGTACGAGCTGCGCGTCCACGAGCGCGATTTGGAGGATTACTTCCTCGAACTCATGGGAGGGGATGATACTCATGCTTAAGTACCTGCGCATGGATGTGTACCGCCTGGTCAAGAGCAAGACGCTGTACGTAACGCTCGGTATCGTCCTCGCTGCGGTAGCGTTTTCGGTGTATATGATGAGCACGGCGGCCACGCCCGGTCTTGGCGTGACGGGCGGGAGCGGCTCCTCGTCGATGGCGATCCAAAACGGCAAGGAGTTTGAAAGCTTCACGCGGATTCAGTCCGGTCTGTGGATCTGGACGATGGTCATCCTCGTTTCCGTGGTGGTCGCCCAGTTCTTCGCGCTTGATTTCTCAAGCGGCTTCGTGAAGAGCCTGCCCCTGTCGCGCCGGGATCGCTTGGGCTACTACAGCGGGAAGATCGTGTTCGTCATCCTGCTCTCGGCGGCGCTCTCGGTGTTCGGTATCGCGGTGTTCGAAATCTTTCTCAAGGCGGCAGGGTTCACGTACGCCCATGCGGACTCGGTCGCGGAAATCGCCGTCTGGTACGGGTTGCTGCTGCTGGTCCTTTGGACGTATGGAATGCTGGCCGCGACGGCAACCTGGCTGACGCGGAGCAGGGGCGTGGGCATCGTCGTCGCGATGCTCGCGAGCACTTCCGTTGCGTGGGAGCCCCTCGCTCGCGCAGCGGAGTGGCTTCCGTACGGCAGCTGCGTGCTGCTGAGGCAGGGCGGCCAGGCGCTGCTGGCGTCGCCGGGCGACGTGGGGCACATCCTCATCTCGTCCGGTGTCGTGCTCGTGGCGTGCGCGGCGGCGGCGTTGCGCGTGTGCGCTCGAAAGGACGTGTAGGCCATGGACGGGTTCGTGCTGGTCATCGTGGCCGTTGCGGCGGCAGCGGCGGGGGCGGGCATCGTCGCCTTGCGGTACGAGCGGGAGCTGCGCCGCATGGCGTGCTTCCTCGACCAGCGTGAACCCGCCGGAAGCGCCCGGATGACGACCGGCGTGCGCACGCGCGGCATGCTGTCGCTGGCGCGCGGGGTGAACGCCGAGCTTCGCGAACTGCAAGACGAGCGCATCGCCGCGCAGCAGGGGCGCCAGGCGTTCCAGACGGGGCTCACCTGCCTGTCCCACGACATCCGCACCCCGCTCGCTGGGGCGCAGGGCTACCTGCAGCTGGTGGACGGCGAGGAGGATCCAGCCGAGAAAGCGCGCTTCCTGAGCGCCGCCGCCCATCGGCTGGGCGATGTGCGGGCGCTGTTGGACGATCTGTTCTCGTTCGCGCAGGTGCATGATCCGTCGTTCGAGGTGGTCTGCGAGCCGATGAAGCCCGCCGACGTGGTGGGCGACGTGCTCATGGGCCTGTACCCGCAGTTTCGCGAGCGCGGTTGGGAGCCGAGCGTGACCCTCGACGACGAGGCGCTCGCGTTGGCCGACGCCGAGGCGCTCGCGCGCATCGTGCGCAACCTGGCGGCGAACGCCCTGCGCCACGGCGCGGCGGCGCCGGTCGTCGTGCAGGGCGGCGCGCGCATCTCGGTTGAGAACCGCGTGGCGAACCCTGACGCGCTCGACGTCGATCGCCTGTTCGAGCGCTTCTACCAGGGGGAAGGCTCCCGGTCGAGCGGCGGTGCCGGCTTGGGGCTGGCCATCGTCGCCCAGCTGGCCGCCGCCATGGGAGCCACCGTGGCGGCCGTCCTCGAAGGCGACCGCCTCCGCATCGAGGTGGCGCTGCGGGAAGGATGAGCGCCGGTCTCTCAATCCCTCACTAAAAAGATCATCATCGAGCCGTGAGTTTGCTAGAATGAACTCCTAGTTGAATCGGACGGGCGCGCTGAGACGCGCAGGGGCCGGCGCTCGGTGCGGCGAGAGGGATGATGGATATGGGCGATTCGGAAGAGCTGTCGCGTGCGAGCATTCCCGCTGTCGAGGCGATCAAGCCGGCGGCGCTCCAGGCGCTTGCGAGCGGGCGGGCGCGGTCGCTCGAATCGTTCGAGCACGAGACGGCGAAGCGCCTGGGCCTTTCGTCCAAGCAGCGAGCCTACCGCATTGGCGGCAGCGCCACGGCGCTCTTTTCCAACCGCTTCGAGAAGGCTCGATCGGAGCTTCATCGCGAAGGGCTGATCGAGTATCCGACGCGCGGAAAGGTTCGCTTGACCGAGGCGGGCCGTTCCGCCGAAGGCGAGAAGCCGGTGGCGTCGGTCGGCGATGCGCCTGCGACCGCCGCCGAGCCGGCGGCGACCGTGCCGATTGCCGCCTCAAGCGAGCCGTACGAACCCGGCTCGTTCGAAGGCGGCATCGTCGCTTTCCCGTCCGAGAAGAAGCCAGCTGCGCAGCTGCGGCCATGGCTGCCGCTGGCGTTGGCCGTCGTCGGCTTGCTGCTGTGCTTCACGGGCACGTTTGCGCTGCTGGGCGTGGCATGCGGCATCGGGTCGTTCGGGCTGTTCCTGCGCGATCGCAAGAGCTCGTCGGACGCGGGTTCGCTCAAGCTCGCCGCGCCGAGGGCGACGCTCGCGATGGGTGCGTGCTCGGTCTTGCTCGGCATCGTGATCATGGCCGGCGGCGCGGCGTCCGGGGGCAACCATGCGGACGTGCAGCAGCCTCCCGATCCCGCACCTGAACAGCAGGAACCGAAGGCGGCCGAGGAATCCGAGGAGCACGAGCTGAGCTTCGTCGTGGAGGCCGACGGCGAAGGCGAGGTGCCCGCGTCCGTCAAGGTGCGCGTCATCGGAACGCAGAAGGACGGCGCGAAGGTGAGCGATACGCGCGAGGCCGCCGTCGGCAAGACGTACGCGCTCCCGTATCCGGCTGGATCGTATGTCTTCGAAGTGGATGCCTCGTCGCTCGCGGCGGGGGACGTGCTGTTCAAGGCCGAGCGCGTCAGCTACTCCTTTGACGGCGCCGAAGACCATACGGTGCGCATCAGCGTGGCGCAAGACGTCGAGGCGATGGAGAAAGCGCAGGCGGAGAAGGCGGCGCAAGAGGAAGCGGAGCAACGGGCGGCGGAAGAGGCCGCCGCAGCCGAGGCCGCCGCAGCCGCAGCCGCTGAAGAAGAAGCCGCCGCGGCGGCCGCCGCCGAGCAGGAAGCCGCCGCGGCCGCTGCTGCGGCGAGCGGAGGAGGCGGTAGCGGGGGAGACACCGTGTACATCACGAACACGGGCGAGAAGTACCACCGCGACGGTTGCCGGTACCTGAAGAAGAGCAAGATCCCGATATCGCGCTCCGACGCCCTTGCCCAGGGTTACGACGCCTGTTCCGTGTGCAACCCGTAAGGGGTTCCGAGAGGCGCAGCGTTCCGCCTACCCGAAAACCTCGCACGCTGCGACGAGCCGGAGCTTCTCCTCGTCCACCTTGTCGCGCCCGTATGCGTCGAAGAACCGTTGGCGGTAGGCGTCGGTCTTGAGGTTGAACGTCAGGGTCCAGGCGCCCCAGAAGAGGTCGACGTGGGCGTCTCCGACGCCTCCGTTGCCGAGGTCGACGAATCCGCTGAACTCCCAATGGTCGAAGATGACATTCGGGAGGCAGTAGTCGCCGTGCAGGAGCGTGTCCGTCCGCAGCAGGCTTCGCTTCGCTTCCACGACGGCATACGCTTCGTCCGGATCCGCATAGCCCCAATTGTCGGGAAAGAGGGTCGCGTCATAGCGCTTCGCGCGATGGTTTCGCTCGACGACCTCCAGGTAGCGCTGCGTATGGTCGGACACGGGGCATCCGGCGGGATCGAGCGCGTGCAACAGGGCAAGCCGCTCGGCAAGCGCATCGCACAGGCGCGCAGGCTGCTCGAGATACGTTGCCGCCGCGCAGTCGCCGCCGGGCACCTTCTCGGTAAGAAGCCAGCTGCGCTCGCCGTCCGAGACGTACTCCACCACCCGCGCCGCCCAGCCGAGCTCATGAACATAGCAGGTCATCGCATACTCGCGGTCAAGCAGGACCGCAGGGCCCGTCTTGAGGAACAGGCCTTCGTCCCGATCCACGAAGATAACGCGCGCTTCGGGCGAGCAGCTGCTATCGTACAGCGATGCGCCCCTCAGGTACGGGCGCATCGCTGCGGGGTATTCCTCGATGTCGATGGATATCGGCTGCAAGTTCACGAAACGGCCTCCGGTCGCACCGCCTCTACGCGGGTCGAATCACCAGTTCTTGGATCAGGCTGTCGTCGAGGCTGCAGGAGCCGTCGGTGCAGTTCTCGATCTGGGCGAGGGCGTGGATGATGGTGCCGTTGTAGTCGGCGTAGAAGTTTACCGTGCGCTCGTTGACCACGCGGGGGTCCAGCATGCCGAAGCCGCCGAACGTGAACTTGTTGTGGTAGAACATCTCGATGGCGTTGCGGCCGTACAGAAACGAGTTCTGGCGCTTCACGATGGAGGGGCAGTAGTCGAACAGACGGCACTCCTCGGCGAAGCACGCGGCGAGCGCTTCGTGGTCCTTGTCCTGCATTGCAGAAACGAAATCGTTGATGACCATGGTCGCCTCCTAGTAGACTTTCTCGGAATTGAGCAGGGCGTCGGTGCCGCCGTCCACGAACAGGACCACCCCGTTGATGCCGCTGGCCTCGGGGCTGGCGATGAACGCCATGGAATTCGCGATCTCGATGGGATCCATGAGCGGCTCTTCGCCGAAGTGCGTGGGAACGGGGATGGCCTCCATGGCGGCGCGCTGCTCGGGCAGCATGTTGGACGTCATGGCGGTGCGCACGTTGCCCGGCGCGATGGCGTTCAGGCGCACGCCGCGCGAGCCCCAGTCGGGGCTCATGCGCCGCACCCAGCGGGCCAGCGCGTACTTCGTCGACGCGTAGTAGACGTGTCCGATGGCGGGATCGACGTCCTTCACCAGCTCGAGGATGCGGTCCTCGTCGGCGTGGTTGTTCAGCATGCCGGCCACGTCCATGCGCGCCGCGCCCTGGGCGATGGAGTTCGACGAGGTGACCACGCAGCTGCCGCCCTTTTTCTCCAGCAGGTCGAACACGCCGCGCGCCATCTCGGTGGCGCCGAAGTAGTTGAGCGAGATGATGAGCGAGATGGGCACCTTGCCGCCCGACACGCCCGCGTTGCAGATCATGGCGTCGATGCCTTCGGGGAAGCGCTCGTGCAGCTCGGCGATGGCGCCGGCGCGCCCTTCCTTCGTGGCGAGGTTGGCGTTGATGTCGCCGCCGTTGAGGTCGATGTTCACCACTTCGTGGCCGCGTTCGCGCAGGATCTCGGCCGTCTTCGCGCCGATGCCGCTCGAGGCGCCGGTGATGACGTAGATGCCCATGAGCCGTCCTTTCATGCCGTCTGAACCGATGGAAAACTTATTGATACGCAATACTATTACGGTGCAAATCATAGCATTCCGCGCGGTTCGCACGACGGTTTCAAGGCCAGCGGTAGGCGAACCGTCATGCTCGGCGCCGCCGCTCGGCGGGCGGTTCGCCGTCGGCGGCGTCGGTCAAGCGCGCACCCGTCGAGCGCGCGCGGCCGCTGCGCGCGGATGCGGGAGGCGGTCGAGCACCGCCGTGGCCACCGTGCCGGTGAGGAAGCCCGCCACCACGCCCGTTACCAGCAGAACAGGCAGGTAGAATGCGATTTCAGGCGTGCCGGTGACCGCGACGGCCACCGCGATCTGCCCGATGTTGTGCGCGGTCGCGGCCACCATGGCGCAGAGCCGCACGCGCTCCGTCGAGGAGAAGCGGACGAAGAGGAGCGTCACCGCCAGCGCGCAGGCGCCGCCCACGAGGCTGAACGGCAGCGTGGCCAGCTGGCCGGTGAGGAAAGCCGCCAGCACGATGCGCACGCCCAGCACCACCGCCGCGTCGATGGGGCCCAACCAGAACGCGGCCGCCACCGTCACGATGTTCGCGACGCCCAGCTTCATGCCCGGCACGGGCAGCGGGATCGGGATGAGCGACTCGAGCGCGGTCAGCGCGAGCGCGAGCGCCGCCAGCAGCGCGCAGCGGCAGACGCGCAGGCTCGTAGGGGGCGCGGCGCTCGCGCGTCCGGCGCTAACGCGCCACGGCGTCGATGCCATCGGCGGCACCTCCTTCGCGCGCCACGGTGATGGTCAGCCCGTGCGGCACGCACGCGATGGGCGTGCCGGGACCGTCGATCCAGCCCGTGCGCACGCACACCTCGTCGGGGCAGTCGGCCTCGGCGACCCTGATGCGCCCGGGCTCCACCGCCACCACGTTCACGCCGCGCCTGTCGTCGAGCCGCAGCGTGTAGGGCTCGTCCACGGCGTCGAGGTCGATGGTGTCGACGACCGCGCCGTCGCGCGCGATGGTGGCCACGGCGTGCCCGCCGGGATGGGCGGCGTCGGCGGCGTGCGCCAGCGCGAACCCGCCGACGGCCACGGCCAGCACGGCGGCGGCGAACAGCAGCTCGGCTTTTCCCGCGCGGCGCTTCATGGGCGCTCCTCGACGCTCACGCGGCCGGCGTACCCTTCGGCGGCGGTGAACGATGCGGCGACGCCCTCGGTGACGCGCACGCTCCCGTCGTTGCCGACGAGCACGAGGTCGAACGCGTCCTCGCCGCCCGCCGCGCGCCACAGGGCGAGCGCGCCCTCCGTGCCCAGCACGTAGCACGCGGTGGACAGCGCGTCGCAGCGCGCCCCGTTCGGGCCGACGACGCTGACGGACGCGAGGTCGGAGGCGGCGGGATAGCCGGTGGCGGGGTCGAGCAGGTGGTGGTAGCGCGTGCCGCCCTCGTCGAAGAAGCGCTGGTAGGCGCCCGACGTGGACACGGTGGCGTCCTGCACGGAAAGCGCGCCCGCCAGCCGGTCGGGGGCGCTCGGGTCGGCGATGCCCACCTTCCAGAGGCTGCCGTCGGGCTTCGATCCGAGGGCGGTCACGTTGCCGCCGAGGTCGAACAGCGCCGAGGTCACGCCGCGCTCGCGCAGCAGCGCCGACAGCTCGTCGGCGGCGAAGCCCTTGGCCACGCCTCCCACGTCGATCTGCGCGCCGCCGTCCAGCGTGATGGTGCCCGCCGCCTCGTCCACCTGCACGGCGCCGTAGCCCACGCGCGCCAGCAGCGCCGCGATCTCGTCGGGGGCGGGAACGCGATGATCGCCGTCGGTGAAGCCCCAGGCGTCCGTCAGCGGGTACACGGTGGGGTCGAACGCGCCGCCCGTCTCGCGCGCCGCGTCGAGCGCCTCGTCGACGAGCGCGCCCACGGACGCGGACACCTCCACCGGCGCGCCGCCCGCGGCGTTCGCCCGCGCAAGCTCGCTGCCCTCGCCGGCGAGCGCCAGCAGCGCGTCCAGCTCGCGCACGCGCTGCTGGCAGGCGTCTGCGGCCCCGTCGGCCGCCGCCTGGTCGGCGGCGTGCACGGTGAGGGTCATGCCGGTGTCCATGGCCGTGAACGCGCGCGTGGCGGTGGCTGCATCCGCGCTGCCGGCCCCGTTCTCGGCCACGCCGCCGCCCGCCGCGCAGCTGACCAGCCCCGCCGCCAGCCCCATGCCCACCGCGCCGACCAGCGCGCACGCCATCGCAGCGCGCAGCGCTCGCCCGGCCCCGAGGGGGCGGGGCGAGCGGGCGGCGCGGCTCTGTCGCGGGATGGTCGTCATGGGCGTCGCTTCATCGCATCATTGGAACACGAGCTTGCCGATGGCGTGGGTCGGGCACGTCTCGACGCAGGTTCCGCAGCCGATGCACGTGGCCGCGTCGATGCGCGCGAGGTTGTTCTCCACGGTGATCGAGGAGGTGGGGCATGCCTTCGCGCACTTCTGGCAGCCGATGCAGCCCACGCTGCACACCTTGCGCGTCTTCGCGCCCGGCATGGTGTTCTTGCACGTCACCACCGACGCGGTGGGCGCGGAAGCCTGGTCCACCAGCGAGATGATGCCACGCGGGCAGATCTTCGCGCAGGTGCCGCACCCGGTGCAGGCGGCCGTGTCGATGCGCGCCACGCCGTTCTTCACGACGATGGCGTCGAACGGGCAGGCCTGGGCGCAGTCGCCGAACCCGAGGCACCCGAACGGGCACGACAGGCTGCTGTACGACAGCGTGCTGAACACGCGGCAGCTGGGCACGCCCTTGAACACGAGCTGCGGGTCGATGTGGTCGAGCGACCCCTGGCAGGCCACGAACGCCTCGCGCTGCACCACGCCGGTGGACTCCACGCCCAGAAACGCGGCCAGCTCGGCCGCCACGCGGTCGCCGCCGGCCGTGCAGGCGTTCGGCGGGGTGCCCGCCATCATGGCCTTCGCGTACTGCTCGCAGCCGGCGTAGCCGCACGAGCCGCAGTTGACGCCCGGCAGGATGCTCGTGAGGTAGGTGAGGCGCTCGTCTTCGCCGATGGCCAGCTTCTTCGAGACGATCAGCAGCAGCACCGACCCGACGAGGCCGACGGCGGCCATGAGCACGACGGTCCAAACGATGGTGTCCATTCGCTTCCTCCCTTCCTACAGCACGCCGAACAGGTTGTCCACCACGCCGGCGAAGCACATGAAGCTCAAAGACACGAACGCGGCGGAGATCAACGTGATGGGCATGCCCTTGAACGCCTTGGGCGGCTCGGCCTCGTCCACGCGGCGGCGCACGCCGCTGAACAGCACCATCGCCAGCAAAAAGCCCAGGCCGGCGCCGAGCGCGCACACGAGCGCCTGCGGATAGTTGTACCCCTCGTCCACGGCGAGGATGGTCACGCCCAGCACGGCGCAGTTCGTGGTGATGAGCGGCAGGTACACGCCCAACGCCTCGTGCAGCGCGGGGAAGAAGCGCTTGATGACGATCTCGAGCATCTGCACCAGCACGGCGATGACGAGGATGAACGCGATGGTTTGGAGGTATCCCAACCCCAGCGTGTTCAGCAGCTGCTGCAGGGGCCAGGTGACGGCGGTGGCGATCACCATGACCACGGTCACGGCGCAGCCCATCCCGACGGCCGAGTCGAGCTTCTTCGACACCCCGAGGAACGGGCAGATGCCGAGGAACTTCACCAGCACGTAGTTGTTGACGAGGATCATGCTGAACAGGATCGCGGCGAACTCGGCCATTATGCCTCACGCTCCTTCAGGTCGCACATCTGGCACGACGCGCACGCGTCTTCCTGCGAGGCGATGGCGTCCTCCTCGGGTTCGCCCGCGCGGCGCTTGCGGCGCATCTCGATGGTCACCGAGACGGCGATGAGCACGCCCAGCACGGCGAAGCCGCCCGGGGGCATGATGAACACGCTCATGGGCTCCATGACGCCTAAGAGGATGGGGAAGCCCAGCAGCGTGCCCGCGCCCAGCAGCTCGCGGATGGCCGACATGAGGATCAGCGTGATGGTGAAGCCCACGCCCATCCCCAAGCCGTCGAGCGCGGCGTCCTTCACCGGGTGCTTCGACGCGAACACCTCGGCGCGTCCCAGCACGATGCAGTTCACCACGATGAGCGGCAGGTAGATGCCGAGCGCCTGGTTGAGGTCGGGGAGGTACGCCTCGATGATCATCATCGTGAGCGTCACGAACCCGGCGATGACGGTGATGAAGGCGGGCAGGCGCATGGTGGTGGGGATGATGTTGCGCAGCAGCGACACGACGATGCCGGAGCACACGAGCACGAACGTGGTGGCCACGCCCATGCCGATGCCGTTCGTCACCGCGGTGGTGACGGCGAGGGTGGGGCACAGGCCCAGCATCTGGCGCAGCGTGGGGTTCTCGATGAGCAGCCCCTTGCTGAACACGGAGAGCGCCGAAGGTTTCTCGTTGACGGCTGCCATCATGCGGCTCCCTTCTCCGTCGAGGCGGCGGCGGGCGCGGAGGCGTCGCCGGTCGTGGTCCGGTAGGCTTCGATGGCCTCGTTGAGCGCGGCGAGCGCGGCCTTCGACGAGATGGTGGCGCCTGTGATGGCGTCGATGTCGTCGAGGGTCATCGGCTCGGCGGCGCGCCCGATGAACTGGTCGGTGAACGCGGCGTCCTTCACCTTCGTGCCCAGGCCGGGCGTCTCGGTGTTGTCCATGCCGATGACGTTCGTGATGACGCCCTCGTCGTCGAAGGCGACGGCCATCGGCACCTGGCTCGAGTACCCCTTCGCCTGCGCGGTGATGGCGAAGCCTTTGCCGTCGGCCGCCTCCATGCAGGCCGTCACGCCGGGCACGTCGCATTCGAGCGCGACGAAGTCGGACGCCTCGGGGATGAGGGACGAGTACGTGGCCCAGGCGCGCGCCTCACGGTTCGCCATGATGGTGGGCAGCGTGAGGTTGTTCACGGTGCCTAGCAAAAATCCCACGATGGCGCAGATCACCACGAGGACGACGGCCGGCTTCAGGACGCTGCTCCACAGGGAGGCCTTTTCGGCGGATGCGGGAGCGGTCATCGTTCGCCTCCTTCCTTCCTCGCGCGGGCGAAGCGGCGCTTCTTCGCGCCGCCGAGCGGCGTGGTGGCCGTGAGCGAGTCGATGTAGGGAACCACGAGGTTCATGAGCAGGATGGAGTACGCCACGCCCTCGTCCATGTTGCCCCAGAAGCGGATGAGGCACGTGATGAGCCCCAGCCCGACGCCGAAGATGAGCTGCCCCTTGAACGACGTGGGCGACCCCACGTAGTCGGTGGCCATGAACACGGCGCCCAAAAGCAGGCCGCCCGAGAACACCTGGGTGGACACGTCGTGGCCGGTGAGCAGGCTGAGCACGATCACCGTGCCCACGTACACGCCCGGGATGGTGAACGTGATGGTGCGCGTGGCCAACAGCCAGATGAGGCCCAGCAGGATGGCCGCGCCGCACGTCTCGCCCAGCACGCCGGGATGCACGCCGAACAGCAGGTCCATGAACGGCAGCTGCGCGGCGCCCGGGGCCAGCGGGGTGGCCGAGCTCACGGCGTCGACGGCGGCCGCGCCGGGCAGGAAGCCCTGCGGCGCCGCGTAGTTCGTCATGGCCGCGGTGAACGATACCGACAGCACGATGCGGGCCACGATGGCCGGGTTCGCGAAGTTGCGCCCGATACCGCCGAACAGCTCCTTCACCACGACGATGGCCACGAACGAGCCGATCACCGCCATGTACAGCGGGATGGTGGAGGGCAGGTTAAACGCCAGCAGCAGGCCGGTGACCACGGCGGACAGGTCGCCCACCGTCTGGGGGGTCTTGCGCAGCCGGCACCACAGGTATTCGAACAGCACGCAGGCGAGCGTCGTGACGGCGGTCACCAGCAGCGCCTGCCAGCCGAAGATCACGAACGAGGCGACCAGCGTGGGCGCGAGCGCAATCAGTACGTTCAGCATCACCTTCTGCGTGGTGATGCCGTCGAACACGTGCGGCGCCGTTGAGAGGATGAGCGGTCGTTTCTCCGTAGGTTCCATCTAGCCCCTCCTCGCCATCTCGGCGCGCATGAAGTCGCGCGCCAGCTTGCTCGTCTGGGCGAGCGGCTGCTTGGCCGGGCACACGTACGAACAGGTGCCGCAGCCCATGCAGAGATCCGCCATGAGCTTGTCCAGCTTGTCCGCGTCCTGCGTTGTGTACGCCTTCTTGATGGCGATGGGCGACAGCTGCATGGGACACGAGTTCGTGCAGCGCCCGCAACGGATGCAGGCGGTGGTGACCGGTTGCTCCATGGCCTCTTCGCTGAACACGAGCAGGCCGCCGTTTTGGCGGACGAGCGGGTAGTCGAGGTCGATCTGCGCATTGCCCATCATGGGGCCGCCCACGATGATCTTATGCGGCTCCTTGGCCAGCCCGCAGTAATCGACGATGTCGCGGATGCGCGTGCCGATGACCACTTCCACGTTCTGCGGACGGGCCACGGCGTCGCCCGTCACGGTGACGCGGCGCTTGATGAGCGGCATGCCCGTGCGCAGGAAATGCCCGATCATGGACATGGTGGTGACGTTGAACAGCATGACGCCCACGTCGGTCTGGCGCTTGCCGCGCGGCACCACGCGCCCGGTGACGTTGTACACCAGCACGTTCTCGGCGCCCTGGGGGTACATGCCGGGAAGCGCGCGCACCTCGATGTTGTCGTCGGCCGACGTGCGGGCGCGCATGTAGTCGATGGCCTGGGGCTTGTCGTCCTCGATGCAGATGATGGCCTGCGGCACGCCCAGCAGCTTGAGGCAGGCGCGGATGCCGTGCAGCAGCGAGTCGGCGTGCTCCATCATCTCGCGGAAGTCGGTGGACAGGTACGGCTCGCACTCGGTGGCGTTCACGAGCCACGTGTCGATCTCGTCCAGGTTGGGCGGCGCCAGCTTCACGTCGGTGGGGAAGCCCGCGCCGCCCAAACCCACGATGCCGCTCTTCTTCATAGCCTCGAGCAGCGTGTCCCGATCGATGACGTTCGGCGGCGCGATGTCGGACGAGACGGTCTGCGCTCCGTCGGCCTCGATGACCACGGTGGTGTCGGTTTTGCCGGTGGAGTAGAACACCGGCTGGATGGCTTTGACGGTGCCCGAGACGCCGGAGAAGATGTCGGCGGACAGACCGCGCGGCGCGTGCCCGACGAGGGTGCCCACGTCAACGTGGTCGCCCTTCTTCACCACCGGCTCGCACAGCGCGCCGATGTGCTGCTGCATGGGCAGCACGATCTCGCGCGGTAGCGGCATGACGGTCGTCTCGAAATCCGCCGTCTCCTTGTGGTGGGGGACGGCGGCGCCCCGCATGCGGCGGAACCGCGAGAGCAAGGTTGTGGCGTTCATCGGCAAGTTCACTCCCCCCGAAGTGCGTTGGCTGGCGTGGTCGGTCGGTGTGCGGATAGGGTCGAGCGTCACCCGGCCGCTGCGGGGTGAGGTGAAGCGCCCAACTTGTTGCTTTGAGATGCTGGCCATCCTACGTGAGCGGGTCATCGGATGCCAGGAATCGTCGGTGAAGGGAAACCACGTCGCGCGCCAAAGGCGCAGGCGAAATCCGGCCGTGCGCATTTCCCCGGTGGACGGCGCCGCCTTTCTCCGCGCGGCCATCGGCGCGCTCCGCTTGCGGGCAGGCTGTCCGCAAGCCCCTCGCCAAGCCCCAGCTCTCGATGCGACCCGGTTCGTGCCGATGACGGTCGGGCGCGCGAATCCGCTCATGCTAACCAGTTTTTTCGTTTTGCGTGCGATTCGGCGCTTCGAAGCACCCTTGGACGTCGATTTCCGAAAGCGGTTTTTACGTTTCCGCAGGTCGCGTGATGCACGTTCGACCGCTGCGGGGCAGCAAGCCCCCTTGAGCGTACGCAAAACGAAAAAATTGGTTAGAACTCGGCGATTCGCGTGCCGCGCCGCGCCGCCATCGGCACGAATCGTCGTTCTCTCGATAACGGCGGACGCTCTCGGCGGAGGCTCGGAGGAAGGGGCAGGCGCAACCCCGAGGCGGCATGCGTCGAATGCGTCAAACGATAGATCAAAACATCCGTTCTCAAATTCCCGATCAGATACCATACCATCGTGCTATACTCTCCCTATCCACCCCCGACCTCTGGAGGATGCCCATGACCGCCTGGCACGAGCTGTTTCCCGCGGATCGCGAGCCGACGATGGACGACGTCGCCGCTCACATCGCCAACCCCCTGTGGGGCGCGTTCACCGCGTTCGTCGACGAGACGTACGGCGCGCAACCGCGCATCGAGTACAGCCGATGCGGCGGCGCTCCCGGCTGGAACGTGAAGTACAAGGCGCGCAGCCGCGCGCTGTGCACGGTGTACCCGCACGACGGCTTCTTCATCTGCATGGTGTCGGTGGGCTCGAAGGAGAAGGACGAGGCTGAGGCGCTCATGCGGCGGGCCGACCCGTACGTGCGCGCGCTGTACGAGCGCTCGGCCGACAGCAGCATGGGCCGGTGGCTCATGATCGAAGTGACCAGCGATGCCATCTTGCGCGACGCCGAGGCGCTCATGCTCCTGCGCGCCGCGCCGAAAGGAGTTCGTTCATGATGCGCGACCCCGAGCAGACCATCGGCAATCTCGTCGACCACCAGAACGCGTCGTTCGTCGGGTCGATGGACGAGGACGGCTATCCCGAGATCAAGGCGATGCTGCCACCGCGCAAGCGCGAGGGAGTCCGCGTGTTCTACTTCACCACGAACACCTCGTCCATGCGCGTGCGGCATTACCGTGCGCATCCGCAGGCTTGCATCTACTTCATGGATCGCCGGTTCTTCCGCGGCGTCATGCTCAAGGGCGCGATGGAAGTGCTGGAGGACGCCGATGCCAAGGAGCTGATCTGGCAGGAAGGCGACGAGACATACTACCCCCTCGGCGTCACCGACCCCGATTACTGCGTGCTGCGCTTCACGGCCGAGCGGGGTCGCTACTACCAGAACTTCGGATCCGAGGACTTCGTCGTGCCGGTTGCGTGACCCGTCGGGCAGGTGCCGCGGGAGCTACCGGCGGTGCTGCTCGCGGTAGCGGGCGAGGGCTGCGTCGTAGCTGCCGGCCGTCCTCTTGAAGTAGATGCCGTACCCGATGGTGGCCAGGGCGAAGATGGCGAGGAAGGTGATGAAGAACGACACGATCACCTCGATTTCGCGGGGGAACCAGTTGCCGAACCAGCCGCAGGCGAACAGCATGCCCGCGCCGGTGACGGCGAACCCGGTGAGCCGCAGCGGATACGCCAGCTTCTTGAGGATGAGGCCGCTGAACCAGAAGCCTTGCAAGAAGGAGAAGCCGATGCAGGCGACGAGCAGGGTGAGCGTGATGGTGAGCCCTTGCGTGTCGGCGCCCGAGAGGCCGGCGTAGTAGTAGGCCATCGGCAGGCTCAGCGTCATGAAGACGGTGAAGGTGACGCAGGTGCCGAGAACGAATTGCTTGAGAAACGATTTCATGGAATGCTCCCTTGCAGAGGCGGACGGGTACGTTAGAGGTCGAGCTTGCGCTTGATGGCGGGCGCGTACTGGCGCGAGACCATCACCGATTCGCCGTTGTCGAGCAGCAGCTGCAGCCGCGCGTTGATCGCCGGGCGGATGGCCTTCACGTGGTCGAAGTTCGCCAGCAGCTGCTTCGACGCGCGCACGAACTCGGTGCCCTCCAGCCGGTCTTCCAGCTCGTACAGCCGCAGCGGCGTCTGGTACACGGCCTCGTCGGTGTACAGGAACGTGCGGCCGTCTACCGTTTCGGCGTAGCAGACGTCGTCGATGTCGAGCCGGTAGGTGGCTCCGTCGCGCTCGCCGGCGAGCTTGCGGTCGAAGGCGCTCAGGCTGGCGACGATGCGCTGCACCCGCTCGTCGATGCGCGGGCACGCCAGCGTGACTTCGATATCGGCGAGCCGGGGGTTCTCGGTGATGGTGACGTTCATAGACGCGCCTTCCGGAGGAGGGGAGGGGACGGGTGGTTGACCAACGCCGTCAGTATGCCGAATGCGCCGGACGCGCACAAGGCTCGCGCCCTCAAGTTGCATGCGAGCGCCTCCCAGTTGCATCGCAGCGCCCTCTCTTGCTATCATGGCCCTGCGAAGGTGAAAACACGGTCCGGTCGGTAGTCCGGGCGCGAAACCGAGGGCGCGCACGCTCACGCCCGCTTCGTCAGTAACCTGCCTCCTTGGTTGTCCGTCCTTCGCGCGGTACCACGACATACAAGGAGGAACATCATGCAGGTCATCACCTCATCCACGCTGACCGTGCTCCATGACGGCCAATTCTGGGTCGGCATCTTCGAGCACGCCGACGAAGGGCGCTACGGTGCGTGCCGCGTCGTGTTCGGCGCAACCGAGCCCACCGACACCGAGCTTTTGACATTCGTCGCGCGACGTTGGAGCGCGCTGCCGTTCGACCTCGCGGCCGATCCGTCCCCGGCGGCGGACGCCGCGCTCGCCCATGCGAACCCGAAGCGCCGCCAGCGCGAGGCGCGCAAGCAGATCGAACGCGCGGGCGTCGGGACGAAGGCCCAGCAGGCCATGAGCGCCAGCTACGAGGCGCACAAAACCGAGCGCAAGGCCGCGGCGCGCGAAGCCCGCGAGGCGGCTGGCGAGCGCCGGTTCTCCCTCAAGCAGCAAAAGCGCAAAGCCAAGCACCGCGGGAAATAGGGAGCTGCGGCCCCTTCCGCTGGCGCGCGGCGCGAGCCCCCTCGCGCCGACGGCGTGGTAAGCTGTCGGCATGCCCTCCGCCCGCTCCCGCACATACGCGCTCGTGCTTGTGAACGCCATCACGGCGATGCGCCTCGTCGGCTCGTTGGCGCTGCTCGCGCTCGCGCCGCTGTCGGCGCCGTACTTCGTCGCGTACGCGGCGTGCGGGGCGAGCGACGCGCTCGACGGGTGGATCGCGCGGCGTGCTGGCGCGACGAGCGCGTTCGGCGCCTCGTTCGACAGCGTGGCCGACACGGTGTTCGCGCTCGCGCTCGTCGTGTCGCTGTTGCCGGCGGCCGAGCTTCCCCTGTTCGTGTGGCTGTGGATCGCGGCCATCGCGCTCGTGAAGCTCGCGGCGCTCGCCGTCGGCTACGCGCGTTTCCGCGCGTACGCGGCGCTGCACACCTACGCGAACAAGCTGGCCGGTCTCGCGCTGTTCGCCCTCCCGGTGCTCTTCGCGTTCGCGGGCTCCGTGCCCGCCGCGGTCGCCGTGTGCGCCCTCGCCACGTTCGCCGCCCTCGAGGAACTGGTTCTCACCGTCAAGGCCCCTGCCCTCGATCCCAACGTCAAGGGCGTCCTCGGCTTCCGTCGGAAGCGCTAGAACAGGCTCGTTTGCGCGCCGAGGGGCTGGGCGGGCTTGTACGCGGCGATGATGTCGGGCATGCGCCACAGCAGGTCGTGCCGCGTGCACAGCGTGCGGAACAGGGCGCGATTCTCGGCTGCGCGGGGGCTGTTGCAGAAATAGCGGTCGCGATAGGCGGCGCGGTAGCGCTCGGGCAGCGCGGGGTCGATGGCGGCCACGCGGTCGAGGAAGTGCTCGCGCTGGCGGTCGCGCATCGTGACGCCCGTCATGTGGAAGACGAACCGCGCGCCGGCCGCCGCCGCGCCCTCCACGACGCCGCGGATCGTGTCATCGTCGTCCGTCACCCACGGCAGCGTCGGCGTGAACAGCACGCCGCAGAACACGCCGGCGCCCGCCAGCTCGGCCAGCGCCGCGAAGCGCTCGCTCGGCGACGGCGCGTGCGGCTCGATGATGCGCGCCAGCCCGTCGTCGGCCGTGGTGACGGTGATCTTCGCGACGGCGCCGCCTTGCCGGCCGATGGCGCTCAGCAGGTCCGCGTCGCGCGCGACGAGGGCGCTCTTCGTGTCCACCGACACGCCGAAGCCGAACTCCTCCAGCAGCTCGAGCGCTCCGCGCGTCACGCGCAGCTCGTCCTCGAACGGGTTGTACGTGTCGGACATGGCGCCGATGCCCACGATGCCGCGCGTGCGGCGGCTGCGCAACTCGCGTCGCAGGATGGCTAACGCGTCGAACTTGACGCTCACCTGGTCGAAGTCGTCGATGCGGTAGCACTCGCTTCGGCTGTCGCAGTAGATGCAGCCGTGGCAGCAGCCCCGGTACAGGTTCATGTTGTAGTCGATGCCGAACCATTCGTTTCCGTGCGTGCGCACCTTCTGGAGGATCGACCGCGCGCGCACGACGGGGCAGGGGCTTGGCGCGGCGTCGCTCATGCGGACGCGGGCTTCACGGGATGGCGGATCACCGTCTTGAGGTTCTCCGGCTTCGTGCGGCGCGGGTCGCCCAGGTAGATCTCGTGGTGCAGGCGCACCGCGGGCACGTCGCCGCACGCGTCGAGCGCGTCCATCATGGCCGCGGCGCTCGGCGGGTTCCCGATGTCGTCGACGAGGCCGGACGAGGCGATGAACTCCTCCATGCATGCGATGGTGGCCGGCTCGTCGTCGTACGGCCCCTTGTGCATGATCTGCGCGCACGGCCCTTCGGCGAACCGCACGAAGCGGGCGCGCCCAAGGTCGAGCTCGGGCTTCTTGACGGCAACCTGGTCGGCCGCCCACGCGCATACCTCGGGCGTGACGAAGTCGGGCTGGCGGATGAGCGAGATCCAGGAGAACGCGTCTTTGTCGAGGATGCGCTGGCCGTCGAAGGCTTCGTCGCTCGTCCACCACAGCCCCTCGAGGGGCGGCACCGCGTAGTCGAAGTAGCCTTGCGGCTGCCAGTCGCCCATCTTCGACATCTTGATGGTGTAGGAGAACGCGTACAGCAGCCCCAGCGCGTCGGCGTAGGAGCCGTTCTCCTCGTTCGGGTTGCCCGTGCCGGCCACCGCGATGAAGTTCATGGGCGGCACGTCCACGAGCGCGGGCACCGTCCGCGGCAGGTAGAGGTCTTTGTATTCCTTCGTGAAATTGAACGCGCCAGCCATGAGGTCCTCCGTCGGTCGTCAGGGGTCGTCGAATGTCAGTTGTTCGCGGCGTCCTTCCAGCGTTCGAGCGTGGGCAGCAGCGCCTTCAGGTAGGCGCGCGCCTCGTCCTCGGTGAAGGGCGCTTCGGGTCCGGCCATGTTCGCCACGCAGATGTCCACCATGTCCTCCATGGTGCATGCGCCCAGGTAGGAGCCGTCTGCGTAGCACCACTTGCAGTGGTGCTCGCTGGGGGAGCCGTCCGCTTCCGTACCCAGCAGGCTCGCGTCCGCGAGAGGCATGCCGCAGCTTTGGCACACGGCCTGCAGGGGCATGTCGAGCAGCTTCTCGATGGGCACGTTGAACGTGGTGGCGATCAGCTTGAGCACGTCGATGCCCGGTTGCGTGTCGCCGCACTCCCAGCGCGACACGGCTTGCCTCGTGACGAACAGGCGCTCGGCCATCTCGGTTTGCGTGAGGCCGTGGTGCTCCCTGAGCTCGATGAGCGTGTCCTTGATCGCCATGAAAGGCTCCTTTTCCCGGTGTCGATACGTGGTTTCATGGAACCACGGCGCACGCGGCCCCGTCAAGCAACAGCCGGTTGCCCGACGGGACGCGCGCGGGCATCGCGGGCGTTAGCGCAGGGCCACGTACACGTCGATGTCGGCGCAGGCCATGTCGTCGCCGGGCAGGTAGGCCTCGAAGTCCACGGTGAACGCGCGCTGGGCACACAGCTCCTCGTCGGCCCAGATCTCCTCCCAGGCCTTGCCGACGCTCGCCACGCAGTCGCCGCCGCGGATGGCGATCTTCGCATAGCGCCCGGCGGCGATGGTCTGGGCTTCCATGCCCTCGGGCGCGGCGGCGGGCGTCTCGCAGCCCACGAGCATCGTGTAGCTCATGTCGCCCATGTCGTAGTCGTAGTACAGCCCGAAGCAACCGTAGGGCTCGACGCGCGTCTCGGGGATGGTGCGGTCCATGCCCTCGCCCATGAAGCGCCCCCAGAGCTGGCCGATGGCGCCGATCTCCTCGGGGGAGTTGTTGGACGTGCGGATGGTGGGGCCGACGACGGTGCGCGCGGGAAGCTCGACGATTTCGTAGTTCATGGTTCGGATCCTTTCGAAGCGGTGAATGTTGACAAGGGGCACGATACCGAACCGAACCGGACAGGGCGTGTCCGCTTCTGCGAGAAAGTTGGGGAAATCGTAACAGCGAGCTCGAGCGTTGCCGGTGCCCTGCCGCGCTCTTTGCGATTGCCGCCGCATCGCCTAGAATAGCGGTGCGGCGTGGCGAGGCGTGGGGACGAACGGACGAACGGGGACGGGGACGAGGATGCTGGGAGATTTGGTGGTGTGGTACTTGTTCCTGGGCGGGGCGGGCGCCGGGCTCCTGCTCGTCGTCGCGATCCTCGAGTGTCTCTCCCCGCAGGCGGTCGCCGCCGATCGTGCCGGCCGCTTCGTGCCCCCAGGGTCGTACCGGCGGTTCTTCGGGCCGGCCTACCTGACGGGCATCGCCGCCATCGCCCTGGGCATGCTCTGCCTGCTGCTCGATCTCGGGCGCGGCGAGCGGGTGCTGGCCGTGCTCTTTCAGCCTACGCTCTCTTTCATCTCGGTGGGCGCGTTCGCCTTGCTCGCGCTGATCGCGCTCGCCGCGGTGCCGGCAGCCGTGTGGGCGTTTGGCTGCGCGTCTTTGCCGAAGGCGCTCATGCTGGTCGACCGCCCCCTGATCGCTGTCGTCGCGGTCGCGGTGATGGCGTACACGGGCCTGCTCCTCTCGAGCATGCCGTCGGTGCCGTTGTGGGCCTCGCCCCTGCTGCCCGTGCTGTTCGTCGTGTCGTCGCTCTCGTCCGGCATCGCCTTGCTGACGTGCGCGGTCGTCCTGACCGGTTCCGGCGAGGCGTTCGCGACCACGCTGGAGCGCCTGAGGAAGATCGACGCGGCGGTCATCGTGTGCGAGGTCGTCGTGCTCGCCCTGTTCACGGCTCTGGCGTTCCTCGGAGGCGAAACCGCGCGAGCGTCGGTCGAGCGGCTCGTGCAGGGCGATCTTGCCGCGCCGTTTCTCGGCCTCGTGGTGGCCCTCGGGCTGCTCGTGCCGTTGATCTGCGAGGTGGTCGGCCGCAAGGACGCTCTGCGCGCCGCCGTGGCGGCGAGCGCGTTCGTGCTGGTCGGCGGGTTCTTCCTGCGCTGGTGCATTTCCGAGGCGGGCATGGCCGTCGATATCGCGGCGTCCGTCACGCGGGTGCTTGGGATACAATGAAACGACGCACGGGCGAATTGACGAAGGGATGCGGCGCGGCGACGTGACTTGGTTCGAAGTAGACAAAGAGAGCGATCTTCCCATCTGGCTGCAGCTGCGCAACCGCATGGTGTACCTGATCACGACCGGATACTTCAAGCCGGGGGAGAAGCTGCCCACCGTGCGCGGTTTGGCTGCGGACATCTCCATCAATTTCAACACGGTGAACAAGGCGTACATCAGCCTGGTCGACGAGGGCTACATCGACTCGAAGCCCGGCCGGGGCGCCATCGTGCGCGAGATCGAGGAGGAGAAGAGCGAGAAGTTCGAGTCGGTGGACACGCTCATCGAGGATTGCGTCGACGCCTGCCTTGCCATGGGGCTGTCGTTCGACGATGTGAACAAGCGCATCAAGAAGAAGATGCGCGAAATGGAGAAGGATCGAAGTTCGAGTCGGAGCTAAGCGAAAGAGGGAAAGCGAGATGAAGAACGATAAGGCGAGCGCGCGAGAGCGGAATCGCCAGGGGGTGGTCGCCGAGACCCAAGTGCTCGAAACCGACCGGGTCGCCTCGAAGACGGGCGCGCTGATCTTCTCCCTGGCGCTGTTCGTGATTGCGTTCGGCCTGGTGCTGGTTTTGTGGCAGCTTGCCTGCGGAACGCTCGACGCGGTGAGCGTGATCGTTGCCCTTGCCGTTGCGTGGCTGGTGACGTCGACGGTGCACATCGCGCAGCAATGGGAGAAGATCGTCGTGCTGCGGTTCGGCAAGCTCAATCGCGTCTCGGGGCCGGGCCTCGTGTTCACGCTGCCCATCGTCGAGTACTGCTCGCTGAGCGTGGACATGCGTACGAGGTCGGTGCCGTTCGGCGCGAAGGAGACGCTGACCGCCGACCTGATCCCCCTCGACATCGACGCCGTGCTGTACTGGATGGTGTGGGATGCCGAGAAGGCGTGCATGGAGATCAGCAACTACAGCCTGGCCGTGCAGCTGGCGGCGCAAACCGCCCTGCGCGACGCGATCGGGCGGTCGAGCGTGGCCGAGATCACCATCCGCCGCAACCAGCTGGACAAGGAGCTCACCCAGGTGCTCGACGAGAAGACCTCGCAATGGGGCATCTCCGTGCTGTCGGTTGAGATCAGGGACATCGTGGTGCCCGAGTCGCTGCAAGAGGCGATGTCGCTGGAAGCGCAGGCCGAGCAGCGCAAGAAGGCCCGCATCATCCTCATGGAGGCCGAGCAGACCATTTCCGAGATGGCGAAGGAAGTGGGGGAGGCCTACGACGACAACGAGAACGCCCTGCAGATCAGGCGCATGCATCTGCTGTACGAGAGCGTGCGCGACACGGGCGGCACCGTGGTGGTGCCCAGCGCGTTCGCCGAGGGCTTCGGCGACGCTTTCCCTGATGAGATAGGTAAAATTATCGGCACGTAGCGCCCCGTCGAATTGATGACCTATTCCTGAAAAAGAATAATACAAAGCAAAGTTATCCTAGGACAAGTGTTGATTATCCTAGGATAACTTGCTATGGTGCAACCAGTGGAATTGGCCAATTCTCAGAAGATATCGGAGGGGGATATCCTGAAAGCGTGATTTCGCATCCGGTTTCGCGACGGCGTGCGAAGTCATCGGCGGATATTCCGACAGGATCTGAGGAGGAGAAATGTCGGGAACAAGCAGTCCGCAAGGCGGGCTCACTCGGAGGAGCTTTCTCAAGACGACAGGAGCAGTGGCCGGGACGGCGGCGGTCGGAACCCTCGTCGGGTGCTCCCATACGGCGAACAGCGCACCGTCCGAACAGGGTAGCGACTATCAGGTTTACTCGACTACGTGCATGAGCAACTGCCACGGCATGGCGTGCCCTCTTGACGTGTCCGTGCGGGACGGCAAAGCGTTCAACATCTCGAAATTCCAGATGAAGGACAAGAATCTTCAGGGGGTTTGCCAGCGCGGGTATACGAATATCCAGCGGATGTATTCCCCGAATCGCATCAAGTATCCCCTGCGAAGGGCGGGCGAGCGCGGTGCGGACGAGTGGGAGCAGATAAGCTGGGACGAAGCGATCGAGGAAATCTGCTCGAAGTGGAAATCATACCAAAAGGATTTCGGCAAAGGCAGCATCTTGTTCAGCAAGGGAACGGGTGCGACTTCCAACATCACAACGGGCTACGTTGACAGGCTCGTCAAGTACATGGGAGCTTCGAACATGCCCCTTGCGTACGATCAGGCGGGTTTCTTCTGCGGCACCACCTGTCTTGGTTTGGCGATGCCCTATACGTACTGGGGCACCGAGTCGCGCGATCTGGTAAACGCCAAGAACGTGATCGTGTGGGGCGCAAACCCCTCCGAGGCGGCCACGATATCGTTTCATCACATTTCAAAAGCAAGGGAAAACGGGGCTCAGCTTATCGTCATCGACCCCGTTCTCACGATAACGGCCGCGAAAGCGGACACGTATATTCCGATTCGTGCGGGTAGCGACGGGCTGCTTGCGATCGGCATGATGAAGATGATCATCCGAGATGGGAAGCAAGACAGCGATTTTCTTAAACATCAATGCGTCGCTCCGTTTCTCGTTAAAAAGAGCGATTGGACGTATGCGAGGCTCAGCGACATAGGGCAAGCTGAGGCTGGCTCTCAGGACGACGCGATTCTGGTTTGCGGCGAAGATGGATCGATCGGAGCTTCGAATCAAATCGCCGACCCGATTCTGGAAGGTACGTTCGACGTTGGGGGCGAAGCCGTGACGACCGCGTACAGTCTGTTGCTCGAGCGCCTTGAAGAATGGTCGTACGACCAGATCGCCGAGATGACCGATATTCCCCTCGACACGATCGAATGGCTGGCCGAGCAGTATATGTCTGGGCCGTCGATGGTGTTCTCCGCTCTTGGCATCGACCACTGGGTGAACGGGCATACGGGCTACATGAACATGTACGCGCTCATGCAGGTTGCGGGCCAGCTCGGCAAACCCGGGACGGGGGTGACGGTTGGGGATTCGTCCGTCCCGCAGGCTATCGGCCCCAATGCCACGGCAATCACCTCTCCCCGCGATGCCGAAGCTGGTCCCACCATCCTGGTATCCGAGGTGTACGATCTCGTGTTCAACAGAGAGCCAGGATCGGAAAAGCCCGAACTCAAAAGCATGTATTTCTGGCTGCACAACCCGATTGGCAATTTGCCCGACCGCAAAGCATGGCTCAAAGTGTTCGACGCGATGGAGCTTGTCGTTGTCGCAGACACCTGGATGTCCGAGTCGGCGCACTACGCCGATATCGTGCTGCCGGTCTCCTTTGTCTGGGAGCTGGAGTCGATCGCTGCCGCGGGCAATCCTTACCTACGGCTCATGGAGGCTGTCGCCGATCCCCAATTCGAGTCGAAAGGCGACTTGGAGATAGCGAATCTTCTGGGATGCGGTATGGGCATGGAAGATAAATTCCACATGACGCGCGAGGAGTTTCTCGAGGCCGTGCTGGACAACGATCTTGCTCGGAGCATGGGCGTGACGTGGGAAAGGCTGAAGAAGGAGAAACGGATCTACTCGTATCCCGATGAAGTTCCGATCTGCGGAAAGAATGGGTACAACACCGCAACGGGTCGCGCCCAGTTCTTCCGTGAGGCTCCTTCGCCCGCCCTCGACAACGGAACGAAATGGGATGTGAAGAGGGAGAGCCTCCCGTACTGGTCTGCTCCTCATGAGGCCTGGTATCAAAACGATCTGCATGAAACGTATCCTATCGTGTTCATGTCGGAGCGCTCGAAATTCAAAGCCCATACCCAATTCAACGATGTTCCGATGCTGCTCGAAATCGACCCAGAGCCCTACATCAAAATAAGCGAAGACGATGCGGCCGCGCGAGGAATACAAACCGGCGATCTGATGAGGGCCTATAACGATCGAGGCTACGTGGTTGCGAAAGCCGTTGTGAATCCGGGAATGAGGAACGGCATTGCGTTGATCGATCATGGTTGGGAAGAGAGCGGGTTCATTGAGGGGCACTATTCAGATTTGAGTTCCATCTTCTCGGGAAACGTCGTTTCGAATACCTGCTTTTTCGATTGTCTCTGCGAAATCGAAAAAGCTGAATAGGGGGTAGGGTATGCAATACGGAATGGTTATCGACCTCAAGCGCTGCATGGGTTGTCAAACGTGCTCTACTTCCTGCAAACTATCGAACAACTTGCCCGATGATACGTGGTGGACGCGCGTTCTCACCGTCGGGGGAGACGTTATCGACACGGCGAGCGGCACGTATCCCAACGCCCACATGCGCCACGTCCCTCTTGGATGCCAGCACTGCGAGAACCCGGCCTGCGTGAAGGTGTGTCCGGTCGGCGCCACTTTCAAGGATGCCGAGACGGGCGTCGTGCGCCAGGACTACGACAAGTGCATCGGCTGTCGCATGTGCATGTCGGCGTGCCCGTACACGGGCGTGCGCTCGTTCAACTGGGAGGAGCCGAAGTACGCGATAGGCTTTCCCGTGGGGGATCCCGATGCGTCGCCGCATCAGAAGCATACGGTTGAGAAATGCACGCTATGCAACAACCTTCTCGCCAAGGGCGAGGAGCCGAAGTGCGTTGTATCGTGCGTTGGAGAAGCGCGCCACTTCGGCGATTTCGATGATCCCGACTCCGAGGTGTCGCGGCTTGTTCGGGAGCGTGAGCATATGCAGCTGCTTCCCGAGATGGGCACGAACCCCTCCGTCTACTACCTCGTCTAGGGAGATAAGGAGAACGACATGTCTGAGAACGTATCGGCGGCAGAGACCGCCAAAGCTCCTGCTGCCCGGTTCGGGGGCAGGGGGATCAACGTCGGCATCGCGGTGGCCGCCGTGGTCGCGGCCGCGGGCGTCGCGCTGTGGGGCGTCCAGCTCTCCGGCGGCCTCGTGCAGACCGGCATGCGCAACCTCGACTCGTGGGGGCTCTACATCACCATGTTCATGTTCCTCGTGGGCCTGTCGGCCGGCGGCCTCATCATCTCGAGCGTGCCGCGCGCCTTCGGGATGAAGGGCTTCGGCGGCATCAGCAAGGTGGCCGTGTGGACGTCGATCTGCTGCACGGTGCTCGCCGTCGGGTTCGTCGTGGTGGACCTCGGCCAGCCGGCCCGCCTGTGGGAGCTGTTCGCCTACTCGAACCTCGGCTCGCC
>NZ_JACOOA010000014.1:0-12215 GCF_014287365.1 Eggerthella hominis
ATCTCATCTCAAGCCTGTGTAACCGATTCTCTTGCACAGGCCCGACTGACCTTTGGCTCAGATGAAAGATAGTCGTTCAAAAAGCGATACTTCCTTCGGCAGCTTGCTGCTGACTGCTTTCTTTTTAAGCAATTTCTTCTTTCGGTCCTTTCCGATCGATGCATTTTACATAAATGCGCTCGTTGGGACTGTGGGCATTTCAGCGCTTCTTTACACGTTCGCAACTGAGAAAAACAGCAGCTATCCCGTGTCTATTATCCTGTATGGCTTGATCGCATCGTTGGTCATGATGCTGTCATTCTTCTACAATGGTAATTCGGGAATAGAAGACTTTGCATGGATATGGGTATATGCAGGACCGGCGTCGATTTTACTAACGAAGCGAATCGATTATCGCTGGTTCAAAGCTGCTTTCTATCTTGTAGCAACGTTCATTGCCATTTGCGTTATTCTCGGGGTAAGTGAAAATGGAATTTTCACCACCACCAATAGGAATTACATTTCGGCTACAGCTATTCTTCTCGTATGTCTCTTCTACCTATTTCAATTTCGTCAAACTGGAAGGATCACTCTCGTACCAGCAGCTATTTGCGTAGGCGTATGCCTGTATGGTTCGGGCAGGTCGGGCATAATCCTCGGTGCTGCGCTTTTTGTTGGCATCCTTCTGTTTTATCTATTTTACGAAAAGAGACTGGCTTTTCGTAAAACTATGACTGTTATTGTTGTACTAGCTATAGCGTTTTTGATTATCTGGTACTTCTTGGGAGATACCCTTCAGTATCTGATCTATCGTTTTGATCGCGAGGGATTACAGAGCCCTCGCATGACCATATGGACAGAGTACTGGAGAGCTATATCGCACTCACTTGGAGACTTCCTTATGGGAGCCCCCGCAACGTCTTCAACGGGATTCACCATTGCGCGATATAAAGGAAACCTTCACAACGCTTTTTTCATGTTACATGCTCGTTTTGGTCTAATCGGTATAATTCTTATTACGATTGGCATGATTTATGCAATTGCGAGGCTAATAGGTCAACGAGATTACCTCGGCGTCTTCTTGCTTTCGGTTCTTGCCGTGCGGGCATCGTTTGATTGGCTTGCATTTCCCGGCCCTTATGATCCAGTGTTTCTGTTTTTCATATTTTCTGGATCAAGAGGGTTTTGCTCGGTAAACCGTAAAGAAATCCTTGTTGCGTCGGAAACAAGCCCATTTACGAAGCATTCTACATGTTAGATTTCAAGAACACGACACTACGATCATTCGCAAAACGTGCTTTAGCGGATTACTCGCTCACCTTCTTGTCTTCGGTGGCTACTATTGGCGTTATTCAAATTTTCGTCTACCCATATGTCGCGCGGGTGCTAGACAATCAAGCTTATGGACTGTTCTTGACGCTTATGGGTGTTGCGAACTCCTTAATGCCGGCTTTTGGCAGCACGCTTAGGAATACCCGAATCGTCATGAACGAAGAGTACGCAATACGAAACTGTCCGAAAAGCGACTTCAAGCGCATCGCGTGCTTCGTTGCACCATCGGTAGCCGTTCTTTCAACCACCGCGATGTCGATGGTGTACCACATGGATGCTTTCAATGCTCTGATTATGGCAGCGTTGCTAGCATGCGGAATATTGAAAGCGTACGGGTTGTTCGTCTTCCGCTTACCGATAGATCCACGGAAAAACCTCAAAGCGAGTCTAGCTTCTTGCGTAGGATACCTCGCTGGCTTGCCCCTCGTAGCCTTTGCAGACTTGTGGTTCTTTCCGTTCCTTCTCGCGGAAGCATTGAGTTTGGCGTATGTTTTAAAAGAGTCTCCGATTTTCGAGGGCAGCATAAGCGCATCATCGTTATACCCGAGCGCTTTGAAGATGTACTCCTACCTCACGATAACGAACCTCATCACTTACTGCTCCGTTTACATTGACCGCATCTTGCTTTACCCCTTGCTCGGGCCCATCGCTGTTACAACCTATTATGCCGCTTCGTTCGTTGGTAAAGCTTGCACGTTTTTGATGAGTCCACTAAGCACGGTTCTACTAAGCTATATAAGCGACGGATCGCATTGCCTGACGGTCAAGCGATATGACTTGTTGAATGGGTCGATACTCCTAGGTGCGTGCATCGTCGGTGCTCTTTTACTTGCTGCAGCGCCGCTGATCACGACGCTTTTGTACCCCGATCTTGTCAGCGATGCAATGCCCTTTATTTATATTGGAAATGCCGCCTCGCTGCTCGGTGTTGTTAACGGCGTAAATATGGTGATCGTGCTCAAAGCAGCTCCTGCTCAATGGCAGCTTATCATATCCATCGCGAAGCTTGCGCTCTATGTCATGGCAGCTCTTTTTGCCGGATCAGCTGGCAACTTGACCGTATTGTGCGTTGCGCTACTGTTTTCGAACATAGCAATTTATCTTATGACGTATTTTGTGGGCAGATTCTACCTGCTTACGACAACTTCGAGAAAAACTCCGAAAGGATAGGTATGAGCATTCACGGCTCCCTTAGAAGTATCTTTCGCATTTGCGGTAGAGCATGTTACAAGATGTTGCCCTTGGAGTGGTTTTTGCGCCTGAAATTTAGAGTGCTCATGGGACGTTCGCTCAATTTAGACAATCCCAGCACGTTCTCGGAAAAAATCTATTGTTTAAAAGTTCTTAATGGAGAATTGCGTGCGCCCCTTATTCAGCGCTGTTATGACAAAGTCAATGTTCGAGATTACGTAGTCGAAAAACTGGGACAAAAGCGGGGGGAAGCTATTCTAAACGAGCTGTATGGCGTGTATGACCGGCCAGAGGATATTGATTTCAATCAGCTGCCCAACGCCTTCGCTCTCAAAGTGACTCAAAGCAGCGGCTTCAACGTGCTTTGCCTCGACAAGAATCGGCTGGATAAATCCGAGGTGGTTCAGAAGCTAAAAGATTGGCAGAGGATTTCGAACATGATGGGAGATTTTTCGGAGGAAGGTTATATTTATGACGGACATGCGCGAATATGCTGCGAGCGATATTTGCGTCAAGAGGACGGAAGCGTGCCGCCCGACATACGTATCTATTGCTTTCACGGCGTGCCCAGATTGTTCGTTTGCGACTTCGGAACAACAAACGACGATGGTTCTCACGGAACTCATATAGTGAGGAACGTCTACGACGAGTCGTGGAACCTGCTCGAAGTCGATCTCGGTCGTCCTCACGATCCATCTGTTGTAATGGAGAAGCCGGATAACCTGGATGAACTCATTTTCGTAGCTCGGAAGCTTTCCGAAGACTTTCCTTTCGTTCGAGTCGATTTGTACAATTTGAATGAAAGTATCGTCTTTGGAGAATTGACTTGGATACCCATGGGGGGAAACTGCATCATTTCCCCTTTATCGTTCGATCGCGAAATGGGATCTTGGCTAAATATTCCCAATTGGCATGACCCAATCGAAACCAAGCGTCAAGTGCAGGAGCCTACCCGATGAACAGCCCATTAATTTCAAGGCTCGTGAAATTCAAACAGAAAGTGATGCGGGTATTGCTGGGGGCTAACAGGGACGATTCGCTTTCATTGAGCGAGCAGATTCAAGTCATCGAAGCCTTACCGGAACCGTCCGATTTAATAGAGCGTTCGTACTATCAATATCTTTGTCAAAAAAAACGCCATTCGGCTTTAGCTTATCGGATCTTTGTAACGGGCGCTAATATTATTGCGATCATCCCATTGCTTTACTACTCATTTCTGAAGCGTTCGACAAACGAGCCTGCTAATCAATCAGAATCGAGCACTGCCGTTTTTCTAGGTGTTCCGGCCGTTAAAGACCGCATACCGGAAAGTTTGATCAAGGAATACGGAAAGCTGATCATCGAGGGGAAATTTGGCTTATCGGTAACACGATTCGAAAAGAACTTTATACGACGAATTTGGGCGCGCCACCCTTTAAGTGTCTTGTTCGTGCTGAAATGCGCTATGAAGATTGCAGCTTACCGAGATGTCATCGACAGCGTTGGCGCTAGCGCAATAATCGCAACAAGCGAAGACTCTTACACTTCTTCCGTGCTTACGGAGTATTGCAGAAGGCGGCACGTGAAGCATATTAACATGATGCATGGGGAAGTCGTATACAACCTTTCTCGAACTTTCTTTGCATTTGATGCTTGCTACGTCTGGGATCAGCATTACTCAAATCTTATGACGAGATTGAGAGCAGAGCCAGCTCAATTCATTATCGAGCTTCCCAAAGGCTTAATCTACCAAGAGACATCGAGCGTTCGTGCGAATGGGGCGACGTACTATTTGCAGAATCAGGATATTCGGCAAATGCTTCAAATCAAAGAGCTCCTCGAAAGCCTTCAGATAGATTATCGAGTAAGACCGCATCATATCTGGACAGAGATGGATGAGCTTCGTCGGGTCTTCGAAGCGTCGCACATCGAAGATGCACATGATGTCCCCATCGAAGAATCGATTTTGAAAAGTGAAGTTCTTATTTCATGGTGTTCAACCGTTCTATTTCAAGGATATGTCAATGGAAAAAGAACCGTTGTGGACAACGTATCGAACCCCGTCCTCATTGAGCGCATGAAAGATTCAGATTACATCATGCTAGCTGAAGGAAGATCAGAATTACTCAGCAATGTATTGCATGAGCTCGGAACGATCGTATGACTTCAACTCTTCAGTGGATGACTGAATCTGCAATGCGTAGGTTTTGATCATGTTTGCGATGTTTTCAGCATCGCAAACTAGCGCTGGTAGCTCAATACGAGTCCGAAAGGCCTCTCTCGTCAAATACATACATGCCATTTTGAGACTCCACTCCTAAATAGCACTTTCGTTTCCAATAATTGTTTGAGGGGGTTAATTGATTACATCCAAAAGGGAATTAAGACAGTATTTAGAAGCTGATCAGAAGGCATTGAAAGCCTTCCATAAACACCCGCTAGCAAGCTCCGACAATTCGATGATTTGGCTAACGGATCCGGTATACAAATGGGAGCGTCTTCTCAGGTTCACTGAGTATCTCGAAAACTGCAGACGCGAGGCTGCTTTCTTACCAATACGCATATTCTTTCGATGGCGGTTCGCCAAAGAAAGCACGCGCCTAGGTTTCTCCATCCCCCTGAACACTTGCGGACCGGGACTGGCTATTCTGCATTTTGGGAGCGTTGTAGTAAGTAGGCATGCTAGCCTTGGCGCGAATTGTGTTCTTAATAGTGCTGTAAATATTGGAGCAAATCCGTTACGGGGTGGTGCACCGCAAATTGGAAACGACGTTTATATAGGACCCGGTGCAAAACTCTACAACGAGATTACTATCGCCGATGGCTGCATGATCGGGGCCAATGCAGTTGTGTCCCATAGCTTTTGCGTCCCAGGATCGCTTCTAGTTGGAATCCCAGCAAAACCAAAATATCAAACAAAGAAAGGAAGTGCAAAATGCGAATAGCAGGCAGGAGAGTAGGGGCAGATGCGCCGGTCTTCATAATCGCGGAAGCATGTGATAATCACATGGGTAGTCTCGACGCTGCCAAGGAAATGTGCCTTCAAGCAAAACTAGCAGGCTGCGATTGTATCAAGTTTCAGCACCATCTTCCCGACGAGGAGATGCTGCCCAATGTTCCCATGTCGTCAAACTTCGACATTCCTCTTTATGAATTTCTCAAACGCTACGCTCTAACACTCGACCAGCATGAAGAGCTTCTAAAACACTGCGATGAGATCGGTATTATGTACCTCTGCACCCCGTTCAGCCTTAAAGCGGCTTATGAGCTTGACGAACTCGGAGTCCCCGCTTTCAAGATCGGTTCGGGCGAGATGGACGACATCCCTACCTTGAGGGCGATTGCAAAACTCGAGAAGCCCATGATAGTTTCAACAGGCATGGCAACTTTTGAGGAAATCGAAAGAACATATGCCGCTTTAAGCTCATCGGGCATATCTTTCGCCTTGATGAACTGCCTTTCTGAATATCCCCCACGTTATGAAGATGTGAACCTGGGCGTTATCGTCCAAATGAGAGATTCCTTTCCAAATGCAATTATTGGACATTCCGATCATACGCCGGATCTTTTTACGACATTCGCATCGGTTGCTCTCGGCGCAAAAATAATCGAGAAGCACGTTATCCTCGACAAGCGGACCCCTGGGCCGGATCAAGCGGTTTCCATTGATTTCTTCGAGATGAGAGAGCTGGTAGATGGGGTGCGTAAGGTTGAAGCTGCTTTGGGAAGCCAAAAGAAAGTGCATCAGGCCGAACAGGGAATACGGGAGTGGGCCCATCGAAGCATCGTCTCGCTTGTTGATATTCCCGCAGGGACGATAATTTCGCAAGACATGGTTTGGTCAAAGCGGCCCGGAACTGGCATTCCGTCATATCGCATGGAAGAGGTTATAGGACAAGTGGTCACACGTGACATCCGGGCAAACACACTTATAGCCTGGAATGACCTGGCTCAGGAGAGCTTATGAAAAAGCTGTTGTTCCTAACAGGATCTCGCGGCGAATGGGGGTATATACGTCCGATACTGAGGCTTGCGCAGATGCGTGATGACGTAGAAACTGCCCTCGTTGTAACAAACATGCACCTTCTCCCGGGATACGGAAATTCCTATCGAGAAATCGAAAATGACGGTTTTCGCATCGATCACAAAATCAGGATGGCGATCGAGGGGGGCGATCATGTCTCTCACGCAAAATCTCTTGGTATCTGCCTTCAAGCGCTGCCCGATGTGCTTGATGTTGAAAACCCTGATTGGGTTGTTCTTGCAGGCGATCGAGGCGAACAGTTGATGGGAGCAATCGCCGCCTCTTACATGTATGTGCCGGTTGCTCACATACAGGCAGGAGAGGTTTCGGGCAATATCGACGGAATGACGCGCCATGCTATTGGGAAGCTTGCTCACCTGCATCTTGCCGCAAACGAGGATGCTGCCTGTCGGCTTATCAAGTTAGGGGAAGAGCCTTTTCGTGTCCACAATGTCGGTGCTCCACAGGTTGATGAGATGGTTGAAGCAAAATACTCATCAAAGATTGATATCGAGACGCGTCTAGGCTTAAACCTGGAACGAGGGTTTATGCTTGCAGTTATGCACCCCGTCACTGAAGAAGCAGCAAAGGCTGGTGAACAGGCGAAGATATTTGTAGAAGCGCTCAACGAATTCGAAATGCCAAAGATCGTTATCCTTCCCAACAACGATGCCGGTTCGTTCAGCGTTCGCAACGCCATTGTCTCTCATCGAAACGGAGACTATCATCTCTTTGCGAACTTGAAACGTGAAGATTACCTAGGTTTGCTCAAAGAGGCAAGATGCATCGTTGGAAATTCAAGTTCGGGGCTTTTAGAGGCGCCAACTTTCAAAACGGCAGCCGTGAACATTGGCCGTAGGCAAGACATGAGATTCAGAGGAAGCAATGTCATTGATGTCGATTTCGATAAAGAAGCAATCGTTGAAGCGATCAGGAAAGCTACTTCAAAAGAGTTCGAAGAGGCTTTGAAAACGTGCGAAAATCCTTACGGAGATGGGAAATCATCACAGAGAATTCTCGATCTGCTTGTCTCTACGGAGATCAATGACTCTTTAATGACTAAAACACTCACTTATTAGAAAGAGTGACGCCATGGATAGCAGTCTTGCGGTTTATTGCGTAACCCCGACTTACACAATTCGGGAAGCGCTAAATCAGATCGAGGAAAACAGGAGCAGGGGTGTTTTCGTCATCGGAAATGGCGATCGTGTTGAAGGATTCCTTAGCCAAGGAGACATCATACGCGCATTGTGCGTGGGTGCTGACATTTATTCGTCTATCCGACATTTTTCATCTCCGTCCTTTCTATATCTGAAAGATCGCGATATGGATAAGGCTTTCGGGCTTCTCAAAGAAAGAGGAATGACCTTGTTTCCTGTTGTTGATGACGACTTTAAGCTGATTGATGTTATAACGCTTTTCGACGTCATGGAATATATTGACAGGAGATTGTCAAATGGATAAGAGACGGCTACCGTGTCTTGCGGTGATACCAGCTCGTGGCGGTTCTAAAGGTATTCCCTTGAAGAACATCCAGCCGATCGGCGGCAAACCTTTGCTGGTTTGGGCGATAGAAGCACTGAAGCGATCCGACATTGATGCAGATATAGCGATAAGCACAGATTCAGAAGAGATCATTGCAGTAGCACGACGTTATTGCAATGAAAGAACCCATATCTTGAAAAGGCCCCCTAGCATAAGCGCAGACTCCGCGAAAACAGAAGATGCCCTGATTGACGCATTGGAGCAAATCTATCAAAAGTACGGGAAGAAATATGGCTCAGTAATGACAGTGCAGCCAACCTCCCCCTTCAGGAAGCCATCTACCATTAGAGATTTCAAGAATGCCTTTGATAGAAATCCCGAATGCGATGCTATGCTGACGCTCAATGCGGTCTACACGGATTTTTGGATTGAGGAAGAAGGCGGGTATCATCGTTTAAATCCTGAAGCGCCAAGACGCAGGCAGGATCGAGATCCTTTATATGCTGAAAATAGTTGCTTATATATTACAGAAGTAGACTCCCTCCTCGAAACCGGTTCCGTGCTGGGTCGAAAGGTGCAAGGATTTTTGATTAACGATCGTGAAGCAATCGACATCAATGAGCCGATTGATCTTCTGATTGCGCAGGTACTTTCCGATGCGGAACGAACCGGACTGGCAGGCATTTAACAACGAGGCGATAGAGTAAGAGAGGGCCGGCTAGAACGGGTTGGCTATTGATTCCAGCGTATCCCGATAATCGGTACTAAAGTGCTGTCGACCATTAACTAGTACGCAACCATCGGGGTGCAGGCTGCTCCGTAAGTCCCGGAGACGGCATGAGGTGTGGATACCCGACGAGGAATGCGGGGTCGCGCGCGACCTCTCGCAGGCCCTCGAGGACGTCCGATGCAACCTCGTGCGCGTGAAGCACCGCCGACGCACCCGCTCGTCCGCCATGGGCACGTCTACGACGAGCCCAACGGGAACGACAGGCGCAAGGACAAGCGGATAAGCGCCCACTGGGAGCGGGTCCACTCGATAGAGCTAGGCCAGGCCGCCGCGCGCGACGCCATGGACTACAACATCTCCGAGATTCGTCACCTCGAGGCCCAGAAGAAGGCCGTCGAGAAGGAGATCGCAGAATGCGCAGACCAGAAGAGGCGGAAGGGCTGCGTGGGGGCTTTGCGCTGCCTGAAGGGTATCGAGGCCATGACGGCGCTCTCGTTCGTTGTCGAAACCGGCGCGTTCTCCCGCTTCGACAACGCACGAACCTGCTCATCATGAATCGGGTTCGCTCCCTCCGAGCATTCGAGTGGCGAGAAGGTGGCGCGCGGGGGCATCACCAAGGCGGGGAGCTCCCATCTGCACAAGCAGCTCGTCGAGTCCGCCTGGCGCTACATGCGGGCGACTCGCGAGAGGAAGCGCTCAGAATGGACGAGGAGGTGTCGCTTCATATCAAGAACCACGCAGCTAAAGGAGTGAAGAGGCTCGAGGAGAGGCTCGCCCGTTTCGCCGAGCAGAGGTTCTGTTTTGTCGTCACCAAGGTCATGCAGGGATAGTATCAGGGCCAGGCTAGGAGATATCTCGGTCTGGCTTTTCATTGGTTTTTGACAACATTCTGCTCGTTAGGGGAATCCGGTCATAGGTCGATACTCGGTGGTTCGTTCTTTAGCAAGCTGCTACCGCAGTTAGCCAAGGAGCAATTAAAAGCTACTTCAATTCTGGAAGTTTGAGAAGATTGCCATATAGCTCTTCATATTCGAACGGCTCAATCTTCCCTGTACCACCCTGCGGGAGCCAAGTTAGCTCGCCTATATATACCTTATCTTTTACAACGTAGGTATCAACACGAACAAAGGGGAAATCCTGCGACAGCTTTTTGGCAATCATTAACATCTCGTCAAGCATTGGTGGTTTTTCTACAATGGCCTCGGGCTTCCTTTTGCGTCCCATGTCTACGGAAATAAACTCCCACGTCGTCGTATAAGTGTTCCTGTAGTACTCGTGAAGCTTGTTTCCCATCTCATCGGTTGACTCGATATCATGGCAAATGAAAGCTGGCTCTCCATTGAAACAGAATACCCGGTAGTCATCGGGTACTTTGCCGTCAGCCGTTTCCAGCAATTCTTCAGCTAAGATAATCGCATTTCCGTCGTACACATAATCTTCGAATATATGCTTTTTCTTTCGAGCTTCGTGCAGCCAAAACGAGAACTTGTTGCGGATCTCTTGCTGCCTTTTCAGGTCTTCAACTCTCTCTCTGAGTACTAAATTCGATCCCGACGATTGGGAAACTTTTAGTATGCATTTTTCAGGCAGCGACTCGAATGGTATCTCTTGCGCAGATTCGTATACGCCCAACAGCTTTGGAGTGTAGCGATTCGAGTCCAGTTTTTCCGAAAAGTACTCACGAGCACGATATTTGTCGTAGCAGCGTTGCATAAGATCTTTGCGGTGGATATTATAAAAACTTTGCAACCATATCATTTTGTCAGTGTACAGCTCGGGATTTGACAGTCGTAGCAACCTGCCTTGATATTTCAGATATGTATATCTCACTTGCATCGACCTCGGGAAGAGCATTTTGATAAAACCTTTTAACGTCATGACTCTAGCCATCCTTCCGCGTTTTTGAAAAGCGATGCAATAGCGGTATGAGCAAACTCGACAAATACCTAAATTCGACACTAGATCTGTAGACCGCATACCACACAACGTTAGGAACAATCACGCATAATGCGAGTTTTAGAAAGAAGGGAATCAGGCCGCTTCCTCCCAAGGGCACACATGCCAAATACAACACAGCGGCCGTCGCGGCAAGAAGAACGAAAGATTTGGCGTACATCGAATAGAAGAAAACCGGCTTCCTATTGAACACTTCCCTGCAAACCACAAACGGATCAACGAGGAGCGCGACCACTTCTCCGCAACAGCAACCCAGAATCGCTCCCGCCACACCAAACCCCAAATGAACAAAAAGGAGCGCGCTTGCGATGTTCACAAACACGGACGCAACGTAGCGATACCGGGTATTCCAATACAATCCCGATGCCTGTCGATAACTGATTACGGCTCCCATCAATCCGTCAATTGCAAGCTTCAACGTAAGCGCCACCACCACATCCATTCCCAAAACCCATTCGCCGCCAAGCCATATCGTGATGAAGGGATTGGCCAGAATAAGGAACGCAACGCAGGAAAGCCCGTAAGCCCAAAAACATGCAAGATGAAGAGACCTGAAAACCAATTCGCTTTTCTCTACCGATTCGATTGCGTTGAGGTTTCCTACGCTTGCGACAACAGGGGCGAATACCGCTCCTAAAATCGCCATGATTCCTGTCAGGAGAATTGCATAATTTGAGTAGTACCCAACGAAAATAACACCGATCAAAGAGGAAATGATTAAGCTTGTCGCGGAATTGTTTATCGCAGAGCTTACTTTATGCAAAGCACCTCCATACACGTTCTTCAGGATGGAATTGCGCTCCGCCTCGTTCAGCTTTTCGGCATTCGCATCCAACGTATAAGGGTAGTTCCTGTCGACGTACCATGCCGTCATCGCATTACCGGCTATCGTCGTTACCGCCCCAATGGAAACGTAAAGGTAAAAGGAAAGTTCAGGCTGATCGCTCAACAAGACAAGGAGCGCAACTTGAACGGCGACCATGACCAGCGTGGCTCCTGTGTTGATCAAGGTGACGACGTATTCTTTCTGATCTGCGGTCAGCAGAGCCTTTTTATATGCAAAAAACCAATACGAACTCACAGTTCGAGCTAGGTATAATGCATAGACGATATAGATGTTCACCAAATCGGTCGAGCCCGTAAGCAGATAAGGCAAAAACGGCGTTAGCGCTGCGCCGGCCCCCAGGAACACGAATCCAAGAATCCTGTACGTGTTGCAGTAGAAGTGCAGCAGCGATTTCACTCTCGATTCGTCCCCTTCGGCCAATGGCTTGTACAAAGCGAAAACGATGACAGAGGAGAGTCCTAAATCCGACAAGTTTAGTATCACCAAAACGTTGGCGAAAAGGCTGTCGATCCCCAAGTACTCAACCGATAGCGTGTACGCAAAAGCGGTCCTCACGACGAAGTTTAGAACCAGGACGAGCATCTTGCACACTAGGCCGACAGCGGCATTTCTCATAAAGCTGAATGTACGCATCAGGACAATTCTGAGAGAAGCGAAATAAGGCTATGCGAGACGGTTGCCAAATCTGTTTC
>NZ_JACOOA010000015.1:0-5218 GCF_014287365.1 Eggerthella hominis
CCCTCGGGCCTCTCGGCGGAAACGGAAACGCCCTGGGCGAGCGCGACGTCCTGTCCTCCCACGGGCTGACCCCGCAGTACTTTCGGCGATGGCAGGCTTAACTGCCGGGTTCGGAATGGGACCGGGTGATCCCTGCCTCCATGGTCGCGCTCGCGCAGGGCGTTCCCGCGCGGGCCTCATATGGCCCCGCCCGGCGGCCGCGGACCCTCCGCGCCACCCTGGCGGTTGCACAGCGCTCGTGACTTCACGGTCGCGAAACCGAGAATGTGTTTGTGAAGAAGAGCTCGGGCTATTAGTACCGCTCGCCTGAAGCGCTCGCGCGCCTTGCAGCTGCGGCCTATCGACCTCGTGGTCTGCGAGGGCCCTTACCGGAAAGAGGACTCATCTTGGAGACGGCTTCCCACTTAGATGCTTTCAGCGGTTATCCGTGCCGGACGTAGCTAGGCAGCCGTGCCGTTGGTCGACAACTGCTGCACCAGAGGTCCGTCCACCCCGGTCCTCTCGTACTAGGGGCAGACCTCCTCAATCCTCTTGCGCCTGCGGAGGATAGGGACCGAACTGTCTCACGACGTTCTGAACCCAGCTCGCGTACCGCTTTAAATGGCGAACAGCCATACCCTTGGGACCGACTTCAGCCCCAGGATGCGATGAGCCGACATCGAGGTGCCAAACCTTGCCGTCGATGTGGACTCTTGGGCAAGATCAGCCTGTTATCCCCGGAGTACCTTTTATCCGTTGAGCGACGGCCATTCCACTCTGTGCCGCCGGATCACTAGAACCGACTTTCGTCTCTGCTCGGCTTGTGGGCCTCGCAGTCAAGCCCGCTTGTACTCTTGCGCTCTGCGAACGATTGCCAACCGTTCTGAGCGGACCTTTGCGCGCCTCCGTTACATTTTAGGAGGCGACCGCCCCAGTCAAACTACCCGCCTGACACGGTCCCCCCGCCGGATCACGGCCGGGGGTTAGATCGCCAACGCGACGAGGGCAGTATTCCAAGGCCGGCTCCACCCGAGCTGGCGCCCGGGCTTCGAAGCCTCCTGCCTATCCTCTACGCGCCGAGCCAACGATCAATGTCAAGCTGCAGTAAAGGTTCACGGGGTCTTTCCGTCCTTCCGCAGGTAATTCGCATCTTCACGAATAATACAATTTCACCGGGTCCATGGTTGAGACAGCGCCCAAATCGTTACGCCATTCGTGCAGGTCGGAACTTACCCGACAAGGAATTTCGCTACCTTAGGACCGTTATAGTTACGGCCGCCGTTTACTGGGGCTTGGCTTCAGAGCTTCGCCGTGAGGCTGACCCATCCGCGTAACCTTCCAGCACCGGGCAGGCGTCAGACCCTATACGTCGTGTTGCCACTTAGCAGAGTCCTGTGTTTTTGATAAACAGTCGCTTGGGCCGTTTCGCTGCGACCCCCGGCCGCTCGGGGAGCAAGTCCCGTCACCGCCAGGGGCACTCCTTCTCCCGAAGTTACGGAGTCAGTATGCCGAGTTCCTTAACCATGGTTCTCCCGATCGCCTCGGTATGCTCTACCTGCCCACCTGTGTCGGTTTTGGTACGGGCGCCGATGTCCCTTCCTAGAGGTTTTTCTCGGAAGCATGGGCTCGCCGACTTCAGCATAAGCTTTCGTCTCGCGTCTCAGGATACATGCCCCGCTGATTTCCATGCGAGACTCCCTACGCGCTTTCACGGGGACGTCCAGAACCCCGCTCGGCTACCCTTCTCCGTCACCCCGTCGGTGATAACGGTCCATCGGCGGTACAGGAATGTCCGCCTGTTGTGCATCGGCTACGCCTCTCGGCCTCGCCTTAGCTCCCGACTGACCCTGGGAGGATTAGCCTTGCCCAGGAACCCTTAGGCTTACGGCGGCGGCGTTTCTCGCGCCGCTCTCGTTACTCATGCCAGCATTCTCACTTCCCCGCGCTCCACCGAGGGTCGCCCTCTCGGCTTCTCCGCTGCGGGGAAAGCTCCCCTACCACTAATATGAATTAGTCCGCTGCTTCGGTGTTATGCTTAGCCCCGTGAATTGTCGGCGCATGTCCACTTGACCAGTGAGCTGTTACGCACTCTTTAAATGCATGGCTGCTTCTAAGCCAACATCCTGGTTGTCTAGGCAAACGCACATCCTTTGCCACTCAGCATAAACTTGGGGACCTTAGCAGGCGGTCTGGGCTGTTTCCCTTTCGAACACACAGCTTAGCCCACATGTTCTGACTCCCGGCCTCTGATCCGACGGCATTCGGAGTTTGGTTCGTGTCGGTAGGCGGTGAAGCCCCCTCGACGATCCAGTGCTCTACCGCCGTCGGAGAACGGCCGAGGCTAGCCCTAAAGCTATTTCGGGGAGAACGAGATATCTCCGGGTTTGATTGGCCTTTCACCCCTATCCACGGGTCATCCCCTCCGTTTTCAACCGAAGTGGGTTCGGCCCTCCACGGGGTCTTACCCCCGCTTCAGCCTGCCCATGGATAGCTCACCCGGCTTCGCGTCTGCAGCATGCGACTAAAACGCCATCTTAAAGGCTCGCTTTCACTGCGGCTCGCTTAAAAGCTTAACCTCGCCGCATACCGCAACTCGCTGGCTCATTCTACAAAAGGCACGCCGTCACCCCGCTCGGGGGCTCCGACTGCTTGTAGGCGCACGGTTTCAGGTACTGTTTCACTCCCCTCTCGGGGTGCTTTTCACCTTTCCCTCACGGTACTGGTTCGCTATCGGTCACAGGAGAGTGTTCAGCCTTGGAGGGTGGTCCCCCCTGCTTCGCACCGGGTTTCACGTGCCCGGCGCTACTCGGGTGCCTCACTCGGAGGCTGCGGGGATTCGCGTACGGGGCTCTCACCCGCTCCGGCCGGCCTTCCCAGGCCGTTCCGCTTCCGCGCAGCTTTGTAACTCCGTCCATGGTATAAGGCCCATGGAGTGTGTGGTCCCACAACCCCTCATGCAGCAACGCCCTTACGCTTACACGTGCATGGGTTTGGGCTGGTCCGGTTTCGCTCGCCGCTACTGCCGGAATCTCGGTTGATTTCTCTTCCTCCGGGTACTTAGATGTTTCAGTTCCCCGGGTTGCCTTCTCCCGCCCTATTTGATTCAGGCGGGGATGGCCAGGCATGACCCTGGCCGGGTTCCCCCATTCGGAGATCTTCGGATCGATGGCCGTTTGCGCCTCCCCGAAGCTTATCGCAGCTTGCCGCGTCCTTCATCGACTTCCTGTGCCAAGGCATCCGCCGTGCGCCCTTAATATCTTCTTCTCTTTAACTCAGGTTTCGGGTATCGAATACTCGATACTCTTGCGATCGTGAATGATGCTTCGTCCCGGCCGCCCGAGGGCCGCCGGGGAAAAAGATCATTTGTCACTAAACGCTATGCAACTGTCAAGGTGCGCGGAGGCCCGTCGAGGCCCCCTCGGGGGCAGAGCCCCGGAAGCCGGATGCTGAGCGAGCGGGCGAAGAGCCAGGCGGATCCTCGCGACGGGACCCAAATAAGAATTGTTTTGTCTTCCAGGCGGGGGAGCGCTTGCGCTCGACCCCGTCGGACACGATGAGTGTCTCCCTAGAAAGGAGGTGATCCAGCCGCACCTTCCGGTACGGCTACCTTGTTACGACTTCACCCCCCTTACCCTCCACACCTTCGACGCCTCCGCCCCTTGCGGGTTCGGCCGGCGGCTTCGGGTGCAGACGACTCGGGTGGTGTGACGGGCGGTGTGTACAAGGCCCGGGAACGTATTCACCGCGGCATGCTGATCCGCGATTACTAGCAACTCCGACTTCACGGAGGCGGGTTGCAGCCTCCGATCCGAACTGGGGCCGGCTTTGAGGGATTCGCTCACTCTCGCGAGTTCGCAGCCCGTTGTACCGGCCATTGTAGCACGTGTGCAGCCCAGGGCATAAAGGGCATGATGACTTGACGTCGTCCCCACCTTCCTCCGGCTTGACGCCGGCAGTCTCGCATGAGTCCCCAACTGAATGCTGGCAACATGCGATAGGGGTTGCGCTCGTTGCGGGACTTAACCCAACATCTCACGACACGAGCTGACGACAGCCATGCACCACCTGCGCTGGCTCCTCTCGGCCACCGGGTTTCCCCGGCTTCACCAGCATGTCAAGCCCTGGTAAGGTTCTTCGCGTTGCTTCGAATTAAGCCACATGCTCCGCTGCTTGTGCGGGCCCCCGTCAATTCCTTTGAGTTTTAGCCTTGCGGCCGTACTCCCCAGGCGGGATACTTAATGCGTTGGCTGCGGCACGGAGGGCGTTGCCCCCCACACCTAGTATCCATCGTTTACGGCTAGGACTACCAGGGTATCTAATCCTGTTCGCTCCCCTAGCTTTCGCGCCTCAGCGTCAGTTTCGGCCCAGCAGGCTGCCTTCGCCATCGGTGTTCTTCCCGATATCTGCGCATTCCACCGCTACACCGGGAATTCCGCCTGCCTCTACCGAACTCGAGCCTCCCAGTTCGGGATCCGGCCGGGGGTTGAGCCCTCGGATTAGAGATCCCGCTTGAAAGGCCGCCTACGCGCTCTTTACGCCCAATGAATCCGGATAACGCTCGCTCCCTACGTATTACCGCGGCTGCTGGCACGTAGTTAGCCGGAGCTTCTTCTGCAGGTACCGTCGTTGTTCTTCCCTGCTGAAAGCGGTTTACAACCCGAAGGCCGTCGTCCCGCACGCGGCGTTGCTGCGTCAGGGTTTCCCCCATTGCGCAAAATTCCCCACTGCTGCCTCCCGTAGGAGTCTGGGCCGTATCTCAGTCCCAATGTGGCCGGTCGGTCTCTCAACCCGGCTACCCATCGCAGGCACGGTGGGCCGTTACCCCGCCGTCTACCTAATGGGCCGCGACCCCATCCCTTGCCGTCTGGGCTTTCCCGGGCCCCCCAGGAGGGGGGCGAGGAGTATCCGGTATTAGCCTCGGTTTCCCAAGGTTGTCCCGGAGCAAGGGGCAGGTTGGTCACGTGTTACTCACCCGTTCGCCACTTCATGTCCGCCCGAGGGCGGTTTCGTCGTTCGACTTGCATGTGTTAGGCACGCCGCCAGCGTTCATCCTGAGCCAGGATCAAACTCTCCGTTTAAGAGGCGGGAATCGCTTCCCGCTGAGTCCGATCTTGGTTTCGGCCCTCGCCCGCCCCCCGTCTCGGGGATGCGCGCTCGGGCCGGGTTTCCGTTCGCAAGAATCGTTTGCTTGGCTTGTTCTTCTTTCGCTACTCAGTATCCGGTTTTCAAGGTTCTGCGG
>NZ_JACOOA010000016.1:0-4010 GCF_014287365.1 Eggerthella hominis
GGTCGCCGACCGCACCCTCGTCTGCGGCACGGTGGGCCTCGGCTACGTGGGGCTGCCGCTGGCCGTGGAGAAGGCCAAGGCCGGCTTCAAGACGATCGGCTTCGACGTGCAGGCCGACAAGGTGGGCATGGTGAACCGCGGGGAGAACTACATCGGCGACGTCGTGCAGGAGGATCTCGCGGCCCTCGTCGGGGCCGGCAGGCTCGAGGCCACGGGCGACTTCTCGCGCATAGCCGAGTGCGGCTTCGTCGCCATCTGCGTGCCCACCCCGCTCGACGCCCACCAGATGCCCGACACCTCCTACATGGAGGCGTCCGCCCGCGAGATAGCGCCCTACCTCAAAGAAGGCGCCATGGTGGTGCTCGAGTCCACCACCTACCCCGGAACCACCGAGGAGCTGATACTGCCCATCCTGGAGGAGGGCTCGGGCCTGAAGTGCGGCGAGGGCTTCTACCTCGGGTTCTCGCCCGAGCGCGTTGACCCCGGCAACCTCCTCTACAAGACGAAGAACACGCCCAAGGTCGTGGGCGCCGTCGGCGAGGAGGCGCTCGAATGCATCGCGGCGGTCTACGAGGCCGTGCTCGAGGGAGGCGTCACGCGCGTGTCGAGCCCGGCGGTCGCCGAGATGGAGAAGATCCTCGAGAACACCTACCGAAACGTCAACATCGGCCTGGTGAACGAGCTCGCGATGCTCTGCGACCGCATGGGCATCGACGTGTGGGAGGTCGTCGACGCGGCCAAGACCAAGCCCTACGGCTTCACCGCGTTCTACCCCGGCCCCGGGCTCGGCGGCCACTGCATCCCGCTCGACCCCTACTACCTGTCGTGGAAGGCGCGCGAGTACGGCTTCCACACCTCCATGATCGAGGCGTCGATGACCGTGAACGACGGGATGCCGGAGTGGGTGGCCTCGCGCGCCGCGCGCATCCTCAACCGCGCCGGCAAGGCGACGATGGGCTCGAGGGTGCTCGTGCTGGGCGTGGCGTACAAGCAGGACATCGACGACTACCGCGAATCTCCCGCCCTGCGCGTGATCGAGCGCCTGGAGGAGCGGGGCGCGGAGGTGTCCTACTACGACCCCTGGGTGCCGAGCTGCCGGCACAAGGGCGTCGAGCGAGAATCCATCCCGGACCTGTCGGCCGAGGCTATCGCCTCGGCCGACCTGGTTCTGGTGACGTGCGCGCACACCAACGTCGACTACGGATTCGTGCAGAGGCACGCGAAGGCCGTCCTCGACACGAAGAACGCCATGAAGGGCGTGTCCCCCAGAGAGAACCTCGAGGTGCTGTAGGATGAAGTACGCACTTATCGGCTGCGGCCGCATCGCAGCGAACCATGTGAAGGCCGCCCTGAACAACGACATGGAGTTCGTGGCGGCCTGCGATATCGATCTCGGCAAGATCGACGCGCTCTTCCGCAAATCGGATTACGACGGCGGGGCTACAAAGCGCTACGCCGACTACCTGCAGATGATCGAGGAGAATCCCGACATCGAGCTGGCGAGCATAGCCACCGAGAGCGGCGAGCACGCCCGCATCGCGCTCGACTGCATCGAGGCGGGCATCAACGTCGTGATCGAGAAGCCCATCGCGATGTCGATCGAGGACGCCGACGAGATCGTCCGGCGCGCGGAGGAGAAGGGCGTCGTCGCGTCCGCCTGCCATCAGAACCGGTTCAACGTCGCCGTCCGGCACGCCCGCGACGCCGTGGAGGGGGGCCGCTTCGGACGCATGTCCCACGGCTCCGTCCACGTGCGCTGGAACCGCAACCGCGGCTACTACGACCAGGCGCCGTGGCGCGGCACCTGGGCCCAGGACGGCGGCTGCCTCATGAACCAGTGCATCCACGGCATCGACCTGCTCCGCTGGCTCATGGGCGGGGATATCGTGTCCGTGTACGCGCAGACCCGGCAGCGGTTCCACGATTACCTGGAGGCTGAGGACGTGGGCGTCGCCGTCTTGACGTTCTCCGACGGGTCGATGGCCACCATCGAGGGAACGGTGAACGTGCACCCGAAGAACCTCGAGGAGACGCTGTACCTGTTCGGCGAGTCCGGCACCGTCAAGATCGGGGGCACCTCCACCAACACGATCGACGTTTGGGATTTCGCCGACGAGACGGAGTCGGACCGGGCGATCAAAGGCTTGGAGGAGCAGACCTCCAACGTGTACGGCAACGGCCATACCGCCTTGTTCGCCGACGTGGCCGAGGCGATCGAGCAGCATCGCGCTCCCCGCGTGGACGCGAAAGCGGGGCGCGACGCGCTCGAGGTCGTGCTCGCCATGTACAAGAGCCAGAAGACGGGCCTGCCCGTGAAGCTGCCGCTCCAGGATTTCGCGAGCACCGACATGGAAGGCGCCTTCTGATGCCCGGCTACTTCGTGCACGAAAGCGCGTTTGTCGACGAAGGGGCGTCGGTTGGTGCGGGCACGAGGATATGGCATTTCAGCCATGTGCAGTCGGGTGCATCGATCGGTCGCGATTGCAGCTTGGGTCAGAACGTGAACGTCGCGGCAAACGCGCGCATCGGCGACGGATGCAGGATACAGAACAACGTCGCGGTTTACGAAGGGGTCGAACTGGAGGACTACGTCTTCTGCGGCCCGTCGTGCGTGTTCACCAACGACCTCACGCCGAGGGCGAAATACCCCAAAGGCCCCGCCGCGTTCAAGAGGACGGTCGTTCGCGAAGGAGCGTCGATCGGGGCGAACGCGACGATCGTCTGCGGAAACGAAATAGGCGCATGGGCGATGATCGGCTCGGGCGCCGTGGTCACGTCAAACGTCCGGCCGCATGCGCTCATGCTGGGAGTGCCGGCGCGGCAGCATGGATGGGCATGCGAATGCGGAGCCGTCCTTTCCGAAGATTTGGCATGCGAGGTTTGCGGGAGGACGTACGTGCAAGGCAATGAGGGACTGAATGAGGTGCAGCGTGGAATTTCGTGATCTGAAAGCCCAGTACCGGGCGCTCGAGCCCGAGATCGTCGAGGCTTCGCTCGGCGTTCTTGGGTCGGGCTGTTTCATCGGCGGCCCGAAGGTTGCGGAGCTTGAAACCCGGCTCGCCGAGTACGTCGGCGCCAGGCACTGCATAACCTGCGCCAACGGCACCGACGCGCTGCAGCTCGCGCTCATGGCGTGGGGCGTCGGACCGGGCGACGCGGTGTTCGTGCCCGACTTCACGTTCTTCGCGAGCGGGGAGGCGCCGGCGCTGCTCGGCGCGACGCCCGTGTTCGTGGACGTCGACGAGCGGACCTTCAACCTCGATCCCGTCAAGCTGGAAGAGGCCGTACGGTTCGTGGAGAACGAGACCGACCTCCTCCCCAGGGCCGTCGTGGCGGTCGACCTCTTCGGGCTGCCGGCGGATTACCCGGCGATCCGCGAGGTCTGCGGGCGCCACGGCATGCTGCTGTTGGAGGACGGCGCGCAGGGCTTCGGCGGCTCCATCGACGGGAAGATGGCGTGCTCGTTCGGCGACGTCTCCACCACGAGCTTCTTCCCCGCCAAGCCGCTCGGCTGCTATGGCGACGGCGGCGCGGTGTTCACCGACTCCGACGAGTGGGCGGAGCTGATCCGCAGTTTCGCCGTGCATGGCAAGGGGTCGATGAAGTACGACAACGTGCGCGTCGGCATCAACAGCCGACTTGATTCGATCCAGGCCGCGATCCTGCTCGTGAAGCTCGAAGCGTTCGAGCGATACGAGCTCGACGCCGTGAACGAGGCCGCGGCGCCCTACGACGAGGCCCTCGCCGGAAGCGGCCTCGCGCTTCCGACGGTGCCCGAGGGCTGCCGCAGCTCGTGGGCGCAGTACACCGTGCAGCTGCCGCAGGGCTTCGACCGGGACGCCCTCCAGGCCTCGCTCAAGGAGCGGGGCGTCCCCACCATGGTTTACTATCCCAAGCCCATGCACGAGCAGAGGGCGTTCGAGGGCGCGCATCTGTGCCCCGGCGGATGCCCCGTGGCGAAGCGGTTGTGCGAGACGGTTCTGAGCCTGCCGATGGGGCCGTATTTGGAT
>NZ_JACOOA010000017.1:0-3695 GCF_014287365.1 Eggerthella hominis
ATCCCCCTCGGGCGCTGGCGCGGCCGCGGCCGGGGCGGCCTCGGGCCCGTTCGCCCTGGCGTCCCGGTCCTCGGAGGTGTTCTGGTTCAGATTGGAATCTGACATAGCCTGGTGCTCCCCCTCGTTTCGGTGATAGTCGTCTTGATTCGCGCGGCATCCGCCGCCCTCCCCTTCCGCGGGAACGGGCACGGCCTCGCTTCATCCCCCTGCACACAACGCAACCGAGTATGCCCCCAGCCGCGCTTTCCGGCTTCTCCTCCTCCGGGATAAAAGGGGATATCGGCGTACTTTTCGAATATCCTCAAAGAGGATATTCATCAAAACGGGCGATTTCGGCGATACTGTTTCCGAGCGATCCCGGCCCGCCTTCGAGACGCCCGCCACGGTCGAGGCGGTTCGAGCCAAGCGCTCCCGGGAGAACCCGCGCGCTTGCCGTATAATCGTGGGGACCCAGCGCAAGCATCCGCATCAATGGAGGGGAGCCATGTTGCGTGCATTCACACAGCCGCCGGACGACGAGCGCGGCTCGCAAAGAACCGTTTTCCAGCACCTGCTCGCCCTCACCCCGCTCATCGTGGGGCTCGCTTCGGCGCGCACGGGCATCATCGCCTCGATATACTCGAGCTACACGCAGACCGACGCGAACTTCCTCTCGGACGGCACCAGCCTGTTCGCCTCGCTCGTGCTGGCGGCCCTGCTCGGCATCGTCGCCTTCGGAAAGGTGTCCTTGAACAAGTCGAGCGTCAACGCCATCGCGCGCATCTGCATCGCCTTGCAGGTGGCCTCGGTCGTCGCGCTGGGCCTGCTGTCGTCGCACGAGGCCCGTGACGGCATCGCGTACCTGCTGGTGGGCATCGTGAACGCCGTGGCAAGCCCCGCTGCGATGTTCTACTGGATGAGGCGGGCGCGAAAGAGCAGCACGGCGGTCGCTGCCGTGTTCGTATTCTCGGCGCTCCTGCTCAGCGAGATCGAGATCTTCGCCTGCAGCCTGCTGGCGGAGCCGTTCCGCCAGTTCCTCGCGGCGGCGCTCGCCTCCCTCCAAATCCCCGCCATGCTACTGGCCAGACGCGTCAAGCGGCCTTACGAGATGATCCATCCGGAGGCCCACGATTCCCTGTCGTTCATGAAGGACTCCATCAAGAACAAGGGCGTCCTCATCTCGTCGGCGTTCGGCGTTGCGGCGCTGGGGCTGACCATCGGGTTGCTGAGGGGGTACCCCAACGGCGAGGCGGTCACCTTCGACGAGGGCCATCGCCTCGCCTACATGCTGCTGACCATCGCCCTCTGCGCCTTCATCGTCGCGCTCTCCTTCAAAGGACGCCAGGGGATCATGACGACGGGCATCTGGATCATCATGTTCGCGCTCGCCTGCTGCGGGCTGACCTCGTACGCCGCCTGGGGAGACAACCTCCAGGTGGGAGCCGTGTTCGCCACCACGCTCAACGCGCTCATGGTGGGGTACTGCTCCCACCTCACGATCTCCTTCATGACGTACGGCTGGCGCGACCCCTACTATTACGCCATCGCCGGATGGCTCGCGTTCTTCCTGCCACGCGCGGTCGGGCGCATCCTGCTCGTCTCGCTCTCGCCTTTGAACGCGAACACCGAGCTCATGATCGCCATCATGGGCGACGCCGTGCTCATCTCGGCCCTGCTCGTGTTCGTCCGCTTCCTCAACGTGGCGAAAACGCCGAGCGTAACGCCTTCGGCACCCGAGCACCCGACGCTGCAAAAGATCATGGCCCTGAGCGACACGGACGAGATCGCGGCCCTCGCCACGATGCGCGAGCACGCCATCCAGCAGGGAGTCACCGACATAGGCAAGCGCTTCTCGCTCTCGGCGCGCGAGATCGAGGTCCTCTCGCTGTACGCGCTCGGCCACACCCAGAAGCGGATCGCCGAAGAGCTGTTCATCGCTCCCGGAACGGTGCACGAGCACATCCGGCACATCTACACGAAGACGGGCCTCCACTCGCGCCAGGAGATCCTCGACCACGTCACCAGCGAATTGAGCTGACGCCGCATCCCGCAGCGCCCCACCTCGAAAAAGGCAAGAATGACCTCATGCGGGATATAGGCTTTTTCCCGCCATGATGCATACTGTGATCAGCGCAGCCCCGCACCTCTCATATCCCCCGAGCCGCACACAACACCTCAGGCTTACCAGATAGGAGATACAGCAATGGCTGACGAAACATCGTATGGATGGGCCGGTAAGATCCTCCGCGTCAATCTGAGCACGGGCTCGATCACGACGCAGCCGACCGACCCGTACAAGGAGTACATCGGCGGCATGGGCTTGGCCAACAAGATCATGTACGACGAAGTGCCCGCCGGCACCGACCCGCTATCGCCCGAGAACAAGATCGTGTTCGCCGTGGGCCCGCTGACGGCCTCCGGCGTGCCCTTGGCCGGGCGCATGACCATCAGCACGCTGTCCACGTTCACGAAGGACCACCTCGTGGTGGACGCCCACTGCGGCGGCATGATCGGCGCGAAGATGAAGCTGGCCGGATGGGACGCCATCGTGCTCGAGGGCGCGTCCGACCATCCCGTGTACCTCAACATCGTCGACGACAAGGTGGAGATCAAGGACGCCGGCTTCGTGTGGGGCATGGGCACGCGAAAGGCGACCGAGGCCCTGTGCCGCAAGGAGGGCGTGGAAGCCTGCGTCGCATCCATCGGCCCCGCCGGCGAGAACCTGCTGCCCTACGCGTGCATCATCAACGCGCGCAACCACTCGGCCGGCGCCGGCACGGGCACCGTCATGGGCGCAAAGATGGTGAAGGCCATCGTGGTGCAGGGCAACGGCAGCGTGCACGTGAAGGACCCGCAGGCCGTGGCCGACCTGTCCGACTACATGCTGCGCGAGGTCGTCGGTTCCAACAACAACCACGTGGTGCCCTCGACGCAGCAGGAGTGGGCCGAGTTCTACGACCAGGGTTCGCGATGGAACGCGCGCAAAGGGCTGTATTGGAGCCTGGCCGAGGGCGATCCCATCGAGACGGGCGAGCCGAAGCCCGGCGAGCTGAACACCGTGGGCTACCGCTGCATGCTGTCGGCCCATCCGTTCATGCTGGGCCCCGCGGCGGAAAAGTACCTCATCAAGACGGACGGCTGCCACGGATGCCCCATCCACTGCTACGGAGACTTGCGCGTCGACGCGGCGAAGGACGCCGGCAGCTACCAGACGGGCGGAAACACCTGCATGGCGAACGCGGGCTACACGTTCATGAACAACGTCATGAAAAAGGAGCTGCCCGAGGAGCAGGCGTTCGTCATGAACGTCGTCTTCCTCAACACGATGGACGACCTAGGGCTGTGGTGCAACTACGGCCAGCTCTACCGAGACATGGGGTACTGCATCGCGGAAGGCGTGTTCGAGCGCGTGCTGCCTGCGGAGGAGTACCAGGCCATCGACTGGGCGAAGCTCGACGAGGGCGATCCCACGTTCATCATCGACATCCTCGACCGCATCGCGCGCAACGATTCGGAGCTGTCGTACATCGCCCACGGACCCATCGTGTGGTGCGAGCGCTGGGACGAACAGGCTTGGTTCAACGATGCGCGCTCGGCGCTGATCAACTACCGCGGCTGGCCCGTGCACCACGCCATCGAGTGCTTCGGCCAGGTGGGCGGCGTGTACAACATGATGTTCAACCGCGACGACATGATCCACTCCGCCGTGAACTTCC
>NZ_JACOOA010000018.1:0-1988 GCF_014287365.1 Eggerthella hominis
ATCCCCCTCGGGCGCTGGCGCGGCCGCGGCCGGGGCGGCCTCGGGCCCGTTCGCCCTGGCGTCCCGGTCCTCGGAGGTGTTCTGGTTCAGATTGGAATCTGACATAGCCTGGTGCTCCCTCCCTCACTTGAGTGCGGTGAGTGTCGTTTTCCTCGTCCCTCCGTCGCATGCGTACTCGCGCGAACTCCTCTATACGCCCGCGCTGCGACGGCGGTTTTACACTCGGTTCGATCCCGTTCTTGGCTCCACACAACGGTACCCAGTATGGAAGCGCCGACGAAAACGCCCTCCCCTCTTTGAGGGACTTTTCGCCCCTGATCGGCGAGTTCCCCAAATTACCCTCAAAGAGGGTATACCCTGACCGCCCGCATCGGCATACTGGCGAGCGACGAATGTTGTCAGCACTCGTGTCGCACCCGCAGGTTCCCACACAACACCGAACCTCAGTAATCTATCCAAGATTTGGAGATGCAACATGGCTGACGAAACATCGTATGGATGGGCCGGTAAGATCCTCCGCGTCAATCTGAGCACGGGCTCGATCACGACGCAGCCGACCGACCCTTACAAGGAGTACATCGGCGGCATGGGCTTGGCCAACAAGATCATGTACGACGAAGTGCCCGCCGGCACCGATCCCTTCTCCCCTGAGAACAAGGTCATCTTCGCCGTCGGCCCCCTGACGGCCTCCGGCGTGCCCCTGGCCGGCCGTACCACCATCTGCTCGCTGTCCACGTTCACCAAGGACCACCTCGTGGTGGACGCCCACTGCGGCGGCATGATCGGCGCGAAGATCAAGCTGGCCGGCTGGGACGCCATCGTGATCGAGGGCGCGTCGGACAAGCCCGTGTACCTGAACATCGTCGACGACAAGGTGGAGATCAAGGACGCCAGCTTCGTGTGGGGCATGGGCACCCGCGAGGCCACCGAGGCCCTCAACCGCCTGGAAGGCGTCGAGTCGTGCGTGGCCACCATCGGCCCCGCTGGCGAGAACCTGCTGCCCTACGCGGTCATCATGAACTCCCGCAACCACTCGGCCGGCGCCGGGACGGGCGCGGTCATGGGCTCGAAGATGGTGAAGGCCATCGTGGTGCAGGGCAACGGCAGCGTGCACGTGAAGGACCCGCAGGCCGTGGCCGACCTGTCCGACTACATGCTGCGCGAGGTCATCGGTTCCAACAACAACCACGTGGTGCCGCAGACGCAGCAGGAATGGGCCGAGTTCTACGACGAAGGCTCCCGTTGGTCGGCGCGCAAGGGCCTGACCTGGGGCATGGCCGAGGGCGAGCCCATCGACGTGGGCGAGCCGAAGCCCGGCGAGCTGAACACCGTGGGCTACCGCTGCATGAAGTCGGTGTACGACCTGGGCGAAGTGGCCGAGAAGTACACCATCAAGATGGACGGCTGCCACAGCTGCCCCATCCACTGCTACTCCGACCTGCGCACCGAGCGCACCGGCGAGCTGGGCGGCAAGACCGTCTCGGGCAACACCTGCGCGGCCAACTTCCCGTTCAAGTACATGAACGGCATCCTGAAGACCGACATCAAGGAAGACACCGAGTCGGGCATCGTGTGGAACACGCTGATCGGCACCACCATCGACGAGCTGGGCCTGTGGTGCAACTATGCCCAGCTGTGGCGCGACCTCGCCCATTGCATCAAAGCCGGCGTGTTCGACCGCGTCCTCCCCGAAGAGGAGAAGGCGAAATACGACTGGCAGCGCATCTACGATGACGACCCCACCATCATGGTGGAGCTGCTGCACGACATCGCGCAGAACGACTCCGAGATCGCCCACATCGCCTACGGCCCGTATCACTGGACCGAGCGCTGGGACGACGCGGGTTGGTTCGACCAGCAGCCCAGCCAGCTGATCAACTACCGCGGCTGGCCCGTGCACCACGCCATCGAGTGCTTCGGCCAGGTGGGCGGCGTGTACAACATGATGTTCAACCGCGACGACATGATCCACTCCGCCGTGAACTTCC
>NZ_JACOOA010000019.1:0-1197 GCF_014287365.1 Eggerthella hominis
GGCGACCTCCTCGGCCGCCTCGGCCCACTCGCCGGAGGCGACGGCGCCCTCGAGCTCCTCGCCCGGGTAGCGGAAGCTCAGCGCCGCGAGCTCCCAGGCGGCGGCGCGCACCTGCCAGAGGCTCTCGCTCGTCTCCTCACTCCCCACGGTGCTCCCCTTTCCGATTCTTGAAGAAGCCGACCAGCCACTTCCCATGCGCCACCACGTGCACGAGCAGCAGCGCGAGCAGGACCTTCGCCGCCGTCGCATGCAGCGGATCCCAGAAGTAGTACCCGTCGGCGTACAGGCCGAACGCCGCCAAAACCGCGCCCGACACCATGAGGCCCGACACCGTCACCGTCATGAACGCCACGACGATGAGCGCATCCAGCACGAGATTTCCCGTGCGCGCCCACGACGGGCGCGCAACGGCGGATCTGGCCGCCTCGACGACCCAGTCGACATGCATCGCGACGTGCACGAGGAACGCGAGCAGCACGCCGATTCCCACCCACTCGTGGACGCCGATGCCCGTGACGGCCGGATTCGCCGCGACCAGGTACACCAGCAGACACGCCGCATCGACGGCGAGGCTCTTCCTATCCACGGCGCATCACCCCACCTTCCGCACGATCAGCACGAGCCCGACGACGAGCGCCACCGGCGCGAGCACCCACAGGTTGAGGCTCGCATCGGACGCCTGGTGGTAGCGAGTCGTCAGGGTGTCCCACGCGTGGCACTCGACGCTCGCGCACGACGCCTCCGGACAGCTCATCTCGTGCACGCCGTCGGGCGAGGGCACGTCGTCGAAGCCGTGGCACGACCCCGACGCGCACCCCGCCGCCGGGCAGGGGGAGTCGGGGCCGATGGGCTCGGGCAGCCCCACCGACGTGTCGGCCACGGCCCCGCCGGCGAACACGCACGCCCCGACGAGCAGGAAGGCCGCGAGGGCGACGAGGATCTTTCTCATCATGCAACACCCTCCAATCGAAGGGGGCGCACGCGCCCCCTTCCACGCGGTTGTCTAGCGCGCGTCTTCCACGGGCTTCAGCGGCAGGTACTTGAGGCCCAGCAGCAGGAGCAGCGCGCCCAGCCCGAGCACGCCGAGCGCCACGCCGAACTCGAGCGGCGTCGGGAAGTACACCATGCCCTGGTAGGCGCTCGCCATGGTGCCGGAGGCGTCCGTCACGGTGTACTGCGTCATGGGGCCGGCGTAGT
>NZ_JACOOA010000020.1:0-1191 GCF_014287365.1 Eggerthella hominis
TAGTCGTTCCACATCTCGGGATGGATGAGGGTCGGGTCGGCGACGCGGTTCGGGAAGTAGTCGAGGCACTCGCCCTCGCGGAACACGTCGGCCGTGGAGCAGTGCAGGCCGCCGCCGAAGGGGTAGGCGTCGCGCAGGTCGCAGGGGATGACGTTCATGCCGAGCTTGTCCATCTGCTCCTGCTGGTGCACCTCGGAGGCCTCCACGATGACGGTCTTCGGGTCGAGGACCAGGCAGTTCATGGACAGCCAGACGGAGCTGTAGCACAGCGCCGGCGGCTCGGTGTGGGCCGGCTGGGCGGCGTCGACGATCTGCCAGTCGTTGGCCTCGAAGATCGCGCGCTGCTCCTCGGGCAGGTGGCGCTGCGGGTTGTTGATGATCAGGCCCGGGCGCAGCGGCACGAAGGTCGCGTCGATGTGGATCGGGTAGGGGTCGCCGGGGAAGTTCACGGCGTGGACGCGCAGCTCGGGGTAGTAGCGCTGGAACCACTCCATGGCGGTGCGGTTGGTGGTCAGGCCGTGCTGGATGAACAGGTCCTTGCCCATGCGCATCACGTCGGCGGCGTCCCACATCGGCTCGACCTCGGTCGTGACGAAGTCCTTGTTGGCCGTGCGGACCAGGCGGTCCTCAAGGGAGATCTTCTCGTCGTAGTAGTTGTGCTTGTAGGAGGCGTCCGTCAAGCGGGGGCGGGGGGCCTGGGTCCACTTGAACTCGGGGTCCTCGTCGAAGTACTGCTTCATGAGCGGCCAGTAGGCCAGGTACTCGAAGTAGCGGCAGCGGAAGGAGTTGGCCGACGCCATGATCTCGTTGCCGATGGTGAGCAGGATGTCGCGGGGCGGCATGCAGGTCATCATGGAGTCGTTGCGGAAGTCCGGCGTGCCGATGGCCTGGTTCCACTGCAAAGGCGTCGGGCGGTCGACGACCACGCCGCGGTCCTCGAGGATCTTCACGAGGTTGTCGAGGCACTCGTTGCCGCGCTCGACGGTGGCCGTCGGGCGGGGGCCCCACATGCCGCGCATCTCGGAGTCGACGGGCACCTTCTCGGAGGTCGCGGGCTCCTCGGGCGGGATCATCGAGTAGTCGCAGCGGCCCACGATCACGCGCTTCAGCGGGTCCCAGTCGTTCCAAGAGCTGACTATCTTCGCCATGACAGTCTCCTTTCTCCGGCAACGCTCCCTGCGCTGCCTATTG
>NZ_JACOOA010000021.1:0-864 GCF_014287365.1 Eggerthella hominis
CACGCCGAGCGCCACGCCGAACTCGAGCGGCGTCGGGAAGTACACCATGCCCTGGTAGGCGCTCGCCATGGTGCCGGAGGCGTCCGTCACGGTGTACTGCGTCATGGGGCCGGCGTAGTCGATGCTCGGGATCTGGAAGCCGCCCACGAGCAGCTGCACGCGCTTGCAGAAGATGCCGACGATGGCCAAGAGCGACGCGACGACGATCAGCGGGCTCGTGCGCAGCCTCGGCGCGAAGCACACGACGGCGCAGAGCGCGCAGCCGACGACCTCGGTCCAGAAGAACGGGGCGAGCGGGCCGGTCGTGAGCATGCTCGCGACCTCGGCGCCCGAGCCGCCCGGGAAGGCGGAGGTCAAGAGGTCGCAGCCGAAGAAGTACAGGTCGACGAGCACGAAGGCGCCCAGCATCTTGGCGAGCTTGACGACGTTGGCCTGGTCGAGCTCCAGGTAGCCGGCCTTGCGAAGCGCGATGACGACGACCAGCACGAGCGCCACGCCGCACACGAGCGCGGAGGACACGAACCACGGGGCCAGAAGCGCCGTGTGCCAGAGCTCGTGGGCCTGCTGCAGCCCGAAGATCCAGGCGGTCACCGAGTGCACGAGGACGGCGCACACGAGGGCCACCACGCTGATCACGCGCAGCGCGGCCTGCGACACCTTGCCGGCCTCGGCGCGCAGCGTCGCCCAGAGGTAGGCGATCGACAGCACCAGGTACGCGCCCAGCACGAGGATGTCCCACATGAGCGGCGAGCCGAGGTTCGAGTAGGCGAACAGCTCCCACAGGCGGGCCGGCTGGCCGAGGTCCACCACGACGAACCCGACGGCGAGCACCGTGCAGCAGATCGACGTCCACACGGCCACCTT
>NZ_JACOOA010000022.1:0-734 GCF_014287365.1 Eggerthella hominis
GCCCTGCTCGATGACCTTCTGCGCGATGTCCTCCCAGTCGATGAACTTGATGGCGCCGTTCGGGCACTGCTCGGCGCAGCGGCCGCAGCTGACGCACTTGGTGGACACGCGGCTCTCGGAGTCGACGCGCGGCATGTTCCACGGGCAGGCCGAGGCGCACATGCCGCAGCCGATGCAGCGGTCGGCGTCCACCATGCGGGCGCCGTTGTCCTCGCTGGCGTAGATGGCGTGGACCGGGCAGTACTCCATGCAGGCGGCCTCGGCGCACTGCTTGCAGTGCTCGACGGTGAACTCGCAGCTCTTGTAGACGCCGTCCGGGCCGTCGGGGTTCGCGCCCCAGTTGTAGTTCTGCCACACGCGCACGCGGGCGGTGTGCTGCGACACGCGGCCGTCGTTCTTCAGCGTGCACATCATCTCGCAGCGCTGGCAGCCCGAGCAGCGGGCGCGGTCGGTGACGATCATCTTCGTCGGCGTGGTGCGGATCTCGATGCGCCCCGAGGCGATCGACCTCGACGTGACGCCCCACGACGCCAGCACGCCGCCCACGGCGAGCCCGGCGACGCCGCAGCCGGCCATGGCCAGCACCGTGCGGCGCGTGAAGGTCTTCTGCTTGGGATCCCCCTCGGGCGCTGGCGCGGCCGCGGCCGGGGCGGCCTCGGGCCCGTTCGCCCTGGCGTCCCGGTCCTCGGAGGTGTTCTGGTTCAGATTGGAATCTGACATAGCCTGGTGCTCCC
>NZ_JACOOA010000023.1:0-606 GCF_014287365.1 Eggerthella hominis
TCATGTCCATCGTCACCTGGTACTTGGGGTAGAAGACGTCCATGTAGCTCGCGCCGCCCTCCTCCTCGTCGTAGAGGCCGTACCACACGTCGGTGTAGACGAAGTCGGCGCCCTTGATGCTCTCGATGTCGTCGGACACGGTGATCGTGCCGCCGGACGCCTTGCAGTTCTCCTCGGCGATCGCCATGATGTCGACGGTCTTGTCGACGACCAGGCCGCCGTCGGTCACCTGGTGGCCCTTCGGGCCGAAGTGCACGAAGTCCATGCCCATCTTCGAGGCGATGAACATCAGCGACACGCACACCTGCGTGGCGTCGCCGACGAAGGCGAGCTTGCAGTCCTCGATGGACTTGCCCTCGGGCAGGTTCTCGATCATCGTCATGAGGTCGCCGAGCTCTTGCGTGGGGTGGTTGTAGTCGGACATGCCGTTGACGACCGGCGCGGCGGAGTTCGCGGCGAGGCCCACCACGTCGGGGTGGCGGTTCACGCGGGCCATGAGGATGTCCACGAGCGAGCCCATGACCCGCGCCGTGTCCTCGAGCGTCTCGTGGCCGCCGAGCTGGATGGTGCCCGGGCCGAAGAACTGCGCGTGGCCGCCGAGGTCGG
>NZ_JACOOA010000024.1:0-517 GCF_014287365.1 Eggerthella hominis
GTCGTGGACGTTGCGCATGTCGTTCTCGCCCATCGTGCCGTCGTCCTTCGTCATGCCGCGCACGGTGTTGGCGCGCTGCAGCGTCATGATCTTGGCGCCGGCCTGGTACAGGTCGTCGGTGGTCACGTCCTCGCCGGTGACGGCCTTGAAGAACTTGGCCTCCAGGTCGAGGTCGCCGCGGTAGTCGCGCGACTTCGTCGGGCTCATGGTCATCGGCCACACCCAGTTGCACAGCGTCAGCGAGTCGTGCAGCACGTCGGTGACGATGCTCCACCAGGCGAAGTTCGCCTTGCGCTCGTTCATGGGGGTGTAGTTCTTGTTCTGGTCGATGGCGTCCTTGCCGCCCCACACCTCCTCGGCGATCTGCTGCTTCAGCTCGAAGGGCAGGCCGCAGCCCTGGAAGTTCACGGCGGAGTGGATCATGTCGTCGCGGTTGAACATCATGTTGTACACGCCGCCCACCTGGCCGAAGCACTCGATGGCGTGGTGCACGGGCCAGCCGCGGTAGTTGATCAGC